>CAWCSR010000003.1:0-307500 GCA_963798285.1 uncultured Thermoleophilia bacterium | reverse complement strand
CACTCCCAAGGCGATCGACTTGCTTGAGGCTGCCGGGGCGCGCGTTGATCGCGAAGCGCTGACCGCGCGCCTCTCCTGGGACGTGATCGAGCCGGCGCTGAAGACGGTCCCCAGGACCGTCCTGCTCGCCGGCCGCACCGCGGCCACGGACTGCGTCCTCGGCGGCGCCAGGCTCGTCACCACCAGCGACGGGATGACGACCCACATGCTCGACGACCTCACCGGCGAGCGGCGCGACGGCACCACCGCCGATCTGGCCGACGTGACACGTCTCTGCGACGGGCTCTCCGAGATCGACACTCTGTGGCCGTCGCCGAACCCGGGGGACGCGCCCGCGGATGTGCTGCCGCTCGTCACTCAGGCCACGATGGTGCGCAACACGACCAAGCACGTGCAGGACGAGGTGCGCTCACCGGGCATGGTCGGGCCGATTCTTGAGATCTACGAGGCGGCTTGCGGCGCGCCGCTCACAGAGCGCCCCTGCTTTTCAGTGACGAACTGCACGATCGCGCCGCTGCAGCACGACAGGGACATGACCGAGGCCGGTCTCAAGATGGTCCACCGCGGCGTGCCGATCTTCGTGCTGCCGATGCCGCAGTCGGGGACGACGGGACCGATGACGCTGCTCGGCACCTGCATTCTCAACATGGCCGAGCTTCTCTCCGGCATCGTCCTCTATCAACTGGCGCACCCCGGCTGCGCGCTCATCTCCGGGGTCGGTTCGGCGGTCGCGGACATGCGCTCCGGCGGGTACATCGCCTCCAGCCCGGAGATCGGGCTCATCAACTTGATCTGCCTGGAGATGAGCCGCTTCTACGGGCTCCCCACGCAGGCGACCGGGATGTCCGCGGACGCCAAGGCGGCGAACTTCCAGGCAGGTTCAGAGGGCGGCATGACAGCCCTCACCGCCGCCCTGGGAGGCGCCGACTCGCTCATCTCCGCCGGAGGACTCGACGGCGTGCAGATGTCGAGCTTCGCGAAGTACGTGCTCGACAACGACCAGATCGGTGCGCTGCGGCGGTATCTGCGCGAGGACACCGTGGACGAGACGACCGCGCTCATGGACGACATCCTCGAGGTCGGCATCGGCGGCCACTTTCTCGGGCGTAAGAGCACGCGCCGGCATGCGCGCAGCGAGGTCTGGCGTCCGCAGGCCTTCCAGCGCGGGACGTTCGAGGAGTTCGCCGGGCGGCCGCTCGTGGAGGAGGCCGCTTCTCGTGCGCGCGAGATCCTGGCGACGCACGAAGTGCCGCCGCTGCCTGCGGACGCCGACCGGCACATCGACGATATCGTCTCCGGCTGGTCGGCGCGGCGGGTCTGAGCGCCTGAGCCTCGACGAGCTCGTGGAGTGGAAGAGCGCGCCCTGACGCGTCGGGGCGCTCACCGTTCGACCAAGCCGGGTCCGCGCGACCCGCGACCGTGGAGGGAGCGACGTGCGTCCCAGGTTCGAGTATCTGACCGAGACCGAGCGAGAGTTCGTCCACGAGCAGACGGTGCGCCTGCTCGAAGAGGTCGGCGTGGCGTACAACACACCCACCTTGACGAAGCTGCTCAAGGAGGCGGGCGCGACCGTCGACGAGGCCAGGCTGCAGGCCAAGCTGCCCTGGGAACTCGTCGACCGCTGCCTTCGGCAGGTCCCTCGCGATATTCTGCTGGCCGGCAGGGACCCGGCCTACGACTGCACCGTCGGCGCCGGGGAGATGCTCTACACGAGCGACGGCGCCGCCACCTACATGCTCGACGACCTGACCGGCGAGCGGCACGAGGGCACCGAGGCCGACCTCGCCGCCATGATGTGCCTGTACGACGCCGTGCCGGAGATCGACTTCACGTGGGCCACGATCACTCCCGGCGACGTCGACTCACGCGTGGGCAACCTCGAGATGGCGCGCATCACCTTTGAGCACTCGCGCAAGCACCTCCAGGACGAGGTGCGCACGCCGGACCAGGCACCGGTGATGATCGAGCTGCTGGAGGCGATCGCCGGCGCTCCGCTGAGCGAGCGGCCGATCTGGTCGGCGACCAACTGCACCATCGCTCCGCTGCAGCACGACGCCGAGATGACCGAGGCGCACATCCTCATGGCAAGGGCCGGCTGCCCCATCTTCGTGCTGCCCATGCCGCAGATGGGCACCACCGGCCCGATGAGCGTCCTCGGCACCAGCATCCTCAACATGGCCGAACTGCTCAGCGCCGTCGTGCTCTTCCAGCTCGCGGCGCCGGGCTGCGCCATGGTCTCGGCCGTGGGATCCGCCGTGGCCGAGATGCGCAGCGGGCTCTACCTGTCCGGTGCGCCTGAGGACGGGCTCATCAACGTGGTCTGCATCGAGATGAGCCGGTTCTACGGCCTGCGCACGCAAGGGAGCGCTGTGAGCTGCGACGCCAAGGCATGCGATCTGCAGGCCGGCGCCGAGGGCATGCTGACGGGTATGGCCAGCGCCCTGGCGGGCGCCGACATCATGCTGGCGTTCGGCCTCATGGACAGCGCCCAGACGGCGAGTCTGGCCAAGACGGTGCTGGACGCCGACACGGTCAACGCGATCGAGCGCTTCATGCGCGAAGACCCGGTGGACGAGACCCGGGCGCTCATGGACGACCTCATCGAGGTCGGCATCGGCGGGCACTTCCTCGCCAGGAAGAGCACCCGGAGGCTGTACCGCGCCGGCGAGCTCTGGCGGCCCAATCTGTGGCGCCGGGGGACGTTCGATCAGTACGTCGGCACGCCGCTGGTCAAGGACGCCTGGGACACGGCGCAGAGGTTGATCGCGGAGAACGACGTGCCGCCGCTGCCGGACGACGTCCGGCGGCACGTGCGCGCCGTCATCGACGCTTACCTGGAGGGAGCGCCCTGAGCGCGCCGCGGGTGCAGCCGCGGCGTCGTTCCTCCAGGATCGGCGCATGAGCCTCGGCGAAGAACTGGAACGCGCCGAAGGGCTGAGCGGGGAGCTCGTCCTGCGACGAGGACCCGCCGGCCTCGAGATCGTCGCCGGCGGCGTGTTTCTCGTCTCCGCGGCGAACACCGCCAGCAGCCGGGCGCTGGTGGGCGCCGCCTGGCCACACGTGCGCGGCGGCGCCCTTGACGTCCTCATCGGCGGCCTCGGCATCGGCGACGCGCTGGATGAGGCCCTGGCCTGCGAGCGCGTCGCCTCCGTCACCATCTGTGAGCTCGAACCCGTGATCGTGCGCTGGTTCCGCGAACAGGGGGGAGAGGCCGCGAGGCGCGTGGAGGCCGCGGAGCGCTGCGGCCGCGCGCGCATCGTCGTCGCAGACGTCGCCGTCCTGCTGGCGGAGGCCGAGAACGCGTGGGACGTCATCGCCCTCGACACCGACAACGGGCCGGAGTGGCTGGTGCGCGGCGAGAACGCCGGCCTGTACGCGCCCGCCGGTCTCTGCCGCGTCCGTGACGCGCTTCGGCCCGGCGGCGTCGCCGTATTCTGGTCGCCGGAGCGCTACCCGGCGTTCGAGGGCGACCTCGCCGACGTCTTCGACTCGGTGGAGCTGGTAGCCGCCGTCGACGTGATCGACGGACGTCCGCTCGAGTACACGATGTACGTCGCCGGTACTGTCGCCGCGGCGTGACGCGGCCGCGGTAGACTGGAGCCGTCCGCTCCCTTGAGGGGGCAAGCGACCCTGGAGGCGTGGCATGGACGACGCAGACGACCAGCTGCTCGGGTTGTTCCCGCTCGGCATCGTGCTGCTGCCCGGCGAGGTCGTCCCGCTGCACATCTTCGAGGAGCGCTACAAGAAGCTCATCGGAGAGCGCCTGGAGGATGGGGAGTTCGGTCTCGTGCTCGTCGAGGACGACACCGTGCGCGAGTGCGGCACGTCGGCGCACGTCGCGCAGCTCATCGAGGAGCTCGACGACGGGCGCCTGAACGTGCTCGTCGAGGGCGGGCGTCGCTTTCGCATCATCTCGATACGGGAGCCCGAAGACCCCGAGAGCGATTACCTCAGCGCGGAAGTCGAGTACTACCGTGACTCGCAGCCGGTGGGGGCGGAGCCGATCCGCGAGGCAGTCCTGGAGGTCTTCGCCCGGATGCTGACGCTGATGGACGTGGAAAGCCCACGGGAGCCGGCCGGCGAGGGCCCGCTCTCGTTCCGCGTGGCCGCCGCGGTGGACTTTGGCGCCCCGCTCAAGCAGGGACTGCTCGAGTCGCTCAGCGAAGAGCAGCGCCTCGAGACGCTGCTGACGGTGATGACCTCGCTGCTGCCGCGGCTGGAACTGCGCAAGGAGCGCGAGGAGGCCATCCGCGGCAACGGCAAGGGGTACTGAGCCGGCGCCGGCATATGCGCCCGGCCGCGGCGCTCCGGCTCGGCTACGGCAGCAGGACGATCTTGCCGAGGTGGTCCTGGTCGAGGAGCTCGTGCGCTCGTCGCGCCTCGGACAGCGGCAGTTCCGCGCCGATCACCGGCTTCACCTTGCCGGCGGCGGCCATCGCCGCGATCTCGGCGGCGATGGCCGCCACTCCGGCTCGGCCGGCGTTGCTGAGGTTCATGAAGAGCACGGAGACGTCCTTGGCGAGCGCTTCGCCGATGGGTGCGGTCGCGTCCGGGCCCGGCCCTTGACCGGTGCCCACGATGCGGCCGCCTTTGGCCACAAGCCTGATGTCTGCCGGCAGGTTCAGGCTCAGGACGAGCTCGTGCACCAGGTCGACGCCCTTGCCGCCGGTCAGCTCGAGCACCCTGGCGGGGACGTCCTCGGTGCGGAAGTCGATCACCGCCTCCGCTCCGAGGCCGAGGACGAGCTCGGCGGCGCCCGGCCCGCTTGCCGTGGCGAGCACGCGGGCGCCCAGCGCCTTGGCCAGCTGTACCGAGGCTGAGCCGACGCCGCCGGACGCGCCCTGGACGAGGACGGTCTCGCCCTCGCGGAGCGCTCCGCGGGTCACGAGGGCGTAATACGCGGCGGGAAACGCCATGCCGATGGCCGCCGCGTCGACGAAGGAGAGGCTCTCCGGCATGCGGACCACCTGCGTCTCGGCGATGAGGGCGTACTCGGCGTAGCTGCCTTCGCTGCCGATGCCCAGTCCGCTGAACGCGACGCGGTCGCCGGGCTTGACGGAGGTGATGTCCGCGCCGGTCTTCTCGACGACGCCGGCGCCGTCCGACCCGAGGATCTTGGGTGGCTGCTTGGGCGTCGGGAACCGGTCCTCACGCACGGAGACGTCGATGGGGTTCACGGTCGCTGCGGCGACCTTGACGAGGATCTGCGCCGGTCCGGGCTCGGGCGTTGGCACGTCCTCATAGACGAGGACTTCGGGGCCGCCGTATTCGTGGATGCGTACCGCTTTCACCGTTGCCTCCTGGGCCGGGGTCGTCGCGAGTCAGGGGGGACCTTACCCGGCGCGCGGCCGGAGCTCACCGGAGACGCGGACGGCCCCGGCCGCGCCGGTCGGGGCCGAGGCGGGCCCCCGTGGTGTGGCAGAGCGGGTCTGCCGGGGCTCAGGCCGGCGCGGACGGCTGCGCCGCCTGCCGCCGGCTCCGGCGCACCCGGCGCACGGCGTACCAGGCGACGGCGCCGACGGCGCCGAAGACGACGAGCCACGGCACCATCGCCGTCACCACGAGCGCCGTCGCCCTGACGCCGCGGCCGAGCAGCTCGATCGAGCTCCGGAGCGTGCCGCCGAACGAGCTGCCGGCGTGGGCGACCACGGGCGTCCGGCCCTTCTCGGACACGTACACCGACAGCGTCCCGTAAGTGGTCGTCTCCTGCATCGACTTGAGCTGCGCGGTGAGCTCCTCGATGGTCAGCTGGACCTTGTCGATGCGATCCTGGACGGCCAGCATCTGGTTCACGGTGGTGGTCTGGGAGAGGAAAGCGACGAGGCGGCGCTCGACCGCGCGGTAGTGGGTCAGGCGGGCCTGCAGGTCGACGTACTGGGACGTGACGTCTTCGCTCGAGGTCGTCACGCTCCGGACCTCACCGAGCTCGGAGAAACGCTTGATCGCCGTGTCGAAGGACTGCTCCGGTACGCGCACGACGAGCGATGCGTAGGGGGTGCCCTGGGCGTCCGGGGCGGAGCTCGTGGCGGCGCCGCCGGATGAGACGGCGGTGTCGAGCGGCATGGGCTCGATGGACCCGGTGCTGGCGTCCTGGCTGCCGACGGCGCTCGACATGACGTAGCCGTTGACGGCCGTCGTCATGCTCTTGATGCGGTCGACGGTGGACAGGAGCGTGCCTCGCGCGACCAGCAGCGAGAGATCGCCGGTGCGCACGAGGTAGTGCGTCGACGGGGCGGAGGCCGGAGGGATGGCTGCGGCGAAGTCCTGGCCGGAGGTCTGCTCCTCCGGACTGGCTCTTGGTCGCCGCACCGCTCTCCGAACCCATCACGGGTTGGGGAGCGTTTGCGGCCTGGTCGACCGTTCGCGTGGTATCGGAGCTCGAGGAGCTGCTGTCGCTGCTGCTCCCGCAGCCGGCGACGAGCCCTGCGACGGCGACCAGCGTCAGCACTGTCACGAGCGCGATCGGCGCCACGATCATGATCCTGACCTTGCGAGACATGACTTCCTCCTCCTTGGGCCGCGCCCCCGCGGCTGGATGTCGCTCTGGCGGTGAGACGCCGCGGCGAGGAGAAGGGTTCGCGCCGCTACAGGTCGCGCAAGAGGTCGTCGGGTGGGGCGAAGCCGCGGCGCAGGGTGTTCTCGGTGATGACCCTGGGCTCGAGGAACTGGAGGAGGTAGTCGGGGCCGCCCGCCTTGGAGCCGATCCCGCTCATCTTGAAGCCGCCGAACGCCTGGCGTTCGACGAGCGCGCCGGTGATGCCGCGGTTGATGTAGAGGTTGCCGACGCGGAACTCCCGGCGCGCCTGTGCGATGGCCGCCGGGCTGCGGCTGATGAGGCCACCGGTGAGCGCGTAGCGCACGCCGTTGGCGATCGCCAGCGCCTCGTCGAGATCGGCGGCCTTGATGACCGCGATGACGGGGCCGAAGATCTCCTCCTGGGCGATCACGGCCTCCGGCCGCACGTCGACGAAGACACGTGGGGCGACGTAGAAGCCGCCGCCGGGCCAGCCGCCCTGGGGCGGCTCGACTGCGGCGGCGAGCGTCGCCTCCTGTTCGCCCTGCTCGACGTAGTCTTCGATCTTCGCCCGCGCTTCGGCCGTGATGACCGGCCCGACGCGGGTGGCCGGATCCTCCGCCGGGCCGACGACGAGGCTGCGGGTGGCCTCCACGAGGCGGCGGACGAATTCGTCGTAAGCCGCCTCGAGCACGATGACCCGCGAGGCGGCCGAGCACTTCTGCCCGGCGTAGTGGAACGCCGAAGCCACCGTCTCCGTGACGGCGACGTCGAGGTCGGCGTCGCCGTCGACGATGATCGCGTTCTTGCCGCCCATCTCGGCGATGACCTTCTTGACGCCGGCTTCAGCCGGATGCTGGGCGGCCTGGCTGATGATGTGCAGGCCGACCTCCATGGAGCCGGTGAAGGCGATGAGGTCGACGCCGGGGTGACGGACGAGGAAGTCGCCGACCTCCCCGCCGGGGCTCGGCAGGAAGTTGACCGTGCCGGGCGGGGCCCCTGCGGCCTCCAGGAGGCGGGCCATGCGCGCGGCGATCACCGGGGTCGGGCCGGCCGGCTTCACGATCACGGGGTTGCCGGCCACGAGCGCCGCGCTCGTCATGCCGGTGAGGATGGCGAGCGGGAAGTTCCACGGGGCGATCACGAGGGCGACGCCGCGCGGCTGGTAGAAGTACACGTTGTGCTCGCCGGGCGCGTGGCCCATGCGCCTGGGCGTGCCCAGGCGCAGCATCTCGCGCCCGTAGTACTCGAAGAAGTCGACCGCCTCGCCCACGTCGCCGTCGGCTTCGCGCCGGGTCTTGCCGGCCTCAAGCGTCATGAGCGCCGAGAGCTCCATCGTCTCGGCGCGCATCAGCTCGGCGGCGCGGAACAGCACGGACGCGCGCTCGACCGGCGTGGCGTCCCGCCACGCCGGCAGCGCGGCGCGCGCCGCGGCGACGGCCGCTTCGGCCTCGGCACGGCCGCCGTAGGCGACCGTGCCGACCACCTCGTCCGGCGCCGCCGGGTTCACCGAGTCGAGCGTCCGCGCCGTCTCCACGTCGCGACCGCCGATGCGCAGCGGGTAGTGCGCGCCGAACCCGGCGCGGACCGCGCCGAGCGCCGCGATGTACGCCTCACGGTTCTCGCGGCGCGAGAAGTCGGCGTGCGGCTGGTTGCGGAACGGCGCAGGTCTTCCCGCGTCCGTGGACTCCACCGACGATACCCTTCGACGGCTCGACTCCGAAGTCCGCGGACGTCTCCGGCGCCCGCACGAGCTCGTCGACCTCCGCGCCTTCTACGAACGTCTGTCGCAGGAACGAGTCGTTGGCCGTGTTCTCCAGCAGTCGCCGCACCAGATAGGCCATTCCGGGGATGAGCTCGCCCACCGGTGCGTACTCGCGCAGCCGCAGGCCCATGCCGCGCACGGCCGCCTTGACCGGGTCGCCCATGCCGTGCAGCATCTGGATCTCGAAGGCGTTCGAGGCAACGCCGAGCTCGCGGGCGGTCTCGACGGCGACCGCGAGCGAGCGCACGTTGTGGCTGGCGAAGGCCGGCCTGACGACGTCCGCGGCCTCGAGCATGGCCCTCGTCAGCTTCTCGTACATCGCGTCGGTGTCGGGCTTGTGTGTGAACACCGGCACCGGCCAGCCTTCCTGCGCCGCGATGACCGTCTCGTAGTCCCAGTAGGCGCCCTTGACCAGGCGCAGGCTGACCGGGCGCTCCCGCTCGCGCGCCCAGGCGACCACGCGCGCGAGGTCCTGGTCCGCGTCGCGCAGGTACGCCTGCAGTACGAGGCCGGCGTCCCGGTAGTCGCGGAACTCCTCCTCGTCGAGAAGCGACGTGAACACCTCGAGCGTCAGGTCGCGGAAGCGGAACTGCTCGAGGTCGAGCGTCAGCGCGGCGCAGGTCTCGATGGCCTTGCGGTAGATGGGCCGCAGCAGGTCCTTGACGGCGGACACGCCGCCGTCGAAGTCGGCCGGGTCGATCTGGGAATACAGCGACGTGATCTTGAGGCTGAGGTTGACGCGAGGGATGGGTCCCCAGGCGGCATCGTCGACGACGGGGACGGCCGGCCACGCCGCCGCCTCCGACGCCAGGCCGTCCAGGAGGTCGAGGTAGGTGCGCTGGTAGGCGCGGCCTTCGGCGGCGCTGACCGTCGCCTCTCCGAGGACGTCGAGCGTGAACCCGATGCCGGCGCTGCGCAGCGCCCTCAGGGCCGGGACGGCGCTGCGTGCATCCCTGCCTACGATGAAGCGTCGCGCGAAGCCGGTCATCTGGCGGCGGATGACCGCGTCGGCGAGCGGCGCCAGCGGCGAGTGCGGGCCGGTGAGGCTGACTCCCCAGCGGAGCGCGGGCGGCGCAGCCACGTCCTCGCGGGAGAAGTACTCGCGCAGATGGCGCGAGACCTCCGGGCGGCTGCGGAGAGTGGGGAAGACGTCGACGAAGCGGAGCAGCTCCACCTTGAGGCGCTCGTCCGCCATGGCCCACTCCATCATCTCGCCCTGGAGCCGTTCGCGGGAGAGCCTGCCCGGCTTCTCGCCGGCCAGGGCGGCGAAGATCTCCCGGGCGGTCTGCTGGACGCGATCCTCGGTGCTGGGGACGGCGCTCACGGCGGCCTCCACTTCCTTCGCGTGGTCCGCGGCGCGGCGGCTGCGGGTTCCCGCCGGGGTCTCCGCCCCGGCAGAGCCGATTGTACCCGCGCCGCGAGCGCGCCCGAGCGTAACGCGCGTCGGGGCTGCCCCTGCCGGCCGGGCGCTGTACAATCGCGCCTCGGAGGAGGCTCATGGACCACGCCATCGTCACCATCGCCGAGTTCACCATGGACGACTACCCCGTCGTCCACGTGCTGTGGCAGCGCGGGGACCTTTGGATGCGCCCGTCGGATGGTCCGGAGGCGACGCTGCTCAAGCTGACGCGCGACCCCGGGCTCTTCCTGGTCGCGCGCGACGCAGGCGGCAAGGTCGTCGGCACGGTGATGGGCGGCTGGGACGGCCGCCGGGCCTACGTGTATCATCTGGCGGTCGCGCCGGAGCTGCAGCGGCAAGGCATCGCCGACGCGCTCATGGACGAGCTCGAGGAGCGCTTCCGCGCGCTCGGCGCGCTCAAGGCGAAGCTGCAGATCATGGTGGACAACGAGACGTCGAAGGCGTTCTTCGCCCACCGCGGCTACCTGCTCGAGTCCTTCTGCGAGCCGTGGGGCAAGGAGCTTGCGGAGGGCGGGGCGCCGCCCTGCCGATGATGAGCTCCGGCCTCCCCGTGCGGGAGGCGAGCCGAGGCTGAAGACGACGACGCCGGCCGGCCCCTCGGGGCCGGCCGGCGTCGTCTGCGGCTCTGTGCTCTCAGCCGCGCGGCTGCTGCTGCGTGATGCAGTGCACGTTGCCGCCGCCGAGCACGATCTCGCGCCCCGGTACGGTGACGACCTCGCGGTCGGGGAACGCCCCGGCGATGATCTCGCGGGCCACGTCGTCGTTGGGGTCGTCGAACGCCGGCAGGATGATGCCGCCGTTGACGATGAGGAAGTTCAGGTAGGACGCGGCGGTCTTGTCGCCGGGCCGCCGCGGGATCGAGCCCTCGGCCGAGTCGACGCCCCAGGCCTCCTCCTCCGTGATCTCCATGATCGCCGGCATGGGCACGGTGCGGACCTCGAGCTTGCGGCCCTTCGCGTCCGTGGTCTCCCGCAGGATGCGCAGATTGTCCTGCAGCAGCTCGTAGCGCCAGTCGCCTTCGTCGTCGGTGACGGCGGCCAGCACGACGCCGGGCCGCACGAAGCAGGCCACGTCGTCCACGTGACCGTTGGTCTCGTCGGGGTCGATCCCCCTGGCGAGCCAGACGACCTTGTCCACGTTCAGGTAGTCGCGCAGGTGCTCCTCGATCTGCTCGCGCGTCAGGTCCGGGTTGCGGCCGGGGCTGAGCAGGCATTCCTCGGTGGTGAGCAGCGTGCCCTCGCCGTCGACGTGGAACGAGCCGCCCTCCATGACGATGTGCGCCTTGTAGCGGCTCACGCCCTCGATCTGCGCCACCTTCTGCGGCACCAGCTGGTCCTTGTCCCAAGGGAAGTAGAGGCCGTCGTAGAGGCCGCCCCATGCGTTGAAGTCCCAGTCGACGAGGCGGACGTCACCCTTGTCGTTGACGACGAAGCTGGGCCCGCAGTCGCGCATCCAGGCGTCGTTGCTGGAGAGCTCGACGACGCGCACGGCGTCGGGAAGCACGTTCACGGCGTTCTCGTACTGGTCGTTGTTGACGCCCACCGTGACGGGTTCGAAGCGGGAGATCGCGGTCGCGACCTGGACCCAGGAGCGCTGGGCGAACTTGGCGCCCATGCGCCAGTTGTCCGGTCGCTCGGGCCAGAGCATCCAGATCTGCTTGTGCGGCTCGAACTCGCCGGGCATGCGGAAGCCGTCGGCCCGAGGCGTGCTGTCGATGAGCTTGCTCATGAGGATCTCCTCGCGGCCGTTGAGGCCGTCACTCGGCGGCGGCTCGCCGCCGTGCGGTGGTGATGTCGATGACGTCGGCGCCGCCGGTCGTGGCAGGTCGGCGCGTCCGCTTGGCGGGAGCCTTGCGGGCCGCCGCCTTCTGCGCGCCGGCGGCCTTGCCGGACGCCTTGGCCGTGGTGCCGGCGGCGGCCTTCTTGCCGCTCCGCCTGGTCTCGGCCGGCGCGTCCGGGACGATGTGCGTCCCGGCCTTGCCGGCGAGCGCCGGGCCGACCTCGATGAGCGAGGCGATCACGGCTCTCGCCGCCGGCGTCCACGAAGCGCAGGCAGGCCTCGACCTTGGGACCCATGGAGCCGGCCTTGAAGTGGCCGTCGGCGGCGTAGGCACGCATCTGGCTGGCGGTGACGCGGCCGAGCGCCTCCTGCTCGGGCGTGCCGTAGCGGATGTACGCCTGGGGCACGTCGGTGAGGATGAGCAGGGCATCGGCGCCGAGCTCTCTGGCGAGCAGCGCCGCGGCGAGGTCCTTGTCGATCACCGCGTCGATGCCGCTGAGCGCGCCGCGACTCCTGACCACGGGCACGCCGCCGCCGCCGGAGCAGATGACGAGCGCGCCGGCCACGGAGAGGTCACGGACGGCCTCGAGCTCGACGATCTCGCGCGGCTCGGGGCTGGGCACGACGCGGCGCCAGCCGCGGCCCGCGTCCTCGCGCATGGCGAGGCCCTCCTCGAGCATCATCTTCTTGGCCTCGGCCTCGCTGTAGAAGGGGCCGACCGGCTTGGAGGGCGCCGCGAAGGCCTTGTCCTTGGGGTCGACGGCCACCTGGGTGACGATGGTCACCACCGGTACCTCGAGCCTGCGCTTGCGCAGGTGGTTGGCCAGCGTCTGCGCCGCCATGTAGCCGATCTGGCCCTGGCTCTCGGCGCCGCAGACGTCCATCGGCATCGGCGCCACCGTCTTGGCGGCGAGCGCGTTCTGGATCAGCAGGTTGCCGACCTGGGGGCCGTTGCCGTGCGTGAGCACGACCCGCCAGCCCTCTTCGACGAGCTGCGGCGATGCGGCGCATCGCGCCGTCGATGTTGAACAGCTGCTCCTCGAAGGTGCCGACCTGGCCGGGCTGGAGGATGGCGTTGCCGCCGAGGGCGACGACGACGGTCTTGCCGTTCTTCTTGCCGGTTGCTGCCATCGGTGTCCTTCTATCCTTGCGCTTCGATCGTCGGGAGCGCGGCCGCTCCGCCGCTCCTGCGGCTGGACTGCCAGTAGAGCCACCAGCCTATGAGCAGAGAGACGATCGTGCCACCGCCGGTGATCAGCCAGAACGTGCCCTTCGACACGCCCTCCGCCGGGAAGTAGAAGAAGAGGAACAGGGTGAGCACGATGCCGGCTTCGCAGAGGACGGTGGCGATCCAGGCGCCGGCCTTGCCGCCCGGGATCGTGTACGGGCGCGGCTGGTCCGGGATACTTGTGACGCAGCACCAGCAGCGCCGGGAACATCAGCAGGTACGGGATCAGGAACACGATCGACGAAAGCGCGAACAGCGTCCAGAACACGCTGGCCTGGCTGGGGTCGAGCACGTAGGCCAGGATCGTGATGGCCGTGGCGATGACGCCCATGAGCACGAACGCGTAGTCCGGCGTGCCGAAGCGCTTGTTCACGTGACCGAACACGCCGGGAGCGGTGTCGTCCAGGCCGGTGGCGCTGATCGTCTGGTTGGCGCCGATCGACCAGGTCACCATGTTGCCGAAGAAGGTGAACAGCAGGGCGACGACGACGATGTCGAACAGCCAGGACGCGCCGCCGAGGATGTCGTTGAACATGAGCTTGAGCGCGTCGACGATGCCGGTGACGATGCTCACGTCGGCGGTCTTGGTGGCGGCGAGGATCCCGAAGGTCGCGAACACGTAGACGGCGAGGATCGCGGCGCCGGCCAGGATGATCATCTTGGGCACGTCGCGCTTGGGGTTCTTGATGTTCCCGCCCGCGGAGCTCATGAGCTCGAAGCCCATGTACGAGTAGATGATGATCGGCAGGAACGACAGGCTGTCGGTGTTCCAGGCCGGCACCCACTGGCTGAGGCCGAACGAGTTGGCCGTACCGTGCTTGATGGCGTACACGACACCGAGCACGCCCAGGCCAACGAGCACGATGACCTTGAGTGCGGCGCTCAAGTTTGGCACGAACTTGCTCCACTCGAGCGGCAGGATGCCGACGAGCACGATCGCCCACACCATGGCGATGACGATGACGGCCTCCCAGAACGGCGCTATGTCGACGCCGAAGGCGACCTCGATGGCGCCGATGAAGAGCACGAACACGGAGGGCGCCCACAGGGCCACGTTGACCCAGTACATCCACGAGGTCACCGTGCCCCAGCCGGGGCCGAAGGCGGTCTTGACCCACACGTAGATGCCGCCCTCGTCCGGCCAGGCGCTGCCCAACTCGGCCGTGACGAACCCGTACGGGATGAAGAACAGCAGTCCCAGGATGATCCAGAAGCCGAGCCCCTGGACGCCCATCGCCGCCGAACTGGCGACGGTGTCGGCGACGAGGATCGCCGACACGCTGAACAGCACCATGCTGAACAGGCCGAACACCTTAGGCTTCTCTGCGAGCGCTCCCCCAAGCGCTCCCGGCTGGAGATCGGTAGCCATGGTCGTGGTTCCTTTCGCTGAGGACTGGGTGGTGCTAGCTGAGCAGAGCCTTGCCGATGGGCTGGAGGTCGGGGTCGGCCGGCAGTTCGTCGATCCCGATCACGGCGAGCATCAGGGCCTTCTGGAAGTGCATCCGGTTCTGCGCCTGCGGGAAGATGATCGAGGCGTCGCTGTCGGCGACGTCGTCCGTGACCTCTTCGCCGCGCATGGCCGGCAGGCAGTGCATGAACTTCGCGCCCGGCTTGGTCTTGCTCCAGAACTCCTTGTTCACCTGGAACGGCTGGAACGCGGCGATGCGGTCCTTGTACTCGTCCTCCTGGCCGGTCCACCACCAGCAGTCGGTGTAGATGAAGTCGGCGCCGGCGATGGCCTCGAGCGGGTCGTTGGTGAGCAGGAACGACCCGCCGCTCTCGGCGGCGAACTTCGTCGCGAGCTCGCGGCGAGCTCGGGCGCCATCTCGTAGCCGGCGGCGTTGCCGACGCGCACGTTCAGCCCGAGCTTGGTGAGCGTGGTGGAGAGCGAGTTGCAGGGGTGGGCGGCGTCACCGACGTAGGCGAACGTGACGCCGGCCAGCGTCCCGGCGTTCTCCAGGATCGTGAACGCGTCGCTCATGCTCTGGCAGGGGTGCCGGTCGTGGTCCATGCCGTTGATGACCGGCACCGTCGACCACGCGGCGAGCTCGTTCACGGTCTCGTTGAGCTTGCTGCGGATCTCGATGGCGGCGTTGTACTGCGACAGCGTGCGCGCGGTGTCGGCGATGCTCTCACGGCCGGGGAGGTGGATCTCGCCGGGGCGCAGGTAGAGCGCGTTGCCGCCGAGCTCGGCGAAGCCGTTCTCGAAGCTGACCCGCGTGCGCGTGGAGGCGGCCTCGAAGATCATCGCCAGGTGCTTGCCGGGGAGGAACGGAGTGAGCGGGCGCTTCTTCCACAGCGCCTTGAGGTTCACGGCGAGCTTGAGCAGGTCCTCGAGCTCCTCGCGCGTGTAGTCGAGGTCGGTCAGGAAGTGACGGCCGCGGTAGCTTCTTGAGGGCGGGAAGCGTGGTGTCCAACTCGGGTCCTCCTGTGGTGAGTCGCAAGCGACGTGAGCGCCGTCCGGAGAGTTTGTTTGTCCGGACGGACAAATGTATGCTAACCACCGATGCAGGGAATCGCAAGCCGAGTTTCACCGGGTTGCGGCGAGAGGATGAGGAGCAGATGACGCCCGTCGACGAGAGAAGGAAGAGCCTGGCGCGCGGAGAGGGCCTCCCGGAGCCGCTGCTCCTCGAGGACCCCATGGAGGCGCTGCCGCCGACCGCGCAGCGCATCCTGGCGGCGGCGCAGCGGCTGCTCGCCGCCGGCGGGTTCGAGGCGCTCAAGCTCTCGGCGATCGCCCGGGAGGCCGGCGAGTCCAAGGCGAGCATCGGCTACCACTTCGGCAACAAGGCCGGCCTCGTCACCGCGCTGGTCGACTCGCTCGCGCACGACTCGAATCGCGGCCTGATCGAGGAGACGGCCGCCGCGCCGGTGGGCGAAGCCCGCGTGCACGCGCTCATCGACGGCGAGACGCGCATCGCCGCCGACGCGGAGAGCTTCCAGTCGTTCTTCGAGATCCTGCCGCAGGCGCTGCGTGACCCCGACCTGCGCGAGCGGGTCGCCGCCCTGTACGACGGCTACCGCGAGACCGTGCTCCGCTGCCTGGACGCCGCCGGCCCGGAGGCCGAGGCGGACCTGCGCCCGTTCGCGATGCTCATGATCGCCATCGTCGACGGTCTCGCCATCCAGCACGGCCTGGACCCGGACGGCGCCGACGTGGCTGCGGCGACGGCGCTCTGGGAGCGCCTGGCGCAGCCGTTCCTCGCCGCCGGGCGCTGACGCGGCCGGTCTGTCGTATAGCCGCGTCACCCGGCCCTCGGATATCCTAGGGACATGGACGCGGCGATCATCTGGGACGAGGCCTACGCCGAGCACGATACCGGCGAGCACCCGGAGGGTGCGGACCGCGTCGCCTCCCTCGTCGAGCACCTCCAGCGGACCGATCTGTGGGACCGCCTCACGGTCATGACGTCGCCGGCGCCGGCCACCGAGGACGACGTGCTGCTCGTGCACACGCCGGCGCACCTCGCGATGGTCAAGCGCGCGGCGCAGGGTAAGGGCACCTGGCTCGACCCCGACACCCACGTCTCGCCGCGCAGCTACGAGATCGCACTGCTGTCCGCCGGCGGGGCGCTCCTGGCCACCGAGGCGTGGAAGGACGGCCTCGTGTCGTTCGCGGCCATCCGCCCGCCGGGCCACCACGCCACGCCGGACAGGGCGATGGGCTTCTGCCTGTTCAACAACATCGCCATCGCCGCCGCCAGGCTCCTGCGGCAGGGCTACGAGCGCGTCGCGATCCTCGACTGGGACGTCCACCACGGCAACGGCACGCAGGCGGCGTTCTACACCGAGCCACGAGTGCTCTTCTGCTCGGCGCACCAGTGGCCGCACTATCCCGGCAGCGGCTTCTTCCCCGAGTGTGGGGAGGGGGCGGGCGAGGGCTTCACCGTCAACGTGCCGCTCCCGGCGGGCGCGGACGACGCCGACTACGCGAGCGTCTTCGACGTCCTGTTCGACCCGATGGTGCGGCAGTACAAGCCGCAGGCGCTCCTGGTCTCGGCCGGTCAGGACATCCATCTCGGCGACCCCTTGGGGGACATGCGCGTCACCGACGCCGGGTTCGCGCAGATGGCGCTGCGCTGCGTACGGCTCGCCCGGGAACTGTGCGAGGGCAAGCTCGCGTTCGTGCTCGAGGGCGGCTACGACCGCGCGGCCACGGCGAGGGCCGTGGAGGCCGTGCTCAGGACCGTCTCCGATGAGACGGCGCCCCCGGTGAGCGGCGGGACCGAGAAGGCCGCCGCCGCCGTCGCGAGGGCGCGCGAGGTGCAGGCGGCCTACTGGGACGTCTGACGGTCCGGCGAGCCTTCGGCGGCCGACTCGCCCTCAGACGACGAGCTGGCTGATCCCGAGCCTCTCCAGCTCGTCTCGGACGTCTTTGTCCACGGCGTCGTCGACGATGATGCTGTCGATCTTGTCCATCGTGCAGATGGCGACGTCCCCGATGACTCCGAACTTGCTCGCGTCCGCCAGCACGGCGATCTCACCGCGCGTCTGGCGGACCATCGCGCGCTCCACGCCGGCGAGTCCGATGCTCGGGGTGGTAACGCCCTCCTCGAGGCTCACGCCGTCGGCGCCGAGGATGAAGCGGCTCGCGTGGAAGGTGCTGACCGCCTCGATCGCGAGCGGGCCCTCGAGCGTGTTGGAGCGCGAGCGGTAGGAGCCGCCCAGCAGCACCACGTCCAGGGAGCTGCGCTGCGCGGTCGAGAGCGCGCCCACGTTGTGCGTGACGATGCGCGCCTTGAGCTGCGGATCGACGTGGCTGAGGACCTGGGCGGCGGTGGTCCCGGAGCTCAGAAACACGGTCTCGCCGGGAAGGATGGTCTGGGCCGCCGCCTTGGCGATGCGCCGCTTCTCCTCCGAGTGGGCCCGGACGTTGGTCGCGTAGAGCGGCTCCTCGAGCATGCGGCGCTTGAGGATCGCGCCGCCGTGCATGCGCGAGAGCAGGCCTGCCTGCTCGAGCTGTTCCAGGTCGCGGCGGATGGTCATCTCCGACACGCCGAGCGTCTCGCTGAGCACGGAGACCCGTACCGCGCGCCTCTCTTCGAGAAGCTCGACGATGCGTGCCCTGCGCTCCGCCGGGATCATCTCGTGGACTTCCTGTGGTACATCTGGCGCCATGTCCTGCCCCTCGGGGTCGCCGTTCATTGTGCTACAAGTTCGCACACAGTCGAACACATCATAGGCTCCGCCGGAGGTCTGGTTCAAGCATGCCGCGTCGCTTTGGTCGCTTTCGCCTTCGTTGGGCGGAGGATGAGAAACGGCCGCCCCGCTTGCGGGGCGGCCGTTTCTCGTGACGACGGTGCCGTGAACGGCGCCTGTGGGCGCTCGCTCCCGGCCGCGCGTACCGCTAGGCCAGCAGGGCCTTGGCGCGCGCGTAGACGTTGTCGGCGGTGAAGCCGAACTCCTGGAACAGCGTCCCGGCCGGAGCCGAGGCGCCGAAGTGGTCGATGCCGATGATCTGGCCGCCGTCGCCCACCCAGCGGTCCCAGCCGAACGTGACGCCGGCCTCGACCGCGATGCGCGAGCTGCAGGCGAGCGGCAGGACGCTCTCGCGGTAGTCGGCGTCCTGCCGCTCGAAGAGCCGCATGGACGCCATGTTGACGAGGCGAGAGCGAACGCCCTCGGCTACCAGACGCTCGTGCGCCTCGAGGGCGAGCGCGACTTCGCTGCCGCTCGCCATGAGGATCACGTCCGGAGCGCCGCCGCCAGACGCGTCGTCCATGACGTACGCGCCGCGGGCGATGCCGCTGGCCGGCGCGTACTTCTCGCGGTCCACCGTGGGCAGGTTCTGACGCGTCAGCATGAGGCCGATGGGCGCGTCGGTCGTCTGCAGGGCGATCTTCCAGGCCTCGACCGTCTCGTTGGCGTCGGCCGGACGCAGGTCGATGAAGCCCGGCGTCGCGCGCAGCATCGCGAGGTGCTCGATGGGCTGGTGGGTCGGGCCGTCCTCGCCGACGCCGATGCTGTCGTGGGTGAGGACGTAGATGACCGGCTGGCCCATGAGCGCCGAGAGGCGCATGGCCGGGCGCATGTAGTCGACGAACACGAAGAACGTGGCCACGTACGGGCGGATGCCGCCGTGCGTGGAGAGCCCGTTGGCCATGGCGGCCATAGCGAGCTCGCGCACACCCCAGCGCACGTTGCGCCCGCCGGGACTGGCGGCCTGCTGGTCGGGCGCGTCCTTGATGAGGGTGTTGTTGGACGGGGCCAGGTCGGCCGAGCCGCCCATCAGCGTCGGGATGTGCGGCGCCACGGCGTTGATGACCTTGCCGGAGGCGGCGCGGGTCGCGACCTTGTCCTCGGTCGTGAACACCGGCAGGTCGGCGTCCCAGCCCTCGGGCAGGGTGCGCGACCAGGCGTCGTCCCACGACTTGGCGCGTGCCGCGTCGGCCGCGCGCCAGGCCTCGTACTTCTTCGTCCACTCGGCGTGCGCCGCAGCGGCCGACTTGCCGGCGGCGACAAAAGCCGCGCGCACGTCGTCGGGCACGAAGAACTGCGGGTCGAGCGGCCAGTCGCAGGCTTCCTTGGTCAGCTTGACCTCGTCGGCGCCCAGCGGAGCGCCGTGGGCGGCCGCCTTGTCCTGCTTGTTGGGCGAACCGCAGCCGATGTGGGTGCGCACCTTGATCATCGACGGCTTGTGCGTCTCCGCCTTGGCGGCCGCGATGGCGGCGTCGATGGCGTCCACGTCGTTGCCGTCGGCCACCACCTGCACGTGCCAGCCGTAGGCCTCGAAGCGCTTGCCCACGTCCTCGGTGAAGGCGAGGTCGGTGGAGCCGTCGATGGTGATGTGGTTGTCGTCGTAGAACAGGATCAGCTTGCCGAGCTTCTGGTGGCCGGCATAGGAAGCGGCCTCGCTGCTGATGCCCTCCATCATGCAGCCGTCGCCGGCGAGCACGTACGTGTAGTGGTCCATCACGTCGTCGCCGAACGTGGCGGCGAGGAAGCGCTCGGCCACGGCCTCGCCGACGGCGTTGGCGACGCCCTGGCCGAGCGGGCCCGTGGTCGTCTCGACGCCGGCGGTGTGCCCGAACTCGGGGTGACCCGGCGTGCGGCTGCCCCACTGGCGGAACGCCTTGAGGTCGTCCATGGTCAGGTCGTAGCCGGTGAGGTGCAGCATCGAGTACAGGAGCATGCTCGCGTGACCGGCGGACAGGATGAACCGGTCGCGGTTCGGCCACGCCGGGTCGGCGGGGTCGTAGCGCAGGTGGCGCGTGAAGAGCGTGTAGGCCACGGAGGCGGCGCCCATCGGCATCCCGGGGTGTCCCGAGTTCGCCTTCTGGACGCCGTCCACGGCGAGGAAGCGGATGGTCTCGATGCACCGCTCCTGGAGCGTCATGTCGCTCACGGCTGTGCTCATTCGGATCCTTTCGTAAGGGCCGTCAGCCTCCGCTCTCCCGAAGTGACCGGGGGAGAGCGGAGGCTGCGGACGGACGTCAGGCCAGGATCAGTCGTCGGCTCAGAAGTACGCCTCGACGAACGCCATGAACCGCTCGCACTCCTCGGGCGTGCCGGGAGTGACGCGGAAGTAGCCGTCCTTGCCGTTGATCGGCTTGATGGTCTTGATGATGACCTGCTGCGTGTCGTTGGCCGCCTTGACGATCTCGGCGCTGGTCTTGCCGGTCGAGGAAGCGTCGACGAGCATGTAGTTGCCGTGCGCCTCGTAGGGCTTGACGCCCTTGGCCGACAGTGCGTCGGCGAACTTCTTCATCCAGTCGTTGTTGTAGACGACCTTCTCGCTGTACCTCGCCCGTATCCAGGATGGCCTCGCCGGCGGCGATCGCCATCAGGCTGAGGTTCCAGGGCAGGTACATGAGGTTGAACGCGTCGACGACGGTCGGGTGAGCGACCACGTAGCCGAGGCGGATGCCCGCCATGCCGAACGCCTTGGAGAACGTGTGCGAGAGGAACACGTGCGGGTACTGCTTGACGAAGCTCGATCTTGGCCTCGACCTGCGGGTGGTAGTCGAGGTAGGCCTCATCGACGCACATCGGGATGCCGAGCTCGGCGAACCTGTGGAGGTCCTTGTCGTCGATGAAGATGCCCGTCGGGTTGTTCGGATTGATGATGAGGATCAGCTTGGTCTTCTCGTTGACGGCGGCGAGCATGCCTTCGACGTCGTACTGGAGGTCCTCGTCACGGAGCGGGACCTGGACCGTCTTGGCGTTGCAGTAGCCGGCGCGCGACGGGAACATCTCGAAGGTCGGGTTGGAGCAGAGGAACTCGTCGCCCGGCTGCAGGAAGATGCGCATCATCGCGTCGATGGTCTCGGACGAGCCGTTGGCGAGCCCGATGTTCTCCGCCGCGAGGCCGTGCAGCTTGCCGAGCTTCTCGCGCAGGCGATAGGCGCGGTCCGGATAGCGGTTGCCCTTCTTCGCCATGTCGGTGATGGCGGCGACGACCGCGTCCGACGGCGGTACCGGGTTCTCGTTGAGCATCATGCGGCCCAGCTCAGGATGGGCCCAGGCCATGTCGAGGACGCTCGTGTTGTACTCGGGAGCCGTCCACACGTAGGGGTTGATGAGATCCTTGATATCCGTCATGCCCAGTGTCCTTTCGTCAGTCAGAGACCCGTACGGGAAGTCACTCCGCCTTGCACTCGCCCCTGGTGAGGCAGCCGTCGGCGAAGGCGACCATCTCGTTGGTGGCCTTGGAGAAGGCCTCGGCGGTCTTCACGAGAGCCGGATGCGTGTTGTACTCCTCGCGCGTGTAGCCGTCCTCGTCGTAGGCGCGGGCGAAGTACGGGATCTTGAGGAGCTTCTCCATCACGTCGGCCGGCGGGTCGACGTCGATGCGGTTCTCCTGGTACTTGATGTCTTCGGGATGCGGGAAGTTGATGACCTCGTCGATGAGCGACGGCGGGCACGTGACGACGATGCTGGCGCCGGCCTTCTCCTCGAGGTGCCAGATCTGCTGCTTGCCGTCGATGGTCGGGCCCAGGCGCAGCGAGCAGGAGAGCATCTTGCTGTGATAGTCGCCGTCCCTGACCAGGCGATAAGCCTTCTTGAAGATCGCCAGCTCGGCGAGACGGACGTCGCCCTCGGTGACCTCGACGCCGACCTCCGCGCCGGCCTCACGCAGGCCGCCGAGGTCGCCGTAGCGCGCCTCCATGTGGGTGATGACCGAGCGCCACTTGCTGAGGTCGACGCCGTTGGCCTTGGCCTTCTCGAGGCCCCGGTTGACGGACTTCGCGCAATCCATGAGCTGCGATAGCACGAACGTGAGCGTGTTGTTGGTGGCGATGCCGCGCGAGGTGAGCTCCTCGATGACGGGGTAGCCCTCGGCGGTGCCCGGCACCTTGACCATCACGTTGGGGTTCACGGCGTGGATCTCGAGCGCCTGCGCGAGCATGGCCTCGCCGTCGAACGCGCTGCGCGGGTCGACCTGGCCGGAGAGGAAGCCTTCCTTGTAGCCCGACGCCTCGAAGAGCGGGAGGAACATGTCCGAGCCCTGCCTGACGACTTCCTTGTAGAGGAGCCAGAACAGACCCTCGGTGTCGATGTCCTTGTTCTCGGAGAGGATCTTCTCGGCTTCCTTCTCCCAGCGGGCCGGGTCGTCCTTGATCGCAGCCAGCGAGAGCGGCGGGTTGGTGGTGACCCCGCGGAAGAGCTGGCTCATCGGGTCATCCAGGTTGTACATGCGTGCGAACTGGGCCTCGAGGACGGGCTTGTCGGCGTCGTCCGCCTTGGCCAGCATCTTCTCGCACCAGTTGCCGAAGATGACCGGCGACGAGTCCCACCAGATCTCCATGCCGGGACTGACCGCTACCAGGTCTTCAAAGAGATTGGGGTCTTTCATTGCTCCTCCTCGAGGATTGGTTCCGCAGTTCGTGAGAAAGTGAACAAGGAGTCACTCAACTGCACAGATTACTCCACCAATGCGCATCGTAGTGTACTGGCTCCCGGCTGTCTAGCACGCGGCCGATTGGCCGGCCGGGCGGGCCCTACGCGAGGGCGGAGGCGCGGCAGAAGAGGCCGCTTTCTCGCGCGGGCGCGTCGGGAAGCGGCCCGAGAGAGCGTGCGTGCAAAAAGAAAGGGGCGGGCCGTGAGGCCCGCCCCTTTCTGGAGCGCTTGCTCGCTGTAGTGCGACTCAGATGACGTTGAGGTCGCGCTCGATCTCGGCGAGCTCCTCGGCGGTACCCTGGACCTTCGGGCCCTTGAACCACTTGCGGGCCGAGACGGCGCACCAGATGCCGGCGAAGCCGATGACGACAGCACCGCGATGGGCGCGTAGTTGAAGTTCAGCCGCGTGATCGGGCTGTACTGCGGCAGCATCAGCAGGATGCACGATGAAGATGACCCAGACGATCGCGATCCAGTCGATGATCGGTCCCCACGTCTTGCTGAGCACCCACGGGCCCGGGCGCGAACGCGCTGGGGTTGATGCGGCGCAGGAACACCGGCGTCAGGTAGGCGATGTACAGGCCGATGACGGCGATCGACGTCGACCGCGTAGTAGGCGGTGGAGTTGTACATGTACGGCAGCGAGAGGATGAACGCACCGACGGCGCCGAACCAGGCGGTGCGCACCGGGACGCGGGCGCTTCTTGCTGACGTGATGCCAGAAGTCTGAGAACGGGCACCGCGCCGTCGCGCGAGAACGCGTAGATCATGCGCGAGTTCGCCGTGATCGACGACATGCCGCAGAAGAACTGCGCCACGATGACGACCAGGATGAGCAGCAGGCCGACGGCCTTGCCGGCGGCGAAGATGAAGATCGTCGCCCACGGCACGAGGTCCGTCGCGATGGACGCGTAGTCCTTGTAGATCGATGCCGCTGATGGTGACCGGGAAGGCGTGCGGGATCGCGAAGCTGACGGCCGACCAGCAGGATGAAGCCGGCGATCAGCGAGATCCAGATGGAGCTGACGATGCCCTTCGGCGCCGGACGATGCGCGCGTCGATCGTCTCCTCGGAGACGTGGGCCGAGGCGTCGTAGCCGGTGAACGTGTACTGCGCGTTCAGCAGGCCGATGAGGAACACGTAGAAGCGGAAGCGAGAACCCCGAGAGGCCCTTGAACGCGTTCCAGCCCTGCGCTGCCGAAGAGGAAGCCGGCGGTCTGGTGGCTGCCCGACGAGGGCGCCCAGAACAGCAGGATGAAGATGATCGCGACGCCGATGAGGTGCCAATACACCGAGACGTCGTTGAGCAGCGCCACCAGGCGCACGCTGAAGGTGTTCAGCAGGCCCTGGATGAACAGCACCACGGCGAGGATGCCGATGGTGTGCCCCGGCGACAGCCAGTACGCGTTGCCGGTCCAGATGTCGAGGAACGCCGAGATCGAGAAGGCGCAGCCGAAGCTGATGCCGGCGGTGACGGCGACCTGGCCGAGCAGGTTGAACCAGCCGGTGAACCAGGACCAGATCGGGGCCGCTGTTGCCGGGCGCCAGCTTGGCCGACCAGTAGTAGAGGCCGCCGGCGGTGGGGAAGGCCGAGCAGATCTCGCCCAGCGACAGGCCGGCGAAGATCACCAGTCCGCCGACGAGCAGCCAGCCCCAGAGCATGACCGGCGGGCCGCCGTGCAGGAGGCCGTAGCCGTACAGCGGTCAGGCAGCCCGAGAGGATGGAGATGATGGTGAACGACACCGCGAAGTTCGAGAACTCGCTCATGCTCCGGTTGAGCTCCTGAGCGTAGCCCATCTCGTGGAGATCTTTGGTGTCCTGGTCGAGCACTTCCTTGCCGGGTGGTGGTGAAGTGGACATGTCGTCTGGCACGAGAACCCCCTTGTTCGCCCAACTGGCCTACGCTGGCGCGTATTGACCGCATTCAGTACCAAGCTCGAGGAACTGTCAAGGTCGTGTGCGAACTTGTTGGCACTTGTGGGAGATAGTGAGCGAAAAAGGGCGGCGGACCTCTTGGCCCGCCGCCCTCTCACATCTCAGCGTGTGTGAATCGGTTCACACCGCGGTCAGTAGTCGGCGTCGCCCGCCTTCGTCTTGCCCCAGAACGTCTTGTAGATGAGCGCCGTGTAGATGAGCACCACGGGCACGAAGACGACGGCGAGGATGAGCATGACGAGCAGGGTCAGGTGGCCGGAGGCCGCTCGCGTGACCGTGAGGCTCGTGGCCGCGGGCGTACCGCGCGCCGGTACCATCTCCGGGAAGTTGCCCACGGCGGCGATGCCGGCGAGCCCGATGATGATGACGGCCGAGCCGATGAAGGACTTGAGCTCGCCACCCTGCTTCATCATCTGCCAGATGGTGTACAGGAGGCCGATCACCGTGACGACGAGGAACAGCCAGCCTGCCGGCCTGCCGAACACGTTGTCCGAAGCGCGAGAGACCGTGAGGATCGTGGCCAGTGAAGTCGCCACCGCGAGCACGGCGCAGATCCAGAAGGTGACGCGCCGGTAGCGGAGGGCGCGCTCGTGCAGCGCGTCCTCGGACTTGACGGACAGCCAGGCGGCTCCGTGCTGGATGAGCAGGAACAACCCGGTCACGCCGACCAGCAGGGAGTACGGGTTGAGCAGTTGCCAGAACGTCCCGATGTAGTTGCCCTGCGCGTCCATCGGCACGCCGCGGATGACGTTGCCCAGCGCGACGCCCACGAGCAGCGCGGGCACCAGGCTGCCGAGGAAGAAGGCGCCGTCCCACACTGCCGCCCAGGCGGAATCCTGGTGGCGGAACTCGAGCGAGACCGCACGCAGGATGAGGCCGAAGAGCACCAGCATGATCGCCAGGTAGAAGCCGCTGAAGGTCATGGCATAGACCATCGGGAAGGCGGCGAAGATCGCGCCGGCCGCCGGTGATGAGCCACACTTCGTTGCCGTCCCAGACCGGGCCGATGGAGGCGCGGACCACGCTTCTGTCCTCCGCTGACCTGGCGATGAACGGGTAGAGCACCCCGGCGCCGAGATCGAAGCCGTCGAGGATCACGTAACCGGTGAGCAGGAACGCGACGAGGAAGAACCAGATGTTGGCCAGGGTCATCTCGTCACCTCCCCGCGCCGGCGGGAGCGGGACCGGTCGCACCGGCCTTCTCGGCCTCGAGCATCTCGGCCGCGTCCTCGGGGCCCTTCTTGATGATGCCGACGAAGATGCGCAGCCACGCGACGAACAGGACCAGGTAGATGAGGCCGAAGAGGCCGAGCGTGGTCCAGATCTGGCCGGACGACACCAGCGGCGACACCGCGTCGGTGGTGCGCATCACCCCTTGGACGACCCAGGGCTGGCGCCCGACCTCGGCCGACATCCAGCCCAGGTTGGACGCGAGCAGCGCCAGCGGGATGCAGGCGATGAGCACCCACTGGAGCCAGCGCGCTTTCTCCAGCCGCCCGAGGATGTGCATGATCACGGACACGAAGAAGACAAGCGCGAAGAACATGCCCAGCGCGATCATGAGGTGGTAGCTCTGGAAGACCACCGGGATCGGTGGGCGGTCCGCCTGCGGAACGTCGGTGTAACCGGTCACCCGGGCGTCGGGGTTGAGATGGAGGATCAGGCTGAGTCCGTTGGGGATGCCGATGCCGTGCGTGTCGTAGGTGCCGTCGGCTTCCTTGCTCAGCCAGCCGGCGAGCCACAGCGTCGCGCCATCCTCGGTGTCGGTGACGTTCTCGAAGGCCGCCATCTTGATGGGCTGGTGTTCGGCGACCACGAGGGCGCCCCAGTGACCGAGGAACGGCATGGCGATGGAGACCACGAGGCCTACGGAGATCGCCCAGAGCATCGCCGTGCGCGCGAACCGCAGATGGCGCTTCTTGAGCATGTAGTAGGCGCACACGCCGGCGGCCACGAAACAGCCGGTGATGAGAGCCGCCGCGACGGTGTGGACGAAGCGCGGCGCCGTGGATGGGTTGAGCGCGGCGCCGAAGAAGCTGGTGAGCACCGCCCTGCCGTTCTCGATCTTGTAGCCGGCCGGCGTCTGCATCCACGAGTTGGCGATGAGGATCCACAGCGCGGAGAGCACCGAGCCGATCCAGACCAGCCAGGCGGCCACGTAGTAGAAGCGTCTGGACACCCTCTTGCGCCCGAACAGAAGGACGCCGAGGAAGGTAGACTCGAGGAAGAAGGCGACCAGACCCTCGGCGGCGAGGGGCGCCCCGAAGATGTTGCCGACGAAGCGTGAGTACTCGGCCCAGTTGGTGCCGAACGCGAACTCCATGGTCAGCCCTGTCGCGACACCGATGGCGAAGGTCGCCGTGAAGAGCTTGATCCAGAAGTTGGAGGCGGCTTTGTCTGCCGGGATGCCACTCTTGTAGTAGCGGCGTTCAGCCACGACCACCATCAAGCCCACGCCGATGCTGATGGGCACGAAGATGAAGTGATACCCGACGGTGAACGCGAACTGGATGCGTGCGAGCATTACGGCGTCCATGCGTGACCGCCACCTCCTTTTCGGCAAGCGAGTGGGCCGGCGCTTCCCCAAGCGACGGCAGTACGTGCATATTTTCACTATCTGGATGATGCTTTGTCAACGTCAACTTGTGCCGTCGGGCACAATGAGACTGGGGCCGAAGCAGGGGTTGCCCCTGCCGGCGAAGTATTAAGCGGACGTTAAGGAGCCTGTTCAGTCGTGGGGGTGGCGTGCTACCATGCTCGCGGGCCGGCACCAGAACGCCGGCCGTTGTGCTGTCTAGGAGGCTGATCCGCTTGTCTGACGAACAGCTTGAATGTCAGGAATGTTCCGCGCAGTGTGAGAAGGTCGTCTACCCGGCCGCCTGCCTCGCCATGAACTGTCGGTTCCTGTACGCGTTCAAGGAAGACGGCGACACGTTCTTCGGGTGTATCGAGAAAGTGTTTCCGCACGAGATCGACCTGAAGATGTTCCAGGAGATCGAGCGCGGCAAGGGTGGTTTCGGCGTGGTCAAGGTCGCGCGCCAGCCGTTGCCCCAGTGCTCCATCGCCGTCCAGAGCTGCTACGCCACCGGCGAGGGCCCGCTCTGCCGCAACATGTACTTCCGGCGCCGTGACCGGCGCGAGGTGCAGACCGTCGAAGAGTGATTTACGGTCGGAGTTCAGGATTTGCAGGCGAAACCGCGGCCGGTCCGCGGTTTTGCCGTCTCAGGGGCTGGTATACTGAGGATGCAGCAGCCGCCAAGGCTGCCCAGTTGGGGGCGAACAGGTCTCGACATGGGCTGTACCTGGGTGGGAGCAGCAGGCCGAGGTCCGGTGGCCTCGTTAAACTGCCGGAACACACTACTTGCCGAGAATAACACTCTCGCACTCGCCGCCTAAGTAATTAGGTGACGCATCGCACCCGGCTCGCCCGTGGCCGGGATTCGCGGTGTCATCAAGCGGGCTGGGGTGTGGTCGCGCTGCTCTGAGCGAGCGCACTCGAGACTGATCGGAGCTGGCAAACGGCACCCGGCCGACGCGGGGGCCGCGAGTGAGACTAAAAGCGCCGGCTAAGCCTGTAGAGACTCCGCTTGGGCGTCCGTGGACGCGGGTTCGATTCCCGCCGCCTCCACCAACGTTGTCACAATCACAACGTTTCTCCCTGCAAACAACCATCTTCCGCCTACCCGGTCGCCTACCCGATCGCTCGGCCGCTCCAGCGCTGCTTCGATGCAACTGTGGCGCTGGTCTTGGCGGTTGCGTCTGAAGGTAGCTGCGCGCAAGAGGTCGGGTGCTTGACCTTGCCCCTGGGGCAGGGTCCACAGTGGCCAGGCAAGCAGGAATCGAGAAGGGAGTGGTTCGTGGAGCGGCTCAGCATCGGTGAGTTCAGCGCCCGCTCGCGACTTTCGCCCAAGGCCCTGCGCCTCTACCAGGAACTCGGTCTGCTGGAGCCGGCCGCCGTCGACCCCGACACCGGCTATCGCTCCTACGAGCTCGCCCAGCTCGAGCGGGCGCATCTCATCGCCCTGCTGCGCCGCATCGCCCTGCCCCTGGCCGAGATCAAGGCGATCCTCACCCTCGAGCCAGCAGCTGCGGCACAGCGGATCGCAACCTACTGGGAGGGTGTCGAGACCGAGCACGACGACCGTCGCGACCTCGCCGGCTACATCGTCGATCTCCTCTCCGGAAGGGAGCGCGTCATGTTCGAGGTCGCCACGCGCACGGTGCCCGAGCGCAGCCTGCTCTGCCAGCTGCGCCACGTCGCAGACGAGACGGAGACCTTCGCCTTCGGCAAGGAGTTCCTCGCCATCTTCAAGGAGCGACCGCAGCCCCTCGTCGCGGGCGCACCCTTCCTCGTCCTCATCTACCACGGCGAGGTGAGCCCCGACAGCGACGGTCCCGTGGAGTGTTGCCGCCCCGTGCCGGCCGAGCAAGCCGCGGAGCTCGCCGCGCTCTATCCCGAGCTCAGCCTGCGCAGCGAACCGGCCCACGAGGAGGCCTTCGTTCACATAGGCGAAGCGCAGCTCAGCGGCGCGCAGTGGCAGCTCGTCTCGGCGAGCCTGCGCGGCTGGAGCGCGGCCGAAGGACGGATGGCGAGTGACTTGGGTGTGCGGCTCACCTACCTCGCCGAGCCACCGATAACCCCCGACAGCCGGCCCGAGATCGACTTCGCGGTGCCGCTGAGCTGAGACGGGGCGGGCACCACGAAAGGAGCCCGGGGCGCTGGGCTCCTCGAAGACTCGCCGCACCTCTTCCCGAAGGTTCGAGAGTCATCCCCGCAGGTCCACCAACTTCACCTATACTGCGGGCGTGGAACGGCCAGCCGACATCCTCGCCGCGCCGTCGGGCGCAGCTCCCGCGTCGCCACGGCGCCCGCACCTTCTCGAGCCGTTCCCGGCCAGCATCGTCCTCGCGCTGATCTTCACCGCCGGCGGGCTCGTCGAACTGCTCACCCGCGGCGGAGTCCCCGCCGGGTACCGCGAGGACGGCGCCGCGCTGATCGTCCTCACCGTGGCCAGCGGGCTCACGCTCGGGCTCCTCTGGTGGTCGCCGCTCCTCAGTCTCGTCGCCGCCGTGGCCCTGCTCGGCGCGCAGGCCGTGGCGGGCTACCAGTTCACGGCCGCCGCCGTGGGCGTCGTCGCGGTCGCCTCGTTCGCGACGGTGGCGTTCGACCACTGGAAGCGCGCCGTCGCCGCCGGGTTCGTGGTCGCCGCCGGCGTCGTCCTGGCCCTGCTCGAACTTCCGTCGGTCCCGTGGCAGGCGGTGCTCGGGACGTGGGTGACGCTCTCCGTGATCTGGGTCGTGGCCGTCGTCATCCGCATCTACCGCGGCAGCATCGAGCGGGCCGAGCGCAGAGCCGCGCTCTTTGCGGCGGACCGCGAGGCCCGCGCCGGTGAGGCCGTGGCCGAAGAGCGGGCGCGCATGGCGCGTGAGCTGCACGACAGCGTGGGTCACGCGCTCAACGTCGTGGTCCTGCACGCGGGCGCTGCCCGACGCACCATCGACAAGAAGCCGGAGCTGGCCCGCGAGGCGCTGGACTCGATCGAGACTGCGGGCCGCCAGGCGCTCGGCGACATCGAGCGGATGCTCGGCATCCTGCGGGCGCCCGAAGAGGAGGCTTCGCGCGACGTCACGCCCGGCATGGGACAGCTCGAGACGTTGTGCGAGCAGGTCCGTGAGGCCGGGCTGCCGGTCGAGCTGACCGTGGAGGGCGAGGCGCGATCGTTGCCGGCGAGCCTCGACCTCACGGCGTACCGCATCGTGCAGGAGTCGCTGACCAACACGCTCAAGCACGCCGGCAAGACGCGGGCCACCGTCAGCGTGAAGTACGAAGAGACATCGCTGGCGCTCGAAGTGCTCGACGAGGGCCGCGGCGTCACGCCGGCGACCACCGGCGGCGGCCGCGGCCTTCTGGGCATGCGCGAGCGCGTGGCCACGTTCAGGGGAGAGCTCGAGGCAGGGCCGCGCCCGGAGGGCGGGTTCGGCGTGCGCGCGAGGCTGCCCCTGGCGGCCGCGGACCGGCCGAGGTGAGCGCGCCGCAGGCGCGCCTCATGGTGAAAACGGAGGGGACATGACCGTCAAGCTCGTGCTTGCCGACGACGAACAGCTGGTGCGCTCCGGACTCCGCCTCATCCTCGAGTCGGAGGACGACATCGAGGTGGTGGGCGAGGCGAACGACGGCGCCGAGGCGGTCGCGCTCACGCGGCGGCTGGACCCCGACGTGGTGCTCATGGACGTCCAGATGCCGGTCATGAACGGCATCGAGGCGACGCGGGAGATCGTCGCGCTGGGGCGCGAGGAGAGTTCGCGGGTCGTCATCCTCACGACCTTCGACCTGGACGAGTACGTGTACGAGGCGCTCAAGGCGGGGGCGAGCGGCTTCCTGCTCAAGCGCACCCCAGCCGAGGACCTCGTCGCCGGAGTCCGTGTGGTGGCCGAGGGGGAGGCGCTGCTGGCTCCTTCGGTGACGCAGCGCCTCATCGAGACCTTCCGCGCGCGCCCCGAGGCAGGGCCGGCGCGCGACGCCAGCGAGCTCGACGACCTCACCGAACGAGAGCGGGAGGTCCTCGTCCTGATCGCCCGCGGCATGACCAACGGCGACATCGCCGCGCACCTGTTCCTCAGCGAGGGCACGGTGAAGACCCACGTGAAGCGCATCTTCGCCAAGCTCGGCCTGCACGACCGCACGCAGGCGGTGATCATCGCCTACGAGGTCGGGCTGGTGCGCCCGGGGGAGAGCCCGGCGGAGTGACCCCGCCGGCTCGCCCGCCCGTCGCTCTTCGGTCCGCATACCCCCACAGGGGTACGCGGGCGGGCCCGCGAATCCCACCGGCAGTCGGGGAGATTCCCGCCCCGGGGTGACGACCGGACCTCTTCGCCTCGCTAGGCTTCTTCTGCAAGCTGCGGAGGACCTCGGGAGGTCACCCATTGAACGACTCAGCGATCGTGCGGTTCTTCGGCGTCGTGCGACGCCCGGAGACGTGGCTGGGCATCCTGTTCGACTGGCTCGCCTTTCCGCTGGGTCTGTTCTACTTCGTGTTCCTCGTCACCGGGCTCTCGCTTGGCGTCGGGCTCGTGGTCGTGTGGGTCGGCATCCCCATCCTGCTCGTGGTCGCGGGCGCCTGGTGGCTGTTCGGCGTCCTTCGAGCGGCTGCAGGCCCGGTACCTGCTGCGCGCCGACGTTCCGCCGGCGCCCCGTGAGTGGGAGAAGGCCGAGGGGGTCTGGGGGAAGCTGAAGGCGCACTTCGGCAGCGCCGCCACCTGGAAGGACCTCGTCTACCTGCTCGCCAAGCTGCCGTTCGGGATCGTCTCGACGACCCTGCTCATCACGGCGGCGGCGATGGTGTTCTGGTTCGTGGCGATGCCGTTCTTCTCGCTGTTCAAGGTGCCGATCATCAACGGCACCTGGGTGCCGCCGCTGTGGTTCGGCCTCGTGTGTCTGCCGCTCGGGATCCTCGTGTTCTTCGTCGCGCTCCACGTGCTCAACGGCTGGAACTGGGTGTGCGCGCGCTGGGCTGAGGTGATGTTCCGCGGACCGCGGGCCGGCGTCCCCGTGCAGTCCGCGCCGCCGGCTCCGGTCCTGCAGCCTCCGGCTCCGCCCGTTGCGGTGACCCCTCCGGCCTCGCCGGCGGCCGCTCCGCCCGCTCCGGCGACTGCTCCGGCCCCGCCGTCGGCCGCTCCGGCCCAGCCGGTCCCGGCGGAGGCTTGCCCGCCTGGGCCCGTCGCCGCGGCCGCCGCGGCCCCGGCTCCCGCCCCTGCAAAAGACCAGTCGACGAGCTGACGATGGCGGCTCGCGGAGGTGACCCCATGAGAGACGACAGGATCCTGAGAGTGCTCCGGCCATCACTCGCGCTTGCCGCCCTTGCCGCCGTCGTCGTGCTGCTCGGTCTTGCGATCGCCGGGCCTGCGCACGCGAGGGCCGAGTCTCCCACGCCGGTCGCGACCAGCAGCCAAGGCGACGCAGCCTCCCAAGCCCGCCACTCCGTCACCTCTGAAGACGGGCGCCATCGTGCTGCAGCGCGGCACGGAGGTTCGGTTCGGCGAGGACATCGTGGTGCCCAAGGGGACCAGGGTCCCTTCGGTGGTGGCCTTCGGCGGCGACATCGTCGTGAACGGCCGCGTGACGGACTCGGTGGTCGCGTTCGGCGGCGACATCACCGTGAACGGGACCGTCGGGACCTCGATCGTGGCGTTCGGCGGCGATGTGAGACTCGGTCCGAACGCCGTGGCCGGGCGCGCCCTCAAGCCTTCGGATGCCTCGCTCGTCCTCTTCGGAGGCAAGTTGACGAAGGCGCCCGGCGCTCAGGTCACCGGTCAGACGAAGGAGTTCCAGGGCGTGCACCTGGGAGACGCCCTGAGCTGGCTCGGGCGCGGCATGCTCTTCAGCCCGCTCCTCGGGATCAGCTTCTTCGGCTGGATCGTCCAGACGGCGTTCTTCCTCGTGCTGGCGCTCGTGGCGGCGGCGCTCATGCCCCGCCAGATCCGCGGCGTGCAGCGCCAGCTCGGCCGCAAGCCCTGGGCATCGCTCGGCTGGGGCGCGCTCGCCTTCTTCCTCGTCGTGCCGGCGATCCTCGTGGTGCTGGTGATCAGCATCGTGGGACTGCTGCTGGTGCTTCCCTACGGGCTGTTCATCCTGCTGGCGTACTTCTTCGTGACGACCGGCGTGGGCGCGTTCCTGGCGCAGAAGGTGCTCACAGGGTTCGGCGCCAAGGAGAACCTGATGCTTGCCGTGACGATCGGCGTGATCGGCACCACGGTGGTGTCGCGCATCCCGGCCATCGGACCAGTGCTCCTGATCGCGATGATGATCTTCGGCGCCGGAGCCGCACTGCTCGGCGTGTCCGAGTGGCGGCGGGGCCGGCGCGAAGCCGCCGCGGCCCAGGCCGCGGCGAACGCCGCCGTCGCCGCCGCAGCCGGCGTGACGGCGCCGGCCGCAACGCCGACCCCGGCCGTCATCACGCCGATGGTGCAGACATCGCCGGCACAGGCGGCGGAGACGGCCCCGGCGCCCGTCGGGATGGTCGCGGCGGGCGAGACGCGCGTGACCGGGGAGGCCGCGGCGGACAAGACCGCTGTGACCGAAGCCGTGCCGGCCGGTGACGAGACACCGGCTGCCGCGGCGCCCGAGCCGCCGGCGGCCCCGCCCGAGCCCGAGGCTCCTGCCGGGCCGGCGGCGCCCGAGGGCCGTCCTCCGGCGGCGCCGGGGAGCAGTCCAGACCCCGGGCAGTCGGCCACATGACCTCAGCGCCTGCCGCCGGGTTCGGAGCGGTGGCTGCGGTCGGGTAACCTGACAGCAACGGACGGTGGGCCGCGCCGGCAGGCGCGGCCCACCGCGCGCCACCCGGACGGTGGCGTCGATCAAGGGGGAAGAGTGAGCGACAACGCCGACACGACCGTCGTGCAGAACGACGAAGCCACGCCCACGACCTGCGAGGCGGGGACGACCGTCGGGCTGGAGGACGCCGTCGTCCAGGCGCGCGGGATCGAGCGCGACTACGGACAGGGCGACGCGCTGGTGCGCGCGCTGGCCGGCGTCGACGATCGACCTGCAGCGCGGCGCCTACACGGCCATCATGGGCCCGTCAGGCTCCGGCAAGTCGACCCTGATGCACATCCTGGCCGGTCTCGACAGGCCTACCGCCGGCAACGTCTGGATCGACGGCCAGGAGATCACCACGCTCAAGGAGCGCGCGCTCACGCAACTGCGCCGCGACAAGATCGGTTTCATCTTCCAGACCTTCAACCTGCTGCCGACGCTGACGGCGGCGGAGAACATCGCGCTGCCGCTGACGATCGCCGGGCGCAAGGGCGACGCCGCCTGGGTGGACGAGCTGATCGAGACCGTCGGGCTCGGCGACCGGCTGACGCACAAGCCCTCCGAGCTGAGCGGTGGGCAGCAGCAGCGCGTGGCCGTCGCCCGCGCACTGGCCTCCCGGCCCGCCGTGCTCTTCGCCGACGAGCCTACCGGCAACCTCGACTCCCGGACCGGGGAGGAGGTGCTGCAACTTCTCCGCCACTCACGCGACAAGCTCGGCCAGACGATCGTGATGGTCACCCACGACGCACACGCGGCCACGTACGCCGACCGGATCGTGTTCCTCAAGGACGGCGCCATCGCCCACGACTGCGGACGGCTCGGCCGCGACGACATCTACGACGTCATCAAGTCGCTCGAGGACGCCTGATGATGCGAGTCGCCTGGCGCAGCCTGACCGCGCACCGGCTGCGGACGTTCCTCACGACCCTGGCGATCCTGCTCGGAGTCGCCATGATCTGCGGCACCTACGTGCTCAGCGACCAGATCGACAGCGGCTTCAAGCAACATCTTCACCGACGCGTACAAGGGCATCGACGTCACGGTGACGCGCAAGGCGAAGTTCACGCGGCGAGATGACGGGCGCCACGGCCGGATTGCCGGAGTCGATGGTCGCCCAGGTCAAGGCGCGTCAACGGGGTCGCGGACGCCTACGGCTACGTCGCCGGGACGCGGGGCCGTCGCCGTCGACGGCAAGGTCGTCGGCACCGGCGGCTCCCCGACGCTGTTCTTCTCCTACGCCCCCGGCGACGTCAGCAACGCGACCTACGTGCAGGGCGGCCACCCCGCGGCGCCCGGGCAGGTGGTCGATCATCCAGAAGCTGGCCAAGGACGAGAACCTCGGCGTCGGCTCCAGGATCGACGTCATCACGCCCGGCGGAAGCGAGACGGTGACCGTCGGTCGGGCATCTTCACGTTCGGCGCCGCAGTCGTCGCTCGGCGGCTCGATCCTGATCGACACGACCCTGGCGGACGCGCAGCGCTGGTTCGACATGAAGGGCAGCGTCTCCGACGATCGACGCCAAGGCCGAGGCCGGCGTATCGCCGGACGTGCTGGCGCGGCCGCGTGCGCGCCGCGCTACCGCCGTACGCCGACGTCAAGACCGGCACCCAGGCGGCGACCGACCAGACGAAGCAGCTCAGCGACGCGATCGGCGCGTTCCTCCGTCCCGTCCTCCTCTCGTTCGGCGGCATCGCCGTGCTGGTCGGCGCCTTCATCATCTTCAACGCCTTCTCGATGACGGTGGCCCAGCGCCGGCGCGAGTTCGCGATGCTGCGCGCGCTCGGAGCATCGCGCCGGCAGGTGCTTGCCGAGGTCACCGGCGAGGCGCTCGTGATGGGCATCCTCGCCTCCGTCCTCGGCATCCTCGTCGGACTCGCGATCGCCGCCGGCGATCCTTCGGCTCTTCGCGGCGGCCAATATCGACATCCCGCACAGCGGGCTCGTCCTGGCGCCTCGCACCGATCGTCGTCGCGCTCGCCGTGGGCATCGCCGTGACGCTTCTGTCGGCCGTCATGCCGGCCACGCGCGCCACCCGCGTGCCGCCCATGGCGGCGCTGCAGGAGGGCGCGTCGCTGCCTCCGTCGCGCTTCGCGCGCTTCACGCCGTTACATCGCCGTCGTCGTCGCACTTCTGGGCGCGCTGGTCGATCGTGGGCGGCATGTACGGGCCCGGCAACACGACGTCGCGGCTTGGGACCATCGCCCTCGGCGCGGTGTTCCTGTTCGTGGCGGTGGCGATGGTGAGTCGTTACATCATCCGTCCGCTGGCCGGCGTGCTGGGATGGCCGTTGCAGCGGGCTGTCGCCCGTGAGCGGCCGTCTCGCGCGTGACAACAGCCGTCGCAACCCGGGGCGCACCGCGGCGACCGCCTCCGCGCTCATGATCGGCCTCGGGGTGGTCGTGTTCGTGGCCGTCTTCGCTCAGGGGCTCAAGACCTCGTTCATCGACAGCTTCGACAGGATGGTGCGCGCCGACTTCATCGTGCAGGGCAAGAACTTCCTGCCGCTCCCGTCCGATACGGCCGGCAAGGTCCAGGCGCGCGAGTCGGGGTGCAGACCGCGGCCGGGCTCGACAGGCGCAGCAGGTGCAGATCGGCGGCAAGACCACCGCGATCTACGCCGTCGATCCGGTTCCCTTCGAGCAGGTGTGGAAGCTTCGACTGGCTGAAGGGCGGCACCGACGCCGCTGCTCGGCAAGCTCGGCACCGACGGCGTGCTGGTCGAGGAACAGACCGCCTCGACGCTCGGCACCGGAGTGGGCAAGACGGTCACCCTCACGACCGTGGACGGCAAGCAGGCCAGGCTCAAGGTCGTCGGGGTCTACCGGGATCCGATCATGCTCAACGGCATCGATCATGACCGACGCCGCGTACCAGTCCATCTTCACCAAGCCGCAGCTCTTCATGGTGTTCGCCAGGACCGGGACGGGCGCGAGCGTCTCGGCAGACGCAGGCTTCACTCAAGGCGGCGCTCGCGACCGTCCCGACGGCCGAGGTACAGACGGCGCAGGAGTACAAGGACGGCATCGTCAAGCAGGTGAACCAGCTGCTCAACCTGCTGTACGGGCTGCTCGCGATGAGCGTGATCATCTCCATCTTCGGCATCGTGAACACGCTGGTGCTCGCGGTCTTCGAGCGGACCCGCGAGATCGGGCTCACGCGCGCGATCGGGATGTCGCGCAGGCAGGTGCGGTCCACGGTGCGCTACGAGAGCGTGATCACGTCGATCATCGGGGCGATCATGGGGATCGTCGTCGGCGTCGTGTTCGCCTGGGTCGTGACGACGCGGTTCGCCGGCCAGGGGATCACGTTCTCGATCCCCGGCGTGCAGCTCGTCGTCTTCCTGATCGTCGGCGTCATCGTCGGCATCATCGCCGCCATCCTGCCGGCGCGCCGGGCGGCGAAGATCGACATCCTCGAGGCGATCCACTACGAGTGAGTGGAGGATCATCCTTGACGACTCCCACCTTCGAGCAGGGACCCATCCGGCCGCCCAGTGAGGCGCACAGCCTGCTGGTGCGCACCATCCGCAACTGCACCTGGAACCGCTGCACGTTCTGCCCCGTCTACAAGGGCACGAAGTCGTCTCTGCGTCCGGTGGAGGAAGTCCTCGCCGACGTGGACGCGATGGCGGAGGCCGCGGAGGTGCTTCGCCGTCGCGGCGTGGCCGCGGTCCACGAGGGTCTGGTGCCGAGCGAGGCGTATCAGGTGTCGCTCTTCCTGGGAGACGGCGCACGCACGGTCTTCCTGCAGGACGCGGACCCGTGTGCGGTCAAGCCGGAGAAGCTCGCGGCGGTCATCCAGCCGGGTGCGCGAACGGTTCCCTACCGTCGAGCGCGTGACGACGTATGGGCGCGCGAGCACCCTGGCGCGGCGCGCGCCCGAGGACCTCGCGCTGCTCGTGGAGGCAGGCCTCACGCGCGTGCACCTGGGCCTCGAGTCGGGCGCCGACGAGGTCCTGATGGCGATCGACAAGGGCTGCAGCAGCGGAGACCTGATCGCCGCAGGGGAGAGAGTGCTGTCAGGCCGGCCTCGAACTCTGCTTCTACCTGATGCCGGGGCTGGGCGGGCGCGCGGCCGCCGCCGCGCACGTCGCGGGCTCCGCCCGCGTGATCCGCGCGGTGGCGCCGGCCGCGCCGGCCGGCGACCCGCTGGTCGTGCGCCTGCGTACGGCGGCGGTGGTGCCGAGCACGCCGCTGGGCGCGCGGGCGGCGGCGGGCGAGTTCGTGCTGCCCGACGACGTCGAGGTCGCACAGGAGCTGCGCGACCTGCTCGAACAGCTGGGCGACGCCCGCCTCGAGTTGCGCTCCGACCACATGCTGAACCTGCTGCACGAGCTCGAGGGCTCGCTGCCGCGCGACCGCGGCCGGCTCATCGCATTGCTGGACGAGTACCTCGGGCTGGCCGCGCGACGATCAGGCGCGCTTTGCGATCGGGGTGCGGCTCGGCCTCTTCCGGCGCCTCGCCGACTACGACGACCCGGCGCGCCGCCGCGCCCTCGAGCGGCAGTTCACCGGCTACGAGGAGCCGAGCGCCGACGAGCTGCTGGCGGCCGCATCGGCGCTGCGCTCGCGCTTCATCTGACGCGGCTTCCGGATCTGCCCGCAGGCCCGCCGTCCGGAGCCTTCAGATCCCCGGTCAGGTAGCGCTGCACCGTGGGCCCGACGGCGGCCACGATGTCGTCCACCGAGGCCGATGCCAGCGGCTCGATGTGGCCGAGGTAGCGCATCACCGACAGGCCGATGAACTGGGAGCCGACCAGCGTCGCGCGCAGTCGCGCGTCCGGGAGGCCGAGCGCCTCGGTGATCGGCGCGAACACCTCGCGGGTCAGCAGGTCACGGATCATGCCCATGGCGGCCTCGTTGGTGAGCGCCGAACGGAGCATGGCCATGAGGCGCACTCTCATCTCCGGCGGCTCCCACGACTCGAGGAAGGTACGCACGACCGTGGCGCCTAGCTGGCCGGGCCCTGCCGCCATGCCGCGGGCGAACACTTCTCCCGGCCGCAAGGGCAGCTTCAGCGCCTCGACGAACAGCGCTTCCTTCGAACCGAAGTAGTGGATGACGAGGGCAGGGTCCACCGCCGCGCGGGAGGCGATGTCGCGGATGGTCGCGCGGTCGTAGCCGTGCTCGGCGAAGGACGCGAGCGCGCCGTCGAGGATGCTCTCCCGGGTCGAGCTCTCGCCGGGGCGGCGGCCGCCGCGGCGGCCGCCGCCCTCGTGAGGCTCGGTCCCTGCGACGGGGCGGGCGGGACCCGCGTCCTGTTGCCCGCCCGCCTTCATTCGTCGATCATCGGCGCGCCGGCCTCTGCGGCTTCGGCGCGGCCGCTCGCCTCAAGCCGCTCGGAGCGGGTCATCTCTTCGTGTCCCTCGTGTTCGCCGAGCCGGCGTCCGGTCAGGAGCGCGGGGATGATGGCCAGGAGCGCGGCCAGCGAGGCCGCGTAGAAGGGCCAGGTGAACGACGTGGCGATGTCGTCGCGGTAGATGCGTGGCCACAGCGGTGTTGAGCCTGGCGAAGGCCGCCGCGGAGGAGCCGGGCGGCTGCGGCGCGCCGTGCAAGCGGGTCGGTGGTCATCTGGGCCGCGCCGCCGCCGCTGCCGGCCGCGGCCTGGGCATTCTTGATCAGCGTCATCGTGTAGGCGCCCTTGAGCGCAGGGCTCGGGGCGGTCCTGGCGATCACCGCGACCGACGTCCTGGTCGCGTGCTGCGCGTTCTGTGCCACGGTGTGCGTGAACACGGCGACCAGCAGCGCGACGCCGACCGTGAAGCCCACCTGGCGCATCGTGTTGAGCGAGCCGGAGCCGACGCCGCGGACCTGCGGCGGCAGGGACGCCATGGAGGCGGCCGACAGGGTCGGCATCGCGAGGCCCATACCGATGCCGATGAAGGCCGCCCGCCACATCACGTCCCAGAGCGTCGTGCCGCCGCCCAGCTGCGCCAGCAGCGCCAGGCCGACGGCGAAGAAGGCCGCGCCGGCCGCAGCCGGGAAGCGCGGCCCGATCCGGTCGTTCAGCCGCCCCGCGTTGGGCGCCACGAACAGCGCGAGCACGGGGACCACGGTCATCGCCGTGGCGGCGCGCAACTCGGAGTACCCGAGCACGGACACCAGGAAGAGCACCAGCATGAGGAACGTGCCGCCCATCGCCAGGCCCACGAACATGATGGCCGAGTTGGCCGCGGTGAAGGAGCGGATGCGCAGCAGGTTGACCGGGAACATCGGCGAGGCGGTGTGTGTCTCCCACCACATGAACAGCGGGAAGCTCGCTACGGTGACCACGAACAGTCCGATGACGCCGGCAGACGTCCAGCCCCACGAGTCGCCCTGCACCAGCGCGAGCGTGAGGCAGAAGAGGCCGACGCCGGAGATCGCCATGCCGGGGATGTCGATGCCGCCCTCCGGCTTCTCCTTGCGCTCGCCCCTCGGGATGACGATGGCGCACACGACGAGCGCGACGACGCCGATCGGGACGTTGACGAAGAAGATCCAGGACCAGTGGCCGTAGGTCACGAGCACGCCGCCGAGCACGGGGCCCACGGCGGCGGCGGCGGTGCCCAGCGCTCCCCAGATACCGACTGCCGTACCCTGCTGGCGCTTGGGGAAGACGCCGAGGACGATCGCCAGGGAGATGGTGAGCAGCGCCGCGCCGCCCAGGCCCTGCCCGGCGCGGAAGGCGATCAGCCAGTTGATGTCCGGTGCGAAGCCGCAGAGCGCCGAGAAGACGGTGAAGGTCACGAGTCCGAAGAGGAACACGCGCTTCTGCCCGTACCGGTCGGCGATCCTGCCCATGGAGAGGAAGAACACGGCGAGCACGAGGTTGTAGGCGTTGAGCACCCACGAGGCTTTGGTCACCGTCGTGTGCAGGTCGCTGATGATCGCCGGCATGGCGATGTTGACGATGGTGACGTCGAGCAGCGCCATGAACATGCCGAAGCTGACGACGATCAGGATCCACCACTTGTGCGGGTGGCCCTCGTCGACGATGGCGTGCGCGCCGGTCGCTGCCGGGACGGAATCGGTCACTGAGAGGTCCTTTCGGGAGCTTTGGGGACGGGGTCCTGCCGCGCGAGCGCGAGGCGGACGAAGGTCTCTTCAAAGGTGGCGGGGACGACGGCGAGCCGGGCCGGCACGCCGGCGACGTCCAGGGCGGCGCGTACGGGTGCGAGGTCGCCTCCCGGCACGCGCAGGTCGCGGCCGACGAGCGCCGCCGGCAGGCCGGCGGCGCCGAGCGCGACGAACGCGGCATCCCAGCGCTGGGCCCGGACGGCGACGGCCACGCCGTCGCCGACGATGTCCTCGAGGGCGCCCTGGGCGACGACGCGACCGCCGGCCATGAGCACCAGGCGGTCGCACTCGCCGGCCTCGTCGAGGTGGTGTGTGGTGACGAGGACGCCGGCGCCGGCGGCGGCGGCCCGATGCACGGTGTCCCAGAGCGCGGTCCTGGCGCCGAGGCCGACGCCCGAAGTCGGCTCGTCCAGGACGAGCAGTTCGGGCTCGTGGGCGAGAGCGGCCGCGAAGGCGAGGCGCCGGCGCAGGCCGAGCGGCAGGTCGCGCACGAGGGTGTCCGCGGCCGCCGCGAGCTCGGGCTCGAGGGCCGGCGGCGCGGAGCCGAACGCCTGCGCCGAGAACACCAGGTTCTCGGCGACGGAGAGGTCCTCCCAGAGGCCGAGCCCTTGCGGGACGTAGCCGAGCCGCCCGCGTGTCTGTCGCGAGGGCGGGCGCCCGAAGAGCATGACCCTCCCGGACGTCGGCCGGAGGAGGCCGAGCAGCAGCCGGATGAGGGTGGTCTTGCCGGCGCCGTTGGCGCCGAGAAGGCCGACCACCTCGCCGGCCCGCACCTCGAGGTCCACGCCGGCCACAGCGGTGAAGGCGCCGAAGCGGCGCACCGCGCCTTCCGCCACGGCGAGGCGCGGTGACAAGGCCCCGGCGGCGTGCCGTCGGGCTCTCTGCGCCGTGTCGGCCGCCGCGGAGTCCTCCTGGTCCAGCACGCCGGCGGCTTCGGCGGCGTGGCCGTCGTCAAGCAGCAGCACGTTGGCCGCGCGACGTGCCTCGTCGAGGTAGGTGGTGGAGACGAGCACCGCGGCCCCGCCGGCGGCGGCCGCGGCGACCAGCCGCCACAGCTCGGCGCGGCTCACGGGGTCGACGCCGGTGGTCGGCTCGTCCAGCACGAGCAGGTCGGGCTCGTGCAGCATCGCCAGCGCGAAGGCGAGCTTCTGGCGCATGCCGCCGGAGAGACGGCCGGCGAGGCGGGCGCCGGTGCCGGCGAGCCCGGTCTCGGCGAGCAGCGTCGCGACCCGTTCGTCGCGCTCGTCGCCACCGATCCCGTAGGCGTCGGCGACGAAGGCGACGTTCTCGTCGACGCTCAGGTCCTCATAGACACCCGAGGCGCCGGCGACGTAGCCGACGCGACGTTTGTCCGGCCGGCGCACGCTGCCGGCTGCCGGCCGCACCACACCGGCCAGCGCACGCAGGAGCGTCGTCTTGCCGGCGCCGTCGCCGCCGATGACGGCGGTCACGGAGCCGGCCGGCACCTCGAGGGTGACGGCGTCGAGCGCCGTGCGGCGGCCGTAGCGGACGGTCAGGTCCCGCACGCCCCAGTGGGTGGCCGTCACCGGGCTCATGCCGCTCCCGTCACCGCGCCGGCCGGTTCCGGCTCGGGCGCCTCGTCCTCGCGCCCGCCGGCGGCCGCGAGATCACGGCGGAAGCGCAGCGTGGACGCCGTGAACACCACGACGGCCATCACGGCCAGGATCGCCAGCGGCAGCCACAGGGCGCCGATGGGCGCACCACGCACCATGACCCCCCGCGCCACCTTGATGAACCACGTGAGGGGGAGGAGGTAGCCGATCCAGCGCACGCCCCACGGCATCGAGTACAGAGGGAAGAACAGGCCGCTCAGGAGGAACTGCGGCAGCATGGTCATCATAGCCAGCTGGATGGCCTGCCCCTGCGTCTGGGAGACACTGGAGATGAGCACCCCGGTGCCCAGGGTGACGAACAGGAACAGCAGCGCGCCCAGCGCGAAGGTGGCCACGGAGCCGCGGAAGGGGACGTCGAACAGCAGCATGCCGGCTACGACGACGACCACCATGTCGAGCGCGGCGATGAGCAGATACGGCGCGATCTTGCCGAGAAAGACGTCGCGCGGCCGGAAGGGCATCACGGCAAGCTGCTCCATCGTGCCGCTCTGCCGCTCGCGCACGACGCCGAGGGCGGTGGCCACGGTGCCGACGAACACGAGGATGATGCCGCAAAGGCCCGGGATCATGATCACGGCCGTCCGCAGGCCGGGGTTGTAGAGCACGGACACCTGCACGGATGGGCTGGCGGCGCCGGGCGTCAGCCCGGCGCCGCCGCTCGCGTGCGCCGCCCGCAACTCGGCGAGGCTGCGCAGCGCCGCTTGGGCGGCGAAGAGCTCGGTGCCGTCGATGAGCACCGTCGTCCCGCCGCCGGCCGCCGTCACGACCGCGACCACGGCCGAGCCACGGCGCAGCTGGTCCTGCGCTGAGGCCCGGTCGCCGCCGGCGTCCGTTGCCACCACGTCGAAGGCGGCGGGGAGGACCGAGGCGGCCGCCCGGGCGCCCGGGCCGACGAGGACGGTGGGCACGTTCTTGATGTCGAAACTCGCGGCGTACCCGAACACGACCAGAAAGAGGAAGGGAAGCAGGAACAGCATGGCCAGCGTGCGCCTGTCCCGGCGCAGTTCTCGGAACTCTTTGACGGCGATGGCGCGCACGAGGGTCCTCCTTCCCACGCGCCCGGGGGCGCCTGCGTTCAACGAACGTTGAGTTCATCACGCGTTGAACGCCGGGTCAAGTGTCCTGCCGGCCGCGTTCGGGCCGCTCGCCCAGTCTCAACGGCTCCTCGAGGGTGACGAAACTCTGCCGGATACTCCATCCGCGCAGAGCGCGACTGCTGAATCCGTCATGCCCGCGCCAGGGACCTGCCGGATCCGACACGTCGCCGTCGGCCGGGGAATTCCTGCGCTTGAGCCGGGTCTTGCCGAGTGCTAGGTTTCGGCCCTGCCCTTTTTGCGCCGAGCCTGACATCCGTGCGCACGGGACCAGGAGCGAGCGGTCATCCGCTCGCCTCTCGAGGAGGCGTACTGCACGACTGCCACCCGATACGTCGTCTCGCGCTGGCCACCCTGCTGGTTCTGGGTGTGACAGTGGGTGTGTCCACCATGTCCGTCGGCTCCGCGGCCGCGCGCACGGGGACCCTGCAGCAGAACCGGGCTCAGGCTCGCGCGCTCGCCGTGGAGATCGCCGGGCTCGACGCGCAGATCGGCTCCGCCGTCACCCGTTACTCGCGCGCCACGCGGTCACTCGAAGCGGTCCGCCGTCAGCTCACAGAGAACCGCCGGCTCCAGCGGCTCGCCTACAAGGAGCTCGGGCTCGCCCGTGCCACCCTCGCGGCGCGCGCCGTGGCGATGTACAAGCAGGAGGACGTCACGCCGATGGACGCGGTCCTCGGCTCCGCCGACCTCAGCGACCTCGTCACCCAGCTCAGCATGGTGCGCACCCTCTCCCGCTGTGACAGAGACGTCGTGCGCACCGTCGAGACCACCAAGCAGGAACTGGCGGACAGGGCAGAGACCCTCGCCGTCGATGAGCGCACGGCGGAGAAACTCGTGGGCACCTGCAAGATCGAACTCGGGACGATCCGCGCGAGGCTCGACGAGCGGCGCGCCGCCCTCGCCGGTGTGCACTCGGACATCCGTCGTCTGGCCGCGGCCACGACCGCTGCATCTCCGAAGCCTGCGCCCACCGTCGAGCCGCCGCAGACGGGCGGCGGCGGTGACTCCGGGTCCGGCCCGTGGTGGTCGCTCATCCGGAGCGCGGCCGCGGGCAGCGGCGTCAGCGCCCGCGGCATGTACCGGCTCATGATGATCGAGTCGGGCGGGTCGGCCACCGTCGTCGGCCCCGGCGGGTACTACGGGCTCTTCCAGTACGCGCCTTCCACCTGGAAGGGAAGCTGGAACCCGTGGCGGTCGTCGAGCATCGCCGACGGCGCCGCGCAGATCAAGGCGACGGCGCTTGCCCTGCGGCAGGGGTACGGCCACCCGTGGTGGGACCCCTCGTACACCTGGGCGTTCCAGGGCAGATGAGCGCGCATGTCCTGCGGTGCGGCCCGCAGGCTCTCAGTTCCAGGCGCTGACGCCCCGCATCGAACGCAAGCGGTCACCAGGTGCGGGTTGACGCACGCCCAGAACGCGGTAGACTCCGTGCGGTTGTGCTCGAAAGTGCTCGGATTCGTTTGATGATGGGCACCGGAACGGACCTCTCCGCCCTTCAAGGCGGAACGGCCGGGCGTCGTAGGATGCGAACAGTTGGAGCCTCCGGCGCAGGATGCGAATAGCGGGCAGTGAAGCGCCCGGCTGTCAGGTCTTTTCAAGCCGTCCGGAAGCGCGCCGGACGGCTGCGCAGCCTTCCTGGGCTCTTTCTCGCCCCAGTCTTCTCCCGGCTCCCCGCCGTCGGCGTCCCTTTAAGGCACCTTGTGTTCGCTTTCGCATGCTCCCGACGCTTGACACTGAGGTGGGCGCGCTTAAGATATGTTCGACTTTGTTCGGTCTTGCCAAGCCGAGACGGGCTATGAAACTGGGGGAACCGTTGTGTCGCCAGAAGTCCCGGAGGTCCACGAGATGATCCCGGCCGAGCGGCGTGCCCGCATCGTCGACCTGGTGAAGGAGCGGCGGGCGGTCAGGGTGTCGTCGCTCAGCGAAGATCTTGGCGTCTCGGGGATGACCATCCGCAGAGATCTCGAACGCCTCGAGGACGAGGGTGTCCTCGTGCGCACGCACGGCGGAGCCGTCCTCAAGCGGCACATGGCCGAGGAGACGCTCTACGTGGAGCGCGAGACCGCCAGCGCCGAGGAGAAGCGCCGCATCGCGGAGGCCGCCGCCTCGCTCATCGAGCCGGGTGAGACCATCTTCCTGAGCTCGGGCACCACGGCCGCCCAGGTCATCCGCCACCTCGACCCTTCGCTTGAAGCGCGCATCGTCACGCACAACGTCGGAGCCATCCAGGAGGCTCGCGGCCTGCGCGTCGAGGTCGTCCTCGTCGGCGGCCTGTACCGGCCGCGCTCCAACGCGGTCAGCGGGCCGCTTGCGCTCGAACACATCAGCCGCTTTCACGCCGGAAAGATGTTCATCGGCGTCGACGGCTTCGACCTCGAAGAGGGTCTCACGACGCCGACCATGGGCATGGCGGGCGTGGAGCGCGCCATGATCTCGCAGACACGGGGTGAAGTGATCGCGCTGGCCGACGCCTCCAAGATCGGCGTGGTGGCGGACGTGGTCATCTGCGGGCTCGATCAGGTAGACACGGTGCTCGTCGACGACGGCGCCGATCAGAACGTGCGGAGCGAGCTCGCGCGGCTGGGACTGCGATGCATCGTCGTCTGAGCGCGCCGCGGCTTGCGGCAGAGAACAGCGGAAGAAGTGAGGTCGAGTGGACGTAGCACAGGCGAACGAGCTCTTCGAGATGACGGCGCGACTGGCCGCGGACGCGGCCACTCTTCGCGACGCTCTCCAGGTCGAGTTCCTCAGCGGCCAGCTCGCCGAGGTGGTCGCGACCGACTACGACCTCGGCCAGGTGCTCCGCGTCGAGCAGATCATGGGCGGCTACACCAACCTCAGCTTCGCCGTCGTCGTCGCGCCGCCCGAGGGCGGCGAGCGCAAGTACTTCGTGCGCAAGTACAACCGGGTGAACACCGAGCGCGAGGTGCAGTTCGAGCACGCGCTCGTCAATCACATCAGCGGCAAGGGGTTCCACATCGCCGCGCAGGTGTACCCGTCCAGGAGCGGCCTCACCTACGTCACGCGCGAGGAGACCATCGCCGGCGAGCGCGTCTCCCGGCTGTTCGCCGTCTACGAGATGCTGGAGGGCGAAGACAAGTACACCTGGATCAGCAACCGCCTGACCGACACGGAGTTCGCCAACGGCGCCCGGGTGCTCGCGCAGTTCCACGCCCTCGCCCACGACTTCGATCCCGGCGACCTCGCCCGCGAGCAGCCGCCCATCGTCGATTTCGTGCGCCGCTTCCCCGACATCTTCAACGCCTACGCGGCGCAGTCGCGCGGCACCGAGTTCGACCAGTTCTACCTCGAGAAGCTGCCGGCCATCCTCGAGGTCGTCCGTCGCGGCATCGCGATCGAGGACGGCCTGCGCGGGATGCCTCGGGTCCCCGTGCACTGCGACTACCATCCCGGCAACCTGAAGTGGGTCGACGAGCAGGGTGTGGGCCTGTTCGACTTCGACTGGTCGAAGCTCGACTACCGGCTCTTCGACGTGGCGCAGGGCATCGCGTACTTCTGCAGCTCGTGGGAGGGCCCGGACGACGGCGAGGTCCGGCTCGACAAGGCGGCCATCTTCGTCCGCGCCTACCAGGATGAGGCCGCGCGCTTCGACGTCCCCGGACCCATGGGCGCCGCGGAGCTCGCGCTGCTGCCGCGCATGGTCGCGAACGCCAATCTCTACATCCTCAACTGGGACCTGATGGCTTACTACGAGGACCCGAGCGTCGACGTCGTCGAGTACCTCACCTATCTGGGCCACCAGGTGCACTTCATGGAGTACATCGAGGCTCACCAGGACGAGCTCGCCCATATCGCAGAGGAGGCATGACCGCATGAGGTTCGTCGAGCTGCTCACAGAGGCGGAGGTCAGGCGCACGCACGAGGCCTCGCTCGAGGTCCTCGAGACGGTGGGCATCGTCGCCCACTTCGCGCCCGCACGCGAGGTCTTCAAGAAGCACGGCTGCACGGTGGACGACGAGACGGGGCTCGTGCGCTTCCCGGCCGAGGTCGTCGAGAAGTACCGCAAGATGGCGCCGCCGAGCTTCACGTTCCGCGGTCGCGACCCGCAGTACGACCGCACCATCCCGGACGACGGCCCCATCGTGGTCACCGGATCGTCGGCGCCCAACGTCGTCGACGCGGTCACCGGTGTCGAGCGCCGCGCCACCTCCACCGACATCGCCAACATCGCGCACCTCATCAACGAGCTCCCCGGGTTCGACATCTTCAGCATCTCCACGCTGGCCGACGACGCGCCCGAGGGGCAGTTCAGCATCAGCCGGTTCTATCCGGCGCTCAAGAACTGCCTCAAGCCCGTGCGCAGCAACACGCCCAACATGGACGATCTGCGCCAGGTCGTCGAGCTCGGCGAGCTCATCGCCGGCGGCAAGGAGGCCTACGCGCGAGCGGCCGATCATCAACCATCACTACTGCCCGATGGTCAGCCCGCTCGCCATGGACGTGGACTCCACCGAGGCGGTCATGTGGCTCACCGAGCGCGGGCTGCCGGTGTACACCACCGTGGTGCCCAACGCCGGCCTCACGTCGCCGATGACGCTCATGGGCACGCCTGGTCGTCGGCAACGCCGAGTTCCTCGCCATCACCGTCTTCCAGCAGATGATCAAGGAGGGCACGCCGATCATCTACGCGAGCCTCCCGACGGTCGCCGACATGCGCACGGGCGCGTACGCGCCGGGCGCCATCGAGACGGGCATCCTGCTCGCCGCGCAGGCGCAACTGGCGCGCTTCTACGGCGTGCCCTCGGGCGGCTACATCGGCCTCACCAACTCGCACTCCAACGACGCCCAGGCCGGCTACGAGACCGGCATGAACACGGTGCTCGGGGTCTCGGCCGGCGCGACGCTGCTCAACATGGGCGGCCTCTTCAGTTCGCTCATGGCGTTCGACTTCGCCAAGGCCGTCGTGGACAACGAGATCGCGATCATGGACAAGCGCGTGTACCGCGGCCTCGAGTTCAGCGAGGAGAACCTCGCGCTCGACGAGATCGCCGCAGTGGGCCCCGGCGGCAGCTACATGGGCCGCAAGCACACCAAGTCGCGCATGAAGACCACGGCCGTCCTGCCCAAGCTTGCCAACCGCGACATGCGCCAGCAGTGGGAGGACGCCGGCCGTCCGGTCATCCACGACCGCGCGCTCGCCGAGGCGCGCCGCATCCTTGCGGAGCCTAACGGCGCGGTGTGGGACGGCGAACTGGACGCGAAGATCAGGCAGCATTTCGCCGGCCTCGTGGCCGGTGACGCGACACCGCTGGAGGGCTGAAACGACGTATTGACAAGAGTCTCACTCGTGACGCGGCCGCCGGAGGGCGGCCGGACTGATGCCCGTAGAGTCACGTAGCGCACGGAGCGCTATTGAGCGGCCGCCGACCCGAGGGTCATGCGTCAGGCGGCCGGACCAACGTTCAACCGGACCAAGGGGTGCATTCCATGGCGGACGCAGACCACTTCGACAAGCTCAAGCAGTCGATCATCGACCAGGACGAGGACCAGGTCCTCGCCGCCGTCAACGCCGCGCTCGACGACGGTGTCGAGGCCAAGGCAATCATCGACCAGGGCCTGCTGCCGGGCCTCAACGTCATCGGCGAGCAGTTCGAGTGCGAGGACATCTTCCTGCCCGAGCTCATGCAGGCCGCTCTCGCCTTCCAGGCGGCGATGACCATCCTCGAGCCCAAGATCAAGGAACAGGGCGCCGAGGGTGAGAAGAAGGGCAAGATCGTCCTCGGCACGGTCAAGGGCGACCTCCACTCGATCGGCAAGAACATCCTCAAGCTGCTCTACGAGACCTCCGGCTTCGAGGTGTGGGACCTCGGCATCGACGTCGACCTTTTCCAGTTCGTCGACAAGGCCAAGGAAGTCGACGCCGACATCATCGCCATGTCGGCGCTGCTGACCACCACGCTCATCGGCCAGCGCGACGTCATCGAGGCGCTCAAGGACCAGGGCCAGCGCGACAATTTCAAGGTCATCATCGGCGGCGGCGCGACCACCAAGGAATGGGCCGACACGATCGGCGCGGACGGCTGGGCCGCCACGGCGTACGAGGCCGTGACCCTGTCCGCCAAGCTGGTCTCCTGATCCGCCCGACGACCACGACGAAGACGAGGAGCACCACATGATCGACCTTATCGAGGTATTCGATCGCGCCGAGATCGGCCCGCTCACCTCCGAGACCGACTACTACATGAAGCGCTACGTCCCCAAGCTCGCCGAGGTGATCGCGCGTCACAAGGTGAAGTGGGACAAAGAGACCATCATCAACACCGACGACGCACTCACCGACGCGCGTGTTCGAAGCGGCCGTCGACCTCATCGCCGAGGCCGGCGCCTACTGCCCCGAGACCAACCGCGTGATGCAGTTCACGCGTGAGGAGATCGAGGTCGCCAACGCGCAGTGCCCCAAGGGCGCCACGTTCGGCGAGGGCCGCGAGCGCAAGACCATGTACGGGCGTCGTCCCGACACCACCACCGACCGCCCGTGGGTGCACGTCGGCGGCGGCATCTACACCACCGACGAGCAGATCTTCGTGGACACCGTCGAGAAGATGGCCTCCTACAACATCGTCGACTCGGTGAGCGTCCCCTCGATCCTGCACCTCCGCGGCAAGGACTCGCGCGTGCGCTCGCCGCAGGAGATCCTCTCGGCCTGCAAGACCGTGCGCCTGGCGCGTGAGGGCATCCGCCGCTCCGGCCGTGCCGGCATGCCGATCATCAACGGCATCTCCGCGGCCTCCCAGCCGGCGTCGATGTTCGCCGCCACGTATCCGGACTTCGGGCTGCGTCCGAGCGACGGCTTCCTCATCGACTTCCTCTCCGAGATGGTCGTGGGCTACGAGGCGCTGCAGAAGGTCGCCTTCTACAACAGCCTCAGCGCCAACATCGGCTCCACCAGCACGCCGCTGTTCGGCGGCTACGCGGGCGGCGCCGAGGGCGTAGCCGTCACGGCGACCGCGTACATGATCATGGGCAACCTGATCTTCCGCGGCAGCTACCACTACAACGCCCCGCTGCACAGCAAGCTGCACCTCTCGTCCACCAAGCCGCTGATCTGGGCGATCGCCATGTCGAACGCCGCCGTCGGCCGCAACATGGGCTACCCGATGGTCAACCTGCCGTACCTCGGCGGTGGCTCGGGCACGAAGCAGTACCATTACGAAATGGCCTGCTATATGCTCGCCGTTGTGACGTCTGGTGGAAACGTCTTCTCGGGTCACCCTGCAATGGCGGTCCAGTCGGACTCGCTGGTCCCGGACGACCACAAGTTCCACGCCGAGATCGGCCTCGCCGCCTCCAACCTCACGCGCGCCGAGGCCGAGCCGATCGCCCAGAAGCTCTTCCCGCTGTTCGGCGACAAGCTCAAGGACCCGGACAAGGGCCTCACGTTCCAGGAGGTCTACGACATGAAGACCAAGCGGATCGTGAACGAGGACTACCAGAAGGCCATGGACGAGGTCCGCGAGGAGCTCGCCGGCATGGGTCTCGAGGTCCCCGTTTCGTGAGCTTGTCTCTCCCCCGACGCTCTTCTCGCGTCATCCCCGCTCGCCTCACGGCGGCGGGGATGACGCCGTTCGCAGCTCGGCGCGCGATGGGCGCCTCTTCTGAAATGCCGACACCCGCGCGGCCTCACCGCCGCCCGTAAGGAAAGGCAGCAAGGAATGGCAGAACAGGCTCAGGCTCATCTCACGCCCGAGGACGTCATCGCCCGCATCGACGACTGGAAGGGTAAGGACGTCCGCTACGAAGAGCTCGGCGGCGGTATCACCAACCACAACTACATCGTGTGGGTGGACGGCGGCCCCGAGAAGGGCGGCAAGAAGTACGTCATGCGCGTGCCCGGCATCGGCACCGACATGTTCATCGACAGGGACATCGAGCGCTACTGCATGATCCAGGCGGCCAAGGCCGGCGTGGGCCCGGCGGTCGCCTACCAGATCGACCCCGAGGGCGCGCTGGTCATCGACTTCGTCGAGGGCGAGGTCATGCACCCGGACACGATCGCCGGGCATCCCGATCGTCTCAAGCAGGTCGTGGAGACGGTCAAGACCGTGCACGACAAGGCCGTCTTCAAGAACGAGATCCCCGTCTTCGACATGATCCGCAACTACACGAAGATCGCCGCGCGACGTGAATGCCCCGATGCCCGACGATCTGCGAGGCCATGCTGAAGATCGTCGACGACATCGAGAAGGCGATGATGCGGGCTCCGGTCCCTTACGTCGCCTGCCACAACGACCTGCTGAGCGAGAACTTCATCATCGACGGTGACGGTCAGCATGTGGCTCATCGACTGGGAGTACGGCGGCATGACCGACCCGTACTTCGATCTCGGCGACTTCGTCATGGAGCACCCGTTCACGCGCGAGGAGGAGCGGCTCATCATCTCCACCTACTGCGGGGAGATGGACGAACGGCTCTTCGGTCGCATGATGCTCTACAAGATCGTGACCGGTGTCTGGTGGGCCGTTTGGGCGATGATCCAGCACACGGTCTCGCAGATCGACTTCGACTACATGGAATGGGGTCTCGAGCGCGGCGTGACTCGCGGCCGGCGCGGCGTCAACGACCCCGACTACCAGAAGTGGCTGGCGGCACAATGAAGAGTCGACCCGCGTACGCGGCGAAAGGGGGCACGGCGTGAAGGTAAGGATCTTCTTCGCCACGGACGTCCACGGTTCGGAGGTCTGCTGGCGTAAGTTCATCAATTCGGCGGCGCACTACGAGGCGGACGTCCTGATCCTCGGCGGCGACATGACCGGCAAGGCGATCGTGCCGATCGTGCAGACCGGCCCCGAGCACTGGCGCTACCACATGCTCGACATCACGCACGAGCTCGAGGGCTCCGACGAGCTCGCCAAGGGCGAGCGCCTGATCCGCGATCACGGCTACTATCCCGTGGCGCTGACCCCCGAAGAGCGCGACGAATACACCACCAATGAAGAGAAGCTCGAGGAGTTGTTCCACGAGCAGATGCGCCAGACCGTGGCGTCGTGGGTCGAGTGGGCGGACGCCAAGCTCGAAGGCAGCAAGGTCCAGTGCATCGTCTGCCCCGGCAACGACGACCGCCTCGACATCGACGACATCCTCGCGACCTCCAAGCACATCATGGTCGGCGAGGGCAACGTGCTCGACCTGCCCGAGGGCTACCAGCTCGCCTCGAGCGGCTGGACCAACCTCACGCCTTGGGACACGCCGCGCGAAGAGGACGAGCCCAAGCTCAAGGAGCGCCTGCTGGGCATCGTCAAGCAGGCGACCGTGCCGCCGGAGCGCCTCGTGCTCGGCCTGCACGCGCCGCCCTACGACACGCAACTCGACGTGGCCCCGAAGATCGACTGGGAGACGCTCACCGTCCAAGGTCAGGATTCGGCGCACGTCGGTTCCACCGCCGTCAGGGAGGTGATCGAAGAGGTCCAGCCCATCCTGTCGCTGCACGGGCACATCCACGAGAGCCGCGCCGCCGTTCGTATCGGTCGCACTCTCGCCGTGAACCCCGGCAGCTCCTATACGGAAGGCATGGTCGCGGGCGTCGTGGTCGACCTCGATGGCAAGAACAAGCTGAAGCGGTACAGGCTGACGTCCGGGTGAGGGCACCCGGACGCAACGGAGGGTCTCGGCGGCGCAGTACGCGACCGGCGGGCAGCAACGACAAAGGGGGACTTAGCTGATGGCGACTGACGCCGGCAAGCCAGCCGAACAGACACTGTTCGTCCGCAAGGCGAGCGGTCTGGTCAAGGGCTGGTCTACAGGAGACGGGTTCAGGTACTCGTTCTTCTCGACCAACATCTTCCTGGGGATCTGGGGATTCCTGTACGCCGTGTTCATCCCCGGTGGCAGCGTGTTCTGGAGCATCATCATCACGACGCTCTTCGTGCTGCTCGAGGTCGTGGTCTACGCAGGCCTGATCTCGGCGATGCCACGAGCAGGCGGCGACTACATCTGGCAGTCACGCGTGTTCCACAGCTCGGTCGGCTTCGTGTTCGGGGCGACCGGCTGGTGGTTCATCCTGTGGCTCTGGATCCCGATCTACGCCGCCCTGTGCGTGAACTCGTTCATCAAGCCGATCCTGCGCATCGTCGGCGCCGGCGGCGCCGCCGACTGGCTCGCCACGAGCTGGGGCATCTTCGTCGCCTCGCTGGCGACGATCGCCCTCGCGACGTACCTCGTCGCCGTCGGCATGAAGGCCTACGCCAACTTCCAGAAGTGGGCCCTCTGGATCGGCCTCGCAGGTTGCGCCGTGGCCGCCATCCTGCTCCTGGTCACCACGAAGGCGCACTTCATCACCTCCTTCAACCGTGAGATGCTCCACCTCTACGGAGCCAAGGACGCCTACCAGTCCACGATCAAGAACGCCGGCGACGGCATGCCGTCCTCGATGTTCGCGGGCAACTTCAAGGACACGTTCAAGCTCATCCCGGTCATGGCCTTCTGGCTCCTCTGGCCGGTGTGGGGCGCCACCCTGTACGGCGAAGTCCGCGGCGCCAAGGACTTCCGTAAGAACATCTACCAGATGGCCGGCGGTCTTCTGGCGGCGGTCGGGATCGTCATCGTGTTCCTGATCCTGGTCACCAAGACGATGGGCTGGGCCTTCTTCGAGGCCAGCGCCAACGGCTACATGGGCGCCTTGTACACCTACATCGACCCGGCGAAGCTGCCGGCCGGCAGCGACTATCTGTCGCCGACCGCCATGACTTCCTGGATCGTCAACAACAGCGCCTTCCAGGTCATCCTCATCGCCGTGATCTCCCTGATCGTGTTCGGCTGGTGGGGCACGGTGTTCCTGAGCTCGACGCGCATGATCTTCGCGTCGGCGTTCGACCGCATCCTGCCCGAGAGCGTCGCCAAGGTGACCTCCGGCGGCGTGCCCGTCAACGCGCTGCTGCTCATGGCCATCCCGTCGGTCGTAGTCTCCGCGTTCTACGCGTTCCAGCCGTCGTTCGTGCAGCTCACCTACGACGCCACGCTCGTGATCGCGGCCATGTTCTTCGTGACCGGCCTCGCGTTCGTGTTCATGCCGTGGCGCGCCAAGGCCATCTGGCAGAACTCGGCGCTGCCCAAGGGCCCGATTCTCCCGATCATCGGGGTCATCTACGTGGTCTTCATGGGCTTCAACCTGTGGCTCTGGTTCTACGACAAGCTCAACGTCTACGGCGTCGGCTACAAGAACAAGAACTCCATGATCTTCATGGGCATCCTGTACGCCGCCGCCATCGTCGTCTGGATCGTCGCCTGGGCGATCCGGAAGCGGCAGGGCATGGCCCTCGAGGCCGTCGCCAAGGAGATCCCGGTCGAATGATCGCCGCAGGCGAATCATCGTCGCGACGGAGCGGAGGAGCGGAGCGACTGTAAGCCCGACCGCCTTCGAGGCGCGGTGAGTGTCAGGCGCCGGTGGCGGCCCGCAAAGCCGCCGCCGGCGCCCTCACGAAACGCACACGCAGAGCAGACAGGATAGGCAGACCCCGGGACGGCCTGGGACTTTTGATCAGCGACACAGTGGAGGCCGTATAGATGAAGATATTGACGAGAATGGGTGACTCCTCGAACGTGGAGTTCACCATGGACGAACTCCGCCAGGAGTTCATCGACGGGTCAGAGTTCGCGGCCAAGAAGGCCAAGGTTCCGCCTCTGACCGAGAACGAGATCGACTGGCTGGTCGACGTGTTCGCTGCCCCGACGCGCATCTGGGGAGTGGAGCGTGGCCACGAGGTCGTCATGACCAAGGACGGGTGCGTCAACGCGCTGAACTCGTCGCAGATGTCCAGCGGCGTGGTCGCTCCCGTCAACCGCGAGGTCGGCGTGCGGCTCTTCGAGTCCATGCTCGGCTTCGACTCCATGGAGGTCTCGCACAACGACTACTCGGTGAAGCCGCAGCGCTTCCTCAAGAAGCTCGAGATGCTCCATGTCGAGATCCTGCAGGAGACCACGATCTTCCCGCTGCTCTACGGGTTCATGCCGAACCTCGGCCTGTACTTCAAGACCGACGGTCCCTTCGACAACCCCTACGACCTCATGCAGCAGGGCAAGATCAAGGAGTCGCAGGAGACGCAGGAGGCGGCCGGCGCTAAGTGCCTCGAAGACTGCATCGAGATGAGCGACTGCATGGTCGAGATGGGAGCCGACGGCATCGACTACGACACCGTGGCGTCCACCGGCGACGGTGAGTTCGCTGCGGTACTCAAGAGCACCGAGCACGTCGCCAAGGAGACCGGCATGCCGGTCGAGATCGGCATGTCGACCGAGATGGTGACCGGCATCCACGGCACCATCGAGTACAACGGCAAGAGACTGGCCGGCATGTGGCCGCATCAGCAGCTGCAGGTGTGCGAAGAGGCCGGCGTCGCGATCTTCGGCCCGGTCAGCACGACCAACACCAAGAAGTCAACGCCGTGGAACCTCGGCAAGGCGCTGGTCTTCGTCAAGTCGTGCACCGACATCGCCAAGGTGCCGATCCACCCGAACGTGGGCATGGGCGTCGGCGGTGTGCCGATGTTCGAGACCCCGGCCGTCGACGTCGTGACTCGATGCAGCGCGGCCATGATCGAGATCGGCAAGGCAGACGGGTTGTAGGTGGGCACCGGCGACCCCGCCGGCATGCACCTGGCCCATCTGTTGGCCTCGTCCATGGGCGGCATCAGGGCAGCGGGAGATCTCGTTGCTCGCATGCAGCTCAGCAAGAAGATGAGGATCGACGAAGCCAAGAAGTACGTCGCCGACAAGCTCCACGTGACCCCGCTGGACCTCAGTGATCCCTACACCATGCGGCTTCTCAGGGAGGAGCTCGACATCGGGACGATCACGGGTGTCCCCGGCGTGGCCAAGGGCATCGCCGCCAAGGCGCGCATCGCCCAGCTGCTCGACATCGAGATCAACTGCGTCGAGCAGTTCAAGAAGAAGACCGGACTGCACTACTGAGTCTGCGAGGAGGGCCGGCCGTCCGCACGAGCGGCCGGCCGGCCCTCCGTCGCTTGCCCGAAGGTGAGGATAGCCGTGGATCAGGAACGCCGGGAGCTCGTCATGTTCGACTTCGACGGCGTGATCGTCGACTCCCTCGACATCTTCACCACCGCCTTCATCGACGCGTGCACTGCGGCCGGCGTCGAGGGATTCGGGGTCCAGGACGACCTGCTGGCCGTCATGGAGGACAACTTCTACGCCGGCATGCGGGCGCGCGGCGTCGACGACGAGGGCGTCGCAGCCGTGCTGCACCGACTCGGCGAGGCGCTGATCCGCGCGCGGCACTGGCTCAGGCCGTTCCCGCTCGTGCCCGAAGTGCTCGAGGACCTCGCGGATGCGCGCACCGTGGTCGTCGTGACCTCGAGCCCGACCGAGGTGGTCGAGGGCTGGCTGCGCACGCACGAGGTGCATGGCGTGAGCGAAGTGGCCGGCGCCGAGGCGGCGCGCAGCAAGGTCGAGAAGATCAACGCACTCCTGGCCCGGTTCCCCGGCCAGGAGGTCTACTGGTACGTCGGCGACACCGCCGGCGACATCCGGGAGGCTCGGGAGGCCGGCGTGACGCCGCTCGGCGTCGCCTGGGGCTGGCACGAGCCGGAGCAGCTCATGGAGGCCGGAGCGGAGCGCATCGCCGCCTCGCCGGCCGAACTGCTCACCATCCTCGCGCCGGAGCTGACCGGCGATTTCTTCGGCACCGCCTGACGCCTCGGGGGCGGGGGCGAGCTAGTCCTCTTCTTCCTGCTCCTCGGGGAGCGGCCGGCCGTCGGGTCCCAGGCCCATCTCACGCCAGATCCGTCGCTGCCTGCGGCGGAGCGGGACCGTGGCCGCCCAGAGGATCAACAGGAAGGCGGCCATGCCGGCGGCCCAGATGAGCGTGGTCCGGACGCCGTACAGCCACACCAGGAGGGCGACGATGAGCGCCGTCCCGAGGACGGCGGCGATGCGTGAGTACAGCACGGTCGAGTCGCTCAGCGCCGGCGCGGCTGCCGGTAGGCGGCGAGGTCGCCCGGCCTCGGCAGCTCGTCGTGGCTCGCCGCCGCAGGGCCGGCGGCGCGCCACAGGCCGCCGGGGCGCTGCGGGTCCTCCGCCTCCACGTATCCGCGCAGGCCGAAACGGCCCTTGCCGAGGTCGACGACGATCGGGGAGTAGGCGATGCGGTTGTTGAAGCTCGAGAGCTTCATGCCGTCCTCGCGGCAGGCTCGCTCGAGCTCGTGCCGTCCGGCCTCGCCGCCGGCCTCGGTCAGCGCGCGCAGCAGGGTGAGCTCGGTGGTCTCAAGGACGTCCTCGGGCCGCTGCCGGCGCTCCGCGGTGATCAGGTCGCCGGCCACCACCACCCCGGGGAGGCGCTCGCAGAGCTCTCCCAGGATGTACTCGGGCATCACGAACTCACGCATGCGCTCGTCGCGCCTGATGCCGGCGTGCAGGTCTGCCAGGCGGACCGCACCCGTGATGCTGAGGATCTTGGCGACTCGCGAGACGACGGCGTTCTTGGCGACCGAGGGCAGGAAGAACCACCCGGTGCGGCGCTCGAGCCAGACGAAGTCCGCGGGCTCGGAGACGATGGCCGTCACCAGTTCGTCGTCGACCCAGACGGCGAGGTCCGCGGCCACGCGGCCCTTGACTTCTCCCACGCGGGCTGCGCCCGCGCGCCGCACGACGGCGCGGGCCGTGTCGACGACCGCGGCGATGACATCCGTGGTGTCGCTGGCGGGGTCGGGCGGGTCGGGCAGGACGACGCGGACGTCTTTGACCGAGTCGAGCGAGAAGGTGGCGTCGAAGCCGAGGACTTCGGCGGCGGTGAGCAGCCCGGCCGGGTCGAACGGCTGCGATGAGATGTGCGCGTCGGCGAGGCGCCGGGCCAGGTCGTGCGCTGTGGCGGGCGCCGCGTGCGCGGCGAGGACCAGCGCGCGTTCGAGCGCCGGCGCCGCCACCTGCCCGCGGCGCAGGATACCTGCGAGTCGCTCGCAGAGCTGGCGCACGCGCTCGCGGGTGATGTCGCCGAACTCACGGCCGGTGGTCTCGAGCGTGGCGCCGCCGCGGCCGTCCCAGCCCCAGTGGCGCACGGCGAGCTGAGCCGTGCGCCCGGGTTCGGCGCCTTCTGCGATCTCGGCCAGTTCGGCCTCGAGGGGACGTTCGTACAGCTCCACCTGGGTCTCCGCTCCGCGCTGCTCGCTTGCGAAAAGGATACACCAGGCGTGTGTGGCCGAAGCACGGGTGGCAAGAAGGGCCGCAGCGGGCAGAATCGGCACGAGGGGCAGAGAGTGTGAGGCGAAAGGCAGCCCGTCGGGCGTGCTCGTCGGGACATTCCCGCGCTCCGACCGCCTGCACTATGATGTGGCTGACCGCCAAGCGCGTGCGTGAGGGGACCTTCATGGCCGACAAGTCGAAGGACAGGAAGAAGGCCGACGCTTCCGAGGCGTCCGGGCCGCTACCCGACATGAGCACGCCGCCCGCAGAGAAGGGCGGACACCACAAGAAGATGGACCGCGAGACCTACGAGGCCGAGCTAGAGAAGCTCCAGATCGAGCTCGTGAAGCTGCAGGAGTGGATCAAACACGCGGGTCTGCGCGTGGCGGTGATCTTCGAGGGCCGTGACGCGGCCGGCAAGGGCGGTACCATCAAGCGGGTCTCCGAGTACCTCAACCCGCGCGTCGTGCGCATCGCCGCCCTCGCCACACCCACCGAGCGCGAGCGCACGGAGTGGTACTTCCAGCGCTACGTGGAGCACCTTCCGGCCGCCGGTGAGATGGTCCTGTTCGACCGCTCCTGGTACAACCGGCCCGGCGTCGAGCGCGTCATGGGCTTCTGCTCGGAGGACGAGGTCTGGGAGTTCTTCCGCACCTGCCCCGAGTTCGAGCGCATGCTCATCCGCAGCGGGATGATCCTGCTCAAGTACTGGTTCAGCGTCAGCGACGAGGAGCAGGAGAAGCGGTTCCAGGCGCGCCTCAAGGATCCGCTCAAGGTCTGGAAGCTCAGCCCCATGGACCTGGGGAGCCGCATGCGCTGGATCGAGTACTCGCAGGCCAAGGACGAGATGTTCAGCTACACCGACACCAAGGACTCACCCTGGTGGGTGGTCAACGCCGACGACAAGCGCCGCGCGCGGCTGAACATGATCCACCACCTTCTCGGCCAGATCCCCTACGAGGACGTGACGCACCACGACCTCAAGCTCGATGAGCGGCCGCCGGACAAGGGGTACGTGCGGCCGCCGATCGACAGCCAGACGTTCATCCCCGAGCTGTACTGAGGCCGCGAGGCCGGGCCGCGCAGCCGTCTTGCGGTCGCCCACTCTCGTGAGGCCGGCGTCGCTGTCTGCCTGTCAGGCCTCGACCGTCGCCCGCCGATCGCCCGCCCTCGAGCCCAGGATCTTCTTCGCGCCCACGATGACCAGGATGATCGCGACGAACAGCAAGCCTGCAGTGAGGAGAACGCGGGTCGCGCCGCGGGCAGGCTGATCCGCCCTGCGGCCACGCACTTTTTGCTCAAGGAAGCAAGGGGGCGGGCCGACCCCATTGAAGGAACAGGTTCGCCTCGCCCTGACCAGTGGAGGTCGGCAGCCATATGACGGCATCGTTCGCGGTGCGGCACCCTCGTGCGTCGAAGACACTCGCGGCTTGCGCAGTGGCCCTTGTGGCACTGCTCGTCGCCGTCTGGGCGACACCTCGGGCGAGTGGCGCGGCGGCGACCTGGCTGCGCGCCCCTTCGGTGAATCTCAAGACGCTGCGGGCGGCCGATGGCTCGCTCGCCGTCGCCGGGCCACAGGGTCGCGGCGCCGGCGCGCCCATCACGCTCGACGCCGGCGTGACCTTCTCCATGGTCGCCCTGCTGTGCGATGTGCCCCCTGCAGGCGCCGTCACGATCCGTCTGCGCACCAGCGGTGACGGCCACTCCTGGGGACCGTGGTTCACGGCGCCGCTCGAGGTCGTGGACGAACGCGGGACCGTCCAGGCCTTCACCGATCCCATCTGGACCGGCGCCGGCCGGTACGTGCAGGTGCAGGCCGCGCGAAGCGGCAGGCGCGGGCCGTCGAGTCTCTCGAGGGTGCGACTGGTCGCCATCGAGCCGGCGGAGGACGCCGGCATGGCCGCGCGAGTCACCGGCGCCGTCCGGCGCTTCGCGGCCACCGTGGCCGGCATCAGCCTCACGGCCGACGCCTCGGCGGCGGCCGCCGGCCCGGCCATCGTCACTCGTGCGGACTGGGGCGCGGACGAGAGCCTGCGCTCCGGCTCGCCCTCGTACGCGCCTGTCAAAATGGCGTTCATCCACCACACCGCGAGCGGCAACGACTACTCGCAGGCGGACGCGCCCGCGATCGTGCGCGCCATCTATGCGTACCACACGAAGTCGCTCCACTGGAGCGACATCGGGTACAACTTCCTGATCGACCGCTTCGGAACGATCTACGAGGGGCGCTACGGTGGCGTCACGCGCGGTGTGATCGGGGCGCAGGCCGGCGGTTTCAACACCGGCAGCACAGGTATCGCGGTCTTGGGCACCTTCATCGACCAGGCGCCGCCCGGCGAGACGATCGACGCGCTCGAGCGGCTGCTCGCCTGGAAGCTCGGCGTCAGCGGCGTCGATCCGGTCGGCAGCGCCACGCTCACGTGTGGCCTGACGGACAAGTACGTCAAGGGCGCGAAGGTCACGTTCCCCGTCATCGCCGGCCACCGGCAGGCGAACTACACGGAGTGTCCCGGCGACGCCTTCTACGCTCTCCTGCCGGCGATCCGCGCGAACGTCACCTCTCGCATGGGTTCCGCCGTGAACGCGACCGTCAGCGCCAGCGTGCCGCTCATCAGCCCGAACGGGGACGGCGTGCTCGACGTCGCCCAACTGGACATCGGCATCTCCACCGCCGCGGACTGGCGCCTCGTGGTCAAGGACACCGGCGGCCAGACCGTCGCGTCCTGGACCGGCCAGGGCGCCTCAGCGGAGATCGCGTGGAACGGCATCTCGGGCGGCTCGGACGTGCCGGATGGCGTCTACACGGCCGAGCTCACCGCCACCCCGGCAGGCCGCGACCCGACGAGCGCCTCTACGCAGGTCACCGTGGATACGACGGCGCCGCGCCTCACCAGCGCCGCGGTGGCTCCGGCATCCTTCAGTCCGAACGGCGACGGCCAGAACGAGACGGCCTCGGCGACCTACGCGCCCGCCGAGGCCTGCAGCGTCCGCGTCGGCGTGCTCGACGCGGGCGGTACGGTCGTCCGCTGGCTACACGGCTGGCAGGCCAGGAGCGCGAAGTCGTACACCGTCGCGTGGGACGGCCGCATCACCTCCGGCAGCGGCCTCGCGGCCGCGCCCGACGGGCTGCTACCGCTTCGACGTCGAGCGCCGCGACGCGGCCGGCAACGTCGCGCGGCAGGGTCTCAAGGTCTCGCTTGACCGCACGCTGGGCTCGCCGTCCGCGCGCCCGGCGACGTTCTCTCCGAACGAGGACGGCGTGCGCGATACCACCAACCTCAGCTTCACGCTCGCGCGCGAGGCGACGGTCACCGTGCGTGTGTCGGTCGGTGGCCAGGTCGTGCGCACGCTTGAGCCGGGTGATCTCGCTGCCGGCGCCCGTACAGTGAAGTGGGACGGGCGGGACGGCTCCGGCAACTCCCTCACCAGTTGCCGGCCCGCCTTTACCGTCAGCGCGGTGTCCGCGCTCGGCGAGAGCAGCATCACCACGGGACTCGTCGTCGACCTGTACCGCCCGCGGCTGTATGCGCCGGCCGGGAAGACCACGAGGGCCGGCACGAGCACGCACCTCAGTCTCAAGGCGGCCGACCCGTTCAGCGCGAAGGTGGACGTGAGCTACGTGGTGACCAACGCCAAAGGCCGCCGCGTCGCCTCCGGCCACCCGGGGTGGAAGCCGGCGGGCACGTCATTGACTGTCACATGGAAGCCCGCGTCGCGCGGGGTCTTCAGAGTGACCTGGCACGGCGTCGATCTCGCGGGCAATCACGAGGCCAGCGCCGTGACCACCGCCGTCCTCGTGCGCTGACGGCGGGCCGCAGGACACCGGCGGCGTCCGCTTCTGCCCGGCGTGCACACGGTGCTCTCTGGTCAGGTCGACCAGGCTTCTGCCGCGTCCCTTGCGTCTGCCGCGTCCCGAGACGGCCGTCGAGCCGGCGGTCCTCCGTGCTTGGAGGCACGGCCTTGCCCGGAGCCGTTGCCGCCTTCGCGGCCGGAGGCGACGTCAGTCGGTGCCTTCTTCGCCGCCGAACGGCTCACCGACGAAGGGGAGGTCCGGCAGGTCGTCAAGGTAGCCGGCGACCGCCTTGGCGGCCGCGTCGACCAGCTCTGCCTCCGCGTAGGCGGTCTCGAGCGCCGGGCCGCCGGCGGCGGCGAGGTCCTGCGCGAACTGGACGCAGAGATGGACGAGCGCCGCGGGTGACGGCGCGCGCGTCGCGCCGAGAGGCAACGGTGGGATGTCGGTGACCCAGACGAGCTCGTCGTCGACGGCGACGGCTGCGACGGGCCGTCGGCGCGGTCCGGGCACGGGCGTGCAGGCGGAGGCCGTGAGGGCGAGGCCGGCCTCGGCGAGGGCGACGATGCCGGACGCCGCCGAGCCATCGCGGAAGCCGAACGGTGCGTCTGGACTGGGCATGGCGGCTCCTCACGGCTCGCTGACAGGGGAACGCCGCCGCAGGGCCAGACGACGCATTGTCTGCAGCGACCGCACCGTGGGCCGGCTGCCGGAACAGCCGGGGCCTGCGGCGGCGTTCGCGATTGAGGCTAGCAGGCGGGGCGGACAGATGTTCGTGTCGAGGAGGTTCCCATTCCGCCGGTTCCGGCTAAGATACGTCACCACTCTTGACCACCACAGAAGAAGGAGTCGCCATGTCGGACAGCGTGTACCGCGTGATGGAGGTCATCGGCTCGAGCACGGAGTCGTGGGAACAGGCGGCGAGGAACGCCGTGGAGAAGGCCGGCATCCACCGTGAGGACCTGCGCATCGCCGAGGCCGTGGAGTTCGACATGAAGATCGAAGGCAAGGCGATCGTCGCCTACCGGACCAAGGTCAAGATCTCCTACAAGTATCACGAGATCGTCTAGTCGGGAGACTCCCTGCGCAAGGAGCGGTGACGCGAAGACCCCGCCGGCGAGCGGGGTCTTCGTGCCGAGGGCGACCGGCGCCCTCATGCGCCTGGCCTGACCGGAATCGAGGCCTGGCGCGTGCTGCGCTGGCGCTCGCCTAGTCGAGACCGAGGCGCTCCAGCTGGTTCGCGAAGGCGCCGGGCTCCAGGTGCAGCATGGCGGCCGCATCCTCGATGCTCAGGCGGCCGTCGCGCAGTCCGCCGAGGGCCCAGGCGCGCATCAGGGCCGGCACGCGTAGCACGGCCGGCCCTCCGTAGCCGTCCGGCGGGAGGACCTCCTGCGGCGTCAGGTACGTCAGTGTGTCGCGCAAGCCGCCGAGATAGGCCTGGCGCGGCAGCACGTCCCACTCGTTGTGCTGCAGCTCTCCCTTGAGGACGTGGAACTGCTTGCCCTGCAGGCGGCCGGCGGCACGCGAGCGGTAGAGCGCCGACCAGGCGCTGATGCCGAAGGCGTTGCCCAGCTCGAGCAGGTCGTGCAAGCCGGTCCAGCTGGGCGTCGGCCGCCGCTCGTACCAGCGCTGCACGGCGCGCACCGGCGCCAGTAGTTCTTCGGCGAAGTCGTTGGCGGCGGCCTCGGGGGGGACGTTGCGGCTCCACTCCACGCGGTGGTCGACGACGTCGCCGTGTCCGAGGACGACGTGTGCGAACGCGTGTGCGAGCGCGAACCGCTGCAGCACGACGGGGCGCGCCGCGTTGACGAAGATGAACGGCGTGCCCTCGACGGAGAACGCCGCGGCCACCGGACGGTCGTCGGCGGGCAGACCCGCTGCCGCGCCGCCGCCTGCGAGACCGCGGGAGGCACCGCTCCCCGAGGGCGCCACGCGGGCGACGATCACCTGGGCGCCGTAGCCGTCTTCGAGCAGCGGTACGAGGTCGGGGAGCGGGCCGTCGTCGGGATCGACGTGGAGCTCACTGCGCCAGAAACGGGCGACGCGGTCGAAGAGGACGTCGCCCGAGCGCGCACCCGCGCGCGACGGCGACGCGGCGTGCGGCACGCGCTCCGCCTTGCCCTCCGCCGAGTGGCCGGTGCTCCAGCGCCGCGCCGGATCCGGCGTCTCGGCCAGCCGCCGCAGCGCGAACCAGTCGCGCGCGACGCCGCCGACCTCGTGCGGCAGACCGGCGAGACCGGGGAGAGGGTGAGATGCCCGCTCGGGGCCGCGGGCGATGATGTCCGCGTCTGGCAGTCTCATCTCCGGCCGCGGAGGGGAGACGGCGGAGGGCGCCGGGCTCCCCGGGAGCTCGACCGCCGGGCCTTGGGGCATGCTCGGCGAGCTGTCCGGGACACCGGAGGTCTGCTGCTCGAACGGGCCCCGCTCGATCGCGCCCGCCCTGAAGGCGAGAGCGCCGGCTCGGCTGGCGCCGTCCGGCGCGCTGGACGCCTGAGAGGGGGTCGCCACAGAAGGCATCGGCGGAGCGGCGGCCGACGCGTCCGTCATCCGGGTGAAGGCGCTGCGCTGTGCGGGGGGCGCACCCTTGAGGAGCTCGTCGGCCGAGACGTGCAGCGCTTCCGCGAAGCGCTGCAGTTCGTCGGCCGAGAGCCGCCTGCGGCCTGCTTCGATGCGGCTGACGGCCGACTGGTCGATGCCCAGCCACCTGGCCAGGGCACGCTGGCTCCAGCCCTGCCGTTCGCGCAGGTCGGCGATCTGCGCGCCAAGCCGTGTCTGATGTTCGTCGCGCATCGTTTCCGTCACCTCCTGCGATTACACTTCAGCATCACTCTACGCCATAGTATCGCCCCTTCCTGCATCGGTCACGCAGAGAAGGGCTTGTCACTGATGCTATAATGGCATCATAGTGGTCCATAGCCTTCCTGATGGCGATGACCATATGCCATCGCGACCAGGACTCGAAGAGGAGGCGGCGCTCGTCGGCCGGGCCAGGCCGGCGAGCGCCAACGGAGACGGAGGTGTCTCATGACCGAAGGCAACGAGTTGTCCGGCGGTGCGGCGTTCGTGGAAGCGTTGCGGCTCGGCAAGCGTCAGTCCCACGGACCACTGGCGGTGTTCCCGCTGCGGCTGCAGGCGGACGCCACCGGTCCGGGCTACGTGACGCTGCGAGAGGCGATCGCGGCGGGGCAGGCGGTCGTCACCGAGGTGAGCGAAGGCGGGTCGGTGCCGGAGCTGAGTGTGGTCAACGAGGGCGACGCGCGGATCCTCCTGCTCGACGGTGAGGAACTGCGCGGCGCCAAGCAGAACCGCGTGCTGAACACGACGATCCTCATCGGCAAGCGCAGCAGCCTGGTAGTCCCGGTGAGCTGTACGGAACAGGGGCGCTGGTCCTATGCCTCGCCTGAGTTCGCGGAGAGTGAGGTCGTCGCCGACCGGCAGGTGCGCTACGCCATGAAGCACAGCGTCAACGCGTCGCTCGTCGCCGGCGCCGGACACCGCTCGGACCAGGGTCGTGTGTGGGATGAGGTCGGCGCGCTGCACAGGCGCCACGGGACGGCGTCGCCGACGGCGGCCATGCGCGACGCGTACCAGACGCGCAAGGCCGATCTGGACGCCGTCCTCGCCGCCTTCCCGCTGCAGGACGGCCAGCAGGGGATGCTGGTGCTGCACGGCGCGTGCGTGGTCGGCCTCGATCTCGTCTCGCGAGCGCCGCAGTACGCCGAGCTGCACGACAAGCTGCTGCGCAGCTACGCGTTCGAGGCGCTCGTCAGGGACGGCGAGCCGGGCGACAGGGCGGTCGCCGGCGCCTTCCTGGACCGGATCGCGGACCTGCCCGGGCGCCGGTACAAGAGCCCGGGCCTCGGCTGGGACGTGCGTTACGAGGGCGGCGGGGTGCTCGGGTCCGTCCTCACGTACCGCGGCCACGCGGTGCACGCCGCGTTCTTCGATGTCGGCGGCATGCGCGGCGCGTCCGCGGGCGGCGGTCCGGCCGGCACGCACGGGCAGCCCCGGCCGCGCCTGGACTGGCGCATCGCCGACGCGCGCGAGCGCGCCCGCCGGCGCCAGGCGCGCTGAGCCGGTCCCATCTCGACAGAGACTGAAGAAGGAGGAATCCATGAAGAGCGACTCACGCGACAGGGCCTACAAGGCCGCCGCCGCCATCACCCGCGAGCAGCTCCGCCGCGACGCGCCCGAGCGGGCGCGCACCCTGGACGACGTCCGGGCCAGCGACGTGGTCGTGGTGGCAGGCTGCTACGACCACGTCGAGTCCGTGCTCGGCGCCCTCGAGGTGCCGCACGTGCTCGTGCAGCCAGGGCAGGTCGACGGCCTCGACCTGCGGCCGGAGCAGCTGCTCGTCGTCAACTGCCCGGGCCAGGTCTCGGCGGCGGCGATCGTGCGCATCCGCCGCTTCGTGGAGGCGGGCGGTAGCCTGTTCACCACCGACTGGGCGCTCAAGCACGTCATCGAGCCGGCCTTTCCGGGCGTGCTCGCGTTCAGCAAGCGGCCGACGCCGGACGACGTGGTGCGCATCGAGGTCAACGACCGCGACAACATCTACCTGCAGGGCGTGCTTGACGGCCAGGACGACCCGCAGTGGTGGCTGGAGGGCTCCTCGTACCCGATCACCGTGGTCGACCAGGAACGCGTGCGGGTACTGATCACCAGCCGTGAACTCAAGGAGAAGTACGGCGAGGCGCCGGTGGCGGTGTGGTTCCGCTGGGGCGAGGGCGATGTCTTCCACATGATCAGCCACTACTACCTGCAGCGGACCGAGCTGCGCACCGAGCGCCATGCCGGCGCCGCGGCGACCTACTTCGCCGAGAAAGGAGTAGCGGTCTCGCAGGAGCTGCGCAACGACCTGGACGACCTGTGCCTCGCGGACGTCGAGTCGGCCAAGCCGTCGGCGGCGTTCATGGCCAACATCATCATCGCCAAGAAGAGCCGGCAGGGTGCGATCCGCAAGACGCCCGCCGAAGCGGAGGAGGAGCACGGGTCATGACCGCGTGCTGGGGCGATCCGTACGCTCTGATAGAGCTCGACGCGTCAGACCGCCGAGCCCAACTCTATGGGGTCCTGCGCGATCTCGCGGCGGCCGGCGACGAGGAACTGCTGCGGGCGCACGCCTACGCGGTGGAATGGACCTTCCGGTCGAACGGTCCGCAGCGGATCGGGATGTGCGTGGGGATGCTCTCACGTCTCTCCGGCGAGGTGCGCCGGCGTGGGCTCGCGGCGTTCTTCTGGTCACGGGATCTCAGCGCCCGTGGCGACGCCGCCGTTCACGCCTCGTTCAACTGACGGCCTGCAGCCGGACTGACAGGGCAGCGATGCGCACGGCTCGGGTAGGCTGGCAGTATGTCTGCCTGGTCGCCGCTTCAGTACCGCGTGTACCGGACGTTGTGGATCGCCCTCCTCGCTTCCAACATCGGCACCTGGATGCAGGCGGTCGGCGCGGCGTGGCTGATGGTGCAGCTGAATGCGTCGCCGACAGTGGTCGCCCTGGTGCAGACGGCGACGTACCTGCCCGTCGTCGTCGTAGGCGTGGTAGCCGGCGCCGCCGCCGATCTCATCGAACGGCGCCGGCTCCTCATCGTCACGCAGACGTTCATGCTGCTGGCCGCCGGTGCGCTCGCCGTCCTCTCCGCGCTGGGTCTTGTGACGCCGCTCTCGTTGCTCGCTCTGACGTTCGCGCTCGGCCTGGGGGCGACGTTCAACTTCCCGGCCTGGCAGGCGCTCCAGCCTGAACTGGTCCCGCCCGAAGAGCTCCGTCAGGCGGTCACGCTCGGCGGCGCGAACAGCAACCTCGGCCGGGCCATCGGCCCGGCCGTCGGCGGCCTCCTCATCGCCGCCGCCGGCCCTTGGCTCGTCTTCGCGCTGAACGCGGTCTCATTCATCTTCGTGCTCGTCGTGCTGTGGCGCTGGAAGCGGCCGGTGGAGGAGGACACCGGACCGCCCGAACGCTTCGCCGGGGCGGTCCGGGCCGGCGTGCGCTACGCCATGTTCTCGCACGTCCTCTACGGCGTGCTGGTGCGATCGTTCGTGTTCGGCGTCGCGAGCGCCGGGCTCATGTCGCTCATGCCCGTGTATGCGAGCCGGGACCTGGGCTGGGGCTCCGGCGGCCTCGGCATCCTTTTCGCCGGCATCGGCATCGGCGCCGTGGCCACGGCCGCCGTCGTCCCCAGGGTGCGCGAGCGTCTGAGCGCCGACCGCGTGTTCGCCCTGGGCAGCGCTCTCGTCGCCGTCGGGCTTGTGGCTCTCGCGGTCCTCCCGCTCAAGGCGCCGGCGGTGGCGGCCAGCTTCGTCGCTGGCGCCGGCTGGCTGTTCTGCCTGTCGACCCTCAACGTCGCCTCCCAGGAGGTGCTGCCGGCGTGGGTCCGGGCGCGCGGCCTGGCGCTGTACCTCACGGCCATCTCGGGCGGCATCGCTCTCGGCAGCGCGCTGTGGGGCAAGCTCGCCGAGCTGACCACGGTGCCGGTGGCGTATGCAGTGGGGGCGCTCTCGATCGTGATCACGATCGCCCTGGCCCGGCAGTGGCGGTTCGACCACATCGCCGATGTGGACCTGAGCCCGGCGCCGATGGCCGCGCCCGAGGCGCGTCTGGTCGAGGACGGGGACGCCGGCAGCCCGGTGCTCGTCGTGGTCGCCTACGAGATCCGGGAGGACGCCGAGGACGACTTCCTGCGCGCCCTGCGCCTGGTCGGCCGGGCGCGCCGCCGCACCGGAGCCACCGACTGGTCGGTCTATCGCGATGCGGACAAGCCGTACCGCTTCATCGAGAGCTTCGTGTTGCCCAGCTGGGACGAGCACATGCGCCAGCACCAGCGGCGCACCGTGACGGACCTCGGGCTCCAGGAGGACGTGTGGCGCTTCCTGCGTCCCGGCACCGAGCCCACGGCGAAGCACTTCGTGGCGCCGCCGGAGCCGTCGGCGCGGCTCTGGCTGCGCTGAGCCACGGCGGTCAGGACGGCCTTCGCGCCGGCTCGGCGCGGCCGGCCGGGCCGGCGCCCGGGCCGGGACCAGCCCTCACGTCCGGCCCTCTCTCCGGCACCGACTCCGGGTAGAGCACCTCGATCTCGGCGACCCGGTCCGAGATGCGGGCGCGCAGCCCGGCGTTGTCCTCCTCGACCAGCCAGGCGGCGAGTGATTCGTGTTCGCCGGGGTCCGGCGACTCCACCAGCTCCCGCAGGAACGGGTGGACGAAGCCGGCGGACGTGTCCACCGTGAAGAGCGCCGAGTCGCGGGCTCGCGTGACGCCCACGTACACGACCCGGCGCTCTTCCTCGACCTCGGCGGCGCTCCAGCGAGAGATGTCGCAGTCGTAATCGGGGATGGCGACCGAGTGGTACTCGCGGCCCTTGGCCGCGTGGATGGTGCCGATGACCACGCGGTCCTCTTCGGACTCCTCGCGCGCCAGCGTGTCGTCGGCGACGTCCTCGTGCGCCTCCTCGTCGGCGCGCAGGCGGTCCCACGTGCGCAGGTAGGTCTCCGGGTCCGGATAGGTCTCGGCGAGCAGGAGGAGCGAGTCGAAGACCTCGAGCGGGCCGGCGCCGTCGGAGCCTGCGCCGGCGTCGGCCGCGGCCGCGTCGGCCTCCGCGGCCCAGTGGTCGTCGAGGGCGAAGGCCTCCACGACCGTCCAGACGAGGTCTTCGGCGCTCAGGGGCTGTGCGGCGAGGCCGGACCCCACCCGCGTCGCGAGCTCGACGAGGGTCGAGAGAGGGCGAGTCCCGGCCGGCGGCTCTTTGGCCGCCAGGGAGCGAAGGTGCGCCCACGGCCGTGCGGCGGCGGCGACGGCCTCGACGACGCCCCTGCTTACGTAGCGGTTGGGCCGGTTCACGAGCTCCGCGAGGGCGGCGCCCGGCAGATCGTCAGGCGAGCTCACCAGGTGCAGATAGGTGCGTAACAGCCTGGCCGCCGGATGCGTGAACAGCGTGCAGCCGAGCGCCGGCGTGCGCGGCACTTCGCCGGCGTCCAGGGCGAGCGCGACCAGCAGCTGCTGCGAGCGATAGCGACAGAGGACCGCCAGGTCCCGCCAGTCGCAGGCGAGCCGCGTCTTCTCGGCGCCCAAGAAGGCACAGAGCGCGGCGGCGCGCTCCGGCCAGGACGGCGCGCCGAAGAAGCGCACCGCGCCGTCCTGCGCTCCGGCGCGCGGCCGGATGTCCTTGGCCTCGCGCACGACGTTGTTGGCGACGAGGCGCGCGCCGGTCTCCACGACGGCGCGCGAGCAGCGGTAGTTGGTGCCCAGCGTGTAGGTAGCCGACCAGGGCATGGGCGGCATGCGCCGGTGGAACTCGAGGATGCCGCGCGGATCGGCCTGCCGCCAGCCGTAGATGAGCTGGTCGTCGTCGCCGACCACGAACAGGCGGCGATCCGGCCGCGACAGTACGTCGACGAGCGCCAGTTGTGCACCGTTGAGATCCTGGAACTCGTCGACCAGCACGTGGTCGAACCGGGCCTGGATGAAGGCGCGGTGCGCCGGATCGGCGAGCATGTCGGCGACGGCGAAGTAGATCTGGTCGTCGAAGGACTGGAGCCCGGTCGCCGCCTGTGCGCGCAGGTACTGCGCGTGCGTGGCCGCGAACGGGATGGCGACAAGGGGCGTGTCGCCGACGCTCTCGACCTGGACCTCGACGTCCGCGACCGGTTCGAGCGCCGCTCGGACCCGTGTGAGTCCGCTCACGAAGGCGCCGACCGGGTCGCTGCCGCGGCGCGGCTTGAGCTCGCGCAGCGAGACGCCGGCCGTCTCCATGCAGCGGGCCATGACTGCGCGCAGCGAGCGGCCGTCGTGATCGAGCGAGAAACGCGCCCGCAGCACCTCGCGCTGGTAGCGATAGCCAAAGGCGTTGAAGGTCGCGCAGTGGACGCCGGGTGGCCGGTCCGGAGAGGAGGACGGCGAGGGACGCCGCCGCCGGGTCGCACGGTCGTCCGGCGGTGACCCGAGCCGACGTGTCGTGGCGATGCCCAGGGCCGCCAACCGCTCCTCGAGCTGTTCTGCGGCCTTGCGGTTGAAGGCGAGCATGAGGATGCCGGACGGGTCCGCGCCGCGGTCCACGAGCTCGACGACGCGGCTCACCAGGGTCTTGGTCTTGCCCGAGCCCGCCGGGGCAAGGACGCGGGCGGGGCCGCGGGCATGCTCGACGGCCGCGCGCTGGGCGGCGTCCAGCTGTGCCGCGTCGGGACCGTCCGCCGGCCTGCGGGACGTGGCGGCGGCCGCTGGGGCCGGTGAAGCGGATGCCGCGGCCGAGGCGGCCGGGGCCGTCGCCGCGCGGAGCAGACGGCCGATGTCCTCGAGGTCCAGCGCAGCCGCGTCGCCGATGGCGAGGCTGCGCGGCTCGAGCGCCGTCTCGCCGAACGCGAAGCCGAGGCAGTAGGGCAGCCCGCGGCCGACGAGCGGGTGGACGAAGCGCAAGAGGACGTCCGCGGCCTGAGCGGCGAATTCCTCTGCGGTACCGCTCCAGTGCCAGAGGCCGACCGGCGGATCGCCGCCGAGGAGTGGCCGCCGCTGCTCGCCGGGATCGTCCACCCACGAGCGCCGGGAGGCGAAGCGGACGCCCGGTGCGGCAGCCGCCGCTCGCCGGGCGAGATCGCGGCGGTCCTTCACCCCATAGAAGATGAGGCGTGGTCCGGCGTGGGCTGCGGCGGGCGGCGGAGCGGCGGACGTCCGGAGGACTATGTCCGCTGCGGGGACGGCGGCGGGAGGCGGCGGTGCCGGGGTATCTGAACTGGGTGCGGACATAGGAGTGGCCGGCCGGGGCGCCTGCGGCATCCCGGCCGGCTGCTCACGCTAGCAGTCACCGCCGCCTGGGACGAGGGTGACCGGGGTAGACGTTGCACCGCCGGCGTGCCGGTCGCCGCGAGCCACGCCGCGGCGGCGTTGACGGCGTACGACCGGCGCCTGGTGTCGCGCCCGGACCGGCGGCAGCTCGCTGCGTGTCGGAGCCGGACCGGCGGCAGCTCGCTGCGTGTCGGAGCCGGACCGGCGATGACGACCCGGCGCCGTTCGGTGCGCGAACGAGTGGGAGCCGCTCAGGCGAGCGCGGCGTAGAGCTGAGCGGCGAACGGGATGAGCGCCTCGGTCTCGGGGTGTCGTAGCCGAGCGGGGTCTGCGCACTCGTCGAAGCCGAGCCGGACACGGTCGAGGGCGTCGGCGTCCTTGAGCAGCCTGAGGACGCGGAGGGCGCGCTCCGGCTCCGCCAGGCGGCGCGCCTCGTCCTCGCTGCTCGCCAGCTCCGCTGCGCACTCCTCGGCGCCGCGATCGCGCAGCGAGTGCCGGACGATCGCGAAGCGGACGACGGCGGCGTCGGCGGGTGCGAGGTGAGCGCTCAGGCCGAGCACGCCGGCCCGGACGGCGCTCGCGGCGCCGTGCCCGGGCTCGATGCCGTCGCCGACGCGGCCGATGTCGTGCCAGAGGGCCGCGCACAGCACGAGCTCAGCGTCGGCCTCGCTCCAGCCGAGTTGCTCGAGCAGCCGCTGCGCGTGGATGTGTACTCGCTTCGTGTGGCTCGCACCGTGCAGCCTGGACCGGTGGAAGAACCACTCGTCCGGCACCTGCGGCGCGCGCCTGGCCCACGCCTCGGCGTGGGCGCGCTCGGGCGTCGTCATGCACGCAGCATAGCGCGTCGTTCGGACGCGAAGCGGCTGCGGCCGCGCCACCTGCCTCCCGCCGGGTCCCGCCGTTCGGCTCTGGTAGGCTCCGAACATGGATGTCGAGCCGACCGATCCAGCCGTCTCCAGCCGCCTGCGCGTCGTCGAGGCTGACATCACGACGCTCGACGTGGACGCCATCGTCAACGCAGCCAACAGCTCACTCCTCGGAGGAGGCGGGGTGGACGGCGCCATCCACCGCACCGCCGGCCCCGGCCTGCTTGCCGAGAGCCGCACGCTGGGCGGCTGCCCGACGGGCGAGGCGCGTATCACCCGCGGCTACGACCTGCCGGCGCGGCACGTCATCCACGCCGTCGGCCCCATCTATCACCAGCACCCCGCCGCGGAGGCCGAGCGTCTGCTGCGCTCCTGCTATGTGGAGTCGCTGCGACTGGCCGAGGTGAACGGGCTCGAGACGGCCGCCTTTCCCGGCATCTCGACCGGCGTGTACGGCTATCCCAAGGCGCAGGCCTGCGCCGCCGCCGTGAGCGCCGTCTCCGGGTGGCTCGCGGAGCACGAGTTGCCCAAGGTCGTGACCTTCTGCTGCTTCAGCGCAGCCGACGCCGCACTGTACCGCTCAGTGCTCCGCATCTGATGGTGGCTCCGCACAAAAGCACGTTCCGGCCGAGATTCGTGCGATGCATAGACGCTATCCCTCTATTCGTCTCCGCCGAGGACGCGTACACTCTCCGCAGAGCCCACCTGCGTGGGCGCATAGTGGGGTAGTTCGGCAAACGCGGCCCTGTCGCCGCAGAAGGGGGAGGTTGGACAACGTGAATGTTCTCCATTCGCCAGCCAGACGGCGGGGGCCGGTCCTGGTCATCCTGGTCGCCGTCGCCGTCGCAGCGCTCGTGGCGCTCGCTGCGGGGTGTGGGAGCTCGAGCCCGAGCTCGAGCACGAGTCCCACGCCGTCGGCCACCACGTCGGCCTCGGCCACCAGCTGGACGCCGGCGGACCTCGCGGCGCTCACGGTCGACCCGGCGCTGAAGCCGATGCTGCCGAGCAGCATCGCCAGCAGCAACAATCTGCGCGTCGCCAGCGACATCCCGTACCCGCCGTGGGAGTACTACGATCCGGCGACCAGCAAGAACCCGGCCGGTTTTGACTTCGACCTGTCGCAGGCGATCGGCGCCAAGATCGGCATCCCGACGTCGTTCAACGAGACGCCCTTCGACAGCATCATCCTGTCGATCAAGGGCGGCAAGAACGACATGATCATGTCGGACATGTACGACAACGCCGAGCGCGAGGCGCAGGGCGTCAGCTTCGTCGACTACGCGTACGACGGCACCTCGGCGCTCGTCAAGAAGGGCAACCCGAGCGGCGTCAGCAACCTCGACAGCCTTGCGGGCCAGACGGTCGCCTGCGAGAGCGGCACCACGCAGCAGGCGTTCCTGCAGAACCTGAACAAGCAGTTCGCGAGCGCGGGCAAGAGCAAGATCACGATCCTGGCGCTCCCGAACCAGCCGGCGGCGCTGCTCGCCGTCACGAGCGGCCGCGCCGTGGCCGACCTCACCGACCACTCCACGGCTTCGTACATCGCCGAGACGACGAACAACGGCAGCACGTTCGAGGTCGTCGCCGATCCGAGCGCTCCTCAGGGCTACGACCCGCAGCTCGTCGGCATCGGCATCGTGGCCAAGAACACGGCCCTCATCAACACCGTGCAGAAGGCGCTGCAGGATCTGATCACTGAGGGCGCCTATCAGAAGATCATCGGCAAGTACGGACTGATCCCCGTCGCGTCGGCACAGGTCAACCAGGGCAGCAAGCCGCTGCCTTCGTCCAGCCCGACCCCGTGACGCTGACGCGGCATGGAAGCGTCTAACCTGGATCCGGGAATGGCGGCGGCCGGGGGACCGGCCGCCGCCGCCCGCCCGGAGGCGATCAAGGCGATCCCGGTCCGGCACTGGGGTCGGTGGGTCAGCGCGGTCATCATCATCTACCTGGCGATCGCGCTCATCTTCTCGTTCATCAAGAGCCCGAACGTCGACTGGCCGACGGTCTTCAACTACATGTTCAAACCGCTGACCCTTCGTGCGTTGGCGCTCACGATCGAACTGACCTTCGTCACCATGCTGGTCGGCGCCGCCGGCGGGACGATCCTCGCCATCATGAGGCTCTCCGACAACCCCGTCCTCACATGGGTCGCGTGGGTGTACATCTGGTTCTTCCGCGGCACCCCGGTGTACGTGCAGATCATCCTGTGGGGCAACATCGGCGTGCTCTACAACACGTTCTACGTGGGACTGCCGTTCACCGGCCTCGTCCTCGCTCACGGCAGCAGCGGCCTCCTCGTCAACCACCTGATCGTCGTGGCCATCCTGGCCCTGGGGTTGAACGAGGCAGCGTATGCGGCCGAGCTCGTGAGAGCCGGCATCATCTCCGTCGACGCCGGTCAGACCGAGGCCGCCTCGTCGCTGGGTATGTCGCCGCTGCTCGTGACCCGCCGCATCGTGCTCCCGCAGGCGATGCGGGTCATCATCCCGACGATGGGCAACGAGACGATCAGCATGCTCAAGACGACGTCGCTGCTCGCCGTGCTGGGTGGCGGCATCGAGCTGTTCGGCCGGCTGCAGAGCATCTACGCCCAGACGTTCCAGGTCATGCCGCTGCTGATCGTGGCGTCGGCGTGGTACCTGATCGTCACCTCGATTCTGACCGTCGGCCAGGCGCGACTGGAGGCCTACTTCGGCAAGGGCTTCGGCGCCGAGGAGACGGAGGCGGCGGAGAAGCGCGCCGCCAAGCGCACCCTGCGTGCCAGCCAGGCGCAGGCGGGCCAAGGCGTCGCCTCGCACGAAAATGATAGGGGGCAGAAGCCATGACGACTCCCACCGCCCCCGCAGGTCACCTGATCGACGCCGCGGTCGTCGCGGCCGAAGCCCAGACCGGCGGCCAGCCCATGGTCAAGGCCGAGCAGGTCTGGAAGTCGTTCGGCAAGCTCGACGTACTCAAAGGCGTCGACTTCGTCGTCCAGCCGCAGCAGACGTTCGTGCTGCTCGGCCCCTCGGGCGGCGGCAAGTCCACGCTGCTCCGCTGTATCAACCATCTGGAGAAGATCGACGCCGGCCGGCTGTACGTCGCCGGCGAGCTCATGGGCTATCGCGAGAAGGGCAGCGTCCTGCACGAGATGAAGTCGCGGGACGTGGCGAGGCAGCGGTCCTCGATCGGTATGGTCTTCCAGCGCTTCAACCTGTTCGCGCACAAGACGGCGATCGAGAACGTGATGGAAGCGCCGCTCATGGTGCAGCATCTGCACCGCAAGCAGGCGGAGCAGGAGGCGATCGACCTCCTGACAAGGGTCGGCCTCGGCGAGAAGCTCGACACCTACCCGGCGCAGCTCTCGGGTGGCCAGCAGCAGCGCGTAGCCATCGCGCGGGCCCTGGCCATGAAGCCGAAGCTGATGCTCTTCGACGAGCCGACTTCGGCGCTGGACCCGGAGCTGGTCGGCGAGGTGCTCGACGTGATGAAGCAGCTCGCCGTCGACGGCATGACGATGGTGGTGGTGACCCACGAGATGGGCTTCGCCAAGGAGGTCGCCGACGGCGTTGCGCTCATGGACGGCGGAGTGATCGTCGAACAGGGCCCGCCGCGTGAAGTGCTCGAGCATCCCAAGGAAGACCGCACCAAGCTCTTCCTGAGCAAGGTGCTGGTGTAGCAGCGAGTGGTCGAGGGCGGGCGCGGGCGGCGGCTTCGCCTCCCGCGCCCGCCCTCGCGTACGGGGCCGGTGGCGCGGCAGGCTTCCGTGGCGACGCCGGCTCACTCCGGACGGAGCAGGCCGCGGCGGGCGTAGACCTCCGCGGCTTCGCGTACCAGCGCCGCGCAGAGCGGGGCGCCCGCGCGGTCGAGCTTCGCAGCGAGGGCCTCGAGGCCGGCAGCCGTGGACCGGCCCGGCCGGAGCGCCTCGTAGGTGGCCAGCACTTCGTCGTCCGGGAGTGCGGTCAGCTCCGCGGCGCGCCGCAGGTTCTCGCCCAGCTGCGGGTTGCCGTGCTCCTCCGCGATCCTCGCCTGACGCCGGAGGGTGTCCGGATGGACGCGCAGGTCGACGGGGGAGAGGTCGCCCCGCACGGCGGCCTCAAGCGTCAGCTCGTCGATCGCCTTGCCGCTGAGGGCGCGCGGAGGCGGGCCGTCGGGCGCCGGCGTCATCGCCGCACCTCCAGGTCCACCGGCGGCGCGCCGGGCACGGCCTCGCCGCGCTCGATGGCGATCAGGGCCACCACGTCGGCGTGGTAGCGCGCCTCGATGGCCTGGTCCGTGTATGGGTTGCGCACCGGCGCCGGCCGCTCCTCCTTGGCGTAGCGGGCGGCGTTCGCCCCCAGCTCGCGATACAGCTCGCCCGAGAGGAGCGGCGCGATGGAGAGCAGCTCGAGACAGGCCAGGGGAGCGAGACCTCGCCGGTGTATCAGCGCCGTGCCCTTGGCTTGCAGCCCGACGGCGACTCCGGAGCCCGAGAGCTCCGCGGCGGTGAGGCCGATCACCCCGAGGTCGACCGTCGACGGCACGCGTACGACGCGGGCGACGCATCCCTCCGCCTCGATGCCGGTGATGATCTGCGCCAGCGCCTCACCCACTGGCAGCCCGGACATCGTGAACCACAGCTTCGTGGCGAGCGCGGGCGACACGCCGACGCAGACCTCGAGCGGGTCCGTCCCCGGCCGCGCAGCGCCGCGGGCGACCAGCCTGAGGACCGCGGGCGGCGGGATGTGCGTGCGGTGGCCAGTGGCGTCACCGGTGTCGGCATCGGTGGTTCCACGGGTGTAGCCATGCTTGTCGCCACGGGTGTCACCAGCCGTCGGAGAGACAGGCGCCCCGCCGGCGTGGCGCGCCAGCAGGTCGGCGCGCGAGCGTTGCTGGCGGATGGCGGCGATCTCCTCGCGGCGCGCCGCCGGGACCTCGTAGCCGGTCCCGGGGCCCTGGTAGTCGTTGGGGTCGGTGACCTTGGAGAGGCAGTTCATCTGCTCGTCGAAGATCGCCGCCGTCTGCAGGTAGTCGGCGGCGACGCGGGCGCGGCCCATGGCGAGCACGCGCCCCGCTTCTTCTTCGTAACCGGTCGACCAGAGGGCCCGGACCACGTCGAGGATGCCGAGCTGCCGCTCCATGATCGCGGCGGAGGCAGCCAGGATCGCCTGCGGGTCTGGCGGCGTCACGTCCTTGGAGCCCTCGGCGAGGACGACCTCGGCCACGTGGTCGTCGGTGAACCCGGTGGCTGACGATGCCGGGCCGGCCTCGACGGCGTGCGGCACGAGGCCGAGCTCGCGGTACACGGCCAGGCACGCACGGGCGGCGCGCTCGCGCGCGGCGCGCAGCGTGTCTTCGGTGACGGGGCGCAGCGCGCCGTCGACGCCCCAGTCGCGCTGGAGCACGAGGTAGTCGTCGAGGTCCTCGGCGTTGAAGTTGCTGGGGCCGAACATGTTGTCGTAGCGCGGGATCGAGCCGAAGCCGCTGAAGATGAAGTCCGAGCCGGCGAGGAACAACGGCACGGTGTGCGCCGTGCGGCGCATGTCCGACTCACTGACCAGCGCGTCGTTGCCCGAGCACGACTCGAGGTCGCGGAGCATGACGAGGAGGTTCTCGGCGAGCAGTTCGCGCATGCCGTCGGGCACGCAGCCGACGACGCTCGCGCCGTCGATGCCGCCGTTCTGCACGCCCTGCGCGCCCATGGCGCGGGCGAGCGCGACGCAGCGCGACTCGAGGCTGAACATGGAGCGGCCCTCGGCGGCGCCCATGAGGGCTTCAGCGCCGCCGCCGCTGGTCACCCGCATCTTGAGGCCGCGCGAGGCGTAGGCCGAGCACAGGAACGCTTTGGACCAGGGCGTGTCGTCACCGTCCATGAAGACCTTCTCGGTGCCGTAGAGACTGACGGTCTCGGCGTAGGTGGTGAGGCCGCGAAGGCCGAGCTCGAGCTCGAGGGCTTCTTCGATGGAGCACTGGGTGAGCGCGCCGGCGGCGCCGACCTGCGAGCCGATCAGCACGGCGAGCGCGTTGGACGGCGCGTCGGCGTTGACGGGCACAGTGGTCTCGACCTCGCGGAAGCCGTACGCGACCGCGGTGGCCGCGTCGGCGGCGAGCAGCAGCGGGTCGTCGAGCCGGTTGGTCACGTGCGCCTGGTTGCTCGGCGTCCTGCGCACGCGCAGCTTGCTCACCGCCATCTGAAGCTCGACCGGGCGCAGGAGCGCGACGACGCGGGCGAGCTTCTCCGGGGTGGCGCCCGCGGCGAGCCGGACGACGTCGGCGCGCGGCACACCGGGGTCCACGATGAGGCGGGCGAACGCGACGTCGTCGACGGCGTTTGCCTCCTCGGCGGCGCCGGAATCGAGGCCGCGCGCGGCGATGAAGGCGTCGATGAGGTCGAAGTCGGCGGCCGCGCGGCCGTCCAGTTCGGTGACGCGGCCGTCCGCATCGAGGGCGACCGAGGGCTCGGGATCGTTCACCGAGGCGAACGCGACGAGCCCCGCCTCGTCGTCGCGTTGCGCGAAGCCGTCGAGGTTGACCGGCCGCTTGTCCAGGCCGGCGAAGCGGCCCAGCTGTGGCGGGCTCTCGTCCATGGCTCGATACTAGCGAGTCTTGCCGGTCCGACCAATGTCCCCGGCGCGGCTCCGAGCTGACCGGCCGGGCGCTCACGCCGCCTCCACCCTTCCCGCGTTCGCGCGGCCTCCACGCTGGCGATATGCGCGCTGGCGCTTGGTATCGCTGCCTGCGTGGCACCACTGGTGACGCCACTGGTGACGCCACTGGCGACGACACTGGTGTTGCCACTGATGACGCCACCAGTGGCGCCATCGTCGCGAGCACTGCCTTGAGCACGGCGGCCAGCCCGGGCATCGGCCCGGCCACGAGCGGAGCGGCGCCGGTGTCCGCCGACGTACACTGGGGGTGACAGCAACCCCCCAGGAGAGACGGCATGACCCAGGACCAGGACGTGACGCCGGCGCAGCCCATGCCGGAAGACTTCCAGGAGTACGTGGATTCGCGCTTCGGCTTCGGCGTCGCCATGCCCAAGCGCTTCGAGATCCTCCCCGAGACGATCGATCCGCTGGCGCGCATGATGCGCGGGCTCAACGAAGTGTCGGACGAAGAGGCAGCCAAGCTGCAGCCGCGCCTGCCGATCGGCTTCTTCGACCCCGAGGTGCTCGGTGAGCTCGAGGACGGGGTCGTGCAGCCGCTCCGCCTGCTCGAGTACGACGCCCTCAAAGGGCGCGACGAACCACTCACCGACGAGCAGGCCGCGCAGATGTGGACGGAGATCCAGGAGTTCATGCCGCAGACTCTGGGCAGCGCGCAGATGCCGGGCTTCGAGTTCATCGAGACCCGCGAGACGACGCTCGGTCCGTTTCCGGCGCTCGCGTTCGAGTATCGCTGGGACGGCGTGCGGCCGGGCTTCTTCGGCGGCGACCACGCCTGCGTCGTGTGGGCGCTGGGCCCGATGACCATGTACCACGTGTACCACCACTGCTCCGGCGAAGAGTGGGAGGCGCGCCGGCCCGAGCTCGACACGATCCTCGCGTCGTTCCGGCTGCTGGAAGAGGGGGAGGGCGGCCCGCCCGAGGGCATGGTGCCGCCCGGCGAGCAGGAGGCGCCGCCGAACGAGGATGAGACGCCGCCCAGCGAAGGTTAGGCCAGGCGCTCGGGCCGCAGCGCACGCAGGGGGGCCGCACCCGGGACGCCGCGGCTCACGTAGGTGCGCGGCGGCTCAGCAGGACGGGTCGCGGCTCAGGAAGTCGTCCACTCCGGCGGCGACGGTGTCGTAGAACCGGTGCTCGTCCACGAGGCTCATGATGCCGTTGCGCTCGAAGTCGTGGATGAGGCCGGTGGTGGCCCGGGCGAAGGCCAGCTCGATCCCCAGTCCGTGCAGCTCGGGGATCAGCTCCTTGAGCATCGCGGCCGCCGTGGTGTCCATGCGGGGCACGGCGCCCACGTGCACGAGCAGTTCGCGCACGGGCGGGGTCTGGTCGCGTACCAGCGAGCGCACGGTCTCGCGGAACCAGCGCGCGTTGGCGAAGAAGAGCTCGCCGTCCACACGCAGGATCACGAGGCTGGGGAACGTCTCGCAGCCGGGATGGTCGTCGATGCCGCGGTACCGCAGCAGTTCGTCGTCGACCGCGCCGGGCGCCCGGCCCAGGACGGCGGCCGTGGGCCGGTAGGCGCGGTACACGAGCGCCAGCATGGAGACCACGACGGCGATCGCCAGCCCGATGAGCAGTCCGAACACCAGGACCCCCGCGAAGCAGAGGACGGCGAGCACGAAATCCGTGGGGTCGGAGTGCCGCAGTCGGCGCAGTGCAGGGACGTCGACCAGGTGAGCCACGGCGGCGATGACGATCGCCCCCAGCACCGCCTCGGGCAGGTCGTGGAACAGCGGCATGAGGAACAGCATCGTCACCACGAGCAGGCAGAAGAGGACGATGTTCGAGATCTGGGACTTGACGCCCGACGTGTCGGCCACGGCCGAGCGTGAGAGGCTGGCGTCGACGGCGAATCCCTGGAAGAGGCCCGCGCCGAGGTTGGCGACGCCGAGCGCGATGAGCTCCTGGTCGGCGTCCACCTCGTAGCCGTGCGTGGCGGCGAGGGTGCGCGCGCCGGCCACCGACTCCGCGAAGCAGATCAGCGCGAGGGCGAACGCGTCGGGCAGCAGGTTGGTCACATCGCCGAGCCGGAAGCCGGGGATCGCGAGCGAGGGCAGGCCGTCCGGGATGGCGCCGACGATCGCCACGCCGTGGTCCTGCAGGTTGAACACGGCGACCGCGACGACCCCGAGTACCACGGCCACCAGCATGGCCGGCGCCTTGGGGGCGTAGGCGCGCAGCACGAAGATCACGACGAGTGCCACGACCCCGACGCCCAGCGTGATCAGACTGCTCTCCCCAAGCTGGGGGATCAGGTCCGCGAGCTTGCCGAAGAACCCCGTGCCGCCGCCCTCCACGCCCAGCAGCTTGGAGACCTGCCCGACGCCGATGACCAGGGCGAGGCCCGCGACGAAGCCGGTGAGCACGGGGCGCGCGAAGAAGTCGGCGATGAAACCGGCTCGCGCGAGCCCCGCGATCAGGAGCAGCAGGCCGACGAGGAGAGCGAGCAGGGCCGACAGGGCGATGAAGCGGGCGCTGTCGCCGTAGGCGAACTTCGCGACCGCGACCGCCGAGTACGCGGCCACCGCGGACCCCGGCCCGACGGTCAGCTGCCGGCAGGTGCCGAGGACGGCGTAGGCGAGCAGCGGCGCCAGGGCGGCGAACAGGCCGGCCGCAGGCGGCAGGCCGGCGAGCGAGGCATACGCGATGCCTTCAGGCACGAGGACGGCCCAGACCGCCGCCGCCGCGATGGCGTCCGGCCGCAGCCAGCGCCGCTCGTACCTGGGCAGCCAGTGACGGATCGGCAGCGTCGGAGGCTCCAGCCGATACCAGCGCAAGGCCCGTTTGGCCACGCTCACGTCCTCCTCGTCGGGCGGGCGGCGCGGGAGGCGCCCCTCGGCGGCATTCTACGCGAGTGGCGTCTCGGCTTGCCTGAGCGGCGCCGACTGCTGTGGAGCCAGGAGGCTCGTACGCATATGATGCGTCCCATTCGTCAGCCAGCCCGTGTCCCGGTGGGCATGGGTCACTCCTCGGTGGCCGACCCCGAAGGCCGCATCGTCACCGAGCTGGGCGAGGGCGAGATGTGGACGCTGGCGTGCCTCGACCTCGACGAGGTCCGCCGCGCGCGTGAGGTCGGCTCGCTGGGCTGCTTCCCGTTCATCCGCATGGTCCGGGACTTCCAGGCCATGGGTGTGCCGCTCGACGGCTGCTACCGGCGCGGCATCGAGAACGCGCCGGTGTGGGACGATCTGCCGCAGAAGATGTGGATGGCGCCCGACCAGGTGGAGCGGTTCAAGGACTAGCTCCGGTCATCTACTGGCGGTCGGGTCAGGCGCAGACGGGGGCGAAGTTGCAGCTGCGGCAGAGCCCGCTCTCGCGGCGCTCGAAGGCGTCCTTGTCGAGCGGGATGTTGCGCTCCGGGTCGGCCAGGAGCGCGCGCATCTGGGCGACGCCGGCGCGCACGGTCTCGGCGGCCTGGTCGCGGAAGTCCGGGGCGGCGGCGACCGGCTGCGTCTGGCCGGCGGCCACGTACTCCAGGTAGCCGCGGACCTCGAGACCGCCGTCCGCGGCCGCCTGCGCCAGCTCGGGGTAGGTCTCGAGGGCCCACCACATCTGCAGCAGGACCTGCACGGGCTGGGTGTCGTCCGCGCGGCCGGTCTTCCAGTCGATGACGTGCAGCACGCCGTCCGCCACGTAGGCGAGGTCGGGCGCCGCGAAGACCTTGATGCCGTCGTGCTGGAAGCTCGCGAAGTCCGGCACCTCGACCTGGCCGGCGTCGCCGCGGGCGAGCAGGCGCTCCCAGTGGGAGGTCGCCAGCAGGCCCTGCATGCTGGGGCCGGCCTTCTCGTTGAGGCGGTCGGTCTCGGGCTGCGTGTCCTGGTCCAGGTAGAGCGCACGCAGCATGGTGACCTTGTTCGGCCGGGCCTCGAAGGCGGCCCGGCCGTTCCTCGACTGCGTCCAGAGTCGCCGAAGCGCCTCGCGCGTCCGGGTCTCGAGCTCGCCCGCCTCGGGCAGCACCGCTCCGCTGCGCGCGGCCGCCTCGAGCTCCCGCGCCCGCACGTCCACCTGCTGCCCGAGCAGCGCGTCCAGCGACGTGAGCTTGCCGAGGCGATACGCCACGCGCGCCTCCGTGGGGGCGTCGTCCAGCCAGCCGTTCCAGTGCAGGTAGTAGGAGTAGAAGTACGCCCGCGGGCACTGGTCGAGCTTGCGCTGCCGGCTGATCGACCAGGCGAACTCCGGATAGGGCTTGATCTCGAACGTCATGGCGCGCACACCTCCTCGGGCGTCTCAGTCTCCGCCACTTTGGGGACCGGGGCCAGCGCCTCGATCCACTCCGTGTCCGGCCAGACGGTCTCGCCGGCCAGACCGGTCGGCAGGGAGACGACCCACGTGACCCCGTCTGCAGGGAACAGCTGTACTGTCAATGGCACCTCCGGCGGTTGACTGTGCGGACACGGAAGTCGGCTCGCGGGGCACACCCTGGACTGCGGGCCGCTCGACGGTGGATGCGCAAGTGTAGGGGATGGGTCGGACGGAAGAATCTCCGCACTCTTGGCGTCCGGACGCGAATCGGCTATGATTCGGCACATGGTCGAAGTCCGAATAGATTCCATCGAACCCAGGCTGCTCGAGTCCTCCGACGTCATGCGCTGGGCCTACGGCCTGCTCGGCAGGTCGCAGACCATGGGCTTCTGCCCGGAGGCGGCGGGAGAGTACCACCGGCTGGACGCGGCGCTGCTGGACGAGCTCGCGGCGTGCCTGCAGGCAGCCGGCGTGGCGAGCGAGCCCGCCGCCCGGCTGCGCGCCGGCATCGGGCGCCGGCGCGGCGCCCGCGTCTCCGCGGACGACCTGCGTGCGGTGGTCGAGGCCCTGGACGCGTCGCCCATGCCCGAGGGCGAGTGGGGGCCGGCGCGCGAGCTGCTCGGGGACGAGCTCCTCGCGCGCCTCGTGGGCGGGGTCTCGCAGTCGTCGCTGCGCCGCTACGCCGGCGGCACGCGCCAGGCGCCGGACGACGTCGCCTGGCGCCTGCACGTGGTGGCCAGGATCCTCGCGGCGCTGCTCGGCTCCTACAACGCCTACGGCGTACGGCGCTGGTTCGAGCGCCGCCGCAGCGCCCTCGGCGGCCTTGCGCCGGTGCAGGTGCTGGAGACGGCCAGGGACGAGGACGACGAGCTGCTGCTCGCCGCGATCGGTCTCGCCGACGACCTTCTCGGCGCCGCCCCGGCCACCTGACCGGGGCGGAGGCCGGCGCCCACCGTGATCTGGTTCCGCACCTGCGACGCGCGCTGGCCGTTCTTCTGGGACGCCGGTCACCAGCGTCCCGGCCGCTGGCACGGCGCCGGCGAAGGGCCGGTGCAGTACCTGGCCGACACGCCGGACGGCGCTTGGGCGGAGTTCCTTCGCCACGAGGAGATCACCGATCCGGACGACCTCGCGGGCATCGAGCGCGCCGTCTGGGCGGTCGACGTGGTCCTGGACGAGGAGCAGACGCGGCGCCCAACGCTCGACGTCGCCACCCTCAGAGGTGGGCTGGACAGCTACGCGGCCTGCCAGGCCGAGGCGCGCCGCCTGCGCGCCCGCGGCGCGACCGCCCTCCGGGCGACCAGCGCCGCGCTCCTGCCCGGCGGCGCGCGTGGCCAGGTGGTGCGCGACGGCGCCCTCGCCGAGGCCCGCCGCCGCGACGGTCGCGTGCTCGCGCTGTTCGGCGCCAGGCCGGCGCTGCGAGGCTGGCGCTGCACGCTGCGCGGCCGGCCGCACGAACGCCTGCTGGCGCTGGTGCGGCGCCTGTAGTGCTCTGGCTTCGCCGCGGGCCGCGTGCACGTGGGCGTCCCGGTCAACCCCTACGTCCACGCCGGCTGGTATGCTCAGGCTCGTTCGGAACCGGATGCCGCAGGGGGCGGCGTCCGCGTGACGCGGGGCAACCTGGAGGTTGTGGCATGACTGCACCTGATCTCGGTCGGCTCGATCGCGAGTGGTGGCCCGAGCACCGCGAGTGGCTTCGCTCGCGCCTGCAGGCGCTGGACATGATCTTCCGCCCGAGCATCGAGTCCATGGTGTTCGGAGGCTGAGGATGGCCACGGGCAAGACGGTCAAACGCCTGCTGCGCAAGTACGGCTACCCGCCGGACAAGACCGAGCACGCGACGCAGCTCGTGCTCGCCCAGGCCGAGGTCGTGTGTGAAGAATGGGCGGCGTGATCCAGGGCGCACAGCCGACCTCCGCGGGAGGGGCCATGCCTGACCGCGCAAAGATAGTCGTCTACGTGGACATGGACGACACCCTCGTCGACTTCCGGTCGGGGGTCAGGCGTCTGACCGAAGTCGTCCGCCGGGAGTACGAGTCTCGTCTCGATCAGGTGCCCGGCATCTACGCGCTCATGGACCCGATGCCGGGCGCGATCGAGTCCTACCTCGAGCTCGCGGAATCGTTCGACACCTACGTGCTCTCCACGGCGCCGTGGGCCAACCCGTCGGCATGGTCGGACAAGCGGCTCTGGGTGGAGCGGCGCCTCGGTGACGCCGCCTGCAAGCGGCTCATCCTGACGCATCACAAGGACCTCAACCGCGGCGATGTCCTCATCGACGACCGGACGACACACGGCGCGGACCGCTTCCAGGGCACGTTCATCCACTTCGGGTCCGAGGAGTACCCGGACTGGCCGGCGGTCATGGAGTACATGCGCGGCCTGGATCGGAGCTGAGGCGCGCCCACGTTCGGCGGGACGGTGACGGGTCACGATCCTGCCGGGGCCTGAGGTCGCGTGGTTGTCCGGTCTGGCGACGCCCGGCGGTCAGGGCCTCTTGTAATGTGACAGCGTGGTGTTACATTCACTGTCACAATGATGTCCTCACCCGAGATCGATCCCTACGCGGATCCCGTCGACCCTCACCGCGAGCGGCTCTCCATCGATGAGCTGGCCGCGGTGACGGGGGTGAGCCGGCGCACGGTGCACTATTACATCCAGCGCCGGCTCATCGACCCGCCGCTCGGCCGTGGCCGCGGCAGACACTACGACCGCCGCCACGCGCTGCAGATCCTCAACGTGCGCGACCTGCAGCGCAGGGGCGTGGCGCTCTCGGACATGACGCAGGCCCCACTGCCGGCCGGGCGCGAGAGCGGGGAGCAGGCGGCGGTGCGGGCCGGTGCGTCCACGACCGCACGGCCTGGCCGCCCGGCGCCGGCGGCCGTCGCCGCAGGCGAGAGCCGGCGCTCCCCCAGTAAGGGCGCCTCCGTCTCGTCCGTCGTCACGCATCCGTCTGAACGAGAACGTGACAGTGGAGCTCACCGCCGGCTCCGATGTCATCACCGGCGAGTTCGTCGACCATCTCGCGGCGGCGGTGGATCAGGTGATCGCCAGGCATCGCGGCGGCACCTAGCGTCGCGGCGGCGGATTCGCCGTCACCGCTTGCCGGTGGCGGAAGCGGGCTTGGCGCCGCCACTCGCCGGCAGTCGCAGCGCCGCCGGCGCCGTCGCCTTCCCAGCCCGTCCCCTGGACCAGCGCAGCGCACCCCCCGGCCCACGGCAAGCCGCTGCTCGCCCGGTCAACGTCCGCAAAGGAGCCATCATGGAACTGGTAGACATCCTTCTCGAAGTCCTGGAGCGCGGGGCGAGCGACCTGCACCTGGCGGCCGGCGACCCGCCGATCATCCGCGTCAACGGGGAGCTCGAGCCCCTCGAGTACGGACCGCCTGAGCCCCGCCGACGCCCGTGAGCTGGTCTATTCCATCCTCTCGCAGGACCAGCGGCAGAAGCTGGAGAACGAGTGGGAGATCGACTTCTCCTACTCCGTGCCCGGCCGCGCCCGCTTCCGGGTCAACGCCTTCTTCCAGCGCAACAGCCTGAGCGCGGCGTTCCGCCTCATCCCGGTGGACACTCCGCGGCTGGACGACCTCGGCCTGCCTCGCGTCCTGCACGAGTTCGCGAGCAAGGCGCGCGGGTTCGTGATCGTCACCGGGCCCACCGGCTCGGGCAAATCGACCACGCTGGCCGCGATGATCGACGAGATCAACCAGACCCGCAGACAGCACATCATCACCATCGAGGACCCGATCGAGTTCCTCCATCACCACAAGAAGTGCCACGTGAACCAGCGCGAGGTCGGCACCGACACCAAGGGGTTCGACCGAGCGCTCCGGAGCGTGCTGCGCCAGGACCCGGACATCATCCTCGTCGGCGAGATGCGCGACCTGGAGACGATGGCCACGGCGCTCACCGCCGCCGAGACCGGCCACCTCGTGTTCGCCACGCTGCACACGCAGGACGCCGCCCAGACCATCGACCGCATCATCGACGTGTTCCCGCCGCACCAGCAGGCGCAGGTGCGGGTGCAGCTCTCGACGACCCTGATGGGCGTCTGCACGCAGCAGCTGCTGCCGACGCGCGACGGCCGCGGACGCTGCGTCGCCTGCGAGATCCTCGTGCCCACGCCGGCGGTGCGGAACCTGATCCGCGAAGGGAAGACGCATCAGATCTCGAGACGACCATCGAGACCGGCGGCAAGTTCGGCATGCAGACGATGGACGCCGCGCTGGCCGACCTGGTACGTCGCGGCCTGATCACCCGCGAGTTGGCGCTCGCGCGGTGCTCCAGCCCGGACACGTTCGCGCGGATGCTCGAGCAGGGATGAGAGAGCCGGGGGATGGGCTCGCCGGCGGGGGTGACCGCGGCGGCCGGCGCCCGTGGCTGCGTGCCGGCCGTACCCGGGTATGCTGGACGCCATGGACGTCGTTCAGCCCAGTGAGTGCCCGCTCTGCCGGCGCATCGCCGCCGGGGACCTGCTGCGCCGGTCGCCGGACGACCGCGTGGTCGCCTTCCGCGACGCGTTTCCGCTCGCCGAGGGCCACACGCTGGTCGTTCCGCGCCGCCACGAGGCCGATCTGCTGGCCTGACGCGCGAGGAGTCGGCTGCCCTCTGGGAGCTGGCCATGGACGTCGCCGCGCAGGTGAGAGCGGAGTCCGGGGCGGACGGTCTGACGGTGGGAGTCAACGTCGGCGAGGCGGCGGGGCAGACCGTCGCGCACGTACACCTTCACATAGTGCCTCGCCACGTGGGCGACGTGCCGGATCCCCGCGGAGGCATCCGCTGGGTGATCCCGGAGCGCGCCGCCTACTGGGAGCCGGGCGATCTCGACAGGGAAGAGGACGCATGACAGAGCCCATGGACGTGCCCGCGCCGGAGCCGGCGGACGGGACCGCGCCGGTCGACGACGCGGAGGCCGCGGCGGCGGACGACGCGGCTGCGGCGCCGATGACGATTCGGCTGCGGCGCCGACAGACGACGAGACCGCCGGTCCGCCGGTCTGGCAGGAGCGAGAGGCCTGGCAGGCGCTCGACGACCTCGACGCCTCACCGGCGCTCGTGCCGGCGAGCGAGTGGCCGGCCGGCGCCGAGGGTCTGGACCGGCCGGGGCTCTTCGCCTTCTGGGTCGACGAGGCCGGCGCGGCCGACCTCGCGCGCGGCCTCGACCTGCCGTTCGAGGCCGGGCGCATCTGGATGGGGCAGGCCGGCGCCACGAGGTGGCCCTCCGGCCGCGCCAACAGCGACACGCTCGGCGATCGCATCGCCCGGACTCATCTCATGGGCAGGGTCCGCAGTTCCAGCATCCGTCTGACGCTCGCGGGCATCCTCTTCGTCCAGCTCGACCTGGTGGTGCAGGCGTCGGCGCTCCTGCAGGCCTCGGCGGAGCAGGACCTGAGCGACTGGATGAGCGCGCACCTCTCCATCGCAGTGCATCCTCACGACGACCGCGACAGCCTCGCCGGCCTCGAGCAGGCCATGCTCCAGCGCCTCGACCCGCCGCTGAACATCGAGGACCACCTCCAGCAGGCGACCTCCGTGCGCCAGAGCGTTATCGCGCTGCGCAGGAGGATCAGCCGGGAGGGCTGAGCCGGCGCGAGGGGCGCCGCCGGCTGCGTCCGCTCGCCGCCTTCCGTCCGGCCCCGCGCGTACCATTGATGCGGTGGCCTCCGCCCCGGGCGGCCGCCTTCGCCGACATCCTGGAGGGCCGGGCATGACCGATTCCATCCTGTGGCTGGTGCTGCTGCTCGCCGTGGCCGACGCTGCCCTGCTCGTCGTCGTGCTCGTGCGCTCGGGGGCGGGCGCGCAGGGGCGCACCGACGCGGTGCGCGAGGAGCTGCGGGCGGCGCGCGAGGAGGCCGAGCGCTCGTCGCGCGCGTCCCGCGAGGAGCTCGCGCGCGGCCTCGCGTCGGGCAACGAGATGCTGGCCAAGACGCTCGGCAGCATGGCCGACGTGCAGCGCGCGCAGCTGGACGGCGTCTCCAGGCGGCTGGCTGAGCTCAGCACGTCCAACCAGACCGCGCTCAGCGGCATCCGCAGCACCATCGACACGCGCGTCATCGAGCTGCAGGCGGGCAACGAGAAGAAGCTCGAGCAGATGCGCGCCACGGTCGACGAGAAGCTCCAGTCCACGCTCGAGAAGCGCCTCGGCGAGTCGTTCAAGCTCGTCAGCGACCAGCTCGAGTCGGTGCAGAAGGGGCTCGGGGAGATGCAGACCCTGGCCACCGGCGTGGGCGACCTCAAGCGCGTGCTCACCAACGTCAAGGCGCGTGGCACCTGGGCGGAGGTCCAGCTGGGCGCGCTGCTCGAGGAGATCCTCGCGCCCGGCCAGTTCGAGCGCAACGTGCACGTGGAGCCGGGCTCGCGCGAGATGGTGGAGTACGCGGTCAAGCTGCCGGGTCCCAAGGACGAGCCCGGCAGCTGCGTCTGGCTGCCGATCGACTCCAAGCTGCCGCAGGAGGACTACGTGCGCATCCAGGAGGCGGCGGACATCGCCGACGCCGAGGCCACCGGCCGCGCGACCGACGCCCTGGCTCGCGCCATCCGGGTGGAGGCGCAGTCCATCCACGACAAGTACGTCAAGCCGCCGAACACCACGGACTTCGGCATCATGTTCCTGGCCACCGAGGGCCTGTACGCCGAAGTGGTGCGCCAGCCGGCGCTGGTCGAGGACCTGCAGCAACGGTATCGCGTCGTCTGCGCGGGCCCCACGACGCTCGCGGCGCTGCTCAGCAGCCTGCGCATGGGCTTCCAGACGCTGGCGATCGAGCAGCAGGCGGTCGAGGTCTGGCGCGTGCTCGGCGCCGTCAAGACGGAGTTCGCCAAGTTCGGCGCCGTGCTCGACAAGGTCAAGAAGCAGCTCGACACGGCCGGCCGCACCATCGAGGAGACCGGCGTGCGCACCCGCGCCATGGAGCGCAAGCTGCGCGGCGTGGAGCAGTTGCCGGACGCCGAGGCCGAGCTGGTGCTCGACCTGGTCGGCGCCGGCGTCGCTCTCGACGCGGGATCTCTAGCCGCCGCCGAACCGGACGACACCACTGTAGATCTCGAGCTTGAGGACAGTGTCACGACCTGACCCCTCCAGCGTCGACGGCTTAGCCTCCGGCGCGCCGGGCAGTCCCTCAGCACAACGTCGTGCGAGTTGAGGGGGACTCCGATGGATCAGGCTGTCATCGATCTCGAGAGGGAGCAGCTGGCGACTCTCGCGCGGCCGCGTCACGTCTACTCCGCGGCCGCCAAGGTGTTCTTCACCAGCATGGACACGCTCGCAGGTCCGGAGATGACGCTGCACAAGGTCAAGGTGATCGAGTCGCTTGCCTCGGTCCCGTACCGGGCATGGGAGAACCGGCAGTATCGTCGTCTGACACGGCACTACCCGAACCCGGAGCTCGTGAGCGAAGCCAAGGCCCTCATGCACTGGGGACGGGAGGCGCAGGACAACGAGTTCCAGCACCTGCGCGTCATCGGGCAGAGACTGTGGGAGGAGGGCGGCCGCGACCCGCGGTACCTCACGCGCCCGATCCCGGGGTTGATGGTCTCGTCATACATGCTGCTGTCGGGCACGCTGGCTCGGCTCGGCATCGAGCGGGCGTTCCTGCTCAATGCGGAGTTCGAAGACCACGCCGAGCACACGTACGCCGAGATGGTGGCGGCTCACCCCGAGTGGGAACAGCAGCCGGTCACGGGGGAGGCGGTGCTGGAGTACGCCGCGTTCCGGCTCGGCGGCCGCCCGCGGGCCGAGGCAGACGACGGCGGCGTGGGCGAATTTCGCAGCTGGGCCGACGTGTTTCGTCGCATCGGGCTGGACGAGCGCGACCATCGCAACGCGAGCTTCGCGCTCGCCGGGAGGCCCGAGAACATCGTGAAGTACGAGGGCATGCCGGAGTTGCCCTCGTGGGAGGAACCGGCCGCGGCGGCATGAGGGGAGCCGGCGCCCGGCCGCCGGGTCGGCAGCATGGCCGCCGGGTCCGGCGGCGGGTGAACGCAGGCCCGGCGAGCCGCGTCTCGCAGGTCGAGTACACTTGACGCCGGGCGCGCCGCACCTCGCGCGCTCAACGTCCAGGCACCCGAAACCTCGCACCTGAAACGCCTGACGCCAGCACGGAGGAGCCCCGCGTTGACCCGGATCGTCCGTCCGATCGTCCCGACCACCGCTGCGTGGTCGCGGCACGCCACTGCTCGGCTCGCTACCGCGCTTGCGGCTGCCGCACTCGTACTCACGGCGGTCCTCGTCCTCGCCGCGGTCGTCACGGCGCCGGCGTCGGCCGGTCCCTACGTCAATCCGACGCCGGCCCAGATCCGCGCCAAGCTCAGCGCCGCGGCCGTCGCCCGCTCCATCCCGCCCAAGCTCGTCTACGCCATCGCCTATCAGGAGAGCACCTGGCGGCAGTTCGACGCCAACGGCGACCCGCTCATCAGCAAGGACGGCGGAATCGGCATCATGCAGGTCACCACGATCCCGGTCGGCGTCGACGCAGTGCGCCTCAGGACCGATATCGACTACAACATCGCGGTCGGCGCGGACATCCTTCTCGCCAAGTGGGGCTACGCGCCCAGTGTCTTTCCGGTGATCGGCGCGGGCAGCACCCGCTGCTACGAGGACTGGTTCTTCGCGGTCTGGGCCTACAACGGCCTGACGGCGAACAACCAGTATCCGTACAAGATCTGGGCGCACCTGGCCGACGGCCACGGGCTGTGGACCGGAGCTCGAGGTGACGCCGGTGCCCGCGGCGTGGCTGGTGAGTGGGCTGCCGCCCGAGGTGGCGAGCATGGCGGCGCCGCAGCCGGAACACTGGTGGAGCCCGACGCCGCTGCCCAAGCCGCAGCTGAGCGCGCCGCGCGCCCAGAAGAGGGTCGCGGCGGGCGACAGGTTCACCGTCTCCGGCACGCTCTCGCCGCTGCATCCGGCCGGCGGGCACTCGGTGGGACTGCTGCTGTCACGCTGGAACGGCTCAAGGTGGGTGCTCCGCCGCACCGTGGCGACGACCAATCGTGACTACAATGGCGTCACGCGCTGGGCGGCGACCTTCGCCCTCGCCAAGACAGGACGCTGGAAGCTGGTCGCCTCCGCGCTCGCCGACGCCGACCACTCCGCGGCGACCTCGTCGCCGGCCTTCGTCACGGTCGTGCGCTGAGAGGCAAGGTACCGGCGGCATGGCCCGGTGACCGGTGTGAGAGACTCTCTCCATGAGTGACGAACACCATCCGCCGCACCAGAAGCCGGCGCACGACCCGGAGGTGGACTTCGCCTCGTACGCCTGGCGGCTGATCGGGACCTTGCGTTCGCAGGCCGGCTGGCTCGACCTGACGGCCGCCCGGCTCCGCTACTCCACACCCGACGACGTGGTGTTCGACGTCCCGCTCGCGGAGGTCACGGGCATCACCTGGCCGTGGTACTACTTCGGCGGCGGCGTGAAGCTCACGGCCGGCGGTCAGCAGTACCGGTTCTCGTTCGTGCTGCCGAACGGCGCCGAGTACCCGAAGGCCCGGCCGGCAGCGGCGGCCGGCGGCCCGTCGTCGCTGACGATCGTCTCTCAGAAGGCTGAGGACGCAGGCGCCGGTCGCAAGGCGGGCAAGGAGTGGCGGCGACGGCTCGAGTCCGGGGCGCCGGCCGGTCCCGGCGCGGCGCCTCCGCTCTCGCCGGCTCCCTGAGAGCGATCAGCCGGCTCTGGAGGTCTCGTCCTGGCGGTCGGACTCCATGCGCCGCGACCAGGCCTGCCGGTGCCCGGTCCGCGACTTGCCCTCGCGCTCGATGGGCAGCAGGAAGAACCCGTCGGCGATCTCCTGGAACGGCGCCGACCACTCGTCGAGGTCGTGCACCGGCACGACCAGCTCGATGGCGAAGGTCTGCGCCGGCGTGTGAAGGAGCGAGAGGCACTCGACGGGGGCCGGCGGCTCCGCGTCGGCCGGCGGCACGGTCGTGAACTGCAGCACGGGGAAGCCGCGCCAGTAGAGACCGGCGGCCTCGATCGCGTGCGCGCCGGTCGCGTGCAGGAACGGCCGGCCGCGGCGCTCCGCTACCTCGTCCCAGTCCCACCGGCCGAGCAGGCCCGGCTGCAGGGGGAACACGTCGGTGGTCAGCAGCAGGCTCGGGGCGAGGCCGCGGGCGATGCTTTCGGTGGTCGCGTCCCGGGTCGTGAAGAGGGCGGCCGCAGCGATCCGCGTGGGCACGCGCATGCTCCACGCCGCGCGCAGCCGCGGGTCGGCCGTGTCGTCGGTGTGGGTGATCAGAGTGTCGTCGTAGGTGACGCCGAAGCCGTAGTCAAGGGAGCTATAGGTGACGATCGCCATGGTGTGTCCAGTCTCGCGGGGGGACCTCAGTGTACGTGAGACGGCCCGCGGGCGCACGGCGTTCGCGCTGGATGCGTCAGGTGGTCGGGCAGGCCGGCGCTTCGCCGGCTCCTGACGGCCGCTTCCCGCGCTCGTCCGCGGGCTTGCGATACGCTGGGGCCGTGAGGGTCGCCGTCTTCATCACCTGCGTGGCCGACACCCTGTTTCCGGAGACGGGACGGTCGGTCGTGCGCGTGCTCGAGCGGCTCGGCCACCAGGTGGTGTTCCCGGCCGAGCAGACCTGCTGCGGCCAGATGCACGTCAACAGCGGCTACCGTGACGACGCGCTGAAGCTCGCGCGGCGGTTTGTGGACGTGATGAGCCGGGACGACGGCGTGGACGCAGTGGTCTCGCCGTCGTCCTCCTGCGTCGGCTGGGTGCGCGAGCTCCTGCCGGGAGTCGCGCGCGAGGCCGGGGACGATCGGCTCGCGCGCGATGCCGAAGCGCTCGGCGGCACGCTCTTCGAACTCTCCGAGTTCCTCGTCCGCCGCCTCGGCGTGGAAGACGTCGGCGCGTCGTTCCCACGGCGCGTCACGCTGCACCCCACCTGTCACTCGCTGCGCGTGACCCGCGTCGGCGACGCGCCGCAGCGGCTGCTTGCCCGCGTGCGCGGGCTCGAACTGCTCGAGCTCCCGGAGGCCGCCGAGTGCTGCGGCTTCGGCGGCACCTTCTCGATCAAGAACCCCGACGTGTCGCTGGCGATGCTGGCCGACAAGTGCGCGAACATCGTGGCGACCGGCGCCGACGTGGTGACGGCGGTCGACCCATCGTGCCTGCTCAACATCGGCGGCGGGCTCAGCCGCATGGGCTCGACCGTCAAGGCCGTGCACCTGGCGGACATCCTGGCGGCGGAGAGTGCGTCGTGAGCCGCGGCCATCCGCACGACTTCCCCGCTGCGGCGCGTGAGGCGCTCGCCGACGCGCGGCTGCGTGCCAACCTGCGCGGCGCCACGCAGACGATCCGCACCCGCCGGGCTGCGGCCGTCGCCGAACTGCCCGACTACGAGGAGCTCCGCGAGCAGGCACGGCGGGTCAAGGACGACGCGCTCGACCGCCTGGACGAGCTGCTGGACGAGTTCCAGGCGGCCGCCGAAGCCGCCGGCGCGCGCGTGCACCGCGCGCCGGACGCGGCGGCCGCCAACGCCATCGTCGCCGGGATCGCCCGCGACCACGGTGTGAGCGAGCTGGTCAAGATGAAGTCGCTCGCCACCGACGAGATCGGCCTCGACGCCGCGCTCGCGGAGGCCGGCGTCGAGGCCGTCGAGACCGATCTGGCCGAGCTCATCGTGCAGCTGGCCGGCGACACCGCGTCCCACATCCTGGTACCGGCCGTCCACTACAGCCGCGGTCAGGTGCGCGACCTCTTTCAGCGGACGATCGCCGGCGGCAGGGCGCTCTCCGACGATCCGCACGAGCTTGCTGAGGTCTCCCGCCTGTACCTGCGCGAGCGGTTCCTGCGCGCCGGCATGGGGGTCACGGGCGCCAACGTCGGCGTCGCCGAGACCGGCACCGTCTGCGTGGTCGAGAACGAGGGCAACGGCCGCATGTGCACCACGCTGCCCCCGCTGCTGGTCACCGTCATGGGCATCGAGAAGGTCGTCCCCACCCTGGACGACCTCGGCCTGCTGCTCCGCCTGCTGCCACGCTCCGCGACGGGGGAGCGGATGAGCTCGTATGTGTCGCTGCTGACGGGCGTCACGCCCGGCGACGGGCCACGGGAGTACCACATCGTGTTGCTGGACAACGGGCGCCGCAACGCCCTGGCCGACCCGGTGGGGCGGCAGGCGCTCCGCTGCATCCGCTGCAGCGCCTGCCTCAACGTCTGCCCGGTGTACACGCGCGTGGGCGGACACGCGTACGGGTCCATCTATCCGGGGCCGATCGGTGCGATCCTGACGCCGCAGCTCTGGGGCATGGAGGAGCACGCGAAGCTGCCCTTCGCCTCGTCGCTGTGCGGCGCGTGCGCCGAGGTCTGCCCGGTCGGCATCGACATCCCGCAGGTGCTGCTGCATCTGCGGGCGCGGGCGGTGCGCGAGCAGGCGCCCGCGCCCGAGAAGGCGTTGTTCGGCGCCGCGGCGTGGGCCTTCGGCTCGCCGCGGCGCTTCGCCGCCGCGCAGAAGGCGGGGAGGGCCGCCGAGGCGCCGCTCACGCGCGGCGGCCTCGTCAGCCGCCTCCCGCCGCCGCTGGCCGGCTGGTCGCAGGGCCGCGATCTGCGCCCGGTGGCGAGCGAGACGTTCCGCGAGTGGTGGGCGCGCGAGCGCGGCGCGTCCGCGCCCGTCGAGGCGCCCGAGGGCGGGGAGGACGCGCCGTGAGCCCGGCAGCTCAGGATCCGGCTGCCGTCTCTCTCTTCGTCGAGCGGCTCGGCCTGCAGCACGTCGAGGTCCGCCGCGTCGCCGCAGCGGACGTCGCGGCGGCGGTGACAGAAGTCTGCGCCGAGCGTGGCGTGCGCCGGCTCGGCGTCCCGCCCGGCCTGCCGCACGCCTGGCGGCCGGCCGGCGCCTCCGTGGTCGAAGACCACGACCTCACACCTGCCGAGCTGGACGCCCTCGACGCCGCGCTCACCGGCTGCACGCTCGCGATCGCGGAGACGGGCTCGCTCGTGCTCGCCGCCGGCCCTGCCGACGGGCGGCGCGCCCTCTCGCTCGTCCCCGACATCTACCTCTGCGTCGTCGCCGAGGAGCAGGTCGAGCCGGATCTGCCGGCGGCGATGCCGCGCATCGCCGGCCTCGTCCGCGAGCAGGGCCGGCCGGTGGTCTTCGTCTCCGGCCCCTCCGCCACCTCCGACATCGAGCTCCAGCGCGTCGAGGGCGTCCACGGCCCGCGGCAGCTCGTCGTCCTGCTCGTCTCCTAGCCATCCCGGCCGGGCCCACCGGTCTCCGGTTGCCCGGCCGCCCCGCCGGGTACCACGCCGCCATGACCAGCAACCGCCTCGAAGCCTTCAGCGACGGCGTCATCGCCATCCTGATCACCATCATGGTCCTGGAGCTCACGATCCCGCACGCCCACCACGACCAGCTCGCCGACCTCTGGCGCCTGCGCCACATCTTCCTCAGCTACGTGGTCAGCTTTGTCTACCTGGCGATCTACTGGAACAACCACCACCACGTGCTGTACCTCACCGAGCGCGTCACCGGCGGCGTCCTCTGGGCCAACATGCACCTGCTCTTCTGGCTCTCGCTGGTCCCGTTCGCGACCGGCTGGATGGGGGAGAACAGCTTCGCCCCGACGCCGACCGCCGTGTACGGCGTCGTCCTGCTGATGGCGGCGATCGCGTACTTCATCCTCGTGCGCGCGATCCTCCACAGTCAGGGCACGGATTCGCTCCTCGCGCGGGCCATCGGCAGTGACCGCAAGGGCAAGATCTCGGTCGTCTTCTACGCGGGGGCCATCCCTCTGGCGGTGGTCGCGCCGTGGGCGTCGCTGGGCATCTACATGCTGGTGGCCGCCATCTGGCTCGTGCCCGACCGGCGCATCGAGGACGTCGTGCTCGACTGCGACAACGGCGTCGGGGCAGGCTGCCCGACGCCCGACGAGTAGCCGCCACGATCAGGAAAACGAGACCGTTTCACTCCCGGATGACCAGGGTACTCTGAGCCCCAGCAACGAAGACACCCGGGAAAGAAGACCGGGGCCGGCGGCGAAGCGTCTCCGGCCCTTCACGACAAAGGAGCGACATGGCAGTACAGGTAGGCCAGCTCGCACCCGACTTCGCCCTCAAGGGCGTCGTCGACGGCGACTTCGCAGACGTGAGGCTCAGCGACTACCGCGGCAAGTGGGTGGTCCTCTTCTTCTATCCACTCGACTTCACCTTTGTGTGCCCCACGGAGATCCAGGGCTTCGCCAAGCGCAACGATGAGTTCGAGGAGCTGGGCGCCCAGGTGCTCGGCGCGAGCGTCGACAGCGAGCACAGCCACAAGGCGTGGATCGAGCGGGACTTCGGCTCCTTGCCGTTCCCGCTGCTCAGCGACATCAAGCGCGAGGCGGCGGACGCCTACGGCGTGCTGCTGCCCGATGAAGGCGTCGCGCTCCGCGGGACGTTCATCGTCGACCCCGAGGGCACGCTCAAGTACGCCGTGGTGCACTCCAACAACATCGGCCGCAACACCGACGAGACGCTCCGCGTGCTCCAGGCGCTCCAGACCGGCGAGCTCTGCCCGGTCGACTGGCGTCCCGGCCAGGCGACGTTGAGCTAGGGTAAAGTCTGAGGACGGCAGCGGCGCCGCAAGGCGGCCGCCGCGCCGAGTCCGGGGGGCGCCGCGAGGCCGCAGGGCAGCGCGGCGCCCCTCGACATCTTCGCCGTCGGCGACCGAAGGGAGAGACATGGCGACCATCGATGACTGGTTCGACGAACAGACGCTCATGGAGCTCGTCCCCATCGACGTCTACGTCCGCGGCGCGGCCGCCGTCGAGGCGGGCGCGGTGCGGATCATCGAGCGCGACGAGGCTCGGCTGTTGACCTCGGTCGAGTCCGGCGACGACGTCGTCGGGTCGGAGTGGTCCCTCGACGGGGAACAGCTCACGTATGCCTGCACCTGCGGCGAGGCGACCGAGCGCCCGTGCGAGCACCTCATCGCCTCCGCGCTCGCCACCTGGCCGGGCGAGGCGCCCGACGAGGACGAGTGAGGGTACACGCCGCGACCTGACGAGGTGACCACCATGCAGTTCCGCAATCTCGGCAGCACCGGCCTCAAGGTCTCCGAGCTCTGCCTCGGCACCATGACCTTCGGCAGCGGCTTGTCGGGCATCGGCGTCGTGGACCAGACGGGCGCCGACGCGATCGTGCGCCGCGCGCTGGATGCCGGCGTCAACTTCTTCGACACCGCGGACGTGTACTCGCGCGGCCAGTCCGAGGAGGCCCTCGGACACGCCCTCAAGGCCTCCGGGGCGCCGCGCCACTCGGTGGTGGTCGCGACCAAGGTCCGCGGCACCATGAGCGACGCCGCCAACGACGGCACCGGCGACGTCAACAACCGCGGACTCGGGCGCAAGCACATCCTCGAGAGCATCGACGCCAGTCTCGGCCGGCTCGGCACGGACTACGTCGACCTCTACCAGATCCACGGTGTCGACCCGACCACTCCCATCGAAGAAACGCTCGAGGCCCTCAACGATGTCGTGCGCATGGGCAAAGCGCTCTTCATCGGCGTTTCCAACCTGACCGCATGGCAGATCGAGCAGGCGCTCGGCATCTCCGAGCGGCGCGCCTGGGCGAAGTTCGTCAGCGTGCAGGCCTACTACTCGCTCGCCGCACGAGACCTCGAGGTAGAGGTGCTGCCGATGGCGCGCGCGGAGGGCCTCGGCGTGCTCACGTGGTCGCCGCTCGCCGGCGGCTACGTCTCGGGCAAGTACCGCGCCGGCTCTCCGGAGGTCGGCCGGCGCAACCACTTCGACTTCCCGCAGGTCTCGCCGCACGCCGAAGAGGCTCTCGCTGCGCTCGACGAGGTCGCCCGCGAGCGCGGCGCCAGCATGGCGCGCGTGGCGCTCGCGTGGCTGCGCCATCAGCCAGGCGTCACCTCGGTCATCATCGGTGTCCGCGACCTGACGCAGCTGGACGACGACCTCGGCGCCGCGGACCTCCAGCTGACGCCCGACGAGCTCGCGCGCCTGGGCGAGGCGACGAAGCCCGACCTGCCTTACCCGCACTGGATGATCGCGCGCCAGACCGGCGCTCCACCGAGACCCTGATCGCTCTCCGCTCGCCGAGGCCCTGACCGCGCTCCGCCCCCGTCGCCCCGATCGCTCCGCCCCGGTCGCCCCGATCGCTCCGCCCAGGCCGCCCCCAACACGCGCCCAACGGCGCCCGCGTTAGGTCCGGCCGCCTCCTGCCGATACAGGACCTACTACTGCGGGAGTCCGCTCGGAGCAGACGATGGAGGGTGTCATGGCGCACTTGCGCCTGGTGGAGCCGACGATCGACACGTACGGGTCGCGGCGCGCGTGGAAGCGCCACCAGCGCGCCACGCGTGACCAGGAGTGGGCGCGGCCATCGGGAGGCGACCGGGAGCGTGGGCCGTCCCTCGTCGCCGTGGCCCTCGCCAGCGTCGTCATCCTTGCCGTCGTCGCCCTGGTCGTCCTGGTGCTCTCTCAGGTGGCCTCAGCCTTCGTCGGCTGACGCTCCGCCTTCGTCGTTCTGACCCGCCGCCGCCGTCTCCCCTCCGGCAGTGGCCCTCTTCACTCCACTGTGCCCTCCTCACTCACGGTGAGCGCGGCGCCGAGCGCTCTCGCCAGCGCGCCGAGGGTCGACAACGTCGGGTTGGCGCAGCCGTTTTCGATCTCGCTGACACTGTAATGGGGGATGCCAGAGTGAGAGGCGAGCAGTCGCTGCGTCAGGCCGGCGGCGATTCGCCGCGTGCGCAGGGCTTCGCCGATCCGGCACCGCTCCTCGGCCTCGGCAAGCGCGATGAGCATATGCGGCCCTGCCGCAGCGGCTTCGATGTGAATCAGGGTCTCTATCTGTTCGAAGTCGACGAGCGCACCCAGCGGGTCGTGTGTCTCCCGGAGGGGGAGAGCGCGTCGAGACTGGTACTTGGTATCGTCGAAGATACCAAGTACCAGTCTGTGGCGCAGGACACCTTGCCGCTCGGCTTCGCGGAGCTCTCGCAGCCGGCGCCGGGCGCCGCCCAGGCCCGGTGTCCCGTGGCGCGGGGGAAAGCCGGTCGTCACTGTCGCATCTCCGTGCAGGATGACCGGCGCGTGATTGGCCCACGTGAAGAACACGCCGATATCGAGCAGCGGCCCATTCGGCCGGCCGGGCGATCCGGATCGCGGGCGGGAGGCGGGTCGCCTGACGGGTAGCCGCAGCTCGCACAGGCCCGGGCCGCGACGCCGGCAGCGGTCCGAGTCGCCGGCGCTTCTCGCGTCGCGCGGCAGCATGACGGCGATGGCGGCCGTGACTGCGCAGCGCGTCGCCGGCGGCAGCTTCCTGAAGAGCCACGCCTCGAACGATGCTCCGGGCCGCGCTGATCGGAACACCAGGATGGGCGGCTGCTGCTCGGGCATGCCGGAAGCTTGTCGGGATTGCGCCCCGGGACACAGGCTCACGATGGCGCGGTCCGGGTGACGATGGGCGGTGGGCATGCCGTACAATCTGCTCATGCCTCTCTATGAGTTCACGTGCTCGAGCTGCGGCGAGCGCTTCGAGATCATCTCCAGCGACGCCGGACGCGACGAGAACGCCGTGTGTCCGTCGTGTGGTGGGCGGGACGTCGCGCAGGTCTTCGGCGGCTTCACGGTCGGCATCTCGCGCACCCGGCTCAATCCCGGCGTGTTCGAACACACGAAGGGCAAGCCGACGGAGTACAAGCCGCCCGCGGGCGGCTGACCCGGGGCTCGCCGGCGGCCGGCGGCTTACTCGGGCGGCCGGCGACTGTCTCGGGCGGCCGGCGGCCGACTTCACCGCGTACGCGACGCCGCGGTGAGGGCCGGAGGCACTGGGCCGGCCCTCACCGCGGCGTCGCGCTGACCTGGTGGGATCGCGCGTCGCGGCGCACGCCGGGGGGTCCGAGACGCGCGGCACGTCGGCGCGCGGCCCCACAAGGTCGTTTTGTGGATTCCCCCGAGGCGCCGGGCGCACGCCGTTGACGCTGTTGACGCCCGTGGTCTTCTGGTGCCGCGGCGTCCCAACGCGGCCAAAGTCATCCTGAGCGCATACACGGCCGATAACTGGTGGGATGACCTCGATCCTGCAACACAGCGATTGGCTCAAGGGGCGCGTGCCGGACACGGTCCGCGCCCAGCTGCGCCAGCTGGTGGAGGTGGTCGGTCTCCTGCCGCACCCGCAGCCGCTCGGCGTGATCACGGCCGACGCGGTGCTGCTCGCTGCCAATCGCCCCTTCCTCGACCTTCTCGGCGTCTCCGGCGACGAGGAGCTCGGAGCCGACTGGGACGACTTCATGCCCGGCTGGAGCGAGCGCACAGACGTGAGCGACGTGGCGTCCGGGCCGCGCACCATGGCATTCGACGACTACCTCCTGCCGGCCGACGGCGTGCCGGTCTGGGTCAGGGCGGTCGCGCGCCCGGTGTTCGCTCCGGAGCAGGCGGGGGAGGCGGACGACGTCCTCGCCGCATGGGCCGTGTTCGTTCTCGACCAGCGTCCCGGGAAGGCCGATCGTGACGACCACCGCCGGCAGGCGATCCTCGATCTGCTCCTGGAGAGCCCCAGCGAGTTTGTCGTGCAGCTGGGGCCGGACGGCGAGGTCCAGTACCTGTCGCCGTCGCTGAGCCGGGCGCTCGGCGTGTACGCGGACGGACTGGAGGGCGGGCCGCTGGCGGCCGCGCACACGCTCGCGGGAGGCGCCTTCGCGGGTCGCTTCACCCGGCTGCAGGACGAACTGGTGCAGCCGCCGTTCGGCTGCGACTTCGAGATGAAGATGATCACGGCCGACGGGGAGCGCATCGTGCAGTGGCGTTTCGAGTCGCTGCTCGCCGACGGCGGGGCGATCGACGGTGTGCTCGGGGTCGGGCACGACGTTACCGAGCGTCGGCGCGCCGAGGACGAGCGCGCGCAGAGCGAGCTGCGCCTGCGGACGCTCGTCGAGGCGACCAATCAGCTGATGTGGACGACTGGTCCCGGCGGGCTCATCGACGGGCCTATGGAGAGCTGGTCGGTCTTCACCGGCCAGAGCGATGAGGACGTGCAGGGCGAGGGCTGGGCGGAGGCGATCCACCGCGACGACCGGGAACGCGTGCTGGGCACCTGGCGCGCGACGGTCGCCGAACGCGGCGTGTACGCCTGCGACTACCGTCTGCGCACCGTGGACGGGGAGTACCGGTGGATCGAGGCGCGCGCCGTGCCTCTCCCCGGCAGGACCGACGAGCCACGGTACTTCGGCGTCGGGCACGACATCACGAAGCGCAAGCAGGCCGAGGAGGCGGCGCGCCGGCGGGTGGAGCTCGAAAGCATCGTCGCGTCGGTCTCGACCCGGCTGGCCGGCGCGACCCTCGACACGGTGTATCTGGCCGTCGACCACGCACTGGCGGAGACGGGTCTCTGCCTCGGCGCCGACCGGGTGAGCCTGCATCTGCTCGATCCCGACGTCGTCCACGTGCAGCGTGTCCGCGTCTGGAAGAGGGAGACCGGGCTCGTGGAAGACGGAGACGCCACACGTGACGTCGTGCAGCTTCGCTGGCTGCGAGAACACGCCGCCGGCGCGCAGCCGTTCGTGGTGCACTCAGTCGACGACCTGCCGCCCGAGGCCCGGACGGGACGCGAGCTCTTCGCGCTGCTGGACCTCGAGGCCGTTCTCGCGGTGCCGGTCTTTCAGGAGCCCACGCCGGTGGGAGTGCTGGCCTTCGAGGTCGCGGCGGGAAGTTGCGCCGTCGAAGGGGGCGACCGGCGCTGGACCGACGACGACGTATCGCTGGTCCGTCTCGTCGCCGACCAGCTCGCCAGCGTCCTGATGTGGCGGGCCGACGAGCTCAACCTGCGCAGCATCGCCGACTGCTTCCTCGCCTTCGGGCCGGACGTGGGCCGGAATCTCACGCACATCTGCGAGGCGACGGCGAGCATCACCGCCGCGGACGTCGTGATCTACACGCGCCGGCGGGGCAACGACCTCATCACCGAGACGGGCTGGAACCTGCCCGCCGGCCTGTCGAGGAGCATGCCGCCGGATGGACGTCTGGACGCGGACGTCATGGAACGGCAGGACGAACAGGTGCGGATCGTGCGCGACCTGCAGGACACGGTCTACGCGCACACCAGCAAGGTCATCGCCGGCGTGGGGGCACAGACGTACGCCGGGTTCCCCGTCATGGTCGGCGGGCGAGCCATCGGGACGCTGAGCTGTCTCTTCACCGGAGACGTCGCCCTGCGCGAGAGCCAGCTGGAACTGCTGCGGGTGCTCGGGCGTGCCGCCGCCGTCGAGGAGGAGCGGCGGAGCGCGATCGAAGATCGCGTGCTCGGGCTGGCGCAGCTCGAGCAGGCCATGGAGCGGACCGTCGGTACACTCTCCGCCGCCATGGGCACGCGCGATCCGTATACGGCGGGCCACGAGAAGCGCGTGAGCGAGCTCGCCGTGGCCATCGGCCGCGCCCTGGGCCTCGACACCGACGACCTTCGTCTGCTGCGGCTCGCCTCGACGGTGCACGACCTCGGCAAGGTCACGGTGCCGGCCGAGATCCTCAGCAAGCCGACGCGCCTCAGCGAGGCCGAGTTCGCGATCATCAAGCGCCACAGCGAGGCCGGCTGGGAGCTCCTGGAGCCCGCCGGTCTGCCGGGCTCGGTCACCGACGCCGTGCTCCAGCACCACGAGCGCCTCGATGGCAGTGGCTATCCGGCGGGGCTGAAGGGCGACGAGATCGGCGAGTTCGCGCGGATCATCGCCGTCGCCGACGTGGTCGAGGCGATGTCGACGCACCGGCCGTACCGGCCGGCCATCGGCGTCGAGCCGGCCCTCGAAGAGATCGAGGCCGGCCGGGGCGACCGCTACGACGAGCGTGCCGCGGACGCCTGCCTGCGCCTCTTCCACGAGGAGGGTTTCGCATTCAGCGAATGACGTGAGTGACGGGCGCCGGAGCGTGACGACCGGGGCGTGGTCGAGTGAGAGCGCTCCGGCGCCCGTGGTGGCGGCGACAACGGGTGAGCACTCCGTCGCCGCCGCCTGCCGGGACTGACCGGGGAGGTCAGCTGCCGGTGTTCACGCAGGCTCCGAGCGGGGCCGCAGGATGATCCGGGCGGCGTTGAAGGTCGGGGTGTCGGAGCCCGAAGTACCGAGCGTGCCTGCGGATCTGATCCGGTCGTCGGCCTTGAGACCGGCGAGTGAGATGACAACGAGGTCGCCGTCCGCGGTGCGCTGATACAGTGTGGTCGCAGCCGTCACCGTGATGGTGACGATTTCGGCTTCTTCATGGGACCTCCAAGGGGTGGTTCGACCTTGTACTTCTTCAGACGCCGGCAGGGCACGATGCTTAGCGGCCCGTGCCGCCGGGGCAGACGCCACAAGTTCTTCAAAGTCCAGTGCTAAGGTCTCGAGGCAGTCGGCGTTAGAGAAGGTGGTGTCACAAATCAAGGCGTGGGAGCCACAAGCGGACGACCGGGGAAGCTTCGCCGATGAGGCGGCGCTTGTCGTAGGCCTGCGCGCAGGCCGACGGGAAGCGTTCGAGGTCCTGCACGGCGCGTATGCGGCGTCCATCTACAGCCTCGCTCTACGGATCGTCGATGATCGGCACGAGGCGCAGGACGTCGCCCAGGAGGTGCTCATCAAAGTGTTCCGCGGACTGCCCGGCGACGAGACCCACATCAACCTCCCTGCGTGGCTGTACCGCGTGACCGTCAATGCGTCGTTCGACCACGTGCGCGCACGCAAGCGGCGCCCGGCGACCACTGCCGAGGAGGCTGCGCCTGAGTCGGCTGCTGTGGTGGACGAGTTCGAGCGCGCGGAGCTCTCGCGCAGGGTCGAGTCCACGCTGCGCGAGCTCCCCAAGCGCCAGCAGGTCGCGCTGGTTCTGCGCGACGTCCACGGTCTGAGCGTGGGCGAGACGGCGTCCGTGCTCGGTGTCACCAAGGGGTCCGCCGACGTGCTCCTCTCACGGGCGCGCGCCGGCTTCCGGCGGGTCTTCCTGTCCGGCGTGGGATCCTTGGGAGGACGCTGCGCGGAGGCCGACATGGCGCTCGCCGCCGGCGTCGGCCGCGGCGAGCCCGCTCCGTCGTCGTTGGTGGAGCACGCGAAGACCTGTCCGGACTGCCGCCCCGCCGTCGAGCTTTGGGGCGCGGCTCCGATCGGCCTCGGGCTCCTGCTGCCGCAGGTGGCGCTGCCGGCGAAGCTCAGTCTGGGTGCGATGCTCGCGGCTGCGCACGCCGCCGGTGTGGCCGTCCCGGCCGCGGGTCTGGGCGCGACGGCTGCCGCTGGGGCGGCTTCGCCGGCTGCGGCCGCGTCGTCGTTCGCCGGTGCGGGCGCAGCGGTGGCTCCGGCGACCGTCGGCGCCGTCTCCGCCGGGTCGGCTGCGACCGGCGGCGTGCTCGGCGCTCTCGGGTCGGCGGCCGGCGTGAAGATCGCCACGCTGGCCATCGTCGCGACTGCGGCGATCGGCGCCGGCAGCGTGGCGGTGCATCACACTCAGGCGGACGCCTTGCGCGCGGGCACCCGTGCGGCGACTCAGACCAGGTCTGTTCGCGGCGCCGGATCGCCGGCAGGGGCCCGCGCCGGTCTGCTCGGAGGTGAGCGGGCGCGGGAGCTTGCGGCCGCGCACCGTGGCACCGGGAGCGGCGTTGGCGGCGTTGGAGCTGGCGGGCTCACGGCCGGCGCCGGAGGGCACGGTTCTGCGCCGGCCCCGGGTACTGGTCAGGCCGGCAACGCGGCCGCCGGCGGCACGTCCGGCGGCTCGTCCGGCGGCGCGTCGGGCGGAGGCTCGTCCGGCGGATCGTCGACAGGCGGCAATTCAGGCACGAGCGGTACCGGTTCAGGCGGAAGTTCCGGCGCCGGCGGCACCGGCGGGGATTCCGCCACGGGCGGCACCGGCACCGGTGGCACCGGCACGGGCGGAGGTTCCGGCACCGGTGGCACCGGCACGGGCGGGAGTTCCGGCACGGGCGGTACCGGCACGGGTGGGACGTCGGGCTCCGGGTCTGGCGGAGGCCAGGGAGGCTCCACTACCGGCGGCGGGAGCGGCGCGGGGTCGGGTGGCGGCTCGACCGGCTCCGGCGGGACGGTCAGCCCGGGCTGACGGGCGCGCGCACGCGCAGTGCCGCGGGCGCCACGCCTGCGGTGACGGGGACGTCGCCCAGCGCGTCGCCGTCGACGTCAAGAGCGAAGAGGCCGGCGCGTGGCCGGCGTCCCGCCGGCGGGTCCGCCGGCCGCAGTTCGAGCTCCGTACACGTGAAGTGATGCACGCCGGGCTCCAGCAAGTGTGTCCCGGCGTACACGGTCCTGAGCTTCCCGACGAGCCGCCAGCGCGTCCTTGTCTGGAACACGACGACCTCGAGCAGGCCGTCGTCGAGGGAGGCCATCGGTGCGATGTTCATGCCGCCGCCAAAGGTCCTGCCGTTGCAGACGGCCACGGCGTGTGCGTGCACCGGCAACTGGTGGCGCTCTCCCTCTTGATCGATGTAGTCGCAGACGAGCCTGACCCGCTTACACATGACGATGGCGCGGAGGGTGGCCTGCGCATAGGCGAGGCGGCCGCCGAGCGCCGCAGGAGCGGCGGCCGTGTAGCGGTCGACGAGGCCGCCGATCCCGGCCGAGAGGACGTTGAGCCAGTAGCGCTCGACCGGCCGGCCTTCCAGGTCCTGGAATCGCGTCCAGCCCACGTCCACGACGCGCTCGCCGCCGCCCGCAAGCGCGGCCAGGTATGCGTCGAGGTCGTGGGGGATCCCGAGCGAGCGCCCGAAGTCGCCGCCGGTACCGGTACCGACGATGCCGAGCGCGGGCAGCAGGGCGGCGCGGGAGCCGGGCTCGCCTGCGGCCGGCCCGGCCGTCTCGCCGCCGCTCGCATGGATCCCGCGCGAGTCTCGCGGCGCCTGGGCGGCCGGGCTCTTCAGCAGCCCGTTGACGATCTCGTCGAGCGTGCCGTCGCCGCCCAGTCCGATGACGAGTGGGCGGCGGTCTTGCGCTGCGGCTCCGGCGAGCTCCGCCGCGTCGCCGCGCCGCTCCGTCTCGGCGACGTCGAGCTCACCGACGGCGCCCCGGACGGCGGCGAGCAGTCGGCTCAGCGAGCGGCCGGTGCGCCCGCGGCCGGCGGCCGGGTTGGCGATGACGAGCGGCCGCGTATGGGCGCCGCGCACGTGGACGAGGCTCTGCATGCGGGAGACCGTACCAGACCACGGGCCGGCTGCGCGAGGCCGGAGGGGACGCCGCCGCGGGACCCGGGGGACGCCGGCGCGAGGCCGCGCGGACCGCGTGAGGCCCCTGCCGGACCGCGCCTGGGAGGCGAAGGGCAGGGAATCGCCGCCTTTGCGCCAAAGAGTGGCGGCGAATGGCCGATCCACACCCGCAGCCCGCCGAGAGTGCGCACTCCCAGGAGAAGGAGGTCGCGCGCATCGCCGCCTTCAGCGACGGCGTGTTCGCCATCGCCATCACCCTGCTCGCGCTCCAGCTCAAGGTCCCGTTCGGGGAGCGCGTGGACGTGTGGGCAGCGCTTCAGGATCTGTGGCCGAGCTTCCTGAGCTTCGCCATCAGCTTCGCCGTGATCGGCGGCTACTGGATCGCTCATCACCGGCTCTTCTCACTGATCGAGCGCTATGACAGGCGCCTGCTCTGGCTCAACCTGCTGTCGCTGTTCTTCATCGTGCTCATGCCGTTCACCACGTCGCTCATCGGTGTGCACGGCGGCAGCGACGTCTCCGTGATCGTCTACGCCCTCTCGGTCGCCGCCGCCGGGTTTGCGAACACGGGCATGGCCGCCTACGCGCTGGGTGGTCGTCGTCTCTGCTCCGCCACGGTGGACGACAGGGTCGCGAGGTTCCAGATCTGGCGCGGCCTGGTGATCGCCCTCACCTTTGTCGTGTCGCTCGCCCTCTTGCCGTTGGGGCCGACGCCGGTCGAGCTGTCGTGGCTCTCGCTGGTCGTCATCCAACGCATCGTCCGCCATCGGTTCGCTCCACCGGGCCAGGTGTGACCGACGGTCGGGCGCCGTCCGTTCGCTCAGCGCGGGAAGCTCTGCCGAACGAGAGAAGCGGACGGCGGCGGCCGGAGAGGCCGCCGCCGTCCGCTTTCGGCGTGGAGACGCCTCAGCTCGTGGTCAGGCAGGTGCCGAGCGGTAGCGCGATGGTGATGCACTTGGCCTTGAACGTTTCGGTGGCCTTGGTCAGCTTGCCGGTGGAGTTGATGCGGTCGCCGGCGGAGATGTCGGTGAGCTTGACGGCGACACGCTCGCCGTCGGCGGTGCGCTCGTAGTAGAGGGTCGTCGACGCGACGTGGAGGTCCACGGTGTCGCCCTTGTAGCCGCGCGCGGCCTTGTTGGCCTTGATGACGGTCACCGACACGATGCCGTTGTCGGCGTCGACGGCGGTGACGGTGCCGCTCAGCGAGTAGTTCACGACTGCGGCCCTGGGGCCGGAGCCGTTGGAGCCGCCGGAGCCGTTGGAGCCGCCGGCGCCGTTGCAGCCGCCGGAACCGCCGGGGCCGTTGCCGGCGAACGCCGCCGGCACGACCATGAGCGCCAGAGCGACGACGACGGCCAGGACGATCAGCTTCTTCATGAGGACCTCCCACATCTGCGGCACAGCCGTTCCGTGCCTCCATGATGTATGACGACGAACCCGGCGAGGACTTAGCCTCCGTAGGCGGATCGACACAGGTTCTTCACAATCGTCGCGCGAGTGTGGGCGCGAAGTTCGCCCAATCTCAGGTGAAATCCCTGTAAGGATTGCCCATCTGGGCCGCACCGCCCGGTTCTGCTATGAATGACGCGGCAGCGACGGGGAGGCTTCGCGTGACATCCATGGAGAGACCACCGATCGAACCGATCGAGCCGGCGTTCAGGCAGACGTACCACACGACGGAGCAGCTCGACGCGCTCAAGCAGGCGACGCTGGACATCCTCGAGACGGTGGGCGTGCGCTTCCAGAGTCCCAAGGCGCTCGACCTCCTCGCGCAGGCCGGGGCCGTCGTGGACAGGGCGACCGAGGTCGCCAAGCTGCCGCCGGCCCTGGTGCTCGAGGCGATGGCCACGGCGCCGCGGCGCTTCGCCCTCGGCGCCCGCGACCCGAGCTGCGACATCGCCGTCGGCGACGGCCGCACCTACTGCACCACCGACGGGTGCGGCGTCGAGATCATCGACTTCGAGACGCGGCAGCGCCGCCAGTCCACCAAGGCCGACCTGGCGGACATCACGCGTCTGCAGGACGCACTCTCCAGCATCTCGTTCTGGTGGCCGACGCTCAGCGCCGGCGACTGCGGCGAGACGGCGCAGCTGCACGAGCTCGACGCCGGCTGGAACAACACGGTCAAGCACCTTCAGGGGATGGTCAACGGCGAGCGCGAAGCCCGCTACGCCGTGGAGATGGCCACCGTGATCGCCGGCAGCGCCGAGGAGCTGCGCCGGCGGCCGGTGCTGAGCGACCTCATCGGCACGATCTCGCCGCTCGTGGTGGACAAGGACGCGATCGAGGCGGCGCTCGTGTTCGCCGCCGCCGGCGTACCGGTCACGTGGGTGACGATGCCCACCCTCGGGACCACGGCGCCGGCCACCAAGGCCGGCGCCTACGCACTCGGATCGGCCGAGCTTGTGGCCGCCACCGTCGTCCTGCAGCTCGCCAGCCCGGGCGCGCCGGTCCTGCACTCGACGATGCAGAGCTGGGCCGACCCTCGGACCGGCAACTTCGTCAGCTTTCCGCTCGATGGCCGCACGCGAGCCCTGGGCACGGAGCTCGCGCATCACTGGGGCGTGCCCGCCGAGTCGGCCGCTTGCGGTACCGATTCGCCGGTCCCGGGCACCTGGCAGGCCGGCGTGGAAGAGGCGCTCGACTTCGTCCAGGCGGCGCAGGAGGGCTCAGAGCTGCTGCCCAGCATCGGCCTCGTCAACGTGTACACGCTCTTCTATCCCGAGCACCTCATCCTCGGCGACGACATCTACCGCCGCGCGAGGTACGCCGTGATGGACATCGACCTGGGCGACGAGTCGCTCGCCCTGGAGGTCATCGCCGAGGTCGGGCCCGGCGGGCACTTCCTCGGCAACCGGCACACGCGCCGGCACATGCGGGAGGCGGTGCTGCCGGCGATCACACACCGGGTGTCGCCGGATGGAGCAGCGCGGCAGCCGCTCGAGGTGGCGCGCGAACGGGCCGAGGCGCTCTGGCGCGACTACCGGCCCGAGCCGCTCGAGGAGGACAAGGCGGCCGAGCTCGCGAGGATCCTTGCGGCGGCCGATGCGGAGCTGCGCGGCTGACCTGCCGCCCTTACGACCGGATGCGTAGCCACCGTCCGACTGTGGAAAGCTGCTCAGGACGACCAAGGAGAGGAGCATCATGGACGAGAACGGGAACGCGCCAAAGACCGAGCCGGACGGTGCGGAGATCCGGCGCGGGCTGATCGGCCTGGTGCGCGCCGGCGACGCGCACGTCCAGCAGAGTGCCTCCGTACTCACCACGGCCAGGGGCGGCGCCGACCTGAACCAGAGCGCGTCGATGGCGCTGGTCTCGGGCGGGGACACCAGCATGAAGCTGTCGGCCGCGGTGGCCGTGCCGACGCTCGGTGACCTCCACATCGAGAAGGGCGGCGCCCAGTGGGCCATCGCCGCCGGCGACGTCAGCTTCGACAAGGGCGGTTGCGCCGTGGCCGTCGCGCCCAACGTGAGCGTGAACAACGGCGGCATCGGCATGGCGCTCGGCTGGCACGTCGACGTCGGCGAGAACGGCCGCGTCATGTTCGGGCCGCTGGCGTCGGCGGTGTTCGGCCTCGCCTTCGGCCTCGGCATGGGCCTCGCGTTCGCCGCCAGTGCCGGCTACGTGGGCATGCGGGCCTGGAGGCGCCGGCCGCAGCTGCCCTGGCGGTCGTGATCATCGTCCGACATTCGGTCGTGATCGACCAGCCCGTCGCGCGAGCGGGGTTCCTCTGGGCAGACTTCGTGCAGCATCGGATCGCCGACCGTGGCTTCGTCCCGGACGAGTGGCTCGAAGTGGACAACGCATGCGGCGTCATGGGCGCCGGAGACGTCACCTTCGAGGCGGTGAGCGTGTGGCGCACGCGGGTCACGCTCAGCGTGCAACTCGACCTCCAGCCGTCGGATACCGAGACCGGCCCGGAAGTGGAAGGGGCGTACCACCGGGCCGTGGCTCACCTGGACCGCTTCCACGAGTTCGCCGACGCGCGCGCCGACTGAGGTGGAAGCGCGACCGGCCGGAGACGGCGAAGCCGCCTCCCGGGCAGACGAAGTGCTCGCCGCGCTCGCTCCCCTCGGGAGCGAGGAGGCACGAGCCGGCATGGCCCGCTACGGCATCGCCACCGGCGACGCCTTCGGCGTGTCCGTCTACGAGCTCCGCCGTGTGGCCAAGGGGCTCGGGCGCGACCACGAGCTCGCCCTCGCGCTCTGGGCGACGGGTAACCACGAGGCCCGCCTGCTGGCGAGCATGGTCGACGACCCGGCGCAGGTGACGGCGGATCAGATGGAAGCCTGGGCTGCGGAGTTCGACTCCTGGGACGTCTGCGACCAGGTCACGTCCAACCTCTTCGACAAGACGGCGTTCGCCTACGACAAGGTGCGCAAGTGGAGCGCCGCCCGGGACGAGTGGATCAAGCGGGCGGCGTTCGCCACGGCCGCCGCTCTGGCCGTCCAGGACAAGAAGGCGGCCGACGAGCCGTTCCTCGAGATGCTCGAGCTCTGCCGGCGCGAGGCCGGCGACGACCGCAACTTCGTCAAGAAGGCGGTCAACTGGGCCCTGCGCAACATCGGCAAGCGGGACCCGCGGCTGCACGCGGCGGCGCTCGCCACGGCGGAGGCGATCCTCGCCGACGCCGAGGAGCGCGCCGCCGCGGACCGCAAGGACCCGGCGGCGCGCAGCGGCCGCTGGATCGCGCGCGACGCACTGCGCGAGCTGCGCAGCGACAAGGTCGTCGCCCGCGTGCAGCGCCGCGGCTGATCCCCGACGCGGCGCCAACGGCTCCCATGGCGGCGCCGAGCCCGAGGTAGTAACGTTACAGGCCTGCGCGACGTGCCCCGACACCGAGGGCCATGGGGGGGTCGGATGCCGGATACCGAGTCGAACGCCTCGTTCGAGGCCATCCGCCGACGTCATCCCCGTGTGCTGAGCTCCATCTCCTGGCTGCGGGCGCACCCCGTGCTGTGCGGGACGACCGGCGCGATCGGCATCGGCGCCGTGTTCGTGCTCGACATGTCGGTCACGGGCTACCTGATGAACGGCTTCTACGTCATCCCGCTGTTCTTCCTCGCGCTCTCGGTCAACTGGCGCGCCGTCGCCTTTGCCGTCGCCGTGTGCGTGGCGCTCTCCGCCTTCGTGTTCGTGTGGGAGGACTCACTCAGCGCCGATCGCTGGCTCGTTCTGCTGTACGCGGTCATGATCGGCTCCGCGCTCGTCGTGCTCTCGTATCTCATCGCCAGGCTCTCGACCATGACGAGCTATGCCGAGCTGCGCGCCCAGCTCTCGGAGGCTGGGCGCGGACATCCTCGGCAGCGGTCGCACGGGTGACGACCTCGACGAGCTGCTCGAGTACGCGCTGGAGCGCCTCGGCGAGCAGCTGGGCGCCACCAACGGCATCCTGCTGCTCCTCGAGAATGGCGAGTGGGTGGGCCAGGCCGGGTTCGGGCTGGGCGTGGATGCCCGGCAGGTGGTCGCCCACTATCCCGAGGTGCCCCTCGCCGCTCAGGCGCTGCGCACCGACGCCGCCGTCTCCAGGGACTTCACCGACGGCGACCCCGCGCCGGTCGCGCCGCTCGCCGCGCACGTGCGGCTCGAGCGCGTGCTCGTGGTGCCCATGCGCTCGCTCGAGCGCGAGGTCGGCGTGCTCGTCTACAACCGGCCGCAGGACGAAGGCGAGTACAGCCGCGAGCAGGTCGCGCTCGCCGAGGGCCTCGCCCGCTACATCGGCGTGACGGTCGACAACGTGCGTCTCCTGTTCGAGCTCAGCACGCGCCGCCGCGACCTCGAGCTGGTGCGCGACTCCAGCCTCGACTTCGCCCAGAGCATCGACATGGACGAGGTGCTCGAGGCGGTCGTCTCGCGGCTGGTCGGCGTCCTCGACATGCACGCCTGCGACATCTACGAGGTCGACGTCGAGGCAGGCGTCATGCGCAACCTCGTGAGCTACGACGACGGGGAGTTCGACGCGTCCGACCGGCTCGGCCGGGAGTATCCCATCGACCACTTCGCGACCAGCGCGCATGGCCATCCGCAGCCGGCGCCCGGTCACGGTGACGTCCATCGACGACCCGCGCCTCAACAACGCCGAGCGCGATCTGATGGAGCGCTGGGGCCACAACACCGCAGCTCAGTCATCCCGCTGCGCATCCGCGAGCAGGTGATCGCCCTCGTGGAGCTCTTCGACGACAGCGGAGGCAGGTCGTTCTCCGACGAGGAGGTCGAGCTGGCGCGCAGCATCTGCCGGTTCGCCGCTCTCGCCATCGACAAGGCGCGCATCTTCGACCAGCAGCGCCTCACGGCGGAGCGGAGCGACCGGCTGGCGCGGCGCCTGCAGCGCCTGCAGTCGTTCGCGGTGGGCCTCAATCAGCGGCTTGACCGCGCCGATCTGCAGGAGGTGCTGGACGAAGTCACGCGCGCCGCCGTCGACCTGCTGCACGTGCGTTCCGCGGCGGTCGTCGCCGGCGGCGGCGACTACATCGCCGTGCGCTCGCTCGCCGTGGCCGGCTCCCCGTCGGCCGGCGTGCTCGCGGCCGCCGAGGCGGACCTGCTCGAGCGCTGCGCGCCGCGGGCTCACGCCGGCCGGCGAGGACTTCGCCGGCGCGGGCAGCCTCTCCCTGTCTCCCGGCGAGGACACCACGCCTGCTGTTCGCGCCGCTCGAGGGCGAGGCGGCGCCGCAGCCGTCGGTGCTCGTCGTCGCCGACCGTCAGCAGGGCGAGTTCGACGACGAGGACAGGCTGCTGCTCGCGACGCTGGCGGCGCAGCTCAACGCGAGCATGCACAACGCCATCGCCTACCAGCGCGAGCACGTCATCGCGGAGACGTTCCAGCAGGCGCTGCTCATGGAACCGCCGGCCATTCCGGGCATCGAGGTCGGCGTGCACTACCGCGCCGCCACCGACTCGGCGCGCGTGGGCGGCGACTTCTACGACCTGGTCTCTCTGGGACCAGGCAAGCTGATGGTCATCGTCGGGGACGTGTGCGGCAAGAGCCTGGCGGCGGCCGCCCAGTCGGCCGTTGTGCGCTACATGCTGCGCGCCTACGCGGCCGAGGGCTCGCCGGGAGAGGCGCTCTCCCGGCTCAACTCGGCCGTCATCACGCAGACTCCCAACCAGCCCTTCGTGACGCTCGTGGTTGGCTACGTGGACGTGGCGAGGCACATGTTCGAGTACGCCGTGGCCGGCCATCCGCGACCGGTGGTGCTCGCCGGGCTCGGCGAGTTCCCCATGCCCGGCGAAGGCAACGTGCCGGTCGGCATCTTCCGCGGCGCGACCTATCCGACCAACCGCGCCGTGCTTCCGGACAACTCGTGCATCGTCCTCTACACGGACGGCGTCACCGACGCCCGCCGCGAGGGCGTGCTCTTCGGCGAGGAGCGGCTGCACGAGGCGGTCCGCGCCAACCTGCCGCTGGATGCGCAGGCGCTCGCCGACGCTCTCCTGGAGACCGTCAAGGAATACTCGCTGGGCGTGCTGGCCGACGACTGCGCCGTCGTCGCGATCAAGCTGCCGTAGGCGGGAGTGTGGGCGCGCCGCCCCGCCGCGGGCGGGCGGCGTTGAAGAACCGCACGAACGTGTCGATGTCGATGAAGCCAAGCAGGCGTCCGCCGGCGTCCACGACGACCGCTCGGTCCGCCTGGCGCTCCCTCAGCAGCCGCAGCACCTCGGTCGCCTGCGTGTCCGGCGACACCGCGGGCACCTTGAGCGCCGGCGTCATGACGTCGCGCACGCGGTCGCGGTCGTAGCGCTCGCGCGCGGCGCGCTGCAGGTCGCGCGCGCACATGAGGCCGCCGTACTCGGCTTCCGGATCCTCGGCCGCCACCGGCAGGCAGCGCGTGTCCCAGTCGCGAAGCCGGTCTTTGGCGGCCCAGTCCAGCGTCGTATAGGGCGAGAGCCAGCTCTCAGGCTCCGTCATGAGCCGCGCCGCGGAGACGCCGCTGAGCGCGCTGTCCATTTCGCTCTGGCGGGCGGCCTGCCTCGAGGCCTGGATCAGGAGCCAGCCCACGAGGATGAGCCAGATACCGGTCAGGCTGCCGGTCAGCAGGATCTCGGCGACTCCCAGGGCGACGAAGGCCCACGCGAACACCTGCCCGACCACCGCCGCCCGGCGGGTCGCGCGCGTCATGTCGTGCGAGGTCCTCCAGAGGATGGCGCGCAGCACCCGGCCCCCGTCCATCGGAAAGCCGGGGAGGAGGTTGAACACGACGAGCGCCAGATTGGTCACCCCGAGGTAGCCGAGCACGGCCACGACCTCCTGCGGCCCGGGCAGCACGTAGGCGGCGGCGAGCGACCCGGCGCCGATGACCAGACTCACCAGGGGCCCGGCGAGCGCCATCCATGCCTCACGGCCCGGGGAGTCCGGCTCGCGGGTCAGCTGCGAGACACCGCCGAGGATGAACAGCGTGATCCGGCGCACCGGTAGGCCCTGCGAGCGAGCGACCAGCGAGTGCCCGAATTCATGGGCCAGCACCGAGGCGAACAGAAGGAGGGTCGCGACGCCCGCCGTCGTCCAGACGGCGGCGGGGCTCCAGCCGGGGTAGGCGCGAGGGAAGAAGCCTCGAGCCAGGGTGTACGTGAAGAACACGAGCACGAGGAACCAGCTGGGGTGGATGGCCACCTCGATGCCGAAGAGACGGCCTATCCTGATGCCGTTCATGGTTCTCCTCCTCACGGATGATGCACTTGAGTTGTTCCACGCGCGAAACCCGGCGGAACGGAGGAGCCGTCAGGCGGGAGCGGCCCGACGGGGAGTGGTCAGGCGGCGGTGACCACCGTGGCCATGGCGTCGGCTACGGCAAGCACCGCCGCACGGCGGCCGAGGCGGGCGTCTTCGGCGGCGAGGGCCGCGTCGACGGAGTCGAACGCGGCCACTCCGAGGTGCGCGAGCGGCTCGAGGAACGCCGGGTCGGCGGCGCCCACCAGCGCGAGCCGGTACCGCTCGAGCACGCGAGCGACGACGAACGACCGCTGACCGCCGGGCCCGAGCGGCTCGCGCAGGCCGCGCGCGAGCAGGTCCGCCGGCGTCGCGGCGGCGGCGAGGACGCCCAGGAAGTTGCGCTCGCCGGGTCCGTCGCCGGCGCCGAGCGGCACGTCCGCGCCGAGCACGATGAGGCCGCCGTCCTCGAGCGCCGGGCGGGCGGCGAGGCCGAGGTACGTCGCCGCCCGGCTCGCCTGGTAGAGGCTGTCGCTCTTGGGCGCGTGGACGCCGGCGACGACGACGTCGAAGTGCCGGCCCGCCCGCCGCAGCCAAGCCGGCGCGGCCTCCCGCGCCAGCGCTTGCTGGACGGCGGCCGGGTCGCCGGCGCGCACGGCGGCCGCGCCGCCGTCCGTCATCACCAGGTTGACGCCGAAGGCGAGCGGCGTGCGCTCGGCGATCTCCCGCAGCGTGGTCTGGAAGGGATTCCCCGTGAGGCCGGCAACGGTGACGCCCGGCTCGGAGATGAACGCCGGGCGATGCGTCCAGGCGATGGTCTCGAGGCCGGCGCAGCCGATGCTCACTCCCTTGACCCCGCCGGAGAAGCCCGCGTAGAGGTGCGGTTCGACCACGCCGACGGTGACCACGAGGTCGGCTTCGGCGACGCGCCGGACGATCCGCGCCGGCGCGCCCAGCGAGGTGGTGCCGAGGTCGGCGGTCTCCGACTCGATGCCTTGGGCGTCGGTGATCTCGATTCGCCCGGCGACGGACGCCCCGACGAGGCGGGCGCGCTCCTCGTCGCCGGTGGTGGCGTGGAGGCCGCAGCCTATGGCGACGGCGACCGCACCGTCCGGCACGCCGGCCGCGGCGAGCTCGTCCAGCAGCGCCTCGAGCACGGGCTCGCTGGGGCAGGGGCGCGAGGAGTCGGGGATGGTGACCACCACCGAGCGGGCGCCGCGCGCGAGCTCGCGCAGGCGCGGCGCCCCCACCGGCGCGGTCAGCGCCTCTCGGACGGCTTCGTCCAGCTGGGCGATACGCGGAAGCTCCGCCGGCGGTTCGAAGCTGTCGGCGCGAGGCACGGGCAGGCGCCGCGCGCCGCACCAGACCCAGGCCGGCGTGCTCAAGACCGCCCTCGTGCGCTCACGTCGTGGCCTGCGCGCCGGCCGCCTCCCGCGAGGCCCGGCGCCACAGCCACCACATCACGACGCATCCGGCGAACGGTAGCAGCGACCAGAGGAAGCCACGGACCATCCAGTCCAGGAGGTCGCCGTGCGTGCGCCGGCCGGCGGACCAGGCGAAGAGCAGGCAGATCACGAACTGCGGGCCGTAGGCGAAGAACGCCCAGGCGGCGAGGTAGGCGCCGTAGGCGACCGGGTTGACGGCGAGCGTGGCGGTCACGCGTAGGCCTCACGCAGGCGGCGCACGACGTCGCGCACGCCGTCGACAGCCTCCGCCGGCTCGATCGGGCGCGCCTGGTCGGCGAAGCGGAGCAGGTGCGAGGCGAGCCAGCGGACGTCCACGTAGGGCTGGCTCGCGAGGCAGGACCCGTCCGGTAGCAGGTCCACCGGCTGGCGCTCGGCGATCCAGCGGGCCACGGCGGGGCTGTACCACACGGTCGCGGCCTTCGGGCGCGTAGGCGCCCGAGGCAGGGATGCCTTCGCGCCGGTACAGGTCGAGCTCCACGTCGGCACGCGGGTCGAAGATCTCCTCCAGCAGCTCCGCACTCTTCGTCGTCGCCACACGGAACACGCGCGTCCCGCCGGCAGTGCGGCACCAGCAGACGTAGTACCACTCGCCGCGGCTGTGGATCAGGAGGTACGGCTCGACGATGCGGTCGGTCATCCTGTCCGTGCCCTCGGTCCAGTACTGGATGGCGAGGAGGCGCCGGTCCACGATCGCCCGGTTGACGTCCCTGAGGATCTGATCGGCGGGGAGCAGGAGGTCGCTGCCGGCGAGGGCGGGCGCGCCGCCGCGGGCGTGGGTGATCTTCTCGGCGGCGCTCGTGAGCGCCGCGCCGGTGGCGGTCGGCAGGTGATGGCCGACGAGCTCGATGGCCAGAAGCAGCGTGTCCGCCTGCAGCGGGGAGAGGCGGGCGGGACGCGCCAGCGTCGGTCCCGCCGACTCGCACGAAACGCTCAGCCTGCCGCGGCCTTCGAACTCGGCCCAGAGCAGCAGGCCGTCGCCGCCGAAGTTCACGAGGTTGAGGAGCCCGACGTCCTCGCGCAGTTCCTTGGCGCTCACGCCGAGGTCGGCGCGCACCTCGGCGACGTCCAGCACCGCTTCATCAGTCGCAGCGCTGCATGAGGTAGCTCGCCAGCGCCGTGAGCCGGGTGAAGCGGTCGACCTCGACGCGCAGGTCGGCGTCCGCTTTGCGGCGCCGTGGCCGCGGCGGGGTGGCGGCTGCGGGGCGCGCCGGCCGCTGCGGGGCCGGCGCGTCGAGCAGCGCCGCCAGGCCGTCCAGCTGGCCACTGAGCCGCGTGCGGAGATCGGGCGGCTCCAGCAGTTCGGCCTCGTCCGCGAGGCCGAGCACCCAGCCGAGCAGGGGCCGCGCGTCGGCGTAGGGCGTCTCGTACACGATGCCGCCGTCGTCCGACCGCTCGACCGTGCCGCAGTGCGCCCAGTGCGCCTCGACCCACCACGCCATCGCCGCCGAGACGCGGACGCGTGCGGTGGCCCTGGGCTCGGCCAGCTGCCACGCGGGCCTGTCACGATAGGCCTCGAGGTCGAAGTCCCCGGGCGGCGCGAAGTCGTGCGGGCGGCGCGTGTGGTACTTGACGCCGGAGCGCACGCGCGAGAGCCGGAACGTGCGCCGACTCTCGCGCAGGTGACACCAGCCGATGAGGTACCACTCGCCCGCCACGAGCTGCAGCGCGTAGGGGTCGACGACTCTCGGGATCGTCTCGTCGCGAGTGATGGCGTAGTAGTCGAACTCGACCGTCTTGCGCTCGGCGACCGCCGCCTGCAGCTTCGGCAGGGCGGCGCTGGGCTCGCGGGACTCGGGGACGACGGTGAGCGGCGGCATCTCCGCCTCCGCGAGGATCTCAGGGCGTCCCTGCGCGAGGCTGAGCAGCGCCAGCCGGAGCGGCTGCGAGTACGCGAACCGGTCTTCGAGGACGGCGAGGCAGGCGGCCAGGGCCGCCATCTCGTCGCCGTCCAGCGCGACCGGCTCGAGGTAGTAGGCGTCCGCCGGCAGGCTGTAGAGCTCGGACGAGGTCTCGGAGAGCGGGTCCTCGTCCGAGCGGATCTCGATGCCGAGCCGCCGAAGCTCGTCGCGGTCCTCGTAGAAGCGCCGCTTGAACGCCTCTTCCGTCATGGTCGGGTAGCCCTCGACCTTGCTCCGTATCTCGGCGACGCTCACGGGCTGGCCGCGGCGGGACAGCAGGAGGGCGACCAGCGAGAGCCGCCGGATCAGCTTGTCCGTGTCCTTGCTCTGACCCTTCTCGCGGACCATTTTGGCGCTCACGTGGTGACACTCCGGTGCTAGACGGCGGGACGCCGGAGCCCCGCGGGCCCGGCGTCTCATGCTACCGCAGCTGAAGGTCCGCGGGGGAGCGGGCGCGGGGCAGGCTTCGCCCGCCCGCGGGCCCCACCCCGCGACGTCGCCGGAGCCGGCCCCGCGCACACCATCGGGGGATGGGGGAAGTGCGCAGGGCCGGCCCCGGGTCGGCCGCCGGCCGGGCGCGGGGTCGCTGCGTCCCCGCGCCCGGCCTCGCCACACGGCGGGGACAGAGCCGTGGGGCTTCGCCGCCCCGCTCGTCGACTCGCCTGCGGCGGTCGATCAGACTGCCGCCGCCTCCCTGGCTGCGGCGGCGATGATCGCGTCGAACTCGGCGCCGAGGTCGGCCGGGAACTCCGCCGCCGGCGCGGCGAGGATCTCCGCGACCTTCTCCTGCGCCTTCTCGGTGGTGCTCTTGGCCCCGGCGTTCTTCCAGCCGTCGTAGTTGCCGGTCTCGCCCAGCTTGGCCTGCCACAGCTCGCGCACGTGGGCACGGGTGTGGTTGTCGAAGAGGTAGTTGCCGTTGAAGCCCATCTTCTTGATGAGGTCCACGGCCAGGGTCTCCTCGCTCACCTCGATCCCGGTGAGGATGCGCTTGACCATGCCGATGATCTCGTCGTCGACGACCATGTTCTCGAGGCAGAGGATGCGCGAGCCGTCCAGAAGGCCGGTGCCGAAGGTCACGTCGGCGCCGTTGGCGTAGGCCATGAACATGGCGAGCGCGTTCTCGTAGGCGCTCTGGATGCCGGGCTCCTTGGCCGTGGTGGCGCCGGCGCCGTACCAGGCGGGCACGCCGTAGAAGTCGGCCATGTGGCCCTGGACGCTGCGGATGAGCATCGCCTCCGGCGAGTTGCTCGCGTAGGCGCCGGAGTTCATGTACATCGCCGTCGGGCCGCCGCCGTGCATCACGGGGGCGCCGGGGTGGGCGAGCTGGACGAGGGTCGCGCCGCTCAGGAACTCGGCGTTGTTGACCACCGCCGAGCCGGCGATCGTGATCGGACCCGTCGCGCCGAGGATCGGCATGGGGTAGAAGCTCACCGGGATGCCGGCCTCGGCGAGCGTGAGCGCCAGGTCCATGCCGTAGCGCTCCTGGTGCAGCGGGCTCACGGTGCAGATGATGGTCGTGAACATGGGCCGCTTCTTGAGCTCTTCTTTGCCGCCGGCCATCGCCTCGGCCATCTTGATGAGGCTCCGGGCCTCCCAGTCTTCCTTGATGGACACGACGATGCTGTGCTTCTCGCTGGCCCGCACGCAGGCGTCGAACTCGTGCAGCGAGCGGGTCTCGATGGGGCAGTCCTGGGCGCTGACGACGGCGCTCGTCGCGCTCACGTTGTCGAGCGCCTGCACGACCTTGGCGCAGTCGGCGAGGTCCTGCTTGACTGAGCTGCGGACCTCGCCCGTCTTCGGGTCGCGGTAGAAGACGCCGCAGCCGTCGGAGCTGATGTAGACGTGCTCGCCGTCGAGCGGCAGGTCGTACTCGGGGTTGCGGGCGCCGAGGACATACTCGTGCGGCGCCGTGCTCATGGCCTTCTCGACGACGTGGGCGGGGATCTTGGCCACGGTGGTCTCACGGTCTACCGTGGCGCCGTGTGCCTCGAGGATATCGAGGGCGTTCTGCGAGTGGAACTTGACGCCGACGCTCTCGATGACGTCCAGCGTGGCTTCGTGGATCTGGCGCACGTCGTCCTGCGAGAGCAGGTCGAGCTTCACGCGCTTACCGACGTGGCACTTGTCTGCATAGGCCATGGGTGGCTCCTTTCAGAAGCGGCCGGACTCGACCGCGGCGATGATGTCGTCGAACTCGCGCCCGAGCTCCGCAGGGAACTCGGGCGCGGGAGAGGCGAGGATGCCGTCGGCGACGGCCCGCGCCTTGTCTTCCAGACGCGGGCTGCCCGCGTTCTTCCAGCTCTCGATCGTGCCGATCTCGCCGAGCCTGGCCTGCCACAGCTCGCGTACGTGCGCGCGGGTGTGGTTGTCGAAGAGGTAGTTGCCCTCGAAGCCCATCTTCTTGATGAGGTCGACGGCGAGCGTCTCGCGGTCCACCGTGACGCCGCGCACGAGGCGCGTGACCATGCCGAACACCTCGTCGGCGATCACGAGCTCCTCGAGCGACATCTGCGAGACGCTGTCGAGAAGGCCGGCGCCGAAGCAGAAGTCCGCGCCGGCCGCCATCTCGAGCATGAGGCCGAGCGTGTTCTCGTAGGCGGCCTGCGCGTCGGGCAGCTTGGCCTTGGTACCGCCCCAGCCCAGACCGGCCGGGAGGCCCCAGTGGCGCGCCATCTGGCCCTGCACGGCGCGCAGCAGCAGGGCCTCCGGGACGTTGGCGAAGTATGAGCCGGTGCGCATGAAGAGCGCCGTCGGCCCGCCGGCGTGCACCAGCCGGGCGCCCGGGGACGACAGCTGGATGGCGGTGACCGCGGCGAGGATCTCCGCGGCGCCGACGACGGCCGTGCCGGCCGGCGTGACCGGGCTCGTCGCGCCGAGGATCGGCATCGGGTAGAGCATCATCGGGATGCCGGCGTCGCCGAGCTCGAGCGCGAGCTCCATTCCGAACCGCTCCATGTGCAGCGGGCTCACGGTGCAGAGGATGACCGAGAAGGTGGGGCGGGCCTTGAGCTCCGCCGCCCCGCCGGCCACCGCCTCGGCCATGCGGATGAGCGGCCGCGCCTCGGATGCGTCCTTGATGCTGACGACGATGCTGTGCTTGCGCGAGGCGCGCATGCAGGCGTCGAACTCGTGCAGGACGCGGCTTTCCTCCGGCGTGTCCTGCGCGGAAACGAGGGCCGAGGTGGCGGAGAGGTTGTCGAGGCCCTCGACGACGCGCGCGGCGTCGTAGACGTCCTGCTTCAGGCTCTGCCTCACGGTCCCGTCGGCCTCGCGCACCATCGTGGCGCAGCCGTCGGAGGTCAGATAGGCGTGCTCCCCGTCGATCGGCAGGTCGAACTCGGGCTCGCGGCCGCCGAGCGTGAACGAGGCGGGCAGGGTCTGGAGCGCCTCTTCCACGGCGCTCGCCGGGATGCGCGCGACGGTCGTCTCCCGGTCCACGATCGCGCCGTGGGCCTCGAGCACGTCGAGCGCCCGGTCCGAGTGGAACATGGCGCCGGTCTCGGCGAGGACGTCCAGGGCGGCCTCGTGGACGCGCTCCACCTCGGCGGCGCTGAGGATCTGCAGCGGCCGCCGCCGCCCGACGTACCTTCCGTCGGCGTGCGTGGTCATGAAACCCCCTTCGGGATGTCGTTGTCGTCCGTGGCGCGGGTCGGGGCGTCCGCCTCCGTCGCGCCGCCGTGCACGAAGTCCACGGCGACGAACGGCGACGTCACGGCGCGCACCAGCGCGTCGTAGTCGACGGCGAACCGGACCTGGTCGCCGGGGCAGAGCGGCTCCGGCGTGATGAGGATGCAGACGTCGCTGGTGGCGCCGGCCAGGCGTGCCCCGGGCAGGAGCGGGCGGAGGCCCCCTGGTTCCATGTCCCGGCGGCCGAGGGCCACCATGGCGTACCAGGCGTCCTCGTCCGGGAGATCGACGTCCGGTACGTGGCCGAAGGCGTCGAGGCCGCCGGGGCCCTCGGGAGCCGGCGGCTTGCGGTAGCACTCGAGCACTTCGGCGGTGAGCACCGGGTCGGTGCGCCGCAGCCCGGTGATGCCACACCCGCTGACGAAGTCGTGGCCGTAGATCGGGCCGCCGCCGGAGCGCACCTCGGTGGCGAACCGCGGACGGTAACCATCGAGGTGCTGGACCACGCAGGTGCCGCCGAGGCTGAGTACCGGCTCGGCGGCACAGTGGCCGGCGATCTCGGCCAACACGTCCTCGGCCTGCCGGAACAGCTCCTGCGACGGCAGCTGGCCGGAGAGGCAGGCGAAGTTGACGGACACGCCGGCCAGTTCGATGCCGGGCAGGTCGGCGAGCTGGGCGGCGACCGCCGGGGCGGCGTCCGCCAGGACGCCTTCGCGGCGGTCGCCCAGGTCCACGGTGAGCAGGATCTGGACAGGGGCGCCGGGGACGTGCTCTCCGAGCACGCGGGCGGCGCCCGGATCGCTCAGGAGCACGCGGTCGGCGACCTGGGCCGCCGTCTCGAGCTCGTCACGCTGGGGCGCCCGGATGAGCGTGAGCGGCCCCAGCGCCTGTCCGGCGAGCCGGACCAGCGCGGGCAGGCGGCTATCGGCGAGGCCGGCGCAGCCGGCCTCGAGCAGCGTCCGCCCGACCGCGGGCTCGCCGTCCACGCATTTGGTGACGCCCACGAGCGCCAGGCCACGGGCGTCGAGGTCCGCGGCGAGACGTCGCGTGGCGCCGGCGACGGCGCCGAGATCGATGGTGAGCCGGGGAAGCGTCAAACCTTCTCCACTTCTGCTGGTCGTGACCGGTCCCGCGGGCACGTACATGCTCGCGGCCGCGGATGCGGGCGGAGCCGCCGCCGCGAAGCGTGAGCGGAGCGAGCGGGGACCGCCTGCAGGTATGCGATGCGGTGCCGCCGGGACGTCGCTCGCGAGGGAGCGGGCGCGACGGGACGCGTCAGAAGCGGAAGGTATTAAAAGTCGTGCACTTTGCCGCCGGTGAAGGCGGTGCGACGACGATCGTGAGGGCTTGCGTCTACCACTCGGTCCGTATCTCCCGTAGCCGGTGGGACAAAGCGGGCGCAGTATACTTTGCCCACCGTCCGTTCGACAAGCAGGGGGGCATATGCCGGCCACCGATCCGCTGTACTCCGTCTGTGACGGACACCTGTGCTTCGACCAGGTGGACCTGGTCGAGCTCGCGAGCACTCGCGAGACCCCGTTCTTTGTGTTCAGCGAGCGCCGGCTGCGGGCCAACATCGAGGCCGTGACGGGCTCGTTCCGCCGCGTGCATCCGCCCACCGAGGTCTTCTTCGCCAGCAAGGCCTGCTCCAACCTGTGGTTCCTGGGAGTGGCGCGGGACGCGGGAGCGAACGTCGAGGTCAACTCCGGGGGAGAGCTCGACAAGGCCCAGGCCGCCGGGTTCGAGCCGCGGCAGATCGTGTTCAACGGCGTCGCGAAGACGGAGGACGAGATCCGCCGCGCAGTCGCCTGCGGCGTGCGCGCCTTCATGGTCGACTCCCTGCACGAGCTGGGCCGGATCGGCGCCGTCGCCGCCGCGATGGGCGAGGTCGCCGCCGTGGCGCCACGCATCGACGTGCACGTGCCCACGCTCACGCACCCCGGCCTCGAGACCGCGCACGGCGGCAAGGCCGGCATCGACCGCGACGACGCCGTGGCCGCGTTCCGGCTGGCGGCCGAGCACCCGAACCTCGAGCCGGCCGGCATGCACCTGCACATCGGCTCGCAGATCACCAGTGTCGAGCCGTACCGGCAGGCGGTCGCCGCCGCCCTCGACATCGTCGCCGAGGTGGAGGCCGCCGCCGGCGTCCGCCTGCAGTTCCTCAACGCCGGCGGCGGCTTCGCCGTGCAGTACCGCGAGGCCCCGGTGACGTGCCACCCGAGCGACTACTTCTGCTCGCTGCTGACCGCCGCCGACTACGCCGACGTCGTCGGCGGCGAACTCGCCGCCCGGCGTCCGGACCTCGCGCTCTTTCTCGAGCCCGGCCGCTCCATCGCCGCGACCACCGCCGTCCTCGTGGCGCGGATCGAGAACGAGAAGACGAAAGGCCGCCGCGACGCCGCCGGCCGCCGCATCGGCGACGAGCGCTGGGTCACCGTGGACGCCGGCTTCAACACGCTCCTCGAGCACACCAACTACCGCTGGTACTACCGGACGATCGTCGCGTCGCGGGCCGGCGAGGAGGCGGACACGGAGTTCCGCCTCGCCGGCCCGCTCTGCGACGGCGGCGACGTGTTCGCCGGCGACGCCGACTCGCCGTACCGCTGGTTCCCGGCCCGCACGACGGTGGGCGACGTGGTCGTCTTTCTCGACGCCGGCGCGTACTCGCTCGAGATGATGAACCCGTACAACGCCCGGCCGACGGCCGCCGCCTTCGCGGTGACGGCCGTCGGCGAGCTGGTGCAGGTCAGGCGCCGCGACACCGCCGAGGACCTCGCGGCACACGACCTGCTGCCCGGAGCGGACTGAGGGTCACACGACCCACTGGGCGCGCACGCGGGCGAACTTGTACTTCGTGCTGCTGGTGCCGAGCTTCCAGTAGACGTGGTAGTGGTCGGTGGTGTGCGCGTCGATCACCTTCTGCCCGGAGCTGTTGGTGCCGGCGACGACGGCAACGTGGTCCCACACGCCGTCTCCCGACCAGTCGTAGTAGATGAAATCGCCGCGACTGAGCACCCCGGCGGACGTCTCCCAGTCGGTCCGCCGCGTGTTCCAGTAACCCATCTGGCGCGTGACGTTGATCCAGCTGCCGCTGTAGCTGTCGTCGCCGGGGGAAGAGGTGCCCTGCTTGTCGTACCACCAGCCGGTGCTTGTGGTGCCGGCGGCCTGCGGCATGTCGCCGGCTCGGGCGCACTGGGAGGCGAAGTTCGCGCAGTCGGCGCCGGCGAAGCGCGCGAACGTCGGGTTGTAGGCCAGGGCGTACTTGTCGGCATAGGCCTGCGCCGCCGGGCGGTCGTACTCGATGATGTCGCTGTACCCGCGCGGCCGGACAACGGCCCGGGACACCGGCGCGGCTGCCGGCAGGCGGAGCGGCGCCGATGCGCGCTCCGCGGCTCGCGCGGCGGCGCGGACGGTGGCCGCCCGGGCGCCGGCGGCCTCGAGGCAGGCGGCTTTAAGGTCGTCCTTGTACGTGTCGGCGGTGACGACCCAACCGTCGCCACTGCGAGCGAGCGTCATGGTGTGGTCGACGCCGCTCGCCTCGATGTCGGTCTCGTCGTTCGCGCCGCGCAGGGTGAGCGTGGTGATCGCGTGCGCGGCGACCGATGCGGTGACGCCGTCGTCAGCCGGCTGGCTGTCCAGGATGGTGACTGCGCAGGTGGCCGACTCCAGCGTGCGCCCAGATGCCTCGCCGCGAAGGGCGGCGCCGATGGCGAGCTTCGCCTCGGTGCTCGCCAGAGAACTGCGGGCGACGACCCAGGGCGCCAGAGTCGCGGCCGGGTCGGTCGCGGCGACTGCCGCGGCGCGGGCTTGGAGGTAGGCCGCCGCAGCGGCGGCGGGACCCGCCGCGGTCTTGCCTGCTGCGGCCACTCCGCCGCCGGGCGTGGCTCTTCCGTCTGCCGCGCTCGCCGCCGCAGGCGCGGCCGCCGCGAGCGCGGCCGTCGCCAGTGCCACGACGACCGCCGTGATGTGCGCCCGGTGCCGTCTGGTCATGCTGTCCCCTTTCTGGAGGGTTATGGGCTGGTGGTGACAGCTGAGATCAGCCATCCCCCCACGTTGCTGCCGGCCCTCCCCAGGGTGAAGAACAGGATGGCGAGGCCGTCCGGCAGCGGACGGCCTCGCCCAGAGCGCACGCGCACGCGTGCCTTGAGTACCAGCGTGCGCGCATCGGGCGCCGCGTAGACACGGGCGGAGCGGAAGTGGAAACGGGTGAGCCCGCGTAGCACGCGGCGCGACCAGAGCACGGCGCCGCGCACAGAGCTCGCCGGCGCGGGCGAACTGGCCCGCCTCGATGAGATGGCAGTAGAGAGCCAAGGTGCGCGCCGCCTCGAGCCGGGCCGAGTCGGCGCCGGGCGAGGCGCCGCTCAAGCGGGTCGCCGGGGTCGCTCCGGCCGGCGCCACGATCGGGGCGGGCGGTGCCGCCGTCATGTGGACGTCCCCCGGCGCCACCACCGGCGCGGCGGTCGGGATCGCCGCAGCCCGCGCCGAGGACGGCGACGGCGGTCAGGACTCCGAGGCGAGCGCGGTTGTACGGGCATGCGGCATGCAGCCATCGTCGCGCCCGGCCCCGGTGAGCCTCAAGGGTGACGCACGTCACGCGGCGGTGACGTTTCGGCGGCGCTGCCGTGCGAGAATCCGGCAGATGCCAGCTCCCGACGACACCCTGCCCGGCGCCCCGTTGCCACAGCCGCCGGCTGGCTTCTGGCCTGCCCTTGGCCGGGACGTGCGCCTCGGGGTCATCGCCGGGCTCCAGACCTTCTGGGACCTGGCCAAGGTCATGATCCCGGCTTACGGCGTCACGCTCGCCCTGCAACAGCTCGGCGTCATCGGCTGGCTCTCGAACGTGGCCCGGCCGCTCATGTCGGCGCTCGGACTGCCCGGCGACGCGGCGGTCCCGCTGGTCGTCGGCTACGTGCTCAACATCTACGCCGCCGTCGGCTCGATGCAGGCGCTCCACCTCACGGCGCAGCAGATCACGGTCCTCGCCGTCGCCATCCTCATCGGCCACAACCTCGTCGTGGAAGGCGCCGTGCTTCACAAGGCGGGGATGAACGGCTTCGCCTTCGGGGCGCTGCGCGTCGTCGCCGGCCTGGCCGCCGCCATCGTCGCCAACCTGCTGATCGGGCTGCTCCGATGACTGAGTTCCTGCACACCTTCGTCAGCGGGTCGTTCGACCTGCTGCTGCGCGTGTTCCTGATCGTGGTGCCGATCATGGTGGTGCTCGAGCTGTTCGAGGGCACGCGCGCCTTCCGCGCCGTCGTGCGCGCGTGGGCCAGGGTGGTGCGCCACGTCGGCCTCGACGAGCGTTCCGCGGCGCCGACGCTCATCGGGTTCCTGTTCGGCCTCGCCTACGGCGGCGGCGTCATCGTGCGCGAGGTCCGCCGCCACGACATCAGCCGCCGCCAGGTCTTCATCATGAGCGTCTTTCTCAGCATGGTCCACGCCATCGTCGAGGACTCGCTGATCTTCCTCGCCCTCGGCGCGAGCATCTTCTGGGTGGTCGTCTACCGCATCGTCTGGGCGGCGCTGGTGACCCTGGCCCTCACCGCCTTCGCCGGCCTCTGGGTGGAGCGGTCGCGCCGGCGGGGGAGAGGCGGCCTGGACGGCTGACAGGCCGTGCGGAAACATGGCCTGGCCGACGGGCCGCGTTGACGCAGACGCTTTTGTTCCGTAATCTTGACTGGATTTATCGGGTATTCTTGGACCGAGGGAGTGTCACTCAGGTGAACATCTCGATGAAGAGCAGATACGCGGTCCGGGCCCTGACGGAACTGGCCCGCGTGGAGCAGAAGCAGATGGGCAAGCCGGTGCGCCTGGGCGACATCGCCGGGCGCCGCGACATGCCGCTCCAGTTCCTGGAGCAGGTCTTCGCGGCGCTCCGCCGCGGGGGCATCGTGCGCAGCCGCCGCGGCGCCGCCGGCGGCTACTCGCTGGCGCGGCCCGCCGACGAGATCACCATCCTCGACGTCGTCAGCGCGCTCGACGGCATCCCGTCACCCGCGGAATGCACGCAGGGCCGCTGCGATCAGGTCGACAACTGCGGTGCATCTTCCGTCTGGATCGAGGCGCAGCAGGCGCTCGAGGACGTCCTGATCGCCACCACCATCGGCGACCTGCTGCGGCGCGAGGACGCGCTCCGCGCGGAAGCGCCGATGTACCACATCTGACGGGAGACGCCATGAAGAGGGCAGGGAGCATCACCGAGCTCATCGGGCGCACGCCGCTGATCAGGCTCAACCGCATCTCCGACGAGACCGGCGCCGAGGTACTCGGCAAGCTCGAGTCGTTCAACCCCGGCGGCAGCGTCAAGGACCGCATCGGCCTCGCGATGATCGACGCGGCCGAGCAGGACGGGCTCATCGCCCCCGGCAGGACGACGATCATCGAGCCGACCAGCGGCAACACGGGCAGTCGCCCTCGCCATGGTCGCGGCCGCGCGCGGCTACGACATGGTGCTCACGATGCCGGACACGTTCAGCGTGGAGCGGCGCGCGCTGCTCAAGGCCTACGGCGCGCGCCTCGTCCTCACGCCCGGGTCGGAGGGCATGACCGGGGCCGTCGACCGCGCGGCGGAGCTGGCGACCGAGCTGGTCGACGCGTTCGTGCCGCAGCAGTTCGAGAACCCGGCGAACCCCGCGGCGCATCGGCTCACCACGGCGGAGGAGATCTGGGAGGACACCGGCGGCGAGGTCGACGCGTTCGTCGCCGGCGTGGGTACCGGCGGCACCCTGACGGGCGTCGGCGAAGTGCTCAAGCAGCGGCGACCGGGCGTGCGCATCGTCGCCGTCGAGCCCACGGACTCGCCGGTCCTCTCCGGCCGCCCGGCGGGCTCCCACCGCATCCAGGGCATCGGCGCCGGCTTCGTGCCCAAGGTCCTCGACGAGAAGGTCTACGACGAGATCCTCGCCGTGAGCGGAGACGACGCCTTCGCGGTAGCGCGCGCCCTCGCTCGCGAAGAAGGCCTGCTGGTCGGCATCTCCGCCGGCGCCAACGTGTGGGCCGCCGGCGAGCTCGCGCGACGCGACGGCATGCGGGGCAAGGTCATCGTGACCATCCTCTGCGACAACGGTGAGCGGTATCTCTCCACGCCGCTGTTCGCCGACATCCCGGAGCCGCGGGCGTGAGGATCAGCGGGCACGAACGCCTTCGCTACGACTGCCAGCTCGTCCTCGAGGACATCGGCGAGCGGGGTCAGGACGCCCTGCGCGCCGGCTCCGTGCTCGTCGTGGGGGCAGGCGGCCTCGGCGCGCCGGTCCTCTCGTACCTCGCCGCCGCCGGGGTCGGCCGCATCGGCATCGTCGACGACGATGTCGTGGAACTCTCCAACCTGCAGCGGCAGATCCTCTTCACGACCGCGGACATCGGCCGTCACAAGGCGGAGGTGGCGGCGGAGCGACTGGGCGCGCTCAATCCGGAGGTGGTGCTCGAACCGCACACCTCGCGGCTGTGCGCCGACACGGCGTTCTCTCTCATCGACCGCTACGACGTGGTCGTCACCGCCGTGGACAACTTCCCGACGCGCTACCTCCTCAACGATGCCTGCGTGCTGCGCGGCAAGACGCTGGTCGACGGTGCGGTGTTGCGCATGACCGGCCTCGCGATGACCATCAAGGGCGGCGAGACGGCGTGCTACCGCTGCCTGTTCCCGGAACCTCCGCCGCCGGCCGGCGTCATCAGCTGCTCGGAGGCCGGCGTGCTCGGTCCCATCCCCGGCCTCATCGGCTCCATCCAGGCGCTCGAGGTGATCAAGGTGCTCACGGGCGCGGGTCGGCCGCTCTACGACCGGCTGGTCCAGTTCGACGGCGGCCTCATGACGTTCAGCGAGGTCGAGGTCGCGCGCGTCCCCTCGTGCCCGGTCTGTGGCGAGCGGCCGACGGTGACCGAGCTGGTCGACCTCGATGCCTGACGACGCCGTCCTGGAGCGCCTGCTGGCGCAGTTCGCCGGCGTCGCGGACGCCGTGGTCGCGTTCTCCGGCGGCGCCGACTCCAGCCTCGTGCTCGCCGCCGCCGCACGCGCCCTCGGGCCGGACCACGTGACCGCGGTCACGGCGACGTCACCGACCTATCTGGACGAAGAGCTCGCCGCGGCCGCCGCTGTGGCCGCGGGTCTTGGCGTCGAGCACGTCGTCGTGGAGACGCACGAGTTCGACGACTCCCGCTTCGTCGAGAACTCGCGCGAGCGCTGCTACTACTGCAAGGTCGGCCTCCTGGATGCCCTCGCGGAGGTCGCGGCGCGGCAGGGCGGCGCGGCGCTCGTGGACGGCGCCAACGCCGACGACGTCGGCGACCACCGTCCCGGCATGCGCGCCGCGGCGGAGCGCGGCGTCCTCCAGCCGCTCCTGGCCGCCGGGATCGGCAAGCCCGAGGTCCGTCGTCTCGCGCGAGACCTCGGCCTGCCCACCTGGGATGCTCCGCAGCAGGCCTGTCTGGCCTCGCGCGTGCCCTACGGCCAGCCCATCACTCCGGGCAAGCTCGCTTCTGTGGCCGCAGCCGAGCGGGCGCTGCGCGAGCTCGGCTTCCGTCAGTGCCGCGTCCGCCACCACGGCGACGTGGCGAGGGTCGAGGTGGAGCCCGGAGAGCTCGAGCGCGCCTTCGCGCTGCGCGAGCGAGATCTCGCGGAGGGTCCACGCGGCCGGCTTCGCGTACGTGGCCCTCGACGTGGATGGTTTCCGCACGGGAAGCATGAACGAAGCGTGATAGCGTACCGCGGGCTCGGCCCCGGCCTCAGGCCGGACCTGCCCGGCACAACGACATGAGGAGGTGACGGCCGTGATCCGCAAACTGCTCGCCCTCACGGGCATGAGCATCGCCGGGTGCTGGTTCCTGGGACGAGAGACTCGCGGCTGTCGTCCCTTCAACGGCGTCGTCGGGGCCGTGAGCCAGGACGTGCACACCGCCATCTCGGAGATCGCCAGCGACGTGCAACGCGGTGCAGGAACGCGACCCCGCGGCCACGTCCAAAGTCGAGATCATCACGTCCTACTCGGGGCTGCACGCATTGTGGATGCACCGCGTGGCGCACAGGCTGGACAGCGCCGGCGTGCCGCTCGTGCCCCGCTGGGTCAGCCAGTTCAACCGCTTCGTCACCGGCATCGAGATCCACCCCGGCGCCACGATCGGCCACGGCTTGTTCATCGACCACGGCGCGGGCGTCGTCATCGGCGAGACCACCGAGATCGGCGACAACGTCACCATCTACCAGGGCGTGACGCTCGGCGGCACCGGCAAGGAGTCGGGCAAGCGGCACCCCACGGTGGGCGACAACGTGGTGTTCGGCGCCGGGGCCAAGGTGCTCGGCGGCATCACGGTGGGCGACAACGCCAAGGTGGGAGCCGGCAGCATCGTCGTCAGCAACGTGCCCAAGAACTCGACCGTCGTCGGCAACCCCGGCCGGCCGGTGTTGCTGCAGGGTCAGCGCGTGGGCATCCCCGACATCGACTACCGCCACCTTCCCGACCCCGTGGCCGAGGCCATCAAGTGCCTAGTGGCGCGCATCGTGGAGATGGAGAAGGAGCTCGACGAGATCCACCCCGAGCGCAGCGGCAAGCGTCAGGAAGCGCTGCGCGAGACGCAGGCGATGCTCGCCGAGTTCCTGCGCTTCGACGAGGGCGCCGGGATCTGACGCCGCCTACGCGGCGAGAAACCGGCGCCCGGCCGCGGGCGCCGGCGCAGCGTCGGCCGCGGTGAGCTCCCAGGCCTCCACGAATCCGAGGTCCAGCAGGAACAGTTCCGGGTCGACCACTCCGTAGCAGCGCCAGGTCGCGCCACGGTCGCCGCTCGCGAACAGCACGCCACCGTCCGTCACGATGTAGTCGGTCGCGGTGGCGCCGTCGTGCGCCTCGTCCGCCAGCACAAGGGTGTAGCCGCTCGCGACGCCGCTCATGGCCTGCCTCCTCGCCGGTCTTCGAGGGTCCACCTCGCCCTCACTGAGGTCATCGGCTCACGCGTGCGCCGCCTCATGGGGAGGGCGCCCCGACTTCCCCGGGAATCTCTGGGGCTACGTGCAGGAACGTACGGAGGACGGCCAGGGCACGCTCACCGCGCCGCGGCGTTCTGAGTGGTCCGTGCCGCGCCGGGCGGGGGGCGGCGCCGGCCCTCGAGCCCGGCGAGCACCGCTCTTTCGCGCCCGCGCGGCCCTCACTGTCATCTTCTTGGGTGACCGGTGAACGGAGGCGGGTATGCTACGATTGCTGCCCTCAGGCGACCCTTTGAACGGAGCGTGATCACCACATGAGCGAGGTCCGGCGTCTCGTGCTCGACGTCCTCAAGCCACACCAGCCCACGATGCTCGTGCTCGCCGACAAGCTCGGCGACCTCGAGGGCATCCACGGGGTCGACATCACCCTGATCGAGATCGACAACAAGGTCGAGAACATCAAGATCACGCTGGAGGGCGACGACATCGACTTCCAGGACGTCGCCGAGGTCGTGCAGGACGCCGGCGGCAGCATCCACTCCATCGACAAGGTCTCGGCCGGCAAGCGGATCATCGACGAGGTCGAGACTCCCCAGGACGCGGGCGCGCCCTGGATGCGCTGAGCCGACGCGCTGACTAATGCCCGGAAGAGCTATTGAGCGCGCCGCCATGCGGGGGGTGTCGCGCGGCGCGGACATCAGGGTGACCCGATGAGCCTTCCGGGCAGTCCCACCATCGGGATGCGCGTGCGGCGCCAGCTGGCCACGCTGCGCCACTACCACGAGATCGCCGAAGTGGGCGAGATCGCCCGCCGCTACTTCGTCGATGAACGCCTTCGACGGCGTGCTCACGACCATCGGCGTGGTCGTCGGCGGCTACTTCGGAGGTGTCCACAGCGCGCGGGCCATCTTCATCGTGGTGCTCACCACGGCCGTCGGCATGGGCGTGTCGGGCTTCTACGGGTCGTATCTCGTCGAACGCGCCGAGCGCGACCGCGCCATGCGTGAGCTGGAGGAGACCACACTCTCCAGCCTGAAGGACACGGATATTGCGTCTGCCTCCCGCTACGCCACGATCGTCATCGCTCTCATCGACGGCGCCTCGCCGTTCGCTGCGGCGATGATCGCCATGACCCCATTCCTCTTCACGTCCGTCATCTCGATCCACACCGCCTACTACCTCGCCATCGTCGTGGGCCTCGTGGAGCTCTTCGGGCTCGGTCTCTTCCTCGGTTCCATCTCGCGCGACCGGCTCTGGCTGTCGGGCCTCAAGCTCGTCCTCGCCGGCGTCATCGCGCTCGTCATCAGCCTCGTGCTCGGCGGAGGCCTCGGGTGACGCCGCAGGCGGAAGCCGGCAGCCCGGACGGCCCGGTGCGGCCGAACCACCCGCTGCTGGCCGGCCTCAACGACGAACAGCGCAAGGCCGTCACGCACGTAGACGGTCCGCTGCTGATCCTCGCCGGCGCCGGCTCCGGCAAGACGCGCGTGCTCACGCACCGGGTCGCGTGGCTGCTCCAGGTGGAGCACGTGCGCCCGGACGAAGTGGTGGCCATCACCTTCACCAACAAGGCCGCCGGCGAGATGAAGGAGCGCATCGAGGGCCTCGTAGGGCCGGTGGCGCGCACCATGTGGATCAGCACGTTCCACAGCATGTGCGCGCGCCTCCTGCGCCGCGAGGCCCAGCGCATGGGCTACCGGAGCACGTTCACCATCCACGACGAGGACGACCGGCGGCGGCTCATCAAGCGCTGCATGGAGGAGCTCGACGTCGACCCCAAGCGGTACCCGCCGGAGTCGATCAGCCGCCAGATCAGCGACGCCAAGAACCAGCTGCTGGGGCCCGCCCAGTTCCGCGAGAAGGGCGGGCGGTTCGCCCAGGTGGCCGCCGACACCTACGAGCTCTACGAGAAGCGCCACGCCGAGATGAACGCGATGGACTTCGACGACCTGCTCATGAAGACGGTCGAGCTGCTGGAGGGCTATCCCGACCGTCTGGAGCACTACCAGCAGGCGTTCCGCTTCGTGCTCGTGGACGAGTACCAGGACACCAACCACGCCCAGTACCGCCTGGCCAACCTGCTCGCCGGCAAGCACGGCAACCTCGCCGTGGTCGGCGACGACGACCAGAGCATCTACTCGTGGCGCGGCGCCGACATCCGCAACATCCTCGAGTTCGAGCGCGACCACCCGGACGCCGAGGTCATCCGCCTGGAGCAGAACTACCGCTCCACGCAGAAGATCCTCGACGCCGCCAACGCGGTGGTCACCAACAACCGCAAGCGCAAGGGCAAGAACCTGTGGACCCCGAGGGGGGAGGGCGCGCTCGTCCAGGTCGTCGAGGTCAACGACGAGCGCGCCGAGGCCCAGTTCATCGCCAGCGAGGTGCAGAAGCTGCTTGAGGGAGAGGCCAAGGGCGCGGAGCGCGCCTACCGGCCCGACGAAGTGGCCGTGCTCTACCGCACCAACGCGCAGAGTCGCGTGCTGGAGGAGCAGTTCGGGCGCTACGCGATCGCCTACCAGGTGATCGGCGGGCCCAAGTTCTACGAGCGCGCCGAGATCCGCGACCTCATCGCCTACCTCACGATCCTCGTGAACCCGGACGACAGCCAGCGGCTGCTGCGCATCGTCAACACGCCCAAGCGCGGCATCGGCGCCACCAGCATGCAGCGGCTGCAGGCGCACGCGGCGAGCGTGGGGGAGAGCCTCTGGACCGCGCTGCGCGACGCCGGCGACGTGCCGGGGCTGTCGGCCGGCGCGACCAACGGGCTGCTGGCCTTCGCGGCGATCATGGAGGGCCTGCAGGCCACGCACGCCGGCCGCCCCGTGGCCGAGGTCGTGCGCAGCGTGATCGACGAGACCGGCTACGAGGCGGCCCTCGCCGCCCAGAAGACGCTCGAGTCCGAGGGCCGGCTCGAGAACATCGAGGAGTTCGTCGGCGTGTGCGCGGAGTACGACAAGCGCGCCGACGAGCCCAGCCTCGATGAGTTCCTGCAGGAGATCTCGCTCTACAGCGACAGCGACGCCTACGCCGACACGAGTTCGCTGCTCACGCTCATGACGCTGCACAACGCCAAGGGCCTCGAGTTCCCGGTGGTGTTCATCGCGGGGATGGAGGAGGGCGTGTTCCCGCACCAGCGCTCCCTGGACGAGCAGAACGTCGAGGAGGAGCGCCGGCTCGCCTACGTGGGCATCACGCGCGCGATGGACAGGCTCTACCTCGTGTACGCGCGCGCCCGGCAGCTGTGGGGCACCTCGCAGTACAACATCCCGTCGCGGTTCCTCGATGAGATCCCGGCGAAGCTCAAGGAGCAGCAGACGATCGGCGGGCGGTCGACGAGCTGGGACTCGGGCGGAAGCGGCGGAGGCGGCTGGGGCGGAGACGCCCGGGGCCGCGGCGGCGCAGGCTGGAATGGCCGCGGCGGCCGCGGGGACGACGAGGAAGACGGCTGACTACCAGACGCTGGGGAGCGGGCGCCGCGTCACCGGGCTCGAGAAGAAGAAGGGCCTCGACGAAGAAGTCGTGCAGCAGTTCTTCGCTCCCGGCGACCGGGTGCTGCACGCCACCCTCGGAGAGGGAACCGTGCTGGGCATGCAGGCCGGCGGCATCGTGCTGATCCGCTTCGAGAACGACGGCTCCGAGCGCCGGCTCATGGCCAGCGTGGCGCCGCTCAAGAAGCTGCGCTCCTAGCGGCGCCGCCGCGGCGGGTCGTGCGACGCGCGGCGCCTCGCGCCGCAGCTCACGGGCCGGTCCCGCTGTCCCACATCCTCCAGGTGCCGTCCGACATGCGGACCACGTGCTCGAACAGCTGATGGTCGCCGGCAGGGCCCCACGGACTGTCGGCCGAGCCCGCATCGATCCAGACGACCGCCGAGAATCCGATCGTGGCTCCCGGCTCGGGAGAGCCGCCGACCGAGTGTGGGACGAGGCGCACGAAGTGCGCCGCGGCGACGTCTTCTCCGTTCCACTCCTGGATGGGTGAGCCGGGGGCGACGAGGGACCGCTGTGCTTCGGCCATCCGGCCGTGGCCGACGTCAGTCCAGAACCGCCTCACCACGTCCACGGCGGCGGCCGGAGGCGGTCCGCTGGTGATGATGGGCGAGGGCACGGGGCTCGGCGCGGCTGCGGCGGCCGAGGCGGACGCGAAGGAGGCGCCGCCGGAGGAGCCGCCGCAGGCGGCGAGCAGCGCGGCGCCCATCACGAGCGCGAGGGCCGCGGCGAGCAGCGCGCCGGGGCGCGGACCGCGGCCGGGCCGGCGGCCACCCCGGGACGGCCGCCGGCGCCGCTGCGGGCCGTAATGCCCGCCGCCCTCGTGCGGCCGTCTGGCGACGCCCGCCGCGCCGGCGCACCCGGGTCTCGCCTCGCCGGACTCTGACTGTGTCACGGTGCCCCCCTGTGGTCGTGGTCGGCGCCCGCGACTACTCCACCACAGGTTTGCGAGTCTGTACAGGATGACAATAGTAGGGCCGCCGGCGGAACGGCCGGACCGGCCACCTCCGGCCGCCGATGACGGTGCGATAGAGTGGTGCCGCACAATCCACCCATGGCCTGAGGAGGGTCCGCCATGGCCGTAGAGGTCACCCGTGAGGGCGCCGTCGCCGTCGTCACCGTCAACCGTCCCGATGCGCTCAACGCGCTGGACTCCGAGACCAACAAGGGTCTGCTGGCCGCCGTGCGCGAGCTCTCGGCCGAAGACGCCGTGCGCGCCGTCGTGCTCACCGGCGGCGGCGACAAGTCGTTCGTCGCCGGCGCCGACATCGCCCAGATGAGCACCATGACGGCCGAGCAGGCGCGGCAGTTCGGCGCCCTTGGCCAGTCGGTCATGAGCGGCATCGAGGCCGCGCCCCAGCCGTGGGTCGCCGCCGTCAACGGCTTCGCCCTCGGCGGCGGCTGCGAGCTCGCGCTCGCCTGCGACATACGACTGGCGAGCGAGAACGCCAAGTTCGGCCAGCCCGAGATCAACCTCGGGATCACACCGGGCTTCGGCGGTACTCAGCGGCTGTCGCGCAACGTGGGGGAGGGCTGGGCCAAGTACCTGGTGCTCAGCGGCCGCATCATCCGCGCCGACGAGGCGCTGCGCATCGGGCTCGTCCAGGCCGTGTTCCCCAGGGACGAGCTCATGACCCAGGCGATGAAGCTGGCGGAGGAACTCGCCGGCAAGAGCCCGCTGGCGATACGGTACTGCAAGGCGGCCGTCAACGCCGCCGCGGACACGGATATCGCGACCGGGCAGGGCATCGAGCGTGACCTCTTCGCGCTCGCGTTCGCGAGTGAGGACCAGACAGAGGGCATGGCTGCGTTCCTCGAGAAGCGGGCCCCGGAGTTCGGCGGCCGCTGAGGCGACCTTCGCCCCACCGGCGGCCGCGGCACGACGTCCGGCTACGCGAGCGGCGCGGCCCAGCTTCGTCAGGCCGCGCCGACAGCTTTCGCGACGCGTGACAGCACCTCGTGCACACCCGGCGTCGCGCGCACGAGCACGTCGGCGGCGTCCATCACCGGTCGCGGTGTCTCGCCGGTGACCGCCGCGACCGCGACCGTGTGGCGCCGCGCATCGCGCTCGCCCCAGTCGCGGATCGCCGCGAACATGGTGATGTCGGTGAGGTCGTCCCCGCAGGCCATAGCCGAGAGGTAGGCGCCCGCTCGTGAGCACGCGGCGCACGGCCGTCCCCTTGGTGAACGGCAGCGGCGGGCGCACCTCGAAGGAGAGGTGGCCGGTCGCGATGGACATGCCGCGTTCCCGCGCCGGCTCGATCACACGGGTGAGGATCTCGTGCCGCGTCGCGGCGGTGTCGTCGGCCAGCCGGTAGTGCACGGCGAGCACCGTGTGCTTGTCCTCGATGACGACGCCGAGCGCCTCGCAGTCCAGGTCGCGCGCCGCCGCCTCGGCGACGTCGTGGATGGTCGCGGCGTAGCGTTCGGCCTGCGGCTCGACGGAGATCGTGCCGTCGGCCGCCATCGTCTCCAGCCCGTGGATGCCGACGTAGGTGGCGCCGTCCAGGGGGATCATCCGGCGGCCGTCCTCGAGAGAGCGTCCGGTCACGAAGGCGACGAGGCCCAGTCGCCCCACGAGCGCAGTCAGGAGTTCGCGGAAGGCCTCCGGCACGTGCGCTTCCGCCGGCGTCGGGGCGATGGGGGAGATGGTCCCGTCGATGTCGCAGAGGAGCGCCGCCGCTTCCGGCGCGGCGCCGGCGGCGCGTACGAACGCCTCCAGCGCCTCGGTCCCGCTCACGATCGGTGACCCAGCTTGCATGGCATCCTCGGCCTCGCTCGCGGTCAGCGTACCCACTTGATCCGGGTTCGCAACGAACCTCCTCGCAGTGCTTGCTTCCGTCAAGTTCCCCGCACGGCTGCCGATATCCCCGAAGAGAGAGATGAGCGATCTGCCCGACACCACGAACCGACCGCTGCCTGGAGGGAAGCCGCGCGACCTGCGCGCCGATCCCTACCTGAAGTCGATGCTCCTCGGCCTCATCGAGGACAGCTACCTGCACACGGGCACGTTCACGCAGTTCGCCGCCGAGGTGCTGCAGGTCATCGCCTACGCCGTCACGGTGCCGGTGGCGTTCACCGAGGGGTTCCTGAAGGCGTACCTCTCCATCGACCGGGTGGTCGAGGACGACGACGGCCGCATCAAGATCATCCCCAAGGCCGGCGCGACCATCGAGGACATGATCCGCGACGTGGACGAGATCACGGCGCAGGTCGACCCCGGCGCCGTGTTCAACCCGGTGGTACGCGCCAAGCTGGACGCCGTGCATCAGACCTCCAGCAAGGCGATGAAGTGGGACATCAACACGCTCTCGCGCATGGACGACGGGCAGCTGATGGAGGTCCTGCGCGAGATGCAGGCCGAGTCCGAGGCCGAGCCCGCAGCCGGGCGAGCAAGACGAGGCGACCGACTACGTGCGCGCCAAGATCGCCACGATCCGTCGCAACGTGCGCCAGTTCCAGGCGACGCATCCGGGCGGCGACGAGGGTGAAGACGGCGCCGCAGGGCGGCCCGGCGCGGACGCGCCGGGCGACGCCGGCGCCTGAGCGGACCCGGGGCGACGCCCGCCGCTGTCTGCGCCCGGCTTCGTGCGGTACGATGGACGGGCTCACTCTCAAGGGGCCTCTTGTGCAGCACTTCTCCGACAGACTCGCCACAGCCATCCGCACGCGACGCAGCGTGGTCTGCGTCGGTCTGGACCCGGTCGCTCGAGCGCATGCCGCCTGAACTGTCGAGAAGTACCGGCCGCAGGCGGCCGAGCTCGGCGACGACGCGGCCGTGGCCGCCTGCTTCCAGGAGTTCTGCAGCGGCGTCATCGACGCCGTCGCCGGCGTCGCCGCGTGCGTCAAGCCGCAGGCGGCGTTCTTCGAGCAGTACGGCGCCGCCGGCTGGCGCGCGCTCGGCGCCGTCATCGAGTGCGCGCACGCAGTACGACCTGCCGGTGATCCTCGACGTCAAGCGCGGCGACATCGCCTCCACCGGCGCCGCCTACGGCAACGCCGCGTTCGGCGGCGCCGCCGGCTTCGACGGCCCGGCCGCCGGCATCGGCGCCGACGCCATCACCGCCAGTCCGTACCTGGGCGACGATTCCCTGCAGCCGCTCGTCGACCACTGCGCGAGCGGCCACGGCGTCTTCGTCCTCACGCGCACGAGCAACCCCGGCGCCGCGCTCCTGCAGGAGGTCGAGGTGGACGGGCGGCCGCTGTTCCTGCGCGTCGCCGACCTCGTTCGTGACCTCGGCGCCGCGCACGTGGGGGAGGCCGGCTACAGCGACGTCGGCGCCGTCGCCGGCGCCACCGCGCCGGCGCAGCTGCGCGCGGTGCGCGAGGTGCTGCCGCAACGCCTTCCTGCTGGTGCCGGGCTACGGCGCCCAGGGTGGCGGGCGCCGACGCCCTCGCCGGCATCGCCGCCGGCGACGCGGCGGGTTCGTGGTCAACGCGTCACGCTCGATCATCTTCGCCTGGCAGGACGCCGGCGGCGACTATCGAAGGGCTGCGGCCGCCGCCGCCGAATCTATGCGCAGCGACCTCCAGGACAGACTGTGACCGACGAGACACCAAAGAAGAGGACTCGCCGCCCTCGCCCCGTGTCCGCAGACGGTGCGCCTCCGGCCGCCGATCCGGGCGCCGCCGGCGGAGAGAGCGACCCCGATGCCGCCCTGCGTCGCCTCGAATCCATGGGGACCGCACCGGCTGCCCGGCCGAACCTCGACCTGTTCGCCGATCCCGAGCCGCTGCCGGCGGCGCCCGTGATCGACTCGTTCCGCGCGCCGCCCGGGAGCCGCCCGCAGCGCCCGACGAGCGGCTCGAAGCGCACGCCGCGGTCTCGTCCCCGCCCGGCCGGCGGGTCCGGCACGCTGCCCGTCGCTCGCATCGCCGCGCCGATCGTGTTCCTCGTCGCCGTCATCGCCCTCATCGGCATCGCCGTCAACTCCGGCGTCATGGGCGGCTCCGCCCAGCCTACGGTCACCCCGACCGTCAAGGCCACCAGGACCGTCACCGTCACCAAGAAATACGTGGTCAAGACCGGCGACTCGCTGTCGAGCATCGCCGACCGGTTCAAGACCACGACGGCCGACCTTCAGACGCTGAATCCCGATCTCACCGGCAGCACGCTGGTGGTCGGGCAGAGGATCGTCGTCCCCAGACAGTAGCCTGGCCGGGCCGCCGCCCGCCGCCCGGCCTTTTCCCCACGCCTCCCCACCCCCGCCGCCGCACGGCCCCGTGCCGCGGTCGCCGTGCCTGACCGCGGCTTCGCCGGCCCCTCCTGGGTGTGGTGTCGTGCCCGGCTGCGGCTCCCACAGCCGACCCTCCGCCGGCCGCGATCCGCGGTCGCCGCCGACCCTCCCCGATCGGCCGTAACCCGTGCGTCGGCGTCGTTCCCCACGAAGTGGGGAAGAAGGGGTCAAAAGTATTGCGCAATGGGGAGAAGTGGGGTACAGTGGCGCACATGCAGCGACCGCTCTTGGTGGGGGAGTTCGAATTCACGCTCGATGCGAAGAATCGCATCGCCGTTCCCGCCCGTCTGCGTCCTGCCTTCACGGAAGGCATCTACGTCACTCAGGAGAACGAGCGCTGCCTCGGCGGCTACAGCCCCGAGGAGTTCCAGCGCCGGCTCGAGGAGGACGTGGACGTCACCACGGCAGGGACGGTGGCGCGGCGCGACGTCAAGCGTCGCCTCGCCGCCACCGCGGTCTTCTTCCCGGAGCTCGACGGCCAGGGACGCGCGACGCTCCCGCAGAGGCACCTCGAGTACGCCGGCATCAGCAAAGAAGTGACGGTCATCGGCGTGGCCGACCATGTTGAGATCTGGGACCGCGCCGCCTGGACCGCCTACCGGGCCCACCTTGAGGAGGAGGCCGATGCTTCCGCAGACTTGCATCCAGCTTCTTGAGTACGAGATGGCCCTCGCTCACACTCCGGTCCTTCTCGACGAACTGCTCGAACTGCTGCGGCCGGCCAAGGGCGAGACGGCGATCGACTGCACGTTCGGCGCCGGCGGTCACGCAGAAGCCGTGGCCGCCGTGCTCGGCGCCAAGGGCCGCCTGATCGCGGTCGACCGCGATCCCAGCGTCGCCGAGTTCTTCCGCGACTTCGCCAAGGCGGCGCCCTGCGCCTGCGAGCTCTACCACGGCAACTTCTCCGACGTGCTGGCCGAGCGGGAGACCGCGTCGGTCGACATCGTCTACATGGACCTCGGCGTCTCGTCGATGCAGCTCGACCGGCGGGAGCGGGGCTTCAGCTATGCCTACGACGCCCCGCTCGACATGCGCATGGACCCTGAGCTCCAGGTCACCGCTGCGGACCTGGTCAATACGCTCCCGGAGAACGAACTCACCGACATCTTCCGCCGGTACGGGGAGGAGCGGTACGCCAAGTCGATCGCGCGCGGCATCGTGATCACGCGCAAGAAGACTCCGTTCACGACGACCTGTGAGCTCGTCGAGGTCATCAAGCGCAACATCCCGACGCCGGCCCGCTTCGCCGCCGGCAACCCGTCCCGCCGGGTGTTCCAGGCGCTGCGCATCGTCGTCAACGATGAGCTCGGTTCGCTCGCCCGCGGCCTCGAGGAGGCCTACCGCGTCCTGCGCCCGGGCGGTCGGCTCGCGGCGATCAGCTTCCACTCGCTCGAGGACCGCATGGTCAAAGAATTCTTCAAGGGGTACGCGGCAGGCTGCATCTGCCCGCCCGGCCTGCCGCAGTGCGTCTGTGGGCACGAGCCGACCATGCGCGTGCTCACGCGCAAGCCGGTCACGCCGCGTGCCGCCGAAGCGGAGAGCAACCCGCGCAGCAAGTCCGCCAAGCTCCGCGTCGCCGTGAGGCTCGGGGAAGACTGACGTGGCCGGCGCCGCTCACGCCCGCGCAACCGCGCCGCGCTACGAGGAGGACGCGCGCCCCGAGGCGCCCAGGTACGCGTATCGGGCGCCGCACACGCGGCGCAAGGCGGCGAAGCGCTCTCGTGTCATGCGCACCTTCATCGTCTTCATCGGCTGCCTCACGTTGCTCGCCGTCGGGCGCGTGGCGCTCAGCTTCGCCGTCGTGCAGAAGACGCTGCAGACGGATGCCATCGTGCGCCAGGAACGCCAGATCACCGACAAGAACGCCCAGCTGCGGGAGCAGGTCGCCCAGCTGTCGTCGACACCGCGCATCCAGCACATCGCGGAGACTCAGCTCGGCCTGGTGAACGCCACCCACTTCTCGTATCCCGAGCCGCTCTACAGCAAGTCCCTCTCCGAGGTCGCGGCGAACCGCTGATGGCGACTCCCTCGACAGGTCGCCGTCGTCCGGCCCGCCGGCGCGGCGGCCTCCTCGGGAGCCCCAAGGCCGCAAGGAACGGCGTCGACGGCCGCATCCGCCTGCTCCGCTTCGTCTTCATCGTCTTTCTCGTGCTCGTCGGCGGCAAAGCCGTCGCGCTCGCCTCGTCGTCGCAGCACCTGACCGCCCTCGCTCTGGCGCAGCAGACCAGGGTGATCGCCCTGCCGGCCCACCGCGGCTCGATCCTCGACAGGAACGGCGACGGGCTGGCCGTGGGCAAGCCGCAGCAGACGGTGTACGCGGACCCGCACCTGCTGAAGGATCCCAAGGCGGCGGCCGACAGGCTCTGCGACGCGTTGCAGATCAACCGCCGTAAGCCTCGCCGGGCCGTCGAAGACGCGCTCGTGACCGCAAAGGCGCAGAAGAAGTGGTTCGCCTACGTGGCGCGCAAGGTCGACCCCCAGTACGCCAAGAAGGCGGTCGCGCTCGGCATTCCCGGGGTCGGCAGCTACGAGGAGGAGGCGCGCACGTATCCCCTCAAGGGCACCGCGGCGCAGATCCTCGGCTTCGACGGCATGGACAACCACGGTCTCTCCGGCATCGAACTGCTCTACGACAAGGACCTCGCCGGCAAGGCGGGCAGCGAGACCGTGGTGCGCGACCCCGCGGGCAACCCCCTCAAGACCATCTCGCAGCAGCAGCCGGTGGCGGGCCAGAACGTGCGTCTCACGCTCGACAGCGGGATCCAGTACTACGCCGAGGACGTCCTCAAGAAGACCCTGCGCGACACCGGCGGCCAGTCGGCGATCGCCGTCGTGATGGATCCGAGGACCGGAGAAGTCCTCGCCATGGCCAACATGATGAAGGACGGCTTCCACGGCTTCGGCAAGGACCCTACGGGTGAGGCCGACAAGAACCGCGCGGTGACCGACGTCTACGAGCCGGGCTCGATCTTCAAGCTGGTCACGATCTCCGGCGCTCTCGCCGACGGCGTCGTCACGCCGAACAGCAGGTTCACGCTGCCGCCGAGCATCCACGTCGCCGATCGGGAAGTCCACGACGCCGAGGCGCGCGGAACGGTCAACTACTCCGTCACCCAGATCCTCGAGCACTCCAGCAACGTGGGCGCGGTCACCATCGGCAGAAGATGCACAAGTCCGGCATGTACAAGTGGCTCAAGGCATACGGGTTCGGCAAGCCGACGGGCATCCAGTTCCCCGGCGAGTCCGGCGGCATCGTCGCTCCGCTGGACCTGTGGTCCGGCTCGTCGATCGGCAACATCCCCATGGGCCAGGGCGTCGCCGTGACGGCCATCCAGATGGCTTCGGCCTTCTCCACGGTGGCCGACAACGGCTGGCAGGTGAAACCGAGGCTCGTGGCCCAGGTGGGGAGCAAGGTCTACGACACGGTGGAGAAGCACCGCGTGATCTCCGGCAAGGTGGCCCGCGAGGTCCGCCAGATGCTGCTGCTCGCAGTGCAGAAGGGCACCGGCACCAAAGCGCAGATCCCCGGCTACGACGTCGCCGGCAAGACCGGCACCGCGGAGATCCCGCTGCCCGACGGAAGCGGGTACGCCAAGAACATCTACGTGGCCTCGTTCATCGGCATGGTCCCGGCCGACCACCCGCGGCTCGTCGTCCTGTGCGCGGTGAAGGGCACGCCGGTCTTCGGCGGCGACGCCGCGGCTCCGGCGGTCCAGGAGATCATGCAGTTCTCCCTGCAGCACCTGGAGATCGCGCCGTGAACTGCCGCCGCCGTCAAGCAGGAGAGCGGGGCGCCGCAGGCGCCCCGCTCTGCGAGCGGGCCGGGGGTCTGCTAGAATCCGCCGCGATGAAGCTGAGTGAGCTGGTTCAAGGGGTCTCCGGCGCAACGGTGCGCGGCGACCCCGGCACCGAGATCCGGGGCCTCGCCTACCACACGCGTGACGTCGCCGACGGCACGCTTTTCTTTTGCGTCCCCGGACTCTCGTTCGACGGGCACACGTTCGCCGGCGCGGCCGTCGAGGCCGGCGCCGCGGCGCTCGTCTGTGAGCACGACACCGGGGTGGACGCGCCGCAGGTCATCGTCCCCTCCGTGCGGCGCGCGATGGCCCTCGCGGCTTCGCGCTGGTACGGCGACCCGTCACGCGGAGCTGCGCGTCGTCGGCGTCACCGGTACGAACGGCAAGACGACCACGGCTCATCTGGTCGCGGGGCTGTTCACGGCCGCGGGGCAGCGGTCCGGGCTCCTCGGCACCGTGGTCAACCGCATCGGCGGGGTCGATCACCCGGTCAAGCTCACCACCGCGGAGTCGCTCGACCTGCAGCGCATGTTCGCAGAGATGCTCGCCGCGGGGGACGAGGCGTGCGCGTTCGAGGTCAGCTCGCACGCGCTCTCCCAGGACAGGGCCGCCGGCATCGACTTCGACGCGGTCGTCTTCAGTAACCTCACGCGCGATCACCTCGACTACCACAAGGACCTCGAGGACTACTTCGGCGCCAAGCGGCGCCTGTTCCTGCCCGACGAAGCGCGCAACGGCCACGCCGTCGCGATCGTCAACGTCGGCGACGAGTTCGGCGCGCCGGCTGGCGCGCGAGTGCGCGCCGCTCTACGGCGACGACCTCTGGACCTGCGCGGTGGACGACGAGGGCGCCTCCGGCGCAGCCGTCGTCGCCCGCGACCTCGAACTGCGCGCCGACGGCTCCACCTTCACGCTCGTCTGCCCGCGGCTCGGACTGGACGAGCGCGTGACGCTCCGCCTCGCGGCGCGCTTCAACGTCGAGAACGCCCTGGCCGCGGCGGCGGCCGGCCTGGCCCTCGGGCTGCCCGTCGCGGCCGTGCTCGGCGGCCTCGCCGTCACCGAAGGCGTCCCCGGCCGCTTCCAGGCGGTGCGCGCCGGCCAGCCGTTCAGCGTCGTCGTCGACTACTCGCACACGCCGGATTCGCTCGAGAACGCGCTCACGCGCGGCGCGCGCGGTCACGGACGGCCGCGTGCTGGTCGTGTTCGGCTGCGGCGGCGACCGCGACCGCGGCAAGCGGCCGCTCATGGGCGGCATCGGCGCCCGGCTCGCCGACCGCGCGGTCATCACCTCGGACAACCCGCGCACCGAGGAGCCGCTGGCGATCATCGACGAGATCGCGGCGGGAGTGCCGCGTGACCTCGACCACAAGGTCGTGATCGAGCCCGACCGCCGCGCGGCGATCCGCATCGCGCTCGGCGAGGCGCAGCCTGGAGACACGGTCGTCATCGCCGGCAAGGGCCACGAGCAGGGACAGCTCGTCGGCGACCAGCAAGATCCCCTTCGACGACCGCAAGGTCGCCGAGGAAGAACTGGATCGCCTGCGCGGGGACTGGTGACCGCGTGCTGCCGCTGACGCTCGGAGAGCTCGCGGCCGCCTGCCGGCGGCCGGCTCGAGGCCCCGGATCCGCACCTCGAGGTCGGCCGGGTGTGCACCGACAGTCGCCGCGTGCGGGCCGGGCGACCTCTTCGTCGCCCTGCAAGGGCGAGAACTTCGACGGCGACGCGTTCGCCGCCGCCGCCCTCGACGCGGGCGCGACGGCGGTGGTGGTCCGCGCGGAGACCGCGGCGGCGCTGCCGCCGGCCGCGGCGCGCATCGTCGTCGACGACGGGCTGCGCGCCCTCCAGGATCTCGCCACCTTCGTGCGCCGCCGCTCCGGGGTCAAGGTCGTGGGCATCACCGGCAGCGCCGGCAAGACGTCCACCAAGGACATCCTCGCGGCGCTGCTGCGTCCGGTCGCTCGCACGGTCGCCACGTCCGCGAACCTGAACAACGAGATCGGCGTGCCGCTCACGCTGCTCGAGATCGATCCCGGCACCGAGCGTCGTGGTCGTGGAGATGGCCATGCGCGGCGCCGGGCAGATCCGCGAGCTCGCGCGCGTCGCGCTCCCGGACGTGGGCGTCATCACCAACGTCGCGCCGGTGCACCTCGAGCTCGTCGGCACCATCGAGGACGTCGCCGCAGCCAAGGCGGAGCTCATCGAGGAGCTCACCGCGGACGGCACGGCGGTCGTGCCGGCGGACGAGCCTCTCCTGGGGCGGCACGTGCGCCGGCATCGCGGCCGGGTCGTCACCTTCGGCGCGCCGGACGCCGACGTGCACATCGTCGACGAGGAGCGCCGCGGCGAGAGCACGCACGTGCTGCTCGACGCCTTCGGCCACCGGGCGCGCCTGGACTTCAGCTTCACCGGCGGCCACTACCTGCACCGACGCGCTGGCCGCTGTGGCCGCGTTCGTCGAGCTCGGGTACCGCCTGGACGAGGCCGCGGAGGGAGCCGCGACAAGTGGCGTTCAGCGACCTGCGCGGCGCCCTCTCCGCGCTTCCCGGCGGCGGCCTGCTGCTCAACGACGCCTACAACGCCAACCCGGTCGCCATGAAGGCCGCCGTGGACCACCTCGTCGCGCATCGCCGACGGGCGCCCCATGGTGGCCGTGCTCGGCGACATGTACGAGCTCGGCGCCGGCGCGGACGCGTACCACCGCGCCGTCGGCGAGCACTGCGCGGCCGCCGGCGTGCGTCTGGTCGCCGTCGGCGACCTCGCGCGTGACTACCTCAGCCGCGCTCCCGGCGAGCGCTGGTTCGGCACCGTCGACGAGTGCCTCGCGGCGCTGCCGGAAGTCGTCCCGCCGGGCAGCGCCGTCCTCGTCAAGGCCTCGCGCCTCATGCGCATGGAGCGCGTGGCCGAGGCGCTCGCAGCAGCCGGGAGCGCCGCGTGCTTAGGGCCATGGGCGCCAGCGTGGTCGCCATGGTGCTCGTCCTCGTCATCGGACCGGCGTTCATCCGCTGGCTGCGCGTCAACGAGTTCGGCCAGAACATCCGCGAGGACGGCCCCGCCGGTCACAAGACCAAAGAGGGCACGCCCACGATGGGCGGCATGCTCATCTGGTTCGCCGTGCTCGTCTCCTATCTCGTCTTCAGCCGCTTCTCGGTCGCGTCGCTCACGGTGTTCATCGCCGCCATGGGCAACGCGATGATCGGCTTCGCCGACGACTGGATCAAGATCGTGCGCAAGCGCTCGCTCGGCCTGTCGGCGCGCTACAAGCTCCTGCTGCAGCTCCTGCTCGCGCTGTTCATCGGCTTCGTGGCCCTGCGCTTCGTCGGCGTGACCACGTCGGTGGACGTGCCGTTCACCTCGTTCAAGCTCGAGCTCGGCCCGGTCGGGTTCTACGCGCTCATCTTCCTCACGCTGGCCGGCTTCTCCAACGCGGTGAACCTCACCGACGGTCTGGACGGCCTTGCCGCCGGCGCCTCGGCCATCGTCCTGGTCGCCCTCGCCGGCATCGCCTTCATCATCGGGCGCAACACGAGCGACCCGGGCATCACCGACCTCATGGTCATCGCCGGCTGCGTCGGAGGCGCGGCACTGGGGTTCCTCTGGTACAACACCTTTCCGGCAGACGTGTTCATGGGGGACACGGGTTCGCTCGGCCTCGGCGGGGCGATCGCCGGCATGGCCGTCATGACGCGCACCGAGCTGGTGCTGATCATCATCGGCGGCCTGTTCGTGATCGAGGCCGGCTCCGTGGCCGCCCAGGTCATCTCGTTCAAGCTCTTCCACCGCCGCGTGCTGCTCATGGCGCCGCTGCACCACCACTTCGAGCTCAAGGCCTGGTCCGAGACCAAGATCATCGTGCGGTTCTGGATCATTGCCGCCATCTTCGCCGGCGCCGGGTTCGCGGCGTACTACGCGACCTTCTGAGGAGGGGACGATGGAGCTCGCCGACGTGCGCTGCATCGCCGTGCTCGGCCTGCGCAGGAGCGGCCGGCCGGCCGCGCTGCTGGCGCGCCGGGAGCTGCCGGCGGCGCGGGTGGTCGCCCTCGACGAGGGCGCGCCGCCGGCCGGCGACACGGTCGAGGTGCTGGAAGCCGCCGGCATCGAGGTCCTCACCGGCCCGGCGGCCGTGCTGCCGGACGACGCCGGGCTGCTGGTCAAGAGCCCCGGCGTCCCCGACTCGAGCGCCGCGGTCCAGGCAGCCGTGCGCCGCGGCCTGCCCCTGTGGAGTGAGGTGGAGTTCGCCGGCCGCTTCCTGCCCAATGCGGTGGTGGGCATCACCGGCACCAACGGCAAGACGACGACCACCGAGCTCACCGGCGCGATCTTCCGCAGCGCGCGCCTGCCGGTGGCGGTGGGCGGCAACATCGGCCACGCGCTGGCGGCCATGCCGGGTGAGGTCGCGGCAGACGCGACGGTGGTCGCCGAGCTCTCCAGCTTCCAGCTCGAGCACATCGAGCGCTTCCGACCGGACGTGGCCGTCCTCCTCAACCTGACCGAGGACCACCTCGACCGGCACGGCACCTACCGCGCGTACGTCGACGCCAAGCTGCGCGTCTTCGAGAACCAGACCGCGGACGACGTGGCGCTGCTGTGCGCCGACGACGATGGCATCCTTCAGGAACTGGCCGCCGGGCGGCTCACCGGCGCCGCGCCGCGCCGGTGGTTCTCGGCGCTGCCCGGGCGGAGCGAGGGCCCCGGCGGAGAAGACCTGGCCGCCGGCGTCGGCGAGGACGACGTGCTCTGGCTGCGGGTGCGCGGCGAGCTCCGGCGGCTCTGCCGGCGCGACGAGCTGGCGCTGCGCGGCGACCACAACCTGCTCAACTCGCTCGCGGCCGCCGCGGCCGCCTGCGCCGCAGGCGCGCCCACGTGGGCGGCGGCGGCCACCTTGCGCGATTTCGAGGGGGTGCCGCACCGGCTGCAGGTCGGTGGCGTCGTGAACGGGGTCACCTACGTCAACGACTCCAAGGCGACCAACGTCGACGCGACGCTCAAGGCGCTCACCGCCTACTCCGGCGGCGTGCACCTCATCCTGGGCGGCTACGACAAGGGCGCGGAGTACGACGAGCTCGTCACGGGGGCCGAGGGCCGGGTCCGCCAGGTGCTTCTCATCGGCGCAACGGCGGCGAAGCTCGAGGCCGCGTTCGCCGCCCGGGCGACGGCCGTGGGCTCCCGCGCCACCCCGTTCGTCACCTGCGGCGACCTCGAGACCGCCGTCAGGACCGCGGCCGCGGCGGCCACCAGCGGTGACGTCGTGCTGCTCAGCCCGGCCTGCGCGAGCTGGGACCAGTACAGGGACTACGAGCAGCGGGGCGAACACTTCCTCAGACTGGTGAGCGAGCTGAAACAGGGGGCCGAGGCCACGTGAGGTCGTCCGGACGCGGGGCCGAACACGCCGATCTCGACCATCTCGACTGGGTCGAGGACACACCGCGCCGCACGAGGTCGGGCGCCGAGCGGCGGGCTGCGGAGCGGAGGGCCCGCGCCGGCGAGGCGCCGGCGCGTGAACGCCGCACCTCCGACCGCCGGTCGAGCGAGCGCCGCTCGTCAGCGGATCCTCCAGAGCGCGCGCCGCGCACATCCGCGGCGCCACCCGCGAGCCGCTCCGCCGCGCGCCGCGCGAAGCCGCCCTCGATGGTCCTCGGACCGGGCGTCGCCGAGCGCCGTGCACTCATGCTGGTCACGTTCCTGCTCGTCGTGTACGGCCTGGTCATGGCCTACAGCGCGTCGTCGGCCCAGGCCTACTTCGAGCACGGCAGCAGCTTCTACTTCTTCGGCCGCCAGGTCCTGTGGGTCGCGCTCGGCGTCGGCACCATGTACTTCCTGTCGCGCGTGGACTACGCCTGGTTCCGCAAAGCCGCCGTTCCGCTCGCGGGGCTCGCCCTCGCCGGCCTCTGTCTCGTCCTCGTGCCGGGCGTCGGCAGCGTCATCAACGGCGCCCGCCGCTGGCTCATCCTCGGCGGCCAGGGCGTGCAGCCCAGTGAGTTCGCCAAGCTCGCCTGCGTCGTCCTCGTGGCTGCGCTGATCGTCACTCGGCCGCGGGAGGTCCTCACGCTGAAGGGGTTCCTCCGGCTCGCCGGCGTCTGCATCGTGCCGGCGGCGGCGCTGATCATGCTCGAGCCGGACCTCGGCACCACACTCGTGCTGGTGACCGCGGTCGTGGCCGTGCTGGTCGCCGGCGGCGCGCCGCTGCGCTACCTCTTCGGCCTGGTCGCCACGGGCATCTTCGCCGTGCTGGCGCTCATCGCCGTCGAGCCGTACCGGCTCGACCGCCTCATCACGTTCTTCGACCCGTGGAAAGACCAGCAGGGCAGCGGGTACCAGGCGACGCAGTCGCTCATCTCCATCGCGTCCGGCCGCCTGTTCGGCGTCGGCCTCGGCAACTCCGTGCAGAAGTTCGGGTTCCTGCCCGAGCAGACCACCGACATGATCACCGGCATCATCGGTGAAGAGCTCGGGCTCATCGGCCTGCTGGTCCTGCTGACGCTGTACGCGGCGCTCGCCTGGGCTTGCTTCCGCATCGCCCTGAACACCAAGGACCTGTTCGGCAAGCTGCTGGCGACCGGCATCACCGCGATCATCATCGGCCAGGCCTGCATCAACGTGGGCGCCGCTCTCGGCCTGCTGCCGCTCACCGGCGTGCCGCTGCCGCTCGTGTCTCTGGGCGGGACCAACATGCTGGTGGTGCTCGCCGGACTCGGGGTCATGCTCAACATCGCCACCAATCGAAGGAGTCACATTGCCGTCACCGCTCAGCGGCGCGACCGTTCTGCTGGCCGCGGGGGGGACCGGAGGTCACCTGCAGCCGGCGCTCGCCGTCGCGGCTGAAGCGCAGGCCCGTGGGGCCCGCGTCGTCGTCGTGACGACCCCATCCCAGGTCGCGCGCGTCCGCGAGCGGTACACGACCTACGCGCTCGAGCTCAAGGGGTTCGAGCGGCACGTCGACGTGCGGGCCTACGCTGCGCACCTTCAAGCTGCTGGCCGCCGCCGTGCCGCGCGTGCGCCGGATCCTCAAGGAGACGCGCCCGGACGTGGCCGTCGGCGGCGGCGGCTTCGCCAGCGGGCCGGTCGTGGCCGTGGCCGTGGCGAGCGGCATCCCCGGCCTCGCGCTCGAGGCCGACGCCCACCTCGGCGTCGCCAACCGGCTGCTCAGGCCGTTCGTCAGACGCTTCTGCCTGAGCTTTCCGATCGCCGGGCTCGAGCCGCCCCGCTACGTCGTCACGGGGCGGCCGCTGAGCCCGGGGCAGCTGGACGCCACAGCGGAGGAGGGCCGCGAGGTCTTCGGCCTCACGGCCGGCCTGCCGGTCGTGCTCGCCTTCGGCGGCAGTCAGGGGGCGCAGAGCATCAACCGCGCCTGCGTCGAGGCGTTCGGCGGCAAGGAGTTCGGCTTTCAGCTTGTCCACGTCTGCGGGCCGCGCAACGAGGAGCAGGTGCGCGCCGACCTCGAGGCAGCGGGGTGAGCGGTTTGAGCGCTATCGCCTGGTGCCCTACACTGACCGCCTGGCCGCCGCCATGGCGGCGGCCGACCTGGTCGTGGCGCGCTCGGGCGGATCCGTCGCCGAGCTCGCCGCTCTCGGCAAGCCGGCGATCCTGGTGCCGTACCCGTACGCCACCGCCGACCACCAGCGCAAGAACGCGCAGGAGATGGTCGCCGGCGGCGCGGCGCTTCTCGTCGACGACGCCGAGCTCGACGGCGCCGTGCTGGCGCGCGCTGACCGCCGAGCTGCTCGGCGACCGCGCGCGCCTCGCCGCGATGGCGGCGGCAAGCGCGGCACTGGGCAGACCGGACGCCGCGCAGCGCGTGGCCGATCAGATCGAGGACATCCTGACGACGACGAAGGCGAGGGGCACGATGAGCGACGACGCGGTGACAGACTTCCCGCAGCCGGTCCACTTCATCGGCATCGGCGGCGCCGGCATGAGCGGCATCGCCGCGGTGCTGGCCGAGCTCGGCGTCGACGTGCGGGGCTCGGACCTCAAGGCCTCGCGCTACACGCGCCTGCTCGAGCGAGGCCGGCGTCGCCGTGACCGTGGGCCACGACGCCGCCAACCTCGGGGACGCCGCGCTGGTCGTCACGTCGTCGGCGATCGGCGAGGCCAACCCGGAGCTGCGCGCCGCGCGCGCCGCCGGTCTGCCCGTGCTGCGGCGCGCCGAGATGCTCGCCCGCGTCATGGAGCTGCGCCGCGGCATCGCCGTCGCCGGCACGCACGGCAAGACCACGACCTCGTCGATGATCTCGCACGTGCTGCACAAGGCGGGCATGGACCCGACCTTCCTCGTGGGCGGCGAGCTCAACGACATCGGCTCCAACGCCGGCGTGGGACAGGGCGAGTGGCTGGTGGCCGAGGCCGACGAGAGCGACGGCAGCCTGCTCTTCCTGCGTCCCGAGGTCGCGATCGTCGAACAACGTGGAACTCGACCACCACGCCAACTACGGCTGCCTCGACGACGTGCACGACGTGTTCCGCCGCTTCGTCGCGCTCCTGCCGGAGGACGGCCTGCTGGTGCTCGTCGCGGGAAGCGGCGGGGAAGAGCTCGCCGCGTACACGCCGGCGCGTGTCGAGGTCGTCGGCCTCGGCGCCGGCGACCTGCGCGCCGAGGTCGAGCGCGTCGACGACCGCGGCAGCGTCTTCACGCGTGCGCGACGCCGCCGGCGAGGCGCTCGCCCGGGTGGAGCTGCAGGTGCCGGGCGAGCACAACGTCCTCAACGCGCTCACGGCGCTGGCGGTGCTGCGGCACGCCGGCGTCTCGCCCGAGGACGCGGCGCCGCACCTGCTCACGTTCAGCGGCGCCGCCCGCCGCTTCCAGCTCGTCGGCGAGCACGACGGCGTGCACGATCGTCGACGACTACGCCCACCACCCCACGGAGATCACCGCCACGCTCACCGCCGCCATGAAGGGCGGCCACGAGCGCGTCATCGCCGTCTTCCAGCCGCACCTGTTCTCGCGCACCCGGTACCTGCAGCGCGAGTTCGGTCGCGCGCTCACGCTCGCCGACGAGGCGATCGTCACCGAGATCTTCCCGGCCCGGGAAGAGCCGGAGCCGGGCGTCAGCGGCAAGCTCATCGTCGACGCGTACCTCGCGGAGCGGCCCGGCGGCCCGGTGTCGTTCCTGCCGCGACTCAGCGACGTCGTCGCCCGCCTGGCGCCGCGCGTGCGGCCGCGGCGACCTCGTGCTCACCCTCGGCGCCGGCGACGTCTTCCACGTCGGCGAGCAGCTCCTCGCCACGCTCGCGGGGCAAGGGGAAGAGGCGCGCCGGCGCCGAATAGTCAGGGGTACTTCTGCAACCCCCGACCGAGGGCCGGCGCCATGACGAGGGCACGCCGGGCGAGCCGCCCGCGATTCCGTCTGCTACCCACCGTGTCTGCTCACCCTGGCGATCCTCGGCGTGCCCACCGTCGTCTACGCGTGGGGCCGCAACTCGTCGTCCTTCGACATCAAGACCGTGACGCTGGCCGGCGCGCACCTCGTCCGCGACAAGCGCGCCCTGCAAGCTCCTGCGCCACGACTACCTCGGCCACAACCTGTTCACCGTCACGCGGCAAGGACGTGCGCGGCACGCTTGCAGCCGCTGTCGCTTCGTCGCCGGCGCCACGGTGGACCGCGACTTTCCCGCACACCCTCGCGGTGACCATCACGCGAGTACCGGCCGGCGGCCTACGCGCTGGCCGGCGGCCGCTGGTACGTGGTCGACGAGAGCGGCTACGTCGATCTGCACGGCCGCCGAGGCGGCCGCCCAGCTGTCCGGCGGCAAGAAGCCGGCGACGGGCGGCTCCGCGTCGGATTCCGCTTCGCCGGGCCCGTCGGCCTCGGCGTCATCCGACGCCGCGACCGGCGGCGACGGTCTGCCGACCACGACCGTGACGCCGTCGCCGGGCGGCCGCGCGGCACCGGCGACGCGACGATCGGCGGCGCAGCCGGCACCGGCTCCTCGCAGACCGGGCGGCTCGTCGCCGGCCCGCGGTCAGGCGCCGCTGCCGCTCCCGCGGATCGCCGTGTCCGGTCGGGTCCGCGAGGGCGCCGTGGTCAGCGACAAGGCCGCCGCCGAGATGCTCGGCGTGATCACGGCGCTGCCGTCTTCGCTGCGGCGCCGTCTGGCCGTCGGTCGAGGATGACGGCGGCCAGCTCACCCTGCGGTTCGACGGCGGTCCGGTCACCGTCTGGGGCGACCCTTCGCGGACGCTCGCCAAGACGGTCGCCCTGCGCACCGTGCTCGCCACGTACGCCGAGATGGGCAAGACGTGCACCCAGCTCGACGTCTCCGTCCCCGACCGGACGCTGGCGAAACCGGTGCTCCAGTGATGGTCGAGGGCCGGTTCAACCAGTGGTCGAGCCAAGGCCGCCGGGGGCAGTCCTGCGGCCGGTTGTTTGACACCCCTCTGGAGGCGTGGGTATGGTAAGTCGAGGGTCGGGTCACCAGCTCTTCCCGGCCGATCTCCATCCGTAAGAATCGCTGCAAAAGACGATATTTGCTGGAGCTCATGCAGGCTGAAGCAGCAACACTCAAGCGGGGCTTGAGGGTTCGCCAAGGGTCACGACGGCGAGTCTCGACCACGACAGGAGGGTCAGCACGATGATCGACGCGTCAGCGAACTACCTCGCCGTCATCAAGGTCGTGGGAGTGGGCGGCGGCGGCACCAATGCCGTCAACCGCATGGTCGACGCGGGTCTCCGCGGCGTCGAGTTCATCGCCGTCAACACCGACGCCCAGGCGCTGCAGATGTGCGACGCCGACGTCAAGATCCACATCGGCAGCAAGATCACGCGCGGCCTCGGCGCCGGCGCCAACCCGACCATCGGCTACCAGGCCGCGATGGAGAGCAAGGACGAGCTGCGCGACGCGCTCAAGGGCGCGGACATGATCTTCGTGACCGCCGGCAAGGGCGGCGGCACCGGCACCGGCGCCGCCCCCGTCATCGCCGAGCTCGCGAAGGAGCTCTCGGCGCTCACCGTCGGCGTCGTCACGCGGCCGTTCGCCTTCGAAGGCAAGCGCCGCGCCCGCCAGGCCTCGGACGGCATCCAGAGCCTGCGCGACAAGGTCGACACGCTGATCGTCATCCCCAACGACCGGCTGCTGCAGGTCGTCGAGCGGCGCACGTCGGTCATCGAGGCCTTCAAGGTCGCCGACGACGTGCTGCGCCAGGGCGTGCAGGGCATCACCGATCTCATCACGGTACCCGGCCTCATCAACCTCGACTTCGCCGACGTGCGCACGATCATGAAGGACGCCGGCTCGGCGCTCATGGGCATCGGCGTGGCCGGCGGCGAGAACCGCGCCGTCGAGGCTGCGCGCGCGGCGGTCAGCTCGCCGCTCCTCGAGGCCAGCGTGGAGGGCGCCCGGGGCATCCTGCTCAACATCACCGGCGGCAACGACCTCGGGCTCTTCGAGATCAACGAGGCGGCGGAGATCATCAGCAGCGCCGCCGACGCCGACTGCAACATCATCTTCGGCGCGGTCATCGACCCGTCGCTCGGCGACGAGGTGCGCGTGACCGTCATCGCGACCGGGTTCGACCACCCGACGGCCGGCGAGCAGCCGGCCCGCGCAGGAGGTCGCCGAACGCGAGCCCAAGGGCACGCCGCTCTTCGCCGAAGAGTCAAAACCATCTTTCGACGTGGACGACGACGTCCTCGACATTCCGAGCTTCCTGCGCGACCACTGAACCGCAAGACACCTGACAGCTCTCTGTCGCGCATCCGCGCAAGTTGCAGCGTGCAGGCACCTCCGGTACGCTCAAGCGCCGTTACCACTCGACGTGAGGATCTGAGATCTTTTGACGCAGACCATCACCATAGCCGTCTGGGCCGTCGCCATCGCCGTGGCGGTCTGGGCTCTGCTGCAGAAGCGCAACTGGGTCATCCTGCTCATGATGGCCGTCCTCGTCGGCGTGTCCGTGTACTGGATCGTCCCGCCGGGCGCGAAGACCCGCCTGGGCCTCGATCTCCAAGGCGGGCTGCAGGTCGTCTTCACGGCCAAGACGTCCGACGGCAAGGCGCCGACGTCGGCGCAGCTCGACCAGACGATCAGCATCCTCGACCGCCGCGTCAACGGTCTCGGCGTCACCGAGTCGCAGATCCAGAAGCAGGGCAGCGACCAGATCTCCGTCGCGCTGCCGGGCATCAAGAACGCCGAGCAGGCGCTCGCGACCATCGGCAAGACGGCCCAGCTCCAGTTCTTCAAGGACGATCCCGCCTCGCGGCCGGTCGGCCCGGTGACCAGCAAGGATGCCGCGCTCAAGGCGCTCAAGCAGCAAGGGGTCTCCCAGAAGCAGATCGCCGACCTCTCCGCCAACGGCTCGACCCTGGGCTACAAGACGAACTACGCCCTGGTCCAGAGCCCTGCCGACACGACCAACAAGATCCCCGAGGCGTGGTACGTGTACAAGCTGCCGCCGGCCATGACGGGCGCGGCGGTCTCGAGCGCGCGCGCCGGCTTCAACAGCCAGACCGGCAAGCCCAACGTGCTCATCGACTTCACCTCCAGCGGAAGCCAGCAGTTCCAGAACATCACCCGCGAGCTGTACAACACCGGCCTGCTCAAGCAGACGCCGCAGACGTTCGCCATCGTGCTCGACAGTGTCATGGCATCGGATCCCATGATCGACTACACCGACAGTTCGCTGCGCAACGGCATCAGCGGCGGCGCCGAGATCAGCGGCGGCAACATGACGACCACAGAAGCCAACAACCTCGCGCTTGTGCTCAACACCGGCGCCCTGCCGGTCAAGCTCGAGACCGCCTATCAGCAGGAGGTCTCGGCCACGCTCGGCAAGGACTCGCTCAACCAGGGCCTCATCGCCGGCATCATCGGCCTCGGCATCGTGCTGCTCTACATGCTCCTGTACTACCGCTTCCTCGGCCTGGTGGCCGACCTCGCGCTCATCGTGTACGCCATCCTGCTGTGGGGCCTGTTCAACCTGATCCCCGTGACGCTCACTCTCCCGGGCATCGCCGGCATGATCCTCACCATCGGTGTGGCCGCCGACGCCAACGTGGTCATCTTCGAGCGCATCAAGGAAGAGGTGCGCCGCGGCAAGACCGTGCGCTCCGCCGTCAACTCGGGCTACGCGCGCGGCTTCCGCACGATCCTCGACGCCAACGTGCTCACCGTCCTCACCGCGCTGGTGCTGTTCCTGTTCGCGACCGCCGGCCCCAAGGGCTTCGCGTTCACGCTCATCATCGGCGTCATCGTCAGCATGCTCACCGCTGTGCTCTTCACGCGCGCCATGCTCGGCGTGCTCGCCGGGTTCGCCTTCTTCAACAAGCCGTCGTTCATGGGCGTGAAGGCGGGCCAGACTGGACATCGAGACCGCCGTCATGGGTGACTCCCGCTCCACCGCCTCGCGCAAGCGCCGGGGCGCCGCGGGCGACGCCGCTCCGGCGTCTTCACCCGAGCCCGCTACTGCCGGCGCCGCGTCGTCGTCCACCAGGGGCGCCTCCGGCGACCGTCGGACGTCCACCAAATCCAAGCGCAAGAAGCGGAGATAGCCGGTGAACTTCTTCCGCCGCATCTATTCGTTCGACTACATGGGCCACAAGTACTGGTGGTTCGCCATCTCCGGCACCATCATCGCCGCCGGCCTCATCGCCCTGTTCGTCAAGGGCGGCGGCAATCCGGTCCAGGGTCTCAACTACGGCCTCGAGTTCAAGGAGGGCACGCGCATCTCCGTGTCCTTCGAGCAGACGCCGAGCCTGGCGCAGGTGCGCCAGGTGGTCTCCGCCGCCGGTTACCCCGACGCCACGATCCAGCAGACCGGCAACATCGCCAACACAGGCCAGCCCGGCTTCCAGATCCAGACCACGGTCCTCGACTCGGCCAAGCAGACCGCGCTCAAGACGGCCCTTGACCAGAAGTTCAAGATCGCGTCCAACAGCGACAGCTGGAACCTCCAGACGGTCAGCGCCTCGTTCGGCAGACAGGTCATCAGTTCGTCACTCAAGGCGGTCGCGCTCGCCCTGCTCCTGATCCTCATCTACGTCACTCTGCGCTTCCAGTGGAAGTTCGCCGTCGGCGCCATCGCCGCGGAGCTCCACGACCTGCTCGTGGTCGTCGGCGTGTACGCGCTTACCGGCAGGGAGGTGACGACGGCCACCATCGCCGCCGTGCTCACCATCCTCGGCTACTCGCTCTACGACACGGTCATCGTCTACGACCGTATCCGCGAGAACGAGCCGCGCTTCAACCGCATCCCGTACGGCGACATGGTCAACCTCTCGATCTGGGAGACACTGACGCGGTCGATCAACACGTCGTTGATCACGCTGCTGCCGGTGGTGTGCCTGCTTCTGCTTCGGTGGGGCCACGCTGGCGGACTTCGCCTTCGCCCTGCTCGTCGGCATCCTCTCCGGCGCCTACTCGTCCATCTTCGTGGCGAGCCCGATCCTCACGCTGCTCAAGGAGCGCGAGCCGCAGTACAAGAAGATGAAGGCAGCGGCTCGCGCCGACCAGGCCTGAGCTCTCGGCTGCGGCTTGTGCCGGCCGCGACTCTCCAGCATTGCCTCATGCGGTCTCGACCAATGGTCGAGGCTTAGGCCAAATCGCTCAGGCTTGCGGAGAGCCTCACCCGGCAACCTCTCGAACCTCCCACAGGGACGCTTTACATCGGCTTGCGCCTGACCTAGCGTCGCTCACGCACTCCGCTTCCGGGGGTGCGCTCGTTCACCGCACAGCAGGGCCGGACGCCGTGCAGGCGCTGCCCGCTGTCTCGCTCGAGGAGGTAGCGCCGTGGGCCTTCGCGTCACCCGTCTGCCTGATGAAGCGGCCGCGACCAAGGCGAAGCTGCGCGTGGCGGCAGGGGAGGCGGGTGTGCCGCCGGTGCTGGAGCTCGAGGGTGAGTTCGACCTGGACACCGTGCCCGAGATCGACCGGTTCCTGCGGCGGAGCCTGGGACCGCTGTACCACCAGGACCATCTGGTCATCGACCTTGCGTGCACCACGTTCATCGACTCGAGCTTCATCGCGTTCCTGGTGCGTCTCTCGGCGGCTCAGCGCGCCAAGCGCCGCGAGCTGCTGCTGGTCGCGTCCCGCGGGCCAGGTGCGGCGCGTGCTGGCGATCGTCGGGCTGCCCAACATCGTGCCCGTGTTCGACACGATCGAGGCAGCGAGGGCAAGCGTGGTCGGCTCTCGTGGTCCGGTGATCCCGCCGGCGTTCACCGCTGCGGGGGCAGAGAGGTAGACGCGGCTACCTGCGCCGCCCGGCGCCGGCGAGGCCGGCCGGCCGGCGGCGCGGTCCTGTGAGCGTCAGCTTGCGCGGCGCACGGCGACGATCTCGTCGCCGACGCGCCGCGACTCCGTCACACGGGCCTGGAAGGCCTTCATGCGACAGGCGTCGCTGCAGTACTTCTTGGCGGGGTTGGTCGTGGTGAACTCGCGGCCGCACCGCTCGAAGGCGCAGCGCCGTGCGATCTCCTCACGCTGCGTCGCTTTGCGCGCCGTCCGGTGATAGTCGTCCTGCCACGCGCCGCCGTGCAGCGCGCAGACGCTCGATGGGTTGTACGCGGACAGACGGGTGCCGCAACCGTCCACCATACAGATCCGCCCCGCTCCATATGTCCTGGTCTTCAGCATGACGTCGGCCATGTCCTGGAGCCTGCTGCCCCGAAGCGCTCTCGTGCTGCGGAACTCCATGTCCTTGCCCCCGGCGGCCGCCCCGTGACCTACCGGCGGCCGCCTCCTGCCGGTCTCACGGCGTCCCTCTCGTTCAGGAGGACGCCGCCTTGAGCGCCTCGCCACGGCTCGGGAAGATCCCGAAGATGCGGTCGAGGCCGGTGATCTCGAAGATGCGGATGATGTTCTCGTCCGTGCAGACGATGTCGAGGTTGCCGTTCCGCGGCCGCACCCGCTTCGCGCCGCTCACGAGCACCCCGAGCGCCGTCGAATCGATGAAGGTGACCCCGGAAAGGTCGACGATCACCCGCTTCGCGCCTCCCTCGATGCCGTTGACCAGCACTTCCTTGAACTCCGGCGCGGAGTAGATGTCGATCTCGCCCTCGAGGATCACCACACCGACCTCGTCGGTGGTGGCCTCGTAGTCGACGCGGAACTGCGGCTTGTCCTCCATACGCGCCTCCCGACCCAGCAGGTGACAGTGCGCAGTCTCTCGGCCCCGACTGCATGTGCACGATTACTTTCCGCCAGCGGGTGCCGCTAAACCCGACGGAGGCTGCGCGGGCGCTTCGCGCGGAGCGAATGGAGGCGGGCGAGCCCTGGGAGGCGGGTCAGGGCCCGGGCGGGGCTGTGGGGAGGAGGTCTTCGGCGGTGGCTTGTCCGCGGATGGCGTAGTCGGCGATCATCCGGTCGGTGACCCACTCGACGGGGCAGCGGTCGTCGGTCCACGGCGTGCCGGCAGGCGCCGCCTCGCGGAGGTCGCGGGCGAAGAGGCGGGTGTCAGGAAGGAGGTCGTGAGGCGCCGTGGCCAGGCGGGCGGTCATCGACCGCCCGCGAGAGCGGCGCCGTGAGTCCCACGACGAACTGGTTGAAGCGCAGCGCCTGCCAGGTCACCACCTGGGGGAACTCGGTGCGAAGGGTGCCGGCGATGCCCTCGGCAAGGCGGTGGTCGCCCGGCACCGTGGACACGTTGAGGGCGACGATGCCGCCGGGCGCGAGCCGCTGCCGGCAGAGCCGGAAGAACTCGCGCGTCGCCAGGTAGAAGGGGACGTAGGGCTGGCGATAGGCGTCGATGAGGATGAGGTCGTACTTCGTGGCTGTCGAGGCGAGGAACGGGCGCGCGTCCGCCGTGTGCACCGTCAGACGAGGGTTGTCGTCCAGGCCGAACCAGCGGCGGCCGGCGGCCGTGACTGCCGGGTCGAGTCTCGACGCCGTCGATGCGCGCCTGCGGGTAGTAGACGCCGTAGGCGCGCGCCGTGGTGCCGGCGGCGTTGCCGAGGATGGCGACCCGGGCCGCCCGGCCGGCCGAGCAGCGGCGGGGCGGTGAGGAACATGTCCCACTCGCCGCCGGTCAGCACCGTGTCCGGGCGCCAGACCGAGTGGACCGCGTAGCCCTCGTTCAGGTAGAGCAGCCGCTCGGGCCCCGACTGCACGACCTGGATGAACTGGTAGCGCGACTCCTCCTCGTGCAGTAGTCCGGGCTGCGCCTTGACGACCGCCGGCGGCACGGCCAGCAGGCCGGCGAGGGCGATCGCGACCACGAAGCCGGCGGCGAGCCGCCGGCCCGCGAGCAGCGGCACGGCGGCGGCGGCGATGATCGAGCGCCGCCCCGATGCAGCGTCCGCTGCGTGCCGATCAGCGGGATGGTGATGAGGGCCGGCACGAAGGTGCCGATGATGCTGCCGGCCGTGGACAGCGCGAAGATGCGGCCGGCGACGCGGCCGGCATCGGCGATCCCCGTCGCGGCCAGCCTGATCGGCGAAGGGTGTCACCATCCCGAGCAGCACGACCGGCGGCGCGAACAGGGCGAGCGACGCGGCGAAGGAACCGACGACTGCGCCGGTCGAGATCGTCTCGATGCCCTTGATGGAGATGTCGAGGAACGGCCGCGCCACGAAGGGGATCGCGGCCACCCACGCGGCCGCGACGAGCACGATCGTCGCCAGCAGCTGGGGCGACGGCCGCCGGTCGGCCAGACGGCCGCCGAGCCAGTAGCCCACAGAGAGCGAGGCGAGGATCAGGCCGATGATGTTGGCCCAGACCACGGTCGACGAGCCGTAGTACGGGGCCAGCAGGCGCGACGCGCAGATCTCCGTCGCCATCGAGCCGATGCCGGCGAGGAAGACGAGCGCGGAGAGCGCGGCGGGGTTTGCCTGCCTGGTCACGGCGCGAGTCTACCGGAGCGTCGCGCAGGCTGCACCGGCGCGCGACGCTCCTCCGCACGCAAAACGCGACGGCCCGCCGTCGCCGGCGGACCGCCGCGTCGGGGGCACCTCAGGCGGGGACCTTCTCCTGGACTTCGGCGGGCTCCTCTGGAGTCTCCCACTCGGCCTGGTCGAACTGGGTGAGCTCGAAGTCCTTCTCAGCCCGGCGCTTCTCCTCGTCGAGCGACTGGCGCCGGCGCTGCTCCTCCTGACGCTGCATCCGCTCGTAGTACTCGAAGCACATGCTGTCACCTCGGTATGTGGGGGATGGCGGGCGGCACATGGGGGTTCGCGACCGCCCGCTACAGGCGACCGTTCCCGTGGTGCGTACGGTGAAACGCCGTTCCGGCCGCGCGGGGGACGCGGCCGGGGGACGGGTCTCCTCGCGGGGACGCGCCTCCCCTACCTGCCTTTGGGTTTCCCGATCACCACGTGCGTCCCGCCCGACCCCGCTCTCGGCCTTGCACCATTGGTCAGTTGCCGGCGGTCACGGCCTTGAGCTCGTCGAAGGACTCTCGGATGACTTGCGGCAAGTCTTGCCGCCCGCCCTCGTTGATCCAGCGTTCGAAGGCGATCTTGAAGACGGCGATCCCCGCCTCGGCAGTCAGACTTGCGGCTGGGTCATTGACGCCGCGCCGGCGCAACGCGCCGGTCAGTGCCGTGGCGAGTGACGCGAGCTTGAGCAACTCACGTTCCTGGAGCCCTGGGTTGGCGGCGATCACGGTCTGACGCTTGAGCGCGAATTCCCCGCGTTCTTGAATAAGGGCTCCGGCAGCCTCGAGGGCCGCGGCGACCGCATCGATCGGCGCCACCGACTCAGGGACGCCGGTGACGATGCTCACGAAGAGGTCCTGGAGTACGTCCTGGCCCCCGAAGAGCACCTCGCGCTTGTCGGCGAAGTAGCGGAAGAACGTGCGCTCCGTGAGACCCGCCTGCTCCGCGATCTCGGCCACCGTGGTCTGCTCAAACCCGCGCTCGATGTAGAGCTCCAGTGCCGCCTGCTCGAGCCGGCCGCGTGCGTTTGGCTCCCATCGACTCATGCCGTGATTGTACATGATGACAGCGGCAGACATCAGGGTATACACTGATGACAGTAACTGACATTGGACCTGCCTCAACGCACGCAGTGAGGCCGGGACAGTCAAACCACTTGGAGGTTTCCCATCATGCGTATCTTCATCACCGGGGCGTCTGGCTGGATCGGCTCCGCCGTCGTTCCCGAGCTCATCGAGACCGGGCATCAGGTCGTTGGGCTGGCGCGCTCGAATGCGTCCGCGGCGAAGCTGGAGGCCGCCGGGGCCGAGGTGCTCCGCGGCACTATCGACGATCTCGACGTCCTGCGCGGCGCGGCTGACGCCTCAGACGGCGTGATCCACCTCGCGTTCAAGCACGACATCGCGTTCTCCGGCGGCTTTCAGGCCGCTGCCGATGCCGACCGCCGCGCCGTCGAGACGTTCGGCGAGGCGCTGGCCGGCTCTGGTCGGCCGCTCGTCATCGCCTCCGGGTTGCTTGGCCTCGCACCCGGCCGGCTGGCGACCGAGCGAGACGGGCACGACGTCGACCCGGCCGCGGCCGCCTCGGGCGGCGGCCCACAGACTCGGCAGGCCACCGCCGAGTTCGTGCTCTCGCTCGCGTCGCGCGGCGTCCGCTCGTCGATCGTGCGGCTTCCTCCGACGAATCATGGCGACGGTGATAACGGCTTTCTTGCGGCGATCGTCGGCATCGCCCGCGACAAGGGCGGCTCCGGTTACATCGGCGACGGGTCCAACCGCTGGCCTGCCGTGCACAGGCTCGACTCCGCGCACCTCTTCTGCCTCGCCCTGGAGAAGGCGACGCCCGGATCGACACTGCATGCGGTGGCGGACGAGGGCGTGCCCATCCGCGACATCGCTGAGGTGATCGGGCGGCAGCTGAGCCTTCCGGTGGTCGCCGTCGTCCCCGACGAGGCAGTCGCGCACTTCGCGTGGCTGGCCGACTTGCTCGCGCTCGACAGTCCCGCCTCGAGCGCGCTGACCCGCGAGCTGCTCGGGTGGCAGCCGGCGCATGCCGGCCTCATTGACGACCTCGAGCAAGGCCACTACTTCCACAATCCGCTCGCCTGATCGGCACGCCTGAAGGACGAAGGGGCCACCTTGAGCGGGCCGGGTTTGCCGGCGGGGCTGTGACGAGTCCGCCGGCCAGCGAGATTTCGAGCGCGTCGCTCCCTCCCGGCCGCAGTAGCGATCGCCGGCGCGGTAGGTGGGTGCTGGCGGCCGGCCCGACCGGATCAGCGTAGCGACCGGTAGGTGACCGGGCAGCAGAAGGCGGCTGATCGCAGGCGGGGCGTTGCGGAAGTGACGATGAAGTGGTGGAGGTAAGCGGGCTCGAACCGCTGACCTTCTGGCTGCCAGCCAGACGCTCTCCCAACTGAGCTATACCCCCACCGAAGGGGTGCCGGCGCGTGCCGGCAGGCTCGAAAGTATAGCATACCCAGCGCGCCGGGGGCCCGCAACTCGCTGCAGCTGCGGAGCCCGTGCGGAGCCTCCCCGGCCGAGCCTGCGGCCGGGCTCATGTAGAATCAGCGCTGGAGCCCGTGCCGCCTCCGGCCGCGGGCGCCCCATCAGCCGCGAGAGAGGAACGCATGGACCGACGCTACGACCCGCACGCCATCGAGGAGAAGTGGCAGCGCCTCTGGAAGGAGACGCGACGCCTACCGCACGCCCGACGAGAGCCGACAAGCCCAAGTTCTACGGCCTCGACTTCTTCCCGTATCCGTCCGGCGACGGGCTCTGCGTCGGCCACTGCCGCAACTACGTCCCCACCGACGCCGTCATCGCGCTTCAAGCGCATGAAGGGCTTCAACGTCCTGCATCCCGATGGGCTGGGACGCCTTCGGCCTGCCGGCGGAGAACTACGCCATCAAGATGGGCGTGCACCCGCGCGTGACCACCGAGACGCAACATCGCCAACTACCACCGCCAGATGGACCTCGTCGGCCTCTCGTTACGACTGGTCGCGCGAGATCACCAGCTGCATCCCCGACTACTACCGCTGGACGCAGTGGTTCTTCCTGCTGCTCTACGAGCGCGGCCTGGCGTACCGGGCCACCGGCCAGCAGTGGTGGTGCCCGGTGGACAAGACGATCCTCGCCAACGAGCAGGTCGAGAACGGGCCGCTGCTGGCGCTGCGGCACCCTGGTGACCAAGAAGGACCTCAAGCAGTGGTACTTCAGATCACCGACTACGCGCAGCGGCTGCTGGACGACCTCGGGACGATCGACTGGCCCGAGCAGATCAAGCTCATGCAGGCGCAACTGGATCGGCCGCAGCGAGGGCGCCGAGGTCGACTTCGGGCTGCCAGGGCCGCGACGACGAGCTCACGGTCTTCACGACGCGGCCCGACACGCTCTTCGGCGCCACCTACATGGTGCTGGCGCCGGAGCACCCGCTGGTCGATGAGCTGACCGCGCCGGAGCAGCGGGCCGCGGTCAAGGCCTACCAGGACGAGGCGCGGCGCCAGAGCGAGATCGAGCGCCTCAGCACGGACAAGGAGAAGACCGGCGTCTTCACCGGCGCCTACGCCGTGAACCCGGTCAACGGCGAGCCGGTCCCGATCTGGATCAGCGACTACGTGCTCATGGGCTACGGCACCGGCGCCATCATGGCGGTGCCGGCGCACGACGAGCGCGACTTCCAGTTCGCCACCTAGTTCGAGCTCCCGATCGTCGAGGTGATCGCGCCGCCAGGAGCGGCGCGCAGGGCACGCTCGCCGAGGCCTACACCGGCGACGGCGTCATGGTGAACTCCGGCCGGTTCGACGGCATGGCCGCGCCGGGCGAGGCGTTCGAGGCCATCATCGCCTGGCTCGGCGAGCGCGGCGTGGCGCGCAAGAACGGTCAACTTCAAGCTGCGCGACTGGCTCATCAGCCGCCAGCGCTACTGGGGCGCGCCGATCCCGATCGTCCACTGCGAGAAGTGCGGCGACGGTGCCGGTGCCCGAGGACCAGCTGCCGGTGCTGCTGCCCGACCTCGAGGACTTCCATCCCACGGACGACGGCCGCTCGCCGCTGGCCCGCGTCGAGGACTGGGTGCACACCACCTGCCCAGACTGCGGCGGGCCGGCGCACGCGCGAGACCGACACGATGGACACGTTCGCCTGCTCCAGCTGGTACCACTTCCGCTACGCCTCGCCGCACGACGACGACGGCGCCGTTCGACCGCGAGCAAGGTCGAGTACTGGCTGCCGGTCGACCTGTACGTGGGCGGCGCCGAGCACGCGGTCATGCACCTGCTCTACGCGCGCTTCTTCTGCAAGGTGACGCAGGACGCCGGCTACGTGAGCTTCGGCGAGCCCTACGCGCGCCTGCGCAACCAGGGCATGATCCAGGCCGAAGACGGCCAGAAGATGAGCAAGAGCAAGGGCAACGTGGTGACGCCGGACAGCGTCGTCGAGCAGTACGGCGCCGACGCGCTGCGCGTGTACGAGCTGTTCATCGCGCCGTTCGAGCAGAGCGTCGCCTGGAGCGACCGCGGCGTGCAGGGCACGCTACCGGTTCCTGGGGCGCTTCTGGAACCTCGCCTGAACGAGATCGTGGAAGCGCAGGGGAGCGGAGTGGCGGCGGACGAGGCCGAGGCCGAGAAGGGCCGCCAGGTCCTGCGCACGCTCAACAAGACCATCCGCAAGGTCACGCGCGACATGGACGCGTTCCGCTTCAACACCGCCGTCTCGGCGCTGATGGAGCTGCAGAACGAGGTGCTCGACGTGTGGACCGGCGCGCGCGGCGCGCTCACGCTGGCGCAGTGGCGCGAGGTCGTGAGCGACGATCACGCTGCTGGTGTGCCCGATGGCTCCGCACCTGGCGGCTGAGGTCTGGGTGCTGCTCGGCCACGGCGAGGGCGTGCTGGACGCGCCGTGGCCCGCCTGGGACGACGAGCTCGCCGCAGACGAGGTCGTCACGGTCGTCGTCCAGGTCAACGGCAAGCTGCGCGACCGCCTCGAGGTGGCGGTGGACGCGGAGAAGGACGACGTGCTCGCCATGGCGCGCGCGGCGGAGAACGCCGCGCGCTTCCTCGAGGACAAGCAGGTCGTCAAGGAGATCTACGTGCCCGGCAAGCTCGTCAACTTCGTGGTGCGGTAGCCGGCCGAAGCCCCGCCGGCGGCGCCGGCCGTCAGCCCAGCGCGGCCTCGAGGTTCTTGATGGCCGCGGCCTCGTGCTCGTCGACGCCCTTGGCGGCCTCCGCGGTCGTCCGCGCCACGCCGAGGATGAACGCCTTGAAGTCGGCCAGGTCGTCGGGCGCCTTGGCGGCGACGATGCCTGCGGCCTCGCGCACGCGCGCCGCGACCTCTCCCGCCATGTCGGCCATGTCGTGCGTGACTGCCTTGTCACGTCCCATCTTGACGTCGCCGGCGAGGTCGTGGACCAGCGCGCTGTCGGTGCTCGACTTCGCCGCGGCCATGAACTTGGCCGCCGCGGTGGCCTCTTTGAACGTGTCCAAGAACCCCTTGTCGGCCATCGACAGGTACGCCATGGTGTCGGTCACGGCCCACTGAAGGGTGTCCCACTCGTCGTCGGTGAACATCGCCTTGGTCGCCACGGTGCCTCCCTGCATGTCGCTGATCGCCTTGTCCGGGCACGACGATACCGCAGCGCCGGTCACCCTGTGAAATCCCCCCTCGGGGGCGATGCGCGTCGCGGCCGCGGGCCGTAGCCTCTGCTGCGACGGGCGCCGGACGCGCCCCCGGCGCCCGTCACTCTCCCTCCGACCGCGGCGCCGGAGGTGGACCGTGCAGCTCTCGCGACGCCAGATCATCGCCTACGTCGCCGTCGCCGTGATGGTCGTCGCCATCGGCGTGCGCTACGTCGTCCTGCCCCGGCAGGCCGGGCCGGCGGAGGCGCAGGCCGTCGTGCTGGCGCCGGTCGCGGCATCGTCGTCCGGAGCGGCCGCGCAGTCCGGCACGGCCGCGCGGTCCGGAAGCCCCGCCGCCTCGCCGTCTCCTGACGTCGTGGTGTACGTCTGCGGCGCGGTGCGCACGCCGGGTGTCGTGAGGCTCCCCGCCGGCGCGCGCGTCACCGACGCACTGGACCTGGCCGGCGGCCCGACGGCCAAGGCAGAGCTGGCGGCCGTCAATCTGGCGGCGACGGTCGCCGACGGCCAGCAGATCCTGGTGCCGGAGCGAGGCGCGGCAGTCGCCGCCGCGCCTGCGAGCTCCGGCTCTTCCTCGGCGAGCGGCACGCTCAGCGTCTCGCCCGGCGGCGCGACCCCCGGCGCGCTCGTCAACATCAACACGGCGTCGCTCGAGGAGCTCGACGCGCTCGACGGCGTGGGTCCGTCCACGGCCCAGAAGATCATCGACTACCGCACCGAGAACGGTGGCGTTCAAGACCGTCGACGAGATCAAGGAGGTCCCCGGCATCGGCGACGCCAAGTTCGCCGCCATGAAGGACTCCATCACGGTGTGAGGAGGCGCTCGTGCGCTGGCCGGCGCCCCCTCATCTGCTGCTCGCCGGGTACTGCGCGGGGCTGTGCCTGATGCTCGCGTGGCGGCCGCCCCTCGCGCTCCTCGGAGCGGCCGCCGCCCTCGCCGGAGTCCTGCTCGTCGCTTCCCCGTGCGTGCCGGCGCTCGAGGAACGCGCATCCCTTGCCGCCGGTGCCGGCCTCCTCGTGCTCTTTCTCTGCGCCGGCGCGGTCGTCGGCGGCGCGCGCCTCGACGCCGTGGGCCGTTCCACGCTCGGCGCCTACGTCGGACACCACGTCCCGGTCACCGCCGTCCTCATCGACCTGCCGGCGGTCAAGGACGACCAGGTCACGCTGGCGGTGCGGCTGATGGAGGCGGCCGGCCGGGAGCTCCGCGAGCCGGCGCATGTCCGCCTGCGGCTCGAGGCGGGGCAGACGCTTCGGCTACGAGCCCGTCGGGCCGCTGACCGAGGGCGCCGTGCTGCACCTGCCCTGGGCGAGCGTCGAGCCGCTGCCCGAGCCCAAGCCGGGCGCCTTCGACTACGGCCGCTACCTGCGGCGCCGTGGGGAGCACGTCCTCCTCGACGGCGACTTCGCGGACCTGACGATCACCGGCCGACGGGGCGGCCTGCAGGGACTCGTCGACCGGCTCCGGCAGGCGTCGCGCGCCCACCTCGCCGCCGGCGTGCACTCGCCGGTCGCGGAGGTGCTGCAGGGCATGGTCCTCGGCGACGACGAGGGCGTCGACCCGGCGCAGGTCGAGGACTTCCGCCGCAGCGGGCTGCTGCACATCCTGGCGGTGTCCGGCGAGAACGTCGTGCTGCTGTGCACGATGTGGGCGTTCGCCTTCGCGCTGCTCGGCATCCACCGCCTCGTGCGTACCGCGCTGCTCCTGCCCGTGGTCGTGACCTACGTGCTGCTCACCGGCGCGTCGCCGTCGATCGTCCGCGCCGGCGTGGCTGGCGTCGTCGGCCTGCTGGCGATCCTGGCCTCGCGGCCGAGCGACGGCTGGCTGCTGTGGCTGGCGCCGGCGGCCTGGCTGCTCACCATGAACCCCAACAACCTCTTCGACGTGAGCTTCCAGCTGTCGTTCGGCGCGGTCCTCGGCCTGCTCGTGCTGGCCAGGCCGCTCACTCGCGCCTTCTCGTTCCTTCCCGGGCCCCTGCCCGAGTCGATCGGGGTGACCACCGCCGCGAGCATCTCGACGGCGCCGATCTCCATGCTCACGTTCGGCTCGGCGTCGCTGGTCAGCGTTCCGGCCAACGTGGCCGGCGGGTTCGTGCTCGGCCCGATCATGTTCCTCGGCATGCTGTCGCTGCTGCTGGGGTTCGTCGGCCGCTGGCTCTCGGTGCCGCTCAACCTCGTCGGCGGGACTGTTCATCGGGTTCCTGCTCGCCGTGTCGCACTTCTTCGCCGGGTTGCCGCACGCCGTGTATGAGTACCAGGGCGTGACGCTGCGGATGGTGCTGGTCCTGGGTCTCGTGGGGGAACTGGTGGTGGTCGTCGCGCTCGCGAGGCGGGCCGGCGGCGGCCTGCTGGAGTACGTCCGGGACCGGCGCCGCTGGCCGCGGTTCGCGGCGGCGACGGTCGTGCTGGTTGCGGCGTCCCTGCTGCTGGCGCCGGCGCCGGTGCGGCCGCCGGACAAGACGACGCTCACGTTTCTGGACGTCGGCGAGGGAGCGGCCGCGCTCCTGCAGGTGCCCGACGGCCCGACTGTGCTCATCGACGCCGGGCCGGAGCCGCTCGGTGCGACCCTGCGCCGCCACGGCGTGCAGCGCATCGACCTGCTCGTGCTCTCCCACGGGCACGCCGACCACGTCGGCGGTCTCGAGGACGTGGTCGGCCGGGTGCCCATCGCCACTGCGGTCATGCCGGACCCGCCGACTCGCTCGCCGGCGCTCGACGACCTCGCACGCAGGATGACGGCCGCCGGCACGATCGTCCGCCGCGTGACCACGGAGCAGTCTGTCGCCGGCTCCGGCTGGTCGCTGCGCGTCCTGCCGACCAGGCCGCCGGCGGGCGAGGGGGGCAACCAAAGCGAGAACGACTGCGCCCTGGTCGCGCTCGTCGACCTGGGCGGTCACGACGCGCTGATCCCGGGCGACGCCGAGGGGGATGTGCTTCAGGAGTTCGACCTGCCGCAGTGCGACGTGGTGGAGCTTCCGCATCACGGCAGCAGGGGAGGGCTCACCGACTCCCAGGTCGCCGAGTTGCGGCCCCAGCTCGGCGTGATCTCCGTCGGCGCCAACACCTACGGTCATCCCACGCCGGAGATGCTCGACCTTCTCGCCGCCGCCGGTATCCCGTGCGCACGCACCGACGAGCGCGGCGATGTCGCCATCTGGGTGGACGGCGGCGGGCTGGAGGAGGCGTGCAGCCGCAGCCCGGCGGTGGCCGTGGCCGGTGGCTGAGCTGCCGCCGGCCGAGCCGCGTGTGGCCGCGCCGCGCTCAGAGCTCCTTGCGGCGGAAGGCCCAGGCCGCGGCGAGCAGGAAGATCACGGCGAGCACGAGCGTGGCGACGACCGGCTGCGCCAGCGCAGCGTCGCGGCCCTTCAGCAGCGCGTCGCTGGAGGCCAGCAGCCCGGCGGGGCTGCTGTCGCGCAGCAGCGGGAAGGCGGTCATGGCGAACAGCGCCGCGTATACCGCCAGCCCGGCGCCCGCGGCCGCGGCCTGGCGGTCCAGCGCGGCCGAGAGGAACACCATGAGGCAGACGAACATCGCCGCGAGCACGAGCCACAGCGCGACCGACTCGAGGAACGCGGTGATGGAGGCCGTATCGAACAGCAGGATCGTCGCCGCGACGCAGAGCGCGGCGCCGAGCGCGGTCGCAATGACCAGGATCGCGAGGTTGGCCACCACTTTGGCCCAGACGAACGCAGCTCGCGAGAGCGGCTTGGTGAGCACGAGCACGGCGGTGCCGCCGCGCCGCTCGCCCGCGACCGCGGCCGCGCCGGTGATGATGACCACCAGGAGCGCGAGCTGTGCGAGGTTGCCCATGAACTGGACGTACGAGTCCATCGCCGTGGGCGTGGGGAAGTGGATGACGACGCCGGGCTGGCGCTCCGCGGTGGCTTTGAGCAGCGCCGGGGTGACCGCCGCCAAGACCGGCGTGGTGAGGCCGAGGAAGACGAGCACGCCGGGCAGCACCCAGAGGCGCCACGTCTTGCGGGTCTCCAGCATCTCCTTGGCGGTGAACGCGCCGAAGCCGCGCATGCTGAGGCCGCTCACGGCTTCACTCCTTCGACCAGGTCGACAAAGACGTCCTCGAGGGAGACCTCGTCGGCCTCGAACCGGCGCAGGGACAGCCCGAGGCGAGCGACCAGCGCGGGCACCTGACGGTAGGCCGCCTCGAGGTCGACGACCTCCACGAGGAGCTCGCGTCCGTCGCGGTTCACGCCGGCCGCCCAGGCTTCGGCGGCCAGCGCCTCCTCCAGGCGCGGCGTGTCGTCCACCTCGATGACCACGCGGTGGGCGCCGCCGTGGCGCGCCTTGAGCTCGTCGATGCCGGCTTGCTCGACCACGCGGCCGGCGGCGAGCACCGCCACGGTGTCGCAGACGCGTTCCACGTCGGCGAGGATGTGCGTCGAGAAGAACACGGTGGTGCGGCCGGCGAGCGCCGCGATCATCTCCAGGACCTCGCGGCGCCCGATGGGGTCGAGCGCGCTGGTCGGCTCGTCGAGCAGGAGCAGCCGCGGCGAGTTGATGAGCGCCTGGGCGACGCCGAGGCGCTGCTTCATGCCGCGTGAGTAGCCGCCGATCCTGGTGGTCACGCCGTCAAGGCCGGCGAGATCGAGCAAGGTCTCGATGCGCTCGCCGCGCACGGCGGCGGGCAGCCCGAAGAGTTTCGCCGACAGCTCGAGGTACTCGGTGGCCGTCATCCACTTGTAGAAGCCGGGCACGTCCGGCAGGTAGCCGATCGCGGCGTGCACGGCGTCGGCGTCGCTGGTGGCGTCGTGCCCGAATACGGTGGCGGAGCCGGAAGTCGGCCGGGCGAGGCCGGCGAGGATGCGCAGGGTCGTCGTCTTGCCGGCCCCGTTGGGGCCGAGGAACCCGAACACCGAGCCCTCGGGCACTACGAGGTCGACGCCGTCGAGGGCGTGCGCCTTGCCGTAGACCTTGGTGAGGCCGGCGATGGTGACGGCCGCGGCCGCGGAGGCGGCGCCACCGCCGTACGGCGCGGCCGCCGCCGCGAAGCGGCACGTACAGCGCGGCCGCGGCCGCGAGGCGGCGCCACCGGCGCGTACAGCGCGTCCGCCGCCGCGTCCGCCCGCGGCCGCGCGTCGGTGTCCGTGTCGTCGCGCGACTCCTTGACCGGCGGGGGACGCGTCCGATGGCGAGGTAGATGATCGACCCCGGCAGCGCGAACAGGACCACGAGGACGATCCAGAGCCACTTGCGGTCGCCCAGCACGGCCGGTCTGCGCACGATGTCGATGATGCAGAATCCCGCGAGGGCGACCTCGGCCACGGCGAGGATGATGACCGGCACGAGCGCGTTCGGAGGCAACGTCACGTTGCTTGCAGCAAACACGGTCAACCCTTGTCCCTTCGCTTGTCGCCGACCGTGAGCATTTTAGTGCCCGCGGGGCCTCAGGTCGAGGCTGCGCACCCCATCCGCCGTGCTATCCTTCGGGCACGATGGCCGACGCCCCCGCGCTGCTCCCCGCGTACCTCATCATCGGCACGGACCGACCCAAGGTCCGGCGCGCCGTCGCGCGCCTGCGCCAGCGCGTGATCGACGAGGCCGGCAACGACCTCAACGTGCTGGTGTTCGACGCCGAGCACGACCAGGTCGATGTCCTCCTGCAGGCCGCCGAGAGCCCCGGGCTCACGCTCGGCACGCGGCTGCTGCTCGTCCTCAACGGTCACAAGTGGAAGGCCAAGGCGCGCCAGCAGGTGGTGGCATATCTCCAGGATCCGATGCCCGACACGACCGTGGCGATCGAGGGGGAGACGCTGGCGGCGTCGGATGCCCTCTTCAAGGCGGTCAAGAAGCTCGGCGGCGTACTCGCCTACGAGCTGCCCAAGAAGTACGAGATGGCGGGATGGGTCAAGGAGCGCGCGAAGGCGCATCGCCTGCCCATGACTACCACCGTGGCCAAGCACCTGCTGGACCGCTGCGGCGCGGATCCCGGCCACGCGGAGCGCCTCGAGCGCGAGGTGGAGAAGCTCGCCCTGTACTGCCGCGGGCACGGGCCGAGCGAGGCCGACGTGGACGCCATCTGTACCCCGGACGACGACGCGGTGATCTTCGACCTCATGGACGCCGTCGGTCACCGCGACCGCGCGCACAGCTTCGAGCTGCTGGAGGCGCTGTACGCGTCCGGCAATCCGCGCAACGACGCCAACGGCGTGCTCTACAGCCTCAAGCGGCACGTCGAGCAGCTCGACGCCGCGTCGCAGCTGCCGCACGCCGACCAGACCACGGCCGCCAAGCAGCTCAAGGTGCACCCGTTCACGGCCAAGAAGCTGCTGCAGCAGCGCGAGCACTTCGACCGGCGCCGGCTCGGCCGCGCCTACCGGGCGCTCGCCGAAGCCGAGGCCGGCCTGCGCGGCCGCGCGCCGGTGACGCTCGAGTCGTCCGGCGGCGTCAACGACGGCGACCGTCTGGTCGTCGAGCTGGCGCTGGCGCGCCTGCTGGCGTGACCGACCTCTCGGCTCCCGCCTCCGCACCCTCGCGCTACCGCGTCGGCGTCGTCATCGCCGTCCTCGGCGGGGTCGCCACTCTGGGGCCGGCGGCGATGGACCTGTACATGCCGGCCCTGCCGACGGTCGCAAACGACTTCGGCGCCTCGACGGCCGGCATCGCGCTCACCATGACCGCGTTCCTCGTCGGCATGGGCGTAGGCATGGCGTTCTCGGGCTCGCTCAGCGACAGCTACGGGCGGCGCACCCCGCTGCTCGTCGGGCTCGCCCTGTACGCGCTTGCCTCCGTCGGCTGCGCGCTCGCGCCCAATCTCGGGGTGCTCATCGCCATGCGGGCGCTGCTGGGCATAGCGGGCGGCGGGGGCTACTCGATCGGGCAGGCGGTCATCGCCGACTACGCCCGCGGCGCGAAGGCCGCCCGCCTCATGTCGCGGCTCGCGCTGGTGAGCTACCTGGCGCCGATCCTGGCTCCGCCCATCGGCGCCCAGATGCTGCGGGTCGTGTCCTGGCGCGGGATCTTCGTCCTGCTGGCCGTGCTGGGCGTGGCCGTCTTCGCGACGGCGTTCCGCTTCGTGGGCGAGAGCCTGCCCCGTGAGCGGAGGATCCCGAGCGGGGTGTCCAGCACGCTGCACACGGCCGCGCGGCTCCTCCGCGACCGGCACTACGTGGGTCTGCTGCTGACCGCCGCCTGCGCCTCGGCCGCCTTCTACGGCTACCTCACCGGCGTCTCCCTCGTCTTCCAGGAGGTGGGAGGTCTGACCCCGACCGCCTTCAGCATCCTCTTCACCATCAACGCCGCCGGCATGCTTGCGTCGACCCAGATCAACCACCGGCTCCTGAGCCGTTACTCGCCGCGGCAGTTGCTGTTCGCGGACCTGCTCGTCTCCGCCGGGGCAGCGGCCGTCGCCGTCGCCGCGTCGTTCACGCAGCCGCTCAACGTGCTGGCGCTGGCGGTGCCCCTGTTCGTGCTCGTGTCGGGCATGGCGTCGCTGCTGCCCAACGCCATCGCCCTGGCGCTGTCGCTCCATCCCGAGATCGCCGGGTCGGCGGCAGCGGTGTTCGGGGCCACCGGCATCGTGCTCGGCGCGCTGGCGACGCCGCTGGTGGGGATCGGCGGCACGAGCGCCCTTTCGATGACGCTGGTGATCCTGGTCGCGACAGTCGCCTCGCTGGTCGTATTCGTGCTCGGCCCGCGGCGCTACGCGGATGCTCCCGAGGCGGCCGCGCTGGAGCCGCAGGGCGACGTCTGGCAGGCGTAGAGGGCCGCGCTGGCGTCCGAAGACGGGAACGACGAAGCGGGCGGGCCGCCGTGCGGCCCGCCCGCTTCGTCGTCAGACGTTACGCGCTCGTCAGGAAGGGAGCTGCGTCAGCGTGTGCTGGACGCGGCTCTTCTTGTGAGCGGCGTTGTTCTTGTGAAGGATCCCCTTGGCGGCGGCCTTGTCGATGCGCGAGGTCAGGAAGGTCGCGGTCTTCGTCGCTTCCTCGGTCTGGCCCTCGGCTACCTCGTCCTCGAGCTGCTTGAACAGCGTCTTGAGGGTCGACTTGGCGTGCCGGTTGCGAAGCCGCTGCTTGGCGGCCAGGCGGATACGCTTCTTCTGCTGCTTGATGTTGGCCACGTGATCCCTTCGATCAGGCTAGATTCGTGACTGGTTCCAGGTGCAGTGGGGCTGCGTCCGGACGCGAAATGCTATCACGGGTGCGCGAGGCCCGGCAAATGACGGACGGGATAGGAGGTAAGGACGGGAGAAACGCGCCCCCTCCGCGCCGCACACTCCGACAGTACATCGATGTTGGGCGTGGCTGGCGCCGAGGACCCTGTCCTGCCTTTGGCCCACGGACTGGCGCTCAAGTCGGGGCATGCTCCATCCTGCCGACTGGCCCATCATCATCGATGCCATCGATGCACACACTCGTCGCGGATGACCCGTCGACACGTGGGCGCCTCCCGGCCGACACGTACATCGCCTGACGCCCAACGGTCTCCGCAGTAGGCGTAAGCCGGAGTCCGGGCAGAGAGTATGCGGTGCGTCAGGCCCTGGAAGCACAGAAAAGGAGGGCACGGTGAGCGACGAAGAGGCGGCGCCTGAGACGCGGGGTGTTGCGGCGCAGCTGCTCGCAACGGTCGACCTTGGCCCTGAGATCGAGGGCATGGCGGGGCGCCAACTTCGCATGCGTATGGTGACCATCGAGCCTGGCGGCGTCTTCGGCCCGATTCACGACCACAAGGGCAGACCAGGCACTGTCTACATTCTGCAAGGAACGATCACCGACCATAGAGACGGAGTCGCTACGGACTACGGGCCGGGAGTGGGCTGGCCCGAGGACAGGAAGACCACACACTGGCTGGAGAACAGAGGAACGATCCCGGCGGTGGAGATCTCGGTCGACATAGTCAGGCAAGAGTAGGCCCGGCCCTCACCCGGAGTCGGGCGACCGCTTCGCAGGGGCATCGGCGCGGTCGCAACGGCGCGTCAAGTAGCTCCCAGAATGCACATGACTGGCGCTTATGCTCGGGGTACCTCGATAAGATCCGGACGTCGCCGGTGTCAAACCGGGTGATGGGTACTTCCGCGACAGCGGGGTGGGGCCGGACGGTGCGGGGCGACTCACTCGGGAGAGGGGCCGGCGTGAGGTGGTCGTCGAAGGACGAGTGGACTGACGTGGACCGCGTCCCGGTCGAGCGACAGCTCGCGGCCGCTAGGAATGGGGACCGAGACGCGTTCGTCGCCATCGTCGATCACTACGACGAGCGACTGCGGGCGCTCACCTTCCACATGGTCCGGGACCGCGAGTCCACCCGGGACGTGTTGCAGGACGCCTACGTCAAGGCCTACGTCGGGCTGCCCGGGTTCCGCGAGGACGCAGATCTCGGCACGTGGCTCTACCGCATCGTGTACACCACGTGCCTCAATCATCTGCGCAGCGTCTCCCGGCGGCCTCAGGCGACGGGTGACGATCCCGCGCCCGCGCTCGAGCGCCTGGGCGGGCGCCGAGATCCGTCCGGCGAAGTCGATGCGAGTCTGGACTTCGCCGAGGTGTTGCGCTCACTGCCGTCCGAGCAGCGTGCGGCCGTCGTTCTCGTGGACGCGTGGGGTCTCAGCTTCGCCCGCGCGGCCGAGGCCCTTGGTATACCGCAGGGCACGGTTGCGTCGCGGGTATCCGGTGCGCGGGCCAAGCTGAGGTCCGCGCTCGGGCCCTCGGAGTCAGGGGCCGGCGACGATGAGGAGGAGCCATGAGCGATCGTGACCCGCAGGTAGGGGCGGCGGTCCGCGCGATCCCCGTACCAGACCGCGAGCCGGACTTCATGACCAGCCTGGTCGCCCGCCTCGACGCCGCCGTCGCCGCGCCGGGCGCTGCCGCCGTGACCGATCGTCCTGGGCGTCGCGGCCGGCGCCGGCGGCTGGTGGTCGCAGCCGTCGCCGCGGCAGCGGTCGCGGCCGTGTTCCTGATCATGCTGCTCGGGCCTGGACGGGAGGCCGTTCGTCATGGTGGCCTCCCGCAGCCCATCGCCCCGCTCGGGGGCCCGGAGCCGGCCACGGCCAAGCAGGTCATCCGCGCCTCGCTGAGGGCGACCGGGTCGGCGGCGTTCTTGAACGGCGTCGTGATCGCCGGGACCTACGAGGACGGCCGGTTCGTGCCGGGTGCGCGCGAGAAGTTCCTGGTCAGCTCGACTGGGAGCTACCGCGTCCGGGCGCGCAGACTGGGCGACGTCGGCAGCGCTCTGCCCCTCATCTTCGGCTGGCTCACCATGCCGCCTGGTCACGTGCAGGCTGTCTGGGACGCGCCGTCTCGGACGGCGAGCGTCCTCTGGATCGTGCCTGGGTCGTCCGACCAGGCCGTCGTCCTCCACGACATGGCCGCAGGCCAGCCGTACATGAGCCGGCCCTTCCCCGCGGACCTCCCGCTGCTCACGCTCCGCAGCTACCTGCGCCAGTTGCTCGGACTCGGGTCTCTCGACTTGCGGCAAGTCACGGTTGACGGCAGGGAGTGCTGGGTCATCGCCACGACCATGGCTTCGAGCGGGAACGGCGCAGGGGAGCCGGTGGCTTACAGGGTGCGGATCGCGGTCGACAAGCGGACCCTGTTTCCGGTGCGGTTCACGAGCACGAGCGGTGGCGCCGTCAGTCAGGTGCGAATCTCCTACGCCGGCGACGGTACGCTGTCCGCGGACGCGTTCAGGCTGGCCATCCCGCGTGATGCCCACCTCGTGCCCACCGGGACCGAGTTCTCCGTGGGGCCCAATGGAAGCTCCGCCGGGTTCAAGGCGATCCCGTTCGGCGACCAGACCGTGCTGCGGGACTGGATCCACGACGAGCCGGCCTTCCCGACCTGGATGCCGTTCGGCTTCTCGCGCACGGGGGCCACCTACGCGGCCACGACGCTCGCGAGCGTCGACGGCGGTCCGGCGCACCCTTCGCAGGATTCCTGCGTCGTGTCGCTGGCCTACAGGCACGGATTCGACGCGATCTACGTGGGAGCGCAGCCGACCGATCACGGATACGGTTTCATGGAGGTGAACGGGAAGAAGTACCGCACGCACTTCGGTGACCCCTTCGCGCAGCTCTCCGGTCGCACGTGGCGCTACTACGAGTCCCGGACGCGCGACGTGGTCATCCACTCCGGGCCGTTCGCCGGTCGCGTCGCGCACATCGTCGTGGATCCGAGCGTGCTGCCGCACCTCTGGGTACGCGACCCCCTGTTCACGGTCACCGTCTCCGGCGACCTCTCCGCGGCGGACATGGTCCACGTGGTCGAGTCGCTGGTGACCGGTGTGCAGGTCAGCGCCGGAGACGCGGCCGCCAGGTAGAGACGCGGCCGCCAAGTAGCAGGCCCTTCCGCTACTGCACGCGCCTGCGGCTGGGCACGGCGGGCGGCCCGACTGTGAAGAGCGGAGGTCCTGAGCGAGCACGAACGCAGGCTCGGCCTGTCACTCGCGGGGCCGGTCTCAGCGCAGTTTGCGCGCGATCAGGGGCCAGAAGCCGGAGGCCTCCTGGCCCATCACCCACGCGCTGATGCCGGCGATCCTGGGGTGATCGGCGCGGAGCGCCGCGAGCTTGGCGGCGACGGCCTTCTCGTCCTGGAAGTACACGGTGTGCGTCACGCCGCGGTCGGTGAAGGTCATCGTGGCCTCCTGCGAGGCCGGGTCGCGGTTCACGGTGGCGCCGTGAGCCTGAGCCAGCGAGGCGCCGCGGTGGGCGGAGACGGTGGCGACAGAGCCGCCGTGCCAGTCGAATCCGTAGAACGGCAGGCCCATGAAGACCTTGCCCGGCGGCACTGCGCGCTCGGCGAACGTCAGTACGCGGTCCACCCACGCCAGCGGCGCCTGCGGACCTGGGTCGCCCCAAGGGCCGCTGTAGCTGTAGGTCATGATCTTGAACTCGTCCACGGCCTTGCCGATGCGGGTCCAGTCGGCGTACTTCTGGTTGTCCCACTCGCCGGGTTCGGCCGTCTTGGGGATCACGGCGATGGAGAGGAAGCGGCCCTCGCCGTGCAGCGCGCCGGCGAGCTGGTCCACGAGTGCCGAGAAGCGGTCGCGGTCGGCCGGCTTGAGCTCCTCCCAGTCGAGGTCGACGCCGTCGTAACCCATGCCCTTCACCAGGGCGACGAGGTCGTCGACGAAGCGGCGGCGGCGGACGGGCGAAGCCAGCACCGCCGCCGCGACGGCCCGACTGAACGCAGTGCCGGAGCTGGTGGAGTTGGTGACCGTGGCGAAGAGGTTGAGGTCGTAGCCGCGGGCGGCTCCCACCAGTTGCGGATTCTCGTCCTGGGCGGTCACGCTGCCGTCCGCCTGCGTGTGGTACCAGTCGAAGTCGACCTCGTCCACTGCGTTCGCGGCGGCCGCGGCCTTGAGCGAGGCGGCGTCGCCGAGCGTCCACGCGGTCACCCGGTACTGCCGGCCGCCGAGCGGCTTGCGGAGGTAGCCGAGGGGCGGAGCCCCCGGGCGGTCGAGATGCGAGGCAAACGGGCCGACCGTGAAGAGCAGCACGACCACCACGGCGACCACGCCGGCGGCGACCAGCAGTACCAGGAGTCGCTGCCGCCGGAGCCGCGTCGCCCGCGCCTTACGCGACGACCGCGTCACGCGACGGTCGCCTCCTTGCTGGGGAGCGTCTCCTGTGTCGGTCGGCGTCGGTGAAGACACGCTGCGTCACTCCTTGACTGGTGCGTGGCTCAGCGCGGCGTCAGGCCGGACTGCGCGATGTCCAGCGCGTGCGGGTCCAGCGACCCCGGCCGCGACCCGCCGGCCTCGAAGTCGCTCTCGGCCCGAGCCTCAAGACTGCGATCGTCCATGGCGAGCCTGACCTTCTCCACCCGGCGCCACTCGCCGCGCTCGTCCTCGGCGAACACCGTGTAGTGGTACGTCGCGGCGGGGTCGATGGCGGCGTCGCGAGCCCCCGCCGCCGGGCTCTCCGACACCAGCATCTGGCTGCTGCCCACGACGGTGTGGTCGAACGCGTGCTCCGCGAAGCCGTGCTCGGAGCGGAGCACCCGCCAGAGTAGTGCGCGGCCGCCGCGGGCGTCCCAGACGAAGACGAGCGCCGCAGCCTCCCGCCGCGCCTTGAAGTGCACGAGGCGCGGCTCTCGGCGGTGAGCGAACAGACCCATCCCCGGGCGCCTCACGTGTCCATGGGCACGTGGTGACGGAGGATCCGGTAGCTCCCCGGGCGGCCTCCCGGCATCGTCGCCGGGTCGGGGAAGAAGCGAGTGCTCATAGTGCGCGCCTGATACGCCGCGTTGGCCTCGACTTCTTCCGCGTCCCAATACCCGTTCGCAGGACTCGCCTCTTCGAACTCGCCGGGCTGCGTTCGTTCCAGGCGGAGGTGGTCGTCGTGCTCGACCTTCACCTTCACCTGCTGGTCCCACTCGCCTCGTTCATCTTGGGAGAAGACCGTGTAGAAGTAGGTGACGCCTTCGGTGACGGCGTCGTCGCGGGACCCAGGCGCGTCGCTCTCGGAGACGAGGGTCTGGCCTCTGCCGACGACGCAGCCCGCGCCGGCGTCCTCGGCGAAGCCGGCCTCGGAGCGGAGGACCCGCCACCTGAGCGCCGGCGCGCCACGCACGTCCCACGTCAGGGTGACGTAGCGCGGCATGCGATGGGCCTCGAAGTGAGTCAGGTGAGGCTCGTCGTCGCGTCCGAACAGGTGCACATGCCCTCCCGACCTCGAACTGGCGGCGCCGGCGAAGCGGCGCGCCGACCGCTTTCAGGGTAGCATCCCGGCCCGTGCTTGCGGGAGCCGCGGCGCTGACGCGGCGCGGGCAGCCGCGCGGCGCGCCCGTACCGAAGTAAGAGCGGCCGGGCCGTGAGGCGGGGCCGGCCTCTGCTAGACTCGCGCCCGGCCGGATCGACCCTCCGGCCCTTCCGGGCAGTACTTCCCGGCCCTGCGGCGAAGAGTGGAGGTCATGAGCGAGCGCAGACGCAAGCTCGCCTGGGCGGCGGTGATCGTCGCCTCGGCGACCGCCATCTCCCGCGTCGTCGGCCTCGGGCGCGAGGTCATCACCGCCGGCCTGTACGGCGTCACCGCCGACTACAACACGTACGTGTCGGTCTCGGTGGTGCCCAACCTCATCCGGCAGCTGTTCGCCGACGCCGCCATCAGCGCCGCGTTCGTCCCGGTGCTCACGGCGCTGCTCGCCGCCGGCGACATCGAGCGCGCCCGGCGGCTCGCCGGCACCCTGCTCGGCTTCATGCTCACCGTGGTGGGCGGCGTCTGCGTGGTGCTGATCCTCGCCGCGACGCCGGTCGTCAAGACCATCTATCCCGAGCTCACCGCCACGAACCACATGACGGAGCTCGCGGCCCACTACCTGCAGATCCTCGTGCCGACCGTGCTCGTGCTCGCGCTCGCGGGCGTCATGACCGGCGTGCTCTACGCGCACGAGCGCTTCACGATGCCGGCGGTGGTCAGCATCATCTGGAACCTCGTGATCATCGCCTTCATGGTGGTCTGGCACACGCAGTGGGGCGTGTACGCTCTGGCGTGGGGCACGCTGGTCGGTACCGTCGTCGAGCTGATCCTGCTGGGATTCTCCATGCGCGCGGCCGGCGAGCCTCTCGCGCTCAACTTCCACTTCGGCGACCCCTACCTGCGGCGCGTGCTGGCGCTCATGGTGCCGATCACCATCACGCTCGGCATCCTCAACTTCAACGCGCTCATCGATACGTACTTCGCGCAGTACGTGAGCGACCACGCCGCGGCCGAGATCGGCTACTCGTTCCGTCTGTACCAGTTGCCGCAGGGCATCTTCGCCGTGACCATCGGCACGATCCTGTTCCCGACGCTGTCGCGGTTCGCCGCGCAGAGGAACATGGACGAGTTCCGGGAGACTCTCTCGCTCGGGGTGCGGCAGATGATCTACGTCTCGCTGCCGTTCCTCGCCTGGTTCACGATCCTGGCGGCGCCGATCGTGCGGCTGGTGTACCAGCGCGGCACGTTCACGCCGGCCGCGACGCAGGAAGTGGCGTGGGCGCTGGCCGCGTTCACGCTGGGCCTGACGTTCTCCAACGTGAACATCATGTTCAACCGGAGCTTCCAGAGCCTGCAGCGGCCCTGGTTGCCGCTCTACGTGGGACTGGTGAACCTTGGCCTGAACGCGGTCCTCGACTGGATCCTGCTCAAGCCGCTCGGCGTGGCCGGGATCACGCTCTCCACGTCCCTCGTCTCCATCTTCAACATGGTGGTGCTGGTGTGGCTGCTGCGTCGCCAGATCGGCCTGATCGACGGGCGCCGCATCGCGAGGTCGGCCGGCGGCGCCGTCCTGGCCGCCCTGGGCCTCACCGCGGTCTCCGGAGGGCTGTGGTTCGCGCTGCACTGGTTCGCGGCCCTCGGGTTCGTGCCGCTGTTCGTCTCGGTGGTCGCTGCGGTCTTCGCCGGCGGGCTCACGTATCTCAGGATCTCGAAAGTCCTCAACCTCGAGGAGCTGGCCTCGGTGCGACGGCTGTGGAGTCGCAAAGGGCGGCGCGGCCGCGGTGCGGGCGCCGCGCCGGCCTCCGGCGACTGAGGCGCTACGCCTTCGGTCGTGGCACGTCCAGAGGCGCCGAGGGGGCCGGCGGAGAGCGCCGGGCGACCGTCTCGCGCTGAGCCTGTATCATTGACGGTCGTGACTTCGCTCGACCACATCCGCAACTTCAGCATCATCGCGCACATCGACCACGGCAAGTCGACCCTGGCCGACCGCATCCTCGAGTCCACGGGGACGGTGGCGTCGCGCGACATGAAGGAGCAGCTGCTCGACAAGATGGACCTGGAGCGCGAGCGCGGCATCACGATCAAGAGCCAGGCCGTCCGCATCTCCTACAAGGCGAAGGACGGCCAGACCTACCAGCTCAACCTGATCGACACGCCCGGGCACGTCGACTTCACCTACGAGGTCTCGCGCAGCCTGGCCGCCTGCGAGGGCGCCGTGCTGCTCGTCGACTCCACGCAGGGCGTGGAGGCCCAGACGGTGGCCAACGCCTACCTCGCCATCGACAACGACCTCGAGATCATCCCGGTGCTCAACAAGATCGACCTGCCGGCGAGCAACGTGCCCGAGGCCGAGATGGAGCTCCACGAGCTCACCGGCGCGACGCACGACGAGATCCTCAGCGTCTCGGCCAAGACCGGCGAGGGCGTGGAGGCCGTGCTCGAGGCCGTGGTGCAGCGGACGCCGCCGCCCGAGGGTGACCCGGCGGCGCCTCCGCGCGCGCTCATCTTCGACAGCGAGTACGACCAGTACCGCGGCGTGATCGCCTACGTGCGCGTCATCGACGGCGGCTTCTCGCAAGCGCCAGCTGGTCACGCTGATGCGCACCGACCAGGACGCCGAGATCGAAGAGCTCGGCTTCTTCGGCCCCGAGATGAAGCCGACCGACCGGCTCGAGACCGGGGAGGTCGGCTACATCATCACCGGCGTCAAGGACGTGGCGCAGGTGCGCGTGGGCGACACCATCACGGACAGGAAGAGCCCGGCCGGCGAAGCCCTGCCGGGCTACAAGGTCGTGCAGCCGATGGTGTTCACCGGCCTGTTCCCGACCGAGGGCGACAAGTTCGAGGAGCTCCGCGACGCACTCGAGAAGCTCAAGCTGAACGACGCCGCGCTCACCTACGAGCCCGAGAGCTCGGTCGCCCTCGGCTTCGGCTTCCGCTGCGGCTTCCTCGGCCTCCTGCACATGGACATCGTGCGCGAGCGCCTGGAGCGTGAGTACGGCCTCGAGCTCATCACGACGATGCCCAACGTCGAGTACCACGCCTATCGGACCAACGGAAAGATGACCGTGGTCCGCAACCCGGCGCAGATGCCCGAGGCGACGTTCATCGACCACGTCGAGGAGCCGTACGTCGCGGCCAGCATCCTCGTGCCGGCCGAGTTCGTCGGCACCATCATGGAGCTCTGCCAGGGTCGCCGCGCCGACTTCGTCGACATGAAGTACCTCTCGCCGGAGCGCGTGGAGATGCACTACAAGCTGCCGCTGGGCGAGATCGTGCTCGACTTCTTCGACCAGCTCAAGACGCGCACGCGCGGCTACGCCTCGCTCGACTACGACTACTCCGGCTACCGGCGCAGCGACCTCGTCAAGCTCGACATCCTGCTCGCCGGCGAGCCCGTGGACGCGCTTTCGCTGATCACGCCGCGCGAACGCGCGCACCTGCGCGGCAAGGCGCTGGTCACCAAGCTGCGCCAGAAGATCCCGCGGCAGCTGTTCGAGGTGCCCGTGCAGGCGGCGATCGGCAACAAGGTCGTCGCGCGCGAGACGGTCAAGGCGGTGCGCAAGGACGTCACCGCCAAGTGCTACGGCGGCGACATCAGCCGCAAGCGCAAGCTGCTCGAGAAGCAGAAGGAAGGCAAGAAGCGGATGAAGCAGCTCGGCGTGGTCGAGGTGCCGCAGGAGGCCTTCCTCGCCGTGCTCGAGCTCGAGCCGGGCGACAAGGACCGCTGATGCACGGCGGTGGGGGCGGTCCGGGAGAGCCTCCGGCGCCGGCCGCCGACGCCGCGCCTGCGCTTGGGGCCGCCTCCGCCGGCGGCGGGGCTGCGCCGGCACAGTCAGGGCCTCAGCCGCAGTTCGCATCACCGGACGTCCGCTTCCAGATCTCGTTCCTCGCGGCGCTCAGCGAGTACCAGGCGGAGGGACGGCACGTGGACCTCGACGGCGACCCGTTCGAGGACCCGGCGGAGTTCGCCCGGTACTGCGACGCTCTCAAGATCGCCGTCCAGCGTCCCGGCGAGCTCGACGCGTACTTTGCGCACCTCTGGGGCACGCCGCTGCCGGGCCCATGGGTCGACGGCTACGTGCCGCAGACGGTGCTGTGGTGGGCGGCCGGCGAGGAATACCTCGGCCGCCTCACGATCCGCCACCGGCTGACGCCGCACCTGCTCTACCACGGCGGCAACATCGGCTTCGAGGTCAGGCCGAGCGTCAGGCGGCGAGGCCACGCCACGGCCATGCTGGCCGCGGCGCTGCCGCGCGCCGCCGCCCTCGGCATCGACCCGGCGCGCGTGGACTGCGAGGCCGGCAACGCCGCCTCGCGCCGCGTGATCGAGAAGAACGGCGGCGCGTTCGACGAGGAGCGCGACGAGAGCTTCTTCTTCTGGGTGCCGACGACGTGAGTGCGGCCGGGAGCGGCCAGGGCGAAGCCGGCGCGGGCGACGCGGCCGCCCGCGCTCCGTTCGAGGGTCCGGTCCGGCACGTCTACGTGCACGTGCCCTTCTGCCGCGCCAAGTGCGACTACTGCGAGTTCGCCTCCGTGCCGGTGGCCGCAGGGGCCGGCGGGCGGGCCGGGGAGGAGGCGGCCCGCCGGCTCGACGACTTCGTCGACGGCGTCGCCGCCGAGTGGGAGCGGGAGCGGGCGGCGCACGACGTGCGCCGCTTGCACACGCTCTACCTCGGCGGCGGCACGCCGAGCCTGCTGGGGCCGGAGCGGCTCGAGCGGCTGCTCGAGCTCTTCCGGCCCCACCTCACGCCGCACGCTGAAGTCAGCGTCGAGACCAATCCCGAGGACGTCGACGAGGCGTACTCGGCGTGGGCGGCGAGCACGCGGCTCGGGGGCGCCGGACGGAGCGCCGGGCGCGGCCGCGGGCAGCACGTACCGCGCGGCGTGCGCATCTCGCTCGGCGCGCAGAGCTTCTCTGCGGAGCTGCGCGCCGTGCTCGGCCGGACGGCGCAGGCGGATCCGGCGGCGGCCTTCCGCCGCCTCCGCCGCGCCGGAGTCGAGAATGCCGGCATCGACCTCATCCACGGCATCCCCGGGCAGACTCCAGAACTGCTCGGCGGCGACATCTCCGCCGTGCTCGAATTGCGGCCGGACCACGTCTCCTGGTACGAGCTGGACGTGGTCGAGGGGACGGCGCTGGCGGCGCGGCTGGGAGGCGCGGGCGAGCCGGGCGCGGAGGCCGGCCTGGACCGCCGGGCAATGCCGGCGGACCCCATGGACGACGTCCGCGCCACGGGCTACCGGCGCATCGTCCGCGAGCTCTCCCGCGCCGGTTATGACTGGTACGAGGTCAGCAACTTCGCGCTGCCGGGGCGCCGGGCTCGCCACAACGTGGCCTACTGGCGCGCCCGGCCGTACCTCGGCCTCGGACCGGGCGCCGTGAGCACCGTCGGCGACCTCCGCTGGACGAACGCCGCCGATCCCGTCGCCTGGGGGGCGGCTCTGGCGGCCGGCTATGCGCCGCCACGCGCGTCCGAGGCGCTCGACGCCCAGACGCGCGCCCGCGAGCGCCTCTTCCTCGCGGCCCGCTGCGGCGAGCGCGTGCCGCTCGCCGAGGTGGCCGCCGCCGTCGACCCGCAGGTGGCCGCCGTCCTCCAGGCGGCTGGATTGGTTTCCCTGCACAGTGGTACAATCCGCGTGACGCGAAAGGGGAGGCACGTGGCCGACGAGGTGTGCGTGCGCCTGTTTCGCTCTCCGCATTTAAGGAGCTAGATTGCCGCTCACCGCTCGGCAAGAGCAGGTCCTCCGGACCGTCATCGAGGAGTACATAGCGCTCGGCGCGCCGGTCGGCTCCAAGCACCTGAGCGAGCGCCACCACTTCGGTGTGGCCGCATCCACCATCCGCAACGACCTCGCCGACCTCGAGGACATCGGCATGCTGGCCCACCCGCACACCTCCGCCGGACGGGTGCCCACCGACGCCGGCTACCGCCACTACGTGGACGTCGTCGTCACCGAACGGCGCGACGCGGCGCCGCCGGCCATCCTGCTCGAGCGCGATCGCGCCGCCAGCGAGATCGACGACGCGCTGCGCGAGACCGCCGAGGCGCTGTCGCGCGTCACCGAACTGCTGGCCGTGGTCTCGGCGCCGGCGGTCACCACGTCCATGCTCCGCCACATCGAGATCCTCTCGCTGCAGCCGCGGCTGGTCATGGTGGTGCTCATCACCACGACCGGTCAGGTCACCAAGCGTGTCTTCTCGTTCGTCGATCCCATCGACGAAGGCCTCGCCGAGTTCGCCCGCGTCTATCTCAACGAGCGGCTTGTCGGATCGCAGCTGGGCACGCGCCGCGTGGCCGCCGTCTTCGAGAGTCTCGATCTGCGTTACAAGGAACGCACCTTCCTCGAGGCGCTGCGGCCCGCCTTCGAGACGCCGGGACCGGGCAACGTGGAGGGTCTGCACCTCGGCGGCACGTCGCGCCTGCTGGACAACCTGACCCGCGAGGGGGCAGGCCACCTCAACGAGGTGCTGCAGATGCTCGAGGAGCGGTACAACCTGCTCGAGGTGCTGGCCGGCGCGCTCCGCGAAGACGGTATGTACCTGCGCATCGGCCACGAGATGGCGCCGCCCTCGCTGCAAGAGTGCTCGCTGGTGGCGGCCAACTACGGCGTCTCCAACCGCAGTCTCGGCACGGTGAGCGTCATCGGGCCGACACGAATGGACTACCAGCGCGTGATCGCGACCGTGCGCGCCACGGCCGACGGTCTCAGCGCCTATCTCGAAGACATCTGGTGACAACCTCCGACTGGGGCGACCATTGAAGCGTGACTACTACGACGTGCTCGGCGTGCGCCGCGATGCCGACGCCGGCGATATCAAAAAGGCCTTCCGCAAGCTGGCGAGAGAGTTCCACCCGGACGTGAACACCGAGGACCCGGAGGCAGAGTCGCGGTTCAAGGAAGCGGCGGAGGCCTACGAGGTCCTCTCCGACGCCGACACGCGCGCCGCCTACGACCACTACGGCTTCGACGGCCTGCGCGGCCGCCAGATGACCGACTTCGAGCACGTCGGCTTCGGCGACCTCTTCAACATCTTCTTCGGCGGTGGCATGTTCGACTCCGTGCTGCGCGATGCCGGCGGCATGTGGGGCGCGGCGGGCGGCAACAGCCCCGCGCCGCGCGGCGACGACGTCGAGGTGCGCCTCGACCTTACCTTCTCGGAGTCCGTGTTCGGCGTCACCAAGGACGCGGAGGTCACCGCCGACGCGCCGTGCGAGACGTGCGGAGGCAGCGGCGCCAAAGCCGGCACCGGCCGCGAGCAGTGCCCGCAGTGCCACGGCAGCGGGCGCATGCGCGAGGTCTCCAGCCTCGGCGGGTTTGGGCAGTTCGTCCGCACCAGCACCTGCAACGTCTGCCGCGGCCAGGGGACGATCGTCAAGGAGCCGTGCGAGAAGTGCCTCGGTACGGGCCGCGTGCGCCAGACGCGTACCGTGCCGGTCGAGGTGCCCGCGGGCATCTCGCACGGGCAGCGGCTGAGGCTCGCCGGCGAGGGCGGGGCCGGCGCTCACGGCGGCAGGCCCGGCGACCTGTACGTGTCCATCGCGGTCGAGCCGCACGAGGACTTCGTGCGCGACGGCGACGACCTCATCTACCGGCTCGACGTCACCATGGTCGAAGCTGCGCTGGGCACCACCGCCTACGTGCCCGCCCTCGACGGCGACATCGAGGTGCAGCTCAAGCCCGGCACGCAGCCCGGAGAGGTCAAGTCCTATCGCAGCCGCGGCGTGCCGGTGCTCCAGGGCTACGGCCGCGGTGACCTCAAGGTCGTGGTCAACGTGCTCGTCCCGCGTAAGCTCACCGACGAGCAGCGCGAGCTGCTCGACCAGTTCGCCGCGCTGAGCACCGAGGCCACCTACGAGCCCGACCAGAGCTTCCTCGACAAGGTCCGCGCCGTCTTCCGGCAGTGAAGCGCCCTCAGTACACGCGCTACGCCCTGCGGCTGGAGCCGCCGGCGGGGGCGCGGCCCACGCCCCCGGCGGCTACCGCTGCGCCCGCGGTCGCGCCGGCTCCGGCGGACGCCCCCGCGCCGGCGGACGCGAAGATCCGCCCGGACCCCGACGACGACTGGTCCGGTCAGGCGGCGTACGCGTCCGGTCCCGGCGAGCAGGTGCTCGACTACGCCGCTCCTGAAGCAGTAGCGGCGATCCTCGCCCTGCAGCCCGCCGGCTGGCAGGAGGACGACGACGGGCGCACGCTCGTCTTCTGGCTGGAGGACGGCGCCGAGGCCGACGCCCAGGTCGCCGCCGCGCTGAAGCGCATCGGCGCCCTCGGCCTCCTTGAGGTCGCGCGCGAGCGTCCGGGCTGGGAGGACGCCTGGCGGCGCTTCCACAAACCGCACGTGATCGGGCGGCTCTACGTGCGCCCGCCCTGGTATCCGGCTCGTGACGACCTCCTGGACATCGCCGTCGAAGCCGGCCTCGCCTTCGGGACCGGCGGGCACGCGAGCACGCGGCAGTGCCTCGAGCTCATCCAGACAGTCACGCCCGGCTCCTTGCTCGACCTCGGCATCCGGCTCCGGCGTGGTCTCGTTCGCCGCGCTCCGTCTGGGGTTCGCGCCGGTGATCGGCATCGACATCGATCCTGTGGCCGTGCACGCCGCCGCCGGTAACGCGGCCATGAACGACCTCGCGCCGACGTTCCTGGTGGGCGACGCGACCGACCCCGGCTACCCGATGCCGGCTGCCGACGTGGTCGTCGCCAACATCGCGCTCCGCCCGATCCTGCGGCTGGCGGAGCGGTGGCGGCCCGCGGAGGGCGCGACCGGCGCCGGAGCGGAGCCGGGCGCGATGCCTTCGTCGCCCGGCCGCCCGGGCCCGCCGGCGGGCCGACCAAGCCCGCCGCCGGCCGAACTGCTGCTGTCCGGCATCCTCGTCGAGCAGGCCGCCGAGGCGCTGGCGGCGTTCCCGGCGTTCTCCGAGGCGGCGCGCACCGACGACGGCACCTGGGTCACGCTGCACCTCACGAGGCGCGCGTGACCAAGGTCGCCGCCAGCTTCGTCGGCTGCAAGATCAGCCAGGCCGACGGAGAGGAGGCTCTCGCGAGCCTCGTCGCCGCCGGTCTCGAGCCGGTGACGGCCTGGGGTGCGGCCGACGTGGTCGTCGTGCACACGTGCTGCGTGACGGCCGAGGCCGAGCGCAAGTCCCGGCGCCTGGTCCGGCGCGCGGCCGCCGGCGGCAGGCACGTCGTGGTGGCAGGCTGCGCGGCGGTGCTGCGCCCGGAGCAGTTCGAGGGCGACGGTGTGACGGTCGCCGCGCGGCCCGACTGGGCGGCGCTGGCCGGACGGTTGGCGAAGAGCGGTGCGGCCGATCGCGCTGCAGGGACGAAGGATGTCGCTGGAGGGACAGGCGCCGTTGGTGATGCCACCCATGACGTCGTGGGTGAAGCCACTCGTGATGCCACCCACGGCGTCATGGCTGACGCCACTCCGGACGAGGCATGTGGGGCTGCTCGGCAGCAGGCCGGCGCTTCTCCGCAGCCGGCCGGCGCCCCTGGTGCTCCCGCGCCGGCCGAGGCGCCGCGCGCCACCCCGGGCACGCGCACGCGGCTCGTGCTCAAGGTGCAGGACGGCTGCGCCGGGGTCTGCGCGTACTGTGTCGTGCGCCTGGTGCGCGGCGAGCCTCGCAGCGTGTCGCTCGCTGAGGCGCTCGCGTCAGCACGCGCGGGCATCGCCCGGCGGCTGCGGCGAGGTCGTGCTCAGCGGCATCGACCTGGGGGCCTGGCGCGACGGCGACGCGCGGCTGCCCGAGCTGGTCGCCGCGATCGCCGAGCTCGACGGACTACGGCGGGTGCGCCTGTCCTCGGTCGAGCCACGGCACGTGGACGCGCGGCTGCTCCAGACGCTCGAGCATCCGCGGGTGGCGCGGCACCTGCACGTGCCGCTGCAGTCGGCGGACGACGGCGTGCTGCGGGCGATGAATCGCCCGTACACATTCGACGGGTACCTGCGCGTCGTCGAGGGCCTGCGGCGCGTGGCTGGGGACGGTATGCTCAGTACCGACGTGATCGTCGGTTACCCCACCGAGGACGAGGCCGCGTTCGCGCGCACGCTGGAGACGCTGCAGAGCGGCCTCTTCGGGCGCGCGCACGTGTTCGCGTATTCGCCGCGGCCGGGGACGGCGGCAGCGGAGCTGCCGCAGCTGCCGGCCGCGGTCGTCAGGGAGCGCATGGGGCGCGCGCTCGCGGCCGCCGAGGCGGCCGCGCTGGCCGCGCGCCGGGCCACGCTCGGTCGCGAGGCGGAGGTCCTGGTCGAGGAGCGGCGCGACGGTCTCTGGAGGGGGTACAGTTCGGAGTACGTACGGTTCTCGCTGCGCGGCGCCGCGCGGCGTGGCGAGCTGGTCAGGGTGGTCGCCGACGAGACGACCGCAGACGGGGTGACGGGGCGTGTCCTCGGCCCGGTCGGGGAGCAGACGAATGGATAGCCAGCGTGGTCAAGGTATTGAGCGGGGCACCGAGGCGCCGCCGCTCGCCTTCATCGCCGCCACGGCCCGCTCCGCCGGCGTGGCGGAGACCGGCTACGGAGTCATCACGAACATCGGCCCCAACGCCGGCCAGGAGGTCATGCACCTGCACTGGCACGTCATCTGCGGGGCCCGCCCTTGGAGGCATGGTATGAGAGAGCTCGGCGCCATCGAACAGCGCATCAAGGACGACGGCATCGCCGCGCTCAAGGCCGGCGACAAGCGGCGCCGCGAGGCCTGCAGCTCCTTCGTCGCGGCGCTCAAGAAGGAGCGCATCGACAGCCGCAAGGAGCCCACGGAGGCCGACGAGCTCACGGTCCTCAAGCGCGAGCGCAAGCGGCGCGCGGAGGCGATCGCGCTGTACGACGAGGCCGGGCGTCAGGACCTGGCCGACCAGGAGCGGTACGAGGAGGAACTCCTCAGAAGTCTCATGCCGGAGGAGCTCAGCGACGCGGAGCTCGAGGCGCTGGTGGACGAGGGCGTCGCCGCCACCGACGCCGTGACGCCCAAGGACATGGGCAAGGTCATGGGCTGGCTCAAGCCCAAGGTCGCCGGCCGCGCGGACGGCAAGAAGCTCAGCGACATGGTCCGCGGGCGGCTGGGAGGCTGATGGTGGCTCCCGTGTCACGCACAGTCATCGACCTCGACGGCAACAGCACCGCGCTCAGCCTCGCCGGTGAGCACGACGCGCACCTCAAGATCCTCGAGCAGCGTCTCGACTGCAGGCTGACGCTGCGCGGCAACGTCCTCATCCTCGAGGGCGAGACCGACGCCGTGGACAAGGCTCGCGCGGCCATCGAGGAGCTGCTCACGGTGATCCGCGGCGGGCGTCCGATCAACCCCGGCATCGTCGAGTCGCTCATGGACATCGCCATCAACTCGTCGGGCAAGCCCTCCGAGGTGTACGGCGACGTGGTGCTGGACGCACCGGGGCCGCCAGGTGGGCCCGCGCACCGTGAACCAGAAGCTGTACGTGGACGCCATCCGCCAGAACACCATCACCTTCGGCATCGGCCCGGCCGGCACCGGCAAGACGTACCTCGCCACGGCGATGGCCGTGAGCGCGTTCTTCGGCAAGCAGGTCGGGCGCATCATCCTCACCCGGCCGGCCGTGGAGGCGGGGGAGAGCCTCGGGTTCCTGCCCGGCACCGTGAGCGAGAAGGTCGACCCGTACTTCCGGCCGCTGTTCGACGCCCTCTACGACATGATCGACGGCGAGAAGCTCGCCGCGCTCATCGAGAAAGGCGAGATCGAGGTCGCGCCGCTCGCCTTCATGCGCGGGCGCACGCTCAACGACTCGTTCATCATCCTCGACGAGGCGCAGAACACCTCGCCGGAGCAGATGAAGATGTTCCTCACCCGGCTGGGCTTCGGCAGCAAGATGGTCGTCACCGGCGACGTCACCCAGATCGACCTGCCGCACAGCCGCGACCTCGGGGCTCGTCACCGTGACCGAGGTCCTCGAGGAGATAGACGACATCAGCGTCGTGCAGTTCGACGGCCACGACGTGGTGCGCCACAAGCTCGTCCAGCGCATCGTCAACGCGTACAAGGCGCACGACGACGAGGTCGACGCGGCCAAGGCGCAGCGCCAGGCGCTGCACGGTGGCCGCCGTGAGGAGCCGGGCTCATGAACGTGGTCGAGGTGGTCAACGCGACGCGGACGAAGATCGACGAGGAGCTCGTCGCGCGTCTCGTCGCCAAGGTGCTCGAGGAGGAGGGCGTGGTCGGCGCGGAGGTCGGCGTGGAGTTCGTCGGCGAGAAGCGCATCCGCGACCTGAACCGCGAGTACCGCGCCAAGGACGAGGTGACGGACGTCCTGAGCTTCCCGCTCGAGGAGTGGGAGCCCGGCGACCCCACAACTGACGGCGCCGGAGCGCCCGGCGAGGCCGAGGCCGTCGTGATCGCCGCGCTCGCGCCGGATCTCGGCGATGTGGCCGAGGCGGTGCTCGCCGGCACGGCCGGACCGCCGCTGATGCTCGGCGACATCGTCATCTGCACGCGCCGCGCCCTCGAGCAGGCGCGCGGCGACGACCTCCCGCCGTCGTTCGAGGTCGCCGTCCTGCTGGCGCACGGCACGCTGCACCTGCTGGGCTGGGACCACGAGACCGACGCCGGCCAGATGGCACTCCGCCAGGCCGAGGTCCTCGAACTCGTCGAATGGGAGGGCCTCGTTGTCGCAACGTCGCGGTAACCTGCTCACCAGCTTCAACTTCGCCTTCGACGGCATCGTCCACGCGCTCAGCTACGAGCGCAACATGTGGATCCACTTCGGCATCGCCGCGCTGGTGCTCATGGCCGGCCTGTTCTTCGCGCTCACCCGCGTGGAGGTCATCGCGCTTCTGGTCGCCATCTCGTTCGTGCTCATCACCGAGATGTTCAACACGGCCATCGAGCACGTCGTCGACCTCGTGACCGACGAGGACGACCCGCGCGCCCGCATCGCCAAGGACGTGGCGGCGGGCGCCGTGCTCATCGCCGCCGTCAACGCCGTCGCCGTCGCCTACCTCGTCTTCTACGACAAGATCACCAGCGTCCCGTACACGATCCTGAGCAAGCTCCGCGGCTCGCCGATCGACGTCACCGTGATCTCGCTGTTCATCGTCATCCTGGCGGCCATCGCGCTCAAGGCGCTGACCCACCGTGGCACCGCCTTCCGGGGCGGGTTGCCGTCGGTGCACGCCGCGCTCGCCTTCGCGGCGTGGGTCGCGGTGACCTTCGTCGCCGCCGGCACCACCTTCGCGCTGCCGATCTCGGCGATCACGCTGTTCCTGGCCGCGCTCGTGGCCCAGAGCCGGATCCAGGCCAAGATCCACTCGGTGACCGAGGTGGCGGTCGGCGCGGCGCTCGGCATCGCCATCACCGCGCTGCTCTTCCGCGTCTGGTACCCGATATGAGCGGTTCGCCTTCGGATGACCGCTCGAGAAGCCCACTGCGTCGGTCGATGAGCCGCGCGCCGGAGCTCGCCGAACGCCTCCTGTTCCAGGAGGCGCTGACCGTGGCGAAGAACGCCTACGCGCCGTACTCCGGGTACGCGGTAGGCGCCGTGGCGGTCGGCCCGTCGGGCCGCAGCCACCACGGCGCCAACGTCGAGAACGCCGCTTATCCCGCCGGTCTGTGCGCGGAGCGGGCGGCGCTCGCGGCGCTCGTGACGCACGGCGAGCGCGAGCTGCGCTTCGTCGCCGTCGCCGCGCTCGACGGTTCGGACTGCCTGCCCTGCGGGCTCTGCCTGCAGGCGCTCGCCGAGTTCGGCGACCCCGAGCTCATCGTCCGTGCCGCCGGAGAGCTGACCGTCGTGCGGCTCAGCGACCTGCTCACGGCGCCTTTTCGCTCTACCCGATGGAGGCGCGAGTGCCTGAGGACTTCCACAGCGGGTTCGTCGCCGTCTTCGGCCGGCCGAACGTCGGCAAGTCGACGCTGGTCAACGCCCTCGTGGGGCGCAAGGTCAGCATCGTCAGCGACCACCCGCAGACCACGCGGCGGCGCATCACCGGCGTCGTCACGCTCGATGCCTGTCAGGTCGTCCTGCTCGACCTGCCGGGCTTCCAGAAGCCCTTCGACTCGCTCACGCGGCGCATGCAGACCACCGTCGACGACGCGCTGGGCGAGGTCGACGCCGCGCTCGTGCTGCTCAACGCGACCGAGACGTTCGGCGCCGGCGACCGCTACATCGCGCAGGCGGTCGCCGCGGCCGGCCATCCGGCCGTGGTCGCGCTCAACAAGATCGACCTCGTGAACGGGCCCCGGCTGGGCGCGCGCCTCGAGGAGGCGCGCGCCGCTCTCCGGCGGGCGCCGAGGTCCTGGCCGTCTCGGCGCTGCGCGGGGACGGCCTCGCCGACGTGCTCTCCCGGCTGGCGGCGGCCATGCCGCCGGGCCCGGTCTACTTCCCCGAGGGTCAGCAGAGCGACCAGCCGCTGGAGCTGCTCATCGCCGAGCTCGTGCGCGAGCAGGCCCTGCGGCTCACCCGCGACGAGGTGCCGCACGCCATCGCCGCCGAGGTCGGCTCGATCACCGAGCGCACGGACCGCCCGCTGGTCGAGATCGAGGCCAGCGTGATCGTGGAGACCGAGTCGCAGAAGGCGATCGTCGTCGGCAAGGGCGGGCGCGTGGTCAAGGCCATCGGCAGCGGCGCGCGCCACGAGATCGAGGCCATCCTCGGCGTGCACGTCTTCCTCGACCTGCGCGTCAAGGTGCGCAAGCGCTGGCGCCGCGACGACCGGTACATCGAGCGGCTTCTCTAGCGTCGCGCCCGGCTGCTATACTCGCCCCGCTCCGCCTGTCCGTGCAGCTGTCCGGAGGTCGAGACGTGCAGGCCGAAGAACTCGCCAAGACCATCGATCACACGCTGCTGCGCGCCGACGCCACGAGCGCCGACGTCGAACGGCTCTGCGCGAGGCCGCCAGGTACCACTTCGCGGCCGTCTGCCTGTTCCCGCACTTCGTGCCGCTCGCGGCGGACCTGCTGCGCGGCAGCGGACGTCAAGACGTGCACGGTCATCTCGTTCCCCTTCGGGGCCGACACGCCGAAGATCAAGGCGCTCGCGGCCGACGACGCGGTCCAGCGCGGCGCCGACGAGATCGACGTGGTCATCAACGTGCCGGCGTTCCTCTCCGGCGAGTTCGGGCTCGTGCGCGACGAGCTCACCGGCGTCGTGCGCGCGGTGCGCGTGCGCGGCGAGCAACCTCGGCCGCGGCGCACGTCGATCGTCAAGGCGATCATCGAGACGTGCTACCTGGACGACAAGATGAAGCGCCTGGCCTGCCACATCTGCGAGCAGGCGGGCGTGGACTTCGTGAAGACGTCCACCGGGCTCGGCCCCCACGGGGCGACCGTCAAGGACGTCGAGCTGCTCCGCGACTGCCTCGACGCGCGCATCGGCGTCAAGGCGTCCGGCGGCATCCGCACGGCGGCGGACGTCGAGCGCATGGTGAGCGCCGGCGCCGTCCGGGTCGGCACGAGCGCCGGCGTCGCCATCATGAAGGAGCGCCTCGCCTGACGCGGGGCGCGGACGCACGCCGTGGACCACGACGACTTGCCCGCCGCGCTCGTCCGCCACAACGCTGGCGGCGCATGAGCTGCTTCCGCGACGACGCGAACGGCGGCGCGATCACCACTCCCGCCGGCGGCGCGTGAGCCGCTCCTCCGGCGGCCGGGTCGCCTCGGCGTCGCCGGCATCCTTCTGGCCGCCATCCTCGTCCTGGCCCTGGCGCTGCGCCTCAAGGGCATCGCCTACGGCCTTCCGTACAGCTTCGTCAACTCCGACGAGAGCGATGGTCGTTCCCAAGGCGTTCCACGCCGCGCAGGGCCACCTCGACCCGCAGTTCTTCTTCTACCCGTCGCTGTACTTCTACCTGACCGGCGCGCTGTACCTGCTGGCCGACGCCGGTCTGGTGGCTGCTCGGCCACGGCGACTTCCTCCGCCAGACCGTCGTTCGTCGTCGACCAGGGGCCGTACTTCCTGCTCGGCCGGCTGCTGTCGGTGGCCATGGGCACGGCCTCCGTCTACCTCGTGTACCGGCTCGGCCGGGACGCCTTCGGCCGCCCGGCCGGCCTCATCGCGGCGCTGCTCCTGGCGGTCGGCGCCGCTGGCGGTCGCCTACTCGCACATGGCGGTGACCGACATGACGGCGGTCGCGTTCTCGCTCCTCGCGCTGGTGCTGCTGCTGCGCGCCGCCCGGCCGGCGGTGGTGCGCCTTCGGCCGCGCGGCTCACGGACGGCGAGACGTCGCGGGCCGGCGCGGCGACACGCCGCGCGCTGGCTCGTCGCCGGTGCGGTCGCCGCCGGCCTCGCCACGTCGACCAAGTACAACCTCGGTGTGCTCGTCCTGCCGGCGACCGTGGCGGCCGTCTACGCGTGCCGCGCGGAGGCCGCCGCGCGCGTCGCGGCCGGCGGCCGGACGGTGCTCGTCTGGCTGCGGCTGCTCGTCGTGCGGCTCTACCTGCCGATGGCGGCCGCCTTCGTCGCTCGCGTCGCCGTTCATCGTGCTCGACGCGCCGCACTTCCTCCGGCGACTTCCGCCGCCAGAGCCAGATCATGGGCAGAGGGCTGGCTGGGCTTCGAGCACACCGGCAACGGCTTCTGGTTCAACGTGACGCCCAACCTCGACGGGCGCCATCGGGGTCGTGCTGGTCGTCCTCGGCGTCGCCGGCGTCGGCTGGGCGCTCTGGCGGCGCACCCGCTTCGACCTCATGGTCGCGCCCTACGTCGTCGTGTACTTCGTCTACATCAGCACCTGGAAGGAGCTCGCCGACCGCTACCTGCTGCCGATCGTGCCGCTGCTCGTCCTGCTGGCGGCGCGGCTCTGCGTCGAGGCGGTCGTGCTGGCTGCGGCCTCGCGCCCGGCGCTTCGCGCGTCCCCGTGGCCGCGGTCGTGCTCGCCGTGGCCTTCGTCCTGCCGCTCTCGTCCTCGGTCGCCTTCGTCCGCGACCTCAGCGGCACGGACACGCGCGCGCGTGGCCCGCGAGTGGATCCAGCAGCACGTGCCGGCCGGCTCGCTGATCGCGATGGAGAACTACGGCCCGCCGCTGGTGCGGGAGGACGCGCTCGACCACTACCGGGCGGCCGGTCTCGACCCGGTCGCCTACCGCGTGGTCCGGCTCAACCTGCCGGCGCCGGGCATGCCGGACCGCTCGCGCGACCTCACCCGGCTGCGGCGGCAGGACGTCGGGTACGTCGTGGTGAGCAGCCGGATCTACGACAGGGTGCTCGCCGCGCCTGAGGTGTACCCGACGGCGGTGGCGTTCTACGAGCAGCTCGCCGCTCAGGCGCAGCTCGTCAAGGAGTTCCGTCCCGGCCCGGGCGAGCGCGGGCCGGTGCTCAAGCTGTACCGGCTCACCGGCTCCTGAGCTCGCCCACCGCAGCGCAGCGGCTCACCGCCGTGGCTCACCGCCGCGGCTCCGCTCACCGGCTCAGGAGCTCTTCGGGGGCCTCGTCGGCCGCCGCCTCCACCTCGCCTTCGGCGATCGGGCGGCGGCCCGGCCGCACGACCGCGTAGGCGATGAAGCCGGGCGGGATCGGCAGCCAGAAGTTGATGATGCGGTAGACGAGCACGACGGCGACGGCGACGGCGGACGGCACGCCGAAGCTCACGTAGAGCGCGATCATGATGCCCTCGATGGCGCCCAGCCCTCCCGGCGTCGGCGCCAGCGTCCCGATGGAGTACGCCACCACGTAGCCCACGAGCAGGTGGCCGAGCCCGATCGTGTAGCCGAACGCTGCGAACGTGCACCACAGGCAGAGCACGTCGAAGGACCAGAAGACGCAGGCGGACAGAAGGGTGTTCCGGAACGACCCCGCGGTGGCCGGTCATGCGCCGCATGCCGATCAGCAGGTTGTCGATCCAGCCGTCGATGTGGCGCTCCTTGACCACCTCGCGGCGCGTCACGCGGTTCACCAGACGGGCCGACCTGCGCCGCCCGCAGGCGCAGCCGCGTGGGGTGGTTGTAGAGGTACACGCCGTAGAGCGTCAGCCACAGGATGAGCACGATGAGCACGATGCCCGCCAGGTAGCCGAAGATCGAGTCGCCGCCGCGCACGAGGATCAGGTAGACCATCGCGATCGCGAAGAAGAACCAGAGCACCACGTAGTTGAAGAACTGCTGGGCCGCGATGGCGACGAAGATGATGCCGTGCGGCACCTTGTGCTTCATGAGCGCGTTGTAGGTCACGACCCAGCCGCCGACGCCGCCGGCCGAGAGGATGTGGCTCACGGCCAGGCCGCTCAGCGTGATCGCCCAGACCTCGCGCAGGCGCAGGCGGATGTCGAGCACGCGCAGGATGTAGCGGAAGAGGTTGGCGTACCCGGCCAGCGCCACGATCTCGAGGGCGACGGCGAGCGCGAGCAGCACGTAGCTGGCCTGCGAGACGTACTTGACGGTCTCCTGCGTGTCGACGAGCTTGGGCAGCAGCAGGTAGAGCGCCAGCACGATGACCGCGAAGACGATGATGTGGCGGAGCGTCTTCTTGATGGCGTTCCCCCCAGGGTCGGCAGGCCCTTCCGCCAAGGTCACGACAGTACCACAGGGTGCGCGAGGCCGTGCGTGGCAGGACTGAGCGCAGGCGGGGTGCGGGGCCCCGGGGATGGAACGGGCAAGCTAGCGAACGCTGAGGTAGGTGGCAAGCCCCGCGGGGATCGGCAGCCAGAAGTTGATCAGGCGGTACACGAGGACCACCGCGACAGCCGCCGCCGACGGCATGTCGAAGCCCACGAGCAGCGCGATCATGACGCCCTCCACGGCGCCGAGGCCGCCGGGCGTGGGGGAGAAGGTGCCGACCACGTTGGCGACGGCGTAGGCGATCAGCACCCTGTCGGGCGAGAGCGTCTGGTGGAACGCGAGCATGACCAGGAGCAGGCAGCCGATGTCGAAGGCCCAGTAGCCGCCGGCGAGCCCCAGCGTCCTTACGTGCCTCCAGCCTACGCGGCGCAGGCGCCGCCAGCCGTCCACGACTCCGTCCAGCCACTCGTTCAGCTGGGAAGGGTCCACGTCCAGGCGCTTGATCCGGCGTTCGAGCCAGCCCACGACCTTGTGCGCGCGCCGGCGCAGCGACGTGGGATGGCTGAGCAGCCAGAAGCCGTAGCCGGCGGCCGCCGAGCAGCAGGAGGACGAAGATGCCGGCGACGACCTCCGCCGCGTCGCCGCCCTGCCCGCGCAGGATGAGCACCGTGAGGCCGGCGCCGAAGAGCGCAAAGAGCACGATGTACGCGAACGCGTTCTGGAAGATCACCGCGATCAGGACGAGGGAGTGGGGCATGCCGCGCTTCTGCAGCACGCGGTAGGTCACGGCCGCGCCGCCCACGCCGCCGGCGGAGAAGAGATGGGCGGCCGCGAGCCCGGCGAGGTTGATGCGCAGCGCCAGGCCGAGCGACAGAGGGTACGGAGGAGGTCGAGCAGGCGGCGGAAGAGCAGCGAGTAGAAGAAGAGCGAGACGCACTCGACCGCGACCGCCACCGCCAGCCAGGCGGGCGTGGCGTCCTGCAGCAGCTCGAGCGCGTGCTTCTGGCCGGCCAGTCGCGGCACGATGAGGAACAGCGCCACGACGATGACCAGGAAGACGATCGCCGCGCGCCACGGGTGGCGCTTGCGAGGTGGAGGCGTGTCGCTCAGCGCTTCTTCCGGCCGCCGCGACGCTGGCGCGCGGCCGGCGCGCGCTCGTCACCGAGGACGGCGCGCTCGATCTCCTGGCGGCGGATCCACGCGTAGGCCACCGAGACCGGGCACGCAGGTGACGGGGATGAGGCAGAGCACGAACCAGCCCCAGCGGCGCGCCGTGAAGGTGACGTAGACGCCGTAGACCTCGGTGGCCGCCCAGCCGATGAGGAGGATGAGCGCCCCAGGCGACGTACACGCCGTGGGGGATGAAGGTCACGGAGCAGCGCCTCCGCGAACGCACGCAGGACGAACAGCGCCAGCGTCACGCCGGAGAGCAGGAACAGGTTGGCGAGACGGCGCAGCTCGAACGCCGTCTCCTCGTCGACCTCCGCGCCGGGGTCGTCCTTGTCGTACTTCATGAAGTCGAACAGGCCGGCCATCCCACCCACCGCCCCATGCGTGTGGCGCCGGCCGGCGGGGCATGAACCGGAGGACGCGGAAGGACAGCATAAGTGTTCAGGATGGAGCCCCGAATCTCAACCCCTGCCGGCGGCAGCGCCGCCCTGTACGACGCGGTCATGTGGCCGTTCGAGCGCGCCGCCATCGGCGACTGGCGGCGTCGCCTCGCGGCGACCGCGCGCGGGCGCGTGCTCGAGATCGGCTCGGGCACCGGCGCGCAGTTCCGCTGGTACGCCCCGGGCACGGAGGTCACAGCGCTGGAGCCCGATGCTTCCATGCGCGAGCGGGCGCGGCGGCGGGCGGCGCGGGCCGCCGCCCGGGTGACGGTGGTCGATGGCCGCGCGGAGGAGTTGCCCTTCGCTGACGCGAGCTTCGACGCGGCCGTGAGTGCGTTCGCGCTGTGCACGGTGGCCGACCCGGCGGCGGCGCTCGCCGAGCTCCGCCGGGTCCTCGTCCCCGGAGGCGCTCTCCTGCTGCTCGAACACGTGCACCTCCACTGGGAGCCGGGGCGGGCCGTCCAGAAGCTGGCGGCCCCGGCGTGGGCCGCCGTCGCCGGCGGGTGCCGGCTCGACAGAGATACGGTGACGTTTGCACGTGAGGCAGGCTTCTCGGTCCTGCAGGAGCGCACCCACGTCGCCGGCTGGATCGTCGAAGCGAGCCTGCGCAACGCTCTCGGGTTGCACGAAGCGTCCACTCCTGCTTAACTAACTCCCCGAACGAACAACGAGGCGTCTGGCGCGCCCCCACATTCTGTTCGCCCTCCTTCTTCCCCCTTCACCCTTGCGGCGTGCGCATGCGGGCTCAGCGTGGTTCCGACGCCGACCGCCCCCTTCTGCACAGGTCAGATACCGCTGCCCGAGGGGAAACCGCGTCGAAAGGACGTTGTGAGTCGAAGGAAGAGCTGGATCGCCATCGTCGCGATCATCGTCGTCGCCACCGCCCTGGCCGCCATCGCCGTGCCTCAGAAGGCCGAGGCGGCCTCCCTCAAGGACCAGCTCCGCTCAGCGAAGCAGGCCCTCCGCCACTCCACCCACCGCCTGAAGGCCGCCGAGGCCGCCCTGTCCGCCGCTGTGATCGGCTCCACGACCAGCGTCGCCACCTCCGCCGGTCCGGTCGCCACGGCCACCCCGGCCGCCACGCCATCTCCTGCCGCCACCCCGGCCGGCCTCACGGTCGACCAGCTCAAGGCGCAGGTGAGCCGGGCGCGGCACGCGGTCCACGTCTGGACGCAGCGCGTGCAGCGCATCGCGAAGCAGTACCGCTTCGAGCTTCAGATGGCCCGCTGGGAGGCCGACCAGCAGTGGATGCCGATCATCAAGGTCGCCGCGGCCAAGTACCACGTCAAGGCCGACGGCATGTACCGCATGATGATGCGCGAGTCCGGTGGCCAGCAGTACGCCGGGTCCAGCACCTCCTTCAAGGGGCTGTTCCAGTACTACACGGGCACCTGGTCCTCGAGCTGGAACCCGTGGCGCGGCGACAGCATCTACGACGGTAGCTCGCAGATCTTCGCGACCGCCTACGCCCTCAGCAAGGGCATGGGTCCGTCCATGTGGACCACGACATACTCTTCGCAGTACTGATCGTCTGAGTCCGCGCCGGCGCTCACAGGCGCCGGCGCAGGACCGCGACGGCCGCCGGGAGCTCCTCACGAGCTCCCGGCGGCCGTCTCCGTTCTCGCCGCCCGGCGCGCGCCGGGACCTTTCGTCCCAGCACGACCGCCGGGCGAAGTTGCAGCCCTGTTCCGCCGGTTCCATACTCGGCTCAAGGCAAGAGACGGCTCGCGGAGCGCGAGCCGGACCTCGGACACTGGAGAGTCTTCGTGCCTGATATCGGCGTACCTGAACTGCTCATCATCGCCCTCGTCGTCTTCCTTCTCTTCGGGGCGCAGCGGCTGCCCAAGCTCAGTCGCTCACTCGGCCAGAGCATCCGCGGCTTCAAGCAGGGCCTCGACGAGGACGACCCTCTCGAGGACGAAGAGCAGTCGACGGCCGCGACCGCTGGCCAGCCCGTCGCTGAAGCCCAGGAGCAGCCCGTCGCTGGCGCCCCGGAGCAGCCCGTCGCCGACGCCCCGGAGCTTGTGGCTGCCGGCCAGACTGAGTGACTTCCTGAGTCGCGCGTGTCTGCCTGATGGTGCACACCAGCCTCGACCCTGAGCCGGCCGTCACAACCCGGCTGAACGATCATCCAGACTCCGAAGATGCACAAGGTGGTCGGGATACGTCAGAATAGGCACGCAGCACCCGCGATGGCGAAAGCCGGACAAGGTCGGCAGTCTGTTCCAATGGCGCCGCGCGGCTGCGAGTGGTCAAGGGATGGCTCTCCTGCGGACGACACCGTGCCGGTGTGGCGGAACTGGTAGACGCGCTCGACTCAAAATCGGGTGCCCCGAAAGGGCGTGTGGGTTCGAGTCCCACCTCCGGCACCACTTCCTGTGAAACGCCTGTGTATCGCCTTGCGCGGGCGTGTTGCGGGCGCGCGCGAGCCGGACGTCTGGTACGATTGCGTTCCCGTACGGCGACTGCGGGCATGACGTTTCCCTTCTGCCCTTCGTGTTCGTCGGGGGGCCGTGCACGGAGAGGAGCACGAAGCATGACGGTGCGGCTCTTGGGGCTCAACTGCAGCCCCCGCGACAACAGCAACAGCAGCATCATGCTGGATACGGCCTTCGAGAAGCTCGACGCCGCCTACCCCGGCGATTGCGAGCACGAGGTCATCAGCCTGCGTGACCTGCACATCGAGCCGTGCAAGGCGTGCAACGTCTGCGGCAAGAAGAAGGACGGCACCTTCATCCCCTGCGTCCGCGAGCAGGAGGACGACGTGCAGGGCATCCTCGACGCGATGGTGGCCGCCGACGGCATCCTCGTGGCCACGCCGGTCTACTTCGGTCTGCCGTCCGACCTGTTCTCCAGGTTCATCATGCGCACGCGCCCGCTGCGGCACCAGGACTTCAGGCTCGCCGACAAGCCGGTCGGCGTGCTGGCCACGGCCGGCCGCCGCTCCGGCGGCGCCGAGACGGCGATCCTGGCCACGTGGCTGCCCTTCGTGCGCAACGGCTGCCTCGTCGTGGGCAACGGCGACGGCTCCTGTCAGTTCGGCGCCTACGGCTGGGCCGGAGGTAGGGGGCACGTCCTCAGCGACGAGTGGGGCCTCGAGCAGGGCTTCCAGACCGCGCAGCGCGTGTTCACGCTCGCCGGGGTGATCAAGGCGGGCAAAGAGGCCTCCGGCTTCGAGAACTACATGCAGTTCTCCTACAGCCAGGGCACCCGTACCTGACCCTCGCCCAGACCGGGAAGGAACCGACATGGCCGACGCCGATACCATCCTCGAATTCATCCGCGACGAGGCCGACCTTGAAGAAGACGAGGTCACCGCCGACACGTCGCTCTTCCGTGACCAGTTGCTCGATTCCATGAACCTCACGGCGCTCATCGCGTTTCTCGAGGAGGAGTTCGAGATCAAGGTGAGGCCCATGGACATCGTCTACGAGAACCTGGACACCGTGAACCACATGCTGGCCTACGTCGCGCGCAAGAAGGCGGGCGATGCCTGAGACTGATACAGAGCAGCGGCCGGCGGAGGGCACGGAGAGCCCGGAGCCGGCCAAGCCTCGCGCCCAGTGGTTCTACTACGGGCTCGGTCTGAGCCTGCAGACGTTTCTCTGGTTCCTGCTGTTCCTGGCGATCACGGTGGCCGTGCTGGTGGGCGACAAGCTCACCGAGTTCAGATACGTCGGCTTCTGACCCCAGCTACGCGCTCATGACGCCCGAGCCACTGATGACCGACGCCGTCGCGCGCCTGCGCCGCTTCGCGGCCGAGCGCGCCGGCGAGACGCTTCTGCGCACGCGCGGGCGCACCTACACCTACGCGGACATGGAGGCGCGGGCGACGCGAGTCGCGGCGTCACTCCTGGCCGCCGCTGGCCGGCGCGGCGCCCGCATCGCGCTCGTGCTTGAGGAGTACGACCAGTTCTTCGTCTGCATGCTGGGCGCCTGGCTCGCCGGGCAGGTCGTCGTCCCGCTCAACACGAGCCTGCCGCAGCACGACGTGGACTGGCTGGTCGGCAAGTCCCGGCCGGACGTCATTCTGGTACCGGACGACGCGACCTGCCCGACGCCGGACGACGGTCCCGTGCGGCTCGTCGTCACCGCCGACGCAGACGGCCTCGTGGACGGCGTGCGCGCGGCCGGCGGCGAAGCTGCTGCGGCCGCTGCCCCCGGCGAGCTCAAGGCCGTCACCGGGGACGAGATCGCGATGATCATGTTCACGTCCGGCACGACCGGGCTGCCCAAGGGTGTGCGCCAGACGCTGAGGGCGGTCTCGAGCAACGCCGGGCACGTCGCCCTCACGCTCGGGCTCGAGGCCGGCGACCGCATCTTCATCAACACGCCGCCGTACTTCACCAGCGGCATCTGCCACTTCCTCACGCTGCTGGCGAGCGGCGGGGGCGTGGCCGGCCAGCTCGGCTTCTACTTCGGCACCGGCCTGCTCGACGAGATGGAGGCGGAGGGTTGCACCGGATTCGGTGGCGCGCCGGCCCATCTGGTCCGCGTGGTGGAGCCGATGGAGGAGCCGCGCGAGCACCCGTTGCGCTTCTGGGTGAGCAGCGGCGACCACCTGCCGCTGCCGGTGATCGAGAAGTTCCAAAGCGTGCTGCCGGGCATCGGCCTGTTCAACATGTACGGCCTCACCGAGGTCAGCGGCCGGCTGTGCATCCTGCCGCCGGCCGAGCTCGACGTGCGCGTCGGCTCAGTCGGCCGGCCCATCGGAGACATGCGCGTGGTCGCCCGGCGCGGCGACCTCACGGAGGCCGCGCCCGGCGAGCAGGGCGAGCTCTACGTGACCGGCTCGCTGCTCATGCAGGACTACCTGGACGAGCCGGGCATCACCGCGAAGACGCTGACGGATCACGGCCTCAAGACCGGTGACTTCGGCAAAGTCGACGAGACGGGCGCCGTGTGGATCGCCGGGCGCAAGGACGACATCATCAAGCGCGGCGGCGAGAAGGTCAGCATCATCCACGTGCAGGAGGCGCTGCAGGGGCTCGGACGCTTCGCCGACGTCGCCGTGGTCGCCGCTCCGGACGAGATCCTCGGCCACGTGCCGGTCGCGTTCGTCGTCCCGCACGAGCCGGACGGCTTCAGAGCCTCAAAGCTCCTGCGCGAGCTGCGCGGCGTGCTGCCGTCCACGTCCCTGCCCAGCCGCGTCATCGCCGTCGAGGCGATCCCGCGCACCGGATCCGGAAAGGCGATCAGGGCGGAGCTGCAGGCTCTGCTCGTCGAGGAGCTGGGGTGAGCAGCTTCAGGAGGGGCCTGCGCAACCGGAACCCCCTGGTGCTCGTCGCGGCGCTGGCCCTCCTCGTGCCGGCGCTTCTCGCCATTCAGAGCTATTTCACCAGCGGCGCCTGGACGGCGATCGCCGCACAGCGCTGGGAGCGCAACTCGACCGATGACTACATGTTCGTCTCGTGGACGGTCGGGCACCTCAAGGAGCACCCGCCCGATCAGCCGCTGGCGGTACTGCTCGGCGGTTCGAGCGGACGCGAGGCGCTGGTGAGCGGTCCCTCTCTGGCCGCCGAGGTCAAGGCGGACGGCGGCCCCGGCATCGCCGCGTACAACCTGAGCTCGCGCATGCAGCGCTACGCGCAGAGCTGGGCGATCCTCGACAACCTGCCGGACACGCCGACGACGGTGCTGGTCGGCGTGAACCTCGGCCGCTTCACGACCAGCCCGCAGAGCAACTACAACCAGGTCATCGGCCGCGAGCTCCTGCTCAAGAGCGACTCGCTGCGCCGCTGGGTCACCGCGCACTCGGGCGAGCAGAAGTACTCGTACACGATCCTGCCGGGCATCTTCTCGGCGCTCACCTCCTACGTGCAGCAACGCGAGAACGCGCTCCTCAAGGGCAAGCTGCACCAGAAGCCGTACAAGGTGCACGCGTTCGACACGCGCAAGACTCTGCCGGACTCCGAGAAGCGCGCGCTGGTGAAGCAGTGGCTCACGCAGTACTACCCCGCGTTCAAGAAGGTCCACGCGTTCGACGCGGCGATGCTCGACGGCCTGATCGCCGAGGGTAAGGCGCGCGGCCTCGACATCGTCATCGTCGAGCTCCCGTGGAACCGGCAGATCGTCGGCGACGCCTTCGCCAAGGCGATCGCAGCCTACCAGGCGCCCACCAAGGCCATCGCCGACAAGTTCGGCGTGCCGTACCTCGACTTCAACGCCCAGCTCGACCTCCCCAGCCGTGACTTCCTCGATCTGTCGCACCTGCGGCCCGCGGGGCGGGCGATCTGGCAGGCCGAGCTCGCCCGCCGGCTGGCCGCGCTCTACAAGGACGGCACGCTCAGGACGACGCGCTGATGGGCGCCTTCAAGCGCGGGTTCCGCAACCGCAATCCGCTCGTGCTGATCGTCGCCGGCTTGCTGCTCGTACCGGCGCTGCTCGGCTTCCAGTGGCTGTTCACGAGCGGCGCCTGGACGACGGTGTCGCTCGACCGCGCCCTGCGCAATCGCCAGGACTCGTTCACGTACATCTCGTGGATGGTCGGCAGGGCGCGGCAGCAGCCGCCGAGCTTGCCGGGCCTCTACCTGGTCGGCGGCTCGAGCGCCCGCGAGTCGATCGTGAGCGGCGACGCGCTCGCCGCCGAGATCAAGCAGGACGGCGGCCCCAGCGTCGCCGCCTACGACCTGGGCTCGATCAATCAGAACTTCGCCGAGAGCCTGGCCGTTGTGGACAGCGTGCCGGACACGTCGCGCACGCCGGCCTGGATGCTGGTCGGCATCAACCTGGGCCGCTTCACGGAGACCAGGCAGACGAACGCCGTGCAGGCCCAGGGCCGCGAGCTGCTGCTGGACAGCCGCGCCGTGCAGTCCTTCGTCTCGTCCCACTGGGGACTCGGGAAGTATCAGTACACCATCCTGCCCGGCATCTGGTCGTACATCACCGGGTGGGCCAAGACGCACGCGGTCGGCCTGGTCGAGGGAAAGCCGCCGAGCATCGAGTACGCCCTCCACCGGTACTCGGCGGCGACGCGGCGCTCGAACAGCCAGAAGAGGCGGCTCGTGACGACGTGGAACACGAGCCGCCGCCCCGTCTTCGACCAGAACGTGGCCGCCAACCTGCAGATGCTCGAGGAGCTGTTGAAGCAGGCCCGCGAGCGCCACGTGCGCGTCGTGCTCGTTGAGCTGCCGCTCAACGAGCAGATCGTCGGCGACAGCTTCGCCGCCTCGCAGCGGCAATACCAGGAGCCGGTGACGGCGCTGGCCGGCAAGTACGGAGTCCGGTACGTCGACCTCAACAAGACGCTCGACATCCCGAGCCGCGACTTCCAGGACCTCTCGCATCTCATCGCGCCCGGGCGCGTCATCTGGCAACATGCACTGGCGAAGGAGCTCGCCCCGCTCCTCAGCACGGACTCTGGAGGGAGTAGCGGGTGAAGATCTACTTCACGCTGTACCTGATCCCGGTGGTGATCGTCGCGCTGCTCGTCTTCTGGCTGCTGCTGCGCAAGGACGTCTACCGGCTGATCTTCATGCTCGTCGTCAGCGTCGCCGTACTGGCCCTCCTGAACCCGATCTTCGCCGGCATCGCCCTCGGGCTTGTGCTGGTCACGCACCAGCTGGTCGATCTGAAGCGCAAGAAGAAGCTGCGCGGCGGCCGGGTGGTGCTCATCGGCATCGTCATAGCACTCGTGACGCTGGGCATCGGCAAGTACGGGCACACGGGGGCCAGCGCCATCTGGGGCTCCAACGACCCCATCGTCAGCCACCTGATCATGCCGCTGGGCATCAGCTACTTCGTGTTCCGCATGCTGCAGTACATCTTCGACTGCATGCGCGGCGTGATCGAGGAGAACAACCTGCTGCGGCTGGCGGCGTTCATCATGTGGATCCCGGCGTTCCCGGCGGGTCCGCTGGAGACGTACCAGGGCTTCTACGAGAAGCGCACCGTGGGCTTCGAGCGCCAGGAGTTCTACTACGGCCTGCGGCGCATCGCGCTGGGCTACTTCAAGAAGGTCTTCGTCGTCGACTTCCTGTTCTCGATCTTCTTCGGCAAGATCATCACGACCATCGGCAAGACCGACTTCAACCCGCACCACGTCGGCTGGTGGTGGCCGCTCGCGTACTGCATCATCGTGTTCGTGCGCGCGTACTTCGACCTCTCCGCGTACACCGACCTCGCCGTCGGCTTCTCGCGCCTCTTCGGGTTCCGGATCATGGAGAACTTCCACTTCCCGTTCTGGCAGAAGAACCTGAGCGAGTTCTGGCACAGCTGGCACATCTCGCTCAGCACCTGGGTGCGCAACAACGTGTACTTCCCGACGTTCGGCCTCACGCGCAAGACGTGGCTGGGCCTGTACTCGAGTATGCTGGTCATGGGCCTGTGGCACCAGGTCGACCTGAACTGGATCGCCTGGGGCCTCTACCACGGCACCGGTCTCGTCGTCGTGGCGCGCTGGGAGCGGTGGAAGCGGGCCCGCAAGAAGAAGCGCAAGAAGGCGGGCCTGCCGCCGGCTGCCGGCTACGAGAAGGTCACCAAGTGGCTGGGCTACCCGGCGACGTTCCTCTTCGTGGCGCTCGGCTATGCGTTCGTCTCAACAGGGAACATCCAGCAGGCTCTGAAGATCATCTTCAACGTGGTGCGTCTGCCGCTGGCGTGGATCCATGGCGCCATCCTGTGAACCACCTGCTGGCCCTGAGCGTTCATCCTGTGAGACCATCAGCACCAAGGAGCCTGTGAGGTACAGATTGGCACTCCGTGACGGACAGAGCACCGACTCATGGCTGGCGTTCGGCCGCGGTTTTCGTCAGCGCAACCCGCTGGTGCTGGTCGCGGCCGCCCTCGTCACGCTGGTCGCGCTCTTCGTCTTGCAGGGCATCCTGTTCGACGGCGGCCTGACCGCGGTCGACGAAGGCCGCCTCCTGCGCATCCCGCACGACGACTACCTGCACGTCTCCGTCAAGGTGCAGCAGCTCAAGGAGCACCCGCCGGCCACGCGCACCGTATATCTCTTCGGTGGCTCCGGCACCATGGAGTGCATCGTCAGCGAGGCCTCGCTCGCAGGGCAGATCGGCCACGATGCGAAGCAGCCGGTGCAGGTCGTGAGCCTCGCCGCCCACCAGGAGAGCATGGCCATGACGCTGGCGCTCGTCGACAACCTGCCGCCGGGGCCGGCCACGATCGCCATCGGGCTGGCGCCGATCCGCCTCGACGGCGCACCATCGCGGGACGCGTCCCTGCTCGCCGGTCACACGCTCCTGGTGCGCAGCCCGCGGCTGGACCAGGTCGGACCGAAGTACTTCGGCAAGACGGCCAATGCCGCAGGCGCCATCCCCGGCATCTTCGACTACCTGGGCTCGTACCTGCACGAGCGCGGGATCGGAGTCGGGACGGCGCTCTGGGGCGCGCGGATCAAGTACGCGCCGCACTACTACCCGTGGGGCGCGACCGGGGCTTCTCCCCTCGGCAAACGGCGCAACGTCCTCACCGTGCTCGCCACGGACGCGAAGCTGTATCGCCAGAACGCGGACTACAACTTCGCCATGCTGCGAGGACGTCCTCAAGCTGGCGCAGGAGCGCGGCTACAGCGTCGTGCTGTACGACCAGCCGCTCAATGCCTCGGCGGCCGGCCCGACCTGGAACGGCGTGGTGCCGGCCTACCACAAGCGTGCGCGCGCGCTCGCCGCGCGCTACGGCGTGCCCTACATCGACGTCGAGCACGCCGTGAAGCTCACGGACGGCGACTTCGCCGACCTGTTCCACCTGCTCGCGCCGGGCCGCCTCAAGTGGCAGCCGGTCATGGCGCGCGAGCTGGCGTCCACGCTGGGCGCGCCGCCGGCCGAGCCGGTCGCGGCGGCGGCCGAACGGACTGCCGCCGCGCTGCGCTGAGCGGCGGCGGCGCCGCCTCCCCCGGGCGCTGACAGCCGCCCGGTCCCGCGCTCAGACGCGCGGGATGAAGCGGCCGGCGTCCCAGCCACCCTCGGCGACGCGTCGCGTCACCGCGGCCGCCAGGAGCGCCCCGGCCTCGGCGTCGTCCGGCTGCGTGACCTCGAACGCCGAGTGCATGTTGCGCACCGGGATGCTGAACGACAGCGTCGCCGCGTTGCCGGCGGCCATCAGCTCTTCGGCGTCCGTCGACGTGTTGCCGGGCATCGCCTTGACCTGCACCGGGATGCCCTCGTCTTTGGCGACCGCGATGGCGAGGTCGGTGAGCGCGAGGTTGCCGGCGGCGCCGCGGTGGATCACCGGTCCGGCGCCGAGCTTGACCTCGCCGCCGAGCTTCTTGGCGTCCAGGCCGGGGTCGTCGCTGGCGAAGTCCACGTCGACGACGATGATCACGTCCGGCTGCCAGCGGATGGCCATCGCTTTGGCGCCCATGAACGTCGTCTCCTCGTGCACCGTGAGCAGCGCCGTGAGGTCGGCCTCGGCCGGCGCCGCGGCGTAGTGCTCGAGCGTGCGCAGGCACACGTACACGCCGGCGCGGTTGTCGAACGCCGGCGAGGCGTAGCGGCCGCCGGCGAGCGGCAGGAAGTTCGGCGGGAACGTGATCGGGTCGCCGATCTGCACGAGGGCGAGCGCCTCGTCGCGTGTGGAGCAGCCGAGGTCGAGCCACTGGTCTGAGAGGTCGGGCGCCTTGGAGCGCTCGTCCTTGCTCATCTTGTGCGAGGGCTTGCGGCCGACGACGCCGTTCACGAGTCCCTTGGCGCCGTGGACGACGAGGTTGCGGCCGGGGAGCAGCTGGGGGTCGACGCCGCCGATCTTGTCGAACGAGACGAAGCCGTGTTCGTCCACGTAGGTGACGATGAGGCCGATCTGGTCGGCGTGGGCCGTGACCACGACGCCCGGAGCGCCCTTGCCCGCGACGGTACCCCAGACGTTGCCCAGCGGGTCACCCTTCGGCTCCGTGAGCGCGGAGAGGCGCTGCCGGACGAGGTCCTGAACGGGTGCTTCGAACCCGGTCGGGGCAGGAGCAGCGCACAGGTCGCGCAGCAGATCGAGGTCGGTCGTCATGGAACCCTCCGGGGTCGTTCGTGGGCCGGGCGGCCGGCGAGCCCTCGCCGGCCGGCCACCGGCATCCTACCCGCTGGCGCCCGGAGGGGCATCCACATCGGTGACGGTACGGGCGCGCCAAGGTGCGGCAGCCGCGGGCCGGGGGGCGCCGACTGGGCAATGAAAGCCGCGCGCGGCGAGCCTGCTTGATGTATCGTCGCGCCATCGAGACGTCGGCCGGACAAGACCGGCGGCCGCAACGCCGTCGTTCAGCTGAACGCCAGCGCCAACTCCGGCGCCGGCGCGGCGTCGTGCTCCTCATCCTCGCGGTCCTCGTCATCCTGCTGGTCTGGCGCGCCGCCTCGTGCGCCGGCTGCGGCTGCGGCGGCAGCGCCGAGCCCGTCGCTCAGGCGCGGCCGATCCCGGCCCCTACGATGCCGACGGTGGCCGGTGACGGCGTCAAGGTCGGTACCTTTCTCGGAGACTACTCGCGCCGCTTCTACGGCCTCGGCCCGCTGCCCAGGCACCTCGACCTGCTCTGGAAGATCGACCTGGGCAGCAACTGGAGCTCCGGCAAGTACGACTCGGACAAGCCGAGCAAGTGGGCGGGGAGCGGGTGGACCGGCCAGCCCGACATCGTCGTCGACGGCGGCAAGACGTACGTGGTCGCCAGCTCGTACTCGTACAACCTGCGCCGCATCGACGCGGCCACCGGCAGGGTCGTCTGGGCGTACAAGTTCGACGACATCATCAAGAGCAGCCCGTCGGTGTTCCGGAACCCCTCGCCGACGGGCCCCGACGACAAGTACATCGTCGTCGCGGGGTCGCGGCGCGGCTACCCGCTCAAGATCGACGACCCGGGCGTGGCGCCGCTGCGCGCCGTCACCTTCGGCAGCGGCAAGGAGCTCTGGCGCCTGCCCGTGCCACGGACCAGGAACTACAGCCGCGACTGCGACGGCAGCGGCTTCTTCTACGACGGGCTCTTCTACGTCGGGGTCGAGAGCGGCTGGTTCTACGCGCTCGACCCGCTGAAGACGCAGCCCTGGGCGCCATGGAAGCAGCCGGTCGTGGTGCGCCGGCAGTTGCTGCTCGGCGATGCGCGTAACGCGAACCACAAGGACGACCTCGCGCTCGAGTCGTCGGCCGCGGCGGTCGGCAAGAACCTCTACATCACCTCGGGCGCCGGCCACGTGTACGGGCTCCGGCGCTCCGACCTCGCCGTCGTCTGGGACTACTTCGTCGGGTCTGACCTGAACGGCACGGCCGTGCCCACGCGCAAGGGGCTGCTTCTGGTCCCGGTAGAGAAGCAGTTCATCAAGGGCAAGGGAGGCATGCTCGCCGTCGACCCGGCAAAGCCGGCCGACAAGGCGACGGTGTGGTACTTCCCCACCGGGAACCGCAAGGTCGGGGACTGGGCCGGCGGGATCATCGGCTCCGCCGGCGTCAACGACGACTACAACCGGGATGGCAAGTACCCGGCGCTCTGCGCGTTCAACGCCATCGACGGCTACCTGTACGTCGTCTCGCAGGACACGATGGCGGCGACCACGGTCGCCGGTCCGAACCTCGCCAAGGGGCTGAAGACGCCGGTCCAAGTGGCGAGGTTCTGGAACGGCGGCGTCCGTCTCCACGCCGCTCCTGTTCGCGACCGGGCTGGTGTCCGCCGGCTACGACCAGCGCGTGCACCTCTACGACATCACGTACACGCCGGCCCAGAAGGGCGACGCCGGCGCCCTGCCCAGCGCGAACGGCGACGGCGACTACTGGACGGTGTCGCTCAAGGAGCGTGACCAGTTCTTCGCCGGCGGCGGTTTCGAGTCCACGCCGACGCTGTGGAACGGCCGCCTGTACGTCGGCTGCCGCGACGGCTACCTGTACTGCCTGGGCGACAAGCCCTGAGATGATGACGGTGGTCGTCGGCGCCGCGGCGCGTCAGCGGCCGGCGACCATGATGCCGTCCTTGCCGCGCGACTTGGCTGCGTAGAGAGCGTGGTCCGCCTTCGCCACGAGGTCCTCGGCGCCGGACGCGTGCAGCGGCAGCGTGGCGACGCCGGTGCTCACCGTGATGCCTCTCCAGGCGGGGTCGGCGACCGGCGCCCGCAGACCGGCCACGGCGCGGCGGATGCGCTCCGCCGTGGCCACCGCGCCGTCCACGCCGCCGCTGTCGAGTCCGGAGCCGGTGGCCGGCAGGATGACGGCGAACTCCTCGCCGCCGTAGCGTGCGGCGCAATCCACGCCCTGACGGATCTGCGTCTGCAGGGCGCGCCCCACCGCGCGCAGCAGTTCGTCGCCCACCGGGTGGCCGAAGCGGTCGTTGACGAGCTTGAAGTCGTCCAGGTCGAGCATGAGCAGGGAGAGCGGCTGGCCGGAGCGTCCGGCTCGCGCCACCTCGTCCCGCAGCCGCTCCCAGAAGCAGCGGTGATTGAAGAGCCCGGTGAGGCCGTCGACGGTCGCCTGCCGCTCGATGGTCTCCTTCTGCTCCTGGAGCCGACGGTAGAGCTGGGCGTTGTGGATGGCCACCGCCGCCTGCTCGCCCAGAGCCACGCAGAGAGCGATCTCCTGGTCGGTGAAGTGACGCGGGTAGACGACCTCGGCCACCTCGAGCGAAGCGACGACCTCGCCGCCGACCATGAGGGGGACCATCAGCGAGGACTGCTCGCCCCACTCGAGGAGCTGGGAGCGCATGACGTCGCCGAGGCCGGGGTCGTCCAGCCGCGCCTCGACCGGCCGGCGCTCCTGCACGCAGGCGAGATCCTGCGGCAGGTCGTCGATGGGGTAGACGGTCCCCATGGGCTCCTCGAACGTGTGCGATGGGTCGCGCTGGTACTCGGCGAGCCACACCATGGCGTCCGCCTCGCGGTCGTACTCGTAGATGTAGCTGGAGCCGGCATCCAGCGCCAGCGCCGCGTGCCGGCAGACGACCTCCAGCAGTTCGTCCAGGTCGAGCGTCGAGGTCATCGCCCGGGAGGCGCCGATGAGCGCCGAGAGCTGCCGGTTGCGCTCCTCGGAGGCCCTCGAGGCGCGCACGCTGCGCAGCGCGATGGCCGCGAGCGTCGCCATGCGGCGAGTGAGACGCTCGTCGTCGGCCGTGAACCGGCGCTCGCGCTCCTTCTCTGTCAGCTCGAGCATGCCGAGGACCTGGTCGTCGTAGACGATCGGCGCCCACATGGCCGCCTTCTCGCCCGAGCAGGCCACGCTCTCGAATGCCGAGGTGGCGGCACCCATCTCATCCGATGGGTAGGAGCAAACGATCTCGCGTCCTTCGACGACGCGCGCGAACCCGGGCGCGTCCGAGAGACGGTGCATCTCACCGACCCAGTCGATGTCCTTGCTGTCCAGTGCGCGCGACCAGAGCGCCTGGGCGCGCAGGACGCGGCGCTCGGGAAGGTACTCGTAGACGCAGCACTCGGAGCAGTCGAGGGCGGTGGCGACCTGCTCCGCGAGGAGGACGAGGGTGTCGCCGAGCAGCGCGTCCTGCCCCTCATCGCCGCGGTGGACGAGAGCGTAGGAGGAGCCGCCACTCAGGATGTCACCGGCAGTCTGCATCGCCTCGCCGCTGGTGGTATCGGCGGCCGGGCGGCGGCCCTGAATGGGACGTTTGTCCTCGGTCGTACGACCGATGCGAAGAGTGACGGCGCCGGCTCTAGTACCGCACCATGAGCTTGCGCGTGGCGGCGGTGAGTCCGTCCACGGTGAGCTCGAACATGGGGAAGACCTCGCGCACCTTGCGGATGGTCACGCTGCCGTAGGCGCGCTCCCAGTCGCTCTCGGGGATGGTGTTGAGCCACACGGAGTGGTCGAAGTGGCGGCGCAGGCGCCTGAGCCACTCGATGCCGGGCTCCTCGTTGCCGAAGCCCCACCAGATGATGCCGTCGCGGGCCATGAGCTCGCTGGGGGCCATGGCCGCGTCGCCGACGATGATGAGCTTGTAGTCGCTCGGGAGCTCCTGGAGGACGCGCCTCGTCGAGATCGCGTCCGACGACGTCATGCGTGTGCTCGTGTACAGCCGGTCGTAGATGCAGTTGTGGAAGTAGTAGGTGCGCAGCGTCCTTGAAGTGCGTGCTGCGATCTACGGCGCTGAAGAGCTGGCTGCAGAGGCGGATGTAGGGGTGCATGGAGCCGCCGACGTCCATCAGCAGCAGCACCTTGACGGCGTTCTTGCGGCTCTTGCGCCAGACGAGGCTGAGACGGCCGGCGTTGCCGGCCGTCTCCTCGACGGTCTCATCCAGATCGAGCTCGTCGGGCACGCCTTCGGTGCGCGAAGAGAGCTGGCGAAGGCGCCGGAGGGCGAGCTCGAACTGCCGCACGCCGACCTCCTGGTCGGTGCGGTAGCCGCGGTAGCGGCGCTCGCCGGCCACCTTGACGGCGCTTCGGCCCCGGCTCTCGCCGCCGACGCGGATGCCGCCGGGGTGGAACCCCGAGTGGCCGAACGGGCTGGTGCCGCCGGTGCCCACCCACTTGTTGCCGCCGTGGTGGGCCTCTGTCTGCTCCTTGAGGCGCTCCTCGAAGAGCTTCTGGAGCGCCTCCAGGTCGAGGTCCTCGAGCGCGGCGGCGAGCAGCCGGCGCTCCTCGTCGCTCAGCCCGGGCATCGTGAGCGGGTCCGAGAGCCAGTCCCAGACCTCGTCGTCGATCTCCACCGGCGTCTCGATGCCCTTGAACATGGCGGCGAACGCCTGGTCGTACTGGTCGAAGTACGCCTCGGACTTGACGAGGATGCTGCGCGCGACCGCGTAGAAGTCGTCGAGGCCGGTCGGTACGAGGCCCATGGAGAGCCCGCGCATGAGCGCGAGCCACTCCGTGACCGTGACCGGCACCCCGTAGAAGCGCAGGAGGAAGAAGAAGTCGGTGAACACGACCGCGCCTCAGCGGCCTCTCTTGCCGATCTCGCGCAGCACGAGGACCGCGACGACGATCGCGATGACGATGATGATGAAGAGTTCGACTGGGCCGACGCTGCTCATGATGCTCCCTTCGCCCGGGCCGCGGCCGAGGCGTGGCCGGTCAGGCCGCGGCGCCTATCTCCGGCCGCGGCCCGACGCCAGCGCGCGCTGCGCGATGTCGACGTCGTGGTCCTTCTTGAGCAGCACGCCCATGAAGGGCAGGCGCGCGGCGATCTCCCTGGGGTCGACCCCGCCGCGCGCCAGCGCCTGCACCCAGTCGATGAGCTCGCTGGTGCTGGGCTTCTTCTGCAGGCCGGGCAGGTCGCGCAGCCAGTAGAAGGACTGCATGGCGAGGTCGAGCAGCCGCTTGTCGAGGCCGGGCACGTGGACGCGCACGATGCGCTCCATCATCTCCTCGTCCGGGAACTCGATGTAGTGGAACACGCAGCGGCGCAGGAACGCGTCCGGCAGTTCCTTCTCGGCGTTGGACGTGATGAGCACGATCGGGCGCTGCTTCGCCTTGATCGTCTCGCGCGTCTCGGGGATGTGGAACTCCATCTGGTCGAGCTCCCACAGCAGGTCGTTGGGGAACTCGAGGTCGGCCTTGTCGATCTCGTCGATGAGGAGCACCACGCGCTCCTCGCTGGAGAACGACCTGGCCCAGCACGCCGAGCTTGATGTACTGGGCGATGTCGCTGACGTCGCCGTCGCCGAACTGGCCGTCGTAGAGGCGCTGCACGGTGTCGTAGACGTAGAGACCGTCCTGGGCCTTGGTCGTGGACTTCACGTTCCAGATGAGCAGCGGCATCTCGAGGCCCTTGGCGATGCTCTGGGCGAGCATGGTCTTGCCGGTGCCGGGCTCGCCCTTGATGAGCAGCGGGCGGCTGAGCTGGACGGCCACGTTGACCGTCTGCATGAGGTCGGGCGCGGCGATGTAGTCGCTGGTGCCCGTGTACGTGAAGGACTGGCTCATGGCGTGCGCTTTCGGTCGTTGACGCGAGCGTGGAGGCGCCGGCACGGCACCCAAAGGATTCTATCAGAAGGCCTGATACCGCCGGCGGGTGGGTACAACTTCAGCTAGCAGTCGCTGTCTATCAAGGGGGGGACATGAGACCGCCGACCGTCGACCTTTCTGTCGAGAGCACCTTCGCGCACTGCGAGCTGCTCGAGCCGCTGAACGAGACACAGATCGGGGCCCTGGCGGAGCACAGCCGAGTGGTCACCTTGCGCGAGGGCGAGGCCCTGTTCGACCAGAACACCGTGGCGCACAGCCTGTTCGTGGTGGCGGGCGGGCGGCTGGCGATCCGGCTGGCCACCCCGGCCGGCCGCGTCATCGAAGTGGTGGAGGTGGGCCAGTACGGAATCTCCGGCTGGTCGTCAGTGGTCGCGCCGCACGTCTATGTGGCTGAGGCCAAGGCGCTGGAGGACAGCGTCGTCGTCGCCATCTCCGCCGACGAGGTGGAGGACATCCTGTTGCGAGAGCCCGCGGCGGGCTACCAGGTGATGAAGAAGCTGGCCGGCCACATCTCTGTGCGCCTTCGCGACATCAAGGAAGAGCTGATCGAGGTGCTCGAGAGCTGAGCCCGACCAGCGCTGCCGGCATTGGCGTCTATTTGGAGGGGATGACATGGAACCTCTCACCGCTTGCCTGACCTCAGAAGCGACGCTGCGCCTCTGCGACTCGCTGCGTCCGCTGAGCGAGCGGCAGATCGGCGAGCTGGCGGCGTGCTCGACCACGCGCTCGCTGCGCAAGGGGGAGTCGCTCTTCGAGCAGAACGACGAGGCCCACGATTTCTTCGTGGTCGCGGCCGGGAGGATCGCCGTCCGGATGACGGCGTCCGGCGGTGGTTCGATCGACGTGTTCGACGCGGAGCAGCACCGTCTCTGCGGCTGGTCGTCGCTCGTGGCACCGCACGAGTACGTCGCCGGAGCCACTGCCGTGGAGGAGTCCACGGTACTCGTCATCCCTGCGGCCGCCGCCGAAGACATCTTCCTGCTCGAGCCCTTTGCCGGCTACGAGGTGATGAAGCGGCTGGCGGGTGACATCTCGATCCGCCTGCGCAACGTCAGGACGGAGCTGCTGGGTCTGCTCAACGGCTGAGGCCGTGTGCCGTCACCGGGTGCGTGGAAGCGCGCGATGACCGGGACGCGGAGCTGAAGATCCGCGCCCGCGAGGCCAGAAAGGCGCTCGCCTTGGGGGGCTGACGGCCGCGCCGTGAAGCGCGAGTGGGGCCGGCCGGGCATGCGAACCGGGCGCCGGACGGCCTCAGAGCAGGCCGAGCTCCCGCAGGCGGGCGAGGCTCGTCTTCACGGCCGCCGCCGAGGAGTTCTCGAGGATCACCGAGGCGCCGGCGGCGCGGGCGGCGGCCATCACCGCCGCCGCGTCGATCACGCCCTCGCCGAGGCCCAGGTGCGGATCGTCCTCGTCGCCCTCGCCGTGGTTATCGTGCACGTGCAAGTGACGCAGCGGCGCACGCGGGTCGTCCAGCCACTCGTCGAGGCAGCCGCTGATGCTGGCGTGGCCCACGTCGAGGATGAGGCCGAGGCCGTGGAGGTCGAGGTCGCCGGGGTGCGTGAAGTGCGACATGTCCCTGCCCGGCATGTTCTCGACGACGACGTCGACGCCGAACTCGTCCTGCCACTCGAGCAGGGTCTCGAACGAGCTGTACAGCGCCGCGACGACGGCAGGGTCTCGCGGCCCCACGCGCGGGCGCCAGTCGGGGTGCACCACGTAGAGGAGCGCCCCGATCTCGGCGCTCGCCTCCAGGTGCCGCCGGTGCTCCGCGAGCGCCTCGATCCTCAGGGCGTCGTCCAGGTCCCAGATGCCGGTGTAGCCGAAGGGACCGTGCACGGTGTAGGTGAGGCCAGCCCGCTGCGCCTCGGCGCGGTTGCGCTTGCTGAGCAGGGTGTGCAGGCCGAAGGAGCGGATCTCGGCGAAGGAGGCGAGGTCGGCGATGCTCTCCAGCGCGACGGGGAGCATGAGCTCGGAGTAGCCGCTGGTGGAGATGCCGATGTCGGGGGAACGCACCACGGGGCTCAAGTATGCCAGAGCGCCGCAGACTGCGTCACGCCCGGGAGCTTGCATCCGCGCCCGGGAGCGTGCACCGCGCCCGGACACTCACGGGCTTGCGGCTCGGCCTGTGGGGGAAGAAGCCGCCCATGGAAGCGCAGCCGTCATCCGGAGTGTCCATCCCGGGAGCGGGAGCGCCCGTCGCGAGAGAGCCGGCCGCGCCGACTCCGGCGGCCGGCGGGCGAGGCGGCCTGTACGCGCGGCTCGCCGATCTCGGGCTGGTGGTCGAGGGCTACCGGACCGAGCGCCACGAGCTGGACGTCTCGAGCGGCTTCCGCCGCGTGACGACGGAGATCGTGCTCACCGGCGGCGGGCTCGAGGGCCGCGGAGAAGACGTCACCTACGCGGCCGAGGACCACGACGACTACCCGGCGGCGCTGCCGCTGGCCGGGGAGTGGACACTGGACGGGTTCTCGCGGCAACTGAGCGGCCTGGACCTGTTCCCCGGCAGGCCGCCCCAGGAGGAGTTCTTCCGCAACTACCGGCGCTGGGCTTTCGAGAGCGCGGCCCTCGACCTCGCCCTGAGGCAGGTCAGGCTGACGCTGGGCGAGGCGCTCGGGCGGTCTTACGAGCCCGTCCGTTTCGTGCTCAGCACGCGTCTCGACATCAAGCCGTGGCTCGCAGTCGATCCGCGACTCGAGTTCAAGCTCGACCCGACGCCGGAGTGGGACCAGGCGCTGATGCGCGACATCGCCGCCACCGGCCGCGCGCGTGTCCTCGACTTCAAGTCCTTCTACGAAGGGTCGCCGGTGGACAATCCGCCCGATGCCGAGCAGTACCGGCTCGTGAGCGAGACGTTCCCGGGCACGGTGCTCGAGGATCCGACACTCAAGGGACCTGCGCGCGAGGTGTTGCGGGGGCAGGAGGAGCGATTCAGCTTCGACGCGCCCATCCACTCGTGGCAGGACGTCGAAGCGGTCGCCGCGAGGGTGGCGGAGGTCTGCGACCCCGGCTGCGAAGGCTTCGTGCTGAAGAACCTCAACATCAAGCCGTCACGCTTCGGGAGCCTGAGCGCGCTGCTCGACTGCGTGGAGCGCGCGCAGGCCGCCGGCATGGTCCTCTACGGCGGCGGCCAGTTCGAGCTCGGCATCGGGCGAGACCAGATCCAGGCCCTCGCCAGCCTGCTCTACGCCGGTGGCCCGAACGACGTGGCGCCGCGCGAGTACCACGGCGACGCTCGCGCGGGCGTGCCTCCAAGCCCGCTCGCGCCGCTGGAGAGCCAGGGCGCCGGCTTCGGGTTCGCGTTCGAGGTCTGACGGCCGTCCGGGCCGTCCGGGCCGTCCGGGTTCATCCCTCGCCGCCGGTTTCCGGCGAGCCGACGTGCTACCGTCGGCGTCATGATCGGACGCGAGCAGGAGATGGCCACCGCGTGCGCGGCGGTCGCCGGCGGCCGGCACCTGCTGCTTGAGGGCCCGGTGGGCTCGGGCAAGACCACGCTGGCGCTGGCCGTCTGCCGGAGGCTCGGACGCAGCACCGTGCGGGTCGACGGCGACGACCGCTTCACCGAGAGCAGGCTCGCCGGCTGGTTCGACCCCCCGCTGGTCCTGGCGCTCGGCTACCGTGCGGACGCATTCGTCCCCGGGCCGCTGCTCCGGGCGATGCGAGAAGGCCGTGTCCTCTTCCTGAACGAGCTGAACCGGCTGCCGGAGGCCGCGCAGAACCTGCTGCTGCCCGCTCTGGACGAGGGCGTCGTGCAGGTGCCGCACCTCGGACCGGTGCGTGCGGCGGAGGGCTTTCAGGTGGTGGCGACGCAGAACCCCGCCGAGTACGTCGCCACCGGCCACCTCTCCGAGGCGATCCGCGACCGGTTCGAACACCTCGGGCTGGGCTATCAGCCGGCCGCGGAGGAAGAAGCGATCGTGGCGGCGGGGACGGGGTGCGAGGACGTCGCGCTCGTGCGCACGGCGGTGCGGCTCGCGCGGGGGACGCGGGTGCACCCGCGCGTGCGCCGCGGGGCGTCGGTGCGCGGCGCGATGGCGATCGTCGAGCTCGCGGCCGGCGGCGAGGACCTGCGCGCCGCAGCGGCGGCCGCCTTGACGTCGCGTGTCGAACTGCGGGATGCGGCGGCCGGCTTCGCGCCCGTGCTCGACGAGCTCCTCGAGCTGGCCGGGCGCGGGGAAGACCCGGAGGCGGCGCTCGCGGCGCTTGCTGCGCCGGCCGCGGATGGCGCGAGCCGCCTCCGCGGCTCGGAGCGCTCGCGGGACGCGCGGGAGGACGAGCAGAAGCGGCGCAAAGCCGCCGCCGCAGAGCCGCCCGCGTGCACGCTGGACGACCGCCGCGCGCTGGCGCAGCACCTGCGCGCGGCGCCCGAGGACCTCGACGGCTGGCAGCTCGCCGGCGACCTGAGCGCAGGAGCGCTGGACTATGCCGGCGAGCGCGCCTACCTGTGCGCGCAGCAGCTCGCGTCCGGGGCCGTGCTGCAGCGCGCCGCCCGCCTCGTCGGCCCGCTCAAGGCGGCCACGCGCACGGCCCGCGAGCCGATGCTGGAGCCGTGGGGCGGCGAGATGGACGTGGAGGCGACCCTCGAGAACCTGCTCGGCAAGCCGCACCCGGAGCCGGGCGACCTGATCGTGCAGCGCCGCGTCGACCGCCGGCACCAGGTGGTGCTCATGGTCGACACGTCGCTCAGCATGGCCGGGGAGAAGATGGCGCTCGCCGCGGTGGCCGCGGCCGTGCTCGCGCTCAAGCTTCGGCCGGGCGACCTCGCGGTCGTCCTGTTCGCCGACGACGCCCGCGTGATCTCGCGGTTCGGCGAAGAGGTCGCGCCGGCCGAGCTGGTGTGGCGCATGCTCGCCTTCCGGTGCGGCGGCGGCACCGACATCGCGGCCGCGCTGCGAGCCGGCCACGCCGAACTGCAGCGCGGCCGCGACCCCGGCCGCAGCGGCCTGCTCGTGACCGACGGCGTGCACACGAGCGGCGCCGACCCGCTGCCGGCGGCGGCGCGGTTCGGGCCGCTGCACGTGCTCCTCATGGAGGAGCAGCCGGCGGCCCTCGACCCCGGCGCGCCGGTCACGACGTGGATCGCGCCGCGCCTGCACGTCGGCGAGGCCATCGCCCGCGCCGCCGACGGCGGGCTCGTGCGCGTCGACGGCTTCCCGGCGCTCCCGCGCCGCATGCTCGAGGTCGCAGACCGCGTGCTGCGATGAGAGCATGTGCGCCGACCAGTGAGAGGAGCCGCGTGGACAACGAACTCGCCGACGACCTGACGGCCCGGGCGCTGGCGGCCGGCGCCAGCGCCGCCGCCGTCCTGCATCCGGACCAGGTCGTCACCGCGGAGTGGGTGCGCTGGAAGTGCCTGTACGGGTGCGACGTGGCGGGCCGCTGCCTGACCTGCCCGCCACATTCTCCGGCGCCCGACGAGACGCGCCGGCTTCTCGACGAGTATGAGGTCGCGCTTCTCCTGCGCTTCGACGTCCACCCTGAGCGCTCCGAGTGGCTCAAGTCGGCTTCGTGGGTCCTGCGGACGGCCCTGCGCCTGGAGCAGGAGCTCTTTCTCGCCGGTCACCACAAGGCGTTCGCCATCGCCGGCGGCCGCTCGTGCGACCTGGATGCGGCGTGTGGCTCGCCCGAAGCATGCGCCAGCCGCGAGCGCCTGCGCCCCGGGCTCGCCGGCTGCGGCATCGACGTGTTCACCACCAGCGCCAACGCAGGCTGGCCGCTGCGAGTGGTGGCGGCGGAGGGCGAGCCGTATCATCGCTACGCGCTCCTCCTCGTCGAGTGAGCGTCGCATCTCGTGAAGTGACGGCGACGGCCGTCGACACAAGCGGACGGAGGTCCGGCTCTTGACTCCCATCGAGAAGATCCAGCGCGAGCACGGCATCGTCGGCCGCGAGCGCGAACTGGCTACCGCCCTGGCCGTGCTCGGCGCCGGCCGTCACCTGCTGCTCGAAGGACCGGTGGGCGTGGGCAAGACGACCGTCGCCCTCGCCGTGTGCGGCCACCTCGGCCGCGACACGGTGCGCGTGGACGGCGACGACCGCTACTCCGAGAGCAAGCTCACCGGCTGGTTCGACCCGCCGATCGTGCTCAAGCAGGGGTACGGGGAAGAGGCGTTCTTCGCCGGACCGCTGGTCGAAGCGATGCGCGACGGCAAGGTGCTGTTCATCAACGAGCTGAACCGCATGCCCGAGAGCGTGCAGAACGTACTCCTGCCGGCGCTGGACGAGCGACTGCTGCAGCTGCCGCACATCGGCGAGGTGCGCGCGGCCGAGGGTTTCCAGGTCGTGGCGACGCAGAACCCGGTGGAGTACGTCGCCACCGGCCACCTCTCCGAGGCGCTGCGCGACCGCTTCGAGCACCTCGCGCTGCTGTACCAGGGAGCCGACGAGGAAGCGGCGATCGTGGTCGCGGAGACCGGCTCGGACGACACCGAGCTCGTGCGCACGGCCGTGCGGCTCACGCGGGCGACGCGGCTGCACCCGCGCTTTCGCAAGGGCGCGTCGGTGCGCGGCGCCATCGCCACGGTGGCGATCGCCGAGCGGCTGTGGGCCGACGACCGCGACGCCTGCGGGGCGGTGAGCCGCGAGGTGCTGCGCCGCGCGGCCGAAGCCGCACTGACCACACGCGTCGACCTGCGGGACGACATCGACGCCGACTTCGGGACGGCGCTCGACGAGCTCCTGGAGCTGGTCGTCGAGCGTGGCGAGGACCCCGACGTCGCCCTCGCCCCTCCGGAGTCCCCAAAAGTCTGACCTCCATCGGCGGGGCTCCGCTCCGCCATCAAGGCCGCGTAGAGGTCCGCGGCCTGCCGTCGTGCGCCCCGGAGCCGCCGGCCGGAGACGCGCCGCTGGCGGCCCTCGCTACCCGTTATCGCGTGGGCCAGGAGGATCTGGACGGCTGGACGATCGCCGTGAACCTCACGCGCAGCGACTGCCGCATCACCGACGCCGGCCTGCGCTTCTACGCCGAGCGGCTGGCGGCGCGGGCCGTGCTTCAGCGCGCCGCCCGCCTGGTGGGCCCGCTGCAGTCGGCCACGCATACGGTGCGCGAGCCGCTGCGCGAGCCGTGGGCCGGCGAGCTGGACGTCGAGGCGACGCTCGACAACGTGCTCGGCAAGCCCTTCCCGGAACCGGCCGACTGGATCGCCCGGCGGCGGGTCGACCGCCGGCACCAGGTGGTGCTCATGCTCGACACCTCGCTCAGCATGAGCGGCGAGAACATGGCCATCGCCGCCGTGGCTGCAGCGGTCCTCGCCCTCAAGCTGCACCCCGAGGACCTCTCCGTGGTCGTCTTCGAGGACAAGGCGAATGCGGTGACGCACCTCGACGTGCCGGACCCGCCGGCGGAAGTGGTCCGGCGCATGCTCGACCAGCCGGTGCGCGGCTACACCAATATCGAGGCCGGGCTGGCGCTCGGCGCAGCCGAGCTGGAGCGCGGCCGCAACCCTCGCCGCAGCGGCCTCCTGATCACCGACGGCGTGGTCACGGCCGGCGGAGACCCGCGGCCGCTGGCGCACCGGTTCCCGCACCTCGTCGTGCTCCTGACCGAGGACTACAAGATGAACCCGGAGCTCTGCCGCGAGCTGGCCGACGCCGGCCGCGGCGACGTATTTCCGGTGCGCACCTACCACGACCTCCCGGCGCGCCTCCTCGACGTCACCAACCGCATCCTGCGCTAGGCTGCGGGGCGCAGAGGACGCTCGGAGGCCCTATGCGCGCACGCCGTGCACTCCGCTCCCGGGGGGGCATCATGCGGCCCCGTGACTCGTGCCTGGTAGCTTCGAAGATACCAAGACACAGGGTGCGGACACCCTGCACTCTCCGGGGAGGCCGGCATCACGCGGGCCGGCGGCCTTCGGGACGTCTGTGGGGTAGACTGGCCCCTCGGGCGCCGCGGGGGCGCCCATCCGACCCCGAGGAGTGAGCCGTGGCCCTGTTCGGCCCGCCCAACGTCGCCAAGATCAAGGCCTCCGGCAGCATCGACCGCCTCGTGAAGGCGGCCAAGTACAAGGACCCGGCGATCGCCGAGGAGGCACGCAAGGCCCTGGAGGCCAAGCTGGACGTCATCGTCGAAAACCTCCAGACCAAGAACATCGTGCAGCTCCAGACGTCGCGCGAGGCGCTGGTGCTCATCGGTCCGGCGGCGCGTGACCGGCTCATCTTCATCCTCAAGGAAGGCCACCTGCACCGGCGCCAGGACGCCGCCTTCGTGCTCGGCGTGATGAAGGACCCGCTCGCGGTGGAGCCGCTCTGCACGGCGATGCACAACCCGGACCCGCTGCTGCGCATGCTCAGCGTCGAGGCGCTCGGCAAGATCGGCGATCCGAGGGGGCTCGACACCTTGCGCCGCGCGCTCGGCGACGCGGACACCACTGTCTCCGCCGCGGCGCGCAAGTCGCTCAAGCAGATGGGGGCGCTGCCCGGCGCCAAGTGAGGGCGCTGCCAGGCGCCGGGTGAGGCCGTCTGCGCCTCCGCGTGGCGCGGGGGTGATTGCGCCGGGGTAGAAATCCAGTGAGATGGCCAAAACGATCGACGACTCCACCAGACTCAGCGGAGCGGTGTTCTCGCGCGCCGTGCGCGCGGGAGCGCTCGCGGTGGTGCGCGAGCAGGAGACGCTGAACCGCATCAACGTCTTTCCGGTGCGTGACGCGGACACGGGCGCCAACCTGGCGGCGACGCTCAAGGCGGCGGCGTCCAGGCTCGGGAGCACGGCTCCCGACTCCGTGGGCGACGCCGCGCGCGTCGCCGCAGACGGCGCCCTGGATGGAGCCCGTGGCAACTCGGGGGCGATCTTCGCCCAGTTCCTCCACGGGCTCGCCTCGTCGATGGAGCGCCTGAGACAGGCCGACGGGGCGCAGTTCGCGGCCGCGGCCGTGCGCGGCACCGAGTCCGCCTACTCCGCCCTGCAGGAGCCGCGGGAGGGCACGATCCTCTCCGTGCTGCACGCCTGGTCGCACGAGCTCAGCCGGCGCGCTCAGGAGGAGGACCTGCCCGAACTGCTGCACAGTGGGCTCGTGGCGGCGCGGGAGGCGCTCGCCGCCACGCCGCGCCAGTTGGAGGTCCTCGCCCGCAGCCGCGTGGTGGATGCCGGCGGGCAGGGGTTCGTGTTCTTCCTCGAGGGCCTGATCGACTCGCTCACCGGCAACGAGCCGGCCTGGGTACCCATCGAGGCGTCGGCGCACGGCCTGCCGCCCTTCTCCGGCGAGCACGACGAGATCGACGACCGTTTCCGCTTCTGCACCGAGGCGCTGCTCACGCAGCGGGGCGGCGTGCCACTCTCCCGCGAGGACGTCATGACCCGTGTCACCGAGCTCGGCGAGTCGCTCGTGGTGGCCGGCGGCGAGACGCGCCTGCGCGTGCACATCCACACCAACGAGCCGAAGCGGTTCTTCGCCACGGTGGCTGAGGTCGGCCACATCGAACGCACCAAGGTGGACGACATGGTGCTGCAGCAGCTCGCCTGTCGCACGACGGCCATCGGGCTCGTGACCGACTCGACGACCGACCTCCCCGAGGACGAGGCCATCGGCCTCGGCATCATGGCGGTGCCGCTGACGCTGACCCTGGGTGACGAGGAGTACCTCGACGGCGTGGACATCACGCTGGACGGCTTCATCCAGCGGATCCTCGCCGGCTCGGGGACGCCGCGCTCGTCGCAGCCGGCGGTCGCCGACCTGGTCCAGACGTATCGCCGGCTCCTTGAGTGCCGGGACGGCGTCGTCTCGGTGCACATCGCCGGAGCGCTCTCCGGCACCGTGCAGGCCGCCAGAGCCGCGGCGCGGGAAGTCGATCCGGGGCGCATCCGGGTCATCGACTCCTGCTCCGTGTCGGCCGGCGCCGGCCTGCTCGTGGAGGCGGTCGGCGAGGCCATCAGTCCCGGCGCCGACCTGGACGAGGTCGAGCACATCGCCGAGAGAGTCAAGCGCGAGATCAGGGTGTTCGGCGCGGTCAAGTCGCTCGACTTCGCCGTGCGCGGCGGGCGTGTGAGCCCGCGGCTCGCGAAGTCCATGGACCGTCTGCACCTCGCGCCGATCATCGCCCTCGACGAGACCGGCAAGGCCGGTAGGGCGGGCGTGTCGCTCGGCTTCGACCACGCCCTCAACGCCATCGTGAAGCGCGTCGTGCGCTACGCGGACGGCGCGCCGGCCCGGGCGATGGTCGTGCACAGCGGCGACCAGGCGGGCGCGGACTTCGTCGCCGCCCGCCTCAGCGAGCGTCTCGGCGGCGACGTGCCCGTCGTGCGCGCCGGCGCCGTGCTCACCACGCACGTCGGTCTCGGCTGTGTGACCGCGGCGGTGCGCCGCATGCCCGTCTGACGCCGCCCGCCGCATGCCCGCCTGACGCCGTCCTCCGCGTTCGAGTCCACTGCGCCGCCGGGCGCCATCCGTTTCCACTACGTCTCCGAGGTTTTTCGTCCCCTGCGCGTGGGAAGTGACCTGTCGGGCCCGCGACCGGGCCCGACGCACGAGGAGGGTTCGATGGCAGTCCGCATTGGCGTGGCCCGGGAGACGGCGACGGGTGAGACTCGCGTGGCCGTGGTCCCAGCCGTGGCCGAGAAGTACGCGGCGCTGGGCGCCGAGGTGCTGGTGCAGCGCAGCGCCGGCCAGCTGAGTCACATCCGCGACGAGGAGTTCACAGCCGCCACGCTGGTCGACGAGGCCGCCGACGTCCTCTCTGCCGATGTCATCCTCAAGGTCGACCCGCCGTCGCCGGCGGAGGTCGACCAGATGCACGAAGGCGCCGTCGTCCTCGGCCTCCTGCAGCCGTACAAGGCGGACGACGCTATCAAGGCGATGCGCGACCACAAGATCACCAGCTTCGCCCTCGAACTGCTGCCGCGCATCTCGAGGGCGCAATCAATGGACGCGCTGACGAGCCAGGCGTCCATCGCCGGCTACAAGGCGGTGCTGATGAGCGCCTGCATGGCCGGCCGGTACTACCCGATGTTGACGACGCCGGCGGGGACGCTCCGGCCGGCCAAGGTCGTCGTGCTCGGCGTCGGCGTCGCGGGCCTGCAGGCCATCGCCACCGCCCGGCGCCTCGGCGCCGTGGTCGAGGCCTACGACGTGCGCTCGGTGACCAAGGAGCAGGTGCAGTCGCTGGGCGCCCGCTTCATCGACACCGGCATCGACGCCGAGGTCGAGGGCGGCTACGCACGCGAGCTCACCGACGAGGAGAAGGCCAAGGCCAAGGAGATCGTCGACGGCCACATCGTGGACGCGGACGCGGTGATCACGACGGCCGCCATCCCGGGCCGGCCGTCGCCGAAGCTCATCACGGCCGACGTGGTCGACAAGATGAAGTCCGGCGCCGTGATCATCGACATGGCCGCCGAGGGCGGCGGCAACTGCGAGCTCACCCGGCCCGGCGAGCAGTACAACCACCCCAACGGTGTGTTCATCTACGGGCCGCTCAACATCCCCGGCATGCTGCCGGTGCACGCGAGCGACCAGTACTCGCGCAACCTGATGCACTTCCTCACACCGTTCCTCAAGGACGGCGAACTGCAGCTCGACTGGGACGACGAAGTCCTGGCCGGCAGCGTCCTCACCCGCGACGGCGCCATCGTGAACAAGGGCGTGCGCGAGCGGATAGAAGGGCCGGATGCGCCGGCGCCGCAGGCGCCGGCCGAGCCGGCCCCCGACCAGGCGAGCCGGGAGGCCGACACCGAGGGCACGCCGGACGAGAACGTGCCGCCGCACGACGCGGCCGAGCCGGATGGAGGCGCGTCATGATCACCGGCTTCGCGGCGGTCTACATCTTCATCCTCGCCGCCTTCGTCGGCTACGAGGTCATCTCCCGCGTGCCGGTCATCCTGCACACGCCCCTGATGAGCGGCTCCAACTTCGTGCACGGCATCGTCGTCGTGGGCGCCATGATCGCGCTCGGGTCGGCGACGACGACGCCGGAGCGCATCGTCGGCTTCCTCGCCGTGCTGCTCGGCGCCGCCAACGCGGTCGGCGGCTACGCCGTCACCGAACGGATGCTCGAGATGTTCAAGAGCTCGGGCGACCAGAAGAAGGGCGCCGGCGCCACGGCGTCCGGCGGCGCCCCCGGCGCGACGAAGGGAGGCCGCGATGCGTCATGACCTGATCGAGATCGCCTACATCGCGGCCGCCGTCCTCTTCATCCTCGGCCTCAAGAGCATGAGCTCACCGCGCACGGCGCGGCGCGGCATCATCTGGGCCGGCGTCGGCATGCTGGTCGCCGTCGTCATCACCTTCGCGACGCCGGGCATGAGCAACTTCGTCTGGATGACCATCGCCCTCGTCATCGGCGGCGCGATCGCCTACGTCGCGGCGCGGCGCGTCGCCATGACCGACATGCCGCAGATGGTGGCCATCTACAACGGCATGGGCGGCGGCGCGGCGGCGCTGATCGCCGCCGTCGAGTTCATGAAGCCGGGGACGATGCCGACGAGCTTCGCCGTGCTCGGCATCATCGGCGCCCTCATCGGCTCCGTCAGCTTCAGCGGCAGCATGATCGCCTTCGCCAAGCTGCAAGGCATCATCAAGAAGTCGTTCCTGTTCCCGGGCCAGAACGTCATCAACCTGCTCGTTCTGGCCGGCGCCGTCGTGCTCGGCCGTCATCGTCGCCCTGCAGCACACCGGCAACATGGGCGGCTCCGAGGGCCTCGCGCTGGTCGCCTTCTTCGCCCTCTCGCTGCTCTACGGCGTGCTCATGACGCTGCCCATCGGCGGCGCCGACATGCCCGTCGTCATCAGCCTCTACAACGCCCTCACGGGTCTGGCCGTCGGCTTCGAGGGCTACGTGCTCGGCAACGGCGCCCTGATCATCGCCGGCATCGTCGTCGGCGCGGCCGGCACGCTGCTCACGCAGCTGATGGCCAGAGCCATGAACCGCTCGATCGGCAACGTCCTCTTCGCGGGGTTCGGCGCCAAGGGCGGGCAGGAGCTCGAGTCGATCGAGGGCACGATGAAGGAGTCGAGCCCGGACGACGCCGCCGTCACCCTCGCCTTCGCCCAGAAGGTCATCATCGTCCCCGGCTACGGCATGGCCGTCGCTCAGGCGCAGCACAAGGTCTGGGAGCTCGCCAAGCTGCTCGGCGAGCGCGGCATCCAGGTGAAGTTCGCCATCCACCCGGTCGCCGGCCGCATGCCCGGGCACATGAACGTCCTGCTCGCCGAGGCAGGCGTGCCCTACGACATGATCTACGACCTCGACGAGATCAACGGCGAGTTCCCCACCGCCGACGCCGCCATCGTCATCGGCGCCAACGACGTCGTGAACCCTGCCGCCCGCGACGACCCCGGCAGCCCCATCCACGGCATGCCGATCCTGGACGTGGACAAGGCGATCCAGGCGTTCGTGATCAAGCGCGGCCGCGGCGCCGGGTTCGCCGGCATCGAGAACAAGCTGTTCTACGCGGACAACACGCGCATGGTCTACGGCGACGCCCAGGACGTGGCGAGCAAGCTCATCGCCGGCGTCAAGAAGGTCTAGCTCGGCGACCGGGCGGTCAGCAGGAGAACGTCGCCGTCGCCCTGGCGTGGATGCCGAAGTCGTGGTGGCCCCAGCGGAAGCCGTGCCGGCCTCGCCACGAGTCCGCCGGGACGTAGATCGACGGCGCCCTGGTGGCGCCGGCGCTCGCGAACAGCCGCTGGGCGAACTCGCCGCTCATGCCGCCCGGCGCCAGAGGCCCCATGGCCACCGCGCCGCCGGCGGGGAGGGCCGAGGGCGCCTGCGGCTGCTCGGCCATCTGGCCCGGCGCCGGTTGCGGCCGCTGCGTCGCACCACCGGAGGCCGGCGCCCCAGCCGGGTCGTACAGTCCCGCCACGGTGAGCACCAGCAGCACCAGAGCGAGGTACGAAGTCGTGATCACGAGTCTCCGGTCCATGGATCTCTCCTCTCGCCGTCGTGCCGGCCCCGCGTTCCTCTCACAACGTAGGGGCTGGGACCTCGCGACGCCTCACCCTGAGTGGGTGATTCGCGGCGCGCGAGCGCGGCGGCCGGCCGCGCGAACGGGGGGCGCGACTGCCGGGCCAACCCCACGTGCCTGGCTCTTCGCCTTTGCCCCGCCAAGCAGTGCCTTCCTACCGCCATCGGAGGCCGGCGCGTTGACGTTTGCCCGTCACCCATTGAACCTCGGCCCCGACGCGGCCACGCTGGGGCCGTGTCCGAACTCATCGACCAGTTGCAGCGCGCCCTGCGGGCGCGCCACTACAGCCGCCGCACCGAGCAGACCTACTGCCGCTGGGTGCGGCGGTACATCCGCTTCCATGGGCTCCGCCACCCAGCGGATATGGCGGAGCCTGAGATCAACGCCTTCGTGACCCATCTGGCGGTTGTAGAACACGTCAGCGCCTCGACGCAGACCCAGGCGCTCAGCGCACTCCTCTTCCTCTACCGCCGCGTCCTGCACCGCGACATCGGCGAGCTCCACGAGCTGGTGCGCGCGCGCAAGCCCGCCCGGCTGCCCGTGGTCCTGAGCAGAGAAGAGGTGCGCGCCGTCCTGCAAGAGCTCGACCGCAACGACCCTCAGAGCTGGCTGATCGCTTCGCTCCTCTACGGCGCAGGCTTGCGGCTGAACGAGTGCCTGCGCCTCCGCGTGCTCGACCTGGACCTCGCCCGAGGCGAGCTCACCGTCCGCTCCGGCAAGGGCGGCAAGGACCGCGCCACCACGCTTCCGCAGGCGCTCGTGCCCGACCTCCGCGATCAGCTGCGCCGCGCGAAGCTCATCCACGAGCGCGACCTCGCGCGACGGTTGGGGCGCGGTCGCGCTGCCCGACTCGCTCGAGCGCAAATACCCGCGCGCCCCCCGCGAGTGGCGCTGGCAGTGGCTGTTCCCACAGCAGCGCCGCTGGACGGACGCCCGCACAGGCCGCCAGGGCCGCCACCATGTGCACCCGAGCATCGTGCAGCGTGCCGTGAAAGACGCCGTCGCGAAGGCCGGCATCACGAAGCATGCGACCTGCCACACGCTGAGACACTCCTTCGCGACGCATCTGCTGGAGAGCGGCTACGACATCCGCACCATCCAGGAGCTCCTGGGCCACAAGGATGTGGGCACCACGATGATCTACACCCACGTCCTCCAGCGCGGCGGCCAAGGCGTGCGCAGCCCGCTGGACACACTGTGAGACTTGCACGCGTGAAGCTCGGCGTCTGGGCGTCACGCGCCCGTGGGTCATCAAGATGTGGATCGCCGAGCAGTTCGAGCAACGACCGAAGGCAGCTGAGTGAGCGCCCCCCGGCATACGCAGACTGCACATCCCGCAATCCGACCCTCATGGTAAGGTCTCATCCAGAAGTGAGGAGCTGCATCCGGGGCTTCCCCAGACTGCAGAATACGAGTTAGAGCCACAGGAGGTCGGAGGTGAGCGCAGGGGCACAGACAGGCGTGGCACCAGGGGTCACCGTCCGCCGTGACCCGGCGGCGCTCCTGGCGCTGGTCGGCGGCGGCGTGCTGCTTGGCGAGGCCGTGCTCGCTGCTCTCCTCTTCGGCTTCGGCGACCCCAGCTCCTCGCCGCTGAGGACGGAGGCCCTCCTCACCATCGGCGCCCTTCTCGCGGCCGGCGCCGCTCTGCTTGTGCGCTCGGCCCCGCGCTCGGCCTCGCTGCTCTGCCTTCTGGCAGCGGGCCTTGCCGCAGCCGCGCAGTTGCCGTTCTTTGTCGAGCGCCTCCACGACTACTACGCGCTGTCGTTCTCCAATCCCGGCGGCCTGACTCTCGGCCACGCGTACGCGCCCCTTGTGGCCTGGATCGTCGCGGCTGCGCCCCTGCTCTGCGCCGCGGCGCTCGCGCTGCGGCAGGCGACGCGCTCGAAGAGGGGCCACGCGGGGTGAGCCTGGGCTCTAACAAGCGGATCAAGCTGGCTCGCCGCGGCGCCGGCGGCCTCACGAGCGGCCGGCGCGCTCGCAGCTTATCCGCGGTGCGTTGAGCCCGGTCGATGGAGCGTTGTTGAGACTCGTCCTCATCATGGTTGCCCTCGCCGCACTGGTCGTCGGCGTATCGGCATGCGGTGAGCCCACGCAGCCGGCCTCACCCTCTCCCTCCCAGAGCGGCTGGGCGTCCGTATGGAGCGGTGCGGGCTCCTTGGATCCCGAGGCCTGGGTGCGGGGCCAGCGGTTCCGGCTCCCCGCAGGGCCGGTCCGCGTCCGCCTCGTTCAGGAGACTCCCATCGGGGAGCAAGTATCTCTCGGCCTCGAGCTCGTCCCGCTCGCACCCGCCGCCGCTCGCAACCAAGCAGGCGCGAGCACGAGTCGAGGCGTCCCCAGCGAGGACGGCCAGTCCGTAATCACCGAGTTCCGTACCACCAAGGATGTGCTCGCAGGCACCTACTGCCTCGAACTGCGCGGAATCGGCCGCTACACTGTGAGCGTCTACAGCCCAAACTCGCCATGACCGTCGCTTGCGAGCATGCAGTCCGAGGGTTGTTCGGTCGACGGGCTAACAAGCGGATCAAGCTGGCTCGCCAAAGCGACGCGGCAAGATGGAGCCGCGGCGCTCGCAGCTTATCCGCGGTGCGTTAGCGCGGGCAGACGTGGCGGAACCGCAACACCCTCTGGGGGCTTTGAGTAAGTGAGTTGCAGCGTAGCCAGCAGCGCATCTCTCCTCGGAAGAGCATGGCCAGGTCGGCCTTGCCGGAGCGCGCGAGCTCCCCAGCGCCCGCCGCCAGCATCAGCCAATGTGCAGCGCGCTCTCCGAGATCCTCCTGCACCGCCGGTGCCGTGGCCGTTGCACTGAAGCCGCAAGGCCGTGCTAACAAGCGCGTCAACCTGATCGCAGCAGGTCTGGCCTCGATACTTTGGCCAGACCGCTCACAGGTTACGCGCGGTGCGTTGGGCAGGCGAAGGCCGGTGCGGTCCCACTGCCCGGGGGAGGTGAGCGGTGAGCGACTCCAAGCGAAGCGCCGCGGGCGTAGAGCTCACCGTCTTCTGGCTCCTGCTCGCCCTCTGGATTCTGGGCTTCGCCGGCGAGACCGTCACGTTCGCGCGCCAGTGGATGGCGGTCGACACCGGCGACGTCAGCGCCTTCTCCTCGAACTGGCTCACGCTGCTGACCGTATTGCTCCTGCTCATTGCCTGGGTGCTCGCGATCGCCCTCGCCGTACGCCTGCGTCGCTGGGGCTGGCTGGTCGCCTGTGTGCTGCTCTTCGTCGCCGTGCCGGTGTTCGCCATCGCCATGCTGCTCGACGGTCGCACGACTTCGGCCGACCGGCGGCAGCAGGCATCCTTCGAGCAAGCGATGACGCAGGCGCTGGCCGAGCAGGAGACCGAGCGTTCGCGGGGAGGCGCGTGAGCAGTGGCGAAGTTGCGCGCTGCCCAACAAGCGGATCAAGCTGGCTCGCCGCAGCGCCGGCGGCCTCACGGGAGCCGTCGCGCTCGCAGCTTATCCGCGGTGCGTTAGGCGTGGTGCAGGTCAACCGGAGGACGTGGTCGTGAAGTACGTCGCACGTATTGCGTTGGCAGTCGCCGTAGCCGCTGCACCTGCGCGGTCGCTCTCGGCGTGGCAGGCTCTCCGCGGGGCGTCAACCGTCCCTCGGGCCGAAGGCCGCCCGACCGCTCGAGAACGTCCACACGCTGCAGATCGCCCTGCAGTCCGACCGCGTCGACCACGGTGACCGCTGGCCCCGCTTCCCGACGAACCGCCGCTTTCACGCCCTGCTCAAGCCCTACGTCGACCGCTCGCGCCGACGAACCCCTGGAGCCACCGATCGACGCGCCAGCAAGCGCAACCGCGGCAACTTCAGCTACCACAGGCTCGGCGACGTCACGTCCCGGCTCATCGGCCTGGGGCTGCTCTCACGGCGCGGCGCATCATCGTGGTGCCGTGACCGTCGGCGTCGTGAGGCACACACCCAACAAGCGGATCAAGCTGGCGCGCCGAACGTCGCGGCAACCTCGGAGCCGCAGCGCTCGCAGCTTATCCGCGGTGCGTTGGGCGAACCCTCGTTCCAGCGGCGGCGTGGTCGGAGGGTCCTCTTCGCGGTCCTGTGAAGTGGTGCTATAGTCGGTACTATTCACTGGCTTCAGGTGGAGGTTCCCTTGCGCAGCGCACCCAAGTTCTCGGAGGACGTCGTGCCGCTCAGCGACCTCAAGGCCAACCCCGGTCGGGTCGTGCGCCAGGTCGACGAGACCCACCGGCCGGTACTCCTCACCAGCCGCGGTCGCGGCGTCGCCGTCGTACAGGCCCTCACTGAGTACGAGGCCGAGGCCGAGGAGCGTTCCTTCCTGCGCGCCGTCGTCGAGGGCATCGTCGACCTTGAGGCGGGGCGCGAGCTCGACCTCGCCGACGTCAAGCAGCGGCTCGGCCTCGAGTAAGCGTGCCCGCCCGAGCGCGCATCAGCTTCGCCGCCTCCGCCGTCGCGGACCTCGAGGCGATTCGCGCCTGGTACGCCGGCCAACAGGCCCCCGAGGTGGGGGAGCGCCTGCTGCGCGAGGTCGTCGCGCACATCGAGCAGCTCGCTGACTTCCCGGTGAGCGGCCGCATGGTGCCCGAGTTTGGGCTCGTGCAACTGCGCGAGATCATCCATCCGCCCTTCCGGATCGTCTATCGCCTCGCCGAGGACCGGGTCCGTGTCGTCCGCGTCTGGCGCAGCGAACGATTGCTCGACCTGCCGACGTGAGCGGGTCGCCCAACAAGCGGATCAAGCTGGCTCGCCGCAGCGCCGACGTTGTCATCAGAAGCCGGCGCGCTCGCAGCGTATCCGCGGTGCGTTAGGCCCATCGACGGAGGCGTGTGGAGAGCTTCGAGGACAAGCTTGCTCGCGTGCTCGCGGAACGCATCGAGCTCGTCGACTGCGACCCGTCGTGGTCCTCGCTCTACGAGTCGGAGGTCGCTCGGCTCGAGGCCTTCTTCCCGTCAGGCTCGATTCGCAGGATCGAACACGTAGGGAGCACCGCCGTCCCCGGCCTAGTGGCCAAGCTCATCATCGACATCCTTCTCGGCGTCGACGAGTTCGGCTTCGTCGAAGACGACGTTGCCCCTAGGATGGAGGCCGCCGGCTACGACTACTTCCTGCGCCCGGCGTTCGGAGACGACGGCCCACGGTACCCCTGGTTTATCGGCCGTGATCAGTTGGGAAGGCGCATCTCCCATGTTCACGTGGCCCTCCTGGATGACGAACCGCAGTGGAATCGTGTGCTGTTCCGTGATCGCTTGCGCAGCCAGCCGAACGTCGCGGGAGAGTACGCGGCCCTCAAGCACGCTCTAGCCGCTCAGTACCCGTATGATCGTGAGGCCTACACGCTCGCAAAGACCGCCTTCATCACTCGCGAGACCGCGATCGCGAAGCGGGAGGCGAGGGCCCAACACGCGCATCCGGCAGACAATACGCCGCTCCAGCGTTAGTCTCGGGTTGAAGCGTATCGCCGCGGCGTATTGCAGCTGATGCACTAAACGTTGGGCGCAGCAGGTCGTGGCCGCTTCGTGAGCGCGACGTCAAGAGCGAACACCGGTAGCCCGCTAATCGTCTCACGGCACGAAACACCGCAGTAGGGAGGTTCGAGATGCCACGTCTCCTGAAGTCAACCGTCGCAGGGTTGCTCGCACTGTCCGTTCTCGCACTTCTCCTCACCGCGGCTGGCTGCGGCAGCCCTGTCTCCGCCGAGGCCGTCTCCGCCGCGTCCCCGTCTCCACAGCCAGACTCCATTCAGCCGCCAGCCTGGCTGTTGGATGCGGTACGGCAGCAAGCTACGTCGTGCGGTGATCCTCACCCCGAGCTTGTCACGTGGACGACCTGCCGGCGCAGCGATGCGGTCCGCGTACTGATGGGCGGCGGAGTGCCCGATAGCGATCGCGTCTACGGTGTGGTGCTCAAAGGCCAGTTCGTCAACACCAAGTCCTTCAGCCCGACGGGCGGCGATGTGAAGGGCACGTGGATGACCCTGACCTTCGACGCCAGGACGCACATCGTCGACGACTATGGTCTCGGCGACGTTCAACCCGGTCCCATGCGGGAGCTTGGCCCGGTGCACATCTTCTCGCTCTAGGAGGAATCTGGCATGTCGGCAGACGCGCCTGACAAGCGGATCAAGCTGGCTCGCCAAAGCGTCGCGGCAAGACGGGGCCGCGGTTCTCGCAGCTCATCCGCGGTGCGTCAGGCCGCACACGGGCTTCACGACCGCCATCAATTCCCAGAAGGAGCACCATGGCCAAGTACCTGATCTCTTTTCCAAGCGCGGCGATGGTTGTGCCCGATGGCGAATGGGGAGCGGTGGGCCGCGACGCACACGCTGTGATTGATGAGGCGAAAGCCGCCGGTGTTTACGTCTTCGGCGGCGGAATCGACGAAGACGTACCGCCCATACTCGTCTCTGCTGACGGCGCGGTTGCAGTGGGCGGCTATCCTTGGGCGCCCACGCTCGACGGCGGCTTCACCGTGTTGGAACTGCCTTCGCGCGATGAGGCCATCGCGTGGGCGGCGCGCATCGCCAAGGCCTGTCGCTGCGACCAAGAACTGCGCGTCTTCGGGTTCGACCCGCAGTCCTAACGGCAGCACTGAAATGGCGCGGCAAGTGCGGCCTGACAATTCATTCAAGCCGAACCCGCTTCGCGGGTCGGCTTGATTCAGGCGTTAGTCTGACGTCAGGCGGGCGTCAGCGGTCCTCCACTGTGGCCAGCCGTGCCGCCCGCGGGTAGCATGTCGACGGAGGTGTCTGCAATGGTCCGCGTCCTGCACGACAAGCAGCAGGCTATCGCCGCACTCTGCGCGCGCCTCGGCGTGGGCCGGCTCGACGTCTTCGGCTCCGCCGCGACGACTTCCGCCCCGGCGAGAGCGACGTCGACCTGCTCGTCGAGTCCGGGCCCATGGAACCGCACGAACTCGCCGGCGCCTACTTCGGTCTGCTCGATGCGGTGCGGGAGCTGCTCGGCGGCGATGTCGACCTGGTCATGGACGGACGCCGTGACCAACTGCTACATGGTCCGCGAGATCGAGCGCACCAAGCAGCTCCTCTATGCCGCGTAGCGTCCTCGTCTACCTCGCCGACATCACTGGCGCCTGCGAGGCGATCGCAGGCTACCAAGCGCATCGAGTAGAACGCCACACTATCCGCCGTGAACCGGCGGGCCGCGTCTGCTCATGCGTGGCGCGTTAGCCTGAACCGATTCTGTTGACGCACCCGTAAGGAGAGTCTTTGCAGTGGACATTCCGCGAATCTTCACCATCACCGAAGGTGCTCACCGAATCCACAACCCGATCACACCCGAAAAGCTTGTCACTATCGGCGCGGCGCTGCGTCTGAAGTCGGGGGCCAGAGTGCTCGACCTCGGCAGCGGTTCGGGGGAGATGCTCTGCACCTGGGCACGCGACCACGGCATGATTGGCACCGGCATCGATATGAGCCAGTTGTTCACCGAGCAAGCGAGATTCCGTGCTGAAGAACTCGGAGTTGCCGATCAAGTCAAGTTCATCCACGGCGATGCTGCCGGCTATGTCTCTGACGAGAAGGCCGATGTGGCAGCCTGTCTCGGTGCCAGTTGGATCGCTGGGGGGGTCGCCGGCACGATCGAGCTTCTGACGCGGAGCCTGCGCACCGGTGGGATCATCCTCATCGGTGAGCCCTACTGGCGGCAGTTGCCGCCGACGGAAGATGTCGCCAAGGGGTGTCTTGCCAACTCGATCTCCGACTTCCTCATGCTTCCAGAACTACTCGCGTCTTTCAGCCGGCTTGGCTACGACGTCGTGGAAATGGTTCTGGCTGACCAAGATGGCTGGGACAGGTACGAGGCGGCCAAATGGCTCACCATGCGCCGATGGCTTGAAGCCAATCCCGACGACGAGTCAGCGAAAGATGTTCGAGCGGGACTGACCTCGGAGCCAGAGCGCTACGCCGCTTACACGCGCGACTACCTGGGCTGGGGCGTGTTCGCGCTGATGCCGCGGTGATGCGTTGGCGCATCCGGCGGATCGTCAACACCTGAGGCCATTGGCGGTTGGCGTGGGCCCAGATCGGCTGCACGCGGTCGGGCTAACAAAGGCATCAACCTGACGGCCAGAAGGTAGTCTGACCCCATGGCGCCCACGACGCAGGTCAGGCCTAAGACGTTGGGCAGACGAGCGTACAGACGGAGCGGATGGCGCGTCTGGGCTGATGCTGCTGGCGGACGCTCAGTCGTGTAAACAGCGATGGAGGCACCCTTGAAGAACGTCGCCTTGTTGCGCGGGATCAACGTCGGCAAGGGCGCTCGCGTGCCCATGAAGACCCTGAAGGCTCTCCTTGAGGGAGTCGGGCTCGGCGATGTGGTGACCTACCTGAACTCCGGGAACGTGGTATTCGACTCAGCTCTGAGCGCCTCCCGCCTGACGCAACTGATCGAAGACGAGCTTGAGCGGGCATTTGGCGAGAATATCCCTGCGTTGGTGAAGACGTCGGCGGAAGTGATCGCGATCGCCGAGGCGATACCGAGCGAGTGGGGCAGCAACGACGATGAACAGACCTACGTCGCATACTTGTTCGGCGACGTCGACAAGCCCGGACTCGTGTCGGAACTGCCGGTCAAGAGGCAGTTCATGAGCATCTTCTACGCGCCTGGGGCCATCGTCTGGAACATCAAGCGAGAGAACTACAACCGCAGTCAGATCACGAAGATCGTGGGGCACAGCTCCTATGCTCGGATGACCACGCGCAACGTCAACACGGCGAGGAAGCTCGCGGCGCTGTGCGCCTAAGTCTGACGGAGGTGCCGCTCAACAAGCGCCTCAACCTGTCGCGTCCAGGCGCTGCGGTATCCTGCAGCCGCAGCCCGCGCAGGTCACGCGCGGCGCGTAGTCTGTCTTCAGGCGGCCGTTCGCGGTTCCCCACAGTGGTCAGTCGCGCCGCACCCGGGTAGCATGTCGGCGAGGTGCTTCCATGGTCAGCGTCTCGCACGACAAGCAGCAAGCCATTGCCGCGCTGTGCGCCCGCTTCAGCGACGGAGGTGCAGCATGAGCGGCAAGCGTGAGGGATACCTGTCGTGGGAGCAGTATTTCATGGCGGTGGCGCTCCTCTCCGCGCAGCGGAGCAAGGACCCGAGCACCCAGGTCGGCGCCTGCATCGTCGACCCGCGCCGGCGCATCGTCGGCGTCGGCTACGCCGGGTTTCCGTCCGGCTGCTCCGACGACGAGCTCCCTTGGTCGAGAGAAGGCGCCCCGCTCGAGACCAAGTACCCGTTCGTCTGCCACGCGGAGCTGAACGCGATCCTCAACCGCAACAGCGCCGACCTCGCCGGCTGCACCATCTATACCACGCTGTTCCCGTGTAACGAGTGCGCGAAGGCGATCATTCAGTCGGGCATCACCGAGGTGGTGTTCCTCTCCGACAAGTACCGCGACTCCGATATCGCTGCGGCTGCGAGGACCTTGTTCCGCCTGGCCGGAGTCTCCACGCGCAGGTTCGACGAACCTCTGTCGGTCCTGCTGCAGGGAGAGCAAGGTGAGGAGTGACCAGAACGCGCTGACGACCGGCCCCGGTGTTGCGCGCGTGGGGGGATGAACGCGGCCGGTTTGACGTCCTCCGCTGGCGGCGCATCTTCTCAGCAGTGACTACCGCCCACGTTGATGCTGAGACCTGGAGGAAGACGCGCATGCCCAGATCGACCGCCGCGAACATCGACGAGTACATCGCCGAGTCTCCGCCCGAGACACGCGCCGTCCTGGAGGAGATCCGCGCGCTCATCCGCGCCGAGGCTCCGGATGCCGACGAGACCATCAGCTACGCCATCCCGACCTTCGATCTGCACGGCAGGCACCTCTGCCACTTCGCCGCGTTCAAGAATCACCTGAGCTTCTTTCCGACCGGCAGCGGGGCGGACGCCTTCGCCGGTGAGCTCAAGGCGTACAAGGGCGGGAGGGGCACCGTGCAGTTCCCGTACGGACAGCCGCTGCCCGCCGACCTCATCCGGCGCATGGTGGCGTACCGGGTCGAGCAGGTCGGCGGGGGAGCCGGGTAGATCCATCCGGGCGGCCTGCTTCGTGAGCGGCGCGCAGCGGCCGGTCACCTCGTGCGCGGCGCGCCGCGGCCGACCGCCGCGGACCGGCGTGCGCCGCTGGCCGGCGCGCAGCCGTCCGTCTAACGACCAGGGCCTGTCCACGGGCGGATTCCCGCAGTATGGTGAACATCGGACAGGCGGCATCGGCTCGGCGCGGCTGGAGGGGCTGTGAAGAAGGCGAAGCTCGCATCCGTGGTCTGGTTGGTCGCAGTGCTGGCCGGGCTGTGCGGGCTTCTCGCGCCGGGGCCTGCGCGCGCCGACGACACGTCTCTCGGTGCGACCGGCGGCACTCTCTCGGCCGTCCCCGCCGGCGACATCCGCCTCGACGCCGAGACCGTGCAGGCGGTCTGCTTCGGGTCTTTCGCCGAGTACCGCGTGGACTTCCGCTTCGTCAACGACGGCCCGGCGCGCACCGTGAGGCTCGGCTTTCCCTTCTCGAGCACCGTCGCCAGCGAGCGCGGACCGGAGCGGCCGATCGGCTTCCAGGCCTGGCAGGGCAACCGGCCACTGGCCGTCCGGGCAGTTGCGGTCGGGAGGCTCGGCGCCGGCCGGCCGCCGCGCGGCTACTTCGTGCACAGGGCGCGCTTTCCGCACGGACGAAGCATGATCACCGTGAGCTACCTCGGCCAGGAGTCCGCGACGGCTCTGCTCCGCCAGAAGGGAGTCGGGGCGACGGCGAGCGGCACGGCGAGCTGGTACGAGTACTGGCTGCACACCGGAGCGACGTGGAAGGGGCCGATCGGGACGGCGGTGGTGCGATACCGGTTCGCCGACACATTCCAGGGGAGCGGCCTCGGCCTGACCGCCGCACAGGCCGCGAAGGACGTGCCGGTGACGACGCCGGCGTGGACGCGGCCGCTTCCGGACACCTGGCAGTGGCGGTTCGTGGACTTCGAGCCGGCGTCCGCCAGCGGTGCGGAATGGTGGGCGCCGCAGAAAGGGTCGGACGTCGTGCTCGGGTTCTCCAGCGTCTATCGGCGAGGCCCGAAGCCGGCGAAGTGGACCGCATCGGATCGCGCCCCGGTGTTCGAAGCAAGCGGCGGCCCCTTCTGCCTGCAGGACGGCGTGCTCAGCTCGGCTTGGGTGGCCGGACCGCTGACCCAGGGAGATCACCCGTGGGCGCAGGCCACGTTCCTGCGGCCGCGCCGGCTGCGGGAGTTGCGGATCGTCTCCGGTGACAACGCCTACATCGCGGCGTTCAAGAAGTACGGCCGCCCAAAGACGCTGACGGCGACGTTTTCCGACGGCAGCACCGTCACGCTGCACCTGAAGGACGCACCCGTTCTCCAGCGGTATCCGGTGGACGTCACGACCACCACGGTGCGTCTGACGGTCGACGACATCTACCCCGGTACGGATTATCCGGCGGTCGCCGTCTCCGAGGTCGAGTTCGGAAGCGCGCCGGCGCCGGGCTACGCGAGCTTCGCCGACCTGCTGAGCAGCGACAGGGCGACGGGCCGGCTGCCGGCGTGGGCCGGCCCGGCCGGCGTCGGGCTCACTCTTGCCTCCCGGCCGGCCGAATGGCAGGCGCAGCAGGACGCCGAGAACGTGGCCGGAGGGGACCTCATCGGCGTCGACCAGTACGCCGCGTTCCCCACGGACCATGCTCCGTTCCGGCAGCCGGCGTCACTCGCGGACATCCGCACGCCGGACGGCGCCTCGGCGGTCCTGCCGGGCGAGGACCTCGTCGGCAGGCCGACCGCCTTGGACTCGCTCTCGAAGCGGACGTACGACGTGCGTTACGACTCCGGCGTCGAGCTGGTCGTAAACACCGGGGTAGCCAGAGACGCGTCGAGCTCGGTGCTGGCGGAGCTCTTGGCCGAGTCGAGGGACATGATGGTCTACGCAGACGGACGCCGGCTGCCCTACGAGGTGACGACGCTGGACCGGCGCATCGTGGGCGTGGCGCGGGCCGGCGTGATCCCCGCGGACTCCTCGGAGGACGGCGACTCGCACGTCCCGGCGCAGGTGTTCTGGCGTGACGGGACCGTCACGTACCACCTCTACGCGCGCACCGGCGCCGTCTCGGCCGCCCGGCTGGTCACCGTGGCTCGCGGGATGCTCGAGCCGCCTGCGCCGGCGCCCGTCGCGAGCGAGTCCGGGGCAGGGCACCCCTGGTGGTGGGCGGCGATCCTGGTCGCCATGCTCCTCGGGCTCGCCGTCGTGCTGTACGTCCGCCGTCCGGCCGGGACCGCGGCCCATGCGGACGAGCCATCGCGCTGACGGTCCGCCCGGGGCCGGAGCCCCGGTGCGCCGTCGGTCGGCCGTCGGCGCACACCTCTTCCACACGAGTCGGGTCGCGTTCGTTGAAGGACTCCTCGAAGGATGCAGGAGGCGTGCGCCGCGCAGTCCGTGTGTCCCGGGAGGCTCGTGGCGGGTAGAGTCCGCCCGAGGATGATCCGCGACCGACAGGAGCGACCCGTGAGCGATCGCTGGGTGGTAGGGAAGAAGGCGGACGTCGCCGCCACGGAGATGGCCGGCGACGGCATCGAGGGCGTCGTCAAACGCGTGCTGGTCTCGCCCGAGCAAGGGTGGGACGGGTGGGTGATGCGCCTGTTCGACGTCGAGCCCGGCGGGCACACGCCGAAGCACTCGCACGACTGGCCGCACATCAACTTCGTGGCCGGCGGGGCCGGGGTGCTGTTCCTCGACGGGGAAGAGCACCCGCTGGAGGCTGGCTCGGTACGCCTACGTGCCGCCAAACCACGAGCACCAGTTCCGCGCCGCAGCCGGTGCGCCGCTGTCCTTCGTCTGCATCGTGCCGGAGGGCGGCGACTACTGAGGCGGTACTGCGGGAAATGACTAGGCTGAGGCCGCGCGAAGGGCCGGCGCCGTTGCGACGCCGGCGACCCGCGCGGCCCTCGTGACGTTCGTGAATGGATGCATCCGGGCCGCAGCCCGACGAAAGGAGAGTGATCGCCGTGCCCCCTGCCGAGAGCCGGCTCGCCGAGCTCCACCGTCTGGGCCAGAGCCCCTGGTTCGACTACATCAACCGGGCGCTCATCCAGCGCGGCGGCCTCAAGAAGATGGTCGACCGCGATGGTCTGGGAGGCGTGACCACCAACCCGGCGATCTTCGAGAAGTCCATCGGCGGTGGCAGAGAGTACGACGATGCGATCCTCGCGCTTGGCCGTCAGGGGCTGGACGCGGCGCAGATCCTCGACAAGCTGGTGATCGACGACGTGCGCGCCGCCTGCGACGTGCTGGCGCCCGTCTACATGGCGACCGGTGGTGAGGACGGCTTCGTCAGCATCGAGGTCTCGCCGCACCTGGCCCGCGACACGGAGGGCTCCGCGGCCGAGGCGCACCGTCTGTTCACCGCCGTCGACCGGCCCAACGTGTTCGTCAAGATCCCGGGCACGCGCGAGGGGGTCCCGGCCATCCTCCAGTGCCTCAAGGATGGCCTCAACATCAACATCACCCTGCTGTTCTCGCTGACCCAGTACGAGGCAGTGGCCGACGCGTACCTCGAGGCGCTCGAGTACCGTCTTGGCAGTGACTTGACCATCCGCGCGACGTCGTCCGTCGCCAGCTTCTTCGTCTCTCGCGTCGACACGCTCGTCGACAGCATGCTCGACGAGCGCGCGGAGGCCGCCGCCGACGCGGCGGAGCGGCGGCGCTTCGAGTCCCTCAAAGGCCGGGCCGCCGTGGCCAACGCCAAGGTGGCCTACGAACGCTTCCGCAGCTACCTCAGCAGCCGTGAGTGGCAGCTCATCGCCGCCTCCGGCGCCAAGGTGCAGCGCGTGCTCTGGGCGAGCACGGGCGTCAAGGATCCGGCCTACCCGGCCACGATGTACGTGGACGAGCTCATCGGCGAGTACACCGTGACCACGCTGCCGGAGGCCACCTGGAAGGCGTTCAAGGAGCACGGCACGGCGGCGCCCACGGTGGACAGGCACCTGGAGGACGCCCACCGGCTGCTGCGCGAGCTGAGCCAGGCGGGGCATCGACCTGGAGCGTGTGGGCGCCCAGCTGCAGAACGAGGGCATCGACCTGTTCGTCGAAGCGTTCGACGGCTTGATCCGGATCGTGGAAGACAAGCGCGCGCAGCTGCTCGCGGGCGAAGGGAGCTGAGCATGGACGAGTGGTTGCTGCCGGCCTGGCTGGACGAAGCCGTGGCCAGGCGCCTTGAGGCGCTGGAGGCCGACCGCTACGCGGAGCGGCTCTGGGAGGCCGACCCGACTCTCTGGAAGCCTGGGGACGAGGCGCACCAGGCGATCATCGGCAACGCCCTCGGCTGGCTCAGCGTGTACGAGGGCGTGCGCGAGCAGGTCGAGGGGCTCACCGAGTTCGTCTACGAGGTGCGTGCCGAGGGCTACCGCTCCGCGGTGCTGCTCGGCATGGGCGGCTCGAGCCTCGCGCCGCGAGGTGCTGCGCGAGGTCCTCGGCGTGCGTGAGGGCTACCTCGACCTCCACGTGCTCGACTCCACCGACCCGGCGGCCGTGCTGCGCCGTGCAGGCCGCCGTCGATCTCGAGCACGACGCTCTTCGTCGTCTCGAGCAAGTCCGGCGGCACCACCGAGACGGCCAGCTTCCACGCCTACTTCTACGAGCTGCTCTGCGGAGCTCGACGGCGGCCACGCCGGGCACCACTTCGTGGCGATCACCGACGAGGGCACCTCGCTCCAGCAGGAGGCGCTCGACCAGGACTTCCGCGCCGTCTTCGTGAACCCGTCGGACATCGGCGGCCGCTACTCGGCCCTCAGCTTCTTCGGCATGGTGCCGGCGGCGCTGATCGGGCGTCGACCTCGCGCGACTGCTCGACGGCGTGCGCGCCGTCGCCGTCGCCTGCGGCCCGGACGTCGCCGTGCGGCGAGAACCCCGCCGTGCGGCTCGGCGCCGTGCTGGGCGAGGCGGCGCTCGCGCGGCCGCGACAAGCTCACGCATCGTCGCCGAGCCCCGCCTGCGCGCGCTCGGCGCCTGGGTCGAGCAGCTCGTCGCCGAGAGCACCGGCAAGGACGGCAAGGGCATCCTGCCGGTCGACCTCGAGCCGCTCGGCGACCCCGCCGTGCTACGGTGACGACCGCGTGTTCGCCAAGGTCGGCCTGGACAGCATCGCCGCGAGCGGCATCGCGCTGGAGCTCATGGACCTCGCCGAGGCCGGGCATCCGGTGGTCGGGCACGAGCTGGCCGACGAGTACGGCCTCGGCGGCGAGTTCCTGCGCTGGGAGATCGCGGTCGCCACGGCGGGCCGCGTGCTCGGCATCGACCCCTTCGACCAGCCCAACGTGCAGGAGAGCAAGGACAACACCAAGCGGCTGCTCGCCGGCTACATCGCCAGCGGCGAGCTGCTCGAGGACCTGCCGGAGGGCGAGGGGCGCCTTGCGTATCCGGTGGGCGACGACGAGCCTGCCCGCGGCGCTCGCCGCGTTCTTCGCCCAGGCGCAGCCGGGCGACTACGTGGCGCTGCAGGCCTACGTCGCGCCGGGCGCGCAGGTCTGGGAGCACCTGCAGGCGCTGCGCCTCGAGCTGCGCGACGGCACGCGCCTGGCGACGCACGCTGGGCTACGGCCCGCGCTTTCTGCACTCGACGGGCCAGCTCCACAAGGGCGGGCCGAACAAGGGTCTGTTCCTTCAACTGCTGGGACACGACCCCGTGGACGTGGACATCCCGGGCCAGCCCTACAGCTTCGGCGTACTCAAGCGGGCGCAGGCGCGCGGTGACCTGGGCGCCCTCCGGGCGCACGGATGCCGCGCGCTGCGCGTCTGCCTCGGCGACGACGTGCTCGCAGGGGTCAAGCGACTCGGCGAGCTGGTCGCGGAGGCGCTGTCACAGCTGACCTGACGCCGGTCCGGCCGGCGGAACGAGGAGGACAAGATGGACGTAGCGATGGTCGGGCTCGGCCGAATGGGCGGCAACATGGCGCGGCGGCTGCTGCGCGACGGGCACCGCGTGGTGGTGTGGAACCGCACCTACGCCAAGGCCGAGGAGCTCGGCGCCGAGGGCGCCGAGCCGGTCAAGCGAGCTCACCGACGTGGTCAAGGCGCTCACCGCGCCGCGGGCGATCTGGATCATGCTCCCCTACGGCGACGCGACGCAGGCGGCGATCGACGAGCTCACGCCGCTGCTCGACGAGGGCGACATCCTCATCGACGGCGGCAACTCGCCGTTCCAGCACGACATCGAGCGCGGCGCCCAGCTCAAGGCCAAGGGCATCCGTTACCTCGACGCCGGCACCAGCGGCGGCGTCTGGGGCCTCGAGGTCGGGCTACTGCCTCATGGTCGGCGGCGACAGAGTCGGCGTTCGACCAGGTCGAGCCGCTGCTCAAGACCCTTGCGCCGCCCGGCCACGGCTACGAGTACTGCGGCGGCCACGGCTCCGGCCACTTCGTCAAGATGGTCCACAACGGCATCGAGTACGGGATGATGCAGGCCTACGCCGAGGGCTTCGAGCTGCTGAACGCCACCGAGTGGGACCTGGACCTGGCCTCGATCGCCGACCTCTGGAACCAGGGCAGCGTGGTGCGCAGCTGGCTGCTCGAGCTGGCCGTGGACGCGTTCAAGAAGGACCCGGGCCTCGAGCAGATCACGGGGTACGTCGAGGACACCGGCGAAGGCCGCTGGACGGTGGAGCAGGCGATCGCCCACAGCGTGCCCATGCCGGCGATCTCCGCTGCGCTCTTCACGCGCTTCCGCTCGCGTCAGCAGGACACCTTCAGCGGCAAGGTGCTGGCCGCCCTGCGCAACGAGTTCGGCGGCCACGCCGTCAAGGAGAAGGAGTGACGGTGGACGGCGACGTGGCCGGGCGTCTCACCTACGACGAGCCTGACTACGGCGACGAGAGCGGGGTCAAGGTCACCGGCAAGTCGAAGGCCACCGGGTCGGCCTCGCCGTTCGGCGGCGAGCGCCACCCGGATCCCTGCAGCCTGGTGATGTTCGGTGTCACCGGAGACCTCGCGCACCGCAAGCTGATCCCGGCGCTCTACGACCTCGGCTGCCACGGCGTGCTGCCGTTCGGCACGACCCTGGTCGGCTACGGCCGCCAGGAGATGAGCGATGACGAGTTCCGCGACCTCATGCGCCAGGCGATCGACGATTTCTACGGCGTGGAAGTCGTCGACGGCGACATGTGCGACCGGTTGCTGGCCAGCCCCCGCTACGTGCAGGGCCAGTTCGACGACCCGGAGGGCTTCAAGCGCCTGGCCGCCCTGCTCGACGAGCTCGACGGCAAGGGCGCGAGCGGCAACCGCATGTTCTACCTGGCCACGCCGCCGAGCCAGTTCGAAGTGCTGATCGAGCAGCTCGGCGCCTCCGGGCTCGCCCGGCACGGCGCGTTCGACGGCGAGCACGGCCCGGAGGAGGCGCGCGGCTGGACACGCGTCGTCATCGAGAAGCCGTTCGGCCGCGACCTCACGACGGCGCACGAGCTCGACCACGTCATCGGTCAGGTGTTCGACGAGCGGCAGGTCTACCGCATCGACCACTACCTCGCCAAGGAGACGGTGCAGAATCTGCTGGTCCTGCGCTTCGCCAACGGCATCTTCGAGCCGGTGTGGAACCGGCGCTACGTGGACTTCGTGGAGATCACGGCCGCGGAGACGCTCGGTGTCGAGCACCGCGGCCCGTACTACGAAGAGGCGGGCGCGCTGCGCGACATGATCACGCCGCACCTCATCCAGCTCTTCTCGCTGGTCGCGATGGAGCCGCCGGCGTCGTTCGACGCCGACGGCGTGCGCGACGAGAAGATGAAGGTGCTGCGCGCGGTGCGCCCGATCCCCGCCCAGTCCGTGGGGGATTGGGCGGCCCGCGCGCAGTACGTGCAGGGCCGGGTCGACGGAGAAGACGTCCCGGCCTACCGGGGGGAGGATCGGGTGGCGCCGGACTCCTACACGGAGACGTACGCGGCGCTCAAGCTCGTCATCGACAACTGGCGCTGGCAGGGCGTGCCGTTCTACCTGCGGACCGGCAAACGCCTGGCACGCCGCGTCACCGAGATCGCCATCCACTTCAAGCGACCGCCGGTGCTGCTGTTCCAGGACGCGGCGGCCGGCGGCGGCGTGCAGCCCAACGTCCTCGTCCTGCGCGTGCAGCCGGACGAGGGGTTCTCGCTCAGCATCGAGTCAAAACGGCCGGGCCACGCCGTCGCGCTGCAGCCGGTGGCCATGGACTACTCCTATGGCACCACCTTGCACGAGCTCCCCTTCAGCGCCTACGAGACCGTCCTCGTGGACGCCATGGAGGGCGACATGACCTTGTTCACGCGCGGTGACCAGGCCGAGGAGGCCTGGCGCATCGTCGGCCCGGTCCTCGAGGCCTGGGCCAGGCGGCCGGAGCGCGAAATCTCGATCTACGAGGCCGGCAGCTGGGGGCCCGAGGCGGCGGATGCGCTCATCGCCCGCGACGGCCACACCTGGCGGCGGCCCGTGAAGGGGGACGAGACGTGAATAGCCCACGTAGTCGAGCTATCGAGCGGGGCGCCGAAGGGGCACCGCTCCGCATCGAGATCCTCAAGGACGGCGATGCGCTCGCCTTGCGCGCCGCCGACCTCTTCGCACTCGCGGCGCAGGAGGCGGCGGCGGCGCGCGGCCGCTTCGCCGTCGCGCTCAGCGGCGGCGAGACGCCGCGCGCCCTGTACCGGCTGCTGGCGCGTCAGCAGTTCAGCCAGAAGGTCCCGTGGCGTCGCGTCCAGCTCTACTGGGGCGACGAGCGTTGCGTGCCGCCGGACGACGCCCAGAGCAACTACGGCATGGCGCGCAACGCGTTCATCAAGCACGTGCCGATCGCGCCGGAGAACGTGCACCGCATGCGCGGCGAGGACACGCCGGAGGAGGCCGCGCAGGCCTACGACAAGGAGCTGCGCGACCTGGCCGCCAAGGAGCGCCCGACGGTCGACGTCCCGGTCTTCGACCTCGTGCTGCTCGGCCTCGGCCCCGACGGCCACACGGCCTCGCTGTTCCCGCACAGCGACGTCCTTGCGGTCGACGACAAGTTCGCGGCTGCGACCCAGGCTCCCGACGGTTCGCCGCGGCTCACCGTGACGGCGCCGGTCATCAACGCCGCGCGCCGCGTCTGGTTCCTGGTGAGCGGCGCCAGCAAAGCTGGCATGGTCGCCGAAGTGCTCGAGGGCCTGCGCGTGCCCAACGCGGTGCCCGCGCAGGGCGTCGCGCCCGTGCACGGCACGCTCACGTGGTTCCTGGACGAGGCCGCCGCGGCCGAGCTCAGTTCGGACGTGCGCGCCTGAAGACACGTCGGCGCGGACGGCGGCACCCGCGTGCCGCCGCTCACAGCGCCGGCGCCACAGAGGAGGAACATGATGGCCGATGCCTATGAGGTCCTGCGGCCGGACGGGACCGTGCGGGAGTTCACCGCCGCCCAGTTCGCCGAGATCAGGCGCGTCAGCACCCACGCCGAGCACGATGAGCTGCTCGCGCGGGGCTGGCTGGCCCTCGGCGAGGAGATCGAGGAGGGCGAGGCGCCCAAGCCGGAGGCCGCCTGGAAGCAGGCGCTGACGGAGACGGTCACGCCGCCCGCCCAGGCGCCCGAGATCGTGATCTACGTGCTCGGCCGCCTCAAGGACGGGGAAGAGGGCAAGCAGGTCGTCTGATGGGCCTTTTCGACGCGTTTCGCCACAAGAAGCTGCAGGCCGACCCCGTCGGCGGGGTCGCCGACGGCCACTTCGACGTTCTGGACGAGGACGGGCGGCTGGTGCGCTACACGCCCGACGACTTCGAAGAGATCTGGACGACCGCCGACGAGCGCGAAGCCGGCCACCACGTGAGTATCGGCTGGATCCTGCTGGACGAGGTCGTCGGTGCCGGGGACGGCCCCGGTGAGCTGGAGTTCCGGATGGAGCCGACCGGCGAGGGCCGCTACCAGTCGGCGCCGCACTTCGTTGCGCCGGCCGGCGTCACGATCTATGTACTCGGGTACCTCAAGCCGGGGCGCCAAGGCACGCGGCAGAGCTGACCCACGGCGCAATGGGCGTCAACGCGCCATTCACAATGCGGTGCTACTATGCAGCTACGGGCCTTGCGCCCGAGCCGCGACACGTCGTGGAGCCGTGCACGGCCGACGAACGGGGTCGTCATGAGCGGATCGGACCCGAGGCACATCGAACCCGGCGAGGCCGGTACCGAGTCTCGCGACGCCCAGGGAGCGTGGGTCGGCGGGGGCCGCATGCAGCCCTACCTCTCGGCGTCCAAGTTCGCCGACGCCAACGAGGGGTCCCAGAACAAGCGCCACCCCTGGGTGTGGGCGCTCGCGTGGGTCGGCGGCTTCGCCGGGGCCATCGCCATCCTCATCCTCATCGTGCGCTGAGCGCAGCGCCGGTCCGGCCGTCCGTCGCGCGGCAGAGCCGGTCCGGCTGTCGGTCTGAACTTCCTACCGCGGTGGTACACTCCTTGGGCAAGCCAGGTGGCCGCGTCGGGGTCGCGTGAGGGCGCTCTTCGGAGCCCCATCAGGCTCCTCGTCGAGGAAAGTCCGGACACCACAGAGCAGGGCGCTGGTTAACGGCCAGCCGGGGAAACCCGAGGGAAAGCGCAACAGAGAGTAAACCGCCAGCGGCCCCTTTCGAGGGGTGCGGGTAAGGGTGAAACGGTGAGGTAAGAGCTCACCAGCGGTCCTGGTGACAGGCCGGCTCGGCAAGCCCCGCCCGGTGCAAGGCCAAATAGGGGAGTGTTTGAGGGTTGCTCGCCCGAGACTCCCGGGTTCCGGCCGCATGAGCCGCCCGGCAACGGACGGCCCGAGATGGATGGTCACCCACGACAGGATCCGGCTTACGGCTTGCTACAGAAAGGCCCCTCGGTCCAGCTGGACGAGGGGCCTTTCCAACGCCCGCCGCTCGGTTATGCTCGCGCGATGAGACCGACCGCCACCCAGATGGCCGCCTCGCTGGGGCTCGAGCCCCATCCAGAAGGCGGCTACTACCTCGAGACGTATCGCGCGGCGCAGTCACTGCAGACGCCGCGCGGCGAACGCCCGGCGTCCACCGCCATCATCTTCCTCGTGACCGAAGGGTCGGCGAGCCGGCTGCACCGCCTGAGCAGCGATGAGCTCTGGGTGTACCAGGGCGGGCTGCCGCTCGAACTGGTGACGATCGCGCCGGACGGTGCCGTGGAGCGGCGCGTGCTCGGCGACCTCGAGGAGATCGTTCGCGGCCGAAGCCAGGATGCGCAGCCGACCCCGGGGGCGCCCGCCGGGCTGCCGGGGGGCTCACTCGGATGGCAGACGCAGGCGCTGGTGACGGCCGGCAGCTGGCAGGGCGCCCGCCTCGCGGGCGGCCCGCACCTGCCGCCCGAGCGCGCCTGGGCGCTCGTCAGTTGCGTCGTCACTCCCGGCTTCGACTTCGCCGACTTCGAGCTCGCGGACAGGGACGCGCTGCTCGCCCGGCACCCCGAACACGCGGACCTCATCCGCGAACTGACCTGATCTGCCGGTCGCGCCGCAGCCGTCCGGCGTCCTGCGGCCCGCGTTCGGTCTGCGTTCTCCTCGGCAGCCGCGGACCCGTCCGGACCGCGTGATACGCTCGCCGCGACCATGACCGGGGGAGCCGACGCACACCTGGGGCTGCTCATCAGCGGCCGTTTTCCGGAGCTGGAGGACGCGCTCTGCGAGCGAGTCGCCGAGCTCAAGCGCGACGACGCGCTGGCTCCCCTCACCATCGTCGTCGGCTCCGCGGCCGTGCGCACGCGCGTGGGCGACCTCCTGGTGCGTCGCCTCGGAGCCGTCGCCAACCTCACCGTCTCCACGTTGGGCCGGCTGGCGTCGGATCTCGTGGCCGCCGAGCAGAAAGCGCCGCCGGCGGTACTCGGAGGTCTGGCGCGCGAGCGGCTGGTGCGGCGCCTCGTGTCGGAGCGGGCCGGCGAGCTCGAGTACTTCCGGCCCGTCGTCGAGCGCCCGCACTTCGCGCAGGCGCTGGCGGCCACACTCACCGATCTGCGCGAAGCGTGCGTGCCTCCCGGCTCGGTGTGGAGCGATGCCGCCTCCGCCGGGTCTCCGGCCGCTGCGACCAGCGGCGCCAAGGCGCGCGACCTCGACCTCCTGTACAAGGCCTTCTGCGCCGAGCTCGAGGCGCGGCGCCTGGCCGACGCAGCCGGCGTGCAGGTCGCGGCGGCCGCGGCGGCGCGACCGCTCCCGGGCGCCGTCATCCTGTTCGGGGTGTACGACCTGAACCAGGCGCAGGAGTCGCTGGTCGGGGCGCTGATCGCGCAGGGGGCCGACTTGTTCGTTCCGGTGCCCGCCGGCGCCGAGCGCTCGGCCCTCACGACGTTCGACGTCGCCGTCAGGCTCGGGCTCGTCGAGCGCCATCTGGCGCCGCCACCTGCGGCGCGCGATCACGAACGACTTCGCGCCCTGTGGGCTCTCGCCGGCGACGAGCCGCTTCGGTTCGGCGGCGACGGTTCGCTCACTGTGGTGTCGGTGTCCGACGAGCGGGCCGAGCTCCGGGAGGCGGTCCGGGCGGTCGTCGCCGCCGTCGAGGAGGGAGCGTCGGCCAGGGACTGTGCTCTCGTCGTCGCGCACGGTGATGCGGTCGAGCTCGCCGCCGCCGCGCTGCGAGAAGCCGAGCTGCCGGCCGCGTGCCGGGTGCCGGACAGGTCGACGGGTCCGCGTCTTCTGGTCAAGCTCGCAGACTGCCTCGCACCACCCGCCGGCGAGCCGTTCTCGAGGCGGGCGGTCATCGACCTGCTCGCCGCCGGGCCGCTGCGTGGCGGCGGCGAGGCCGGGGAGACGGCGCTGTGGCTGGACGAGGCCCGGCAGGCCGGGGTGGTGGCCGGGCTCGGTCAGTGGACGACCCGCCTGACGGCCCGCCGCAGCGGCCTGGAGCGGCGTCTGGAGGATCTCGAGGCGCGCGGCGCCGCTGCCGGTGAGGAGGACGACGAGGTCTCGGACAAGGCCGAGGCCGTGCGGTGCAGGCTGGCGGCCGCTCGGGGGTTGCTGGGCGCCGTGGGCGCTCTGACGCAGGCGTGCGGCGTATCGCCCGAGCGCGCTCCGTGGGGCGTATGGGCCGAGTTCTTCGCCGCCGCCATCGCGTCCGTGTTCGAGCAGGGGGCGGCCGCCGAGGCCCGCGATGCGGCCTTCCGCCTGCAGGCGCTGGCGGTGCTGGAGGAGCAGGTCGGCCTGGATGAGGCCGCGGGGGTGCTGCGCGACCTGCTCGCCGGCGCGCGCGTGCCGCGTGGCCGCACCGGTCGCGACGGAGTGGCCGTGCTCACGCCGCTCGAGCTCCGCGGCCTCAGCTTCCACACGGTCGTCTTCACCGGCCTTGCGGAGGGCGGGTTCCCCGCCCGTGGCCGGCCCGACCCGCTGCTGGGCGACGCCGAGCGCCGTCGCGTCGGCTCGGCGCTCGGCGTCCGGCTGCCACTCGCGGAGCAGCGCGACGCGGAGTCGCTCCTGCTGTTCGCCTTCGCCTGCGAGGCGGCTCGCGAACGTCTCGTCCTGCTCGCGCCTCGCTCCAGCGCCGCCGACGGGCGGCCGAGGCTGCCGTCGAGGCTGCTGCTCCGGCTGGCGTCCCTGGCCGCCGGTCATCCGGTAGGCCTTGACGAGTTCCTTGACGGCGAGCCGCTCGGGCCGGTCTGGCGCCGGCTCGCCGGTTCGACTGCATACTCGGACGACGTCGTATGGGTCGACGAGCGTGAGCGAGACACCGCGCTGCTGCTCGCTCTCGGCAGCGCGGGACGCCGCGCGGCCGCTCGGTCCTACGCGGCCTCCGTGCTCGGCGACGGTGATACTGCGGCGCGCCGACTCGGCGCCTGGCGGTCGGCGCGCAGCCCTGTGCCGGGCCCTTGGGACGGCCTGCTCGGGGCCGATGCGCGCGCCGCGCTGGCCTCCGCGCACCCGTTCGACGCCGAGATGCACCCCACGCGGCTGGAGCGTTACGTGAACTGCCCGTTCGCGTTCCTGCTGCGGGACGTCTATGGGCTGCAGGCGCCCGACGAGCCCGGCGACTCACTGGAGATGGACGCCCGGGAGTTCGGGACGCTGGCCCACGACATCCTTCAGAGGACTTATCAGCAGGTGATCGACGGCGATCTGCGGCGCGATGGGGCCACGGCGGCCGTCCTCACCGCCTGGGAGGTCTGCTGCGCCGAGGCCGAGGGCCGCGGCGTCACCGGCGCGGCGCTCTCCTGGGAGGTCCGCCGCGAACTGCTGCGCGAAGACCTCGTCGAGACCGTGCGCCGCGACCCCGTCTTCTCCGACTCCACCGGCCGCCCCGCCGGCGTCGAGTGGCGCTTCGGCGAGGCCGTCGAGAGGCCGGTGGCCCTCGAGCTTCCGGACGGGCGGACCGTCCGGTTCGCCGGTCGTCTCGACCGCGTCGACGTCACGCCGTCCGGGCCCCGTATCATCGACTACAAATCGGGCGGCGGCGGGACCGAGCGCAACCACATCAAGGAGCGCCTCAGCGTCCAGCTTCCGGTCTACCGGCTCGCCTTCCGTCAGGCCGGCGGGGGCGATCACGCGTCCATCACCTGCCTCTACCGGCTGGTCACGCGCCGCGGCGGCTTCGAGGACCTCGTTCTGCCGCAGGACGAGGTCGCGTCCACGAGGCGGCTGAGGGCCCTGGTGGCCACCGCCGTCGCCCTGGTCGACGCCGGCATGTTCCCGCGCACTACGCGTCAGCGCTGCGAATACTGCGACGTCCGGTACGCTTGCGGCGTTTCCGGCTGGGCCAGGGCGCGCAAGCGCGAGCACGAGCTGCTCGACCCCGTCTGCGAGCTGCAGTCTCCGGCCGCCGCGGAGGATCCGGATGTCTGAGCGCCGCGTCTGCGACCAGGACGTCCGCGACCGGGTCACCACGGACCTCGGGACCACGTTCCTCCTCGAGGCCGGGGCGGGCACCGGCAAGACCCGCGTGCTCGTCGACCGGTACGTGAGCTGCGTCCTCGACCCGGAGCGGGGCACGGGCGACGTCCGCACTGTGGCGGCCATCACCTTCACCGAGAAGGCCGCCGGAGAGCTCCGTCAGCGCGTCCGCGAGGAGTTCGAGCGGCTGGCCGCCGCCACCGCCGGTGACGCCGCGCAGACAGCCGTCATCCAGGGCGCGCTCGACGCGCTCGACGACGCGCCCATCAGCACCATCCACGGATTCGCGGGCCGGCTGCTGCGCGAGTTCCCGGTCGAGGCCGAGGTCGATCCCGCCTTCGAGCAGCTCGACGCGCTGGGGTCGGACCTCGAGCGGGGCCGGCTGTGGGAGGAGTGGCTCGGCGAGCTCGCCGCGGGCGACCCGGCGGCGGGGGCGACGCGGCGAGGGCTGTCGCGGCTGCTGCGCGCCGGCGTGCGGCTCGAGTGGCTGCGCACGCTCGCCGTGGGCCCCAGGGGGGTCTTCGGTGAGCGCTACGACCTCGACCCGGAGCCGGCGTCGCTGCCCGAGCCGGACCTCCGGTCGGCGCTCCCCGGGCTGGTCGCGGCCCTGGACCGGCTGGCGTCTTTCTGTTCGGTCGCGTGCAGCAAGCCCGACGACAAAGGCTGCGTCGCCGCCATGGATCTGGTCGACGCCGGCCGCACGCTGGCGGATCGTCCTCCGGACGACGTCGACCAGCTCGCCGCCGCGTTCTTTGCCCTCCCGGTCAAGGCGACGCCCACCGCCCCCGGCGGCGCCAAAGGCAACTGGAGCCAGGCGCACGGCGGCAAGGACGAGCTGCAGACGCGCTACCGCGAGGCGGTCGCCGAGGTGCTCGCGGCCAGGGAGGCCTACGTCGGCCTTCCTCACCACGCTCGCCGTGTCCGTCGCCGACGCGTTCTCGCGCTGGGCGGCCGAGACCCAGCTCGCCCTCGGCCGCCTCGACTTCACCGACCTGCTCGGCTGCCTGCGCGACCTGCTGGTGCGGGACCTCGCCGCCCGGGCGGCGCTGCAGGCGCGCTTCCGCTACCTGCTCGTCGACGAGTTCCAGGACACCGACCCGCTGCAGGCGGAGATCGTCTTCCTCCTCTGCGAGCGGGAGCCCGCGGCCGCCGACTGGCGGAAGACGGTCCTCGAGCCCGGCAAGCTGTTCGTCGTCGGCGACCCCAAGCAGTCGATCTACCGCTTCCGTCGCGCGGACATCGGCATGTACGACCAGGTCAAGCGCCAGGTCGCCGGCCAGCCCGGAGGGACCGGGGCGCTGGAGGTCATCCGCCAGAACTTCCGCACCACGCCCGGCGGTCGTGCAGTGGGTCAACAACGTCTTCGCCGACGTGTTCGACGAGGACCGGGAGGAGGGTCGTCAGCCGGGGTACCAGTGGGTCGAGCCGTTCCGCCCCCGGGCCGACGGTCCGCGTGTCGTCCGTGCTCCTGGGTGACGACTTCGGCTCCGCCGCGGGGGCTGCGGACGCGGCGCGGCAGGCCGAGGCGCAGGCGCTGGCCGCGCTCCTGCTGGGCATGCACGGCGAGGAGCAGGAGCGCTGGGGCGTCCAGGACCGCGCGGCCGACAGCCTCGGCGCCGGCGAGGCCGAGCCGTCGCGCCCGCCGCACTGGGGCGACGTCGCCCTGCTCTTCCGCGCGACCACCGGCCTCGAGACCTACGAGCAGGCGTTCCGCGAGGCCGGCGTGCCGTACCGCGTGGACGGCGGCAAGGCCTACTTCAGCCGGCGCGAGGTCGACGATGCGCTGCTCTGCCTGCGCGCCGTAGACGACCCGAGCGACGGGCCCGCCGTGTACGGGGCGCTGCACTCGTCGTTCTTCGGCTTCAGCGACGACGAGCTGTTCCTCTTCTGGGCCGGCGGCGGACGGTTCGACCTCTTCGCCGCGCAGCCGCAGGCGCACGCGGCGGTCGGCGTGGCGCTCGCGACGCTCCGCCGGCTGCACGAGCGCCGCGCGGCGAGCGAGCCTCATGAGCTCGCCGCCGAGCTCGTGCGGCTCGCCCGCGCCTCCGAGTTCCTCGCCGCCACCGGCTCGGGCGGAGCCCAGGCCATCGCCAACCTGGAGAAGCTCGTCGACCGCGCCCGCGCCTTCTCCGGAGCGGGCGGGGGCGGCCTCGGGGCGTTCCTCGCTTGGGCGGCCGAGGCCGGCGACGCCGCCGGGGAGCAGGAGTCGCAGGTGGACGACGAGGGCGACGTGGTGCACCTGCTCACGATCCACAAGGCGAAGGGCCTCGAGTACCCCATCGTCATCCTCGTCGGCGGAGCGCTCTCAGGGGGCGGGGGGAGCAGCGATCCGATCGTGGACCGGGAGGAGCGGCGGCTGGCGATCAAGCTCAAGGCCGAGCTTCCCGGGGCGCCGGCGCGTGACCTCGAGCCGCAGCGGTACACGGCGCTCAAGGAGCGCGAGAAGCGCATGGAGGCGAGCGAAGCGCGCCGGCTTCTGTACGTGGCCGCCACCCGCGCCCGCGATCGCCTCGTCATCACGTGCTTCGGGCGCCTCACCAACAAAGACGGATCGCCCGCGGCAGTGCTGCTCGGTCCCATCGCGGCCGCGTTGCCCTCGCCGGGTGCGATCGCCGAGGAGTACGAGGATGACGGCCTGCTCGTGTTGCCGGCGCGCGTGCCGCCCGCCCTCGACGAACAGGACGGCGCGCCCGACGACCGGGACCTCGCGGGCGCGCGTCGCGTCTGGCGCGAGCGGCGGGACGCGGTGATCGAGCGCGCAAAGCGTCCGGCTCCGGCGACCAGCCCGAGCGGCCTCGAGCACGTGGACCAGGCGGTGAGCGCAGGCGGTCCTGGCGCCCCGGCCGGCCGAGCCAGGGCGCTGGCGCTGGGCTCGGCCGTCCACCGCATCATGGAGCTCTGCGATCTGGTGGATGAGGCCTCGGTCGTCACCGTCGCGGCGGCCGTCGCCGCCGAGCTGGAGCGACCCGACCTCGCCGGCGAGGCGGCCGAGCTGGCGCTGGCCTGCTGGCGGGCCGCACCCGTGCGGGCCGCCGCCGACGCGGCCGCTCGGCCGCAAGCGGTGTACCGCGAGATCCAGGTCGGCTTTCTCGTGGACGAGGTGATCGTCTCGGGCGCCATCGACCTGCTGTTTCGCAGCGGCGACGCCTGGGTCGTGGTCGACTACAAGACCGACCGCGCCGCAGAGCCCGGCGTGCTGCTGAGCCGCTACCGGCCGCAGGGCGCCGCCTACGCGCTCGCCGCCGAGGCCGTCCTCGGCGAGGGCAGTGTGCGGGAGGTGTGCTTCGTCGCCGCGCGCGCCGGCGGCCTCGTGGTCTCCGTGCCGGTCGACGATGAGCTGCGGGCGGAGGCGCGTCGTGAGATCGGCGCGGCGGCCGCCGCCGGCCGCGCCCTCAGCCCGGACGAGCTCGCGCCCGGCTGAGAGTCAGTCCTGCCGCCGGGCCTCGCGCGCCGGCCGCGCCGCGAGCGCCAGCCGGCCGCCGTGCACTCCCGTCAGCGCGACCCAGGTGAGCACGGTCACGGCCATGATCCTCTGCAGCAGTCCCGCGATGTCGCTGTTGCCCGTGGCCGCCATCGTGAGCAGCATGGCGAGCCCGACGAGCGTGAGTCCCGACGACGTGAGGTGGAACGACCGCCACGGCTTGTCCCGGCGGAAGTGCCAGGACAGCAACAGCATCGCCGTGATCAGGCAGCCGTAGCCGACACTGGCCGAGAGCTGGTGGATCTCGCCGCTCTCAGTCGCTACGGCGTTGCGCAGGTCGGTCGGGAACGCCGCAGCCACGAACGAGCTGACTCCGCAGACCAGGATCAGGAACAGGCCCAGCCGCGAAGTGAGCGTCGCTCTGAGTCGCTTGCGGAGGCTTACCGGCAGTGCTATCAGGCTGACCCCCAGGGCGCAGAACGCCGAGATCTGCAGGAACCCGTAACGTCCGACCGAGAGTTCGCTGATGGTCCGCTGGATGGGGTCGTACATGGGCCGTAGTACTTCGGCGGCCGAGACCGCGGCGAAGAAGTAGAGCACGCCGAGCACGGCGACGCCGGCGAAGAAGGCCGTCGCCCACGCGAGCAGCGGGTGGGCGGACAGGGCTCTGACGAAGTCCCGGACTTCTCGGATGTCGGTCAAGCGCATCACTCCGATAGAGTCGCACGGGGAAAGGTAGTACGGAAAGCCCGCGAGGACCGGGTGGCTCCGCGCATGATCGAGCGTTCTCAAGATACGCGACTTTCGGCTGCTCTTCACCGGCGAGGGAGTCTCGCTGCTGGGGGACCAGTTCTACTTCATCGCGCTCCCCTGGCTGGTGCTGGAGCTCACCTCGAGCACCGTCGTGCTGGGAGTCGTGCTCGCCCTCCAGGGCATTCCTCGCGCGGCGTTCATGCTGGTCGGCGGCGCGGTCACCGACCGCTTCTCGCCGCGCCGCGTCATGATCGCCTCCAACGTCGCCCGGCTGGCCATCGTGACCACGCTCGGCACGCCTCGTGTTCGGCGGGGTGGTGCAGACCTGGATGCTGTTCGTCCTGGCCGCCGCCTACGGGGTCGCCGACGGGTTCTTCTATCCGGCGCAGACGGCCATCGTCCCGCAGCTCGCCTCCACCGACCAGCTGTCCGGCGCCAACGCCTTCATCCAGGGGCTCGACCAGGTGGCGCAGTTCGTCGGCCCGATCCTCGCCGGGCTGCTCATCGCGCAAGCGGCGGCAGGCAGCTTGGGACAGGACGGGATAGGCGTCGCTCTGGCCATCGACGCCGTCACGTTCGCGGTCTCCATCTCCCTCCTGACGCTGATGCGCGTGGACGCGCGGAGCGCGGGCCGGCCGCCGGCGCGCCGGACGGCGGGGACGCCGTGAGTGAGCCCGCCGGCCTCTGGACGTCGATCAAGGAGGGCCTCGCCTACATGTGGGCCGACCCGCTGCTCCGCGTCCTGCTGCTGCTGGTGCTCGCGGTCAACTTCCTGGCCGTCGGGCCGCTCCTCGTCGGCGTACCGGCGCTGGCGGCCCAGCGGCTGCCCGGCGGCGCCCAGGACTACGGCGCCATCATGTCGGCGTTCGGAGGCGGTTCCCTGGCGGGACTGGCCGTAGCCGGCGCCGGGCGGCGTCCTCCGGCGGCGCTCATGGGGCACGTGCTGCTGGGCGTGTGCGCCGTCTTCGGCGCCGGCCTCGTCGTCCTCGGATTCGCGCGGTCTCTGGTCGCGGCCCTGGTGCCGGCCGCCTTCATGGGATTCGCGGCCGGCTACCTCGCGGTCTCGTTCTTCACCTGGGTGCAGGCGCGCACGCCGCAGCGGCTCATGGGACGCATGATGAGCCTCATCATCTTCGCCTCGGTCGGGCTGGTGCCGGTGTCTCAGGCCTTGTCGGGAGCGGTCGCGTCCTGGAGCCTGACGGCGCTGTTCGTCGGCGCCGCCGCGCTGCTGACCGTGGTCGTGGCACGGGCGTGGTTCGTCCCGTCTCTGCGATCGATGGGTATGGAGATGGCGAGCGACCCGGTGGGCGCCGCCTCAGCGATGCCCGGCGGCGACGAGCACGAGGCCGACGAAGACGAGCGCCGTGCCGAGCCACTGCGGCGCCTGGAATGACTCGTTGAAGAGGAGGTACGCGGCGAACACCTGTGCCGAGACGAAGGCCACCCCGATGCCGATGACGTTGGCGGCCGTGAGCGACCAGAAGCGGACGAGCCCCGCGAAGCTCAGCTGCACGCCGAGGCCGAAGATGCCGCCGATCACCTGCCAGAAGAGGAAGGTGCGGAAGCGTTCGGCGTGGGCGGAGGCGGCGAAGCAGGCGGTCGCGCCGACGTTGACCGCCTGGTTCACGACGGCGAGGGCGAGGACGAGGGCCACGGTGGCTCCGGCGCTCACGGCGACCGCGGAGCGGGTGCCCCGCAGGGCGGTCAGGAAGCGATGTGCCATCGGTCTCCTCCAGTGTCGAGTCCCGACCGGATTGTATGACCGGGTAGACGGCGGGCTGCCTGCGTGAAGCTGCGCGTCTCAACGGACCCGTGGCTGTACGTCGTGGCGCGCATCCTGCTCGTGAGCGCCGTCACGGTCTACGGGCGCGTCCGCGTGCGTGGGGCCGGCCATGTGCCCGCGGCCGGGCCGGCCATCGTCGTGTCCAACCACCCCAGCGACGTCGACCCGATCCTGCTCGGCGTCACGATCCCGCGCACGCTTCACTTCCTGGCGGACGTCGTGCAGTTCCGCAGGGGCTTCGTCGGCCCGGTCATCGAGCGTCTGGCGGCCATCCCCGTCCACAAGGGATCGCCCGACAGGGCGGCGCTCGAGAAGGCCCTCGCCGTCCTGGCCGCGGGCGGCGTCGTCGTGCTGTTCGGGGAAGGGGACCTCTATCGCCAGGAAGCACCGCTCGCCTTCCGCTCCGGCGTGGCCTTTCTCGCCGCCCACAGTGGAGCACCGGTGGTGCCGGTGGCCATCTCCGGTGCGGAGCAGCTGTGGGCCGGCGGACGTCTCCACTGGCCTTGGATCTTCGTCGCTATCGGCGCGCCCCTCGTCTGGGACGGCGCGCCGCGCGGGAAGGCTGCCTACGCAGCCATGGCCACGCAGTTGCGTGACGCCGTCCTCAGGCTTCAACTCGACGCACCGCGGGTGCGCGGGTCGTAGGCGGGATGCCTGTCCCGCCGCCTTCCGTGGAACAACCACGGCAGCGACTTCAGGAGGCTCCATGCCCAGGCTCACGCAGAAGATCACCCCTATGCTGTGGTTCGACGGCGACGCCGAAGAGGCGGCGCGTCTGTACACCTCGATCTTCGAGGACGCGGAGATCGGCCACGTCGGCCGCACCCCCGACGGCGATCCCCTCGTCGTGGAGTTCACGCTCGCCGGGCAGCGCTTCACTGCCCTGAACGGCGGGCCCGAGTACTCTTTCACTCCGGCCGTCTCGTTCGTGGTGGACTGCGACACGCAGGAGGAGGTCGACCGGTACTGGGACCGGCTCTCCGAAGGCGGACCGCCGGAAGCCCAGCAGTGTGGCTGGCTCAAGGACCGGTTCGGCGTCTCCTGGCAGATCGTGCCGCGGCAGCTGGGCGAGTACATGAGCGACCCGGACGCCGAGAAGGCCGGCCGCACGATGCAGGCGATGCTCCAGATGAAGAAGCTGGACATCGCCGGTCTGAAGCGCGCGCACGACGGGGAGTGAAGCCGGCCGGCGCTGCGCCGCCGGCTTGACGCGCCGCCTCCGCAGCGGCAACGTCACCTTCGTGAGCGACGCGAGAGACAGCCGCCCGAACGACCTCGCCGCCGGCGCCGGCGGCGCTTGGCTCGAGGAGATGCGGGCGGCGCTGCGGCACGAGGCGGACGCCGACGTGCCCTGCGGCGACTGCTGTGCGTGCTGCGCCACGGCGCACTTCGTGCACGTCGGTCCTCTGGAGGCGGACGCGCTCGCGCACATCCCGCCGGACCTGCGGTTCCCCGCTCCGGGCATGCCGGCGGGCCACGTCGTGCTGGGCTACGACCGGCGCGGCCGCTGCCCGATGCTGGACGACGGCGGCCGGTGCACCATCTACGAACACCGGCCGCTCACCTGCCGCACCTACGACTGCCGCGTGTTCGCCGCGGCCGGCGTCGACGCCGACCGCGAGCAGATCTCGCGGCGGGCGTGGCGCTGGCGCTTCGACTGCCCGGCGCCGCACGACCGCGACGGGCTCGCCGCCGTCCGGGCCGCGGCGCACTGGATCCGCGGGCACGCGGCCGCGTTCCCCGGCGGCGCCGTGCCGGACGACCCGGCCCAGCTCGCCGTCCTGGCGGTCAAGGTGGCCGCCGTCTTTCTGCCCGGCGGCGCGGCCGCGGAGAAGAAGGGCGACGCGGCGGTGGCGGCGGCGATCGTCCGCGCCGCCGCCGAGGGCGAAAACGCAGGCGACCTCGCCGGCTCCTGACGCCCTGGCCGCGTCCGTGCGCCTCATCGCGAGGATTACTCTTGCGAGTCTCTCGAGGTTCTGTCTAGACTAGCTGGAGGTCGCTGCAGGTTTCTCAAGCCACTGTCGAGCCAGCCCGTTCACTGTGAGGTGAGGCGTGGAACAGTCCGAGTCCGAAGTCGGCATCTACGCGATCGCTGCCGCCAGCGAGATGACCGGCATCCCCGTGACCACACTGCGTTCGTGGGAGAAGACCTTCGGTGTCGTGCGTCCCTACCGCACCGAAGGTGGCCACAGGCTCTACAGCCAGGACGACATTGCGCGGCTGCGCTGGCTCAAGGCGAAGATCGACGAGGGCGTCCAGCCGAGCGTCGCCCATCGCCTGCTTCAGCGGGAACAGGGCCGGATCGGGGAGGCCGCCCGCGAGGCCGAGCGGCGCGGCGCCGTCATGATCATGGTGACGGAACACGATCCCATCACCGCCGAGCTCGAGAGCTACTTCCTGCGCAGCGAAGGCTACGAGGTGCACGTGGTGCTCGACGGCCGCACCGCCGTCCAGAAGGCGGTCGAGCTGCTTCCGGACCTCATCATCACCGACATCATCCTGCCCGGGGTGAGCGGCCTGCAGGTGTGCCGGCAACTCAAGGCGGACCCCCGGACGGCCGTCATCCCCATCGTGGTGTTCAGCATGCTGGACGTGCGTGAGCGGGCACTCGCGGCCGGCGCGGATGCGTTTCTCCTCCGGCCGCTGGAGCAGCCGGCGCTGATCGACCTCGTCAGGGCCACCCTGGCGAGAACGCCGTCGGCGGGTCCGCCGAAGAAGGGAGCTGTGTGATGGAGCGCATCGGCAGCGGCAATGAGGCTCTCGACCGGATCCTCGGCGGCGGCTACCACCTCAACTCGACCAACCTGATCATGGGCCTTCCCGGCACCGGCAAGACGGTGCTGGCCCAGGGCATCGCCTTTCACAACGCCACTCCGGAACGGCCGGCGCTGTTCCTCTCCACGGTCTCCGAGCCCCTCGACCGCATGCTGCGGTACGTGCAGGCGTTCAGCTTCTGCGACGTCGAGAAGGTGGGTGAGGCGCTGATCTACGAGGATCTCAGCGAGACGCTCCGCACTCTCGGCCTGCAGGCCACCATCGACCGGATCGTCGACATGATCAAAGAGCAGCGGCCCGGGATGCTGGTCATCGACAGCTTCAAGGCGCTGCACGCGTTCTCGTCGTCGGTGACGGAGTTCCGCACAGCGCTCTCGCTGCTGGCCGGAGTGCTCTCGTCGCTGGCGATCACCTCGTTCTTCGTCGGCGAGTACGCGTCGGACGAGATCGCAACGCTGCCGGAATTCGCGGTCGTGGACAGCATCGTCGAGCTCGTGCTCAAGAAGCAGGGCACCACCGACGTGCGCTACCTGCGCGTCAGCAAGCTGCGCGGCAGTGGGTTCGCCGTGGGCGAGCACGCGTTCCGCATCGACGAGGACGGACTCGAGCTCTTCCCGCGCCTTACCACTCCCGAGACGCCCATCAGCTACGAACTGGCCACCTCACGGTCTTCGACCGGCGTGGAGGCCCTCGACGTCATGCTCTCGGACGGCCTGTGGAAGGGCAGCTCGACGATCATCTTCGGGCCGCCCGGCAGCGGCAAGACGCTGCTCGGGCTCCACTTCATCTTCAAGGGCATCGAGCGCGGCGAGAAGGGGCTCATCGCGACCATGCAGGAGAACCCCACGCAGTTGCAGCGCATCGTCGCCGGCTTCGGCTGGGACCTCCAGGAGGCCATCGACGCCGGCATGCTGACGCTGCTCTACATGTCGCCCGTCGGGACGTACATCGACGAGCTGGTCGGGCGGCTGAACAAGACCGCGCTGAGCGAGGGGACCCAGCGCGTCATGATCGACAGCCTCAACGACCTCGCGGCGGCGGGCGACGAGGAGCGCTTCCGGGACTTCATCTACGCGCTCACCCAGCATCTCGCCGTGAACGGCGTTTCGACGCTCATGACGCACGAGATCAGCGACCTGTTCTCGACCACGCTGTACACGCGCTTCGGCATCAGCCACATGTCGGACAACGTCGTCCTGCTCAGCTACGTGCGCGAGGACACCGAGGTCAAACGAGCGATCGCGGTCGTGAAGACCAGGGCGAGCAGTCACGACCCGGTGATGCGCGAGTTCACCATCACCGGTGACGGCATCAGCATCGGCGGCGCGTTCGAGTGGCGGCGGGGGATGTGACCGCCGGCTCATGAGCGCTGAGCCGCCGGCGGTCCCCTTCACCGCGTGGCTGCGGGCGACGATCGCCACGCTCCAGAAGGACGTGCCCGCGGACGTGCCATGCGGCAGCTGCAACGCCTGCTGCCGCACCTTCCACCAGATCCATCTCCGCCCGGGCGAGAAGCGGGCACGCAAGCGGCTGCCCAAGGAGTTCCTCTCCCCGGCCCCGGGCCTGCCGCCGGGCTATGTCCTGCTGGGGTACACGGAGGAGGGGGCCTGCCCGGTGCTGGTCGGAGGCCGGTGCACCATCTACGAGGACCGGCCGCTCGTGTGTCGCACGTACGACTGCCGCATCTACGCGGCGACCGGCGTGGAGCCCGACAGGGCCGACATCGCCGGCCAGGTGCGGCGCTGGCGCTTCAGCTACGCCACCGCCGAGGATCGCGAGCTGCACGAAGCGGTGCTCGCGGCGGCGCGCTTCGTCCGCGAGCAGCCGGCGTGCCTGCCGAGCGCGGCGGCGCGGCGGCAGTCTGTGCGCGTCGCCACGCTGGCGGTGGTCACACACGAGAAGTTCCTGGCCGGCGCCACCGTCGGCGCGCGCCGCAGGCCCGTCGCCGACCGCGACCGCATCTATGCCGTCGCCTACGCCAATGAGGAACTCTTCGGCGACGGTTGACCCCCTCGGCCGCCCCACGTACCCTGTGGGCAGCCGCCGGCGCCCGCCGGTGGGAGTCGACCGGCAAGGGGGAGAGATGGGCAAAGAGCTTTCCATCCTCGCGCACGACACGGTCGACCAGCCTCCTCCAGCCACCTGCGGCTGAGCGCCGGCTGAGCGTCCCCCTCAGGGACGCGGCTCCGGCGCATCCCCGCCCGCAGTCCGGGCGGATTCATCCATGCACGGGCTCGTCAACGCGTGCCGTCTGGTCGTCGTTGCCGGACTCCGTCACCCCGGGTCTTTGGCATGGTAGAGTCTCGCCCAGCGTTGCATATTCCGTATGCATGAGTGAGAACAAGCGCCGCGAGGCGCCAATCACGTGGACAGGAGCGAGACATGATCAAGGTCGCTGAGTGGGGCACCGGCATGATGGGCCAGGGCCTTCTGGGCTACATCCTCGACCGCCCGAAGGACATCGACCTCGTCGGCGTCATCGTCACCAACCCGGCCAAAGAAGGGAAGACGGTCGGCGAGCTGCTGGACCGCCCGTGCGACGTCAAGATGACCACCGACTTCGAGGCCGTGCTCGCCAAGAAGCCGGACGTGGTCTGCATCAACACGCAGAGCAACCTCGACGAGGTCGAGCCGCAGATCCTTCCGGCGCTCAAGGCCGGCTGCAACGTCATCTGCATCGCCGAGAAGCTGTCCTACCCGTGGGCCAGCGACCCGGAGCGTGCCGACCTGTTCGACCGCGTCGCCAAGGAGAACGGCGTCAGCATCCTGGGCACCGGCATCAACCCCGGCTTCGTCCTCGACGCCCTCATCGTCATGTGGAGCTCCATCTGCCTGCGCGTCGACTCCATCGAGGCCTCCCGCGTCAACGACCTCTCGCCGTTCGGCCCCACCGTCATGATCGGCCAGGGCGTCGGCACCACCGTGGAGCAGTTCGAGAAGGGCGTCGCCGACGGCAGCATCGTCGGCCACATCGGCTTCCCCGAGTCCATCGAGCTCATCGCCAAGGCGCTGGGCTGGAAGATCGACGAGATCGTCGAGACGCGCGAGCCGATCGTCACCGAGGTCGAGCGCTCCACGCCTCACGTACACGTGCCCGCGGGCTGGGTCGCAGGCTGCAAGCAGGTCGGCAAGGGCTACGTCAACGGCGAGCTCAAGATCCACCTCATCCACCCGCAGCAGATCCACCCCGAGATGGCGAACCAGGGCACGGGCGACTACATCAAGATCACCGGCGACCCCAACGTGAACATGGTCGAACTCGCCCGAGATCCCGGGCGGCAAGGGCACCTACGCCAGCACCGGCAACTACATCCCGCTCATGAAGGACGCGAAGCCCGGCATGCTCACCGTGGTGGACATGCCGCTGCCGCGCTTCTGGACGCCGACCGTCTGACCCCGACCTACGGGACGGGATGCGCCGGCCGCACGGCCGGCGCATCCCCGAGCACCTGAAAGGGGTGACCCGAGTGACCGACGAGATCAGCGCCCGCGAGGGCGACTGGGTCGAGGTCGAGTGCAAGCTGCTCGACCCGGCCGACCGCAGCAAGAACCTTCCGCCGGAGACGGCGGAGAAGCCGCTCATGATGTGGGTCAAGGGGTTCGCCCTGGGCGAAGCCGCCAAGGGCGAAGAGCTCACCATCGAGACGATCACCGGCCGCAAGGTCACCGGTGCGCTCTCGGCCGTGAACCCCGGCTACTTCATCACCTACGGCAATCCGATCCCGGAGCTGACGCACGTGGGCCGCGACCTGCGTGCCCGGCTCGCGGCCTACCGCGCGGCCGAAGGCGGTGAGCGCTGATGGCCACCAAGTTCGACGCCATCATGGCGCGCCGCGGCGAGATCATGCGCAAGGCGCTGGGCATGGACTACAGCGAGTTCGAGCTGAGCCCCGTCGCCTTCGACTACGAGCGCATGATGACCGCCCACGGCTACAGCCTGGACGAGATCGTCGCCATCCAGAGGCTCGCCGGCGTGGGCAGCACGCCGCTGCTCGAGCTCAGGAACCTCACCGACCTCGTGCGCAGCGTGAGCGAGCCCGGCAAGGGCGCGCGCATCTTCGTCAAGGACGAGGCCGCCAACCTCGCCGGCGCCTTCAAGGACCGCCGCGCCAGCGTCAGCATCCACGTGGCCAAGGAGAAGGGCTACGAGGGCGTCATCGCCGCGACCTCGGGCAACTACGGCGCCGCCGTCGCCAGCCAGGCGGCGCGCAACGACCTCAAGTGCATCATCGTCCAGGAGACGTTCGACAGCCGCCACGTCGGCCAGCCGGAGATCGTCGAGAAGGGCCGCATCTGCGAGGCCTACGGCGCCGAGGTCGTGCAGCTGACCGTCGGGCCGGAGCTGTTCTTCCACATGGTCGAACTGCTCGACGTGACCGGCTACTTCGCCGCCTCGCTCTACAGCTCGTTCGGCGTGAGCGGCATCGAGACCCTCGGCCTCGAGATCGCCCGCGAGATGGAAGCGCTCACCGGCGCGTACCCGACGCACGTCGTGGTCACCCACGCCGGCGGCGGCAACACCACCGGCACGGCCCGCGGCCTCGAACGTGCCGGCGCGACCGAGACCCAGATCGTCTGCGCCTCCGTCGACCTGAGCGGCCTGCACATGGCCAGCGACAACGACTTCAACCGCAAGAGCTTCACCACCGGCCACACCGGCTTCGGCGTGCCGTTCGCCACCTGGCCGGACCGCGCCGACGTGCCGCGCAACGCGGCCCGCCCGCTGCGCTACATCGACCGCTACCTGACGGTCACTCAGGGCGAGGTGTTCTACATCACCGAGGCCATGGCCAAGCTCGAGGGCCTCGAGCGCGGCCCGGCGGGCAACACCGCCATGACCGCGGCCGTGAGCCTCGCCCGCGACCTGCCGCGCGACGCCACCGTCGTCGTGCAGGAGACCGAGTACACCGGCGCCGGCAAGCACCACTGGAGCCAGCTCAACTTCGCCAGGGAGATGGGCGTCGAGGTGCGCGCCGGCGACCCGGCCGGACAACGTCCCCGGCAAGGTCATCGTCATCCCCGAGGGCGTCGAGCAGATCCAGCGCCAAGGACTTCGACGTGGCGCGCATGCGCAAGAGCTACATCCGCAACGCACTCAAGAACGCGCCCGAGGGCTACGTGCCCACGTCCGACGACATCGAGTTCCTGGCCGCCGACACGAAGTCCGACCCGGAAACCGTGCAGGCCACGCTGGCCGAGCTCGCGGAGGCCTGAGATGGCCCGCGAGGACACCTACCTGGAGATCCGCGGGCACCTCGCCGAGCTCACCGACGAGGAGCTCGAGGCGCGGTTCTGGGAGCTCGCGCAGCGGGTCGTCGACCCGATGGTCGAGCTCGCCCGCACGCACACCTCGCCGAGCATCGAGCGCTCGGTGCTGATGCGCATGGGCGTCGACTCGCCGACCTGCATGGCCGTGGTCGGCGAGTGCGAGAAGCGCGGCCTGCTGGGGCACGGCGCCGGCCACGTGGTGCTGCACTGCGCCACCACGTGGGGCTGCGCCATGCCTGAGGCCGCGCGCAAGCTGGCCGCCGGCGACGGCTGGGACGTCGTGGAGCAGAAGTGGGGAGGGGCGCGATGAGCATGCCGCCCCTCGACCCCAACGAGAAGCTCGACGTCGAGGCCCTGCTCGAGGACCTCGAGCACTACCGCCCGCGGCGCAAGGGCTGGCACTGGCGCGAGCTGGTGCCGGACCAGCGGCTGCACAAGTTCGTCTACAAGGAGACGTCGAAGGGCCTCGAGCGCAGCATCCCGCTGCCGGCGGCCCACTACTTCGACGACATCGACCCGCAGCCCGACTGCGTGGTGACCACCGAGATCGCCTCCGGGCGCTTCGAGGACGACATCCGCCGCATGCGCATGGCGGCCTGGCACGGCGCCGACCACATGATGGTCATCCGCACCGCCGGGCAGAGCCACATGGACGGGCTCCTCGAGGGCACGCCCGAGGGCGTCGGCGGCATCGCCGTCACGCGCAAGCAGGTGCGCGCCACGCGCAAGGCGCTCGACCTGATCGAGGACGAGGTGGGCCGGCCGATCAACTTCCACAGCTACGTCAGCGGCGTGGCCGGCCCCGAGATGGCCGTGATGTTCGCCGAGGAGGGCGTCAACGGGGCCCACCAGGACCCGCAGTACAACGTCCTCTACCGCAACATCAACATGTACCGCAGCTTCGTGGACGCGGCGGTGGCCAAGCACGTCATGGCCAGCGTGCGCATGGCGCAGATCGACGGCGCCCACAACGCCAACGCGACCGCCGTCGAGGCCTGGAACGTCATGCCGGAGCTGCTCGTGCAGCACGCCATCAACTGCGCCTACTCGGTTTCCGTGGGGATGCCCAAGGAGGACATCTGCCTGAGCACGGTGCCGCCGGACGCCGCTCCGGCGCCGTGCATGCGCATGGACCTGCCGTACGCCGTCGCCCTGCGCGACTTCTTCGGCGACTACAAGATGCGCGCCCAGGAGAACACGCGCTACATGGAGGCCGACGGGCGCGACGCCACCGTCAGCCACGTCATGAACCTCGTGATCAGCCGGCTCACCAGCGCCGACATCCAGAGCACGATCACGCCCGACGAGGGCCGCAACGTGCCCTGGCACTACAACAACATCGCCGCCGTGAACACGGCCAAGCAGAGCCTCGTGGGCATGGACGGCCTGCGCGAGATGGTCAAGCTGGACCGCGACGCGCCCGAGCTGAACCAGAAGGTGCGCGAGATCAAGGAGCGGGCCGTCCTCTTCCTCGAGGCGATGCTCGAGGACGGCGGCTACTTCGGCGCCGTCGAGGAGGCGTACTTCGTCGACTCCGGCATCTACCCGGAGACGCACGACGACGGCATCGCGCGCAAGAGCGACGGCGGCGTCGCGGCGGGCACGATCGTGCCTCGCGCCGCCGACTACCTCGCGCCGGTGTGCCACCACTTCGGCGAGAACCACCTGCCGGAGGGCTACGACGCGGAAGGCGGCCCGGCCGCAGGCGAGGCCGCCTCGGACCTGCGCAAGCCCTGCGACCTCATCGGCGGCTGCACGCTGTGCGACGCCGACAAGGTGCCGTTCATCGACGAGCTCGACCCGGAGGACAACGTCACTGCGCGGCTCGCGCAGACGGCGGAGCTCCGCGAGAAGGGCCTCCTCAAGCCGGAGGTCGAGTGGGCCGCCGACGGCTGGGTCGTCGTCACGCTGTTCCTGCCGGCGGCGCCGCGCGTCGCGGAGTTCGCGGCGCTCGAGTTCGGCAAGGCCATGAACCTGCAGGAGTGCGAGGTCATCAACAAGCAGGTCATGCACCCGGCCGAGGGCACGCTACATCGAGATGAAGGGCCGGCTGGACGTGGTCGTCGACCCGGCCCGCCTCGTCATCCCGCCCGAGCTCGAGGTGATGAGCGACGAGGAGATCAAGGCCTTCGTCGCCGAGAAGGGCCTCAAGTGCGTCGCCGCCACCGTCGGCGAGGACGAGCACTCCGTCGGCATGCGCGAGATCATCGACATCAAGCACGGCGGCCTCGAGAAGTGGGGCTTCTCGTGCGAGTACCTGGGCACCTCGGTGCCGGTCGAGAAGGTGCTGGACGCGGCCATCGAGCACGCGGCGCAGGTCGTCCTCATCAGCACCATCATCACGCACGGCGACATGCACCGGAACAACATGGAGAAGCTCGCCGACCTGGCGGTGGAGAAGGGCGTGCGCGACAAGCTGCTGCTCATCTCCGGCGGCACCCAGGTGACCGACGAGCTCGCCCGCAGCTGGGGCATGGACGCCGGCTTCGGGCGCGGCGCCAAGGGCATCGGCGTCGCGTCGTTCGTCGTCAAGGCGATGCGCGAACGCGGGATGTGACGTGACGCGCTCGCTGACAGCCGGGGGCGGGGGAGAGCCGGTGACGGCCGCCCCGCCCCGTCGACGCGCTCGTCGCCGAGATCGGCTCGACGACCACCGTGGTCTCGGCGTTCGCCGGGCTGCGCGACTATCCGGCGGCGACGCCCTGCCTCGTCGGGCAGGGCGTCGCCGCCACCTCGGTCGCCGACGGCGACGTCACCGTCGGCGTGAACGCCGCCCGGGCGCAGCTGGAGGCGGCTTCCGGGCCGCTCGAGCCCGAGCTCACGCTGGCGACCAGCTCGGCCGCCGGCGGCCTGCGCATGACCGTGCACGGCCTCACGCAGCGCATGACGGCCATGGCGGCGCGCGAGGCCGCCCTGGGGGCCGGCGCGGTCGTCAAGTACCAGACCGCCGGCCGTCTGCGCGACCACGACCTGCGCGAGATCGAGGCAGTGAAGCCGAACCTCATCCTGCTCGCCGGCGGGGTGGAGGGCGGCGACTGCGACACCGTCCTCTTCAACGCCGAACGCCTGGCGAGGCTCCAGGCGCGGCCCATCGTCGTCTACGCCGGCAACTGCGTGGTGTGCAGCGACGCCCAGGAGCTGCTGGAGCGGGCCGGCTTCAAGGTCAAGCTCACCAACAACGTCTATCCGGCTGTGGACGAGCTCGACATCGTGCCGGCCCGCGCACGTCATCCACGACGCGTTCGAGGAGCACATCACTCATGCGCCCGGCATGGAGCGCATCGGCGAGGTCGTGAGCGGCAGGATCCTGCCGACCCCGGGCGCGGTGCTGATCGCCGCCGAGCGGCTGGCCGAGGAGGTCGGCGACCTCGTCGTCGTCGACGTCGGCGGCGCCACGACCGACGTGCACTCCATCACCGACGGCAGCCCCGAGATCGCGGCGCTCATGATCGAGCCGCAGCCGCACAGCAAACGGACCGTCGAGGGCGATCTCGGCACCTACGTGAGCGCGCAGCACGTGGTCGAGATGCTGGCGGAGCAGGAGCGCCCGGTGCGCCTGCCGCCGCCGCTGCCGGTGACGCGGGAGGAGATCGCGGCGGCGCTGACGCTGACGCACTTCGCCGCCGTCACCGGCGTGCAGCGGCACGCCGGCCGGCTCGCGCACCTCTACACGCCGACGGGCCGGCAGACGGTCGCGCGCGGGCGCGACCTCACCGCCTGCCGGCTGGTGATCGGCACCGGCGGCGCGCTCACGCGCCTGCCCGGCGGCGAGGCCGTGCTCGCGGACACGCGCGCCAAGGGCGCCGGCGGGGAGCGGCTGCTGCCGCCGCCGGACGCGCGCGTCGCCCTCGACCGCGACTACATCTTCGCCTGCTGCGGCGCGCTGCTGCAGCACTTCGCGCCGGAGGCCGTCACGGCCCTCATGCGCGCGAGCGCCGGCATCTGACCCTCCCTTTCGCGCCGCGCACCTCTCGCCGCGTGCCGGTCGTCCTCCTGGAACGAAGCGTTTCGCTCATCTCGAGGCGCAGCTGGTAGACTCGAGAAGCGGCGCCTTGGACGGCGCCCCGGGGCCCAAGGGGAGGGAGTGTGCGCACCATCCGCATCTTCATCGTCCTGTCGCTGACGGCCGCCTGCGTTGCCCTGGCGGCGCCGGGCATCGCCGCAGCCGGCGCCCGCATCTGGCAGCCGCGTCAGCTGCCAGGGGCGACGAGTCTCGCCCCGCCCGCCAGCCTGACCCCCAGCCGGACGCGCATCTACGTACCCGGCCAGCTGCTCGTGGAGTTCCGGTCGGGCGTGTCCGGCTCCACGCTCCGCTCGATCTCCCGCGGGGCCGGAGCGGTCGTCTCGCGGCGCTTGCGCCCGAGCCCCGGCGCCTCCGGCCGGGCGCTGGTGCTCGTGAGCTCCTCGGTGCTGACCACGCCTCAGCTGGCGGCGCGCTTCGGCGCCGATGCGTCGGTCGCGAGCGTGAGCCCCAACTACGTGCGCACCATCGATTCCGTCCCGCCCGACGATCCCGGGCTCTCAGGCCAGTGGGGGCTCCAGGACGTGCGCGCCGGGGACGCGTGGCAGACCATCGCGGGCTCCGGCGACGTCGTCATCGCCGACATCGACACCGGCGTGGACTTCACGCACCCGGACCTCGCCGCCAACATGTGGCACAACCCGGGTGAGATCGCCGGCAACGGCATCGACGACGACGGCAACGGCTACGTCGACGACGTGTACGGCATCAATCCCGCCTACGACAGCACGCTGCCCGTGGACGACTACGGACACGGCACCCACACCTCGGGCATCGCCGCCGCGGTGGGCGACAACGGCCTCGGCATCGCCGGCCTCGGCGGCCACACCAGGATCATGGCGCTCAAGTTCATCAGCTACTGGGGCGGAGGCACGGACGCCGACGCCATCGAGTGCATCGACTACGCCGTGCGTGAGAAGCTCGACTACGGCGTCAACGTGGTCGCCATCAACGCATCCTGGGGCGGGGTCGCACCAGACCCGTTCCTGCGCGCCGCCATCAACCGCGCCGGTGCTGCCGGCATCGTCTTCTGCGCGTCCGCCGGCAACGACTCGGCCAACAACGACCTGCATCCTGAGTACCCTTCGAGCTTCGATTGTCCCAGCATCATCTCCGTGGCGGCGACGGACCCGAAGGGGCGTCTGGCGGCCTTCTCCAACCACGGCCGCGTCAGCGTGGATATCGGCGCTCCCGGCGAGGACATCCTGAGCACCGTGCCGGACGGCGCCTATCAGCGCTGGTCGGGCACCTCGATGGCGGCGCCGTTCGTCGCCGGGGCGGTCGCGCTGTGTGCGGCCTCGCACCCAGGAGAGACGGCCGCGCAGCGCGTCGAGCGCATCCTCGACTCGGCGCGGCCCGTCGAGGCGCTGGCAAAGGAGACGGCGACGGGCGGCACGCTCGACGCCGGCGCCGCCGTACGTCTCTCCGGCGGCGCCGGCGACGTCACGCCGCCGGTGACCACGGCGTTCTTACCCGGGGGCGGCGCCTTCGACGTTTCCGTGCCCGTCGCCCTGTTCGCCGCGGACGGTCCGGACGGCTCCGGCGTCGCCCGGACGCAGTGGCGCGTGGACGACGGCGCCTGGCACTCCGGTTCCAGCGCCGTGGTCCCGGCGCCCAGGGCGACGCGCCGCACCCGGGTGCTCGAGTACCGCTCGACCGACAAGGCCGGCAACGTGGAGGAGCCCGGCCGGCTCGGCGTCGCCTTCGACACGACTCGTGCCGCGGCCGGCAGGAGCGGCGTTGCCCTGCCCGCCTCGCCGGTCTCGGGCGGCCTCTCGGCGTCCTCTCGCGGCGATCTCTACAAGCTGCGCCTGCGCCGTGGCGAGACGTTCAAAGCCAGCGCCGACGGCGTGTCCGCCGGCTCCGTCGCCATCCTCGTGTTCAGCGGGCGGGGGCACGGGCGGTTCGTGTCCAGGTGGGTCCCGGCCGAATCCCCGACCCTCGAGTTCACGGCCGAGAAGGATGCCACCTACCACCTCCAGATCGGCTACGGGGACGCGTGGAGCCTGGCGCCGCAGCTCTACAGCTTCTCCTACGAGGTCGCGCCCCGGGGCGTGGACATCACGCCACCCGACGTACGCGTTCCACACTTCGGAGACAGGTGGCACAACCGGCCGGTGACCGGCGAGGTCGTCGCCGGCGACGGCCCCGACGGCAGCGGCGTGGCGCGCATCGAGCTCAGCCACGACGGTGGGGACACCTGGCAGGAGGCCTCGCAGTTCACCGTGGACGCGCCGGCGGACCACAGCAACGACGGTTACCACTTCATCCGCTACCGCGCGGTCGACGTGGCCGGCAACACGAGCGACTACCGGACGGCGGAGGTCCGCATCGATACCCAGGGCCCCGTCACGCAGGCGTGGGGCCCCGAGAGCAAGGTGCGCCGCGGCGACCACGCGCTGGTCCGCTTCCGCGTCGAAGACCTGTCCTGGTACGTGCGCGACGCCCGGCTGGTGGTCCGCTCCGCCGGCACCGGACGTCTCGTCTGCGTCAAGCGCCTGAAGGCCTTTCCCAGCGCGGACATGGTCTGGTGGGATCCGGAGCACCGCTTCACCGCCCGCGTCACGTGCGACTGGCCGGCGGGCGCCTACACGGTCAAGGTCGCCGGCTCCACGAGGGACCTGGCGGGCAACCGCTGGTCCTCCGCCAGTTGCGAGCGACTGCTGGTCGTCAAGAAGGCGCGCCACTGACCGATGGCGCCGTGCGGCTGCGTCCGTCCTCGCGTCGTGTGATGCTTGCTACCCGCGGGCATCCACACACCACATGACGACTTCGGCCACACATCCCGCCCTCGCACCGTTCACGCCGCAAGTGCGCGAGTGGTTCGCGCGCGCCTTCGCGGAGCCCACGCCGGCGCAGGTGAAGGCCTGGCCGGCGATCTCCGCCGGCGCCCACGCGCTCGTCTCGGCGCCCACGGGATCCGGCAAGACGCTTGCCGCCTTTCTGTGGGCGCTCGACCGCTTCGTGGCCGACCCGCCGCCGCCGGACCCGCGTGAGCGGACGCTGCGGCTGGTCTACATCTCGCCGCTCAAGGCGCTCGGTTACGACGTCGAGCGCAACCTGCGGGCGCCGCTGCGCGGCATCGGCGCCGACGTACGCGTCGCGGTGCGCACCGGCGACACGCCGCAGCGTGAGCGGCGGGAGATGCTCCGCACCCCGCCGGACATCCTGATCACCACGCCGGAGTCGCTCTACCTCATGCTCACCTCCCAGGCGCGTGAGCTGTTCAACGCCACGCAGTGGGTCATCGTCGACGAGATCCACGCCGTGGCCCAGACCAAGCGCGGCTCGCACCTGGCGCTCACGCTGGAGCGGCTGGCCGTAGCAGGCGGGCCGCGACGTCCAGCGCATCGGCCTCTCGGCGACCCAGCGGCCGCTGGACGAGGTGGCCCGGTACCTCGTCGGCCCCGGCCGGCAGTGCACCGTGGTCGACGCCGGGGTGAGCAAGCCGCTCGACCTGCGCATCCACGTCCCGGTGGAGTCGATGGTCGAGCCGGACGTTGCTCTCGAGCTCGACGCCGTGCCCGGCGGTGAGGCGACGCGGCGCAGCATCTGGCCGGCGATCTACCCCGAGCTGCTGAGCCTGGTGCGCGAGCACCACTCCACGCTGGTGTTCGTCAACAACCGGCGCGCTGCCGAACGTATCGCGCTGAGGCTCAACGGCCTCGCCGCCCAGGAGGCGGAATCGCTCGGCCGGCCGGTGCACGAGATCGCTCGCGCGCACCACGGCTCGCTCGCGCGCGAAGAACGCGTCGTCATCGAGGACCTGCTCAAGGCGGGCACGCTGCCGTGTCTGGTGGCCACCTCGTCGCTGGAACTGGGCATCGACATGGGCGCGGTCGACCTCGTCGTGCAGGTCGAGTCGCCCAAGTCGGTGACCCGCGGCCTGCAGCGCATCGGCCGCGCCGGACACGGCGTGGGCGAGGTGTCGCGCGGCCGCATCTTCCCCAAGTTCCGCGCCGACCTGCTCGAGTGCGCCGTCGTGGCGCGGCGCATGCGCGAGGGGCTCATCGAGACCACGGTGGTACCGCGCAACCCGCTCGACGTGCTGGCGCAGCAGGTCGTCGCCATCGCCGCGAGCGCCGGGGAGGAGGGCGTGGCGGTCGACGAGCTCCACGCCCTGGTGCGGCGCACCTGGACCTACGCCGACCTCGAACGGCGCCAGCTGGAGAACGTGCTCGACATGCTCGACGGCCGCTATCCCTCGCAGGAGTTCGGCGAGCTGCGGCCGCGCATCGTCTGGGACCGCGTGGCCGGCACCATCAGGGCCCGCACCGGGCGCGCGTTCGCTGGCGGTGGCCAACGCCGGCACGATCCCGGACCGTGGCCTCTTCAGCGTCAACCTGCCGGACGGGCGGCGCGTCGGAGAGCTCGACGAGGAGATGGTCTACGAGGCGCGCGCCGGCCAGACGTTCCTGCTCGGAGCGACGTCCTGGCGCATCGAGCAGATCACGCGGGACCGCGTGGTCGTCACGCCGGCTCCCGGCGTGCCGGGCGCGGTCCCCTTCTGGCACGGCGAGGGCGTGGGCAGGCCGCGCGAGCTCGGCGAGGCTATCGGCGCGTTCTCCCGCTGGGCCGTGCGCCAGGACGAAGCCGTCCTCGAGCGCGACTACGACCTCGACCGCCGCGCCGCGTCCAACCTGCTCGCGTTCCTGCGCGAGCAGGAGGCCGCGACCGGCGTGCTGCCGTCGGACCGCACCCTGGTCGTGGAGCGGTTCCGTGACGAGATCGGCGACTGGCGGCTGGTGGTCCTCTCCCCTTACGGCGGGCGCGTCCACGCGGCGTGGGCGCTGGCGCTCTCGGCGCGCATCCGGGACGCCTTCGGCCTGGAGGCCGACGCGATCTGGTCGGACGACGGCATCATCGTCCACCTGCCCGACGCCGACGACCCGCCCGGGGCCGAGCTGGTGCTCGTCGAGCCGGACGAGGCGGAGGACCTGGTGGTCGCGGAGCTCGGCGCCAGCGCGCTGTTCGGCGCGCGCTTCCGGGAGAACGCCGCGCGCTCCCTGCTCATCCCGCGCGCCTACCCCGGGCGCCGCACGCCGCTCTGGCAGCAGCGCCTCAAGGCGCAGTCGCTGCTCGAGGTGGCGCGGCGCTATCCGCAGTTCCCGGTGATCCTCGAGACCTACCGCGAGTGCCTGCGCGACGTCCTCGACGTCCCCGGCCTGCTGGACCTCCTGCGCAAGCTGCACACCCGGGAGCTTGCGCTGGTCGAGGTGGAGACGCGCACGGCGTCGCCCTTCGCCTCCTCGCTGCTCTTCGACTACGTGGCCTCCTACATGTACGAGGGCGACACGCCGGCCGCCGAGCGTCGCGCGGTGGCGCTTGCGCTGGACCGCGACCTGCTGCGCGAGTTGCTGGGGCAGGAGGAGCTGCGCGACCTCATCGACCCGGGCGCGCTCGAGCAGGTGGAGGACGACCTGCAGCACCGCTCGGAGCACCTGAGGGCGCGCGACGCCGACGCGCTGCACGAAGTGCTTCGGCGCGTCGGCGATCTCACGCTGACGGAGGTGTCCGAGCGGCTCGAGTCGCCGGACGAGGCCGGGACGCCTGGCTGGAGCGGCTCGCCGCCGAGCGCCGCGCGTTCCGCGCCCGGCTCGGCGGCGAAGAGCGCTGGCTTGCCGCGGAGGACGCCGGGCTGTTCCGCGACGCCCTCGGCGTCGTGCCGCCCGGCGGCCTGCCGGACGCGTTCCTCGAGGACGTGCCGGACGCGATGCTCGGGCTGCTGCGCCGGTACGCGCGCACGCACGGGCCGTTCGAGACCGGGGAGGTGCGGGCGCGCTACGGTGTCGACGCCGGCCCGGCGCTCGCGGAGCTCGAGCGGGCCGGCGAGCTCGTGCGCGGCGAGCTGCGCCCTCTGGGCACCGCAGCGTGAGTGGTGCGACCCCGAGGTGCTCCGTCGTCTGCGGCGAGCTTCTCTGGCCATACTGCGCAAGGAGATCGAGCCGGTCGGCCAGGCCGCGCTGGCACGCTTCGCGCCGGCGTGGCAGGGAGTCGACCGGTACGCGCCGGCCGGCGCCGGAGCCGACCGCCTGCGCGACGTCCTGGCGCCGCTCCAGGGCCTGCCGCTGGCGCCCGAGCTCTGGGAGAAGGACGTCCTCCCGCGCCGCCTGGGCACGTACTCGCCGTACTGGCTGGACGAGCTCTGCGCCAGCGGCGAGGTCGTGTGGGTCGGCGCCGGGCCGCTCGGCGGGCGCACGGGGCGCGTCGCGCTCTACTTCCGCGACGACGCGCCCTTGCTGGGCCCGCCGCCCGCGGCGGCCGAGCCGCCGGACGGCGAGCTCCACGAGCTTCTCCGCGCGCGGCTGGCGCGCGGCGCCTGCTTCTTCTCCGACCTGCTGGTGGAGTATCCGGCGCCGGCGGCCGAGGAGCTGCGCGAGGCGCTCTGGGACCTGGCCTGGGCCGGCGAGGCGACCAACGACGCGTTCGCGCCGCTGCGCTCGCGCGCCGCCAGGCACCCGGCGGGCGCCGCCGGGCACTCCCGGCGCCCAGCCGCCGGACGCTTTCGCCGCCGCACGCGCGGCGCGCCGCCGCTGCAGGGCCGCTGGTCGCTTGCCGCCGCCGTGTTCGGCGCCGCGGCGGCCGACCCTGAGGCGCGGCGCCGGGCGTGGGCCGAGCTGCTGCTCGAGCGCCACGGCGTGCTCACGCGCGAGCTGGTGCGCGCCGAGGGCTACCCGGGCGGCTTCTCGGCCCTCTACCCGGCGCTGTCCGCGCTCGAGACCTCGGGCGTCGCCCGCCGCGGCTACTTCGTCGAGGGCCTCGGCGGCGCCCAGTTCGCGCTGCCCGGCGCCGTCGAGCGGCTCCGCTCGCAGGTGGAGGCGCCTCGGACGGCGCTGTTCCTCGCCGCCGCCGACCCGGCGCAGCTCTACGGCGCCGGCCTGCGCTGGCCGGACGCGGAGGTCAAGCCGCCGTCGCGCCGGCCGGGCGCGTACCTTGTGACGGTGGCCGGCGTTCCGGCGCTCTCGGTGCACGCTGGCGGCCGCTCCCTGCGCATCCTCGGCCGCCCCGAGGACGTCGCTCCGGCGCTGGACGCTCTGGTCGCCGCCGTCCGGGACGGTCGTCTGCGCCGGCTCGCCGTGGAGCGCGTCGACGGCGAGCCGGCTCTGGGCAATCCGCTGGGAGAACGGCTCCTGGCGCTCGGCTTTCGGCAGGGCCTCCACGACTTCGTCCTGACACCCGGCGATGCCTGAAGGCGACACTATTCACCACGCCGCGCGACGCATTCGCGCGGTGCTGGCCGGGCGCGTGCCCGACGCGATCGCGACGCCGCATCCGCGCTTCGGTCGCGACCGCTGGCCCGAGCGCCTGGCGGGGCGGACCGTCGAGGCCGTCGACGCGATGGGTAAACACCTGCTGCTGCGGTTCGAGGGCGGCCTCGTCGTCCATTCGCACCTGCGCATGACCGGCGCCTGGCGCGTGCTGCGGCGCGGCGAGCGCTGGCCGCGGACGCCGCGCTCGGCCTGGCTCGTGTTGCGGCACGGCCAGGACGAGGTCGTGCAGTTCGACGGCCCCGTGCTCGAGCTGATGACGGCCGCGCGCGTGCGCAGCGATCCGCGCCTTGCCGGCCTCGGACCGGACCTCGTCGCGCCGCAGTCGTTCGACGAGGACAAGTTCCTGCGGCGCCTGCGCGAGGACGACCCCAGCCGGACCTTGGGCGACGCGCTCCTCGACCAGCACAACGTCGCCGGCATCGGCAACTTCTGGAAGTCGGAGGGCTGCTGGCTCGCGCAGGTCGACCCGTGGCGACGGCTCGGCGAGGTGACCGACGAGGAGGCCCTGGCGGTGGTGCTCGGTATCAGGCCGCTGATGCAGCGGTCCGCCGAGAATGGGATCCAGAGCGCCTTCCGGACGATCTACGGCAAGGCAGGAGCGCCGTGCCCGCGCTGTGGCGCCCCGGCGCTCATCCGGGCGCGAGGCCAGGGCGACGACAACCGCACCACGTACTGGTGCCCCGTCTGCCAGCACTGACTGGATGACTGGAACGCGGTCTGCAGGGACTGGGGCCGGCGCGGGCGCCCGATCCCGGTAGCCGCGCCGCGGGTGGTGGCGTCGCTCAGCCGTTCAGCGTGATCGCCTGCGGCTGGCAGACCTGCACGCAGCGGCCGCAGAGCGTGCACGAGCCGCCGTCGGCCGCCGTGGCCTTGCCGCCGTCCAGCGTGAACACGCCCTGCGGACAAGTCTGCAGGCAGTGGCCACAGCCGACACAGGCGCCCGAGTCGACGGCGACCCGCGCGGTCGCGCCGGCGTTGGCCGCGGTCGCGGACGATCCGGACGAAGCATCCTGGGTGCCGGCCGTGGCGCCGGAATCGGACGTGGAAGTGGTCCCGGACGCCGTGGACGCAACGGACGAAGTACCGGTGGAGGTCGTGCCGGCGGCGGAGGTGCTCGCCACCGCCACGGCCTGGATCTCGCTGCGGGCGAGGAGGCCGGCGCCAGCGAGGACGGCGACTCCGCCGAGCGCGGCGGCGCTGGTCAGGAACGCCTTGCGACTCAGTCTGCGGGGTTCCTCGGCCTGCGCGCCGCCACCCATAGCGTCGAGCCGGGAGAGCGCGGCGGCCGCGGCCGCCTGCGGCGACGCGGCCCGTCCCGCCATGCCGTGCGCCGGCCCGGGCCGCACGGCCGCGCGCGCGCCGGCGGCCGCGGGCGTCCGCTCGTGGGAACGCGTGCGGGCGTCCCTGCCGAAGGTCTTGCGCGTCATGTGCACGAGCCAGCGCAGATGCAGGACCGTGTGCAGGGCCACCCCGGAGGCCATGACGACGCCGCTCCAGTCGTGGACGGTCGCCCAGAGCGCGGAGCTCACGCCGAGGATGGTCGCGCTGCCCGACGAGATGCTCGTCGCCTCGGGGAACATGCGCACGATACCCGTCGCTGCGCACACCAGGAGCGCCGCCCCGGTCATCATGTCGACCCAGTAGTTGAGCGTTGCCTTCTTCATCCGGTCCCGCCTCGCGTCAGGTGACAGTGCCTTCTTCCGTGAGCCAACCTACCGGCGGCGGCTGACCGCCCCCTGAGCGCCTGCTGAGAGCCCGCTGAGAGTCGTCCACGGCAGAGGCTCCGGGGTCGAACGCCGCCTGGCTTGCGCGGGAGGCCTTGGGACCGATACTCTCATGTATACGTCTTATGCATCGGAGGACCATGCCCGCCAGACCCACTCTCACCGTCGATCTCGGGAAGGTGCGCGAGAACGCGCGGACCGTCGTCGAGCGCCTGCCCGGCATCTCCGTCGTCGCCGTCACCAAGGTCACCTGCGGCTCACCACAGGTAGGACGGGCGATGCTGGCCGGTGGGGCCAGGGCGCTGGGCGAGTCACGCCTGGAGAACGCCCAGCGGCTTCGCGACGCCGGCCTCACGGCGCCCATCTGGCTGCTGCGAGCGCCGCCGCCGGAGCTTGCCGGCGAGACCGTCCAGCTCACCGACGTCTCGCTGGAGAGCGAGCTCGAGACGGTGGTCGCGCTCGAGAACGCCGCCGCCGCTGCGGGGCGGCGGCACGCCGTCGTCGCCATGGTCGACCTCGGCGACCTGCGTGAGGGCATGCTGCCGGACGCGCTGCCCGCCTTCCTCGAGCGCGTCAACGCGATGGACCACATCGACATCGCCGGCATCGGCGTCAATCTCACCTGCTACGGCGCGATCGTCCCCGACGAGGACAACCTCGGCCGGCTGGCCGAGCTGGCCGAGCGGAGCGAGAAGCAGCTCGGCCGCCCGCTCCTTGTCTCCGGCGGCAACTCGGGGTCCATCGGCATGGTCGTCTCCGGCCGCATGCCGAAGGCCGTCGACACGCTGCGCGTCGGCGAGACCATCCTGCTCGGCGTCGACACGCTCACGCGCGAGCCGACGCTCGGCCTGCACCTGGATGCCGTCACCGTCTCGGCGCCGGTGATCGAGTGCTTCGTGAAGCCGTCGCTGCCGCGGGGCACGAGCGCGCAGGATGCGTTCGGCAACTTCCCGACATTCACCGACCGCGGGGAGCGGCGGCGCGCCATCTGCGCCCTCGGGCGCCAGGACGCGCCGCCCGAGGGCCTCACGCCGGTCGATCCTCGCGTCGAGGTGCTCGGCGCCTCCAGCGACCACCTCATCCTCGACGTCGACGCCCTGGACCGGCCGCCGGCGCTGGGCGAGGCCCTCACATTCGTGCCCACCTACGCTGCGACGCTGCAGCTGTTCACGTCACCGTACGTCCACAAAGTGTTCACTCCGCCGGCCTGACACAAGGATCGTGGCGCGGAGGGACCTGACAACCACAGGAGTGAGCATGGCCGAGAGAACGAAAGTCCTGATCATGGGGGCCGCGGGCCGCGACTTCCACAACTTCAACACCTACTTCCGCGAGCGACAGGAGTACGAGATCGTGGCCTTCACCGCCACGCAGATCCCGTACATCAACGACCGCAAGTACCCGGCCGAGCTCGCCGGCCAGCTACTACCCGGACGGCATCCCGATCCACGACGAGTCCGAGATGCCCGAGCTGGTCAAGAAGCACGGCGTCGAGCTGGTCGTGTTCGCCTACTCCGACGTGCCCTACGAGTACGTCATGCACCGTTCGGCGCTGGTGAACGCGCTCGGCGCCGACTTCATGCTCATGGGCCCGGACAAGGTGATGGTCAAGAGCACCAAGCCGGTGATCGCCGTCTGCGCCGTGCGCACCGGCGCCGGCAAGAGCCAGACCACGCGCAAGATCCAGACCATGCTGCGCGAGGCCGGCAAGAAGGTCGTCAGCATCCGTCACCCCATGCCGTACGGCGACCTCGTCGCCCAGCGCGTGCAGCGCTACGCCACCGTCGAGGACCTCGCCAAGTACGAGTGCACCATCGAGGAGATGGAAGAGTACGAGCCGCACGTCAAGGCCGGCAACGTCATCTACGCCGGCGTCGACTACGAGGCCATCGTGCGCGAGGCCGAGAAGGAAGCCGACGTCATCCTCTGGGACGGCGGCAACAACGACTTCAGCTTCTACGCCGCCGACCTGTACATCACCGTCGCCGACCCGCACCGTCCCGGCAACGGCCTGGTGTACTACCCCGGCGAGGTCAACCTGCGGCTCGCCGACGTCGTCGTGCTCAACAAGATCGACTCGGCCGACCGCGCCGGCATCGAGGCCGAGCTCGACGCCGTGCGCTCGGTGAACCCGACCGCGCAGATCATCATGGGCGCGCTCGCCGGTCACCGTGGACAAGCCCGAGATGATCAAGGGCAAGCGCGTCCTCGTGGTCGAGGACGGCCCGACGCTCACGCACGGCGAGATGAAGTACGGCGCCGGCACCGTGGCCGCCAGGCAGTACGGCGCCGCCGAGTTCATCGACCCGCGTCCGTTCGCCGTCGGCGAGATCAAGGCGACGTTCGACAAGTACCCGAACGTCGGCGTCCTGCTGCCGGCCATGGGCTACTCGGAGCAGCAGCTCAAGGACCTGGAGACGACCATCAACGCCTCCGGCGCCGACGTCGTCGTCATCGGCACGCCGATGGACCTGCGCCGCATCATCGACATCAAGCTGCCGGCCGTGCAGGTCGGCTACGACCTGCAGGAGATCGGCAGCCCGACGCTCGAGGACGTCCTCCGCGAGCACAAGTTCATCTGATAGCCTCTTCCGGCGTCAGGGCGTGACCACGGCGGGGACCGCACGCGTGCTGCGTCCGGTCCCCGCCGTGTCTCCGCCCCGGCGCCATACTGCAGCAGTCAACAGTCTCCTCGAGGAGGTCCCATGACCGAGGCCCTCAAGAACCGGCTCTCCGAGCTCGACCTCACCGGCCGCAGCTTCCTCACCATCCACGACTTCACGCCGGCGGAAGTCACCGCCTTGCTCGACCTTGCGTCCGAGCTCAAGGCCGCGCAGAAGGCGCGCGAGCCGCACGCCGTGCTCGCCGGCCGCGCCGTCGCGATGATCTTCATGAAGACCTCGACGCGCACGCGCATGAGCTTCGAGGTCGGCATCGAGCAGCTCGGCGCCCAGCCGATGTTCCTCAATGCGGGCGACATCCAGCTGCGCGTCGGCGAGACCATCAGGGACACCGCCAACGTGATGAGCCGCTACGTGGACTGCATCATGATCCGCACCTTCGCCCAGGCGGACGTGGAGGACCTCGCCAGGTATGGTCAGATCCCGGTGATCAACGGGCTCACCGACACGCACCACCCGTGCCAGGGCATGGCCGACGCGCTGACCATCCGCGAGCACGTCGGCCGGCTCGCCGGCGTCAAGCTCGTCTACATCGGCGACGGCAACAACGTCACGCATTCGCTCGCCGAGGTCGGCGCCAAGACCGGCATGCACGTCGTCGCCTGCACGCCGGACGACTACCGGCCCGACATGGACATCATCGCCCGGGCGCAGGAGGACGCGAAGGCGACCGGCGGCTCCGTCGAGCTCACCAGCGACGTCGCCGGCCGCCGTGAAGGGCGCCGACGTGATCTACACGGACACCTTCACGAGCATGGGCCAGGAGGCGGAGCACGACGTCCGCCTGGCGGCGCTCAGGGACTACCAGGTGAACGCCGCGATGCTCAAGCTGGCGGGTCCGCAGGTCAAGGTCATGCACTGCCTGCCGGCGCACTGGGGCGAGGAGATCACCGAAGAGGTGCTGTACTCGCCCAACTCGGTGGTCTTCGACCAGGCCGAGAACCGCCTGCACGCGCAGAAGGCGATCATGGCGGCGGTCATCGCCTGAGAGGGAAGAGGCGCCGGCGGAGACTCCCGTCTCCGGCGCCGGTGAGCACAGACGCAGAGGGGGCGGGGCGGAGGCCGCAGCGGCCGCCGCCCCGCCCCCTTCTCCTGCGCTCAGATCCAGTTGGGGAACCACATGATGTGGCTGAAGTACGTGGGTGAGATGGGCAGCGCGAGCACGATGGGGATGAACGCCACGACGATGCCGATCACGAGGCCCGCGACGACCATGGCCGTCCACGGCCGGTAGCGTCGCATCTGCGGCGACAGCACGAGGATCACCACCGCGAGCGCCAGCAGGACGCCCACGGTGACCCCCACGTAGCCGAGCGAGGCGCCGGCGCGGCGCGGGAGGGTCCAGAAGAGCCAGTCGGCGCCGATCCCGATGGGCTGCCACAGGACGGCTGCGGCGAGCGCCGCGGCGCCGGCCGTCAGCCAGCCCCGGCGCGGCACCATGCCGCCGGCGAACAGGCAGAGCGCCGCCGCGGCCAGGATGGCCATGAACGGCGCCACCGGCGTCATGTAGTACAGGAACGAGGTGCGCGTCGTGAGGAACCACGGCGCGTACAGCACGGCGATGACGGCCGCCGCGGGGAGGAGTGCGTACGAGCGGCGCAGGAGCGCCAGCACGACGGCCGCCACGAGGGACACGCACGCGAGCCACCAGAGGAGCGGGTTCCCGATGGCGATGACGCCGTGGTACGTGGTCGTGCCCTCGAAGTAGTACCAGACCGGGCGATAGTCGATGATCCACGTGGGCGCCAGCGACGCGTACGTGTGCGTGGCGTGCAGGTGGAGGTTGAAGTAGATCGCCTGCCGGGTGAGCTCGATGAAGTCGGCGATCGTGTGCCCGTGCAGGAAGTACTGCGTGAAGCTGAGCATGTAGACGGCGATGGGCACGGCGACGAGCGCCGTGACGACCAGCGCGATGCGCCGGCCGGCGGACCCCTGGGGGGCGGGCGCCGGGACGGCTTCGGCATGCGGCGGCACGCCGAGCGGGCTCACGTGCCGCGGCTGTGCCGGCTGGGGAGTGCCGTCGTCCGCCACTCCGGCCGCCGCCTGCTCTGACCTCGCGCCGCTGCAGTACCCACGCGGCGGCGATGATGAGCGCCGCGGCGATGATGGCCAGGCCGCCGGACCACTTTGTGGCCACGGCCATGCCGCCCGCGGCGCCGCTCGCGAAGAGCCATCGCGTGCGCCAGCCGTCCTGCACGTAGCGCAGGGCGAAGAGGATGCAGACCACCGTCCAGACGGCGATGAAGATGTCCAGTGTCGCGATGCGCGACTGCGCGATGCCTAATGGGTCGGCGGCCGCGAAGAGCAGCGCCAGGATGGCCCAGGGGGGCGGAAGACCCAATCTCCGTCCGAGCGGGTAGACGCAGGCGAGCAGGCCGAGGCCGGCGATCACCGCCGGAAGGCGCCAGCCGAACGAGCGGTCGCCGAACAGCAGGATGCCGAGGGCGATGGCGAACTTGCCCATCTCCGGATGCGGCCAGGAGACCTCGTCGCCGGCCGCCCAACGGTACGGGCCGTGGGTGCCCACACGACCGTCGACGATGGCCTTGGCGTCCTTGGCGTAGTAGATCTCGTCGAACATCATGTCGGCCGGCGTGCTGAGCTGCCACAGGCGGACGGCCGCCGAGACCAGCAGGATGAGCGCCACCGCGAGCGCGTAGCCGTGGCGGCGGTCTGGATTCTCTATGCGTCTTGGCGCTGCGAGCATTGACAGGGGATTCTCTTCAGGGAAGTGGCCGAGCCGCCGACAGTATAGTGAATCCGCGGGCGGGAGGAGGACCCACGTGCGCAAGGCACTCGTCGGGACGCTGGTCCTGGGCATGATCGTGGCGTGGCTCGGCATGTGCGCCGGAGGTGCGGCGGCGGCCGCAGCCGTCGCTTCGTGGACCGAGCGGCAGACCGTCCCCGGACTCACCGAGCGCACCATCTGGGGCCGGGACCAGGTCTGCGTCTACCGGCTTCCCGCGAACGTCACCCACACCGGCGACATCCACGTGCAGCTCACCTACGCGCCCGCGGACGGCGACTGCTTCGTCTATCTTCTCGGCCCGGTGGCCAAGGGGTCGCAGGAGTGGCAGGTGTGTCCGGGCACGTACCCTCAGGGTTTCCTTTCGCTGGAGCCGGGCCGTGAGGTCGTCGACTACGCGGTGTCGGACGTGCTCGACCAGGACCCCGTCGACGACGGCGTGCGCGGGGACGCGTACTACGTTGTCGTGCAGGCCGCCAACGCCGTGTCTCGCATCAGCCTGACCGGGTACCTGCCGCGAGTCGCCGCCGGCAGTACGGACACGACCTCCGCCGCCACATTCACGCGGCGGTCCTTCCGGGCGCCGGCCGCTGCCGGCGCCACGCTGAAGGTGGCCGGAGCGCCGTACGGCGGCCCCTTTGACCTGACGCCGACTTCGCAGGGTCAGGTGGAGTGCCGCCTGCAGTACCCTGCCAACGTGGCCAGGCGCACGGTGACGCCGGCCTCCGGTGCCTTGGCCGCGAGCTTCGAACAGTACGTCTATCCACCCCTCTGGGACCCGCAGGGTGACGCCGTCCCCGTCAGCCAGCCGACCGACTACTCGCACTGGGACCTCTTCGGCCGGCAACGGCACGCGGCGGCGCCGCTGACGGGAGACGACTGGTACGGCCTGCAGGGCGGCTTCGCCGTGCAGGCCGCGGGACCGTGGGTCCCGCAGCAGGCGTATCACTACGTGCCGGTCCTCTGGCTGGCCGCCGCCCAGCCCTTCGCCGTCGCGCCGGCGCAGCCGGGACCGCCGGCGACCGGGCTGCGGACGGTGGGGTACAAGGCGACCCTGCTGATCCCGCAGAACCTGCGCCTGGCGTCGGCCACGCGCAGGGTGCGCCGGGGCGGTGTCGCGACGCTGAAGGGCACGCTTGCCGTGCCCGCCGCAGCGACGCCCGGGGCCCTCGTCTCCTGGGCCACCGCCGGCACCCCGGTCAAGATCCAGCGGAAGACCGGCGGCCGGTGGCTGACCGCTCGCATCGTGCGCACGGCCGCCAACGGCTCGTGGCGCGCCCGCGTCCGCGTGCGAAAGACGACCAGCTGGCGCGCCTGGTGGCCCGGTGACCATGACAGAGGCCCCGAGTACTCGCTCGTCAGGCGTACGACCGTCACCCGCTGAGCTCGGCGCCGCCGCAGCGATCCGCCTCACTCAGGCTCCTTGTGCACGCCGGAACTTGGCCTGCGCGTCGCTTCGTGATAGAACTCCGCGAGTTTGCGACGTCGAAAAGGCGCGACCCGGGGGCGGCGTCCGCGGACGATCCATCCCCGACGATCTACCAAGAGTGGAGGCTTCCATAGATGAGTGACCAACCCAAGACGCCGCTCGCCAGCGCGACGGGCCCGATGGGCGAGCGCGGCACCATCACCGCCACGCTGCGCGACGCGACCGGCAACCCCGGCCCGCTCGGCCTCATGGCGTTCGGCATGACCACCATCCTGCTCAACGTCCACAACGCCGGCCTCATCCCGCTCAGCGGCATCATCCTGGCGATGGGCGTGTTCTACGGCGGCATCGCCCAGGTCATCGCCGGCATCATGGAGTGGAAGAAGAACAGCACGTTCGGCATGACGGCGTTCCTCTCCTACGGCCTCTTCTGGCTCTCGTTCGTGGGTATCTTCGCCTTCCCCAAGTGGATGGGCAGCGCGGGTCTCGACCTCGGCGCCACGAGCACGGCGCTCGGCTACTACCTCATCGCGTGGGGCCTGTTCACCGTCCTCATGTTCGTCGGCACGCTACGCATCAACCGCTCGCTGCAGACGGTGTTCCTCAGCCTGACGATCCTGTTCATCCTGCTCGCTCTGGGTGAGTGGACGGGCAACGCGACCATCACCAAGATCGCCGGCTGGGAGGGCATCTTCGTGGGCTTCTCCGCCGTCTACGGTTCGATCGCCCAGGTGTGGAACGAGCTCTACGGCCGCGTCGTGCTGCCGATCGGCCCGTACAAGAAGTAGTCGCAAGGATCACCGCCGGCCCGCTCCGGGCGCGGCGTCCAGCACTGCGCCGAGGGGCGCCGCCACCGCAGGGTGACGGCGCCCCTCGCGTCCTGTGCCTCGGCGCGAGGCAGGTGCGCAAACATCCGTCCGAGGCCGTTCCTATCATGCATCTTGACACGAACACGGGTTCGCTCTAGGCTCCACACGAACACATGTTCGCCACAGGAGGAGGAACGGTGGAAGGTCTCACACCGCGGCAGGAGCAGGTACTGGAGTTCATCCGCGAAAGCGTGCGCGCCAACGGCTATCCGCCGACCGTGCGGGAGATCTGCGCGGGGCTCGATCTGTCCTCGCCGTCGACCGTCCACGCGCACCTCGCCAACCTCGAGCGCCTGGGCCTCATCAGGCGCGATCCCACCAAGCCTCGTGCCCTCGACGTCGTCCAGGACCTGCGCCCGCCGCGTCCGCTGCCGCTGGTCGGCCGCGTCGCCGCCGGCGCGCCGATCCTCGCCGAGGACAACGTGGAGGAGCTCGTCGACGTCCCCGGCTTCCTGCGGCGCGACGACGGAGACTTCGTGCTTCGCGTCCGCGGCGACTCCATGGTCGGCGCCGGGATCTTCGACGCCGACCTCATCGTCGTCCACCCGCAGCCGGAGGCTCGGGACGGGGAGATCGTCGTCGCCAGGGTCGCCGGCGTCGGGGACGACGAGGCGACCGCCAAACGCTTCTACCGCGACGGAGCCCACGTGCGGCTCGTCGCCGAGAACGACAACTACGAGCCGATCATCGTCAACGCCGACCAGGTGGAACTCGTCGGCCGAGTCGTGGGGGTCCTTCGCCAGCTATGAGTACCGTGCCTCTCGCCACAGCAGTCCAGCCAACGCTCGCCGACGCCGTCGACGAGTCACTCGCCGCCGCGCTCGCCGGGCGCGAAGTGTCCTGCCTGTGGTGCGGAGGCCACGCGGTCGTCGCGGCCGCGGATCTGTGGAGCGGCGCAGTCACCGTCTCCTGCTCCCGGTGCGGCAGCGAGATGAGCGGTGTGGTGCCGCGCCGCCTGCGCGAGGTCCCCAGGTGAGCGAGCACGCTCGCCTGCGCACCGTCCCCGGCACGAGGGTCGCTCGGCGCTCGGCGACGCCGGCCTCGCGGTCTCTCGGCAGGGTCGGCCGGCGCCAGCGGCGCAGGCGCCGTGTGGCCGGCCTCATCCGCTTCGCCGTGTTCCTCCTCCTGATCTTCGTGGCCGTGTGGGCCGGCGTGCGCGTCGCCCACGCCAGCGTCGACGGTGCCGTGTACACAGGTCACCACTACACCGTGCACGCGGGCGACGACCTCTGGACCATCGCCTCCGGCCAGTACGGCGGCGGCGCAGACCTGCGCAAGGCCGTGTACGCCATCAAGGAGGCCAACCACCTCGGTGGCTCGGGACTCCAGCCCGGGCAGGGCCTCACGCTTCCGTACCTCGGGGAGTAGCGCCGCCGGAGCGCGGGCTCCGCTCACGGGTCATGGGGTATACTGGCGCGGCGTCCGGGACGTGGCGCAGCCTGGTAGCGCACCTGCTTTGGGAGCAGGGGGTCGCGAGTTCAAATCTCGCCGTCCCGACCATAATTCTCCTGCAAAATGGCACTTTCCTTGGACTCCTCGTTGACTGTCGCGACAGCGTGGCGCAAGATTTGGCGCAAAGATAGCCTCAGACGGGGGGAGATGTGCCGAGACGACTACAGGGAAGTGTTCGCCAGAGGGGCGAGACCTGGCAGGTGACGATCTCCACCGGCCGCGGCAAGGATGGCCGGTACCATCGTCAGAGTTTCACCTGTGCGACCGAGGACGAGGCGCACGACAAGCTCCTCACGCTCAACCAGGAGAAGCGCAGCGGCGAGCTCACAATCGAGCGGCCCGGGAGCCTGTCGGAGTTTCTGGACGACTGGCTCGCCGGCGTCATCAAGCCGAACCGCTCCGCGCGCACCCACGAGCTATACGAGATGATCTGCAAGAACTACCTGAAGCAGTCGCCCCTATCGGCGCTGAAGGTGGAGCGGATCCGTCCGCAGGACGTGCAGGGGTACTACGGGAGCCTCCTCGGCAAACAGGTCTCCGTGAGCATGGTCCACCACATCCACCGTACCCTCCGGGTGGCGCTCAACCAGGCCGTCGACTGGGGCTACATGCCGCGCAACCCCGCTGCGCGGCTCAAGCTGCCGCGCCATGAGGCCCGGGAGTTCCGCGTGCTCACCCCGGTGGAGACGAAGAAGCTTGTTCAGGCGCTCCATGACGCGGACCCGAAGAAGCAGAAGGCGCGTCGTGCACTGTGGGCGCCCGTCGCTGTCGCTGTCAGCACCGGCCTGCGCCTGGGCGAGATTCTCGCGCTGAAGTGGTCCGATGTCGACCTGAAGAAGGGCACGCTGATCGTGCGTCATACGCTGGAGGAGGTCGGCACGACGCTCAGACTGAAGGCACCCAAGACCAAGGGTAGCCGGCGCACGGTGCCTCTCCATCCCGACACGGTGCAGATTCTGAAGGAGCACCGGCGGCGGCAGAATGCGTTGCGGTTGCGCCTTGGCTGGAGATGGGAAGACCAGGACCTCGTGTTTCCCGACACGACGCCGACGTCGAACTACGTCGTTGCCGAGCCCAAGGACTTCCCGGCCGGCCGCCCGCGCTCACCGAAGGCCCTGCAGCACGTCTTTCGTCGTGAGATGAGAGCTCTGGGCTACGAGGGTCTCCGTTTCCATGACCTGCGCCACACCCACATCACGCACCTGCTCCATGCCGGGGTCAACGTGAAGGACGTGAGTGCGAGGGTGGGCCATGCCTCGGCGGCCATGACTCTCGACCGATACGCGCACCTTCTCCCTGGCTCCCAGGAGGCAGCGGTGAAGGCTCTCGACGGCCTGCTAGGCTAGACCAGAGGCCTCCAGATCCATGGGAAGAGCGGAGGCATCTCCGGCCTCCGGTCGATGCGTCTAACGCTTGGTGCATAACCTGTGCGCTGTGCGCCCACAGTGTATCTCGGCGCTCCGGCGCATCAGGTTGATGCACTTGTTATCTGGCTCATCCTGCAGCCATCCCACCCTGGGGTGCGACCCTCGGGTCATCGCTCGGAGCGACGACGACGGTTGCAGAGCGGTTGGAACGGCCGATGCGGACGTCGAAGAGGCAGGGAACACGCGACCCATCCGGACATGCACGGTCTGCACGCAGCTCTCCCCGCCTGGCCAGGAAGGCTGACCCCGGGACTTTCGCGAGGCGACTCAAGAGGAGAATCACCTCCAGCGGCTCGATGGAGTCGTAGCGCAGCCCCTCATCGGCCACCCACCCCGCGTCAGCATTGCCCGCGGCGAGCTGCTCGAGGTCCGGGACCGGAGCTGATGACCGGATCTCGACCGACCGGACGGTTCCCTCCGCCATCAGCGTCAGCAGGCAGTTCACGTACGCGCCGGCAGCTGACTCGCGACCTGCCTCCTCGGGTGGCTCGTTCGCCGACTCTGGGTCAGCCACAAGCCGCAGCTCAGTCAGGAGCGCCTGACCGGCGTCGAACAGGTCGCTGAGTCGGTCGTTCCCTGCGCACACGGCATCCAGGTCAGCATCAACGAGCCTGGCGCCGTTGAAGCCGAGCAGGCAGAACTGGACACGGTCGGGTCTTGGCAAGGGCGGGTCCGACGTCGGGGTCGCAGCCTCGTATTGTGGCGCAGCAGTCCGGACGAAGACGAGCGCGCTGTCCCGGACCGCAGCGTGGCCGACTCCGCCGATGACGCCGAAGGTCGACGTGGTGTACAGGCTGACGTTGCCGTCGCAGAACGCCACGACTGTGGCGGTCTCTTCGCCGACAGGCCAGTCCATCACGGCACCGTAGACGATTGGGAAGTCCTCGCTGGGAGCGATGCCGAGCTGCGCAGGCGGCGTGACCAGGGCTTGGCTGCGGAGTTGCCGCATGGCTTCAGCGTCGTGGCCCGAGTCGCCAGCCCCAGCATCATGCGCCATTGGTGGCCCCATCCTTCGTCTACGGTCTAGTACAGATAACAACAATTAGACAGTCTGCGTTTGTCATCGACGCAGACAGCCGCTTTCTGTATATGACGCTATCACGAGCCTGAGCGTGCGCGAAAGGCAGACTGTCTTTCCCCCCACGACGAAGAGTCGAGGATTCATTTGTGCAGCGGCCCCGGGGGTGGTCCCCCCGGGGCCGCCTTTGCTGAGGGCGGTCGACACAACCGCTGGTCTCAGCTTCCCGAACGGTCGGGAAAGGAGGAAGACCGACCGCCCAGCCGAGGACGACGAGGCCGACGCCGATCGGACGCCGCCGCCCACGGGCTTCAGAAACTCGTCACTTGAACACCTCGGCGAACTCGGTGGCCAGCGCCGCGTCGAGCGCATCCGCGACGCGCCCGCACCTGGCGGCCAGTCGCGGTGAAGTCGAAGCCACGGCGTGACGACGGAACTCAGCGACCAGGGCACTGGCCACGATGATGCTCTCGGCCACCTGGTCCACCTGGGAGCCGCTCGGCGCCGGCACCTCCTCGGCGAGGTTCGGGAGGCCTTCGTTCGACCAGCTGGAGGCCTGCGGCCTGTTCTCCTGCAGCCACTCCCAAGACGTCGAGCGGCTCCGGTGGGCCGCCTTGCGGCAGGAGTCGGAGCAGTAGATCCTAGCGCGCCCTCTCCCGCCCGCCTGGTGCACCGGGACGCCGCACTCGGGGCATTTCGTCACACCCTCATTCATTATCGTGACCAAAACTCCAGTTTGAGGATTGCGCGCGGACGGGGGTAGGCAGGGTCTGCGTCTGTCGCCGTTCGTGATTCAACCCCCTACCCCCAGCGGCGCGGCTCATCACTCCTCCTGCCTGCCGAAGTGGCGGGCGAGCGTGCGCCCGAGCTCGGCGGCGACAGCGGCGATGCGGGCATGCGTCACGCCGTCGCCCGCGGCCTCGAGGCGGTGGGCGAGGCGCTGGCAGGAGGCCCGCAGCGCCAGCAGATCGTGCTGCAGGTCGCGTACTTCACTCACGGTGCGGGTGGCGGCCACGTCGTCCAGGAACGCCTGCACCTGGTCGGCGGTCGCCTTGGCGTACCACTTGCGGTGCACGTCGTTGCAGAAGAGCAGCGGCCTGCCCGTCTCGGCATTCGTGAGAGCACGGCCACAGTAGCGGCAGTGCGTTGTGCGGTCGGCCATCACTCCACCACCTGGGCGGTCGTCGCCGGGAAGGCCGGCATCGGTACGACGGATATCTCGAGGAGCTCTGCGGACAGGATCGTGCGAACTGGAGTCTGCAGTATGCGGTTGTAGTCCCAGTCCTCCTCGAGGATCAGGGCCGAGAAAGAGCACTGGCTCACGTCGCCACGCTTCAGCGACGTGAGCAGGTCGCGGCCCGCCTGCGTGTCCGGCAAGTCGAGGTTGAAGTGAACGCCGTCGGCCTGGTCATCGAGCCTGAGCGTGCCGGCGGTTGTGCGGCCGAGGATCACAGATGCGTCGTGACTGAGCAGCGCCGTAACGTCGGGACCGATCTGCAGGCAGCCACGCGCGAACACGTCGCGGTAGCCGCCGCGGTCGAGCGAGGGCACGTCCCACACGATGGCGAGGCCGCTCACCCGGCCGGCGGCGTCGGCCGCGACCGCGGCGCCGGGAGGCGCCTGGGAGTAGGTGACCGTCTCGTGGGTCCGCATGGCGTCAGGACTCGTCGGGAGCCAGCGAGACGGCGTGCAGGTTACGGACGACGGCGAAGGCTGACGGATCGTCGACGAACGAGCCCCAGCGCATCCGGGCCCTGATCGCGACCTTGCCCTGCTTGAACTCGGGACCGGTGGTGTTGACCTCAACCTGCACGTTGGTGCGCACACCGACCAGGAGCCGGCTGAAGTCGCCCACGACGGCGTTCGACGTGCTGCCGGCGCCCAGCGAGACGAAGTCGCTGACGTACTCGCCGAGGTCGCTGTACGCCTTCGGTGGCACGAGCGGCTGGTCGTCGGTCGCGGTCAGCATCGCCAAGGTGGCCCAGCTCGGCACGTCCAGGACGACGGCCGTGGGGTTGTGGTGCTGGGCCCGCACGCGGCCGACCGCCTCGATGAGCTTGGCGTAGCTCGCGAGCGGAGCCTCGGCGTCGGCGTCGACCTCGCTGACGCCGTCGGCGGCGAACATGTAGCCGAGGCCGAGCGGCTCACCGTTGCCGTCGCCGCCGAGGGCGTACTTGTCCCAGGCGCGGGCGAGCTGGCGGCTGAAGATTCCGGTGATCGTCTCCTCGAGGTTCGCCACGTCCTCGACGGCCTCGAGGGTCGTAGTGCCGTACAGGAACGCGGAGTTGGCGTCCATCGACACCGGCGTGAAGCCGATCGCCTGGTCGGTCAGGTCGCGGTCGTCGGCCTCGGGCTTGATCTCGATGTCCGGCGTCGAGGTGACCCGGGCGAGCTTCACGGACGGAGCGTCCATCGGGACGACACGGGCACCCGCCGAGAAGATCACGGACTCCTGCAGGGCTTGCCCGACGATGCCGAGCACCTCGTAGTCCGGCAGCGCCCCGGAGACGCCGGAGCTGAGCAGGCTGTAGCCCGAGATGGCCCTGCCGGTGACCATGGAGCGCACGATCTCGCCGAGCGTCGGTCCGTCGGCGCGCATCTTCGCGCGTAGGTCGTCACCACGGCCGTAGGAGCGCAGCTCACCGATACGGCGTGCGCCGGAGGCCGTACCGGAGGCCGTACCGGTGCCGGAGCCGTCGTAGCGGGAGAGTGCGTCCCGGTACTCGCTCTCGGCTCCGGTCGACTCGGCGGCCGTGCGGTCGTACTCGGCCTGCATGGTCTCGAGGGCGCGGGTCTGCGCCGTGGTGGGCTCGGCGCCGTAGCCCTTGCGCGCCTGCTCCAGGTTGGCCCAAGCCTCGGAGGCGCCGGCGGTCAGCCTCTCGTGACGCTCGCGGAGGCTCCGCAGCTGGGGATCCCCGCCGCTCTCAAACGGTCGCTTCAACATCTTCACGGTCCTTTCGACTCATGGTTCAGGTTCCGTCTCCATGGTCGTGCGACCGTCACCCGAAACCGGCGCGGAGGCTGGAAAGGCCGTCCTTGACACAGATTCGACACAGCGCCTGTGGGCGGACTTCGCGTACCGCACGACGCGGGTGCGGACCCTGGTGAGGCGGCACGCGCCGGCCGGCGCCCAGCCTGACGCAACAGAAACCTCTAGTTTGCGGCTAGAAAGCACGAAAGGGCAGGGGGTCGAGTGACGGTCACGGCAGACTCGTGACAACAGCAAACGAGTCTGGAGGACCGCATGGCACGCAAGATGAGCTCTCGGAAGCCGGCCGCGCCCGACGCCCGGCTGCTGACCCGCGAACAGGTCGCGGGTCGCCTCGGGGTCAGCGTGGTCACGATCGACCGCTGGACCAAGCAGGGAGTCCTACACCCGGTCAACCTCTTCGAACTGCGGCGCGTGCTCTTCGCCGCCGACGAGATCGACGAGGTTGTCACAGAACGCGCGTGCCGCCGCGACGCCTCCTGACGGTGGTCACCACGATGAGCGCGCCTATCGACCTCCTTCTTGAGCGACTCGAGCACGTGAAGAGGTGCGGCGAGGGCAAGTACCTGGCCGCGTGCCCAGCCCACAAGGATCGCACGCCCTCGCTCGGCATTCGAGAGGCTGGCGACGGCACTGTGCTGCTGCGCTGCTGGGCGGGGTGCGAGACGAGCGCCGTGCTCGGCGCTCTCGGCTTGGAGTGGCGCGACCTCTTCCCTCGCAGACGGAGTTCACGGGGGCGCAGATGACCGCCGGAAAAGAACCCTCGCCATTCTCACCGGGAAACGATGAAACGGTGGAACACCCAGACCAGGGCGTGACGCTCGAGTCGCTGGCGGACCTCAAGCGGCTGCCCCAATCCGAGCTCGTGGAGCATGGTTGCACGCAGCGGATGCGCAGCGGCAGGAGCGTCGTCGCTATCCCATACCACGCCGCCGATGGGGGAACACTGGCGGTGCGGTTCCGGAACGCCCTGTGCAAGAACCCCGACGGAGCCGATGACCGCTTTCGCTGGCGCTCTGGTGACAAGGCGGTTCACCTCTACGGCCTCACCCGTCTGGACGCGGCCCGCGCCGCCGGCTGGGTGCTCGTCGTCGAGGGTGAGTCCGACTGCTGGGCCGGCTGGCACTACGGCCTCCCCGTCGTCGGCGTGCCCGGCAAGTCCAGCTGGCAGCCCGGCATGGCCGAACATCTGGCGAGCCTTGAGGTGTACGTGTGGCAGGAACCCGATGCGGAGGACTTTCCGGAGCGCATCGGACGCGACCTGCCGGACCTCCGCGTGATCGTCGCTCCCGAAGGCGTCAAAGACATCTCCGATGCTCACGTGGACGGCCGGGACGTGGCCGCGCTCGTCGACGAGCTGCGCGCCACGGCCCTCCCGCTCAGCGAGATAGTCGCCCGGCGGCACGAGGTCCGCCTCCCTGAGCTGCGCGCCGCGGCCAAGACGGTGCTCGAACACCCTGACCCGCTCGCCCTCTTCCGTGACTCCATCCGCGGTCAAGGATATGGCGGCGACCTGGGCGCGCCGACGGTCGTGCTGCTCGCCTTGACCGGCCGTGTGTTGGCCATGCGGACGGGCGCGATGCCGGTGCACCTGCTGATCCTCGGGCCCGCCTCCGCCGGCAAGTCCTACGCCCTCGGCGTCGCGCTCGTCCACCTCCCCGAGGCGGCGTATCACCTGATCGACGCCGGCTCGCCGCGGACGCTGATCTATGACGACGCCGAGCTCGAGCACCGCGTGGCCGTGTTCGGTGAGGCCGACTCGCTGCCCGCCGGCGAGGACAACCCCGCGGCGTCGGCCGTCCGGAACATGTTGGCAGACCACCGCCTGCACTACGCGGTCACGGTGCGCGACCCGGTGACGGGCGACTTCACGGTGCGCGAGATTTCCAAGCCCGGACCGACGACGATGGTGACGACCTCAACCCGGCGCCTCGGCCCGCAGCTCGATACCAGGGTGTTCATCCTCGAAGTGCCCGACGACCACGCTCAGCTAGGCCATGCCTTGCGTGCCCAGGCATCGCTCGAGCTTGCGGGCGGCAGTCCTGACCCGGACCCTGCGCTGGTCGCCTACCAGGGGTATCTGCAGGAGCTGGCTCCGTGGGACGTCGTGGTGCCCTTCGCCGGTGCGATCGCTCAGCACCTCGCGGCGCAGCCGGCCGACACGCGGGTGGTGCGAGACTTCGCCCGCCTGCTCAGTCTGGTCAAAGCGGTCACAGTTCTTCGGCATCCTCGCCGCGAGCGCGACCGCGCCGGTCGCTGGGTAGCTGTTCCGGAGGACTACGCCGAGGTGTTCCATCTGGTGGGGGAGGTCTACAAGGCGTCGAACACCGGTGCCGGGCAGAAGGTGCGGGAGGTCGTCCAGGCCGTCGCCGACCATATCGCCGCCGGCCACGTGCATGCCTCACAGACCGACATCATGCGTGCCCTGAACCTCTCAAAAGCGGCCGTTTCCAGGCGCGTTTCCACGGCCAAGCGCGGCGGGTGGCTCGTCGACGATGAGACCGCCAAGGGACGCCCGGCGAAGCTTCGTGTCGGCGAGCCGCTGCCGTCTGACTGCGGCCTGCCGACGCCCGAACAGATAGGGTGTTCCACCGTTTCAGCCTTCACCGGTGGCAATAGCCCCGGGTGTCTTCTCGGCGACGACGAACCCGCCGTCGCCGAGGTGACGGAAGAGTTCGTGCCCGCGGTCGCCCAGACCGCGACGCCCGCGCCCGCTGACTCCTCCATCCCTGTCATCAGGGACGCCGCCAACCTCGTCATCGCCGTCGGCGCCGCCTCCTCGTCGCTGCTGCAGAAGCGCCTCGGGCTCTATGAGGCCGAGGCGGAGCAGGTGTTGGACCTGCTCGAGGTTGCTGGCGTGGTCGGCCCGAACGGTGGCAAGTCGCGCCTGGTGCTCGTGGACGAGGAGGCGGCCCGCCGCCTGATCGACGCGCGGCTCGAACCCTCGGGGAGCGCGGCATGAGCCGGTGCGCACTCAACGACGACCAGCTCGAGATCTATGGGGCCGACCCGGTTTACTGCGCCGCCTGTGACCAGGCGATCAGCCTCGAGGAGCGCGCGCTCCTCGGCTGGTATCGTCCTGGTCGGGGACTCGTTCATGGCCGGTGCCCGCGGCCGGGATCCGCGCCCCGTCTGCCCGAGAGGGAGCGCGCCGCCCGTGTCGCGCAGTATGCAAGGGCCGAGGCTCGCCACAGACTGGCTTCGTGATCCCGGCCGGCGCGCGGGTCGGCGCAAGTGCTGGCGCAAATGCGCCGCCTCGGATTCACCGGGTCAGCCGTGGTAGAGTCTCCGTGATGAGTCGAGACGAGCGTAGGTGACTGTCCGCTACTAGTTTGGGAGCAGGGGGTCGCGAGTTCAAATCTCGCCGTCCCGACCAGCTTCTCTCGAGCGGGAGTAGCTCAGTTGGTAGAGCATCAGCCTTCCAAGCTGAGGGTCGCGGGTTCGAAACCCGTCTCCCGCTCCATTTGTTCTCGTGCCGGGGACTCCCGCCTCATATACTTGCCTTCCCGGGCGCCCGTAGCTCAGCTGGATAGAGCAGGAGACTTCTAATCTTCAGGTCGCAGGTTCGAATCCTGCCGGGCGCGCCAAACTTCCCCGCTAATCGGCACCTTTCCTGATAACCATATTCTGATCCCTTGCACCGTCGGATACTTGGTCGGATACTAGCGAGGTCAGGCGTCGTTCGAAGGAGGGCTCCTCGTGTCCGTTACTGAACTCAAAAACCGACCCGGCTGGTACGACGTCTGTGTGTACGACCGGGTGAAGACGCGCGGCCAGAAGCCGGAGAAGATCACCAAGCGGGTCAAGGGCCAGCGCGCGGCGGAGAAGGTCGAGCGCGATCTGCTCAAGCTCAGGGACGAGGGCTTGCTCGTCGTCCACGCTGAGGACCTGAACGGCTACGCGACGCGGTGGCTGGAGACGAGGCGCAGTGAGGTTAGCCGGGCAACGCTTGCCTCGTACCGGCGTGTTCTGACGCGATACGTGGGGCGCCACGACATCGGCAAGATGAAGGTCCGCGACGTCGACGTGACCGCCATCACCGGCTTCTATGCCGACCTGCGCGAGCGCGGTTCTGTCGGCGAGCCGATCAGCGTGGAGACGATCCGGGGTGTGCATCGCGTCTTGTCGATGGTGCTCAAGCGCGCCAGCGTCGACGGGCTCGTGCGGATCAACCCCTGCACGGTCGCCAAGGTGCCCAAGGATGACGCGGTGGAGTCGCTCGAAGACGAGGAGCCGGGCATCGACCCCGAGTCCGCACGGAGATTCGTGGCAGCGGCGAAGGGGACCAGCATCGAGACGATCTCCGCGATCGCCCTGGGGACCGGCCTGCGCATCTCCGAGCTTCTCGGCCTCAAGTGGGAGGACGTGGACTTCGAGGCCGGGACGCTGCGCGTCAGAGGGAAGCTCGAGCAGGTCGACGGTGTGATCGAGCGCACGGCGCTCAAGACCAAGCGCAGCCGGCGGGACGTTCCCTTTGACGCAAACGTCGCCGCCGTCTTCAGGCAGCAGAAGCGCATGATCGCCGAGGCTCGTATGCGGCTCCAGAAGGACGGCTGGTGGGTCGCTGTGGAACAGGACGAGCACTGGGTCTTCCCGACCCTCCACGTTTCGTTCACGCACGACGGCGACCTTCTGCCGGCCGGCCGCTGGTGGGCGCCCGACTCCTTCCAGAAGACGTGGCGACGCGGTGTCCATCACGCCAACGAGGTTGCCCTGACCGAGTACGTTCTTGCGCGGCGGCAAGGTCGAGGACTTCGAGCCGCCGTGGAATCACGGCATCCATGCGCACCGTCATGCCTTCGCGACCGGATCTGCTTGCTGGCGGGGTGCGCGTCGAGGTCGTCAGTCGCCGCCTGGGGCACAGCTCGAGCCTCGTCACCCTCAGGGTCTACAGCCATGTGCTGACGACCGAGCAACGGGAGGGCGTCGACGTCGCCGACGGCCTCCTGTGAACACCGTTCCTTTGATCAACATCCGAAGGAGCACATCCATGACGAAGCAGCCGACGTGGGAGCAGACCGCCAAGGACAAGGACGCGGAGTGCAGCTACCTGCTGCGACGGTGCCTGAAGGCCGAAGGCGAGGGCCGAGATCCTGACGACCCCGAGGCCCTGGCGGCCCTCGTCGCGGACGTGGAGAGCCACGGGCGCGCGTAGCAGCCGAGTCGGTCGGAACAAGGCCCCGGGGTGGATCGACCACCTGGGGCCTTTTCCGTGCCCTGGCGCGTCATCCATGTTGAGCAGATATTCAGGAGAGGCCATCGACAGGACGCCGCGTCGTCGTTCCTGGTGGCCCCATGGTCCAGTCCTCTTGCGCTCATGGGAGCTCATTTAGGGCCAATCATTGGGCCCGCCATGAGCAGCCACTTTCCCATCGCCAGACCACTGCCTATAGTGGCGTCACAGACCATGTAACAGGGCCGCCCTGCCTGGAAGTAAGACGGCCCCGACACCCCGAGGAGTGCCGCATGACCGTAGCACACGCCCAATCCCCCGAGAAGGTCCCGACGTCGGAGCGGATCCTCGTCTCCGAGAAGGTCGCGTCCGAGCTCTGCTCCGTCAGCCAGGTGACGTTCCGCAAGTGGGTCGCCGCCGGCGCGATCCGCCCGGTCGACCTGCCAGGCGGCATCAGGCGCAACCTGTACCGGCGCGTCGACATCGAGGCGTTCGCCGCCGGCCGCGTCGCAGCCAGCTGACGCGGTGTCCAGCGAGCGCCGAGGGGTGCCGCAACCCGAGTTTGAGCAGACCGCGTTCATCCCGGCGTCGGTGTTCAAAACGCTGAAGCGCCACAACGCGCGAGCCAGCCATCGGGCGGTCATCGACATCCTCTACCTCCATGCCGACCGATCGGGCATCTGCTTCCCTGGTGAGGAGAAGATCGCCGCCAGGCCGGGTGCACCGCGCGCACGGTCGCGTGCGATCCGGGACCTCGAGAGCTGGGGGCTCGTGGAGGTCGCGACGGCGGGGAGTCGCCAGCAACACCTACTTTCTGAAACACCTCTTCCGCCCGAGAGCCCCGGACACCGATGACCGGGGTACGACGTCGGCGGCCACCACCCCGGACACCCGTGTCCTCCAACCCGGACACTCGTGTCCGCCGCCCCGGACACCCAGGGCCTCGCACCCCGGTCACCGGTGCCGCCGAACAGTGTCTTGAACAGTCTTTGAACATTCCCTGACAGCGCGCCCGGTCCGCGCGCCGCTGAAGAGCGCGGCCCGGGCGCTAGACGCTGGGAACGCAGTGGCAGTGGCGACCCTCGCCCGATTGGCGACGTGATCGCCGCCACTCGTGATCCGAAGCTGCGCGCCGCGATGGAGCGCGCTAGCACCCGTTACGCCGCGAGTTCGGCGAAGGAGTCCGCATGATCAGTCCGCCCCGTACCGTCGACCGCCCCGACGCCGCCACCGACGAACAGCGTGCCCTCTGCGGCTTGGACCCAGCCAGCTCGGTCTTCTGCTGCAAGTGCGACGTGGCGATCTCGCTCGAGGAAAGGCGCGAGCATCGACTTCTACCGACCCGGCCGGGGCCTCATGCACGGCCGCTGCCCGAGGCCCGGACTGCGCCGTGCGTGCCGGCGAAGGAACGCGCCGGCCGCGTCGATGGGTACGCCAGGGCCCGCGCGTGAGGCCGTGGACCAGCGTCGAGACGCAGGCGCTCCAGGCTCTCGCGCCGGTACTCGGCTGCCGCGGCTGCGCCGAAGCCCTCGGGCGATCGCGCCAGTCCGTGGAGCGTCAGGCCGCTCGGCTGGGGATCTCTCTGCGGCGCAGAAGTTGCGGGGCAATTCCGGGGGACGCCTGCAGTCCCGCCGTGCTGAAGCGCGTTCCGTGAGCTCGCCCTGGCCGAGCTCTGCCCGGCCTGCGGGCGCCGCCCGGTGGGAGTGCGTGCCACGGGCCTCTGCTGGTCGTGCCACCTCCAGGGACTCAGGGCGGTCCACGAGGAGAGGATCGATCGGGCTGATGGGGAGCTGCGCCTCTGGGCAGCTCGTTCGAAGCTGCAGCGCCGGCGCCGCATGCTCGCTGAGGCGGAGGGCGGCGCCCCGCGACCAGGAAAGGGATGAGAAGGCAGGCGATTG
>CAWCSR010000002.1:0-816447 GCA_963798285.1 uncultured Thermoleophilia bacterium | reverse complement strand
GCGTGCGAGCGTGCCTCGATCACCCTGAGGTGCGGGTGTGTCCGTCACGATCAGCGTTGGGTGGGACGTCATTAGCACTGTTCTCTACGGATGGCTCCTCATAACAACGTCTACTTCGACCGGCTCGAAGCGCTGCGATACGGCGCTCCGTAGCAATGTGTCGGAGTTGACCCTCAAAGCCCACAATCGCACGCATTGCGATCAAATTTTGACAGGATATTTCCTGCGCGGGTAGGGGTGTAAGGGATGGTGTCAAGGCGGGTTCCAACTCTGATCAAATCGATCACGCTCGTTGTTCCGCTTCTGACGTTGGGCGCTACCGTCGGCGCGCCGGCCAAGAGCTCTGCGCGCGGATGATTGTCTTGCTGCACCGAGTCGCCCGCTCTCGAGGGCAGCTGGTGGTACGACCGATTGGATTGGCCGACTCAACGCAAACGCCGGTATTTGCGCGCGCCCGACCGATCGCTTCGACGAGGCACGGCTACAACAGCCACACCATTGCGTTCAACTCAGGTTCGGTTTGGGCATCGACACTCAACCGACGAGTCCTCCGATACCCAGCTGGACCCCAGTGATACGGCTTTGCCCTCGTCCCGTTTGCTTTCAGTCAAGACACCGACATCGGAGGCGATCACCGGGACAGTGGCCAAACTTGTCCAGCAAAGCGCACAGCAAGGTAGCGCACCGCAGCCGACGGAGACGCCCGCCTCACAAGCAACCCCGTTGTCGCAGGCTGGGAACGAGGCGGGTGAACGGCTTGCCGCGCCCACTACGGGGCCCGATCCGGCACCCGAGGGTGCAGCGGTTCAGGCACAACATGTCACTGCGACCCCAACCAATGCGGTTGCGGACTTCGGGCTCCGATGTTGCAGAGAGAGCAGCCGGCGGCAGTAAGTTGGCCAACGACGCCGGGATCTCTATGGTGACAATACTTGCCGTTCTTGCACTCGGACTGTTGGTGCTGTGTCTTGTCGCGAAAAATGTCGCAATGCGGTGGGTGCGGACGATCGTCAATCACCGCGAGCCAAACTCGACCGACGATCAACAACAGCATGGCCGGCGCGGTGATCAAGATCGGCGCGGATTCGTCGACGAACGGCAGCTAATTGTGTCCGTGCTAAGCGATCACAGCCCAATCCAAAACGACGACGTTCCTTTCCAAACCGCCGTCGAGATTAGTAAGCGCAAAGATAAGCTGGCACGACTGCACGAGAATCTAGATCGGTTACTGCAATCGCCGACGGTGGCGTGATCGTGCCGATGCCTAAAGGGCCGCGGCCTTGCGACCAACATGTAAGATCCGGGGCCCCGGATAGGTCAGGCATTAACGATCCGTCGCGTTTGATTTCCGCACTTCTGGCATTCAAAGGTGCGGATTTCCAGAACCGTCCAGAGGATGGGGCGAGCGCCTAATTAAGACGGCATTGCCGCCGCATTCGCTGCAGCGAAGCGGTTTAATATATTTCTGACCTTTCGGAAGTATGGCAGTGGCTTCCATACTACCCACCAGCCCCAACCGCGGCCCAACCTGCACGCCTTCCTCGGCGGCGGCTCCGCACTTCGCCCTCTCGTCAACATGGAGTAGTGTGATGCTCTCCGCAGAAGATGGCAACGCTAGGGCGATTCGTTTTAATGGGATCAGGTCTGCACGGCTGATCGTCGCCGGAAGCGGTCCGCCACGACTCAGCCGCGCCCGCTGGTGAGTTCCGCCCGGTAGCGCCGCTGCCCAACCGGAGCGACGCTCGCCGACGCCGGTCGGCGCTTCGGGCGACTGGACGACGTGGACCTCGACCTTCGGCATCTTGTCGATGGCAGCACCTCGTAGCCATCGGCGGCGAATTCGGCCTTGATCGCCGCAATCTTGGCGAACCCTTTGCTGCCGTCCTTCAATGCCGGCCGGCCGGGTAGAGGCCAGATCGGCTCATTCAGCGCACAGGGTTAGAAACGAACTCACGCGACTTCTCTAAGCTGGCGCGAGCACGCCGCGAACGAGATGGTCGGACAAGCGGTCGCCATGTGACCCGCAACACTTTTCTGGCCAGCCACGTGCCTACACTGATCAGGGCGGGGCGTGCGAGGGCTCATAGGAGCGGTCAAATGACAGAGGCCGTCACTATCAATAACGACTAGCTCGCGATCTCGTGCGACATTGTGAGCGGTTGGGGCGTTCAAAAATGGGCCGAAAATCCGGGTGCATCTAAAAAAACAGGCGCTTGATCGCCTGGTAGCGCATGGAAACGTCGAACCAGCACACGAAGCTTCTGCCGCGAGATACCGACACACAACTAAGACAGAGCTTCTGTTTGCCCAGCTTTGCGTCGGAATAAGTGGTGGGTATCGAAATGGCTTTTAGATCGATCTGCCAGATCCTACCTGGAGCGTTCAAGCTTCCGCTCTGGCTTTGGAATGGCCAGGTTGTTCGTCGTAGCTTGTTCGAAATCAATCGATGTCGACGTCACGACCCTACCTTACGATGTGGCCGTGCTTGCCCACATTCGCCAAGCGCGAGCGCAGGGACTATCACTTCCACCAATGAGCGGAATGTTAGCAGCACTAGCAACCAAATCGGAGCTTGCCGGAACGAATGGCGATTCATCAAACAGTGAGGGACGTAAGGTGAGGTTCCGCGATCGCACAACAGTCCCTGCTATAGGTCAAGGTTCCTGGCACCTTGCACAGGGAAGACATCCTGAAGCCGTTGAAGAAGATGCCCTGCGGATAGGACTGTCTCTCGGCATGAGGTTGATCGACACAGCGGAACTTTATGGCGAAGGCCGTGCCGAAAGCTTGATCAGCCACGTGATTGCCGGTCAGCGCGAACAAGTTTTTCTAGTTTCTAAGGTGCTGCCAAGTCACATAAGCGAAGACGGCATTGCACGTGCCTGCGCGAGCAGTCTCGCTCGGCTCGGCACCGATTATCTCGATCTTTATCTGCTGCACTGGCGGGATGCCGACACAGACCTTTCAAGAGTGGTGGCGGAATTTGAAAATTTGCGCGCTAAAGGCAAGATTTGCACCTGGGGTGTGTCGAACTTCAAAGTTAGCGATATGGAAGATTTGTTTCGTGTTCCGGACGGCCATCGCTGCGCGACCAATCAAGTTCGTTACAATCTCGACAGCCGCCGCATTGAATATGATCTGCTACCTTGGTGCGAACATCACGACATGCCTGTGATGGCCTACACTCCGCTGGGAGACAGTCTTGTTCACGATCCCTTGCTTACGCAAATAGGTGCAGCGCACAATTGCTCGGCTAGTGCTGTTGCCCTTGCGTGGACTATTCGCACCGGCAACGTTATCGCGATCCCTGAATCCGGTTTAACGGCCCATGTTCGGGAAAACGCGGCGGCACTCTCTCTTACGCTCACGTCGCAGGAGATTGAGACGCTAAACGCCGCACATCCCACGCGGTCCATGGATTTTTTGCGTTCACTCCTAGATCGCGGCAGACGATGGCTGCGCCATATGGAGGCTGGGTAGCCGAGACGTTTCGGCGCGCCCTCGCTCTTCATATACGATCGGCGGTTACTGTGACTTGTTTGCTCGCTAACGAGGGTGACGTATGGATCAAGGCTTGATCCTTGTTTGATCGGCGATGCGTTTCCGTAGTCGCGCTTACCGTGTACGTCGATGAAGATGGTACTATTTGGGGGCTTACGGCCTTTCAATCCAAAGGCGGCGCTGCGCGATCTAGTCGCCGGCGCAACCCTTGCGTCTATGAATATCCCCCAAGTACTCGGCTACGCACGGATTGCTGGCATGCCCGTCGTTACCGGGCTTTACACGGTGCTGCTCCCAATTCTTGCGTTCGCGGTCTTCGGTTCCTCGCGCCATCTTGTTGTGGCCGCCGATTCCGCAACCGCCGTTTATATTTTCCGGGTCTTTGTCTAGCATGGCAGCTAACCTCATCATTTCGCAATGACCGAGTTCACCTCTGTCCAGCAGTAAAGACCGTGAGTTAGATTTTTCAACACGCCCGCGATCTGACACGTCTTTCCTATGGGGCATCCCGCAAGGATTTGTTCGATTGATTTGCCCTTCATGGGCCAACAACCCTTGTCGTTGGGCAATATAGAAGCGCCCCAGCAGGCGATCTCATCGTCTGGAGTTAAGCCTGTAATAGGCTTCTCCCGGTTAAAAAAATAAATTCCATTCCGAGTTTCTAGAACCCCGGTACAGGTGATCGAGAATTGAGGGCCGTTTTCAATTTTTAGATCCGCGGCTTGTCCTACTGACGCCGTTACGGTCATCGCGGTAATTAGCCCGATGACTGATCTTTTCATGTGGATTCTTGGCTAGTGCAATCGCCTCGATTGCACGAACGATGGACTCGCCGCCGTCTGCAACACGTTGACGCGACTCTCGATCTGCAGCGAGTGCGCGAAAAGCGTCGAGCCACCTTGGACCCTATCGTACGTCGGCCACTGAGCAATATCCGCGGATGGGGCCGCTATCGGGCTTGCAGTATGGCGCGCCGAAAGAGCCAAAGCTGGTGGCATTGTTGCCGCCGAGCCCGAACAGCGTGGCCGGTGAAATCTCCGCGAAATCATTGATGAACGGGCCTTCGCGGAAGTAGGCGTCACCAGCCTGCAACTGGTACCCGGGATCGCCTTTGGCGAATTGGTGTGCCGCCACGTCAGCCGAAGCATTTCCGGTCATCGGGCCATAGCCAACGTCGGACAGATTCGAGCCGTGCAGTACCGCAGTGAGCACGGTCTTCTTGAACGTCTCGACTTCGTCCGGCGTCGGCTCCGCGGCTGCACAATAGGTGTCGATAGCGTAATAGCCGTCGCTGGGGCTCTCCTTGACCGACAACAGCACATGCGCCAGCGTCTGCCCGCGAGCGTGCGCGCGATTGAACGCTGTCTCAAGCTGGATGATCTTGACGGGCAGTGGTGCGTGCCGACCGACCTCGCCAAAGACCATGTGGGTCATTTTTACAACCAGTTCGGGATCGCTGGCGATCTCGGGGCGGAACTGACTGCGGTCGATGCCGTGCGCGAGCTTAGCCTTGGGGGTGACGAGCGGCCGCGGCGGGGCCGGGTTGTTGCTGTTCAAGATGCCGGTGTCGCACCAGAAACCAAAGGCGCAGACTTCGGCTAACCGAACGTACTCACGTTGCGCATGAACGACCCCAGAATGGGTTTTGTGCTGTGCCTCCGCCTGGGTGGCGAAAAGCGTCAAGCCGACGCAAAGCGTCGCCGACGCGGTAAGCTTGTTCATCTCATTGACACGGAAAGCGATCCGCCCCCTTAGAGCCCCGATAGATGGGAACGGCATCGCTCCCCGTGCAAAAAGCAACGCAGGATTAAGGGCTTAATAAGTCACGAATGTGCCTCTCCGTCTAATTTTCAACTTGCGATTTTCTTAAGGTTAAGGCCGCGGGAATATTTTCCTAAAAATGTCACGCGGCACAGTTCGCTGGCTGGATCCTGTTCGGTGAAGCTTGCATGCAGCGACAGCGGCTGCTCCCGCCTTTTAATTGAACACGAACAGCCGTATGGCCGACGAGAGATTACCCTACTCGCGCTCGGCAAAAAGGCGGGCGCGATCGGTCAATTTGTGACCTCGGTCACTTCTGTCTTCGCGTCGTCTGGCTAACGTTAGTGTCGTGTTGATTTGAGTGGCCTCCCCTCCCCCGACCCCCTGCCGCTCGAAAAGGCTACCAGACCCTCCGAGTGCTTCACCGCTCGGAGGGTCTCTTACTTGTTCAGAGGGTAATTGGCGCATTTGTCGCTGTCCCCGGTTAATCGGGTGCCAATGTCTGCGGAAATTGGACGCAAAGTTGGTGTACGGTTTTGCCGATTATCTCGGTCACGTTCGCCCAACTTTGGAGGGGTCCCTACCGTGTCGCGCGCTAAGCAATCTGCAAGTCGCAACCGTCTTAAGAAAGCCGTACCCGCGCTGGGGGCGGCCGCCGGATTATCATTGTCGCTGGCGAGCGGCGCATCTGCCAGTCCAACACCGCATAATCTGCCGGCGCCAGGTGCTGGAGCGGGTCACGAAATTCTTCTGGCTGAGGAGGAAATCTCCGACGTCAGCTTAGCGACGTTTTATGTCTTCGACAAAGAAAGTACCGCAACATTCCGCCCCAATATTCAGCTCGCCAGAGGCGGGTGCGGCGGCGGTGGCTGTGGAGGTGGTGGGTGTAGAGGTTGCGGCGGTGGCGGCGGCAGGTTGCGGCGGCTGCAGAGGCTGTGGAGGCTGCGGTGGTTGCGGCGGGTGTGGAGGCTGCGGCGGGTGTGGAGGCTTTTGGATCTACGGGGCCTGCGGCGGCTGCGTTGCGTGTGCAGGATGTGCAGTAGACGGGTGGGGCATTCCGCCGCCACCGCCGATGTATTTCTATCCGCCGCCGCCGAGCAGGCCGCCGTTGACGCGATTAAGGCCAGTCCACAAAGACGCCCCTATCGAAACGCCCGCCGTCAGTAAGGATCCCCCGCCGACTGCGGGATCCAGTATGCCGGCCCCATCGCGGGCGGCACCGGCGACGCCAACGCCGGCGACTGCACCCGTGCGGCCGGCTTCGCCTCCCGCCGCCGCGCCAGGATCGATCCAGGACTGATCGGTGTTTCGGGGCGCCGTCTGTCAGCCAACGCCGTGCCAAAATTCAGTGTCACTATCGCAGCGCGATTGATGCCCAACGCAGTGCCACTTGGCGCTCTAGAAACGGTGTGACTCGGGAGAAAGTACAGATGTAGGACGTTTTTTATCAGATAGATTTTTTCGGCTTTTTGCGATTGCAACCCTTGTAATGTTGACGCAAATTTCATTTACGGGTGCGGGACTGCCAGCCGTGGGGGGTAGAATGAGGTGCGCAAGCAAGCAGCGCGAGCGCACGAGTGCCGGCACTTATGTCCAGTAGCGAAGCTGTTCAGCAAACGGCTCGTTCTGAAGGTCCAGCGCCGAACAATCTTCAAGTCGATGGCGGCAGGGGTCGAGGCATAAGGCGACGTGGACCGGACACGCCCTCCAAATTAAGATTTAAGAATTGGCTCTATTGGGGGCGTATTATGACACGACGCGCGTTCAATCCATTCACATGCCCTAACTGCAAAGCTCTTTACCAAGTGGTCAAAGTCGAAGCTGGGCTTGAGACAACCGATCGCGAGATAACCTGCCAAGTCTGCAGTAGTCCGCTTGCAGGACGGGAAGGGAAGTTCGTGCTGAAGTATTTCTTCCTGAGAGAGGCCATACGACGCAAAGGTGGTACGGCTAAAGCCAACTGATCTCCTATTTATCTTGAGGCTCGTTGACAGCCACCGTGAACAGTTTGCGGGGTCGTGATACTGACCAGCCGGATGCAGCACCCGGTACATGATGAGGAACTGTTTATGGAAGAGGCTTTGGCCGCCATACGCCACGCTATGACCGACGAGGAGGCTGGCGAACTGACATTAGCTCCTGTTGAGCCACGGACTTCCCGCGAACAAGTAGGGGCGCGAACCCGAGGCTGGATCGCTGTCCGCGCGAAGCAACTGCCGCAGTCGGCTCGGCGTTCAACACGTTGACGGAAACAGTGAAAAAGCACGAGCCGATGTTAGATGATGTTGTTCGCGAAGCGCTTCGTCCGACTGCCTGAAGTCATGGCTGGACGAACTTGCCCCGCGTGGTCGAGCGGATGGTGCAGGCAGAAGTCCGAACGGATCGCTCGCGGACGTAACTACCATTCTCGCCGAGTCAGCGAGCTCAGGCTCAGCCGGGGAATCGATTTTGACCTGTGCCCTCGGACTGTCGACGCCCAAGGCCAGAGTCGCTGCCGGCGACTGCGCCACCGCAACCGATTCTGGCGTGGCGCACAGCATAGCCGGAGGCGTCACCAAATCGCCGCATACTCTTTTCTTGTGATAAATACTCGCTGTGTCTCTCCGAAGATTGAGAGGTACGCCTCTAATAGTCGTAGCGTTTGTGGCTCTCCCGTGCGTCTTCACCCGCAGCTCATCGACCGATCAACTTCCAACTTTTGATCGGCAAAGAGCCGCCTAGCTTCATTCATGCTGTTGCGAACGTGAGACAGACACAAACTGATTGTCCTCAAGCATGCTGGTCATCCTAAGCCTGCGCACAGAAAGCTAGCTAGCGCCGGGGCAGGACACGCACAATCCTCTGCGAGAAGAAATGGTCACCGCAATGGTCACCAACTCCCGCACACTGGCGCCGCGCTGATCTCTCTTCGCTGATCTTTATCCTGAAGGATGTACATGAGGCGGCCGTCCAGCGTGCCGTGGAAGATCCGTTCCGTGGAATGGGTGCGTGACAATCACGGCGCATGGCTGGTGAACCTGGGTGAACGCACGTACTACTCGCTGAAGGCGCCCAAGAAGGGCGGCCCGGGACTCACTGTCCTCCCGAACGTCGCGGCCGGCGCAGCGGTCGCGGCCCCGAGGCCGTCACATTCCGCCGGGCCCGCGTACGCGCCGCCGCGTGTCAAGCCGGCGATCTCGCCGTCCCTCGCCGGCGAGGGCGTGTGGCGGCCGGTGGGACGGACAGTCGGAGGAGTGAGCCCGATCCGAGTGACCGTGTTCCGCAACGAACGCGACTACCCGCGGATCGTCACCTACGCCGCCTGGATCGACCACTCGCTCACCCAGCTTGCGCTGTACCCCGGACGTACCGAGCCGCCGCAGGGTTCACCGCGAGGGCCGATGATGGTCCCGGACGGCCAGCGCACGCGACTGCTGGCCGTGTTCAACAGCGCCTTCAAGTACAAGGACGGCCACGGCGGCTTCTTCGTCAACGGCCACGTCTATGAGCCGCTGAAGGCCGGAGACGGCACATTGGTCGGCTACAACGACGGACGCGTCGACATCATCAAGTGGCCGGGAGGCGCCCCGGCCGGCGACGTGGCCTATGCGCGCCAGAACCTGCCGATGATCGTCGACAACGCCGCGCCGAACCCGGCCCTCAACAACAACGGCGCCCAGTGGGGCTGGACTCTCGGCAACAGCGTGCGCGTGTGGCGCAGCGGCGTCGGCGTCAACGCGCACGGCGACCTCATCTATGTCGCCGCCCCCCAGCAGACCGTCATGTCTCTCGCCGACGCGCTCATCAGGGCGGGAGCCGTGCGTGCGCTGCAGTTCGACATCAACGTCTATTGGCCGACCTTCAACTACTACCGCCAGCCCGGCGCGCGGTCGCCGGTCAAGTTCCTCCCCAACACCCAGAACCCCGGCATGACGCGCTACCTCGTCCCAGACGATCGTGACTTCTTCGCCATCTACACGCGTGCCGGGAACGGGCGGTTCACGACGCCGTTCAAGTGACTGCGAGGGCGCGGGCGCAGCCTTTCACGCCCGTTTCACGAGGGTTTCATCAGCGCCCCGCATGATGAGCGAGTCAGTCAGTCGAGAGAAGGAGAAGACGCCATGAAGAAGTTCAAGATCGTCACCCTGGCAGCCGTCGCCGTGCTCGGCCTCGGCGCCCTCGGAGGCGCGGCGGTGCGCGCCAACGCCAGCACAAGCACCGCGACGCCGCCGGTCGCAGCCGCGACCGCCGGTCAGGCGACGGCCGCCGAGCCGGCTGCGAACCTGCCCGACACCGACAACGTGCAGCAGGGCGACCAGACCACGCCGGACGCCACGTTGGCGAGCAGCCAGACCAGCGCCGCCGCGTCGACTGAAGCGGCGGGCGAGCAGGCCGGCTCGGAGACCGCCGCCGCCGGCGAGCAGGCCGGCTCGGAGACCGCCGCCAACAGTGACGGCCCCGGCGGCCACGCCGACGCTGCCGGCGCCAACGTGGACCATCAGTTCAACGGCGTGGAGTGACACGCACGCGCTGATCAGGCCTTCGCGCAGTTCGAGCGCCACCGGGAACTGCGCACGCCGCCTAAAGACGGCAAGGGGGCGCGGACGGCAGATGCCGTCCGCGCCCCTTCATCCTGCTTTCATGTGGCTTTCATGTCGCCCCGGTACTGTGGACGCACCGGCAACGACCAAGGATGGTGCATGCACGCCCTGATCGTCGAAGACGAGCGGCGCATCGCCGCCTACGTGAAGCGCGGCCTCGAGGAGGAGGGCTACGCCGTCGACGTCGCCATCACCGGACGCGAGGCGCTGGACTGGGCCGGCGGAGTCGCGTTCGATGTCATCATCCTCGACCTGCTGCTCCCGCAGGTCGACGGCCTCACCGTCTGCCGCGAGCTCCGGGCATGTGGTGTCAAGATCCCGATCCTCATGCTCACCGCTCGCGACGGCGTCGACGACAGAGTCGCCGGGCTCGACGCCGGCGCCGACGACTATCTCGTCAAGCCGTTCGCGCTCAAGGAGCTGCTGGCGCGTCTGCGGGCCCTCACGCGGCGGACCGACGACCAGCCACGCGACAGTGTCCTGCGGATCGCCGACCTGACCCTGAACACGCTCACGCACCGCGTCGAGCGCAACGGACGGCGAGTATCACTCACGGCCAAGGAGATGGCCGTGCTCGAGTGTTTCATGCGCGAGCCGGAACACGTGCTCACGCGTACGCAGATCGCCGAGCATGTGTGGAACTACGACGTCTTCAACCACTCCAACGTCGTGGACGTCTACATCCGCAACCTGCGCCGCAAGCTCGACGACGGGGCCGCGCTGAAGCTCCTCCACACGGTGCGCGGCTCCGGGTATCGGCTCTCGACGGAGCAGGACGATGCCGCGTCCTAGGACCCTGCGCGCCCGCCTCTCGCTCGGCATCGCCGTCCTGGTGCTCGCGGTGCTCGCGGCCGTCGGGCTCGTCGTGTATTACGGAACGGCACAGCGTCTCACCGCGTCACTCGACAGAGCGCTGCGCACCGCGACCGCACAGGCGGTGGCCGGCACCAACAACCAGAACGGCCACCTGACGCTCGGCCCGCAGCTCGACGAGGGCGTCGGCTCCGAAGACCTCCACGCCCCCGGCCTCAGCCTCGCGGTGTTCGGTCCCACCGGTGTCGTGCTGCGGCAGTACGGCTCGTACGATCAGTCGGTCCCCAGAGGCACGGCGCTGACCGCGGCGCGACGAGGCGAGACGACGATCGACAGCCGCCTCGACCCCCGTGGCGGCAGCGTACGCGTGCTGACCACCCCTCTCAGCGAGAACGGCAGGACACTGGCGGTCTTCAGCATCGCGCTCTCGGAGAAGCCCATGATGGCGGCCCTGCAGCAGCTTCGCCTCACGCTCCTCGTCCTGCTCCCCCTCGCCGCAGTCGTCGCGGCGCTTCTCGGCTACCTGCTCACGCGCCGCATGCTGCAGCCGCTCGCGCGCATGCAGGCCACGGCCGCGGAGATCACGTCTCGCGATCTCTCACGTCGACTGAAGGTGGCGGGTGACGACGAGGTCGGGCGACTCGCGGCGACATTCGACGCCATGCTCGACCGGCTCGAAGACTCCTTCAACCGCGAGCGCCGCTTCGTCGCCGACGCCTCTCACGAGCTGCGCACTCCCCTGACAGCGCTCCAGGCCATCGTGAGCGTCACGCGGGAGCGGCCCCGTTCGCCGGGGGAGTACGAACAGGCGCTGGACGACGTCGACGACGAGACCGCACGGCTCCGCACGCTTGTCGAGGACCTCCTCGAGCTGGCTCGCGGTGACGCCGGGCGCCTGGCCGAGCACGAGCAGATCGATGTAAGCACGCTGCTGCGCGACGTCTGCGGGTCTCTCGAAGTGCTCGCCGCCGACAAGGGGCTCGAGCTGAGCTGCGACCTCGAGGAGGGCCTCCGTGTCGAAGGCGACGGCGACGCACTCGTGCGCCTGTTCGTCAACGTCCTCGACAACGCCATCAAGTACACCGACGACGGCCGCGTCGCCGTCGCTGCGCGAGTCGTGGACGACCGGATCGGCGTGACCGTGCACGACAGCGGCCGTGGCGTGCCCGCCGATCAGCTTGCGCACGTCTTCGAGCGCTTCTACCGCGGCGACACCTCACGCGCGACCGAGGGCTCGGGGCTGGGGCTGGCGATCGCCCGGCTGATCGCCGAGGCACACGACGGCTCGATCGCTCTCAGCAGTCGCGAAGGCGACGGGACGACGTGCCGCATCACCCTGCCTGCGTTCAGGCCATCACCTTCCGCGTGAGGCTCACGCCCTCGGGCGCTGCCGGCATCCGCCGCTCCGCGGGATCCGCGGTCGGAGCGTGACGAGAGGTCCCGGCCCGGGCCTGCTTGACTGAAGCCCGGGCCTGCTTGGCGAAGCTGACCAGGAAGGACGCCTCCCTGCGGCCCCCACGGTCTGCTCCGCTCGCGCCGAGAGCCTGCTGCGCCGGCCGCGTCGTGATTCAGGGGTGACGCGCCGGGCGCGAACCCGACAAGGCCGATGCGTGCAAGACCGCATCGATCAGGCCTCTCGTGAGTCGCGGCTGACTCAGCTCTACGGTGATGACGGGCAGGTGGTACGCCTCCGGTCCGTACTCTCCGAGGGAGCCGGTGATCGAGCTCTGGTAGGCGATGCGCTCGACAGGCAGTCCGCTGGCGCGCGCCATCACGGCGGCGACCCTGCGGGAGTGTGGCCCGTTGAAGTCGATGAACCCGCCCCTCGAGTGCAGCGAGATCACGCCGTCGAAGCCTTGGCGCAGGTAGGCCAGCAAGGCTCGCGTCTCCGGCTCCGAGCCTGGGCCGGTCCCACCATTGCACTCGGACGCAGCCGGGTCTCCCGATCGAAGCTCATGGCGCCAGTCGGCGGTCGGGAAGTTGCGATTGAGGTCGACGTTGCGGGCATTGCCTCGTCGGCGCAGCGCCGCGCCGTCGGGGTTGAGACACGGGAGCACGTCGATCCGCGAGCCCGGAGGAATCGTCCCCGGGTGGGTCAGGAGGTAGTCGGCGAGACGCTTTGCTACTCGGCGGCCGAACTCCTGGCCGTGCACGCCGCCGATGACGAGCAGCCTTCGGGGACCCGAGCCGAACCGGGCGGCGACTATGCGGCGCCCCTGCCGGGAGTGACCGATGACGACCCATGTGGCAGGCGCGGGGGTCGCCCTTGAGGACATCGACATCGACATTGACGGCTGCGGCCGCGGCTGGCGGAACGCGGTCGCGGCGAGGACGCCCGTGACGGTCACCACGATGAGGGCGCCTATGGTGGCGCTCAAGCACGAGCGCGCGACGACTCACTGGAATCTCGAGGCAGAGACGATGGAAGCTCGAGCCGGCACGGCTCACTGACCAGTCGGAACGTGCGGGAGCGCCCGCAACTGGGGATCGCCGGCGATCGTCGCAGCGGGAAGGAAGTCGAGGCCGTCGGGCGTGTTCAGGTACCCGGCGGAGGACCCCGGCATCCCGGTGTGCCCGTACTGCCAGACGATCTTCCGGGTGCGCGGGTCGACGAGCACGACGCGGTCGTGGTAGTCATCGCTCACGGCGATGAGCCCGCCGGGGAGGAGCAACGCCAGGGACGGATGATCGAGCCGCCCCGGGCCCGACGAAGGACCGAAGCGCCAGAGCACCCGGCCCTTCCTGTCGATCATGAACACACGGCCGGGAGAGGTGTAGTCGGCCAGGAGGATGCGGCCCCCGGTCAGAAGCTGGGCGTCCGAGGGATAGTGTGCCGGCGTGTGCACGGTCCACTCCAGCTTGCCGGCGGCGGAGATCGCGTCCACCCAGGAGCCGGCGATCTCCGTGATCAGCATGCCGCCGCCCGTCATGGGAGCGTCGCCATTGGGGGCGCCGAGGAGGCGCGGCGGCCGATGACCGGAGACGCCTGTCGTGCCGTACTGACGCACGATCCTGCCGGACGGCGCCAGGAACAGCACGCGCTGGTTCACGATGTCGGCGACCGTCCGCGTGCCATCCGGCAGGACGTAGGCGTCGTCCGGTCGATTCAAGAGCCCCCTCGCCGAGCCCGCCTGATCCGGCCGCCCGTAGTGCCACATCACCTTCCCGCCGGGAAATGAGATGAGCTGGATCGTGTGCTGCATCTCCTGGCTCGAGATGATGGCCCGGTAGTCGGGACTGAAGAAGGCGTCGTCGTCGTAGCGGAAGGGGAACGAGGGCGCGACACCGCGGCGCGGGTAACGCCAGACGATGCGCTTCGTGCCGTCCACCAGCAGGAGGCGGTCGTTGCCACGGTCGGCGATGAGAAGAAGGCCGGGAAGCGGGCCCGGAGACGGAGAGGCGCTTGGCTGCCGTGACGGAATGGATCCGGGGATCGTGGCGGATGGAGAAGGGCGACCCGGCTGACCCCCACATCCCGGCAGGAACAGTCCGCCGACGAGGACGGCCAGCGTCAGCACCGCGAGCTGACCGCGACGAGGCGCCGCGCGGAGGCTCCCAGCACCTGTGCGCTGAGCGTGGCGTGACATCTCCGGTCGCACGACACCTCCCGCCCGTCGGCGCGGGCCGCCAGGCCGCACGCTGAGCCGCACGGCTATCCCGCGGCGGCTTGATTCTCGCGCCGGCGCCTGAAAGCGACCTGAACGGCTGGTCGTTCAGGTCTCGTTCAGGAACCTGTGAGAGGGTCTCCCGCTGACTGCGGTCTGACGGCCGCTCGGGCAGACGAGAAGGAGAGTGACCGGATTGACCATCTTCCAGGCGATCGTGCTGGGGCTTGTCCAAGGGATCTGCGAGTTCGTGCCGATCTCGAGCTCGGGCCACCTGATCATCGTCCCTTGGCTGTTGAACTGGGACTTCTTCCTCGCACATCCGGAGTTGAACAAGACCTTCGACGTGGCCCTGCATCTGGGCACGTTCGTCGCCGTCGTCGCGTACTACTGGCGCGACATCGGGCACATCCTGCGCGACTTCTTCCGCAGCCTCATCCGGCGGCGCATCGAGACGCCCGGCGAGCGCCTCGCCTGGCTGCTGCTGCTCTCGACGATCCCCGCAGGCGTCCTCGGCGTGGCCCTCGAGAAGGTCGTCGAAGACTGGCTCGGCAAGCCGTGGCTGATCGCCGTGCTCATGATCGCCTTCGGCGCCGTCATCTGGGTCATCGACACACGTTCGGCCCAGCGCAAAGAGGTCGAGGACCTTCGCTGGAAGGGCGCACTCGGCATCGGCTTCGCCCAGGCTCTCGCGCTGGCGCCGGGCGTGTCGCGATCGGGAGTGACCATGATGGCCGGTCGCCTCGACGAGTTCACGCGGAGCGCCGCGGCCCGCTATGCCTTCCTGCTCTCCGTACCGGTGGTCGGCGGCGCGGCGCTCTACAAGGCGCTCGAGCTCACGAAGACCGGACTCCCCGCCGGCACCGTCACACCGTTCCTGGCCGGCATGGCGGCGGCGGCGCTCTCCGGCTTCGCCGCGATCTGGTTCACCCTCGCCTATCTACGCAACCACACCTTCAAGCTGTTCGCCATCTACCGGTTCGTGGCCGGAGGCGTCATCCTGCTGGTCATCCTGCTCGGACTCCGCCACGCGGGCGGAATCTGAGATGGCGGCGGCACTCGCGACCGTCATGCGAGGAACGCCGTCACCGGCCGAAGACTCTCCGCCGATCCGGCGGCACGCGCTGGATCGGGTCAAGGGCGCCGATCACGGCGCTGCCGCCCACGCGCTCGCGCGCCAGACGAAAGCAGGCTGATCCTCGTGCACTCCGTCATCGACGTCGTCGTCCAGTGGGCGACCACCCTCATAGGCAACTGGGGGCTGCCGGCGATCTTCTTCCTCATGCTTCTCGAGAGTGCGTGCATCCCCGTGCCGAGCGAGGCGATCATGCCCTTCGCCGGCTTCGCCGTGAGCGAGGGCAAGCTCGACGCTCGCGGGCATCGTGATCGCCGGCGTGGCCGGCAACCTCGTCGGCTCGTGGATCGCCTACGCCGCCGGCTACTACGGCGGGCGACCGTTCGTCGACCGCTGGGGCAAGTACGTGCTGCTGCGTCCGCACCACCTCGACACGGCGCAGCACTGGTTCGACCACTACGGCGGGCCGGTCGTGCTCTTCGGGCGCATGATCCCGATCGTGCGCACCTTCATCAGCCTGCCGGCCGGCTTCGGCAAGATGAAGTTCTGGAAGTTCACGCTCTACACGGCTCTCGGCTGCATCCCGTGGGTGCTCCTCCTGGGGTACGTCGGCGAGAGGCTCGGCGCCGACTGGGAGAAGATCCGCCCCTACCTGCACTACGTCGACTACCTTGTGCTCCTCGCGCTCGTCGCGCTCGTCACCTGGGCCACCGTGAGATGGCTGAGGAGGCGGGCGACCCGTGAGACCTCCTGATCGGCGAGCGCGTCATTTCGACGTCGGTCACGGGTGCCCGGCCGACGGCTCGCACGGCGGACGATCGCTCAACCCATGCTCGCGGCGAGCTCTCCGCCCCACCGCTGCGCCCGCTCCAGCTCACCTTTGCCCAAGGGCCCGAACTTGCCCTTGACGACAAAGCCGGCGGGGTCCGCAAGGCGGTCGTAGCCTGCCTTCTCCAGCGCCTCGGCGATCGTCGGCGCCGCCTTGCCGAACGGGCCCCGGACCTGGGTGTCGAACGCCGCCGAGCGGCCGTGCCCTGCCGGCAGCCCGTCGAGCCACGAACGCATCGACGGGTGCGAGAGGTCGGCCGGCCGGGGCGGTCTGCCGCCGGGGTTGTTGCCCGCGCCCCGACGCATCTGCTCGGTGGGCAGCTTGAAGCCCGAACACCGGAGAACCTGCCACGATGAGGTCGACGCCGGTCATGGCGTTGCCGGTCGCCTCGGCCGTCGAGAGCGCCTGCGCCTCGGGCCCGAGTCCCTCGGCGATCGCGTGGGCGACCGCCGCCGTGTTGCCCCACAGCGACTCGTAGACGACGACTGCCTTCATGTCCTCAGCCCTCCCGCGTTCATGTCTCGCCTTCCTTGCTGTCTACACCGTAGACACAGTATAGTCTACAGTGTAGATAATGCAAGACCCCGGGCGATGGAGAAGACGAATGGCCGACGACGAGCGGCGGGCCAAGCCGAAGCTGACGCGAGAGGTGCTCACTGCCGCGGCGCTGCGCATCGCCGACGCAGAGGGCCTGGAGGCGCTCTCCATGCGACGCCTCGGCGCCGAGCTCGGCGTCGACCCGATGGCGGCCTACCGCCACCTCCCGAACAAGAAGGCCCTCCTCGCCGGCGTGGTCGAGGCGGTCCTCGCCGGCGCGGACGTCGAGACCGACCCGGCGGCGTCCTGGCAGGAGCAGTTCAAGGAGGTGGCGCGCGCGTATCGGCGGGCGATGCTCGCCCACAGCCCCACGGTCGCCCGCCTCGCGGCCACGACGCCGTACAACTCGCTCGATTCGCTGCGCATCGTCGAGCACGGGGCCGCGATCCTCGCCGCGGCCGGCGTGCCGCTCGCCGCGGCAGTCAGCGCCATCCAGGCGGTGGGCCAGCTCACCTCCGGAGCCGTCCTGCTCGAGGCGTTCTGGCGTGAACATGCCGCCTCAGGCGGGGAGATCTACCTCTCGCCGCCGCTGCTGCCGCACCCCGAGCTGCCGGTGCTGAGCGAGGCGGCCGCGGCGGAGGACTTCGGCTCGCCGGAGGCGGTGTTCGAGTTCGGGCTCGCCGCGATCGTGGAGACGCTGGCGGCCCTCATCCCGACGGCCTGAGCCGGGGAGGAGATCGCGCGACGACGACCTCGCGGTGGTGGTCGTCGAACATGCGTCAGGCACGAAGGAGGAGTGAAATGGTCGATACGGCGACAGTGACCGAGCGTGCCGGCCTGGCCGATCGCGCAGGCTTGTGGGCAGCGGGCCTGACGGCCCCGGCTGGCTCACCCTGATGGTCTCGGGATCGCTGCTGGCACTCGTCTTTCGCCGTTCGGCGGGCCAGCACTGACAGGTCAAGGGATGGCCCCACAGCGGTAGCCTGGTCACGCCTGCGACTCCTCAAGACGACAGTGCAGGGTAGCCTCGAAGAGATGCTTTCTCATTGGCGACTCCTGCTCCTCCTGGCCACCGCGCTCGCCGGCCTGGCGGCGATGGCCGCCAGGCCTGCCGACGCTGCCGATGCTGCCGCTGTGGCATGGCCGCCCTTCGTTCTGGTGGCCGGCCTGCTGCTGGTGGGCGTGGCGGCGGCAGGCGACGGCCTCTTCGCCGCTGCCGGCGCCCGTCTGGCGCGGCTGCCCGGGCCCGGCGTCCTCCTCTTCGTGGCGGGCCTTGCCCTGGTCGCCGCGGTCACCGCGTTCCTGAACCTCGACACGGCCGTGGTCTTCGTGACGCCCCTCCTCCTGATCGCGGCCGAGACTCGCGGTCTCGCAGGGGAGCCCTTTCTCTACGGCAGTATCGCCATGTGCAACGCCTCCTCCCTCCTGCTTCCGGCGCCAACCTGACGAACCTGCTGGTCCTGTCGCGGGAGCACGTTTCGGGAGTGACGTACGCCGCCCGCATGCTGCCCGCCTCCCTGGCCGCCATCGTCGTCACCGCGGCGGTCCTTCTCCTGCTCTTTCGCCGCTCCCTGCGCGGCGCGGCCGGCCCGAGCGGAGACCGACCGCCGCCCGTCAGGGTCGGCGTCGGCCTGGTGGCAAGCGTCGCTGCGGCACTCGTCGTGTTGCTCGCCCGCCAGCCGGCGCTGCCGGTGTTCGCAATCGGCCTTGCGGCCGCGCCGGCCTCGCACGTCCGCGGCAGGCTGGAGCGTGCGCAGCTGCGCCGCGCCGTCGACGTGCCCTTGCTGCTCTCGCTGTTCCTTCTCGCGGTGGCGCTGGGCACGCTCGCCCGGGCCTGGCCCGAGCTCGACCGGCTGGTCGCGACCGCCTCCGCCCCCGTGACCACACTGATCGCGGCCCTGGCATCACTGGCCGTGAACAACCTGCCGGCGGCGGGCCTGCTCACGGCCCACGCGCCGGCTCACCCGCGGGCGCTGCTCATCGGCCTCAACGTGGGGCCGAACCTCGCCGTGACCGGCGCCCTGTCGGCCCTGCTCTGGTTGCAGGTCGCACGCGCCGCCGGGCGTCGGCCCTCCCCCGCGAAGTACACGCTCGTGGGCGTCGCCTCGGCGCCTCTCGCCATGGCGGCAGCACTCCTCGCCCTTGCTCTAGTGGGACAGCACGGGCTGTAGAAGGTGATGAGGCCTTATCGGCCGCCGTCCGCTCGGGGCGGCGCCCCCGCCTCTAGCGCTCCGGTCCCGCAGCTGCAAGGAGCCTGCCGCGCCGTGCGACCTCCTCGGCCTCGTCCGACGCGACCACCCGTACGCCCTTCCAGAACGCGACGTAGCCTGAGATCTGGCGCGCCGCGGGCTTCGGCTCCGGGTAGTACCAGGCCGCGCCTTCCAGCCGCTCGCCGTCGACTTCGACGTCATAGTAGCTGGCCACGCCCTTCCAGGGGCAGACGCTTCGCTGGTCGCTCTCCCGCAGGTAGCTCCCGTCGACCGAGTCCGGCGGGAAGTAGTGGTTGCCCTCGACGACGATCGTCTCGTCGCTCTCGGCCAGTACGGTGTCCTTCCACAGGGCCTTCATGACGGCCTCCTCGACTTCTTCTCGTGAGCTTGAGTCCATGTTGTTGCTTGCGCAAACACAATCTGCCCTTGACGCGCCTGCAGGAAACAGGTTCGCGCAGGCTCGCGCGGCGCAGCTCGGGCCGAGACCGGCGCTGGACCTCCTCCCCGAGCCTACGCGGAGTGGATCTCCTCGGCCGGGTACTTCGGGAGGGACACCGTCACGACGAGCCCGCCCGCAGGCGGCGCGGTCGCCGTGACGGTGCCGCCGTGGACGTCGGCCACGGCGGCTACGATCGCCAGACCCAGCCCGGAGCCGCCGGTCCGCCGGTTGCGTGAGGTGCCGCGCCGGTAGAAGCGCTCGAAGAGGCGCGGCACCTCGTCCGGGCTGATCGGCTCGCCCTCGTTAGCCACCTGCAGCCTCACCCGGCCGCCCGGATCCATGCCGGCGGTCACCCGCACCACACTCCCCGCCGAGGCGTAGCGGACGGCGTTGTCGACGAGGTTGTCCACGAGCCGTTCGACGAGCGCTTCGTCGCCGAGCGCCACCGCCGGCTCGGCCTCGACGCGGAAGCCGATGCCGCGGGCCTCAGCCTGACGGGCGTGACCGGCCGCGGCGCCTCGCGCGAGCCCTGCCACGTCGACGGCGCCGCGCTCGGAAAGCTCGCCGCTCTCCGCGAGGACGAGGAGCCTGTCGATGACGTCCTCGCTGCGCGAGATGGCGTCGCGGATCGTCTGGGCCATGCGGCGCAGGTCGTCGGCGTCCGTCGCCGGGTCGGCGAGCGTGACGTCGAGCTCGGTGCGCATGATCGCCAGCGGGGTGCGGAGTTCGTGGGAGGCGTTGGAGACGAACTCCTGCTGGGCGTTGAAGGCCGTCTCGAGGCGACCGAGCATCGCATCGAACGTGTCGGCGAGCTGCCCGAGCTCATCCTCGGGGCCCTGGAGGTTGATTCGCTCGTGCAGCGTGCTGGCCGAGAGACGGCGGGCCACCGCGGAGATCTCCTTGACCGGCCGCAACATGCGCCCGGCCATCCACCAGCCGGCGACGACCGAGAAGAGCGTGGCGACGGCGAGCGCCCAGAACGTCACGCCGATGAGCGCGCGAAGGACCTCCGAGATCGTCTGGTCCTGGATCTGCCGCAGGAAGACCCCGACGGACTGCCGGCCGCCGGTCGGCGACGTCATGTGCTGGCGCAGGTAGGCCTGCGAGAGATGCAGTTCCTGCGCCGTGTGGTTGGCCACCTCGCCGGGGTTCTTGATCGCCACCTGGCGCAGGAGGACGTAACTGAGCACAAGGAGAAGGAAGCCGATCACGAAGAAGAGCGCGCCGTAGGACAGCGTGAGACGGAGGCGGAGGCTGGGGCGACGTCTCACCACAGCTTGTACCCGGCGCCGGTGACGGTCTCGATGGGCTGCGGCTCCCCGAGCTTGCGGCGCAGCGTCATCATGGTGACGCGCACGACGTTGCTGAAGGGGTCGGTGTTCTCGTCCCACACCTTCTCGAGCAGTTCCTCGGCGGAGACCACGCCGCCGTCGGCGGCCAGCAGGACCTCGAGGACGCCGAACTCCTTGTTGGTGAGCTCGAGCTGGTGTCCGCCGCGCCGGGCGACCCGCGTGGCGGGGTCGAGCTCGACGTCCCGGCGGTTCAGCGTCGGCGGTCGCACCGGGCCCGCACGCCGCGCGAGAGCGCGCAGGCGGGCCACCAGCTCGTCGAAGTCGAAGGGCTTGCCGAGGTAGTCGTCGGCGCCGAGGTCGAGCCCGGCGACGCGGTCGCGCAGCCCGCCCGCGGCGGTGAGCATCAGGATGCGCGCAGTGGAGTCCGAGGCGGTCAGCCGCCGGCAGACCTCGTCTCCGTGCATCCCCGGCAGGTTGCGGTCGAGGACGACGACGTCGTAGTCGTTCAGGACGGCCTTGTCGTAGCCGCTCAGGCCGTCCGGCGCCACATCGACGGCCATACCCTTGAGCCGCAGCCCGCGGGCCATGGCGGCGGCGAGAGCTTCTTCGTCTTCGATGATGAGTACTCGCATCGCCCATGCATTATCACAGCTTGCGTGTAGGGAGGGCATAAAGCATCAAACGGGCTCGGTCAGGCGTGTCGGCCCGCCTTACGTGCGCCTTATGCGCCGCCGGGTACTCTCTCGACAACGCGAACCACATCCGCGCCGCCGCGCTGCGGCGCCGCGAGCTTGAACGACAGAGGAGGACTACCTCACATGGACACCCCAGCCGCGCCGAGCGGCGAACGACAAGCCTCAGCCATCGCGGACGAGGCGCCGGTGGTGCTCGCCACGCACGAGCTCACCAAGAACTTCGGCGGCACCCTCGCCGTCGACCGCCTGAGTCTCTCCGTGCGCCGTGGCGACATCTTCGGCTTCCTCGGCCCCAACGGGGCCGGCAAGACGACGACCATCCGCATGATCGTCGGCCTCATCTACCCCACCAGCGGCTACGCCGAGGTGCTCGATCACCAGGTCCCGCGCGACAAGGAAGAAGCCCTGCGCCACATCGGCGGCTTCGTCGAGGTGCCGGCCTTCTACGCCAACATGAGCGCGCGCAAGAACCTTCGCCTGATGGGCAGTCTCAACGGCCGAGTCGACGAGGCGCGCATCACCGAGGTGCTCGACATCGTCGGCCTGCTCGAGCGCGCCGACTCCAAGATCGGCGACTACTCGCACGGGATGAAGCAGCGTCTCGGCATCGCCAACGCCCTCATCAACAAGCCTGAGCTCGTGATCCTCGACGAGCCCACGAGCGGCCTCGACCCGCAGGGCATGAAGGACGTGCGCGAGCTCGTGCGCGAGCTCGGCGCCGGAGGGACCACGATCTTCCTGTCCTCGCACCTGCTGAACGAGGTCGAGCAGGTCTGCAACCGCGCCGCCATCATCAACAAGGGCCGGGTCGTGGTCGAGGGACCGGTGAGCGAACTGCACCCCGAGCACTCGGCGGTGAAGCTCCTGACCTCCGACCAGGACAAGGCGCGCACCGTCGTCGCGGCGCTGCTCGGCGGGAACGAGGTCGAGCCGGACGAGGAGTACCTCATCGTCCAGGCCCACAACGGGACGGTCCGCGAGGTGGTGCGTGCGCTGGTCGCCGCCGAGATCGGCGTCGACGCCGTCATCCCGGCCCGGGAGCAAGGGCTCGAAGACTACTTCCTCGGGCTCACCCAGAGCTCCGACGTCGACTCCTCCAAAGGCGGTGCCCGATGAAGCTCCTGAGCCGCGAACTCACCAAGCTCTTCGCCCAGAAGCGCAGCTACATCGGCTGGGCAGGCCTGCTCCTCGTGCCCGTGCTGATGACGCTGGCTCTTTACCTCAACCGCAACAACACGCACGACCACGGCCCCGGCGGCGTCATCAGCCAGGCCATGCACAACGGCCTCCTGATCCCCGTCGCCGCCATCACGCTGCTCTCCGCCTTCCTGCTCCCGTTGCTCGCCTCGATGATCGGCAGCTATCAGCTGGCCGGCGAGGCTGAGACGGGCACGATCAAGACCTGGCTCATGCACTCCGTCAGCCGCGGCGGCGTGCTCGCCTCCAAGTGGGGTGTAGCCGTGATCTACGTCGCCATCGGCCTCGCGCTGGTGGCGGTCGGAGGACTCATCGCCGGCGCACTGGCCTTCGGCCTGCACGCGCCGGTCCTGCTCTCCGGCCAGACGGTCGGCATCGGCCAGGGGCTCTGGCTGAGCTTGCTCAGCTACCTCTATGTCTTCATCGGCGTGATCTGCGTGCTCTCGCTGGCGCTGCTCTTCGCGACCTTCACCAACTCGAGTCTCACCGCGGCGATCGAGGCGCTGGTCGTGGTCATCGTCATGAACATCCTCGGCGCCTTCAGCTACTTCAACTTCCTCAAGCCGTACCTGTTCACCAGTCACCTCGACGCCTGGCAGAACCTGCTCAGCCAACCCACCGACTGGCACCCGATCATCACCGGCCTCACCACGTTCGCGATCTACATCGTCGCGCTGATGGGGGCCGCCTGGTTCGTGTTCCGCCGCAAGGACATCCTGGTCTGACCAAGGAGGACGAATGTCCCGAAAGTACCTCATCTCCTTCCTGCTCGCAGCCCTGGTGGCCGCCGCCGTCATCGTCGGCGTAGTGGCGACCCGGGCGCAGGGCAGCACATCGCTGCCGTCCATCAGCCCGGCTGCCCTGCTCGCCAAGGTAGCCACCGCGGCGAAGTCGCCCGTCCCGGTGAGCGGCAGCGTGACCTGGACCAACGGGCTGATCCCCGGGTCCAGCGCGGCAAGCCTGCTCGGGGGCCAAACCGCCGCTCCGAGCAGCGTGGCCGGGCTGGCCATGGGCGGCTCCGGCCGGGTCTGGGTCCAGCCTGGGACCGGCGCGCGCCTGGAAGTCCAGGGCAGCGGCTCCGACTTCGTCGTCGTGGGCAGCGGAAGCGGCGTCTGGACGTACAGCTCGGCCACCAACACGGCTGCGCACTACATGCCGCAGGCCGCGGCGATGGCTCCATCGACATCGCCGTCTCCGTCGACATCCACAGTCAATCCGCTCGCCGCGATCACCAAGGGGCTCCAGCATTTCGCCTCGACCGGCACGGTGGCGGTGACCGGCCAGCAGACGGTGGCCGGCCAGCAGAGCTACATGCTCACCATCACGCCCGCCCCCGGGACCACGACGACCTTCGGCTCGGTCCAGGTGGCGGTCGACGGCTCCACCTTCGTGCCACTCCAGGTGCAGGTCTATGCCAATGGTGACACCACGCCGGCGCTGTCGGCTGGCTTCACCAGCGTCTCGTACGCCCGCAACAGCGCGAGCCTCTTCAGGTTCACGCCGCCGGCCGGCGCGACCGTTCAGCACAAGACCCTGCCGGCCATGGCGAACCCGGCGAGCGCCATGACGGCGCCCACGTCGGCCAAGCATGCTCCGCTCACGCTGGCGCAGGCGCAGGCGCAGGCCAAGTCATACGGCCTGACCCTGGCAGTGCCGGCGAACACGACGTCTCTGCCGTTCGAAGGCGCGACGGTCACGGCCGGAAGCGGCGGCCACGGAGCGACGGCGGTCCTGCACTACGGACGCGGCTTCGGGTCTGTGGTGCTCGTCGAGTCCACCGGCGCGACCGGGCCGTCCGGCGCTCTGGCGCAGCAGCTGGCCAAGGTGCCCAAGGGCCTCCTCACGACGACCACGATCGGCGGCGCCCAGGCGCACGAGCTCTCGACGTCACTGGTCGACGCCATCGTCTGGCAGCACGGCCCCGTGACCCTTCTCACAGCCGGCATGGTGCCGTCGCACACCCTGCAGCAGTTCGCTGCCGGGATCCGGTGAAACGAAGGACGCAGGGGACGGCCGACGGTGCATTCGCACCGTCGGCCGTCCCGGCGCCGTCCCGTCTCTTCCGGGCGCGAGTGCGAGATCCGCGCGACAATCCGCCGAGAGAGGCGACCGCGATCGGCCGGGTAGACCAGGTCGGTCGCTCCAGGTGGCGGCAGGGCCTCCACGCCGATTCGACCGACACCGTCGGCAAGGCGCTGCGCCACAGGCGCTTCGATCTTTTCTACGGGCCGTACTACCTCCGGTTCACCCGCAGCCTCGATGACGGCGGGAGGCTCCGCCTCCGTCTGGAAGAGCTCGCTCGTCTCGTCGAGGCGGACCCCGGGGGCCCGGAGCTTCGCCCGGCGGGCCGGGCCCCGTCCCGCTTCGTCCTTGAGGAGATGCTGCCCGGCACGTACGCGAGCGACTCCCGACCGCTGCCTCTCGACTGGGGGCGCCTCTTCTTCGAGCGGGCGGCGCGCCTGCTGGACGACGAGGCCGCGGTCTCACTGCGACCCCCGAGAAGAAACGCATCTTCTGCCTGAGCGGCCACGCCGCCGGCCAGGGCGCGGGCTTCGCGAGAACTCAACGCCTCGGCGGCTGCCGCGGACGGCCCGGTCTCATGGGATCCTCAAAGCGGGCCTCTCCGGGCAGCCGAGGTCGGGATCGTAGCCGGGGCCGTACTCGGGATCGTCAGGCGCTTCCCGCCCTGATCGCCGCCCGCGCGCCGGAAGCAGAATCGGCGGCCGGCCGGTCCGCAGGCTCCGCCTTCGAGATGAGCATCACCGCGACGTCGTCGGCAAAGGGCTGGCCGCCACCGGCCTCGATGGTCGAGATGAGGCCCTCGAGGCACGTTCTGTCGATCCGCTCGCAGGCCAGCGTCTGAAGACTCTTGACGAGCCGATCCACCCCGTAGCGATCGTGAGAGTCCGGACCCAGGCGACCCTCGATGAGCCCATCGGTGTAGAAGAAGAGCTGCCACTGGTCGGGCAGTGCGATGACCGTCGGCTCTTCGACGGGCCAGTCGATGGCGCCCAAGGGCGGTGTGGGCCTGGCGTCCAGCGGCTTCACCTCAGCAGCGATGAGCAGCGGGACGGGATGTCCGAGGTTCAACACGCGTATCTCATCGCGCGCTCTGCCGATCCAGGCCAGGCACAGGGTGGCGAACGAATCCGGCGACCGGCGCTCGCGCACCAGGACCGCCTTCAAGCTCTCGACGACGGTCAGCGGATCGGCGCCACTCTCACACAGCGCCTGCCAGCTGGCGCGCAGCATGGCGCCGAGCGCGGCCGGGTTGGGACCGTGCCCGCTGACGTCGCCGCAGATGACCGCGACGCCTTGCTCCCCGCGGTCGAGGACATCGATGAAGTCGCCGCTCAGCGCGAGGCGGTGCTCTCCCGGGCGGTAGAGGCTGAGGACCTCGAGGCCCTCGGGCTTGACGGAGATCGTCGGCATGAGACCGAGCTCGAGGCGGCGGTGCAGCCGCTCCGCCTCGCGCAAGCCGGCCACGGCCTCCGCGTGTGGCCGCGCGAGGCCGTCGTCGACCACCGCCCTGAAGAAGAGCACAGCTGACAGCACGAGGAAGAGGTGGCCCACGAGGTTCGGCCAGGTCGGCACCGAGTGATAGACGCTGAACCAGAGCTCCGCGACGATACTGGTCAAGAGTGCGGCACGAAGCAGGCGGAACGAGTGCGCCGGCAGCTGATCGCGCCGGCGCCGGAGCAACACGATGGCGAGCACGAACAGCAGGCAGACGACGTACTCCGTCACCCTCTTGAAGGGCGTCAGCCCGGCCTGCGTGAGCGTGGCCGGGAAGATGTGCCACCAGAAGATGCTCGCCAGCAGGAGAGCGTCGCAGGCCGCGTAGCAGACGACGACGAGCCGCAGGTTCACACGCCGGCCGATCGCGAAGGGCGCCGCGATGAAGGTCACGGCGAGCAGGAGGCGGGCGCCGAGCCAGAGCTGCGTCGGCGGGTCGAGAGAATGGGAGATCATGCCCAGGCCGGGATAGTCGACGAGGTGGATCGTGTGCAGGATCGCGACGAACACGAGCGCGATGCCGAGGAAGAGAGCGAAATCGTCGTCCAGGAACTGGCGCAGCGACCCGGCCATGATGATCACGGTCACGCAGACGATGATGAAGGCGAGCTCGGCAAGAGTGTGGAACAGCAGATAGGAGTGCAGGCTCGTGAGGGCGAGCAGCGCGAGGAGGACGACCGCGATCACGGTCGTGCGGCGGTCGTCTGGCGACCATGCGGATCCGCTCTGAGTGGTCACAGCTCAGGACTGTAGCAGCCGCGCCACCAGTTTTCGGCCAGCGGCGTTCGTTCGTGCGGAAGATGGCCCGGGTCCGAGTGCATGCGAAGGCGTTAGCGACCGGATGACAGCGGGTACGGGGCGATCACGGATGCGAGGAGGTCCAGCTTGGCCCAACTACAGCGCGAAGGCACGGTACGACCGGTCGCCCCCTTCGATTTCGATCAGGCGCTCGACTTCATCGGGGCGTTCCCGCCGATGCACGGCGAGCAGGTGGTCTCGGAGACATCGCTCAAGCGCGCTGCCTGGGCCAGCCAGACGCCGGTCGCGTTCAGGCTCTCCGCAGCCGGCACGGTGGAGGAACCGGAGCTGCGCTACGAGCTCTATGCCGACGATCCCCTGAGTGACGCGGACGCCGCTGCACTCGTGCGCCGCATCGAGACGTATCTCAGCGTCCACGACGACCTGCATCGCTTCTACGAGCTGATCGACTCCGACCCGCCCTTCGCCGCCGTCAGGCGAGAGCTCTACGGCTATCACCAGGTCAAGTTCCTCACACCGTTTGAGAACGCCTGCTGGACGATCCTCTCGCAGCGCAACCTGCTGGCCGTCGCTCAGAAGATGAAGCGGACGCTGATCGAGGAGTTCTCGGCCGCCGTCGAGTTCGAGGGCAGGGAGTACTGGCCGTTCCCCGGCGCCAAGGCGGTCGTGCAGGCGAGCCTCGAAGACCTCACGCTGCTGCTGCGCAACAGCCGCCGCGCCGAGTACGTCCACGGCGCCGCGCTCGCCTTCAGCGAGGTGGACGAGGCCTTCTTTCGCGAGGGCTCCTACGACGAGGTGTCCCGCTGGCTCCGCGCCATCCCCGGGGTGGGCGCCTGGTCGGCCCCGTTCATCATGATCCGCAGTCTGGGGCGCATGGAGCGCATCCCCTACGGCGACCACACGCTCATGCACATCGCCGGCGAGGTCTATGGCGACGGCCGGCCGCTCACGGCCGACGAGATGCAACGCCTCGCGGACCACTACGGCGACCTGCAGGGCTACTGGGCCCACTACCTGCGCGTCATGGGCCGCGTCGCGCTCCCCCGCTAGGTCCTTCGACGCCGGGGCCACCTCTTCGGGGAATCGGCCTCTGCGCTGCAGGGGATACTCAAGGTGTCACCGACGAAGGAGGTCAGTGATGACATCGGCTTCACAGGACCTTGTCGGTCAAGAAGTCTATGCGCGCGACGGAGTGAAGATCGGCCAGATCAAGGATCTCCTGTACGGCGGAGAGTACGTTTCCGTGCGACGGTCCTTCTTCTCGACGATCGTCGTACCCGTCGGAACGCTTGAAGACTCCGGCGGCCGGCTCACCGTCCCGCTCACCTCGTCCTACCTGGACAACGCTCCCAAGGTCGGCGCCAAGACGGAACTATCGCCTGAGGCCAAGGGCCTGATCGACAGGTTCTACCTGCGCAAGGCGGCCTGACCGCCGGCTGCGCGCAACGCGACCACGACGCGGCCTGCGGCCACACGCAGGCCGCGTCTTCTTGACCGGCGTCTCCGCAGGTTGCATCCCAGGATCGTCCGATCGGAGTCTCGTGCACACCACGGTCTACCTGGACTACAACGCCAGCACGCCGATCCACCCGGCCGTGCAGGCGGCCATGGCGCCGTTCCTGGCCGGCTCGTACGGCAACCCCTCGAGCGGTCACTGGGCGGGCGTGCCGGCCGCGCAGGCCGTCGCGCAGGCCCGCGCCCAGGTGGCCGGCCTCCTCGGCTGCTCGCCGGCGGAGGTCGTCTTCACGAGCGGCGGCACCGAAGCGAACAACACCGCGCTCCAGGGCGCGTTCTTCGCCGCCGGCGAGGGCCCGTGCCACTTCGTCACGACGTGCATCGAGCACCCGGCGGTCATCGAGCCCTGCCACTTTCTCGAGCGGCTCGGGGCCGAGGTGACCTACGTCGGCGTCGACTCGCGGGGCCTCGTCGACCCCGGCGACATCGCCGCGGCGATCCGGTCCGACACCGTCCTCGTCTCGGTCATGCACGCCAACAACGAGGTGGGCACGATCCAGTCGATCGCCGAGATCGCCCGCGTCACGCGCGCGGCCGGCGTCCTGCTGCACAGCGACGCCGCCCAGTCGGTCGGCAAGATCGGCACGAAGGTGGACGAGCTCGGCGTCGACCTGCTCTCGCTCGCCGGGCACAAGTTCTACGGTCCCAAGGGTGTCGGAGCGCTCTACATCCGGCGCGGGACGAAGCTCGAGCCACTGATGCACGGCGCCGGCCATGAATCCGGCCGGCGGGCCGGCACCGAGAACGTCCTGCTCGACGTCGGCCTGGGCGCCGCCGCCGAGCTGGCGAGCGATCTCTCCTGGACTCGGGAAGTGCAGCAGCTGCGGGACCGGCTCTGGGAGGGGCTGCGGCAGACTTGGGACGACCGGGTCGTCCTCAACGGCCACCCGGCGCGGCGACTGCCGAACACCCTCAACGTGAGCTTCGCGGGCAGCGACGGACGCGAGATCCTGGCGGCGCTCCCCGCGGTGGCCGCCTCCACCGGCTCGGCGTGCCACACCGGCGGCACCGAGCCGTCACCGGTCCTGGCCGCCATGGGAGTCCCTCGCGACGTCGGCCGCGGAGCGGTCCGGTTCAGCCTCGGCCGCATGACGACCGCGAGCGACATAGACAGGGTGCTGGAGCTGCTGGCCGCACACGTCGCCGCTCAGCCCGGCCCACCCCAGCCACAGGACGTCTCCTCCGTCGACCCGTGACGGCCAGACCGGCCGTCCCCGGGAAGAAAGAGAGTGATCGATCGACAGGAGGTTCGCGTGATCCTGATCGGGACCAGCGGCTGGTCCTACAGACATTGGTCCGGAGGCGTCTTCTACCCGCAAGGTCTGAACTCGGGAGAGTGGCTCCAGTACTACGTGGGACGGTTCCCGACGGTGGAGATCAACGCCACGTTCTACCGGCTGCCACGTGCCGAGATGGTCCGACGCTGGCGCGAGCTCGCCCCGCCCGGCTTTGTGTTCTCCGCCAAGGGCAGCCGGCTCATCACGCACGCCCACCGGCTGAAGGATTGCGAGGGGCCTCTGAAGACGTTCATGGAGCGCATGGGCGGACTTGGCGGAACGCTCTCCGTGGTCCTCTGGCAGCTGCCTCCGGGGATGCGACTCGACGACGAGAACCTGGCTCGGCTGGATGCGTTTCTCGGCCTCCTCCCGGGAGGCGTGCGTCACGCGGTCGAGTTCCGGCACCCGTCCTGGCTCAGCGGCGAGGCCTTCTCGGTGCTGCGCGGCCACGGCGCCGCACAGGTGGCGGTGAGCTCCTCTCACCTGCCGCGGGATCTGACCGTCACGGCCGACTTCTGCGTACGTGCGCATGCACGGCCTCTCCGGCGGCTACGCGCACCGCTACACGCGGCGCGGGCTGGCGTCCTGGGCGGACTTCCTCTCCGGCCTCGACAAGGACGGCAAGGACGCCTACGTGTACTTCAACAACGACGCCGAAGGCCAGGCGCCGAAGAACGCTCGAGAGCTGATCGGCATGCTCGCGGAGCGCCGGGCCGACGTGCGCGGCGAGCAGGCCGCATGACGCTGGTGCGTACCGGCTTCGAGTGCGACCCGCGTGTCCGGACCATCTGAGACATCTGGAGAACGACCAATCATCTGGAGAACGACCAATGGAGATCACGAAGAGCAGCATCGAGACGACGCGGGGACCGGGTGACTGGTTCACCGGCGTGGTCTACCTCGACGCCGTCGCCACGCCGTCCGGCCAATCCCGTCTGTGGGCAAGCAACGTCCACTTCAGCCCGGGCGCACGGACGGCCTGGCACAAGCACCCGCACGGCCAGACCATCTACGTCCTCGAGGGCGTCGGCCTCTGCCAGCGCCGCGGCGAGCCGGTCGAGGTCATCCACCCCGGCGACCGCGTCTTCTTCGAGCCCGGCGAGGACCACTGGCACGGCGCCGCACCCGACCGCTTCATGACCCACCTCGCGATGCTCGAGGTCGACGATGAAGGCAACAGCGCGACGTGGGGTGACCACGTCACCGACGACGAGTACGGAAAGAGGTAAGAGGATGCGCGCGACCATCATGTTCGGCGCCGGGGACGTCCGCGTCGAGACCGTGCCCGATGCCCGCCTCGAAGAGGCGACCGACGCCCTCGTGCGCGTCACCGTAGCCTCGATCTGCGGCAGCGACCTCTGGCCCTACAAGTCAATGGAGCGCAGCGAGACCGGACGTCGCATGGGCCACGAGGCCATCGGCGAGGTCGAGGCCGTGGGAGCCGAGGTCCGCACCCTGAAGGCGGGGGACCTCGTCGTCATGCCCTTCGCGTACTCGGACGGTACCTGCCCCTTCTGCCGCGAAGGCCTGCACACCTCGTGCGTGCACGGAGGGTACTTCGGCTCCGGTCAGGTCGCCGGCGCGCAGGCCGAGGCCGTCCGCGTCCCGCAGGCGGACGGCACGCTCGTCCCGCTGCCGGCCGGAGCGGACGAGGCGCTGATGCCCTCGCTCCTCACCCTCTCGGACGTGATGGGGACGGGCCATCATGCGGCGCTGGCGGCCAGAGTCGGCCCCGGCAGAACGGTGGCCGTCGTGGGCGACGGCGCCGTCGGCCTCTGCGGTGTCATCGCGGCCAGGCGCCTGGGCGCCGAGCGCATCATCCTGCTCGGCGGGCACGCCGACCGTATCGCGCTGGCGCGCAGGTTCGGCGCGACCGATGTCGTCGGCGAGCGCGGAGAAGAAGCCGCCGAACGCGTGCGGGAGCTCACCGGCGGCTACGGCGCGCACTCGGTGCTCGAGTGCGTCGGCCTCGAGGAGTCGATGCGCACCGCCGTGGGCATCGCCCGTGCGGGCGGCGCCGTCGGCCGCGTCGGCGTGCCGCAAAGCGAGACCATGCTGGCGGGGTCCACGTTCTCCCACAACATCACCGTGAGCGGCGGACCCGCTCCCGTCCGCGCCTACATCGAGTCCCTGCTCCCCGACGTGCTCGAGGGCAGGATCGAGCCTGGCCTGGTGTTCGACCGGGTGGCGACCCTCGACGAGGTGCCCGACGGCTACAGGGCGATGAACGACCGCGAGGCGATCAAGGTGATGGTCAAGCCCTGACGCCGCCGGAAGGCAGGCCTGCCGGAGCAGACCCGATGGGTCAGGCGCCGACGTAGGCGGCGAGGTGCTCGCCGGTGAGGGTCGAGCGGCCGGCGACGAGGTCGGCGGGTGTGCCCTCGAAGACGATCCGGCCGCCGTCGTGGCCAGCGCCGGGGCCGAGGTCGATGATCCAGTCGGCGTGCGCCATCACCGCCTGGTGGTGAGCGATGACGATGACCGACTTGCCGGAGTCGACGAGCCGGTCGAGCAGGCCCAGCAGTTGCTCGACATCGGCGAGGTGCAGGCCCGTGGTCGGCTCGTCGAGGACGTAGACCCCGCCGTTCTCGGCCATGTGCGTGGCCAGCTTGAGCCGCTGTCGCTCGCCGCCCGAAAGTGTGGTCAGTGGCTGGCCGAGGCTGAGATAGCCCAGTCCGACGTCCGCGAGCCGGTCGAGGATCCTGTGCGCTGCCGGCGTGCGCGCCTCGCCGGCGCCGAAGAAGGCGGCCGCGTCCGCGACGGGCAGGTCGAGCACTTCGGCGATGTTGAGCCCCCCGAGCCGGTAGCCCAGCACCGCCGCCTGGAACCGCTTCCCCCCGCACTCCTCGCAGGTGGTGGCGACGCTGTCCATGAAGCCCAGGTCGGTGTAGATGACACCGGCGCCGTTGCAGGCGGGGCAGGCGCCCTCGGAGTTGGCGCTGAACAGCGCCGGCTTCACGCCGTTGGCCTTCGCGAACGCCTTGCGGATCGGCTCCAGCAGCCCCGTGTACGTGGCCGGGTTGCTCCGCCGCGAGCCGCGGATCGGCGTCTGGTCGACCGACACCACCCCGTCCCGTCCCGACACCGAGCTGTGGATGAGCGAACTCTTGCCCGACCCGGCCACGCCGGTCACCACCACCAGCACGCCGAGTGGGATGTCGACGTCGACGTCCTGCAGGTTGTGGAGCGCGGCGCCGCGCACCTCCAGCACTCCCGAGGGTGTCCGCACCCGCGGCTTCAGCGAAGCCCGGTCGCCCAGGTGCCGCCCGGTCAGCGTGCCGCTGGCCCGCAGCTCGTCGACGGTGCCCTCGAACACCACCTCGCCGCCCGCGTGCCCGGCGCCGGGGCCGAGGTCGACGACGTGGTCGGCGATCTCGATCGCCTCCGGCTTGTGCTCCACGACCAGCACGGTGTTGCCCTTGTCGCGCAGCCGCAGCAGCAATTGGTTCATCCGCTGGATGTCGTGCGGGTGCATCCCTATCGTCGGCTCGTCGAAGAGGTACGTCACATCCGTGAGCGACGATCCGAGGTGGCGGATCATCCTGGTGCGCTGCGCCTCGCCGCCCGACAGCGTACCCGACGGCCGGTCGAGCGAGAGGTAGCCCAGGCCGATCTCCACGAACGCGCCGAGGTCGTGCCGCAGCGCGGCCAGCAGCGGCGCGACCGACGGCTCGTCCAGGCCGCCGACCCAGTCGGCCAGGTCGCTGATCTGCATGGCGCAGGCGTCGGCGATGTTGATGCCGGCGATCCGCGACGAGCGGGCCGCCTCGTTCAGCCGGGTGCCGCCGCAGTCGGGACAGGCGGTGAACGTCACCGCCCGCTCCACGAAGGCGCGGACGTGCGGCTGCATCGCCTCGACGTCCTTGGACAGCATCGACTTCTGGATCCGCGGGATCAGGCCCTCGTACGTCAGGTTGATGCCGTCGACCTTGATCTTCGTCGGCTCCTTGTAGAGCAGGTCGTGGAGTTCAGCCGTGGTGAACTTGCGGATGGGCTTGTCCGGGTCGAAGAAGCCGCAGCCGCTGAAGATGCGGCCGTACCAGCCGTCCATGCTGTACCCGGGGATCGTGAGTGCACCCTCGCTCAGCGACTTGCCGTCGTCGTACAACTGAGACAGGTCGAAGTCGGTGACCGAGCCACGGCCTTCACAGCGCGGACACATGCCGCCGGCGACCGTGAAGACGCGCGTCTCGGTCTTTGTGCCGGCGCCCTTCTCGACCGTGAGGCTTCCGGCCCCGCGGACTGAAGGGATGTTGAAGGCGAAGGCCTTGGGTGACCCGATGCGCGGCCGGCCCAGCCGGCTGAACAGCACCCGCAACATCGCATTGGCGTCGGTCACCGTGCCGACCGTCGAACGGGGGTTGGCGCCCATCCCCTCCTGGTCGACCAGGATCGCGGTCGTCAGCCCTTCCATCACGTCGACGTCGGGCCGGGCCAGCGTCTGCATGAAGCCCTGCACGAAGGCGCTGTAGGTCTCGTTGATCAGCCGCCGCGACTCCGCGGCGATGGTGTCGAACACGAGCGAGCTCTTGCCCGAGCCGGAGACGCCGGTGAACACCGTCAGCCGGCGCTTGGGGATCTCGACGTCGACGTCCTTGAGGTTATTCTCGCGAGCGCCCTGCACGCGGATCAGCTCGTGCGTGTCGGCGAGGTGCGCCGTCGGCGGCTGCGTGTCCATCCTCGTTGCCTCGGCCTCGCTCATCGCATCTCCATCCGCCGGGCGGCGACCTTCGCGGTCCTCGTCCCTTTCGCCTGCCTTCGGTCTAACCGGCTCGGCACCGAAGATCTCGCGCCAAGTGTTGGCGTTCCCGGCGCCCGGAGCGCGAAACCGCCTCTCTCTCTGGCGCCGGCGGCGTCCCCCGGCAGGGGCAGGCCGCCGGCACCTGAGTTCCTCCCACAGGTGACCGCACATTCCACCCGCCGGGTGACGACCGGGGGCCGGCGCGCCCCTAGGCTTTCCCAAGTCAACGCAAAGCGGTGGGAAAGGGAAGGCGGGGATCATCATGCGAGACCCAATCGATCCAGAACGGAGTCGTGCGAAGAGCGACCTGGGGGCGAGACTCTCGACACTCTGGGTCGTGGTCATGTTCAACATGCTCTACGCGGACATCCTGACCTTCATCAAGCCGGGAGAACTGCACTTGTTGTGGGCCGGACAAGCGGGCGTGACCATCACTCAGGGAGTCCTGGTGGGGTTCGCGGTGCTTCTGGAGATCCCGATCGCGATGATCTTCGTGTCTCGCGTCCTGAAGCCGGGGCCGAACCGCTGGGCGAACACCATCGCGGCGGTGGTCACCACCGCGTTCGTGATCGGCGGCGGGTCGGTGGACCTTCACCATCTCTACTACGTGTTCTTTGCGGCCGTGGAAGTCGCGTGCATGGCGCTGATCGTCCATTCCGTCTGGGCGCGACGTGACCCTGTGCGGGCATGGCGGCATGAACCGACGCGCGGCGTGACGTCGGGAGACCAGGCTGCCTGAGGCGTAGACGCAAGGGGCGGCGGCGGGGCGAAGAGCCCCGCCGCCGGCAAGAGACACCCGCAAGAGGGTCGGCGGCTCCAGTCGCCGGAGCCGCCGCGGCCCGGCTACGCCCGCTTCACCACCGCGGTGACGTCGAACTCGACGAGGAACTCCGGCCGCGCCAGGATCGCCGGCTGCACGTAGGTGCTGGCCGGCGGCTCCGAGACGAGGCGCGGCGCGTACTGCTGGTAGTACTTCAACTCCGCCGCGCGCATCTGCTGGTAATACTCGAGGTCCTTGAGCAGGATGATGGTCTTCACGATGTTCTCCATCGAGCTGCCCATCTCTTCGAGTACCGCGCGCACCTTGTCGAGGCAGGCGAAGACCTGGGCCTCGACGCCTACGGTGAGGCACGAACCGTCTTCCGTGCTCTGCGGCGTCATGCCGGAGAGAAACGCCAGGTTGCCGACGACGATGCCTGCGGCATACTTCGGCGTCCCCGGGTGGACGTTCGGATGGATCTGCTCGACCCCGCCGATCTTGAACGGGTAGTACTTCACTTCGTCGCTCACGCCGATCTCCTCTGTCTGTAGGACTCCGCCCGATCAAGGGCGGGCGAATCCTGTCCCGAGCCTCCTGCAGCCGGCCGACGTGCGGACCATCGCGCCCGGGCAGGCGCCGGCAAGCATACTCGGGAACGGCGGCAGCGGCGCCGGCGCGAAGTCCTGGTGGCCGGCGCTGTGGGCCACGGCCTTCGGTCACAGCCCTGCACGCCAGGTCTGAGGGCGTTCAGCCGACCGTGACCCACGCCAGGGCCGCGACACCGGCCACGATCAGCACGACGCCGGCCAACTGCAGCCGGGTGAGCCGTTCGCGCAGGAACAGGTAGGCGGCCACGCTGGCGACGGCGGCGAACTGAGAGCCGAGGACCGCGGCGATCGCGACCGAATGGCGCGCGCCGATGGCGTAGCAGACAAAGCCGAGTACCTCGGCGAGCCCGGTGAACGCCACCAGAGGGAGTGCCCGCCGGGAGAGAGTGAGGCGGCGGGACATCGCCAGAGGGATGGTCACGACCACTACGCCGACGAGCCGCGGCGGCAGCACCGCCCAGCCGACGGGGAGCGACGCGCTGAGGTGCCCGGTGGCGAAGATGCCGATACCGAACGACAGCGCCGCCAACGCCGCCAGCCAGAAGGCGCCCGACCTGCGCTGGCCCGGCGCCGGCTCGTCCGGGGCGGCCCCCGCCAGCACGACGCCCAGCGCCACGACCGCCAGGAGCCCGGCCGAGGCGGCGCCCAGGGCCTCGCCCGCCGCCACCGCGAGCACCGCCGCGATGGCGCCCTCGGTCGAAGTCACCGGCGTCACGATGCCCACTTTGCCGCGCCGGAGCGCCGTGTACTCCAAGAGCAGCCCCACGGCGTTGCCGATGCCGGACACGAGCATCCAGGCGAGGTCGGAGGCGCCGAGAGAGCCGGGCCGCGGACCGGCGGCGATCACGGCGAGGTTCGCGACCAGCCCGAAGAGCATCACCCAGGCCACGACCGACCAGGCGCCGATGATGCGGCTGGAGCGGGCCGAGGCAAAGGTGCCCGCCCCCCACGCCAAGGCAGCCCCAAGTCCTCCGAGCAGGGCGATCAATGGTCAGGGGCCGAGTCTGGGCGCGGTGATCGTTCGGCCCCCAGGCGCCTGGGGCGCGCGAGTCGGGGCCGTCCAACGCGCGCCATCTCTCGTCAGGTCCAAACCGCTCCTCCGGCGCACGTCACCTCTCGCTGGACGGACGCGGTCGTCTTGTGGGGCATCGACCGCCCACGAGTCTAGCAGCCGAGCCATGCCGTGACTGCATGGATGCTCCAGCCTCCGCACGGGCACAGGCGGCCGGCCCCCGTGATCTCTGCTCGCTCCCCGGTCGTCGGCGTTCAGGTAACCGGACGGTGACAAACGGACCCCCCCTCGGATAGAGTGACGACCCGGGCCGCCTGGGCCGCGCGAGCGGGCTGCTCCCTGAAAGGGCCATTTCAGTACGTGCATGTCGGTCAACGGCCGGGCATGCGTGATTCGCGGGTAGATAGTCTGCGCGGAAGAGAGTGAGAGGCGGAGGGGTCATGGACTACGGAAGCGCAACCTACAGCCGATTTCAGGTGCTGACTGAAGGTCAGCCAGCGTGGGCCCAAGATGTTCGGGGATCAGTGGTCTACTTCGACGGCCTGCGCTTTTGGCGACCCACGAGGAGGGGCAAGAGCCGGATCGTTGCGTCCTGGCAGTGTCCCTCCTACGGGTGGGAGCATGAGTCCGAATGCTCGTGTCACCTGTGCGCTGAGCATGGGCAGCACCACGCGGTAGCCTAGGGCCGATGCAGGCGGGGCCGCAAGGCACGCGCTAAAGGCGACGGCGAGGCGCGCCGACAACTGAGGTGCGCCGGCGGAAGGCGCTTGAGGGGGCACAGGCCCCTTCGTTCTGTCCCCGTTCCGCCGGTGGCGCGGCCCCGGGGCTTCGGCTTCGGGGCCGTTTCTCGTTCTGCAGCCGTGTTGCCACCCTGGACCACGCCAACGGCTTTGACAGGCGCCTGAATGGTCCTACGCTGTGGCTACGGCCCTGTGTGCCTGCATCGTCAGACCGAGAGAGGACTGGACGACCGTGGGCGGCGGGGCCGCTGCTGCGCTGCGACCTTGGGCAACGTCACCCTCATGCTCGCCCGAGCGGCGGAGTGAGAGGTCACCCGCCGCCCGGTCCGCCACTGGTGAGGTTGATTCCCCGCAGTGGGACAGAACCGCCCAGAGCGCACTCCGGCCCGCGCCTGCGGACTCTCAAGGGAGGCTTTATGCACGACCCCATACCCGGCGATCCGGCCGCGGCCGAGGCGGCCACCCAGGAGTGGCTCCGGGAGCTCTGCCGATGCAGCGACGAGGTCCTCTGGGAAAGCTACCAGTTCGCCATAGGGACGCCCGGCGCGCCGTGGCCGCGCGTGCTGTTCCCGCAGAAGGGCAAGGTGCGGCGGGTCGGCGAGCAGGAGGCGCGCTTCGCCTTCGTCGCCGCGCTGCTCGCCGAGCCGGGCGACCAGCCGTGGGCGTTCGCGGCCGAGGTGCCGACCCGGCTCTCCTACCGCTTCGCCAACCGCGGCGCCGGCGAGAAGGCGCAGAAGGCGCTCACCGATCTCGCCCTCTACCGTCACGGCCACGATCAGCCGGCGCTGGCCGTCGAGTTCAAGGCGGGCGGGCGCTCCGGCAAGTCCGAGATCGACGAGAGCATACGCAAGGACGTCGCCAAGGTCCTGGCTGAGCAGCCGGACGCGCTGTGGTTCCACGTTGTGCGCAGCGCCACCAGCGCGACCCTCCAGGGCCTCTTGCGCGCGCTCGACGAGGCGATCTCGCGCCTCAGCAGCCCCATCAGGCTCAGTGAGTACCTCGCGGCGGGCAAGACCGTCGAGCCGCGCGCCAAGAAGATCGCCTTCCACATCTGCGTGCTCAACCCCGGCGTGACCGCGTCGATCCACAGCGTGCTCGACTACGTGCCGGGCAAACCCCGGCACGACTTCTTCGCCATCGACGTGGAGGCGACGCGCGATTCGCTCGAGATCGCCGAGGGCCGGGGGTGGGACGTGTTTCGCGGCGCGAGTCCGGCGCGCGCGTGAGACCGCCACAGCGGCGCGCAGCGGCGTCTTCGCCGCTCAGGCCTCCGGCATACCGCTGAAGTCGACGTCCTTCGTCTCGACCGTCTCAGCCGTCCGCCCCGGCGCCGTCTGGTAGGCCCAGTACAGGTTCGTGTGCGCGATGACCTGGTCCGGTGGCGGAGCTCCCCAGGCCGTGAGGTCCTCGGTGGTGTGGGCATCGCCGACCAGGGTCGCGTCGTACCCCCTGACGAACGCGCCGTGAAGCGTGGAGCGGATGCACTCGTCGGTCTGCGCACCTGCGATGACGAGTCGCCCTACCCCGAGGCCCGACAGCACGGCCTCGAGATCAGTGCCCTCGAAGGAGTCACTGTAGTGCTTCTCGAGGAGCGGCTCGGCCTTGCCCGGAGCCAGCTCGGGCACGATCTGCCAGTCGTCGCTCCCCTTCACCAATTGCTCGTCGGAGTGCTGCAGCCAGACGACGGGGACCCGCTCCCGCCGGGCCTTCTCGACCAGGGTGGCGACGTTCGCGACGACCGCGTTGCGTCCGTGGGTGCCCCTGAGGACGCCGTTCTGGACGTCGATCACGACGAGCGCGGCGTTGGGCCGGTTCTCGAGTGTGGCCATGCGCTCCCCCGCTCCTCCGCGATCCTTGGGCCTCAGGCCACGCGGCGAGGATCGAGCGGAGCGATGACCTGCCGGAGCGCCTCACTCCTGCTCGGGACTATGCGGAACGTCGTCTGCAGCCCGGTGATGCGGAGGATCCGCAGGACGAACTCCTGAGTCACTACGAGGATGAGCCACCTGCCCTCGTCCGAGAGGCGCTGGAGTGTGACCAGCATGACGCCCAGCGCGGTCGAGTCGATCATGTCGAGATCGGAGAGGTCGAGGACGAGGTCGCCGCAGGTGAACGCCATGGCCTCGTCGAGATCCTGCCTGAACCGGGTCGCTGTGGAGAGGTCCATCTCACCGCTCACGGCGACCACGCTGGCCTCTCCGACGACGTGGGTCTGGCTGGTGTACGGGCGCTCCCGGCCGCCGGCGATCACGTTGTGGAACCAGTCGCTTCCGCTAAGCGGCATCATCCGGCGCCTCCCTCGTCGCTGGTCGCGCGCCGGAGACGGCCAGCGCCTCCCGGCGCTGCGCGGCACGCTTGCGGCGCGCGAACGCCGCCATGCGGCAGCGATCGCTGCAGTACCGGCGGCGTGGGTTTCGAGTCTCGAACCCGGCGCCGCAGCTGTCGCAGTCGACGACCAGCGCCAAACGGGTCGCGCCGCGCCGTCCGCGCTGCGCCTGCTCCAGATGAGCGGAGCAGTACTTCGCGGGGTTGTAGATGGAGAGGATCGTGGCGCAGCCCGCCTGGGCGCAGATGCGCCCGCGCTGGTGCACCCGGACCCGGTTCGCCTGGGAGATCGGTCCCCAGGGATTGAGTGCTGTGCTCACCGGTGTACTCATAACCCCTGCCGTTCCATCGCGTCTTGCTCCCTGACTGGGAGATGGCGGGCGGGCGGCGCAGACCTCACTCGCCGACCGTCGGGACCAGCCTAGAGACGATAGCGGCCGCGCGCATCGGCCGGGGGGACAGAGATGACGGCGGTCAGCCGCATGGTCTTTGTATCGGTCATCTGGCCGGGCGGCCGCAGACCGCGTCTGCACGGCGCCGATGGGGGGGCCGGTTGCCGGCCGGGAGGTACAGCGTCAGGCCCTACGACGCCACGGGCGGCGGAGCGTCGCGGCCCTGGCTCAGCACCTGGCTCTTGTACGCCCTGATGACGTCGTCGGTGTCGCCGAAGAGGTGCTCCGGGCCGATCTCATCCAGCAGGCCGTCGCGCTCGAGCTCCCGGCGGACCGGCTCCGGGACGTCACAGGCGACGAACGTGATGTCCGCCGCCCGAAGACCGTCCAGCACCCGCTTGAGGACCGCCGAGCCGGTGTAGTCCAGGTCGTCCATCGTCTCGGCCACGAGGCAGAACCAGCGCACGGGCTCGCCCGGAGCCTTGAGCAGACGGCGGGTCTCGTCGGCGAAGCGGCTGGCGTTGGCGTAGTAGAGACTCGAGCCGAACCGGTACATGAGGAGCCCCGGCCTGGCCTGGGCGCCGCTCTCCAGCGGCAGGCTCGTCCAGATCTTGCCGGCGCCGCGGACGAGCAGCCGGTCGTAGGGCATGTAGCTGTGGCGCGTGTGGGCCACGACCGCGAGGAGGATCGCGAGGAGGATCCCCTGCTCGACGCCGACGAAGACGACGGTCGCCGCGGTGGCGAGAGCGACGGCGAACTCGACCGGTCGGCGGCGAAGCACCTCGCGCATGCCCTTGACGTCGACGAGCTTGACGCCGATCAGGAACACGACCGCGGCCAGGACGGCCTCGGGCATGTAGCTCAGAGGTCTCGTGAAGACGAGCAGCACGATGAGGACGAAGGCCGCAGTGACGAGTTGCGCAAGCTGGCTGCGGCCGCCGGCGGTGTCCACCATCGCCGTCTTGGTGGGACTGCCGTTGACGACGAACGCGCCCGAGAGACCGGCGCCGATGTTGGCCACGGCCAGGCCGACAAGGTCGACGTTCTCGTCGAACTCGTCGTCGAACTTGGCCGCGTAGGCGCGCGACGTGGCGGCGCTCTGCGCCACGATGACGACGAAGACGGAGAGCGCCGCCGCGGCGAGCTTGGCGTAGTCGCCGGCCGGGATGCCCGGCCAGCCCAGGTGCGGGAGGCCGCTCGGCACGGCGCCGATCGTGCTGACGCCGTGCGCCGAGAGCGACAGCGCGGCGCTGGCGACGGTGGCCGCGATGACGGCGAGCAGCGCCCAGGGCACCCGGCGTGCAAGCCTGGGGCCGAGCGTCATGGTGATCAGCACGGCGGCGGAGACGGCGAGGGTGCTGAGGCTCGTGTGGCCGAGGTCCCCGACCCAGTTCCAGACCTCGGCCGCAGGACCCCGGCCGGCGCCGGGGTAGCCGAACATGGCGCCCAGCTCTCCGCAGGCCACCTGGATGCCGACGCCGCTGAGAAAGCCGATGAGCACCGTGCGCGAGAGGAAGTTGGCGAGAAAGCCGAGGCGCAGGATACGCGCCAGGAGAAGGACCGCGCCGGCCATCACGGCGAGCATGCCGGCAAGCGCCACGTACTGGGGCGAGCCGGCCACCGCGAGCGGAGTCAGGGCGGCGAACATGATCGCCGCCGTCGCGGAGTCGGCCCCCACGACGAGGTGCCGCGAGGAACCGAGGACGGCGAAGATGGCCAGTGGCAGCAGGATCGTGTAGAGGCCGGTCACGACCGGCATGCCGGCGATCTTCGTGTAGCCCATCACCTCGGGAATCGCCAGGGCCGCGAGCGTGATCCCGGCCAGCGCCTCCATCGGCGCGCGCCCTTTGCCCACCGGCCGGACGCCCTGCAGGAACGAGACGGGTAGGCGCCGCCTTCGGCTCGGGAGGGATTGCTGACGGTCGGTGGTCACACAGAGATGGTTCGCCGACTCCGGGGGTTCTCATGCGTCGCCGGCGCCGCTTGGGGCGACTCTCCCCCGTTTTCAGCGAAGCCCATGGAGGGCAGTACTGAGTGAGGCGGGCCCGGCAGGCCGGGCTCGAGAGCGGCGAACGAAGGGACCCGACGTGGCCGACCCGGCAACCAGCGAGTCAGCGTTCGACGTGATCGTCGTGGGGTCGGGCCCGGCCGGCATGTCGGCCGCCATCAACGTCGCCACCCGCAGACGCACGCTCGCCATGCTCGGCGGCCAGACGCCGTTCGGCCGCATCCTCAAGGCGCACTCGGTCGCCAACTACCTGGGGTTCACCATCGCCAGCGGACAAGAACTCGCGGCGGCGTTCGTGCGCCACCTCCGCGAGTTCGGCGTGCCCCTCATCCGGGAGAAGGCGTCCAGGATCATCCCCGACGAGGACGGCTTCGTCGTCTTCACCGACAAGGGCTTCTACCACGCCGGAGCAGTGGTGCTGGCCTCCGGCGTGTACCGCGAGACGGAGATCGAAGGGGAGGAGGACCTCGTCGGCCAAGGGGTGAGCTACTGCGTCACCTGCGACGGCAGGCTGTTCGCGGGGCGCAGGGGGGCGTTCATCAGCTACTCCCACGAGGGCGAGGCAGAGGCGTCGGCGCTCGCCGAGGACTACGGGGTCGAGGTCACGTTCGTGCCGCTCTACGAAGGCGACTACCAGCTTCCGGAGGGCGTCCGGGTGCTGGCCGGCGCGAAGCCGTCACGTCTTGCGCGAGAGGACGACGGCCTGCGCGTGTCGTTGCCGGACGAGGAGCTGCAGGTCGATGCGGTGTTCATCCACAAGAACAGCGTGTCTCCGCGCACGCTCGCCGAGGGCTTGGAGTCCGACGGCCGCCACGTGACCGTCGGCAGACACATGGAGACCGCCGTGCCCGGGATCTTCGCGGCGGGCGACTGCACGGGCGAGCCGTACCAGACGGCGAAGGCGGTCGGTGAGGGGCAGGTCGCGGCGCTCGAGGCCGTGCGCTTCCTCAGGGAGCGGGCCAGGAGCGGGTAGCGTCCCCGCTCAGGACCCCGGTCCAGCCGGCCGCCGGGCTGATGGTGGTGCGGCCGGCGCTCACAGATTCCTAACGACCGTCACCGACGATGGGCGTCCATGCACGCGCGGCCTCAACGGCCGCCGGACCGACGCACCAGGGAGGCAGCACCGTGGGCCTGTTCCACCATGAGCGCACAGAGGCGGAGCGTGCCGAGGACGCCGCCTCCTTCGACGTACTCGGCGACGACGGCGTCGTGCGCCGCTATGCGCGCGCCGACTTCGACCAGGTCTTCGTGTCCACCGACGCCGACGAGGTGCAGCGCCAGGTCGACGTCGGCTGGGTGATCCTGGACGAGCGCCAGGTGGAGACGCCGGGGCGTGGCCCCTCGGGCGAGGATCTCATCCCCGGCATCGAAGGCCTCCGCGTGGACGGTGTGTTCGGCTGCGCGCAGGGCGGATCGATCACGAGCTACGTCGTCGGCTACCTCAAGGACGACGCCTCCCGCCGCCCCGGGGAGTGACGAGGCCCGAACGCGCTCCTCACGGTCGGCTGCACATCACGTAACCGGCTCCTGCGCTTGCGCTCACCGGCGCCTCGCAACTCCCTTCTAGATTCGTGGTGCGGCTCCGGCCGGACCGCGTGAAGCGACGACACTGGAGTGAAGATGAGCATCACGACCGAACACTCATGCCGGCTGCAACGCGACCCCGTGTGCGGCCGCGAGCTGACCGCAGACCAGGCGCTGCTCCGCAGCGAGCTGAAGGGCCGCACCTACCTGTTCTGCTCCGAGCGCTGCCGCATGCTGTTCTCGATCCGTCCCGCCTGGTTCGCCGAGAGGACCGGCGAGGCGCCCCATCAGCTGGCGTCGTAGCCATGCGCCTGCGGCACGTGCACCCCACCGACTACGACCGCGTGCTCGCGGTGATCGACTCCTGGTGAGGCGGGCGCCCGATGGGCGCCCGCCTCTCGCACGTCTTCTTCTCGCACTTCGCCCCCACGAGCTTCGTGCTCGAGAACGACACCGAGCTCGTCGGCTTCCTCCTCGGCTTCCTCTCGCAGACGCACCCGGACGAGGCGTACATCCACTTCGTCGGCATCCACCCCGACTACCGGCGGCTGGGGTTGGGGCGCAGGCTCTACGACCGCTTCTTCCTCGCCGCTCAGATGCACGGCCGCCGCTACGTGCGCAGCATCACGGCGCCCTCGAACGACCTCTCGGTCGCCTTTCATCGCGGCATGGGTTTCGTCCCGGTGCACGGCGACGTGGTCGTCGACGGCGTGCCGGTGTGGTTCGACTACGCCGGCACGGGTGGCCACCGGGTGGTCTTCAGACGAGCGCTGGCGGGAGCGCCGAGGCGGGCCGAACTGGACGGAGACCGGACTGCCCCTTCACAGGACGTCGCCGGCGAGATCCTGGCGTCGTAGGGCGCCGGGAGCGTCCGCGCAGACCACCTCCCTGGCGCTCAGCCGGCGCGAACGTCGCCTACGCGGTCGTCTTCGGCGAGCTCACGACCGCGTCCGGATCCCGCTCGTCCCGCGGGACCAGGCTGACGACGTACGTGGTCCGGCAGTGCGGGCAGTCGACGACCCCGTGGTCGGCGCGCCCCGACGGGACCAGCAGGACGGTCTCTTTGTGACACACCTCGCAGCCGAGGAGGACGAGCGCCTCGCTGCGTTCCGTGGTCCGCTTCATGCGTTCCCTCCACCGTGCCTCGAGACGAGGCCGCCGACGGATGATCTGACGGCGGGACCCTACCGGCCTCCGGCGAACGATGGGTTAGGTTGCCGTACTCTCTCCGTGAGGAGAAGGCACCGTTGACGCCCTCTGTTTTCGTAACCTGCCGGCAGGCAACTCTCTCTGTGACGGACCATTCACAGGAGACGGACAATGCCCAAGGCAATCTCAAAGGACGGCGCGCGGATCACCCATGAACGGTCTGGTGCAGGCGAGCCGGTCGTGCTGATCGAGGCGAGGCGTTCCGTTGCATGAGGAAGACACAGGCGCGCAGCGTCCACAGGAAACGCCAAGGCGGCCCTCAGGTGATTCTCAGCAACGCGGGCCATCATCCGGACACATGCGTACTTTGAAGAGATCTCTCGTTTCTGTCCTGGTCCTCCTCGTCGTCTTCGCCGCGGGGTTCGGCGCCGCCAAGATCCTCGACGGCAGGGCGTCGACCGCGTCCGCCCAGGGACAGGCCGACCAGTACCGTCAGGTCCTCACCGACCTGCAGCGCGACTACTACAAGCCACTGGACATCGCCAAGCTCGGCCAGCAGGGCATCGCCGCTCTGCTTGCCTCGCTCCACGACCCCTACACGGTGTACTTCTCGCCGCTGCAGGCCAAGCAGTTCTCGCAGGAGCTGAACGGCAGCTACACGGGTATCGGCGTGGCCGTCGACGTCAAATCGGGGCAGCTGACGGTGACCAAGGTCTTCCCCGGCTCCCCCGCCGCGAGCGCCGGGATCAAGCAGGGCGACGTGATCGTCAGCGTCAACGGCAAGTCGACGGCCGGCCAGCCCGCCAGTGCGGACGTGGCGCGCATCACCGGCCCTGCCGGCACCACCGTCAACCTGCAACTGCACCAGACGGCGAAGCCGCGCCGCGTGTCGCTCACGCTGACGCGGCGCGCCATCTCACTGCCGCTCACGACGTCGCGCCTGCTGAACGACCACGGCACCAAAGTCGGCTACGTGTCGCTCAGCTCCTTTGCGAAGGGCGCAGGCGCAGCCGTCCACACGGCGATCACCTCCCTGCAGCAGCGCGGCGCGCAGTCGATCATCTTCGACCTGCGCGACAACGGCGGCGGGCTCGTCAGCGAGGCGCAGAGCGTGGCGAGCGACTTCCTGCCCACCGGCAAGGTGGTCGTCACCACGCAGGGCGCGCACTCCGCCAAGGACGTGATCAAGACCACGGGAGGTACGCCGACCACGCTGCCGCTCGTCGTCCTCGTCAACGGCAACACGGCGAGCGCGTCCGAGATCGTCACCGGCGCCCTGCAGGACTACGGCCGCGGCACGATCATCGGCTCGAAGACGTTCGGCAAGGGCGTCGTGCAGACCGTGCTCCCGCTCTCCGGCGGCGCCGAGCTGAAGATCACCGTCGCGTCGTACCGCACGCCGCTCGGGCGCAACATCAACCACAAGGGCATCGAGCCGACCATCGTGGTCGCGGGTCAGCCGTCTCCCGGCAAAGACCCGGCGCTCGCCCGCGCGCTGCGCTTCATCGCCACCGGCCACTGAGGCTCGTGCAAGCACGCGCTCGTGCCGAACGAGCATGAGAAGGGCCAGGGCCGGGGCACAAGGCGCCCCGGCCCCGGCCGGATCTTCACCATACGGCCCGCTCAGGCGGGCCGGTTACGTCTTACTTGCTCTTCCCGATCTTGAACATCTTGGTGCCGCAATCCGGGCAAACGCCCTGTGTCGCGGGCTTGCCGTTCTTCATCGTAACGGCCTTCTCGTCCTTCATGGTGCTGCTTGGTGCGGCACTTGACGCAATAAGCCTCGGTCGCCATGCGGTCTCCTTTCGGGACACGTCGCGGGCCCCACGCCCGCCCCCCTGATTTCGCCGGGAGCATACTCCCTCGTTTGAGCGTATGCAACGAGCGTCTGTTGAGCCTGCGTTACGCTCGCGCCACGCTCAGGACACCAGATGGTGACCCGGGCGCCGCGGAGCGGGCCAGGCCGCCCGTAGGGCGGACCCGGACGAAGCGGCTCGCGAGGGCTTGCGGAGCGGCCAGCAGATCGCGCGCCGCGCCGCTCCCGGTCAGGGCCAAGATGGTCGGCGAGCAGCGCGGTCACCTCGGCGACGGCGGCCGAGTCCATGTCCGCGCCGGCGACCGTCCCGTGGCCGGCCAGCCAGGCCGGCCGCTCGTCGGCGAGCAAGTAGACCGTTCCGCCGGTCATCCCGGCGCAGGCGTTGCGGCCGACGCTCCCGAGCACGGCCACCACGCCGCCGGTCATGTACTCGCAGCAGTGGTCGCCGGCGCCCTCGACCACGGCCGTGGCGGCGGAGTTGCGCACGGCGAAGCGCTCGCCGGCGCGACCGGCGGCGAAGAAGCGCCCGCCGGTCGCGCCGTATAGGCACGTGTTGCCGGCGATGACGTCGGCGAAGCCGCCGAGGCGGGGCTCCGCCGGCCGGAGCACGATCTCGCCGCCGGCCATGCCCTTGCCCACGTAGTCGTTGGCCTCGCCGGTCAGCTCGATCGCGAGCCCGTCGATGAGGAACGCGCCGAGGCTCTGGCCGGCGGAGCCGGCCAGCTCGAGCCGCAGCTCGCCGCAGAAGCCGCAGTCGCCGTGCCGCGCCGCGACCTCGCCGGCCAGGCGCGCGCCCACGGCGCGGTCGCGCGTGACGCACGGTCTCGCGGCGCGTCGCACGGCCGTGCCCGGCGATCGCGGCCTCCACCTCCGGGTCCGCGAGCAGACGGTCGTCGAGCGTGTCGCAGGGCCGTCCCGGCGAGACCGGAGGCGCGCAGCCGCGCGCGCCGCCGGCGGCCACTGAAGCGGCCGGCTGCGGCCGCCGTGCGGCGGCCCTGCCCGGCCCGTCCGCCGGCCCCTCGAACCAGTAGCGGTCCAGTCCGTCGGTCTTGAGCGACTCGCCCTCGGCGAGCTCGAGCAGGTCGGAGCGGCCGACCAGCTCGCCCAGCGAGCGCAGGCCGAGGCCGGCGAGCAGCTCGCGGACCTCTTCGGCGACGAAGGTGAAGTAGTTGACGATGTGCTCCGGCCGGCCGCCGAACTTCTTGCGCAGCTCCGGGTCCTGCGTCGCGACGCCCACCGGGCACTTGTTCTGGTGGCACACACGGGCCATGACGCAGCCTTCGGCGAGCAGCACGGCCGTCCCGAACGCGAACTCGTCGGCGCCCAGGGCCGCGGCCACGACGACGTCGTGGCCGGTCCGCAGGTCCCCGTCAACGCGCAGGCGTGACGTGCTCGCGAAAGCCCGCCGCGACCAGCGCGCGATGCACCTCGGCGAGTCCGAGCTCCCACGGCATGCCGGCGTGCTTGATCGAGTTGAGCGAGGCCGCCGCCGTGCCGCCGCCGTGGCCCGAGACGTGGATCACGTCGGCGCCGGCCTTGGCCACGCCGGCGGCGATGGTGCCGATGCCGGTGCCGGCGACCAGCTTCACGGAGATGCCGGCGCGCGGATTGACCATGCGCAGGTCGTAGATGAGCTCGCGCCAGGTCCTCGATCGAGTAGATGTCGTGGTGCGGCGGCGGCGAGATGAGCGTGACGCCGGGGGCGGCGCGACGCAGCCCGGCGATGTACGCGGTGACCTTGTCGCCGGGCAGCTCGCCGCCCTCTCCCGGCTTGGCGCCCTGGGCGATCTTGATCTCCAGCTGCTCCGCCCCGGCCAGGTAAGCAGTGGTGACGCCGAAGCGGCCCGAGGCGACCTGGCGGATCTGCGACGCGGCCCGGTCGCCGTTCTCGAGCCCCTGCAGGTGCGGGAAGCCGCGCCGAGACGCCGTCCGGGCCGACGTCGTCGATGGTGACGTCCCGCGACGGCGTCCTCTCCGCCCTCGCCCGAGTTGGCGCGGCCGTGGATGCGCGCCATGGCCACGGCGATGGTCTCGTGAGCCTCGCGCGAGAGCGCGCCCAGCGACATGCCGCCGGTGCAGAAGCGCGGGAGGATCGCCGTCACCGGCTCGACGTCGTCCCGCGGCTCGCCGGCTGCCGCGCCCGCCGGGTCGCCGACCAGCCGCAGCAGGTCGCGCAGCACCGTCGGCGGCCGCTGCGCGAGCTTCTCGCTGTAGCTGCGATAGAGATCGGGCAACCCCTCGACGCAGGCGCGGCGCAGCGTCTTGGCCGCCTCCGGATTGTTGAGGTGGTACTCGCCGCGCGGCCGGTACCGGACGAAGCCGTAGTCCTGGAGCTTCTCGACGCTGAGCTCCGGGAACGCCTGCTGGTGGATCCACACGGTCTCCTGGGCCAGTTCCTCCACGCTGAGACCGCCGATGCGCGACGGTGTGCCGAGGAACCCCAGCTCGATGAGGTCCGAGCCGAGGCCGACGGCCTCGAACAGCTGCGCGCCGTGGTAGCTGGCCAGCAGCGAGATGCCCATCTTGGAGAGGATCTTGAGAAGGCCCCGCTCGGCGGAGACCCGGTAGTGACGCAGCGCCTCCTCGAGGTCGGCGGGGTCCGAGGCGGCGTGACCGTCCGCCGCCACGGTCGCGTGACCGGTCGCCGCCACGGTGGCGTCGGCCGGCCGGCGCAGCCGCTCCGGCCTTCTCTGCGGCTGTGGCCGGCGGGCCGTCGGTGAGCCGGCCGCGCTCCCAGAGGTCGCGCACCGTCTCGAAGGCGAGATACGGGTGCACCGCCGAGGCGCCGTAGCCGATGAGGCAGGCGAAGTGGTGGACGCTCCAGCACTGCGCCGTCTCGGCGACGAGCGAGGCGCGGCTGCGCAGGCCTCGCCGGATCAGCTCGTGATGCACGGCGCCCACGGCGAGCAGCGGCGGCACGTGGCTGGAGCCGGGACGTCACCGGCGAGACTCGGTCGCTGAGGACGACGACCTCCGCGCCGTCGCGCACGGCGGCGGCGGCCTCGCGGCAGACGCGCTCGACGGCCTCCCGCAGGCCCCACGGTCCGCTCGCGACCTCGTACGCGGTCGAGACCCTGGCCGTGCACAGCCCGCAGCTCCTGCAGCGCCGCCAGCTCCGCCTTGTTGACGACCGGCGAGGGCAGCTCGACCTGACGGGCGTGTTCCGGCTCGGCGGTGAGCAGGTCGCCGCGCGGGCCGAGCTTGACGGCCAGCGACATGACGAGGCGCTCGCGCAGCGGGTCGATGGCGCGGGTTGGTCACCTGGGCGAAGCGCTCGGTGAAGTAGTCGTAGAGCACGTGCGGCTTGCCCGAGAGGATCGGCAGCGGCGCGTCGTTGCCCATGGAGAAGCGGGGCTCCCTGGCCTGCCGGGCCATGGGCCGGACGATGAGCTCGACGTCCTCGGCGGTGAAGCCGGCCGCGGCCTGGCGACGGAGGAGGCCGCCGGGGCCGCAGGGGCCCGGGACGGCCGCGCCCGCGGAGCCGGCGGCAGCCGCGCCCGTGAAGCCGGCGCCGATGGGCGCGCCGGCCTCCACGGCCACGTCGAACGGCTGCGCCGCCAGGGTCCGCCGCTGCGCGAGCAGCCAGGCGCCGTACGGGCGGCGGGACGCGACGGAAGTCTTGACGACGTCGTCGCGCAGCAGCCGGCCATGCTCGAGGTCGACGGCGATCATCTGGCCGGGGCCGAGCCGGCCCTTCTCGACGATCTCCTCGCCCGAGAGGTCCACCGCGCCGGCCTCGGAGGCGAGCGCGAGCAGGCCGGAGCGGGTGAGCGCGTAGCGCGCCGGGCGCAGGCCGTTGCGGTCGACGCAGGCGCCGAGGTGGCGGCCGTCGGCGAAGGCGACGAGCGCCGGCCCGTCCCAGGCCTCCTGCACGCCGGCGTAGTAGTCGTAGAAGTCGGTGACCCGCGGGTCGCCGGCCCCGGCCTCCCCGCCTCCCCGGCGCCGGCCACGTGCTCGTAGACGGCCGGCATTGTCATCATCAGCGCCTCGAGCGGGCTGCGGCCGCTGCGCACCAGCAACTCGACCAGCTTGTCGAGCGCGCCGGAGTCGCTGCTGTCGCCGTGCACGGCGGGCAGCAGCTCGGCGATCCGCGCGCCCCACACCGGAGCCGCCAGCTCCGGCTCCCGGGCGCGCATCCAGCGCGAGGTTGCCGAGCAGCGTGTTGATCTCGCCGTTGTGTGCGAGCAGACGCATGGGCTGCGCCAGGCTCCACTTGGGCGCCGTGTTGGTGCTGAAGCGGCGGTGCAGCACGGCGTACGGGCTGACGAACGCCGGATCCTGCAGGTCGCGGATAGAACTCCGGCAACACCTGCGAGGTGACCATGCCCTTGTAGACGACGGTCCTCGACGAGAGCGAGCAGATGTAGAGGTCGTCCAGACGGCGGATGATGGGCTGGCGGATGAGCGCGCGACCCACGCGCCCTGCGGGCCAGCAGCAGCGCGCGCTCCAGGTCGTCGCCGGCCAGCGTCGGAGACGTGCGCCACGACCTGCTCCACGTGCGGGTGGCGTTCGCGCACGCTCGGCGGCAGCGCCTGCGGACGCAGCGGCACGGAGCGCCAGCCGACCACCACGAGCCCCTCGTCGCGCAGCGCCTTGGCGACGAGCTCCCGGGCGAGGTTGCGCTTGCCCTGCTCCCGCGGAAGGAAGACCATGCCGACCGCGGTCGAGAACGGCCGCGGCTCGGCGACGCGCTGCTCGGCGAGCCACGGCTCGAGCACGCGCCAGGGGATCGCCGTGAGGACGCCGGCGCCGTCAGAGGCTTCGCCGTCGGCGCCGACCCCGCCGCGATGCTCCATCGCGGCCAGAGCGCCGAGGGCGAGCTCGACCACCTCCCGGCTGGGCTCGCCCGAGATCCGGGCCACCAGGCCGACGCCGCAGGCGCTGTGCTCCCGCCGGGACTGCGGCGCAGAGCGACGCGTCCACCGTGGTGCGCGGGAGGTGAGCGCGGCGGGCCCCGTTGACCGCCGCACCCGGGAGGTTCTTCGCATGGTGCTTATACAAGTGGTCCTACCGGGACGGGATGCGTAGGACATGATAGCCCATTATCCGGCCGCCGGCCACTTTCGCGCTGACTCGCGAAAGCCGTTCCCGGCACCGAGGATCCGCCGCCGATACCGCTCGCGGTGCTGATCCGGCGACACGATGCCTCGCGCGGCGCGCACTGATGCCTTTGGCCGCGCAAACACGATGCCTCTCGCCGGAGACCCGGCGCTCCCGGCCGCGCGCGCCCAGGCGACTCTGTCTTGTCAGGGCGTCCCGGACACGTCAGAATCTACCGCGTCCATACGGCGCCACCCGCCGCCATAAACCCGATTGGCCTGAAAGGATGACAATGACTGATCAGCGCCAGGCCGCAATCGAGAAACTCGTCAAAGACGAGAACGTGAAGCACATCCAACTGTGGTTCACGGACATCCTGGGGAATCTCAAGATGGTCGAGATCCCCGACCGGCAGCTCCCCAACGTGATCGAGAGCGGCGCTGCCTTCGACGGCTCTTCCATCAGCGGCTACGCCGAGATCGAGGAGAGCGACATCGTCGCCATGCCCGACTGGGACACCTTCACCGTCCTCCCGTGGGCACAGGGCAGCGAGCGTACGGCGTTCGTCTTCTGCGACGTCCTCAACCGCGACTACAAGCCCTTCGAGGGCGACCCGCGCTGGGTGCTCCGCCGTCAGCTCGAGCGCGCCAAGAAGATGGGCCTCGACTTCTACGTCGGGCCCGAGCTCGAGTACTTCTACTTCACGAACCCCGAGAAGCCGGAGCTCACCGACGAGGGCGGCTACTTCGACGTCCTCCCCGCCGACCTCGGCAACGACCTGCGCAAGCAGACCATCCGCACCCTCGACAAGCTCGGCATCCCGATGGAGGCGAGCCACCACGAGGTCGCCCCGTCGCAGCACGAGATCGACCCGCACTACGACGAGGCCCTGCGTCATGGCCGACCGGGTCATGATCATCCGCCTGATCGTCAAAGAGGTCGCGGCCCACAACGGCGTCCACGCGACCTTCATGCCCAAGCCGATGCACGCGCAGAACGGCAGCGGCATGCACGTGCACCAGAGCCTCTTCCGCGGCAAGTCGAACGCCATGTTCAGCGACACCGATCCGGACCACCTCAGCGACGTGGCCAAGTGCTTCATCGCCGGGCAGCTCAAGCACATGAAGCGAGATCTGCTCGCTTCTCAACCAGTACGTGAACAGCTACAAGCGCCTGGTGCCCGGCTACGAGGCGCCGGTCTACATCAGCTGGGCGCACCGCAACCGCACCGCACTCATCCGCGTGCCGCTGTACGTGCAGGGCAAGGAGAGCACCGTGCGCGCCGAGCTGCGCAACCCCGACCCGGCCGCCAACCCGTACCTCGCCTTCGCCGTCCTGCTGGCCGCCGGCCTCGACGGCATCGAGAACGAGTACGAGCTCCCGCCGAGCGTCGAGCCGAACATCTACAAGATGACCTCGGACGAGCGCGACATCATCGGCCTCGGCGCCCTGCCGAACAACCTCTACGAGGCGATCCAGTACACCCAGGAGAGCGAGCTCGTGCGCCGCACTCTCGGCGACCACGTGTTCGAGCGCTTTGTGACCAACAAGCTCAACGAGTGGTACGAGTACCGCGAGCAGGTCACCGACTGGGAGATCCGCAAGTACTACTCCAAGATCTGAGCGGCACTAGGGACAGACGCCGATCCCCGGACGGGGCCGGAGCTGCAGGCTCCGGCCCCGTCCGCATTCCGGGCGCCGCCCGGCATGGCGGGGGCACGATGGGCCGAAGAAGTATCACGGCCCCTCAACTCGAGCGGGTTCCGGCCGATACGACAAGTGCAGTCTTCGCCCGAGGAGCACGCATGAACCGCACCACCCACCGGTCGCCGCAGGCGCCACCCAGGACCCGCACTCTCACCGCCCGGCCGGGCCGCCTCACGGCCGCCGGCCTCGCCGTCATCACCTTGACCGCCGCGCTGCTGCTCGTGTGGGTGGGCACGGCGCAAGCCTCCGTCTGGGTGATACCGGCCATGGGACGCGCCTTCCCCACGACCAAGCCGGGCGCAGCGAAGAAGATCGCCATCGACGCCGCCGGCAACGAGTACCAGGGCGTGCAGGTCTGCCTGCGCGGCGGCGGCGACCATTCCGTGACCTTCAGCTGGGGCGCGGACAGCGAGCCCGCTGATCAGCGACCCCGCCAACACCAAGCTCGACCGCGTGTACTACGTCAACGTCACGTCGCCGACGACCCACCTCGGCTCGCACCGCGGCCCGTACCCGGACCCGCTCGTCCCGCGCGACTTCGGCGCCCGTCAGCGCATCCCCGGGAGCACGACGTCCTTCTACATCCTCGTGCACGTGCCGCTCGGCACCCCGGGTGGCGACTACACGGCGACGCTGCACGTCGAGAACGGGACGGAGATCACCGACGTGCCGTTCAGCCTGCACGTCTGGGACTTCGGCTGGTCCAGGATCAGCACCCACACCGCCTTCGCGGTCAGCCAGGACAACATCAAGCGCAGCCTGCCGCGCAACTTCCACTTCGACGGCGCAAACAAGGCCGAGGTGCTCACCAACTTCTACACGATGATGGCGCAGCACGGCCTGTCGCCGACCGTCGTCCACTACCAGCCCAAGGTGACGGACTCGGGCAACGTGGAGAAGCAGAAGGTCTGGGCGGACAGCGTGGCGCCGTTCCTCGACCCCAGCGGGATCGACCTCACCGACAACCAGCTGCCGCTGCTGCGCTTCTTCCCCTGGAGCCGGAGCGAGCACCCCTCCTCCGGCGCGATCCTCAACTACCTGACCCAGATGGCGCGGGTGTACAAGGAGCACGGCTGGGACACCAAGTCCTACGTCTACGTGCTCGACGAGACGACGAAGCGGTCGGAGGAACGCCAGGCCGAACGCTACGCCCGCCTCCTGCACGCCGCCGACAAGGCGACGGGAGCCAAGGTCAAGTTCCTGCTCACCGACGACCCGCGGCCGCACTCCCTGGGCGGCGTCAAGACGGCCAACACGTTCCTCTACGACGACGTCGACATCTGGACGCTGCGCTACTACTACTTCTTCGGGCGCATCCCGGCGGTGCAGGAGCGCCAGAAAGCCGGCAAGCAGATCTGGTGGTACTCCTACGTCAACGACTCCGTCGCCCGCACGCCGTCGTTCGTCATCGACAAGCCGCACATCGACTCGCGCGCCTGGGGCTGGCTGATGGAGCGGTGGAACGTCGACGGCCTCCTCAACTGGGGCTTCAACCGCTGGGGCAAGCCCGCCACGGGCAACGGCTGGCGGGACCCCTACCGCAACCCGCTGTCGCTGGTGCAGGGCGCGACGCGCAGCAACGGCGACACCTGCCTCGTCTACCCGGGCTACTATCCGCGCTACGGCCTCGACCGGCCCACGGCGGCGCCGGTCTCGTCGCTGCGCCTCGAGGCGCTGCGCGACGGGCTCGAGGATCGCGAGTATCTCAAGCTGGCAAAGACGCTCCCCGGAGGCGCGGACGAGGTCTCGAAGGCGCTGAAGACGATCATCACCTACGTGCCCAAGGTCCGGCAGGCCGCCGTGTACGACTTTCCGAGGTACTCGAAGAACAACAGCGTGTACGACTCGGCCCGCGACCAGGTCGCGCAGTTCATCGAATCGCACCAGGCGCCCCAGTAAGAAACGACGCAAGCGGCGTCCGGAGCGGGCGAACGGCGGGCCGGGAGCATGAGCACCTCCCGGCCCGCCCGAACGTACGGTAGACTCGGACTTCCGGGACGCATCCATGGACACACTCGCCGCACATCTCACCGACTGGATCGCCGCCGAGGTCAAGGCCTCCGGCGGGTCCGGCGCCGTGTTCGGTCTCTCCGGTGGCATCGACTCCGCCGTCGTCGCCGCGCTCGCCAAGCGCGCCTTCCCGCACCACACGCTGGGCGTCATCATGCCGTGTCACAGCGACCCACGGGACGCCGAAGACGGAGCCGTCGTCGCGCATCACTTCGACATCCCCGCCACGACGGTCGACCTCGCGCCGGTCTTCGACCTCCTGCTCGAGGCGCTGGCGGCGAGCAGCAGCGACCTGCCCGAGAGCCGGCTGGCCACCGCCAACCTCAAGCCGCGGCTGCGCATGACCACTCTGTACGCCTTCGCCAACCAGCTGAACTACCGCGTGCTCGGCACCGGCAACCGCAGCGAGCTGACCGTCGGCTACTTCACCAAGTACGGAGACGGCGGCGCGGACTTCCTGCCGCTCGGCGAGCTGGTCAAGGGTGAGGTCCGCGACCTCGCCCTCCACCTGGGTGTCCCCGAGCGGGTCGTCACCAAGCCGCCCTCCGCCGGCCTGTGGGCCGACCAGACCGACGAGGCCGAGATGGGCCTCACCTACGAGGAGCTCGATGCCTACTTGCTGACGTCCGAGGCGTCGCCCGCCGTCAAGGCGAAGGTCGACGCCATGAACGCCGCCAGCGAGCACAAGCGCGGGCTCCCCCGCATCGCCCCCAAGCCCGGCGCCTAGGGAGGCGGCCGCCCCTGTCGGGGCGGCGCGACGCGCTGCCCAGGCGCGGTCTGGTAGACTCATACGCCGTCATTTTCGGAGGTCAACCTTGTCTGTCGTCGTCCAGAAGTATGGTGGGACGTCGGTCGCCGACGCCGCCCGCATCGGCAACGTGGCGCGCCGCATCGTCGCCACGTTCGAGCAGGGCAACAGCGTCTGCGCCGTCGTGAGCGCCCGAGGCGACACCACCGACGAGCTCCTCGAGCTCGCCAGCGAGATCACTCCCAACCCGCCCGAGCGCGAGATGGACATGCTCCTCTCCGCCGGCGAACGCATCAGCTGCGCCCTGCTGGCCATGGCCATCGACCGCCTCGGCTACGACGCCGTGAGCCTCACGGGCTCGCAGGCCGGCATCGTCACCGACACGGTGCACATGAAGGCGCGCATCCTCGACATCCACCCTGCGCGCGTCCAGGAGGCCATGGACGACGGCAAGATCGTCCTCGTCGCCGGCTTCCAGGGCGTCTCGACCGAGAAGAACGTCACCACGCTCGGCCGCGGCGGCTCCGACACGACCGCCGTGGCGCTGGCGCACGCACTCGCGGCGGCGGTCTGCGAGATCTACACGGACGTCGACGGCGTCTACACCGCCAACCCGAGCCTCGTGGCGAAGGCGCGCAAGCTGGACTCCATCTCCTACGACGAGATGCTCGAGATGGCCGCCAGCGGCGCGCAGGTGCTCGCCCTGCGCTCGGTCGAGTACGCGCGCAAGTACGACATCCCCATCCACGTGCGCTCCAGCTTCACGGACGTCGAGGGCACCTGGGTCACCGACGGAGGCCACGGAATGGACATCGAACAGCAGCTGGAACAGCCCATCATCAGGGCCGTCAGCTACACCACCGACGAGGCCAAGGTCACGCTGCGCGGAGTCCCCGACAGGCCGGGCGTCGCGGCTCGCGTCTTCACCGCGCTGGCCGACGCCCACGTCAACGTCGACACCATCATCCAGAACACCAGCGAGAGCGGCCACAGCGACATCTCGTGCACGATCCCGGTCGAGGACATCACCGCCGCCGACAAGGCGCTCAAGGAGATCGTCAAGGAGCTCGGCGCACGAGAGTACGACACCGACGCGGAGATCGCCAAGATCAGCCTGATCGGCGCCGGTATGCGCAGCCACCCCGGCGTCGCCGCCAAGATGTTCCAGACGCTGGCCGACCTCGGCATCAACCTGGACATGATCGGCACCTCGCCCATCAAGATCTCCTGCGTCATCGACAAGCAGTACGTCGACCAGGCTGTGCGCGCGCTGCACACGGTGTTCGACCTCGACGAAGATTCGGTCAGGCGCGAGCCCGCGGACAGGGGAGGCAGCTGATGGCCGCCGACGAGTACACCGTCGCCATCGCCGGCGCCACGGGCGTCGTCGGCGGCACCGTGCGCGCGATCCTCGAGGAGCGGGACTTCCCCGTCGGGGACCTCCGCCTCCTCGCCAGCGCGCGCTCGGTCGGCCGCAGGCTGGCGTTCGGCGGCGCCGAGATCGAGGTCCAGGAGCTCGGCCCCGACTCGTTCGACGACGTCGACCTCGTGTTCTTCGCCGCCGGCGGCTCGGTGAGCAAGGAGTTCGTGCCGCAGGCCGTCGCCGCGGGCGCCACGGTCATCGACAAGTCGAGCATGTTCCGCCAGGACCCCGGCGTGCCGCTCGTGGTCCCCGAGGTCAACGCCGACCACCTGGCCTCGCACACCGGCATCATCGCGACTCCCAACTGCTCCACCATCCAGATGGTCGTCGCGCTCAAACCCATCTACGACGCCGCCGGCATCGAGCGCGTCGTCGTCAGCACCTACCAGGCCGTCTCCGGGAGCGGCCAGGGCGGCATCGCCGCGCTGGCCGCCCAGGCCGGTCAGTGGGCCGCCGGAGAGCCCGTCGAACAGCGCTTCTACCCTCACCAGATCGCCTTCAACGTGCTTCCGCACATCGACAGCTTCCTGCCCAGCGGCAGCACCAAAGAAGAGCAGAAGATGGTCGACGAGACCACGAAGATCTTCGCCGACCCTGACCTCAGGGTCACGGCTACCTGCGTGCGCGTACCGGTGTTCGGCGCGCACAGCGAGGCCGTCAACGTCCAGACGAAGCGTAAGCTCAGCGCCGCGGAGGCGCGGGAGATCCTCGCCGCGGCGCCCGGCATCGAGGTCGTCGACGATCCGGCGGAGCTGCAGTACCCCATGCCGCTGCCGGCCGAAGGCACGGACCCGGTGTACGTCGGCCGCATCCGCGAGGACGCGACCATCGCCAACGGCCTCGACCTCTGGATCGTTTCGGACAATCTGCGCAAGGGCGCGGCGCTCAACGCGGTGCAGATCGCCGAAGAGCTCGTGTCCCGCGGACTGCTGCGGGCCCGCGCCTGAGGCCCGACTGCCCTTTGCCGCGCTGGGTATACTGACGCAGCAGCAGCTTCCCCCTATGACAGAACCCCGACGAGGAACGATCCATGCCTGAACCTACGAGCGAGACCGGCGCCGACGTGTTCGACGTTGTCATCGTCGGCGCCGGCCCTGCAGGCCTGACTGCCGGCATCTACTGCAGCCGCGGTCGCCTCAAGACCGCCGTCCTCGAGCGCAACATGGCCGGCGGGCAGATCGCCCTCACCGACCTGGTCGAGAACTACCCGGGCTTTCCTGAGGGCATCTCGGGGTTCGACCTCTCGCAGAAGATGAAGGAGCAGGCCGAGAAGTTCGGCGCCCAGATGCGTGAGATCGAGGGCGTGAGCGAACTGCGCGCCGATCCCGAGGGCTTCTACGTGCTGGTCACCGACCGCGAGGAGATCCACACGCGGTCGGTCATCCTCGCACCCGGCGTCGAGCCTCGTCGTTCGGGCATCCCGGGCGAGGCGGAGTTCATCGGCCGCGGCGTCAGCTGGTGCGCCACCTGCGACGGCGCCCTGTACCGCGACAAGACGGTCGCCGTGATCGGCGGCGGCGACTCCGCCGTCGAGGAGGGCATGTTCCTCACCAAGTTCGCCGAGAAGGTCTACCTCGTTCACCGGCGCGACGAGCTGCGGGCCGCCGAGATCGCCCAGGAGCGGGCCTTTGCCAACCCCAAGTTCGAGTTCGTCTGGGACTCCGTCCCAAAGCAGATCGATGGCGACGAGATGGTCGAGGCGCTCGAGGTGGAGAACGTCAAGTCGGGTGAGAGCCGGACGCTCCCGGTCAACGGGGTCTTCATGTACATCGGGCAGATCCCCAACACCACCTGGCTCAAGGACACGGTCGAACTGGACGACTACGGCTACATCGTCACGGACCCGTTACTGCGCACGGCACTGCCGGGCGTGTTCGCCTGCGGCGACGCGCGCGAAAACCCGCTCAAGCAGATCGCCATGGCCGTCGGCGAGGGCGCCCTCGCCGCGGTCCAGGCCGAGCGCTACCTCGACGAGCTCGAGAGCGCACCCGGCACGAAGGGCACGGCCGCCGACGGCGCCGCCGCCGCCGGCGCGCAACACTGACATGAGTTCCGCCGGCACACGACGCTGAAACAGCTCGGCCGGCGCACGACGTTGACATGAGGCCAGCCGGCGCACAATGCAGACCAGCGCCCGCCCGCGCGTCAGGCTGGCGAGCACACACCGACAGGAGGAACCACGTGGATGCTGTCTCGCAGGACAACTTCGAGGCCGAGGTCATCAAGGCGCCCGGCAAGGTCCTGGTCGACTTCTGGGCCGAGTGGTGCGGCCCGTGCCGCATGATCGGCCCGGTCCTCGAGGAGATGGCGGGCGACTATCCAGACGTGAAGTTCGTCAAGCTCAACGTGGACGAGGCGCCGGCCGTGGCGCAGCAGTTCAGCGTCATGAACATCCCGACGATCCTCGCCTTCGACGGCGGCGAGGCCAAACACCGCATCGTCGGCGCGATGCCCAAGGCCAAGCTCATCGACGAGCTCGGCGCCTTCTTGGGCTGACGCCGTCTCCGCGGCCCATCGGCCGCACACCGAGACATCCGCCGGACGGGGCGGGCCCTCCTTGCGAGCGCCCGCCCCGTCCGCTCTGTCGGTGCTCCTGGCGAGCGGCCGCACCGTCCACTCTCGGCGCCCGGCCCGGGACTCCGGTGCCGTTCGACTCCCGCGGTCCGCTCTCCACACGTACCGGAAGACATGCATGCCCTGATTGCACTGACGCCTTGGGAGGTGGACATATGTTTCCCGCCCGACCGACCGTGGCCCGGAGCTCCGCCGGCACACGTCGGACGTGGCCAATGGTCCCGTCGCGCATGGCATCCCGGTGTTCATCACGCAGCGCGGCCACGCAGCTGCGGTGATCGTCTCCCGAGAGGTCTTCGATGGATGTGTCAAAGACCAGCAGCCACACAGGTCGCCGGCAGGCGGCCAGACCGACGCAGCCGAACACGCCGCATCGCGGGGAGAGATCGGCATCGAGGCATTCGGCCCGCTCCCGAGGGGGACCTTGCTCGAGACCCCCCGGAGTCTCGTCGATGCTGAGACAGCGGCGTTCTTCATGAAGGAGGGCATCCCCGTCGGGCCGTACCGTCGGGAATGGATCGAAGCCCGTGAGGTCGATGAGCCGGCCGGGGTCAGTAGGGCAGGCCGGCGTCGGCGCAGAGCTGCGCCAGGCTGACGGCCTTGAGGCCCTTCTTCCGCAGGCCCTTGAGGACGGCGGGCAGGGCCGCGTCGGCGTCCCAGTCCGTGTGGAAGACGATGATCGCGCCGGGCTTGGCGGCGACAAGTGCGTTCGCGACGACCTGGGCGACGGGGATGCCGCGCCAGTCGCCGGCGTCACCGTTCCACATGACCACGTAGCGGTAGCCGGCGTCGCCGGCCGCCTTGACGGTCGTCGCCGTCTGCGACCCGTACGGCGGCCGGAAGAACGGCTGGGGGATCGCCCGGCACGCCTTCCACCATGACTCCTCGTTGCGCTTGAGCTGGCTGACCTGCTCCGCGTAGGAGATGGTGCTGAAGTCCGGGTGGTCATAGCTGTGGTTACCGAGGGTCTGGCGCTGGTCGACCGCCAGCTGCGCCATCTCCGGGTACTTGTCGACGCTCTGGCCGGTGCAGAAGAAGGTGCCCAGCGCGCCGTGCGAGTACAGCTCGTTCATCAGGCTGCGCCAGGCGTAGCCCGAACCGCCGTCGAAAGTGAGGGCCACCTCCTTGCCCGCGGCAGGCAGGTCGGTGATGATGCGCGCCTTGACGGGGTGGACGCAGGCAAGCGCCGCCCGCTCCTCAGTGACGTTACCCGCCCTGTCGGTGGCGCGGACGCGGAGCCAGTACGTGCCGGGGCCGAGCGCCTCACCGGCTACCTTCGGTACCTGCCAGGCGACGGACACCGTTCCGGACGGCGCGGCCGGAGTGCCCTTCTCGCCGACCGGTATGTCGAGGACATCGACCACGGCCCAATCGACGGTCACGCCGTCCTCGGCCGGCGCCGTGAACGACAGCTTCACGGTGCCCGAGCCGTCGGTGCGGTCAGGCGAGACCTGGGCGGCCGTGACCTCAGGTGGCTTCGTGTCGATGCCGACCTTGACGGACGCTGAGACGTCCCCACCGCCGAGCGGCCGCGCGTCCACGGTGTGTACGCCGTCGTTGCTGTGGTCGGCGGGGCCGCGCACGTGCACGCGCTTGCCGTCCTGCCAGGAGCCGTCGTCGATGCGCCAGCTCGCAGACACCGGCTTCCCGGACGCGTCGCGAAAGCGCAGGACAACAGCTCCGTTGTGCCAGAGATCCTCGGCGCCGATGATACGCAGCGGGCCATCGGCGGTGGACGCGCCGCCCGTACTGCCCGCGCCGCCGGACGAGCCTCCCGGCCACGGCAGCCCCAGATGACCGAACCACGGACCGGCGACCGCGGCCAACGCCGCGGCGATGACCACGGCGGCGACCACCAGGGCGATGATGCGGCGCCGGCGCGCGCGCCGGCGCCGGTCTTCCCGCCGAGCTGTGTAGTAGATGGTCGGTGGCTGCGGCAAGCTCAAGGCTGCGGTGGACTCAGGCCCGTTCGAGCCGCAGGCCGGCGACGTCGTAGCTGAAGCTCACGAGCCGGTCGGAGAAGGCGACGTCCAGGTGCGCCTGTACTTCGACCGGCAGCGCCTTGAAGCGGCCGCGGATGAGGTCCGCCTTTGGCGATGGCACCGCGGCCGCCTGCAGCCAGTAGTCGAGGTCGATGGTGCGCCGCAGGCTGCCGCGCTGGCGCACGCTGAAGCCGGCGCTCGTCACGATCTCGTCGAGCTCGCCGGCCAGGTAGTGCCGGCGGTGCGCCGGCTCACGCAGGCGCGCAATCTCGTTGAAGGCCTTGTCGGTCACCTCGTCCACGACCGGATCGAGCAGCACGACACGGCCGCCGGGCGAGAGCACGCGCAACAGCTCGGCCAGGGCGGTCGTGGGCTCGGGCAGCAGGTGGAACGCGTTGCGACAGACGACAAGGGTGAACGCGCCATCCTTGTACGGCAGCGAGTAGAGGTCGACCAGGGTGAAGGCGACATTGACGAGACCGAGCTCGGCCGCGAGCCGCTTGCCCTCGTCCAGCGTGTCGGGAAGTTCGTCCGCCGCCTCGACGGTGAAGACGTCCGGCGCCACCGAGAACCCGGCCATACCTGCTCCCGCCGCGTAGTCGAGGACCGCGTCGTGGGATGTGGGTCGGGCCAGGTCGACGAGCAGATCGAGCGATGCGTCACGCACCTCATCCACGGCTTCTCCCTTCGTCGCCGGCTGGCGGGATCGCGACGGCCGGTGGTGCCGGCGGCCGTCTGGGCCGGAGCCGACTCGCGGTCCGGCCCTTACGCTCGTCAGCCGTAGGTGACGGTGAAGATGGTACCCGTCACGCTGAGACCGATTTCGACCTCGCGGCCGTCGACCCTTGCCGTCTCCCGGTGGTCGCCCGCGGCGCCGCCGAGCTCGAACTCGCTGGCGAGCGTCTCGGCCATGATCGCCGCACGGTGGCGCTCGGCCGGCGGGCGAAGCTCCTCCGGCACGTCCAGCGTCAGGCTGATGGTGTCCTCGATACGCAGGTCGGCAGCCTTGCGCGCGAGCTGAACAGCGTGGATGAGCTCGCGCGCCAGGCCCTCTTCGCGCAGCGCGTCGTCGACGTCCGTCCTGAGGGCGACGACGCGGCCCGCTTCGCTCTCCACCCGGTAGCCCTCCGGCGAGCCGGTCTCGATGAGGAGGTCCTCCTCGGCGAGACCGACGGCGCCGTCCGGCAAGGTGACGACGACGACGCCGTCGGCGCGCACGGCGGCGACCAGGGCGCCGGCGTCCGCCTCCTTGAGTGCCGCCTGGAGCAGGCCGAGCTGCTTGCCGAGCTTCGGCCCGAGCACCTTGAGATTGGGCTTGACGACGTAGGCGACGAGCTCGTCCTCGGAGCGGGCGATGCGCAGATCCTTGACGTTCAGCTCGTCGAGCACGACGTCGCGGAGCCGCTCGACCGCGCGGGCCTTCGGCCTCCGGCAGCGCCAGTACGACCTCCGCCAGCGGCTGGCGCGTCTTGACCGCCGCTCCGTTACGCGCGGCGCGGCCCATCTCGACGACGCGACGTGCCGCCGCCATGTCGAACGACACGCCGGCGTCGATGGCCGCCTCATCGACGACCGGCCAGGCGCACAGGTGCACGCTCTCCGGCGCGGCGGCGTCGACCGAGCGCACCAGGTTCTGGTACAGCTCCTCGGCCACGAACGGCGTGAACGGCGCGAGCAGCTTGGTGACCGTCACGAGCGCCTCGTGCAGCGTGTGGTAGGCGGCCAGCTTGTCGGCGTCGCTCTCGCTCTTCCAGAAGCGGCGCCGGCTGCGGCGCACGTACCAGTTGCTGAGGTCGTCGACGAACTGCTGGATGGCCCGGCTGGTGCCGGTGGCGTCGTAGGCCTCGAGGCCGGCGGTGACGTCCCTGACGAGCGTGTTGAGCTCGCCGACGAGCCAGCGGTCGATCAGCGGCCGCTCCCCGACCGGCGACTCTTGCGCCGTCGGGTCGAAGCGGTCGATGTTGGCGTAGAGCGTGAAGAAGCTGTACGTGTTCCACAGCGTGAGCAGGAACTTGCGCACCACCTCGTCGACCATTTCGGCGCTGAAGCGCCGCGGGCTCCACGGCTGCTGGCTGGAGAACATGAACCAGCGGAACGCGTCCGCGCCCTGGTGGTCGAGGATGTCGTCCGGGCTGCACGACGTTGCCCTTGCTCTTGCTCATCTTCTGGCCCTCGCCGTCGAGGATGTGCCCCAGGCAGAGCACGCGCTTGTAGGAGCTGCGGCCCTCGATGAGCGTGGCGATCGCGAGCAGGCTGTAGAACCAGCCGCGGGTCTGGTCGATCGCCTCGGCGATGAAGTCGGCGGGGAAGCGCTCCTTGAAGACGTCGACGTTCTCGAACGGGTAGTGCCACTGCGCGAACGGCATGGAGCCCGAGTCGAACCAGGCGTCGATGACCTCGGGCGCGCGGCGCATCTCGCCGCCGCACTCGGGACACGTGAGGACGACGTCGTCGACGTAGGGCCGGTGGAGTTCCAGATCCTCTGGAACGGGACCGGCCGCCATCTTCCGCAGCTCCTCGACGGAGCCCACGCAGTGCGTGTGGCCCTCCTCGCAGCGCCAGATGGGCAGCGGCGTGCCCCAGTAGCGGTCGCGGCTGAGCGCCCAGTCCACGTTGCCGGCGAGCCACTCGCCGAAGCGCCCGTTCTTGATGTGCTCCGGGTGCCAGACGACGTCGTCGTTGGCCTTGATGAGCTCGTCCTTCATCGCCGTGGTGCGGATGTACCAGGTGGCCTTGGCGTAGTAGAGGAGCGCCGTGTCGCAGCGCCAGCAGAAGGGATAGCTGTGCTCGTAGGGCTCGACGCCGAGCAGCAGGCCACGCTCCTTGAGGTCGGCGGTGATGGCCGGGTCCGCGTCCTTGACGAAGACGCCGGCCCACGGCGTGACCTCGGCGATGAACTTGCCCTCGGTGTCGACGGCGTTGACGACCGGCAGGTCGTTCTCCATGCCCACTCGCATGTCGTCCTCGCCGAACGCGGGGGCGATGTGCACGATGCCGGTGCCGTCCGTGGTGGTGACGTAGTCGCCGCCGATGACGAAGTGGGCACGTTTGTCGGCGGTCATGAAGCCGAAGGGCGGCCTCGTAGTCCAGGCCCAGCAGCTCGGCGCCGGCGAACTCGCGCAGGACCTCGGCCTTCTTGCCGAGGACCTTCTCCACGAGGTCGCGCGCGAGGATGAAGCGCTCGCCGCGGCTCTCGACGAGCGCGTAGGCGACGTCCGGGTGCACGGCCGCGCCGACGTTGCTGATGAGCGTCCACGGCGTCGTGGTCCAGACGGCGAGCGAGACGGACCTGGGCTCGCCGTCGGCCAGCCCGGCCGAGACCTTCGCTCGCCGACTCCGCCGTGAGCGGGAAGCGCACGTAGATGGAGTCCTCGGTGACGTCCTTGTAGCCCTGCGCCACCTCGTGGCTGCTGATCGCCGTGCCGCAGCGCGGGCAGTACGGCACGACCTTGTGGCCCTGGTAGAGCAGGTCCTTGTCCCAGATCTGCCGCAGCAGCCACCAGACCGACTCGATGTACTCGTTGGTGAACGTGTAGTAGGCGTCGTCCAGGTCGACCCAGAAGCCGATGCGCTCGGTGAAGCGCTCCCACTCCTCGAGGTAGGCGGTGACGCTCTCGCGGCACAGCTGGTTGAACTCGGCGACGCCGTAGGCCTCGATCTGCCCCTTGCCGTCGATGCCGAGGCGGCGCTCCACCTCGAGCTCCACCGGCAGGCCGTGCGTGTCCCAGCCGGCCTTGCGCGGCACGCGGTAGCCGCGCATCGTCTTGTAGCGCGGGAAGAGGTCCTTGAAGATGCGCGAGATCACGTGGTGCGCGCCCGGGCGGCCGTTGGCCGTGGGCGGGCCCTCGTAGAAGACGAAGATGGGCGCGTCGTCACGGCCCTCGAGGCTCTTCTCGAAGATGCCGTGCTCCTTCCAGAACGCGAGGATGCGGGCGTCGAGCGCCGGGAAGTCGACGCGCGCCGAGACGTCCTGGAACCGGGGCTGACTGTCGCGGAGGGGTGCCCCTTCGGCGCCCCCAGGCTGCCTTCGGCGACTATGGAGGGGTGCCCCTTCGGTGCCCCCCTCGATAGGCTGCCTGCGGCGACTATTCACGTGGCTCGCTTTCTGCTGCTTCTGGCCGGATTGCCGATTCTACCAGAAGGGCGATGGCCTTCCCGACGGCGACGGCCGGCCGGGGGTTGCCGTGGTCGCGCCGCGGCGACGCGGCGCTGCGTCGTGGCCTCGCGGCGGCGGCGCGACCCTCGCGCGTGTACACTTTCGGCCATGACCGACAGGCCCACACGCGCGGGCGCGGCGGGCGCTGCGGCCCCGCGCCTCCTCGCCCTCCTCGATTACGACGGCACCATGACCACGCACGAGTGCAACGAGGTCGCGCTGCAGCCGTTCGTCGGAGACGAGTGGTGGGCGCTCGAAGAGGAGTCCTACAACGACCGCATGAGCCACGCCGAGGTTTTCGACCGCCAGATCGCCCTGATCCGGGCGCCGCGGGCGGAGCTCATCCGGCGCCTCCTCGAAGCGGCCGAGCCTATGCCCGGCCTGCACGACTTCTTCACCGGCCTTCAGGCCCGCGGCGGCGAGGCGGCGATCGTCAGCGCCGGCGTCCGCGAGGCCATCGAGGCGTTCTGGAAGCTGAACCACCTGCCCGACGTCGAGCTGTTCGCCAGCGAACTGGTCGGCGAAGGACCAGACGGCGGCCCGCCGTACCACCTCGAGTTCAGCGACGCGCTCGGCGACTGCCCGCGCTGCGGGCCGAAGAGATGCAAGGCGGCGGTCCTGCGGCGACTGCGCCGCCCCGGCGACGTCGTCCTGGTGTTCGGCGACGGACCCAGCGACCTCTGCCCCGCGCGAGAGGCCGACCTCGTCTTCGCGCGCGGCCACCTGGCCGAGCGCTGTGAGCAGGAAGGCCTCGAGTGGCGCCCGCTCACCGACTTCGGCGCCGTGCTCGGAGAGGTCGACGACTGGCTGGCGCGACGGTGAGCGGCCAACCGATCGAGCTCCCGGCCGGCGCCTCGAAGAAGGCGCCGGTCGGCGGAGCCGGGCCGGCGCTCCTCGCACCCGTCGGCCGGCCCGGCGGCGAGACAGCCCTGATCGTCGCGGCAGCCGTCGCCTTCACAGGGCTCGCCTGGGCGTTCCTGATCTGGCTGCTGCGTCCCAGCGGCCCCTGGTACCACTTCTTCGACGTCTCGGACATCTACTACTACATCCAGTTCGCGCAGAAGGTCTCCCAAGGCCTCCGGGTCTACAAGGACTTCCTCTTCGAATATCCGCCGCTCGCGCTGCCGCTGATCACGCTCCCACCGCACGGCAACCCCGCGTCATACCCCAACTGGTTCGCCGCCGAGATGATCGTGCTGAGCGCGGCGGCGGCCGCGCTGACGGGCGCCACGGCCGCCGCGGTCTGGCGCGGGCTCCGGCGCCCGCTGGCCGCCGCCGGCGCCTACGCCGTGGCGATCCTCGCCGCGGGGGCCATCACCGCCAACCGCTACGACGTGGCGGTGGCGCTCACGCTGGCGGCCTGTCTCTTCTTCCTCGCCCGCCGGCATCCCACCGCCGCCGGCGCTTCGCTCGGCCTCGGCGTCGCCCTCAAGATCACGCCGGGCATGCTCCTGCCGCTCGTGCTCATCGTCGCGGAGACGCGGAGGCGCGTCGTCTGGGCTTTGGCCGGCTTCCTCGTCTTCACGGCCGTACCGTTCCTGCCGTTCCTCGGCCGCTTCCACGGCCTCACTTATGTCATCACGTACAACACTCAGCGCCCGCTGCAGATCGAGGCAGTGCCGGGAACGCTCTATCTGATCGCCGGCGCACTGGGCAAGTGGGGCATCAGCACGGGCGATTCGTTCGGCTCGCAGTCGCTGGGCGGTCCTGGCAGCGCTGTCGTGGCCCGATTCTCTGTGTGGGTCGGGCTGCTGGCCGTCGCCGGCGTGTACGTGCTCATCTGGCGCCGCCGGACGCTGCTGCGGGCGGCGCCCGAATTCATCCCGGTCACCGCCCTCGCCTGCGTGCTCGCCTTCACCGCCTGCAACAAGGTCCTCTCGCCGCAGTACATGTGCTGGACGTTTCCGCTGGTAGCGCTCGTCGTCGTGGGACGCAGCCCTCTCCAGCGCCTCACCGGCATCCTCACCATGGTCGCCATCGCGCTCACCCAGGTCGAGTTTCCACACCTGTACTGGGACGTGGTCGCGCTCAAGGAGGGACCGGTGGCGGTGGTGGTCGCACGCAACGTCGTGCTCGTCGCCGCCGCCATCACCGCGGCGATCGCCGTGTGGAAGCTGCCGGAGTCGCCGCAGTCTGCGGAGGAACCCGCGCCGGCAGCGGCGAAGCGGCGGTCCGCAGCCTCCGCGACCGGCTGAGCAGCCCTAGCCGGCGTGGGACGCGGGGACACCGTGGCAAGCCTCGCCGCGGAATCGCTCCTCGCGCGCGCCGACGAGATCGTGTCCGCTGTGCCCAACGGACGCATACGCCGCGGCGGCGGTTTTGGGGCCGCGCGGGCATCACGTATCATGACTGACGGTCTCGCGGCCGCGCGGCCAGCGCTGCGGCGCCGCGCGGCCGACCTCCCACCGCACCAGGGTGACCCGTGGATGCACGCCTGAAGAAGAGCGTCATGCAGTTCATCAAGTTCTGCTTCGTCGGCGCCAGCGGCGTCATCGTCAACCTTGCCGTCTTCAACCTCACCCTGCTCCTGTGGCGACTCGCGGCGGGCGACGCGCCGACGCCCGCCAAGTACCTCGGCAACTTACTGGGCTTCGTCGTCTCTGTGCTCACCAACTACTACCTCAACCGGCGCTGGACGTTCCGCTCAACGGGCGCAGTCTCGAGCGAACTGCCCAAGTTCTTCACGGTCAGCGTGATCGCGTACTTCGTCAATCTCGGCATCTTCACCATCGCGCTGCAGGGCCTCCACCTGAGCGACAACCTCAGCCAGGTCATCGCCATCGCCTGCGTGATGCCGATCAACTTCGTGCTGAACAAGCTCTGGAGCTTCCGCGGCGCGTGAGCGCTCCACCCCTCTCCCCGGCGCACCCCAACGACGCTGCGCCGCCGCTCCCCGGCGACGGCGCGCCGAGCCTGCCCGTCGGCGGCGTGTCTTTCTCGTCCGGTGACGGCAGGCCGACCGCGCGCCATGCCCCCAACAAGTGGCTCGCGATGGTCACGGCCGGATTCCTCACACTGCTCGTCATGGGCGGGCTGTTCCCCAACCTCTGGTATGGGATGCACGACATCACCGACCTGCCGGTGTACTGGGGATACGCCTCACGGATCGCCGCCGGGGAGACGCCCTTCACGCACTCCTTCGAGGTCGAATACCCGCCGCTCGCCGTCGCGTTGTTCCGAGTCCCGGGTCACACCGGCAGCGAGAGCCTCTACGGCATCTGGTTCAATATCCTGATGGGAGCGATCACGATCGCCACGGCGGTGGTCACGGCCTACGTGGCCTGCCGTCTCTGGCCCCGAGGCGGGCGAGCCTACGTGGCCTCGGTCCTCTTCCCGGTGAGCGTGGCTCTCATCGGGACGATCGTGCTCAACCGCTACGACGTCGCGGTCGCGCTGCTCATGGCGATCTTCATCCTCTGCATCACTCAGCGCTGGTACACGGCGGCGGCGTTCGTGATCGGCATGGGCTTCGCGCTCAAGCTCACGCCGCTGGCGCTGCTGCCGCTGGTACTGCTGCTGGCGGGGCGCCCACGCAGGTGGGCCTGGCCGCTGGTCGCCTTCGGCGCCGCGGCCGTCGCGCCGTTCCTGCCCTACGTGCTCAGATCGTGGTCGGGCGTCTGGTACGTGTTCCAGTACCACCTCGAGCGGCCGCTGCAGATCGAGAGCGTGCTCGGAACGCCACAGCTCTTCGGCGAGTTGCTAGGCGCGAACTGGGCGTCGTGGGCCTGGAGCCACGGCTCCCACTCGCTCATCGCCCCCGGTGTCGGGCTCGCGGCCGACATGTCCGGCGGCCTCACGCTGCTGGCCGTGGCCGCCGTCTACCTCTTCGTGTGGCTGCGCCGCCACCGCCTGCGGGCGGCGCCGGCGGACCAGGCGCTCGTCGTGCTGGCGCTGCTGCTCGCGCTCATGACCTTCGGCAAGGTGCTCTCGCCGCAGTACTTCATCTGGATCCTGCCGGCATGGGCGCTGGTCGCCGCACGTGACCGCTGGATCGCCATACTGGGCGGCCTCACCCTCGCTCTCACCCAGGCCGAGTTCCCGGCGCTCTACTGGAACCTGCTGAGCATGCAGCCGGCGCCGCTCGCCATCGTCGTCACGCGCAACACGCTGCTGCTGGTGACGTATGCGGTCACCCTGTGGCGGCTGTGGGGGTTGCGGGATGCTCCGACGACTGCAGAGAACGGCGGACGAGAGCCCGAGAGGCCGGGCACGCTGCGCCCGCCGGCACCCACGCCCTCCGGCTGACCGCCGACCGCCATGAACGCGACCTGGAAGCGCGCACCGGCGTGACGCGTTCCGCCCGGCCTAAGGCCGGCGTCACGCGAGCACACCGGGGTCGGACCGACGAGCAGTCGACGGCCATTGCTCGCGATTCACGCGCTTCTGCCGATATCCTTACCAGGCGGGCACCGGGGAACCGACACGCCTCGCGACACTCCGGTGGACACGGAGACTGGGGCGGGACACATGACAGCGAGAGAGACAGACGGGGCTTCACCGGGCACAAGCCTGCGCATCGTGCCGCGCCGGGCAGCCGCGGCCGGACAGGCACCGCTTCGGCGAGAGGTCGCCACATGAGCGCCTCTCCCCAGAGCCGCCAGTCGGAGGCCCCACCCCTGGATCGGCGGGTGCGCGTTTCGCCGCAGACCGTCCTCACGACGCGTGTCCTGCCGGTCAGCGCCTGGACGGCGGCCGAGATGGTGCACACCTGGACCGACGAGGATGTCGGCCGGGTAGCCTGCGCTGCCAACGTGCACATGGTGATGGAGGCGTGGGACGACCCGGCGTTCGCCGCGGCGCTCGCGACGGCCGACCTTACGTTCTGCGACGGCCGTCCTCTGCATCTGTTCTGCCGCATCGCCGGGGACCGCCGTGCGAAGCACGCACGCGGGCTCGACGTGATGCTCATGGTGTGCGAGATAGCCGTGCGCCACCAGCTGCCGATCGGCCTGTATGGAGGCCGGCCGGACGTGCTCGCCGCCGTCGAGAAGAGACTGATAGCCGGGTACAAGGACCTCGACATCGTCTATCGGTACTCGCCCCCATTCCGTCCTCTGACCGACGAGGAGGACGCGGAGCAGGTCGAGGCCATCACGGCCGCCGGGGTCCGCATCCTCTTCGTCGCGCTCGGCTGCCCCAAGCAGGAGATGTGGATGCTCTCGCATCGGGACCGGCTGCCCGTGACCATGCTGGGCATCGGCGCCGCGGTCGACTTCGTCACCGGCGCCGTACAGCCCGCAGGGCGTCTGGTGCAGGCCGCGGGGTTGGAGTGGGCCCACCGCCTGCTACGCGAGCCGGGCCGGCTGTGGAAGCGATACGCCCGCACCAACAGCCGCTTCCTGGTGCTCGCGGCGGCGCAACTGCTGCGCCAGCGCCGCCTCTAGGCTCCCGCGCGAGAGGCGCAGGCAGGGAGGTCGGCGCCAGACTCAGCGCCCCTCCGCTCCGCGCTTCCTCCCCGGGCGGGCTCATCGCTGGGGCCGCCCGTGCCATCCGCCGGGCCCCCACCGGCGGCGACGGCGTCACCCGCATCCCGACGACGGGGACCCACGGACGCAGTTCGCGGTGGACCCGAGACACAGAAGCCGGTCAGGGGCAGGAACGACCGAGCCCCCGCGGTGGCAGGCTGATCATGCTCCGCGCGACGCGGCCCACGTGGAGAGCGCCTCTACGACGCGATCGCCAGCTCGGCCGTCCCACCGCGGCACCTGTGGAGGAGGGACGGACCGTCCCGCGGCGACCGCATCGCGCACGGCCCCGCGGATCGCAAGAGAATCGTCGGGATCCACGAGCCTGTTGGTTCCCAGCACGACCGTCACAGGCCGCTCGGTCGTCGTGCGAACGGTCACGCACGGCACCCCGAGGTACGTCGTCTCTTCCTGGACACCCCCCGAATCCGTCACCACGGCAGCGGCCGAAGTCATGAGACCGACGAATTCCAGATAGCTGAGCGGCTCGGTCAGGTGAAGCTGCGGATAGCGCTTGCCATCCCACCGTGGTGAGAGACCCGGCAGCCTGCCCAGAGTGCGCAGGTGTACGGGGAACACGACGGGCAGGTCGCGAGACACTTCACCAAGCACCTCGAGCAGACGCAGGAGCTGCTCGGGCTCGTCGACGTTGCTGGGACGATGAAGGGTCGCGAGGACGAGCGAACCCTTGTCGATGCCAAGGCGGACCCGGGTGCTCGCTGCGGTGCCCTCTGCCGATATGCGGAGTCGCTCGAGTGAGTCGATCATGGTGTTCCCGACGTTGACGATCCGATCCGCGGCAACGCCCTCTCGCAGCAGATTGGCGTCCCCGTCGGCGCAGGTCGTGAGCAGCAGGTCGGAGATGTGATCGGCAATGATCCGGTTGACCTCTTCCGGCATGGTGCGATCGCCGCTCCGCAGTCCGGCCTCCAGGTGGATCACAGGCACGTTCAGCTTCGCAGCCACCAGAGCTGCGGCGCAGGTGGAATTGACATCGCCGGGAACCAGGACGGCGTCCGGCCGATGACTGCACACCACAGGCTCCAGCGCCTCGAGGAGGCGGGCAGTCTGCAGGGCCTGAGAGCCGGACCCGACGCCAAGGTACTCATCAGGCTGAGGTAGCCCGAGCTGCTTGAAGAAGACGCCGCTGAGCAGCTCATCGTAGTGCTGCCCCGTGTGTACGAGGACCGACTCGAACCTCGCCGGGCGGCCACCAGCCGCATTCCAGCGCTCGGCCGCCGCCAGCACGGGCGCCACCTTCATGAAGTTGGGCCTTGCCCCGACTACGTACATCACTTTCATGTGCAGCGTGCTCCTTGGGGCGATGGTGGTCCGTCGTATGGCGCCGACGCTGTCCTCAGATTACAAAGTCGACTCGTTTCGGCACAACTTGACGCGGCCCCGTCCTTCCACGACGCACCGGCAAACGCTACTATGTGCATATCGTTTTCCCGGGCGGTGTGGCCAAGTGGCAAGGCGGTGGCCGGCAAAGCCACGATCCCAGGTTCGACTCCTGGCACCGCCTCCAGTGACACGCCGCCCCACCCTCACGCCTTGCTCGGGGCACAGCGCCATCCGGCTGCCTCTCCCCTCTTCGCCCTCGCGCCGCCCATCCACATAGTCTCGCCCGGTCGTTGCCTGGTCTGGCGATAGACATGTGTCCAGGCCCTTCAGAAAGTCCTCTCTGCGCCGACTCCTAGTTGCGAGCGAACACCACCGCTCGCCATACGGCCAACGGAATTCCAGTGAGTCGCACCCGGTGCGACACCAGCTCCCAGGAGCGGTCTCGGCGCCGGCGTCGACCAGGATCCCCGCCCTGGAGAGGTTACAGTGCCGAAGAGACTAGCCATCGCAGGTTCACTACTCATCATGCTGCTCTTGACCGTCTGCGTCAGCGCCCCCGCGCTGGCAGGAGCGAAACCCCAGCCGAAGGCGTTACGCTTCCGCGTGATCAAGCACCGCCGCCACGCCGACGTGGTCAAGCGTGGACATCACGTTCTCACCGTCCGGGACCATCACCGGTACGTCAAAGTGCACGGGGAGAAGGGGTATCGCGTCGTCGGTCGTCACCAGCGCTTCGTACTCCTGGCCAAGGTCGCGGCTGCGCCCATCATCCTCGCAGGATCACCAGTGTCGATCGCCAGACCCTCCTGGGCGAGCAGTGTAGCCAGAGGTGATTCGGCAGCGGAAGGCAACGACGGCAGCACCACGACGGTGTGGACGGCGGGCAGCACCTCTTACCCGCAATGGTGGACTGTCGATCTCGGTGCAACGACGACCGTCTCCGGCGTGAAGACCGCCTGGAACGGAAGCAGGCGGTCCTTCCGCTATCGCATAGAGACAAGCCTGGATGGCGTCAGCTTCACCACAGCGGTGGACCGCAGCCACAACCTGACGAGGGGCACGACGACCGACCGTATGAACACGTCGGCCCGCTTCGTGCGCGTCCGGGCCCTGGGAGTGAGTCCTTCCGGCGCCCCTGCGTCCGTTGCGGAGATCACGGTGATCAGCGCCGTCCCGTCGACGCCGACGCCCACCCCAACGCCGACGGCCACCGTGGCTCCGACCCCCAAGCCGACGGCCACCGCCACAGTGATCCCGACGCCGACGGCGGCCCCCACCGTGATCCCGACGCCGACGCCGACCGCCACGGTGGCCCCGATCCCCGGCGCCGCCTACAACGTCACCTCCTACGGCGCGAAGGCCGACGGCGTGACCGATGACCGCGGCGCCATCACCGCAGCCGCCAAGGCCGCCGTCGCAGCCGGCGGATACGTCTACTTCCCGGCCGGCACCTACCGCTTGACGGGCACCATGAACGCTCTCGCCGGCGCTTATTACTACGCCCCCGCCGGCGCCACGCTGCGCACCCAGGACGACATCTTCGGCGCCAACAACGCCACGTTCGACGGCTTCACCTTCCAGTGCTACGGCTCGGCCACGGCGATCAAGATCGGCGAGACCTCGAGCTACACCGCTTCCCTCGTGAAGAACATGACGGTGAAGAACTGCCGCTTCATCGCCGGCACCTCCGAGTACACTCACGCGCGGGTCATCCTTTACCTGGCCCAGGATTGCACCATCGACCACAACACCTTCACCGGCACCGCCGGCAGCGGCGGCAACATCCAGATCCTCGGCGGCAAGCGCAACCACATCACCAACAACACCATCAGCGGCGGCACCACGGCGATCCTCTCCATGTGGAGCCGCAGCGCCAACGGCGGCGGCCTCAACTCGATCATCGAGGACAACGTCATCACCGGGAACGTCTACTCCGGCTACTCGGAAGAGGGCATCAGCTTCGACCTGAAGGCCAATGACGGCAGCGACTGCGGCGCACTCGAGTATGGCGCCGTCGCCTCGGTGAGCGGCCAGACCGTGACCCTCGCCAACCTCGCCTTCCCCAACTACGTCGGCTACGACATCGTCTTCGTCGACGGCGCCCTGCGCGGCCACACGCGCACGATCACCGCGCAGAGCGGCAGCAGCTTCACCGTCTCCGGCTCACTCGCCGGCGCCGCCGCCGGCGACCACGTCGAGATCGGCGCCTGCTTCAAGAACAACTACGTCGCCTACAACACCGGCACCTCGGCCGCAGGCAGTGACCCCTACGCGGCCGTCATCCTCTACGGTCTCTGCTTCGGCAACACGATCGAGCACAACACGCTGGTGCGCGGCAAGATCAAGGTCCAGTCGCTCGACTACACCGCCGTCGCCGCCGGCAGCGTGACCGCCACCCACGGCCGCGCTCCCTGCGGCTACAACACGGTGCGGGACAACGACGTGCAGGACGCGACCGGCAAGATCTACCTGCAGTACTACGCGATCGGCGGCAGCTACACGCCTTTCGTGAGCCAAGGCAACAACGTCGTCGACAACACCACTCCCCAGGTGGCCGGTGAGCACCAGCTCGCCTACGTCACCGGCAACAGCGGCACGACCAGCTTCACCGACGTCAGCAAGGCCACTGCGGCGTTCGTCTACGACGGAGACTGAGGCCGACCAAGATAACGACAGAACGGACCACAGCACGAGGGCGGCGCCGAGGCGCCGCCCTCGTGCTGTGCTGCAGGAAGCCCTCTCGTTCGGCTCTCCCGGCCCGACTACAATGGTGCCACAGCACCACCGGGCCCCACCGGTCCGGGCTGAAGATGACGCGTCGGCCGGTCGACCACGAGACCGCGCCGAGAGGAGGGCGCGATGGGACCACGACGGAGGAGACGGGTGGCGGGATCCCTGTCGCTTGCCCTCGGCGCAGCCTTGGCCGGTGTCGCCCTCTTCGTGTGCGGATGCGGCTCCCCCACCACCCAGCCATCGCCACCCGCCCACCTGGTCTCGCCCCGCGCCACGCCGCCGCCCAGCGGGGGGCACGTCGTCAACGTCAGGGACTTCGGCGCGGCCGGCAACGGCGCGACCGATGACTACGCTGCGATCCAGGCCGCGATCGATGCATGCGGCACCACCGGGGGCACCATCGTCTTCCCCCGAGGCACCTACCTCCTGGACAGCCGGAACGCCGGCGGTCTCAAGCTCCCGCCGGGCAACACGCACCAGCTCGTCCTGTGGGGGTACGGCGCACTGATCAGACTGACCCCGAACGTCCCCCGCTTCCTGGACTTCGACCGGACGGCCGACCACCAGACGTTCGCCCACTTCAGCGTGCGAGGCTTCTCCATCGACGCGGCCCACGTCGCCGGCGTCGACCACGTCGTCGGCTTCACGGCCATCGACGGAACGGCAATGAGCCGCATCAACGTCGACGACATCATCGTGCGCGACATCCACGCTTACAACATCCTCACCGACACCTCTCCTCATCAGCAGTCCGTCCGCGTCGGAGTGTCCATCTCCGTCAGCCAGACAAGTCCGAACGAGAGCACGAGAAACACGATCCGCAACATCGCCATCGAGAACGTCCGTCTTGAAGGAGGCACTCACGGGTTCACGGTGGCGGGCATCGACTACGGCATCGAGGGCACCTGGCCCAAGAAGCCGGGCGAGGTCAACATCCAGATCGACAACGTCAGCCTGACAGGATGCACCTGGGACAGCGGCGTCCGAACCCGCACCGGGTGGGTTGGGGACGGCATGCTCATGGGAGGGGCCGCGAGTTGCGGGAGACTCTTTGTCCGCAACTGCGACTTTCGCGGGTCCGGCGACAACAACTACGAGGTCAACGGCTGGCACTACGCCCTGCTCACCGACTGCGTATCAGAGGACGCCACCTTCTGCGGGTACTACTTCAACAACCTCGGGTGGCCGATCGGCGGCGCCTCCGGTCAGAGGATCATCTGGCGCCGCTGCGTGCATCGGCAGAATGCCGATACGGGTTCCAGCAACGGCTGGGTCGTGGGCACTCCTGCGACGGTCAGGCCACTGGGCACCCTGATCCTCGACCGGTCCACAGTAGAGAGCACCGTCCCCGACACCGGCGGTGTGGGCTTCTTCGGGATGACCGAACGCACGCCCGTCACGGAAGTCGACATCACCGGCTGTTCCTTCAGCGCCACCGGTCAGCGCGCGGTGGCCGACACGTGGCCGGTGGCCGTGAACCTCCAGTGCGGAGGCTCCCCCGGGGGCGGGCCGTCCAGCGTCTCCATCCAGGACACGACGATGTACTACCGGTCCTACGAGGTCGGAAGCCCGCAGTACGTGGTCCGGCTCGTCGAAATCACCGGCGACGTCACGTGGTCCGTCACCGGCAGCCGGTTCGACGCGGCAGTGGCGAACCCGTCGGGAGCGCGGATCCGCCTCCTGGGTCTGGGGGACACGGCGCCCACCACAGGCGGCGGGCTCGTCGGTCAGTGCGTGTTCAAGAGCGGGACCCCCGGCACCGTCGGCGTCGCCATGGGCGATGCCTCGACCTTGCAGCCCGACCGGCCGGTCGTGGTCAAGGGCTGCGACTTCCGTGGCCTCGGTCCGAACAGCACTGCCATCTCCCTGCCTGCCGGCTCTCCTGCAAGCGCGCATGCCACGCTCAGTCGCAACGCCTTCTGAGCGCCGCGCGGCACCCCCGGATCGCGAGCCACCACCGACGGCCGCTCACGCCTCCGCCGCGCCGCCCCCCGGGTCATCATCCTCGATGGGTTTGAGGCCCCGGACCAGGGACCAGGCGACGAAGAAGTACACGATGTAGCTGAGGAAGAGTGCCGCGGACAGCGCGAGCAGCGCCGAGTTCGGACTCCACGACAGCTCGTTGGCGCCGAAGAACGCCGCGAGCACCAGACCGACGCGCACGGCGTCTGTCACCAACTGCAGGTCCAGCCGCTCCAGGATGATCGTAGTGTCGGACAGCGGCGACATGACAAGCTGGGCGAGAAGCGCCGGCGCCAGGTAGCGGGCGTAGACGCCGGCCATCTCCCACTTGGCGCCGAAGATGACGGAGAACAGGAGCGGCCCCGCGATCATGAGGATCAGGGTGGGACCGATGCCGATCAGGAACAGCCTGATGGCGGATGTCCTGAACAGGCGCCGCAGAGCGGGAGGATCGCTGCGCAGCAACCGCGGCGCAATGCCGAAGTAGGTCTCCCCGACCGCCTGGCCCAGAACGCTCATCGGAAGGGCGAGCACACGCATGGTGAGCGCATACCAGCCGGCCACAGTGGCGCCGTAGGAGTAGGCGACCAGGAGCGGGATACCCTGCAGGCCGGCGACGTTGAGCAGGCCGGCCGGCGTACCGTACCAGGCGAAGCGCGAGTAACGGCGCCCGACGGCCCTCATCCGCTCCACGGTGATCGAACGCCAGACCCCGGGCCTGCGGGCGCCGATGAGCCTGGCGAAGCTGCCGGACCCGGTGGCGCCCCCCGCGAGGTCGCCCAGCAGCAATCCCAGTGGAGCCACGTTGGCGACGCCGAGGATCACCTGCGTCGCCACGCGAGCGACGGCCTGGCTGATGCGCGTGCGCGCCATCACCGTGAAGCCCTGCTCCCTGATGGCCCAGATGTAGAGCGTCTGATAGAGGCAGTTGCCGAACAGGCTGAGCGGCAGCAGCCACATGTACGGGGCCAGCTGAGGGACGCCCATGAAATCGGCGAACGGGTGACTGAGGATGACGCCGATGATCCCGACGGCCACTGACATGACGACTCCCAGCGAAACACTGAGCCCGGCCACGTTGGCGGCGTCGAGCTCCTCGGCCGGCAGGGGGACGGCCTGGAGATAGCGGAGACCGATCATGACACCGAGGATGGCCACCACGGAGCTGTAGACCCCCAGCGCACCGAAGTCGGCCGGACCGTAAAGACGCGTGAGCACGGGGGCGCTGAGCGCAAGAAGCGCCTGGGCGGCGGTCGTCCCGCCGACAAGGATGGCGACACTCCGGCCGAAGCGACCACGAGGCAGCACGCGATGGGCCAGCCTTCTCGGGAAGGACCGCGACTCCTGGGCGGCGGAGGCGTCGTCCTTTGGGTCGCGGTCTTCACTCACTTGCCTTCACTCGTCCCCTCTCTCGCGCATCGCCGATGTTGTGACATGGTAGCCTTGGCTAGTTCCATCCTAAGGGAAGCAGACCATGCTTGGCGTCGGGGAGTCGACAAGAAGGCTCATACGCAACCTGCGCGGGGGGCGAGGTCGCGCACTTCTGTACAGTCCGGATACGGAAGATCTCGACCTGCCCCGTCACCTCGACGAGGCGCTGGCCTGGCTCAAGAGGGCGCAGGACGCCGGCGACGACCAGGGCGTCTCGTACGGCGTGTCCTTCGGGCAGGACTTCGACCTGAGCTACCCCGAGACCACCGGCTACATCTGCCAGACGTTTGTCCGGCAGGGACTGGCGAGAGGGGACCAGGACCTGATCGATCGCGCCGTCGCCATGGCCGACTGGGAGATCGACATCCAGCTCGCCTCCGGCGCGGTCATGGGCGGCAAGGTCAACCCTGACCCTTCCCCGGCCGTCTTCAACACCGGCATGGTGCTCCTCGGCTGGAGCGCCGTGATCCGTCTGCTGCGCGAAGAACGACACAGGCAGGCCGCTGCGCGGGCCTCGGAATGGCTGGCGGATACGCAGGACGCGGACGGGCGCTGGCGCCAAGGCAACTCGAAGTTCGCCGCCGACTCCACGCTCTACAACGTGATGGCGGCGTGGGGCCTCTGCGAGGCCGGTGTCGAGCTCGCAGAGAGTCGGTTCGTGGAGGCCGCCGTGCGCAACGGTGAGTACTGCCTGTCGCAGCAGCACGCCAATGGCTGGTTCCCGCAGTGCTGCCTCACCGATCCGACATCGCCGCTGCTGCATACACTGGCGTACGCCATGCAGGGGCTGCTCGAGATCGGCAGGTTGACCGGCCGTGAGGACATGACCGAGGGGGCACGACGCCTCGCCGATTCCCTCCTCGAGGTCATGGCGGCCGACGGCTTCATCCCGGGCCGCCTGAACGCCGATCTCTCAGCTGGAGCCGACTGGTGCTGTCTCACGGGGACCGCGCAGACCTCCATCGTCTGGAGCGAGCTGTTCCTGCTCACCGCCGACAAGAGGTATGGGGAGGCGGCGGCGGCGGCGAACCGGTATCTGATGGCTCGCCACGACATCCGCAACCCGGACCTCCGCCTGCGGGGCGGCTTGCCCGGCTCCTGGCCGTCGTGGGGCGACTACGGGCCGCTTCAGATCCTCAACTGGGCCACCAAGTTCCTTGTCGACGCCCTCGCTCTGGAGCAGAAAGCGACCACACCATGATCGGATCATTCACTGCACTGCCCGTCGAAAAGAGAGTCGCCGCGGAACTCAGCGCCAGCGCGCCGGACAACCCGTTCGCCACGACCGCGTACCTGGAAGCGAGACGCAGGGCCGGCTGGGCGGCGTGGGCCATCGCCAAGGTAGACTCCGACGGCCGCGTACAAGGGGGATGCGCGGCCTTCGTCGCTGCGAGAGGCCCCTTTCGTAAGCTCGAGGCCCCATCACTCCCTGCCGAGCCATCGAACAGTCCGTTCTGGGAGGTGCTGCGAGACCTCTGCGAGCGACAGGCCGTCACCAAGCTCGAACTGGGCACGTTCAACTCGCCGGTGGGCGTCGAGATACCCGAGATCGGCTCGTGTGCGTTCCGGACCCGATGTGAGTTCATCCTCGACCTGGTTGGTGATCCTTACGCACGGCTCACCAACCGGCACAGGGCCAACATCAAGAGGGCGCAGAAAGCCGGGCTTGTCATCAGGCGAACGCGGGCCGCGGCAGCCGTGGAGGTGCATCAAGACCTGATCGGCCACTCCATGGACCGGAGGCGCTTCCGAGGCGAGGACGTGCCTGCGGTCGAAGGCTCGCTGGACGCCGTCACGCTCATCGAAAGCGGCGCCGGGGACCTGTATCAGGCCATGGCCGGCGACGCCGTGCTGTCGAGCGCCCTGGTCCTGCGCGCACCCCGGGGCGCCTACGGCCACTCGACAGGGACCGCACCCGAGGGCATGAAGGTGGGCGCCTCTCACTACCTCATCCACAGCATCTCGAAGGAACTGGGAGCCGAAGGCGTGCCGAAGCTGAATTTCGGCGCGGCCGATCAAGGCTCCGGTCTCGCACGCTACAAGCGGGACTTCGGTACGCAGATGCAGTGTCTCCCGTCGGCGACCTGCTACATCGGTCCGACGAGCCGCCGCCGGGTCTATCAGGCGGCGGAGTCGATGCGCCGCGAGCGGCAGGCGTTGATGCGCTGGCTCAAGGATAAGGCAGCGAGACCGATACACGCTCGCGGATGAACCGGGCAGAGGACAAGACAAGCGTGAGCGGACGATTCGTCGCCGAGAAGGCCGACGCGCGAGCGGCGGCGGAGCTGAGCGCCATCGTCCCCGCCAGCCCGTTTGCCACCCCGGCCTACTTCGACTCGAGGCGCCGGACGGGATGGACGTGCACGGTCCTTGGGATCAGGGACGATGAAGGCAGGCTGACGACCGGCTGCGCTGGGTTCATCAAGACGAGAGGATGGAACAGAAAGCTCGAGGTCCCGTCGCTCCCTCCGGTCGCCGCGGACAGTCCGTTCTGGCCCGGATTCCACGCCTTCTGCCGCCGCCAGTACGTAACGAAGATGGAACTTGACAGCTTCGGGACCCCCGAAGGTGTCAGGATTCCCTGCGTCGGCACGTGCCGTCAGCGGATGCGCTGTGAGTACATCCTCGACCTGACGGGCGACATCGACGCCAGGATCGACCGGCGGCACAAGACGCACCTGAAGAAGGCGGCGCGCGCCGGACTCCGGGTGCGACGAACACGCGCGGTCGAGGCGGTCGCCGCCCACCGGGAGATGATCGGCTGCTCCATGGACAGGCGGCGCGCCCGCGGCGAGGACGTGCCGTTCGTGGGTCCGCCGCAAGGATTCAGCATGCTCCTCGAATCGGGCGCGGGCGAGCTGTACCAGGCGCTCCGGGGCGATGAGGTACTGGCCAGCGGACTCGTCCTTCGAGCTCCCGAGGGAGCGTACTTCCACTCGCGAGGCACCTCCCCCGAGGGCATGGCGATCGGGGCCTCGCACTTCCTGCTCAGGCACATCATGGGCGTGCTCAAGGAAGACGGCATCACGACGTTCAACATCGGCGGAGCCGAGGAAGGCAGCGGGCTCGCGCGTTTCAAGAAGCGGTTCGGCGCGCTGCCGGTGTACCTGCCGTCGGCCACGTGCTTCGTCGGCCCCAGCTGGGTGCGCGAGATCAACCGGCTCGCCGAGTTGTTCCGCTGCGACCATAAGATGCTGCTGCACTCTCTCACAGCTCGGGTCACCCGCTTGGCCGTGTACGCCGCGGACCTGGCGGTCGAACCTGAAACGACGATCGCGACCTGCCTCCGCGTCCGGGAGCTGGACGAGGACGCCCTCCGGGCCATGACCGTCCCGGACGCCGACTTCCGCGAGCGCCAACTGCAAAGGCTGGCGCGTTTTGGCGCGAGCCACGCCTACGGCACCTATGAGGACGGTCGGCTGGCGAACGTCTCGTGGCTCTTGCCGGCGGCAGCGATCGCGCGAGACTCCCCGCGAGTGCTGAAGCCGCGCTCTGGGGATGCGGAGATAACGGGCGCCGAGACGCTGCCGGAGTTCCGAGGCCGGGGCATCTACCCCGAGGTCATCAGCTGCCTCGTGGAACAGGCACGGGAGTGCGGGATGCAGCGCGTGTTCATGAAGGCTGCCATGGACGACGCGGCATCACGATCGGGCATCGAGAAGGCGGGGTTGCGCCGGGTCGGGACGGTCGCGGTCCTCTCACTTCCCGTGGTCAACCGCTACCTGGTGTGGCGCACCTTCAACTAGCGGATCGGCGCCGGAGGAAGCTTGGTCGTCAATGGGGCCGAAACGAGCGCACCCTCGACGCGGCGTGAACCGTCGAGCCCACGGCTGCGGCTGCTGTTCGTGACGTACTTCTTCCCGCCGTACCACAGTGTCGGCGCCGTGAGGACGGGGCAGACAGCGGACTACCTCGCGGCGCTCGGACACGACGTCCGCGTGGTGACGGCGGGGAGACAGGCCGCCTCCCTGGACCTGGCGCTCGAGCTGCCTCCCGATCACGTGCGGTTCACGCCCTGGCTCGGGTGGCGCGTCGCCCGCTCGATCTCCCGCCAGGGCGCGGGCGCCGACGGCGCCGCCAAAGTCGGCGTCGGCGCGCGCACGACCCCGCTGTCACAGGCCAAACGCCTGCTCAGGCTCGCACAGCGGAACGTCTTCTACATGCCGGACGACTGCATCGGCTGGTATCCGTATGCCTTGGCCGCCGCACTCCGTCTCGCCAGATCCACACCCTTCGACCTCATCTACGCAAGTGCCGGTCCGCAGACCTCGCTGCTGGTGGCCGCGACCGCCGCGCGGTGCTGCAACATCCCTTGGGTCGGAGAGCTGCGAGACCTGTGGTCCGACAACCACTACCGCGATCTCGCTCCCTGGTTCCATGGTGTGGACGCCCGCATCGAAGCGAACGTACTGGGGACGGCAAGCGGCCTGGTGACCGTGTCGCAGCCGTGGGCAGACCACCTCGCGCGCAAGTACTCCTTGCCCGTGCGCACCGTCTACAACGGCTTTGAAGAACGCCCTGCCGCGCCGTCGGGACGCGGCGATCCAGAGGCCCCCCTCCTGATCGCGTACCTCGGCAGCCTCTACGGGGGCAAGCGCGACCCCACACCTCTCTTCCAGGCGATCAGAGAGCTGGGCGCCGATGCAGGCCGGGTCCGGGTGGAGTTCTACGGTCCGGGACACGAGACCATCTCCGCCCTTGCGAGAGCCTGCGGCGTGGAGGCGAGCGTCCTGGCGACGCCGGAGGTCTCCTACGCCGATTCCTTGCGCGTCCAGTCAGCCGCCGACGTCCTGCTCCTCGTGATGTGGGACACGCAAGGCGAGCAGGGCGTCCTGCCGGGCAAGCTCTTCGAGTATCTCGGGGCACGCAGGCCGGTGCTGGCCGTCGGCGCCCCGCAAGGAGGAGCCGCCGCGACCTTGATCACCGAGCGTCACCTCGGCCTCGCGTCGTCGGACCCGAAGGAGATCGCGCGGCGACTCCGGGCGTGGATCAGCGAGAAGAGGGCGAGCGGCGGCGTGGAGCCGTTGCCCGCGGCGGCCGCCGCCGACTTCAGCCGCCAACGCCAGGTAGCGAGACTCTCGGAGTTCTTCTGGGAAGTGCACGAACACGCAGGGCGCCGGGCGCAGCGATAGGATGCACGGACCGAAGCAAACGAGGATGTGAGGTACGCCGATTAGCCAGCGAGGACAGCTCTCGGCTCCGTGGCAGAGCGGCCGGGGCGTCGCCTACGGCGCGATGGCCGCGTTCGCGATGGTCGGAGTGTTGGTGGGCACGCTCGCAGCCTCGCCGGCGACGCGCGACCTGGCCATCCTCGGCTCGGTCGTCCTGGCCTACGCGGCGCTCTTCATATGGCGGCCGGCGGTCGCGCTGCTTGCCTACGTCGCGCTCAGACCGCTCGTCGACGCGTTCGTCTTCCAGGAATTCCACGGCTATACCTTGGGTGAGTTGTGGGGATTCGGCATGGTCGTCTCAGCGTGTCTCTTCCTCGTGCTCGAGAACGCCGACAAGGAGCACCGGCTGCGGCTGCCCGCCGTCCCGCTCGCATTCCTGGTGGTCTTTCTGGTCCTCACGGTCGTCCGCGGCGATGTCATGACCGCCGTCTCGGGCTGGACGAAAGTGGCCTCGTGGATCCTGGTGATGCTCGCCGCCGAGCAGATAAGCCGTGACCGCCGCGGACAGCTCATGTGCTGGTGGGCCGGCATCGCCATGGGCGCCACGCTCGTCCTTTCCGTCGGCGTCATGATCGCCCAGAACCGCTACGGCGCCGCCTTCTACGGCGACCCACTCCGCAGCGTCTCAGGACAGCTGCCACACCCCCTCGCCATCGGCGCTGTGCTGCTGATGCCCTTCGCGCTCGCCGGCGCCCTGCTCGCCGGCCGGCGCATCATGTCGCTGGCGGTCGGCGCAGGGCTCATGGCCGCCATCATCCTGTCGTACGTGAGGACCGCCCTGATCGGCGGTGCGATCATCCTGTTCGCGCTGCTCGCCGTGACGGCCAAGAGCAAGGGCAAGGGCAGAATGGCCGGTGCGGCCATCGCCGTGGGCGTGCTCCTGGCCGCCTATACGGTGAGGGATCGGATCTTCGCGCGCTTCGCCGACCTGACGCTCCTGTCGTCATCCGGATCCGCGCAGGGCGGAGCGGGATCGGGGCGCCTGACCATCTGGCGCACGGCCGTCAATGCCGCCTTCGATGGCCCGCTCCACACCCTGATCGGGCGCGGCGCGGGTGGCTCCGAGAAAGTGATGGAAACCGCGCTCGGCATCTTCGTAGGCGCCCAGAACGACCTGCTCGACTTCTTGCTGGATGGAGGCCTTGTCCTGGCGCTGTGCTTCATCTTCCTGCTGCTCTGGATGGGTGCGGCGCCGGTGCACATCCTTCGCAACCGCGCACAGTCGGCGAACGCGAAGAGCCTCGCGATCCTGGCGCTCGGCGCAGTGGCGGCGTTCTTCGTGATGTCGATGCTGAACGGCATCGCCACGTATCAGCCGAGCGTCGCGATCGGCCTGCTCATCGGGATGATCCGTGGTGTCATGGTAACGCCGGCCGGCAGCTTCCTCGATCCGGTGGACGCCACCGGGCTGGGCCACTGACGAGCAGCATGCGCATCCTGGTGCTCCACAACTCCTATGCCCGACGAGGCGGAGAGGACGAAGTCGTCGAGCGTGAATCGGCGCTCCTCGCCGCGGGCGGAGAAGATGTCCGCGTCTCGATCGTCCCCAACGTGGACTTCGAGGACCCTCTCCGCGCCGCGAGGATCGCCGCCCGCCTTCCGTTCTCCGAGCCCTCGCTGCGACGCATGTCGCGTCTGTTGGAGGAGACCGCACCGGACCTGGTCCATCTCCACAACTACTTCCCCGTGTTGACGCCGTCGGTGCTCGACGCCTGCGTCGACGCCGGCGTCCCCGTCGTGCACACCCTCCACAACTACCGCTACTTCTGCGCCAACGGAGTGATGCTGCGCCGGGGGTCGCCTTGCCAGCTCTGTCTCCACGGATCACCGCTTCACGCGGTCGCAGGTGCGTGCTACCGGGGCTCGAGACCCGGCACGCTGGCGGTCGTCCGCATGATCGCGAGACAACGGCGGCGGCACACCTGGGGCAACAAAGTGCATCGCTTCATCGCGCCGTCCGCATTCTCCAAGGAAGTCCTTTCGTCGGCGGGGCTGCCCGCAGACCGGATCGTCGTCAAGCCCCACTTCGCCGATGACCCGACGGAGTATCCGGCACGCTCCAGGCGTGACTACGCGCTGTTTGTGGGCCGGTTGAGCGTCGAGAAGGGGATCGCTTCGCTGCTGAAGGCGTGGCGCACCGTGCCGCACGAGTTGCGGGTGATGGGCGACGGGCCGCTGCGCGGTTTGGTCCAGAGCGCAGCCGCCGAAAACCGCCGAGTCACGTTCCTCGGACCAAGCGACCGTGAAGGTGTGGACGCCGCACTACGCGGTGCGGCCTACCTCGTGTTCCCCTCGGTGCTCCCGGAGACCTTCGGGATGACCATCATCGAGGCATATGCCCACGGCACACCCGTGCTCGTCTCCCGATTGGGCGGGCAGGCCGAACTGGTGAAGGAGGGAGTGACCGGGCTGCTCTACCAGGCTGGAGACCCCGCCGACATGATCGCCAAAGCCACTGCCCTCTGGGAGGACGAGGGTGGACGGCGGCGGATGGGGGAAGCGGCCCGGGCGGAGTACGAGGAGAAGTACACGGCGGCGCGGAACCTCCAGCTTCTGCGCGGCGTGTTCGAGGACGTGCTCGGGAGCTCGGCGAAGCCCGCCACGCGCGCGCCAGCCGGCTAGTCAGGTCGCCGCGCGCCTCAGCACTTCCGTCACCTGCGCAGCCACGCGCTCCGCGGAGTACTCATCCACGGAACGAGTCAGATCAGCCACGTGCCACTCGCGCTCCAGAGCCTGCTCCGTGGCCTCGACCAGCGCCGCCGACGACACCTCAGTGAGCAGGACGCCGTTGGTCCCATCGATGAGGCCGGACAGTCCGCCGACCGCAGTCGCCACGACCGGGACACCGCAGGAGAGCGCCTCGATGACCGCAGTGGGCAGCCCCTCGTAGTCCGACGGCAACAGGAGCGCGTCCGCGGCCTGCAGCCAGGTGGGGAGCGCATCGTGATCGACCCAGCCGGCGAAGGTGAGCCGGTCGTCCACGCCGAGCCGGCGCGCTGCTTGTCGCATGATCGCGCGTTGAGAGCCGTCGCCTATGACCACGAGGCGGATCAACGCATGGCGCGCAACGAGAGCGCCGAGGGCCTCGACGAGACGAGCCGTTCCCTTGGCAGCCTCGAGGCGACCGACGAAGAGCAGCAGCCTCCCTTCGACGGGCAAGCCGAGGGCGACCCGCGCGTCGGCTCGCTCACCTGGGCAGAAGAGGTTCTGGTCGACGCAGATCGGCAGGAACATGAGACCCGTCCTGCTGCCGGGCGCAAGGCTCGATCGTGCGAGCGCCAGCCCTTTCTCGTCGACCGACAGCACGTGGGAGGACTTGCGGATGACGCGCCGCTGCAACCACCCGTACCACCTGAGCAGGAAGGCGCCCCGTGCCCATCTGTAGCGAGAGGCGGTGAGTGGATTGGCCGCGCCATGGATGTGCATGACGATCGGCTTGCCGCCGGGCCCGAACGTGAGCGGCAGGCCCATCTCGGGAGAATGCACGTACATCACGTCGCCGGCATCGAGGATGCGCCGGCGAAAGGCCGCCACGCCGAGGCAGCTGGACAGGCGCAGCGGTACGACAGGCTGGTGGCCCGGCTCTGGCATGCGCGCCACCGGCAGGAAGTCGTAGGCGACGCCCCGCAGGCTGCGCCGCTGCCACTTCCCCAGACGGTCCCCGCCGCTCGTCGCCCCCACCACCCTCACGTCGGCGCCGAGACGCGGGATCAGGTTGCGGATGAAGACCGACTGCCCGCCGGTCATTTCGTCCGGGTTGCTCGTGTCGAGCAGGACTACGCGCATCCACTATCCCTTTGCCCGGACATCGTCAGATGCAGCGACAGCGGCGACCAGCACAGTGTGCCGGACAGTCAGGCCCATGGAGCGATGCTTCGATTGCCCGCCGACGTTCCACACAGACCGCCCATCCCCAGTGGTTGGACGGCGAGCCCTAAAGGCTCGCCTCCGGACACCGATAGTATAGTCGTGAAAGCCGTCCGCAGCTGCGAGCGGGCCATCCCCGGCACAGGACAACGGCTGGGGATTACGAACGGCGGCCGCGGGAGAGAGAGCGTAGGGAGCCTGTTCCCGGCGGCGTTTGCCACGGGGGGACGGCGCCCATACCATTGCCTCAGTAATCTCCATGGAGGGGCTGATGCCTGAGAATCCCCAAGGAGGCGCCGGCGGTCTCGCCATCGGTGACTACCTGCGTGTCCTGTGGCGCTGGAAGTGGATGATCGTCGTCGTCGTGTGCGCTGCGGCCATCGGTGCGTACGCCTACTCCTGGCGGCAGCCGGCACAGTACCAGTCCACAGCGACCCTGCTCTACGTGGAGCCCGTCGATCCGACGAATCCGTTGGGCTCGTCGTATTACTCCTCCCAGTCTCAGGCGATCGCGGTGCAGAGCGTCGTCGACGTCATGGGGAGCTCGGAGATCAGCGACCGGGCGAACAAGTACTTCGGGCAGAAGATCCTGACGCCCTACGACGTCACTGCGGCAGTCACCGGCGGCAGCACAGCCTCCGGTACGTCCGGCGGTGTGATCGACGTGACTGCGACCAGCGGCAACGCGCGCGAGTCCGCCGCAGTCGCGACTGCCTACGCCCAGGGGATCGCCGAGTGGCGCAAGGCGCAGCAGCTCGACAGGGTGAACACGGCGATCGACGCCGTCAAAGCCAGCCTGACCGGATACTCCACCGACGCGTCTCGCCGCACGACCGAGTACCTGACGCTGAAGCAACAGCTCGCAGACCTCCAGCTCCTCGGCACCACAGCCACCGGCGACTTCAAACTCATCTCGCCGGGCGAGACGCCCACGACGCCGTCCGCCCCGAAGCCCAAGCAGGCTGCCGCAGTCGGTCTGGGCGTCGGGCTGCTCGTGGGGATCGGTCTCGCGTTCCTTCTCGATCCCCTCACTTCGCGCGTGCGCGGCAAGCGCGAGGCGGCCGAAGTACTCGGCCTGCCTGTCCTTGGATCGATTCCCGAGATAGACCGCAACCGGCTCAAGGAGGGGCCCCTGGTAGCGCTCACCGACTCAGGAGGCCGAACGGCCGAAGCACTGCGTCTCCTGCGCAGCAACCTCGATTACATGAACGCCGACAACTCCTCATCGATCCTGGTGACGAGCGCGCTCGCCGGAGAAGGAAAGAGCACGACCATCTGCAATCTCGCCATAACCATGGCGATGGCCGGCAAGCGGGTGGTCCTCGTCGACGGCGACTTGCGTCGTCCGCGCGTCCACGAGTACTTCGGGCTGGCCAACAAGGCAGGGCTCTCAAGCGTCGCCATGGGCTCCGTGCCGGTCGAAGAGGCTTTGATCCAGGTTGATCTCTCTCCCGTCCGTCGGGCCGCCGCAGCCGTGCCCAGCACGCTCGCCGCAGGACAGGTCGCGGGTGAACGCAGGCAGGTCGTCCGCATGACGAGGAGTGGAGGAACACGGCCCAAGGTCGAGTCACGGGTGGTTGGAGAGCGGACGCTGCACATCCTCCCCGCGGGGCCGTGGGTGCCGGATCCTGGCGAGGTGGTCGCCTCCCGGCGTTTCGGCGAGATCATCCAGGCCCTGCAGGAGACCAAGGCCGACGTGGTCCTGATCGATTCGCCGGCCCTCATGGAGGTCGGTGACGCAGCCGCCATGGCGGCGCAGGTCGAGGCCCTTGTCGTCGTCGTCGACATCACCAAGGCTCATCATTCGACGCTGCTCGAGATGCGCGACCTGCTGGCCCTCATGCCCTGCACACACCTGGGCGCGATCCTGGTCAAGACCAAGGCCCGTTCCTCAGGCCACGGCTACTACGCAGACGCCTGACCCCGCCTGGTGGACGTGACGCGGGTGCTCGTCTGCTCGCCGGACTCCACGATCAGCCGTGACCGTCGCTCGGGAGGCTCCCCGCTGAGGCGGTGCTCCCGGCGCGGCCGGCCTGCTCACCGATCAGGTCTCAGAACGCCCCCCGCTTGTTGAGCACCGCGGGGATGGTCTGCATCAGCAGTTTGATGTCCCAGCTCAGGCTCCAGCCGGTGACGTACATGTAGTCGAGCTTCACCATCTCGTCGAACGGGATGTTGGTGCGCCCCAACACCTGCCACAGGCCGGTCATGCCGGGCGTGATGTCGAGGCGCTTCTGCGTCCAGCCGCGGCACTGCTTGGCCTCTTCGATCCACAGTGGCCGCGGGCCGACGAGGCTCATGTCGCCCTTCATCACGTTGAGGATCTGCGGCACCTCGTCGATGCTCCAGCGTCGCAGGCGGCCGCCGATCCTCGTGATGCGCGGATCATCCTTGAGCTTGAACATCGGTCCGTCGTAGTCGTTCTGCTTCTCGGCAAGCTCGAGGCGCGCCTCGTCGGCGCCCACATGCATCGAGCGGAACTTGAAGATCAGGAAGGTCTTGCCGCCGCGGCCCATCCGCTCCTGACGGTAGAAGACGGGCCCGCGCGAGTCGAGCTTGATCACGATCGCGACGATGCCCATGAACGGCAGGATCGGGATACAGAGCAGACCTCCGACTATCAGGTCGAAGCCGCGCTTGACCGCCATGTTGAAGCGGCTGAGCTCGACGTGGCCGACGTCGAGCAGCGGGATGCCCTCGACGTCGTCGACCAGGGCGCGCGAGCTGACGACCTCGAACAGGCGCGGCACGATGTTGACCTTCACGCCACTGTCGGCGCAGGCGCGCACGACCCGCAGGAAGTCGTTGTGACGAGCGCGCGAGAACGCGACGATGACGCGGTCTACCTGTTGCCCGGCCACGATGGCGTCCAGATCGTCCAGCGCGCCCAGCACCGACACCTTGGGACCGCGCCGGCCGTTACGCCGCGGCTCGCCGTCGTCCAGGAACCCGACGAGGTCGATGCGGTACTCGGGGTGGGCGGCGATCTTGGCGGCGAGCGAGTGTCCGACCTCGCCGGCGCCGATGATGAGGACCCGTTCCTGGAACGACTGACGGGTCCAGATGGTGGCGCGACTGATCCACCGCGCCAAAGGCACGAGCACAGCGGCCAGGCACCAGAAGGCGATGAGCGGAGCGACCGGGGCCTGGTCATCCAGCACCAGCACCAGGCCGATGAGCAGCACCCAGCTGGCCGACGTGAGCGCCGTCAGGCCGTTCAGGGCCTCGCTGAGGTTGAACCCACCGATGCTCCGTCCCGGCTCCCGGTAGAGGCCGAACGCCCAAAGAGCAGCCAGCCAGTACGGCGTCAGAACGACGAAGAAGAATACGTCCAGTCTCGGATCCGTCTCAAAGGGCCCACTGAGTCCCTTGAAGAGGGAGATGTCGTCGAACCTGGTGGCCAGCCACGCCGCGAGGACCGACGCCAGTACGACCGCGACCGCGTCGGCGGATATCGTCGCCACGACCCGCAACTTCGTGGGTCGCCGCGTCCGGACGATGCGCCCCGCGGACTCTGCGGCGGCCGTGCTGGAGGCCAGTGCTCCTGCTTCTTCGAGCGTGCGGTCGGTCATGTCTCCTGTATCGGCAACACCTTTGGGAAGCACAAGAGAGGGTCATGGGCGGCGTCTGTCACCACATAAGGAGTCTCGCCCGCCCGCAACGCCATGTGTCTGCCCCGCCACCTCTCGAAGCCCCGCCAGAATAGCCTCTCCCGCGCCTCGAAAGGTACCCGCTTACGGCGCTGGAGAACCCGCTGCCGATGCGCCCGCGCGGCCGGGTGCCCCCCCGCGCGGGCGTTCAGCTTACAGGATGACGTCGACGGCCTCGATAGCCGTCGCGCGGCCGCCCTCGGCGGCGATGAGCGCCGCGTCGAGCCGCACCGGCCCCTCGCCGACCTCGAACTGCTGCGGCAGCTCGGTCGTGAACCGCCGCAGGATGATGTCGGTGCGCACGCCGATCACCGAGTCGAGCGGGCCCGGTCATGCCGACGTCGGTCATGTAGGCGGTGCCGCCGGGGAGCACGCGCGCGTCGCTCGTCTGCACGTGCGTGTGCGTGCCCAGTACGGCGGTCACGCGGCCGTCGAGGTAGTGCCCCATGGCCACCTTCTCGCTGGTCGCCTCGGCGTGCAGGTCGACGACGATGGTCTCGGCGAGCTGCTGGGCCTCCTCGACCAGCCGGTCGACGATGCGGAACGGCGACATGCCCGGTGCTCAGGATACAGCTCGCCGGCGAGGTTGATGACGGCCACCTCGGAGCCGTCCGCGGCCGGCCGCACCGTGAGGCCGCGGCCGGGCGCTCCCGGCGGGTAGTTGGCCGGCCGGACGATGCGCTCGTCCGTTGCCAGGAATGTATACACTTCCTTCTGGCGCCACACGTGGTTGCCGGTCGTGATCACGTCCACGCCGCCGGCGAGCAGTCGCTCGGCGATCTTGGAGGTGATGCCGGCGCCGTTGGCGGCGTTCTCGCCGTTGGCGATCACGAAGTCGACGGCGTGGTCGTCGCGCGAAGTCCGGGAGCCAGCGCAGCAGCGCCTCCCGCCCGGGCTTGCCGAAGACGTCGCCGACGAAGAGGATATTCATAGGAGCCAGTCTACCCGACCCTTGAAGACGGCATCCGCGACTACGCGTGGGTGTACATGCGATACTTACCGCATGATGAGCGAACCGGACTGCCCCTACCTCGTGCGCGAGACGATCGCCTACCGCGAGAGCCTCGATCTGTCCAGAGAAGCTCGCACGCTCGTGATCACCGCCTGGCAGTGTAACCACCCGTTCCACGGCATCGCCATGGACCTCGGCGAGGAGCAACGTGAGGCGGAGCGCCGCTGCTCCCAGTGCCGTCTGCCGCACGGCGGCGAAGCGGCGAGCGCCGAGGCCGCACCATCTGGGGACTCGAGCGCGCTGGAGCAGTAGGCCGGTGCCGTCCCGCGGGGCCTTGCGGGCTGCGCCTCAGCACGCGCGCACCCCCCGCGTCAGCGGCTTCGTCAGCCGCCGATGAGCAGGCGGATCGCGCCTTGGGCGGCCTCGAGCAGCGGGCCCGGGAAGAGGCCCACGACCGCGACGCCCAGCGCCGCCACGGTGACGGCGGTGATCACGCCGACCTGCGACGTCTTGGTCTCGGCCTCGACCACCTGGTCCTCGGGCGCCTCGCGGAAGTACATGTACCAGACCACGCGCAGGTAGTAGTACGCCGACACCGCGCTCATGATGACGGCGACGACGGCCAGCCACCAGAGATGCGCCTGGACGACCGCCGTGAACAGGTAGAACTTGCCCCAGAAGCCCACTGTCGGCGGGATGCCGGTGAGCGAGACCATGAACAGCGCCAGAAGGATCGCCGGCCACGGCATGGTACGGCCCAGGCCGGCGAGCCCTCCAGCGAGTAGTCGTACTTGCGCCGGGCACGGATCCAGATGAGCACGCCGAAGGCGCCGAGGTTCATGAGCGCGTAGGTCGCCAGGTAGAACAGGATGGCGCTCGACCCCGCAGCTTGTCGCCGCTCTTGCCGGCGGCGATGAGGCCCAGCGTGAGGTAGCCGGCGTGGGCGATGCTCGAGTAGGCGAGCATGCGCTTGAGGTTGCGCTGCGGCAGGGCGAGCACGTTGCCGACGATCATCGTGAGGACGGCGAGGATGATCATGATGTGGCCCCAGTGCGCCCAGTCGCCGCCGGCGGCCACGAGGAAGAGCTTGGCGAAGCCGACGAAGGCGGCCGCCTTGACGCCGATCGACATGAAGGCGGTGACCGGCGTGGGGGCGCCTTCGTAGACGTCCGGCGCCCAGCTGTGGAACGGCACCGCCGAGACCTTGAAGCCGAAGCCGGTGACGACGAGCACGAAGGCGACGACGAGGAAGCCGTCGGCGGCGAGGCCGCTGCCGAGCAGCGTGTGCAGGCCGGCGGCGATGCCGGCGTAGCTCGTCTGCGCCGGTGGCGCCGTACAGCAGCGCGAGGCCGAAGGCGAGGATGGCCGACGAGAAGGCGCCGGTGACGAAGTACTTGATCGACGCCTCGCTCGACGTCTCGTCGCGCCAGATGTAGCCGGCCAGCACGTACGTGGGCAGCGACATGAGCTCGAACGAGACGAAGAAGGCGATGATGTCGGTGCTGATCGCCATGCCGATCATGCCGGTGACGATGAGCAGCAGCAGGCCGTAGAACTCGCCGCGCGCGGCCTGCCGCTTGGCGAGGTAGGCGTCGGAGAGCAGCATCGGAGACCACGCCGACGGCGCAGAACAGCACGACCGCGTACAGCGCGTACCGGTCGAGCCCGACCATCCCGGCGAAGCCGACGACGGCGTGGATGCGGCCGAACGTGAGACCGCCGCTGAAGACGCGCCACACCGCGAAGCCGGCGGTCCACTGGCCCCACTGGCCGATGGCCACCGACGCGCCGGAGACGCAGGCCGGCCACGGCGATCCAGGCCAGCGCGCCCTTGCGCTTCAGGAAGAGGTCGGCGACGAAGACGACGATGGCCGCGACCGCGACGACCACGCCCGGCAGGATCACGGTGACGGAGTTGTTGAGCACCATCTAGAACAGCCCCCTGGTGAAGTGGAAGAGCTGCGCCAGACCGTGGACGCTCGCGCTCGTGTCGTGCAGCGACGGGGTAACGCGGTGGATGATCAGCTGGACCGGCACGTGGAGGAACTCGAGGAACGTCTGCGGGTACACGCCGAGCCAGATGACGAAGACGACCAGCGGAACCAGCGAGACGATCTCGCGCACGCCGAGGTCCTTGAGGCCGAACGAAGGCTTGACCTCGTCGTCGCCGCGGTCGTTGAACATCGTGCGCTGGAACATCCAGAGCAGGTACGCGGCGGCGAGGATCACGCCGAGGGCGCCGATGGCCGCCAGCCAGCGTGAGTACTCGAAGATCCCGAGGAGGCTGAGGAACTCGCCGACGAAGCCGCTCAGCCCGGGCAGGCCCAGCGAGCCGAAGGCGAAGAAGAGCAGGAAGCCCGCGGCTATGGGCAGCGGCTTGGCGAGCGAGCTCATGTCGGCGATCAGCCGCGTGTGCGTGCGCTCGTAGATGAAGCCGACCATGAGGAAGAGAGCGCCGGTGAGGAAGCCGTGGCTGAGCATGACGAGGATGGCGCCCTCCATGCCGGCGGCGTTGCCCGTCAGCGCGATGCCGGCGAAGATGCCCGGCCGTGACGAAGCCCATGTGGCTCACGCTGGAGTAGGCGACGAGCTTCTTGAGGTCCTTCTGCTGGCAGCGCGACGAGCGCTCCGTACACGATCGCGACCACCGAGAGTCCGACCACCCAGGGGATGAAGGTCACGGCGGCGTCCGGGAAGAACGGCAGGCAGAAGCGCAGCATGCCGTACCCGCCCATCTTGAGGAGGACGCCGGCCAGGATGACGGAGCCGGCCGTCGGCGCCTCGACGTGCGCGTCCGGGAGCCAGGTGTGCACCGGGAACATCGGCACCTTGATGGCGAAGGCCACGAAGAAGGCGAGGAACGCCCAGAACTGCAGGTGGTACGGAGTACACGGCGTGGCTCAGCGCCTGGATGTTGAACGTCAGGTCACCGGTCGAGCTCTTGACGTAGTACACGACCGTGATGATCGCGAGCAGCATGAGCAGGCTGCCGATCAGCGTGAACAGGAAGAACTTGATCGCCGCGTAGATGCGCCGCGGTCCGCCCCAGATGCCGATGATGAAGTACATCGGGATGAGCATGGCCTCCCAGAACACGTAGAAGAGGAAGAGGTCGGTGGCGCAGAACACGCCGACCATGCCCACCTCGAGCAGCAGCAGCGAGATGAAGAAGCCCATCTCACGGTCGTTGACGTAGTTCCAGCTGCGCGATGATGACGATCACCCCGAGCAGCGTGGTGAGGAACACGAGCAGCGCGGCGATGCCGTCGACGCCCATGCCGTACTTGATGTTGAGCGGCTTGATCCAGGTGACGGTCTCGGCGAACTGCATGCCCGGCAGCTTGGTCTTGAAGGCGAACAGCATCCACACCGACAGCACGAAGGCGGCCAGCGTCACGACGAGAGAGATGACCTTGTAGGCGGCCGGCTTGCCGCGCCCGAACAGCAGGATGAGCACCACGCCCGCCAGCGGCAGGAACGTGATGACGGAGAGCAGCGGAAAGCCGATCTGGTCGCTCCAGCTCATGTCAGTTCCCCCACACCCAGGCGAGGACGACGACGAGCACGACCATGCCGCCGAAGACGTACATCGCGTAGTTCTGCACGCGCCCCGTCTGGATGGGTCGCAGCCTGTCGCCGGCCCAGCCCCAGAGCCGGGCCACGCCGTTCACGGCGCCGTCGATGACCTTGGCGTCGACGAACGTCCACAGCCAGCTGGCGAAGCCGAGCGTCGCGCCGACGGGCACGACCGCGTAGACCTCGTCCACGTAGACCTTGTTGAGGCTCAGGCGGTACGCCCACGGAACGCGCTCGGCGAGGCGTCCGGGGGCCTCCGTCTGGCGCACGTAGAGCCACCAGGCGATGAGGAGGCCGACGATGACGGTGACCAGCGAGGCGAGCATCAGCAGGCCGCCCTCGCCGACGAGCACGAACGTCTCGTGCTCGAGGTCGAAGAAGACGGGCTGGAGGAAGCTGTGGATCCAGCCGCGTCTCGGGTGGCACGCCGACCAGCAATCCGAGGAAGGTCGCCGGGATGGCGAGCAGCACGAGCGGGACGGTCATGATGGGCGGGGACTCATGGATGTGCGCCTGCACCTCGGCGTCGGCGCGGTTCTCACCCCAGAAGGTCATGAAGATGAGGCGGCCCATGTAGATGGCGGTGAGCAGCACCGTGACCATGCCCACCGCCCACACCACGTACTGGCCCTTGACGAAGGTGGCGCCGACGATCTCGTCCTTCGCCCAGAAGCCGGCGAAGGGGATCATGCCGACCATCGAGAGAGCGCCGGCCAGCATCGTCCAGAAGGTGATGGGGATCTTCTTGCGCAGCCCGCCCATCTTGCGCATGTCCTGCTCGCCGCCCATGGCGTGGATCACCGAACCGGAGCAGAGGAAGAGCAGGCCCTTGAAGAAGCCGTGCGCGAACAGGTAGAAGATGGCGGCCACCCACGCACCCGACCCCAGGGCCACGAACATGAAGCCCAGCGACGAGATGGTGGAGTAGGCGATGACCTTCTTGATGTCGTTCTGGGTGATGGCGATGTACGCGGCGAAGATCGCCGTGAAGATGCCGATCCCCATGACGACCGTCATCGCCGTGTGGCTCTGGATGAACAGCGGGTAGGAGCGCGCCACCATGTACACGCCGGCGTTGACCATCGTGGCGGCGTGGATCAGCGCGCTGACCGGCGTGGGGCCTTCCATGGCGTCCGGCAGCCACACGTGCAGCGGGAACTGCGCGCTCTTGCCGATGGCGCCGGTGAAGAGCAGCAGGCAGATCCAGGTCATGGTGCCGGCGGCGATGTTGCCGTTCTTGGCCGCGTCGAACACGCCGGTGAACTGCAGCGTGCCGGTGGCGACGAAGATGGCGAACATGGCCAGCGTGAAGCCGAAGTCGCCGACCCGGTTGACGATGAACGCCTTCTTGCCCGCCTGGCTGGCGCTCTTCTTGCGGAACCAGAAGCTGATCAGCAGGTACGAGCAGAGGCCCACGCCCTCCCAGCCGAGGAACAGCAGCAGGTAGCTGTCGGCCAGGATGAGCATGAACATCGCGAACATGAACAGGTTGAGGTAGGCGAAGAAGCGGTAGTAGCCCTCGTCGCCGTGCATGTAGCCGATCGAGTAGTAGTGGACGAGCATGCCGATGACGCCGACCACCAGCAGCATGACACCGGTGAGCGTGTCGACCTGGAAGCCCCACGGGATGCTGTAGCGACCGGCGCCGATCCAGGTGAAGGCGTTCCACACGAACGTCTGATCCTGGTGCGTGAACGCCCAGATGAAGCAGTAGATGCTGAGCGCCGCCGAAACGGTGACGAGGGCGACCGGCAGGATGTGCGCCCTGGCGCCCCAGCGCTTGCCGAACACCAGGGTCACGATGAACCCGAGCAGCGGCAGCAGCGGGATGAGCGCGACGGCGATCTTCATGTACTGGGTCCCCTCCACGTCCGCGCCTCTAGCCCTTGAGCTCGTCGTAGGTGTCGGTCTGCACGGTGCGCTTGTTGCGGTAATTGGCGATCACGATGGCCAGACCGATGGTGACCTCGGCGGCGGCCAGCACGATGATGAACAGGGCGAAGAGCGTGCCCGCCCCGGAAGCGCCACCGCGGAAGTTGGCGATCGCGACGAGGGCGATGTTCACGGCGTTGAGCATGATCTCGAGGCTCATCACCACGAGGATGATGTTGCGGCGCGCGAGCACGCCGAACGCGCCGATGCAGAACAGCAGGAACGAGAGGAGCAGCCACCAGTACAGGGCGTTCACGGGCGCTCCCTCTCACGGGTGGCCAGCACGATGGCGCCGATCATCGCCGCGACGAGCACCAGCGAGACGAGCTCGAACGGGAAACACGTAGCGGTCGAAGATGAGGCGCGACAACTGGCGCAGGCCGGGCGTCAGCGACCTGTCGCCGATGCGCCCGATGTCGGCGGAGAGCGCGACCACGGCGAGCACCGCGGCGCCGACCAGCGCGACCACCGCAGCGACGGCCGTCTGGCGGTTGAAGAACAGCTCGCGCCTTTCCGCCCTGCACCTCGGTGAGCATGATCGCGAAGATGATGACGATCGAGATGGCGCCGACGTAGACGAGGATCTGGATGATCGCGACCAGCGGCGCGTTGAGCAGCGCGTAGGCGAACGCCACCCCCAGGAAGCAGAACACCATCGAGACGGCGGAGTACATGATCTTCTTGAACAGCACCACGCCGAGGCCGCAGACGAGGATCCAGGCGGCCACGATGACGAAGAACCAGGGATGGAAGTCGCCGCCGGGCATCAGGCCTGCTCCTCCGGATCGTCGAGCTCGATGGGGTCGTCCTTGATCGGCTCCCAGACCCAGCCCAGCCCGCGCTCGGCGTCGAGCGCGTGCGGCACGAGGTCCTTGACGGTCTCGCGCAGCGTGGCCGCCGGGCGGTTCTCGCGCACGTAGAGCGACTCGCGCGCCATCGTGGTGCGGCTGTAGCCGGCCAGCTCGAAGAAGTCGGTCTGCTCGAGGGCGTCGTAAGGGCAGACCTCGACGCACTCGCCGCAGAAGATGCAGCGGCTCTCGTCGAGGTCGTAGCTGCTCAGGATGCGCGGGTTGGTCTCGATGGAGCCGGTGGGGCACGTCTCGGCGCACTTGCCGCAGCTCACGCAGCCGACCAGCTGCAGCGGCAGGTTGTCCGCTGTGCTCACGATGGTGTCGAAGCCGCGGCCCATGTTGTCGTAGCAGCTGGACCCGACCTCCATGCGACAGACGCGCACGCAGCGCCCGCAATTGATGCAGCGGTTGGGCTCGCGCATGATGAAGTCGTGGCGGAAGTCGGCCGGGTAATCGTGGGCGTCGCCGCCGTGGAAGCGGTTCTTGAACACCTCGTACTCGATGCCGTAGCGCTGCAGGTCGCACTTGCCGCTGGCCGGGCAGTAGCACTGCAGGCAGAGCTCGGCGCCGCGGACGGCCTCGTCCTCGCTGAAGCCGAGCTCGATCTGCTTGAAGTTGGCCTTGCGCTCGTCCGGCCCCAGCTTGGGCATCTCGGCCGGCGGGCTCGGATGCGTGACGTCGGTCGTCATGTCGATGAACACCGGCGGCACCTCGGCCATGCGCGCGATGCGCGGGTCGAGGTCGGTCCGGTCGGTCAGCGAGGTGAAGAACGGCGTCGCCTTGAGCTCGGCGAGCGACTGCGAGACCTCCGCCATGTCGTCGCCGCGCAGGTAGGCGTCCATGCTCCAGGCGGCCTTCTTGCCCTGCGCGACCGCCTGGATGACGGTCTGCGCGCCGAGCACGACGTCGCCGCCGGCGAACACGCGTGGGTCCGCGGTCTGGAAGGTCCAGTCGTCGACCTCGATGGTGCGCCACTTGGTGCGCTTGACGCCCTGCTCCTCGCTGGTGCCGTCGAGCTTGGGGAACTGGCCGATGGCGGCGATGACCTGGTCGCACTCGACGACGAACTCGGAGCCTTCGACCGGCACCGGACGGCGGCGGCCGGAGGCGTCGGGCTCGCCGAGCTCCATGCGCTGCATCTCGATGCCGGTGACCTTGTTGTCCGCGTCGGCGATGACGCGCACCGGGGCGCAGAGGAGCTCGAGCTTGACGCCCTCCTCCTCGGCCTCGTCGACCTCGGTGACGTGCGCCGGCATCTCCTTGCGCGAGCGGCGGTACAGGCAGGTGACCTCGGCCGCGCCCCTGCGGATGCTGGTGCGGCAGGCGTCCATGGCGGTGAAGCCGCCGCCGATGACGACGACCTTGTGGCCGCACGTGGACGTCGCCGGTGATCTCGAGCTCGCCGAGGAAGTCGACCGCGGTGACGACGCCGTCGGCGTCCTCGCCCGGGACGCGCATCCCGTTGCTGTTGAAGGCCCCGAGCGCGAGGAACACGGCGTCGTACTCGGCCGTGAGCTCCTCGAGCTGGTAGTCGATGCCGAGACGGCTGTTCACCTGGAGCTCGACGCCCATGCGCCACAGCACGTTGATCTCCTTGTCCAGGAGGTCGCGCGGCAGGCGGTAGCTCGGGATGCCGTAGCGGAGCATGCCGCCCGGCTTGGGCAGGGCCTCGAAGATCTTGACCGAGTGCCCCTCGAGCCGGGCGTAGAAGGCGGCGGCGAGGCCGGCGGGCCCGCCGCCCACGATGGCGATCTTCTTGCCGGTGTCGGCCTTGGGCTCGACCGGCAGCAGCAGCTCGCCCGTCTGCTCCTCGTCGATGGTCTGGTCGGCCATGAAGCGGTGCAGCTGGCAGATGGTGATGGGGTGCTCGACGAGCTGGCGGCGGCAGGGACCTTCGCACGGCCGCGGGCAGACGCGCCCGAGCACGGCCGGGAACGGCAGGTCCTCGCGCAGCTTGCGCACGCCGTTCTTGTAGTCCTTGTGCGCGATGTAGTCGAGGAACTGCGGGATCTTGATGTGCGTCGGGCAGGCGTCGCGACAGGGCGGCGTGCAGAAGGAGTTGTGGTCGCTGAGCAGCAGCTCGAGGTACAGGTGCCGCATGGCGCGGACCTTCTCGGTGCTGGTCTTGACGACCATGCCGTCGGCGACGGCCGCCGAGCAGCTCGGGATCATCTTGCGGGCGCCCTCGACCTCGACGATGCACATGCGGCACGCCGCCGTGGCGGGCAGGCGCGGCTCGTAGCACAGCGTCGGGATGTGGATGCCGACGCGCTGCGCGGCCTCGAGGATCGTGTCGCCGCGGTCGCAGGCGACCTCCTGGCCGTCGATCGTGACCAGCACCTGGTCCGGCCGCGGCTTTGCCTGCGAGATGTTCTCGACCGTCGTCGCCATATTCAGCTCTCAGCTCCCGGGGCGGCGCCGGTCACGGCCTGCTCGATGCCCGACCGCACCTTGACGGCATCGAACTTGCAGACCTGGCGGCACGTGTCGCACTTGATGCAGTTGGCCACGTCGATGCACGTGCGGCTGCTTGCGCTCGCCGGTGATGCACGATGTGGGGCACTTCTTGGCGCAGAGCATGCAGCCGGTGCACGCCTCGGCGTCGATGTAGTAGGTGATGAGCGCCTTGCACTTGCCGGCCGGGCAGCGCTTCTCGCGGATGTGCGCCTCGTACTCGTCGCGGAAGTACTTGATGGTGGTGAGCACCGGGTTGGGCGCGGTGCCGCCCAGGGCGCAGAGCGTGCCGTCGATGATGTAGTGGCCCATCTCCTCGAGAAGCTCGATGTCGCCCTCGCGGCCGTCGCCGTCGATGATGCGGTCCAGGATCTCCAGCATGCGCTTGGTGCCGAGGCGGCAGGGGACGCACTTGCCGCACGACTCCTTCTGCGTGAAGTCGAGGAAGAAGCGCGCGAGGTCGACCATGCAGGTGTCTTCGTCGACCACGACCATGCCGCCGGAGCCGACGATGGCGCCGGTGGCGGCGAGGCTCTCGTAGTCGACCGGCGTGTCCAGCAGGTGCGCCGGCACGCAGCCGCCGGAGGGGCCGCCGAGCTGCACGGCCTTGAACTTCTTGCCGCCCTTGATGCCGCCGCCGACGTCGAAGATCAGGTGGCGGAGCGTGGAGCCCATGGGCACCTCGACGAGGCCGCCGTTGACGACCTTGCCGGCGAGGCTGAACGCCTTGGTGCCGCGGCTGGTCTCGGCGCCGAGCGCGGCGTAGGCCTCGGCGCCGTTCTTCGATGATCCACGGGATGTTGGAGAAGGTCTCGACGTTGTTGATGTTGGTGGGCTTGCCCCAGAGGCCGCTGACCGCGGGGAACGGCGGCCGCGTGCGCGGCATGCCGCGCTTGCCCTCGATGGAGGCGATGAGCGCCGTCTCCTCGCCGCAGACGAACGCGCCGGCGCCGAGCTTGAGCTGCAGGTTGAACTCCCAGCCGGTGCCGAAGATGTCGTTGCCCAGGAAGCCGCGCTCCTCGGCGGCGGCGACCGCCATGGTGAGGCGCTTGACGGCCATCGGGTACTCGGCGCGCACGTAGACGTAGCCCTCGTGCGCGCCGATCGCGTAGCTGCCGATGATCATGCCCTCGAGGACCGCGTGCGGGTCGCCCTCGAGGATGGAGCAGTCCATGAACGCGCCGGGGTCGCCCTCGTCGGCGTTGCAGATGAGGTACTTCTCATCGCTCTTGGACTGGTTGGCGAACTTCCACTTGACGCCCGGTCGGGAACCCGGCGCCGCCGCGACCGCGGATGCCCGAGTCGGTGACGTGCTCGATGATCCACTCGGGCGTCTTCTCGGTGAGCGCCATCCTGGCGGCCTCGTAGCCGCCGACGGCGACGTACGCGTCGATGGTCTCCGGGTTGATGACCCCCACGTCACGGAGCGCGATGCGCGTCTGCAGCCTGTAGAAGCCGATGTCCTTCCAGTTGCGGATGCGCTCGCCGGTCTGCTCGTCCTTGTAGAGGAAGCGCTCGACCGGCTGACCGCCCTTGAGGTGCTCCTCGACGACCTTGGAGACGTCCCTCGGCTTGAGGTGGCCGTACAGCGTGTCGTCGCTGAGCACCACGACGGGGCTCATCGAACACAGGCCGTGACAGCCGATGATGCTGACCTCGACGCTGTCCCCGAGCCCGGCCGCCTGGACCTCCTGGACGAACGTGTCGTACACGGCCATGGAGCCGGCGAACAGGCAGGCGGTGCCGGCGCAGACCTTCACGCTGTAGCCGCCGCCCGGACGCGCGGCGACGCTGACGTTGCGGGCCTCTGTGCCGGTCGTCGGGGTGGTGATCTCGTCAGTCATGGTGCCTCTGCTCACCCCTTCGCACCGCCGACCTCTTCCATGAGGTCGCGGATGATCTTGCGTGTCTGGTCAGGGGTGAGACCGCCGTAGGTCTGGTCGCCGATGCGCATGACGGGAGCCTGCGAGCAGGCGCCCATGCAGGCGACGGACGACAGGGTGAACTTCATGTCCGTGGTCGTCTTGCCGTCGGCGATCCCGAGTTCTTCCTCCAAAGCCTCGGTGATCTGGACCGCTCCCGCGACGTGGCAGGCGGTGCCGTGGCAGACGTCGATGATGTGCTCGCCGACCGGTGAGAGCCGGAACTGGTTGTAGAAGCTGGAGACGCCGTAGATCTGGCTGAGCGAGACGCCGGTCTGCAGGCTGATCTCCTGGATGGCGACGCGCGGCAGGTAGCCGTAGACCTCCTGCGCGTTCTGCAGCATGGCGATGAGGCCCGTGCCGTGCTCGTAGTAGTCGTCGAGCACCGGCTGCAGGTCCTTGATCTCGATGCCCTGCTGGGCGGCGATGCGCGCCTCGGCGATCCGCGCCGCGTTGGGCACCGGCAGGCGGTACTTGCTGGTGTGGTTCACGCGGATGACCTGCACCGGGCAGTTGCTCTCGCACAAGGTGCAGGAGCGGCAGCGCGGCTCGCCGCTCGCGGGGTCGATGACCACGCGGAAGAGGCCGCGGCTGCGCGCCGGAAGGACGTCGCGCTGTTCCGGGTACTGGACGGTGATCTTCTTCTTGGGCAGGTGACTCATCGTCTGCCGCATGGCCTTGAACATGCCGAGCATCAGGCGCTCACCACCGGCTGGCGCTCACGCTGCTTGCGCAGGCGGCGCTTGAGGATCGGGTCGAGCAAGCCCACGAAGGCGAAGAACGAGACCCAGCCGAACAGCGCCAGGCCCCACTTCCAGCTCGGCACCCACAGGATGATCGCAGCTGTGGCGAGGATATTGACGAGACCGAGCGGGATGAGGACCTTCCAGGCGAAGGCCATGAGCTGGTCCACCTGCAGGCGCGGGATGCTGAAGCGCACCCAGATCAGGACCGAGACCAGGACGTAGGTCTTGGCGAGGAACCAGAGGATGCCGATCCAGGCGATGCCCCAGCCGTGGATCGCGGTCGCCCAGGGCCCCATCCAGCCACCGAAGAACAGGGTGACGGCGACCATGGACATGATGGTCAGGCCGGCGTACTCGTTGAGGTAGAACATGCCGAAGCGCATGCCCGAGTACTCGGTCGCGTACCCGGCGACCAGCTCCGACTCTGACTCGGGAAGGTCGAACGGGCCGCGGTTGAGCTCCGCGAGGGACGCGATGTAGAAGCTGAGGAACGTGAACGGCAGGTAGAAGATGAGCCAGTGGTAATGCGTCTGCCAGGCGATCACGGCGTTGATGTTGAGCGAGCCGACGACCATGGCGACGATGAGCAGGCCGAGCAGCATGGGGATCTCGTAGCTGATCATCTGGGCGGCGGCGCGGAGTGCGCCGACCAGGGAGTACTTGTTACGCGACGCCCAGCCGCCCATGAGGATCGACAGCGTCGTGAAGCTGGTGATGGCGACGAGGAAGATGATGCCGATGTTGAGGTTCGTCGCCATCGCCCCGCCCGTGTAGGGCAGGACGAGCTGGATGGCCACGGCGCCGATCATCACCGTGATCGGCGCGAGCGTGAACAGCACCGGGTCGGCGAGCAGCGGACGGAAGTCCTCCTTGCCCATCATCTTGAAGGCGTCGGCGACGCTCTGCAGCACGCCCTGCGGCCCGGTGCGGTTGGGGCCGAGGCGGTCGCCGATGAACGCCATGAAGCGGCGCTCGTAGAGGATATTGGCCAGCGCCGCGATGAACACCACGGCATAGGCGATGACGACGAAGAGGATGGCCCTGAGGATGTCGACGAGGATGTCCATCAGCGGTCGATGCCTCCGAGCACGAGGTCGATGCTGCCCGAGATGGCCACGGCGTCGGCGATCTTGTTGCCGCTGAGGAGCTTCGGGAACAGCTGCAGGTTGCAGAAGCAGGGGTCGCGGAACTTGAGCCGGTACGGATACCGCGACCCGTCGCTCTCGATGTAGGTGCCGTACTCGCCGCGCGGGTTCTCCTGGCCGACGTAGGCGGAGCCGGGCGGCGGCGTGATGACGTAGGGGGCGCGCAGCGAGCCGAGCTGGACGGGCCCCTTGGGCAGCATGTCCAGGCACTGCTCGATGATCCTGAGGCTCTCGCGCATCTCGTCCATGCGCACGCGGTAGCGGTCGAAGATGTCGCCGTGCTGCGCGGTGACGACCTCGAAGTCGAGCTCCGGGTACACCGAGTACGGCCGCGAGCGGCGCAGGTCGAGGCTCGACGCCGGACGCGCGCGCGTTGGGGCCGGTGATGCCGTAGTCGACGACGTCCTGCTGGGTGATGACGCCCTTGCCCTGGGTGCGCTGCAGGAAGATCGCATTGGTGTCGACGAGCGCCTCGTACTCCTTGATCTTGGCGGGGAACATCTTGAGGAAGTCGCGGCACTTCTCGACCCAGCCGTCCGGCAGGTCGTAGCGCACGCCGCCGAAGCGGAAGTAGTTGAACATCATGCGCGCGCCCGTGAGCTCCTCGAGCAGGTCGAGGACGACCTCACGGTCGCGGAACATGTAGAAGACCATGGCCGTGCCGAGCGGCGAGAGGTCGGCGGTGAAGGTGCCGACCGCCACCAGGTGGCTGGCGATGCGCATGAGCTCGCCGGTGATGACGCGGATGAACTCCGCCCGCCGCGTGACCTGCATGCCGGCGAGCTTCTCGACCGTCATGACGTAGCCCCACTCGCAGTTGATGCTGGCGACGTACTCGGTGCGGTCGACGATCGGGATGTACTGGAAGTAGGTGCGCTTCTCGGCCAGCTTCTCCTTGCAGCGGTGCAGGTAGCCGATGACCGGGATGACGTCCTTGACGAGCTCGCCGTCGAGCGTGACGACCAGGCGCAGCACGCCGTGCGTGCTCGGGTGCTGCGGCCCCATGTTGACGACGACCTCGTTGAAGGCGAGGCCGTCGACGTCCGAGCCCTCGCCGCGCGCCGTCGCTTCCTCGATGCGGCGCAGCGCGAGCTTGACGGCCTCGTCCGGCTCCGGAGTCTCGAACTGATCAGACATGCGGGTGGTTCTCCGCGAGGTCGATGTAGTCTTTGCGCAGCGGGTGGCCGACGAAGTCGTCCTTGAGCAGGATGCGGCGCAGGTCGGGATGGCCGATGAAGACGATCCCGACCATGTCCCACGCCTCGCGCTCGTGCCAGTCGGCCGCCGGCCAGACGCCGGTGACGGTGTCGACCTCCGGCCTGGCGCGCGGCAGCTCCACATGCAGCTCGAGGTAGGTGTTCGTCTTCCACGAGTACACGTGGTAGACGCTCTCGAACGACGTGCGGCTGGTCGACGCCGGCGATCCAGTTGAGCGTCTCGTAGCCGACCTCGGAGTCGGCCTTGAGGCGCGCGGCGACGTCCTTGAGCTTCTCGGGCGCGAGCTGCGCCACCACGGTGTCCGGCTCCTGGATGAGCACGTCCTCGAGGTCGCCGGCGAAGCGCTCGAGCGAGGAGCGCCGCGATGGCGTCCATGCTCATGGGGTTGCTGCCGACGACGAGGCCCACGCGCTCAGGCTTCTTCCGTGGCGGCCGGCGCGGCTGCAAGCTCGGCCGGCGCGACCGCGGCCGGCTTGACGGGCACGAACTTGTGCTGCTGGATCTTGCCCTGCAGCTCCAGCAGGCCCTGGAAGAGCGCCTCGGGGCGCGGCGGGCAGCCGGGGATGTACACGTCGACCGGCACGACCTTGTCGACGCCGTTGACGACGTTGTAGCCGTCGTAGAACGGCCCGCCGCTGGTGGCGCAGGCGCCCATGCTGATGACCCACTTGGGCTCCGACATCTGGTCGTACAGGCGCTTGAGCACCGGCGCCATCTTCTCGTTGACGGTACCGGCGACGATCATGAGGTCGCACTGGCGCGGCGTGGGACGGAACACCTCCATGCCGTAGCGGGCGATGTCGTAGCGCGCGAAGCCCGACGTGAGCATCTCGATGGCGCAGCAGGCCAGGCCGTAGGTGAACGGGAAGACCGAGTGCGAGCGCGCCCAGCTGAAGATGAAGTCGGCGGTGGTGGTGATGACGTTGGGTTCGGCGAAGTGCTCGAGCTTGGGGTACCGGGCCGTCTTGATGCGGTCACTCATGCCCACTCGAGGGCCCCCTTGCGCCAGGCGTACAGCAACCCGAAGGCGAGCACGGCGATGAACAGCAGCATCTCGATGAATCCGGTGCGCCCCAGGTCGCGGAACACGATCGCCCACGGGAACAGGAAGGCCGACTCCACGTCGAAGACGAGGAAGAGGAGGCCGAAGACGAAGTAGCGCACCGCGAAGGGCTGCCAGGGGTTGCCCACCGGCGGGATGCCGCACTCGTACGGCTGCAGCTTCTCGGGCGTGAGGTGGCTCGGATTGATGAGCTTGGAGAACAGCAGGATGACGACGACGAGCGCCGCTCCGGCGACGATGAAGAGCCAGACGTAAAGCCAGTCTGTGAGATATGCATTCGTCATACGATGAGACGCCCGCACTCCCCCCCTGGGAGCCCCCGGACGCCTCGCGTACTGTACCAAAGCGCATTCCTCAGAAGCAAACGCGATCATGAACGGGTGGGGGTATGCGTGACTCTTGTCGATTTGCAGGCATTTCGCCGCGTATAATGTCGAGCGAGGCCGCCGGTGGGCGCCGGCGCGGGCGCGCCCGGGGGGCCGCGTTGCACTTCGGCCCCGCGGCTCTTACGATGGAACGGCACGTTACCCCCGTACCAGAGGTGACCCCCACGTGAGCATCGGCCCCGCCGAGATCATCATCGTCCTCGTCATCGCCCTGCTCGTCTTCGGCCCCAAGCGGCTGCCGCAGATGGGCAAATCTCTCGGCAAGGGCGTGCGCGAGTTCCGCAAGGCTGCAGACGACCGCCAAGACCGAGCTCGGCCTCGACGGCGTCACCGACCAGATCAACGAAGTCAAGGCGACGTTCACCGAGCCCCTCAAGGGCATCACCGGTACGCTCGACGACCTCAAGTCATCGGTCGACCTCAAGAGCGCCATCGAGGCGCCGGTCGCAGCCACCGCGGTCGCCGGTGCGGCCGCGGCGCCGGCGGACGTCCCGACCACTGACGGCACGGCGGCCGGCGTCGTCGACGAAGGGCCGGAGACGCCGGCGATCACGCCGCAGACCGCGTTCGCAGACCTGCCGCAGACGGCGCCGGCCGACCCGGAGCAGCCGGAGATGGCGTCACAGACCGGTCTCGGCGACGTGCCGCAGGCGCCGGAGCAGCCGGAAGCCGCGGAAGCGCCGCCCGCGCCCGAGTCGCCGGAAGGCGTCGCCGCCGGCTCGTCCGCGAGCCCCTCCGCCGGAGCCTGATCGCGTGGCGCTGACGCCCGAAGACCGCCTGACGCTGTTCGAACACCTCGACGAGCTGCGCAAGCGGTTCATCGATCTGCCATCGTCGCCGTCGTCGTCGGCGTGCTCGTCGCGGCGATCTTCAACGGCTTCATGTTCGACGTGCTGCTGCACCCGCTGCGCGAGATCCCCAACCTGCCGGTGTCGGCCACCAAGATCACCACCTTCAGCCCGGCCGAGCCCTTCATGGTCAGCCTCAAGGTGTGGGTGGTCGGCGGCCTCATCCTCGCCGCGCCCATCCTCATCTGGCAGCTGTGGGCCTTCGTGGCGCCGGCCTTCACCGAAGGAGAGAAGCGCTACTTCTACCCCGTGATCTTCGCCTCCGACGGCGCTCTTCTTCGCCGGCGTCGCCCTCGCCTACTTCATCATCCTCCCCAAGGGCCTCGGCTGGCTCCTCGGGTTCAGCGCCGGCTACTTCAACGTCCAGCTGCGCGCCAGCGACTACTTCACCTTCATGGCGCTCTTCGTCCTCGCCTTCGGCGTGGTGTTCGAGCTGCCGGTCGTGCTCGTGCTGCTCGCCAAGGTCGGCGTCATCGACGACAAGTTCCTGAAGCAAGAACCGCCGCTGGGCGATCGTCATCCTCGCCGTGGCCGCGGCGGTGATCACGCCGAGCCAGGACGCGTTCTCGCATGCTCGCCATGTTCATCCCGCTCTACGTGCTCTACGAGGTCTCCATCGTCCTCGCCCGCTTCGTCCAGCCGAAGAGGGAGGACGCCCCCGCCGTGGAAGACACCGGCGACGAAGGCGACGATTCCACCAGCCGCGCGCCCGCGTGAACGCCGTGCGGGGGCGCGGCGTCCCTCGTCCCGGTACAATGATGAGCCATGGCTGAGTACACCAGATACAGCGTCGAGCCCGAGGACATCCCTCGGCGCAGACGCGGCCGCCAGAAGAAGAAGGCCAAGTCCAGGAGCCGCGTCTGGCTCGTGGTGAAGCTCTTCATCGTGGCGCTGCTGCTCGCGCTCATCGCCGGGCTCGCCGTAGCCGCCGGCGCCATCTACGCCCTCTCGCGCGACCTTCCGTCGCTCGACAACCTGCGCCGGAACCCCCAGGCCGTCAACACCGTGGTCTACGACGTGCACGGCAAGACCATCGCCGTCCTGCACGGCGCCGAGAACCGCACGCTCGTCGGCAAGGGCGCGATCCCCGATGTCATGAAGGAGGCCACCGTCGCCGTGGAGGACTCGCGCTTCTACGAGCACCACGGCGTCGACTTCCAGGGCGTGGCCCGCGCGATCCTCGAGAACATCCGCGCCGGCGGCGTCGTCCAGGGCGGCTCCACCATCACCGAGCAGTACGTCAAGAACGCCTACGTGGGCAACGAGCGCACGTACACGCGCAAGATCCGCGAGGCGGTGCTCGCCTGGCAGCTCGAGGACAAGTGGAGCAAGGACAAGATCCTCACCGAGTACCTCAACACCGTGTACTACGGCGCCGGCGCCTACGGCGTCGAGGCGGCGTCGCTGCACCTACTTCCACAAGCACGTCAGCCAGCTCAACCTGCAGGAGGCGGCGCTGCTTGCGGCCATCCCGAAGTTCCCCAGCGAGTACACGCCGACCACCGACGCCAAGATGGCCAAGCAGCGCCGCGACCTCGTACTGCAGCTCATGGCGACCCAGGGCTACATCACCCAGGAGCGCGCCGACCGGGCCATGAAGAGCAAGCTGCACGTGTACCAGCGTCCGCTCAACCAGAACAACAGCATGGCCGACTACTTCGTCAGCTACGTCACCAGCGTGCTCACCAAGCGCTTCGGCTCCGCCCAGGTGTTCACCGGCGGCCTGAAGGTCTACACGAGCATCGACATGAAGTGGCAGCAGCAGGCCATGGACATCATCAGGTCGACCACGGCCCCGCTCAACTTCGGCTTCAAGCCGTCGGCGGCGCTCGTGGCGATCGACCCGGCCAACGGCTACATCCGCACCATGGTCGGCGGCCTCGACTACAAGAAGCAGAAGTTCAACCTCGCCTCGCAGGCGAAACGCCAGGCGGGCTCGTCGATGAAGCCCATCGTGCTCGCCACGGCCGTCGACCAGGGGATGAACCCCGACACCACCTACTACTCGTCCAAGAGCCCGATCATCATCCCGATGGGCGCCTACGCCGCGCCGTGGGTGGTCCACGGGGACGGCCCCGGCGGGCCCGAGAGCGTCTCCGCCGCCACCACGATCTCGGACAACGTCGTCTTCGCGCAGCTGAGCGTCGACGTCGGGCCCGACGAACACGGTGCGCACGGCGCACAAGATGGGCGTCACCAGCCCGCTCGACGCCGTACCGTCCATCACCCTCGGCACCTCGGGCGTCACGCCGCTGGAGATGGCCGACGTCTACGCCACCCTCGCCGCCGGCGGCATCCACCACAGGCCGCAGGCGATCGTGCAGGTCAAGAACAGCCGCGGTAAGGTCGATCTGGAAGCCGGACACCAAGGGCAAGCGGGCCATCCCGGCCGGCGTCGCCAGCGTCGTCACGCAGTGCCTCGAGCGCGTGGCCTCCGCCGGCACCGGCGCTCCCTCCGGCGCCTACTTCCCGTACCCGCGCGCCGGCAAGACCGGCACCACGGAGAACGGCTGGGACGTGTGGTACGACGGCTACACGCCGCAGCTTGCCGCCGCTGTCTGGATGGGCGACGCCAACAAGAACTCGCCCATGGACGGCGCCTACGGCGGCACCTACTGCGCGCCGATGTGGGCCAAGTTCTTCGCCGCCGCGCTCAAGGACGAGCCGCACCCGAGTTTCAAGACGGCCCCGTGGACGTTCGGCAACTGGCACGGCAAGATGCAGGCCATGTCGCCGTCCGCCTCGCCCTCCGGGTCGCCGAGCGCGAGCGCCAGCGCGAAGCCCACGGCCAAGCCGACCAAGACGATCACGCCGCAGCCGACGCCGACCAAGACAAAGACGCCGACGCCGCAGCCCACTCCCACCAAGACCAAGACGCCCAAGCCGACCCCGACGCCGACGGGCACGCCCACGGCCGGCCCCAAGAAGCTGGTGGCTCTGCTCACGACGCCGACCCGGACCCAGGGAGTGGTCGCCGGCACGGCGGCCGCGACGACGGGCACCGGCGACGCCGGCCTGGCCGGCTCGCTGGTCGGCTGGTTCGCCGGCGTCCTCGGGCTCTGACCCGGCGCTGACCGGCGCGGCGCGCTCGCGCTCCGCGCCGGTACTATCATTCGGGTCGCACCTCCGCGGCCGCCGCAGGCGCGCCGCGGCGCCCCACGCCAGCGATGACAGGAGCCGACCCGTCTCCGCCCCGGCAGTGACCACAGCGTCTGAGCCGCCGCGCCCCGCGAGGGCCGGCGCGGCGGCGCCTCGCGTGCGGGTCGGCGGCCCGGCTACACCGTGGACACTGGTCGTGGTCGCGGCGATGCTCGTCTTCGTCGTCATCGCGAGCATCACCGCCGTCGGACGCCAGCACGACTACCGCACCTACCGCAACGACATGGGCAACATGGTCCAGGTGGTCGACAACACCGCCCACGGCCGTTTCCTGCGGATGACCAGCGGCGACGGACGGCAGATCGACCGGCTTGCGTCGCATGTCGACCCTATCCTCGCCGTCTTCGCGCTTCCATGGCTGGTCTGGCCGGACCCGGCGATGCTGCTGATCGCCCAGGCGCTGCTGGTCGCCCTCACCGCCTGGGCGGTGTACCGGCTCGGGCTGCGGATCCTGACCGACCCCATGGCCGCGGCCGGCTGCGCCCTCGCGGCCCTCCTCTACCCGCCCCTCCAGTTCGCGGTGCTGGACGAGTTCCACCCGGTGACGCTCGCCATCCCCTTCTTGCTCTTCGCCTTCGTCTTCCTCGAGGAGGACCGGCGCTGGCTCGCCGTGCCGTTCCTGGTGCTGGCCGCGCTGTGCAAGGAGGAGATCCCCCTGGTGATCGCCCTCATGGGCCTGTACTTCGCGGTACGCAAGCGCAGGCGGTGGCCGCTGCTGATCACCGCCGGGGCCGGCGCGTACTTCCTGCTGGCCGTTGGCATCGTCATCCCGCACTTCAACGGCGGCGGCTCCAGCCGGTTCATGGACAGGTACTCGGGCGGCGAGGAGAGCATACGCAGCATCGCCACCGGCCTCCTCACGCACCCGTGGCGCGTCGCGACCACGCTGCTGGCGCCGTCCGGGCTCGCCTACCTGGTGAAGCTGCTGTGGCCGTTCGGCTTCACCTCGCTGGCGAGCCCGCTGACGTTTCTCATCAGCCTGCCGGAACTGCTCATCAACCTGCTCTCGAGCAAGCCGCAGCAGCACTCGATCGCCTACCACTACATCGCCGGTGAGACACCCTTCGTGATCGCCGCCATGGTGCTCGGCCTGCGGCGCCTCGCCGGCTGGCTGGGACGCGGCTCGGCACGGCTGCGGCGCGCGGGCCCGCACCGGCTCCACCGCGCGCTCGCCGCGCTCGTCGTCGCGATCGCGCTGCTCGCGACGTTCACGGTCGGTCCGCTCTCCGGAGCGCGGCCGGGCTGGGGGCTCGCGTTGATGGCGCAGCACCGGGCGGTGATCGCCGAAGCGCTCGCCAAGGTCCCGGCCGACGCGAGCGTCTCCGCCGACAACGCCCTCGCCGCCCAGCTCTCGGCGCGGCGCCGCATCACGACGTTCCCGGTGATCGGCGGCGTGGACTACGTGGTGCTCGACAGCCAGGGCCGCTACGGTCCCCGGCGCGCGCGGGCTCTCGAGAAGCTGCGCGCGGACCCCGCCTACGAGCTCGTGTTCGGGCGTGAGGGCGTGCTGGTGTTCAAGCGCGTCGGAGCGTGGCTCCCGAGGCCGGGCGGCTGAACGCGCGGGGATGGACGGGCGCGCCGGCGCAGCAGCGCCGCGCCTCATTGACCGGCGCAGCGGAGTCAACTGGCGGTGCGCCGGAGGCACACCGACTACCAGGTCTCGTACCGGTCCGAGCCTTTGCGGTATTCCTTGACCTGCTCGCCGAGGCCGTCGGCGATGGTCATGATGCGGCACGCCATCTCGAGGACGCTGGTGAGCTGATAGGCCTCCTCGAGCAGGTGGCCGATGGCGAAGGGGCCGTGGCCGCGCAGCATCACGATGTCGTACTCCTTGAGCCACCTGGGCAGCAGCTCGGCGACCTCTTTGGACCCTGCCGTCAGCTCCGTGTGCACCACCGGCACCTTGTGCAGCAGGTACGAGCCTTCGCTGTCGATGGGGACGATCTCGTCGCACATGAGCGAGCGGGCGATCGCGTAGGGCGGGTGCGAATGCACGATCGCCTGCGCGGCCGTGCCCTGGTAGATCGCCCGGTGGACGTTGATCTCGGTGCTGGCGAGCATCACGTTGGAGTCGTTCTCTTCGAGACCCGTCTCGATGATATCGCGCTCCTCGAGACGGGCGAGCATCGACCCGCGCCGGGTGATGATGATGCGGTCGCCCATGCGCACGCTGAGGTTGCCGCCGTGCGAGCTGATGACGCCGGCGACGAAGAGGTCCCGGCCGATCGCCTGGAACTGCTCGAGGACTGCCGAACTCACGGGGCGGCGGTCCCGGCGGAGGCGCCTGCGGGCGCCGCCTCCGTCGCTCTGACGGCGCCGGGCTCCACGCCCGCGGCCGCAGCCATCTCGGTGAGGCCGAGGCGCTCGAGCTTGGCGGCCGAGGGTACGCCGCCATCGTCCCAGCCGCGCGAGATGTAGTACTCGTCGAGCATCGGCGGCAAGTCTACTACCTGGCCGGCGGACGGTCCGGACGGCACCGGCTCGTGCAGCAGGCGCGGCGGCAGGGTGTCGTCGGCGCGCGTGAACCCGGCGGCCAGGTTGAAGAGCCGCTCGGCGTTCCAGATGCGCTCGCCGAGCTGCAGCAGTTCCTGCGGCTCCAGCGGCTCGCCCCACACGGCGGTGAGCTGGCGGGCGTAGTAGTCCTCCTTCATCGCGAAGGCGGTGAACTTGCAGACGCTGAGCGAGTCGAGCACGGCGTTGAGGTTCTGCAGGTTGATGAGCAGGCCGGCCTTGCCGAGCGTGGCGAAGCGGTCGACCATCTTGGGCACGCCGAGGATCTCGGGACCGAGCATGTTGGCGCGCAGGTGGCAGCCGCCGCGGTTGCTGGTGGCATAGGCCAGGCCCTGGGCCTTCATGCCGCGCGGGTCGTAGGCCGGCATCTCCATCTGCTTGACGCTCATCGAAAGGTCGGGACGGCCGTGGAGCGCCGCGAAGCGCGCCGAGCCGAACCGGAGCTCGGCGCCGAGCCCCTCGCCGGCGGCCGTGGCCTCGGCCAGCGCGATGATGGCCCGCGCGTCGCCGAACCGCGGGCCGCCCGGTAGCAGGCCGATGTCCGTGAGCTCCATGGCGCAGGCGATCGTGGAGCCCATGGTGATGGTGTCCATGCCGGCGCGGTTGCAGGCGTAGTTGGCCTGCACGATCGCCGTCAGGTCGCTGACGCCGCACTGGGCCCCGAACGCCCAGATGCTCTCGTATTCGGGGCCTTCCCCACTCTGGTCGCCGGCCGTGGTCCGGCGGGCACAGCCGATGATGCAGCCGCGGCAGGCGGTGCGGCCACCCACGTGATCGCGCTTGAGGGCCTCGCCGGAGATCATCGCGGCGCCCTCGAACCGCGTTTCGCGGTGGTTGCGGGTCGGCAGGGCGCCGGCCTGGTCGAGCACGTTGACCAGCACCGACGTGCCGAACTCCGGCAGCGCCGTGGACGTGATCGGGTTGGACTTGAGCAGCTTCTCGGCCTCGTAGACGATGAACTCGAGGCGCTCGGGGTCCGCCACCGGTGGCTTGTGGTCGCCGTGTCCGTGCAGGACGAACGCCTTCAGCCGCTTGGACCCCATCACGGCGCCGAGGCCGCCGCGCCCGATGGACCGGCCACGGTTGTTGACGATGCTCGCGAAGAGTACGCCGCGCTCGCCGGCAGGGCCGATGACCGCTGCTTCCGACCTGGGGTGGAGCTCGCGCACGCGCTCGAGCGTCGCCGGAACGTCGAGGCCCCAGAGGCCTGCGGCGGGGCGCAGCGCCGCGCCGCCGGGGCCGGCGAACGGCTCGGCTGCGAACGAGCCGGGGCCGGCCGGCGAAGCCTGGCCGGGGCCGTCGAGCCCAAGGGTGACGTAGCCCGGCTCGTCCAGTGCGCCGGTGACGATGAGGTAGTCCCAGCCGAGGAGCCTGAGGGCGTTGCCGAAGTTGCCGCCGGAGTTGCCGTCGAACACCGTGCCGGTGAGCGGCGAGCGGCTGGTGACGCTGTAGCGGCCGCTGGCCGGCGCACCGGTGCCGGTGAGCGGCCCCGGCGCGAAGATCAGCAGGTTCTCGGGCGCGAGCGGCTCCACTTCCCACAGCCGCTCGCGCAGCGCCAGATAGGCGCCGAGCCCTCGGCCGCCCAGCCAGCGGCGTGCGACGTCGGCCGGCAGCTCTTCTTGAGCGCAGGTCCGGCGGGAAAGATCGAGACGCAGGCCGCGGAGCGGCCGCACCGCTGAAGCAGCAGAGGTCACCACGCGAGTATAGACGCTCGCAGCAACGGCCGGGGAACGGAGCAGCGGCGATCAGGTCCGGGCACGGAGTGGCCTCAGGCGCGCGCCGGCGAGGGGCCGGCGGCGGCGCGCCACGTGGCCAGCGACAGCGCGTGCTCGGCCATCTGCGTGCCGTAGCAGCGACGCAGGCCCAGGCGAGCCATCCCGAGCTTGTCGAGCACGTGCAGCGAGGCGGCGTTGGCGGGATCGACCACGGCGAGGACTCGGTGCAGGCGAAGACGGGCAAAGCCCCAGAGCAGGACGGCGCGCGCCGCCTCCGTCGCGTACCCGCGGCCCCAGGCGGCGCGCGCGAGCGTGTACCCGAGCTCGATGTCCGGGCCGGCCTCGAGGAACTGCAGGCCGGCCTCTCCCACCAGGCGCCCGGACGAGCGCTCGACGATGGCGAGCAGGCCGAAGCCGTGCTCGTCCCAGTGGGCGTCCGAGGCCGCCACCAGCGCGCGCACGCCGTCCGCGCGCAGCGGGCGGCGCTGCTCGCCGACGTAGCGCATCACCTCGGGGTCGCCGAACACGTCGAGCAGCGGCTCGAGGTCGGCGGCGGTGAACCGCCGCAGCTCGAGCCGCTCCGACACCAGCGGCGGCGTAGCCGCCGCCCGCTCAGCCCGCCAGTCGGCGGCGGTCACCACATACTTGGCCCACGTCTTGCCCCAGTACTCGGCCTCGCCGAGTGGCCGCAGGCCGAGCTTCTCGAGCACGCGCAGCGAGGCGGCGTTCTCCGGCTTGGCGATGCTGACGACGCTCTCGAGACCGGCCTCCGTGAAGGCGAACTCCAGAGATGCGGCGCCGGCCTCCGTGGCGTAGCCGGCGCCCCAGCCCGACGGCTCCAGCGCGTAGGTGATCTCCACATCGGGGCCGCCGTCCAGCGGCTGCAGGCCGGCGATGCCGACCAGGCGGTCGCCGGCCCGCTCGCTCACGCGCCACTGCGCGAAGCCGAAGCGGCGCTGCATGTCCTCAAGGTACGCGGCCCAGTCCCCGGCCTCCGCGAGGTCCGCCGGCGGCTCGCTGTTCCAGTAGCGCATCACAGCGGGAGCCGCGAAGACGGCGTACACGTCCGCACCGTCCGCGGCGGTGAGCGGCCGGATGGTCAGCCTGCGAGTGACGAGCGGGAACGACATGTGACAAGGATACAGGCGGCGGCGGGAGAAGCTGCTCCGCAGCCCCGCCCGCCGCCGCCCACCCGCTCTTGCTAGAGCGCCTTGCGCCTGTCGATCACGCGCACGGCCTTGCCCTCGGAGCGCTGGATCGTCCTGGGCTCCTTGAGCTTGACCGCGCACTGGATGTTGAGCACGTTGAAGATCTGCGCCTGCACGCCGCGCTGGAAGCGCTCGAGGTCGCCCATGGTCTCGGCGAAGATGTCCTCGCCCACCTCGACCCACACCTCGATGATGTCGAGGTAGCCCTTGCGGTCCACGACGATCTGGTAGTGCGGCTCGATCGACGGGATGCTCATGAGCACCTCTTCGATCTGGCTCGGGAAGACGTTCACGCCCCTGATGATGAGCATGTCGTCGCTGCGCCCGATGGGCTTGCTCATGCGCACCGAAGTGCGGCCGCAGGCGCACGGCTCGGCGATGAGCGTGCACAGGTCGCGGGTGCGGTAGCGGATGAGCGGCTGGGCCGCGCGGGTGAGGGTCGTGAACACGAGCTCGCCGACCTCTCCGTCGAGGCAGCGGCCGCAGCGTCTCCGGGTCGATGATCTCCGCGAGGTAGTGGTCCTCGTTGACGTGCATGCCGGCCTTGCACAGGCACTCGTAGGCGACGCCGGGGCCGCCCATCTCGGAGAGGCCGTAGATGTCGAGCGCGTGGATGCCCAGGCCGGCCTCGATCTGGATGCGGAGCTCGTTGGTCCAGGGCTCCGCGCCGTGGAAGCCGACGCGCAGCGGCAGGTCCTCGGGACGCAGGCCGCGGTCGCGGGCCGCGTCGGCGAGGTACATGGCGTAGGACGGCGTGCAGCTCAGCGCGGTCGCGCCGAAGTCGCGCATGATCTTGAGCTGCCGCTCGGTGTTGCCGCCGGAGATGGGCACGACGGTGCAGCCCGAGGCGCTCGGCGCCGAGGTGCAGGCCGAGCCCGCCGGTGAAGAGACCGTAGCCGAAGGCGTTCTGCAGAAGGTCGCCCGGCGCCACGCCGCCTGCGGCGAGGGTCCGGGCGATCAGGTCGGCCCACACGTCGAGGTCGCCGCGCGTGTAGCCGACGGTGGTCGGGTTGCCGGTGGTGCCGGAGCTGGCGTGCACGCGCACCACCTGGTCGCGCGGCCGCGCGAACATGCCGAAGGGATAGTGGTCGCGCAGGTCGATCTTGGTGGTGAAGGGCAGGTCGGCGACGTCGCCGTGGCAGGTCACGTCGTCGGGCTTGATGCCGAGCTCGTCCAGCTTCTTGCGGTAGAACGGGACGTTGTCGTAGGCGTTCTGCAGCGTCGCCCGCAGCCGCTCGATCTGCAGCTCGCCGAGCTGGGACGTCGGCAGCGTCTCCGCGGCCGGCTGCCAGTACAGCCCGCCGGCCGCGTCCTTGGTCAGGTGTTCCTCGGCCACGCTCACAGTCCCCGCACCTCCTCGTCGCTGAGCAGCGTCACCTTGCCGTCGAGCAGCTTGACGGCGTTGTCGATGTCGCGGACCGCGAAACAGATGTTCCAGAAGGAGATGCTGTAGAGGTAGTCGATGGAGACGCCGGCCTCGGCGAGCTGGTCCAGCACCGCCGCGAGGCCGCCGGGCACGTCCTCGATCTTGACGCAGAGGACCTGCGAGAAGTGCGTGGTGAAGCCCGCCTCGTGCAGCAGCGTGCGCCCGCGCTCCGGGTCGGTGAGGATGAGACGGACGATGCCGTACTCGGCGGCCTCCGTCGTTGAGAAGCCGCGGATGTTGATGCCGGCCCGGCCGAGGATGTCGGCGACCTCGGCCAGCCGTCCGCTGCGGTTCTCGAGGAACACGGTGAGCTGCGTGACCTTCACGACTCGACCTCCTGGCTCGCGACCGCGGCACGTCCGAGCTCGAACGCGCGCAGATTGACGTCGATGATCCTGGCGGGCACCGCGGCCTCGAGGCCTCGCCGCCACTGCTCTGGCGAGAACGGGAGGACGGCGGAGGCGGCGCCGAGCAGCGCCACGTTGACGGCGCGCAGCGTGCCCGCCTCGAGCGCAAGCCCCTCGGCGTCCACCGCCAGAAGGCGCACCCCGTGCAGCGCCGCGGCGCCGGCGAGGTCGTCCGGGTAGTCCTCTTCGCGGCGCAGCACGCTGCCGGGCGTGATCCGCGTGGTGGACGCGCAGACCAGCGTCCCGCGCGGCCCCAGCAGGTCGAGGCCGCGGATTCCTTCCAGCAACTCCGTGGCGATCACCACGTCGGCGTGCGGCCCCACCGGCGACCACACGTGCTCGCCGAAGCGCACCGTGCTGAGCACGCTGCCGCCGCGCTGGGCCATGCCCTTGACCTCGCTCGCCTTGACGTCGAGGCCGGCGCCGGCGGCCGTCTCGGCGAGGATCGCGGCGCCGAGCAGGATGCCCTGGCCGCCGACCCCTACGAGCGAGACGGTCGTGGTGCCGTTCACGGCTCGTCCCCGGCGCACGTGAGGCTGAGCGCATCGCGCTTGCACACCTCGACGCAGAGGCCGCAGCCCGTGCACGTCTCGAGCACGGAGATGGCGTCCTCGCCGGGCGCGATCGCCGGGCAGCCGAGGTCGACGCAGATGCCGCAGAGGTTGCAGCGATCCTCGTCGACGGTGACCACGCCGGCCTGCTCGCGTGTCATGAGCACGCAGGGCGCGAGTGCGACGATGACGCCCAGGCCGGGAGCCTTGGCCTCCTGCTTGATCGCCAGGTCGAGCGCTTTGTGGTCGGTCGCGTCGATGGTGACGCAGCGCACGCCGATGCCCTCGCACAGCTTCTGGATGTCTATGGTGGGCCCTTGGGCGCGGTCCGGATGCAGCCCCGTGCCGGGGTGGCCCTGGTGACCGGTCATGGCAGTGGTGCGGTTGTCGAGGATCACGACCATGCCCTCGACCTCGTTGTAGACGGCGTCGATGAGCGGCGTGATTCCGGAATGGAAGAAGGTCGAGTCGCCGATGACGCCGACGGCGGCCTTGCGCCCGAGCGCCTTGTTGAAGCCGGCCATCATACCGACGCTCGCGCCCATGCAGAGGCAGCTGTCGAGGGCGAGCAGCGGCGGCAGCGCGCCGAGCGTGTAGCAGCCGATGTCGCCCATCGGGGCGAGGCGGCGCTTGCGCAGCGCGGAGTAGACGGAGCGGTGGGAGCAGCCGGGACAGAGCACGGGCGGCCGGACCGGCAGGCCGGGCGCCGGCTGCGGCGGCGTCGCGATCCTGGGCGCCGGCGGCATGACCGGGCGCCGGCGACGCGGCGGTTTGCGCAGCACGAACGGCTCGAGCGCGCGGAAGACGAGCTCCTGGTCGAGCTCTCCGTCGGCCGGGATGGCGGCCTTGCCGATCACCGGCAGGCCCAGCGCGCGCACCTGCTCCTCGATGAACGGGTCGAGCTCCTCGACCACGGCGATACGCGAGACGTGGTCGTACAGGCGCGCGATCTTGGCGTAGGGCAGCGGGTGCGACATGCCGAGCTTGAGGAACCAGGCCTTGGGAAACGCCTCGCGCGCATACGTGTAGGCGACGCCCGAGGCGATGATGCCGAAGTCCGAGGAGCCCGCTTCCAGCACGTTGAGCGGGCTCTCCTCCGCGCGCCTGCGCAGCTTCTGGAGGCGCTCGAGCACGAGCCGGTTACGCTGCCGCGCGTACTGCGGGACCATGACGTACTTGCTGATGTCCCGCACGTAGTCGCGCGGCTCCACGGCGACCGGCACGCGCGGCAGCACCTGCCCGCGGCCGTGCGAGACGCGGGTCGTCGTGCGCAGCATGACCGGCGTGTCGAACTCCTCCGAGAGCGCGAAGGCCTCGGCGACGAAGTCGTAGGCCTCCTGGCTGTCGGAGGGCTCGAGCATCGGGACCTTGGCGAACTTGGCGTAGTTGCGGTTGTCCTGCTCGTTCTGCGACGAGTGCATGCCGGGGTCGTCGGCGCTGATGACGACGAGTCCGGCGTTGACACCCGTGAGCGACAGGGTCATGAACGGGTCGGCGGCGACGTTGAGGCCGACGTGCTTCATGGTGACGAGGGTGCGCACGCCGGCCAGCGACGCGCCCACCGCCGTCTCCATCGCGACCTTCTCGTTGACACACCACTCGCTGTGGATGCCCTCCAGCCGCGCCGTGGCTTCGATGATCTCTGTGGAGGGAGTGCCGGGATAGCCGCACGCGAAGCCCACTCCGGCGCGCACCGCGCCGTGGGCGATGGCTTCGTTCCCTGAGAAGAAGGATTGGCGTTCCACGGGGCAACGATTCTAGCCAGCCGGAGCGCCCAGCGCCAGCCCGGCCCGCCTCGTGGGCGACCGGCGGACCGGACGCCGGTGCTTGCGCGCGATAATCCATTTCCCAGCCTCAACCCAAACCCTTAACCAGACCTTGAAGGATTCGCTGATTGCTGACAGAATAGTCACGGCATGCAGCGCGCACCCTTCACGCCCGGCATGACTCGGACGGCCTTCGAGTGAGCCGTCCCTCTCGCAGCCGCCGCGACCCGGCACTCCTGCGAGCACGGTATCGGACCCTCTTCTTCCTGCTGCTCACGGCGCTGGCGCTGGCGCTCGGGCAGCGCGCCGCGGCGGCGCCGGCCCTGGCCGGCGCCCTCATCGGCGTCTATTCCGCTCGCGTGGCGCGCAGGCGCCCGGCTGAGCTCGCACACACGTTCGTCGTCCTCGACTGGGCGCTCCTCGGCATCGCACTCGTCCTCTCCGGCGGCGCCGAGAGCTGGCTGCTCGTCGCGGTGCCGTTCCTGGCCGTGGGCCAGCTGGCCGGAGCGCCGCGCGACGAGTGGTTGTTCCTCGTCGGGCCGTCGCTCCTGCTCGTGGTCATCCTCGCGATCGCCGACCCGACGCTCGCCGGCAGCCGCTTCCTCTCCGTCGCCAAGGTGGCCGTACTCGTCGCCGGCGGCTGCGTCGCGGCGACCCGGCTCCGGCGTGGCCCCGCGGCGGCGCGCGGGCGCCGGGCGCACTCGCCCAAGGTCGACGTCAGCACCGGACTCTCCACACTCACCTGTCTGCCGGACTTCCTGGACGCCAGTGCTACGGTCGCGCTCGACGAGCACCGGCCGCTCAGCGTGGTGTACGTGCGGCTGGAGCACTACGAGGACAGCCGCAACTTCCTCGGCGCCGACGGCTGCGAAGAGATCGTCCGCGGCGTGGCGCGGCGCGCCGAACGGCGCGTGGGCGCCGACGGGCGCGCCTTCCGCGTGCGGCCGGACAGCCTCGTGATGGTCATGCCCGGCCTTTCGCTCGCCGAGGCGCGCGAGGCAGCCGCCCAGTTCGCGCACGAGGTCAGCGGCAGCCTCATCGCCGGGCGCCGGCAGACGCTGGCCACCGGCGCCTCCTCGTTCCCGACGGTGCGGCGCATCGAGGACCTCCTCGCCGCCGCCCGCGACGAGGCGCTCCCGGCCGCCGCCCCGGTGGAGGTCGCAGGCACCGTCGTTCCGCTCGCCGCCGTCCAATGACGATGCGGGCCGCGACGGCCCGCATCTTGCCACTCCCCATGCGCGTCGCTAGTGTGAGGCTGTGGAGATCGACATCGCCAGCCAGCAGGTGCCCGAGGGCATGGCCGTCCAAGTCAAGGTGCGGCTCTCGGGGCGTGAGACCAGCCGGCTGTTCGTGAGCGGCGACACGCTCGTCCAGCTTCCACTGGACGGAGCCCTCCCCGACGCCGACGGCTCCCCCGTCCCCCGCACCAGCGTGTTTCTGAGCGAACTGGCAGGCAAGCGGGACGGCCTCACCCGGACTTTCGGCGACGCGCCGTCCGCTCAAGCCTTCGCCGCCGCCGTTCGTGCCCAACTCGAGACTGCCCTGGAGGCGCCATGACCGACCAGGCCGACATCCTTGCCGCGCAGCTGGCCCCTTACCGCGAGACGCCCGGCATCGTCGCCGCCCTTCTCATCTCCCGCGACGGGTTCGTGGTCGCAGCCGACGCCGACCCGGGCTTCAAGGCGGACGCCGTGGCCGCCCAGGTGGCCGGCGTCATCGACATCGGCGCCCGGCTGGCGACCGAGGTGGGCCAGCCTGAGGCAAGGTACATCTCCGTCGACTTCGCAGACCTCAACCTCGTGCTCGCCCCCTTCGGCAGCGAGCTGATGCTCGTACTCGCAGGTGCGCCCAGCGCCCTCATCTGCGAGTACCGCCTCAACAGACCAGGCGCCTGACCGCCCTGCCGGCTCAGCCGGCCGGACCGACCAAGGAGACACTCATGGAAGACGCGGTCGAACAGCTGGACAACCTGGCGCGGAGCGTCGGCGACTGCACCCGCTGCGACGAGCTCGTGGCGAGCCGGCTCCGCGCCGTACCTGGAGGCGGCCACCCGCACTGCGCGGTGATGGTCGTCGCCCTCGCGTCCGATCCCACGGACGAAGAGGAAGGCGGGCTCGCCGGCGAGACGCTGCTCGCGGACTTTGCCGAGTTCATGCCCGCCCTCGCGAAGAGCCGCGACAAGGTGTACGTGACGGCCCTTGCCAAGTGCGTGCCCCGAAGCGACGGCGCCGTGCGCGGCCCGAGCCTCGAAGAGCTCGAGCACTGCTATCCGTACCTCTCCAAGGAGCTCACGATCACCACGCCGCACTACGTGCTCACCGTGGGCGAGGAGACGACGCGGTTCCTGCTCGGCAAGCTCTTCAAGACCCGCCCCTACGAGCCGAACGACTCGCTCGAACTGCGGTTGTTCGACAACCCGTCGTTCAAGGTCGTGCCCGTGGCGGCGCCGGACGAGCTGCGCGAGCGCGAGCCCAAGGCCCGCAAGGAGTACATGGAACGCCTGCGCCAGCTCGCGCAGGTGATGGGACTCTAGGAGTTCAGCGGCCGCCCGGCCCGCGGGCACGCAGCGCCGTCAGGGCACCACGATGCGCAGGCCGCGGGGCACGACCTTGCACTCCATCGGCAGCTTGCCGGCGATCTCCCCGTCGGTCTGCACCAGGACCTCTTTGCCGTCCTCGACGGTGACGATCGAGGCGCTCTCCGTGCGGAAGTACTCGACCTTGGGGTGCTTGATGTGCGCGTTGATGAGCGCGGCCGTCCAGTACCAGACCGTGCTGACGAACGACTTGTCCTTGAGCACGCAGACGTCCAAGAGGCCGTCGCGCATGTCGGCGAGCGGGGTGATACCGAATGCCCCGCCGTAGTTGGACGAGTTGCCGAACACGGCGAAGTACCCCTCCACCGTGCGTTCCTTGCAGGTGACGCGGAAGAGGGGATCCTCGTGGGTGAGGTAGGTGCCGAGGCCCTGGACGGCGAACGCCGCCTCGTGGAGCGCCTTCTTCATGGTCGGGTTCAGCGACGCGACCACCGCGGCGTCCATGCCCACGCCGGCCATGAGCCCGAAGTAGCGGTCGCCGGCGAGGCCGAGGTCGATCCACGACACGGTGCCGGCCTCGAGCAGCCTGACCGCGTCCGGCGGCTCGAGCGGGATGCCGAGCTCCATCGCCAGTACGTTGACGGTGCCGGTGGGGATGATGGCGAGCGGGACGTCGCTGCCCGCGAGCCCGTTGATGGTCTCGTTGACGGTGCCGTCGCCGCCGACGGCGCAGACGACGTCGAACCCGGCGCTCACCGCTTCGCGCGCGAGCCGGGTGGCGTCGCCGGGCTCCGCGGTCTGCAGTTCTTCCACGGCGTAGCCGAAGCCGCGCAGCGCGTCGAAGATGAGCGGCAGGTCGCGCTTGTAGCCGCCACCGCCCGAGTGCGGATTGAAGATGGCGGCCAGCCGTGGCCCGGTCGTGGTCGTCACGCGAGCACCTCTTCCTTGTCCATCGAGATGCACAGGACGCCGGCGTAGCCGGCCTCCCGAGCGTACTCCGCGGCGGCGGCGAAACGGTGGCCGACGTCGCCGGGCCGGTGGGCATCCGAGCCGAACACGAGCGGGATGCGCAGGGCCTTCGCCTCGGCCAGCAGCTCCGGCCCCGGATACGGCTCGTTCACGGGCTTCCGCCAGCCGGCGGTGTTGAGCTCGACGATCATGCCGGCCGCCGCCACGGCGCGCAGCGCCGCGCTCGCGGCGGCCGCCACGGCCTCCTCGTCCGCCGGCCGCCCGAACTTCTTGGCGTGGTCCAGGTGGCCGGCGACGTCGAAGAGACGCGATTCGGCCATCTGCCGCATGAGCTCGAGACTCTCGAGGTGGATGCGGTCGATGCCGTAAGCGCCGAGGCGCCCCACCATCCCGGGATGGTCGAAGCCGAACCGGTCGCCGATGATGTGCACCGAGCCGATGACGTACTCGAAGGAGTACTGGTGGAGGATCTCGGCGGTCGCGTCCAGCGTGTCGGGGATGAAGTCGGCCTCGATACCCAGAAGGATTCGAACATCGCCCTCGTATTCGCGGGCGAGGCTTTGGACGAGCGAGACGTAGTCGTCCAGCTCGTCCGGCAGCATGGCCCAGTCGTCGGCGAGCTCGTGGCGAGGTTGCCAGCCGCCCAAGAAGGGCAGATGGTCGGCGAACCCCATCTCCGTCATCCCCGTCTCGAGGGCGCGCTCGACGTACTCGCGGGCGTCGCCCTCCGCGTGGCGGCACATGGCCGTATGGATGTGGTAGTCGGGGATCATGGCGGCCCGGCGGCCTCAGCAATCGAGGAAACTGATGCCGGCAAGCTTACACCCGGCGCCGGGCGCCTGCGGCGCGGCGCCGGGCCCCACTGCGCCGCCGGGAGCCGGCGCGCCGCCGGACGAACAGCAGCACGAGCACGACGCCGGCGACGAACCCGCCCAGATGGGCGAAGAACGCGACGCCGGCCTCGCCGGAGGGGAACGCCTGCAGCCCGCCGACACCCTGCAGGACGAACCAGATCACCAGCAGGATCCACGCCGGGATCTCGAAGACCGGCCAGACGACGATCAGCGGGATCACCGTCAGCACCCGCTGCCGTGGGAACAGCACGAGGTAACCGCCGAGGACACCGGCGATGGCCCCGCTCGCGCCGATGAGCGGCGCCTGGCTCGCCGGGGCGACGAGCACCTGCGTCGCCGTCGCCAGCATGCCGCAGACGAGGTAGAAGACAACGAACCGCGGCCGCGTCATCGCGTCCTCGACAGCGGCGCCGAAGATCCACAGATACAGCATGTTGAAGAGCAGGTGCAGCCAGCCGCCGTGAACGAACATCGACGTGAACAGCGTGGCCGGCCACGGGAACCACACGAACGGCGGCAGGTCCACGTGGCGGGTGAGCTCGAACGGCCGCGCCCCCAGCAGGTAGTACCAGCCCTGCTGCGTGACACCCCATCGGGGCAGGAGGAACTGGAAGACGAAGACGGTGACGCTGGCGGCGATGAGCGCCACCGTCACAGCCGGAAAGCGGCGCGTGCGGTTGTCGTCGTGAAGCGGGATCACAGCGAAGTGAGTGTACCTGCCCCGCTCCGGCCGCCCGTAGCCAGTACAGACAACACGCGCTGCCCGGCGTCCACGCTCGGCCAAGGAGAAGCGCCGCCCAACGGCGAATGACTCGGCATTCCTGGTGGTACCGTCACGGTGTTGGAGGAGGTTCGCATGCCCGGGACGACACAGAGCGCCCCGTCACGAGTCATCGTGATCCCGCGTCAGCTCGAGGGGTTCTTCTACGAGCGGCTGCAGGCCCGGTTCGCCGGGCGCGATGACGTGCGCGTGGTCGTGGACCGGCGTGTCGGCGAGCGCCGGCGCCCCCGCTGGGTCAGCGGCGCCGGCCCCTTCACGGAGCGCCGGGGCCACCGTGACCGTCGCGCCGAGAGCGCGGCGTGGTCGCTGCCGGACATGCCGTTCTCCGCATCCTGACGGCCGCAGATCACGAGACCTGCAAGGTCTGAGCGGCCTCAGATCCAGCCGTTCTCCCGGCTCACGATGACCGCCTGCGCGCGATCGACCACGTTGAGCTTGTGGTACACGTTGTGCAGGTGGTTGCGCACGGTGCTCTGGCTCAGGTCCAGCGCCCTGGCGACCTGCTTGTAGGTCTTGCCGCTGGCCAGCAGGCCCAGGACCTCCAGCTCCCTGTCGGTCATCGGGTTGGGCACGTCGCCCTTGGGCGGACCGAGCTCGCCGAGGTGCACCTTGACGCGCGCCAGCAGTTCCTTGATATGGAACGGCTTGGTGATGTAGTCGGCGGCGCCCTTCTCGAAGCCGAGGAGCTTGTCGTTGATCTCGCGCCGCGCCGTGAGGAAGATGATCGGCGAGCGCAGCTCGCACGGCTTTTCGCGGAGCTTCTCGTACACCGTGAACCCGTCCATGTCGGGCATCATGATGTCGAGGAGAACGAGGTCGGGAAGGTAGAGGTTGGCAGTGCGCACCGCCTCGCCGCCGTTGGCTGCGGTCTGCACGTCGTACCCGGTCACCGCGAGCGCTTCGGCGACCAGCCGTCTGATGTCGGGCTCGTCGTCGACGACGAGGATTCGCTTGGCCATCTGTTCACTCTCCTGCCGGCGGGGTCGGGGGCCGCGTCGGATCATTGCTCCACCGGAGGTCATCGGCGCCCTCAGCGAAGCCTCTTCCGGGCCTGCTCGCGCCCCGCGACTACGGGATTCGGGCATCTCCGCCGATTCCCTCCGACCGGCGTTCCCAGTATCGGCAACAGCGCGCCGAACCTTAGGCGCCGCCATCGCCGCCTTCGTCAGGAGCCGCGGCGGCCCGGCGCGAGCGAGCAGGATCAGCGGATCAGCCGGTCGCCGAACGAGATCAGGAGCACCACGACGCCGGCGGCCACCACGACGGCGATGACGATGTCGCCGTAGCGCCTCGTACGCAGGGCGTGCCTTATCAAGGTCACCAGGCCGTAGCCGGCGACCAGGAGCCCCGCGACGCCGGCGATCAGGATCACCCAGTTCACGAGAGCCATCGTACACGGTCGCCGGCGCCGGCCGGAACGCGGGCGTGCCCCGGCGGACGGCGGGCGAGGCGGATGGCGGTAGCCGGCGGATGCGGGCAGCGTCGCAGGGGGCAGTCAGGTCTCGAGCCGGCCGGCGAGGAACTCGAGCGGGTGCACGGCAGGCCGGCCGGCGAGGTCGCCGATCTGCGACCGGCACGAGGTGCCGGTCGCGAGGACGGCCGTCTCCGGCCCGGCGGCGCGCACCGCCGGCAGCAGCGCGTGCTCGGCCATGGCGACGCTGAGCGCGTAGTGGTCCGCCTCGTAGCCGAAGACGCCGGACATGCCGCAGCAGCCGGCGTCCGGGTCTTCCACCTCGAGGCCGGGGACGCAGCCGAGGGCGGCGCGCGTCGCGGCGGCGAACCCGAGCGCCTTCTCGTGGCAGTGACTGTGGAGGAGGACGCGGCCGCCGGCACGGAAGTGCAGGCGGCCCTCCGCGGCCAGGTCCGCCACGAGCGCCAGCGCCGGCCGGCTCGCCGCCGCCGTCTCCGCAACGCGGGTCTCGTCGGGCAGCAGGCGGGTCCAGTCGTCGCGGATCATCGAGAGGCATGAAGGCTCGACGAAGAGCACGTCGTCACCCGCGGCCACGGACGGGTAGAGCCCGTTGAGCGCGCGCCGCGCCGCAGCGCGCGCCTTCTCGATCTGGCCGGTGGACAGCGCGGTGCGGCCGCAGCAGCCTGTGTCGACGAGGGTGAGCCGCACGCCTGCGGCCGCGAGCAGCCGGGCCAGCGCCTCGCCGATGCCCGGTTCCTGATACTGGATGAAGCAGTCGACGAACAGGGCGGCGGTGCGGTGCGCACCGGCCCCACCGGCCGCCGCGGCCGGCGCGGAGGCCAGGTCGCCGGCGGCAAACCGGCGGGTGAGCGGCCGGCGCACGAACGCCGGCAGCGGCCGCTCGTGGGCCACGCCGATCCGGTCGGTGACGGCGCGCACCGCCCGGGTGCGTCCGAGCCGGTTGACGAGTGGAGCGGCCGGCGCCGCCAGGCCCGCCAGACGGCGGAAGTCGCCGATGCCGCGCGCGAGCGGCGGCACGCCCTCTCGCGCGCGGACCTCCGCGAGCCACTCGACCTTGAGAGCCGCCATGTCGACGCCGGCCGGGCACTCGGTCTTGCACGCCTTGCAGGCGACGCAGGTGCCGAGCACCTCGCGGAACTCGTCCTCTCCGATGGCCGCGAGCGGCACCGCGCCGCACACGACGCCCTGCAGGAGGTTGGCTCTCGCGCGCGTGGAGCGGGCCTCGTCGCGGGTCACGGCAGCCGGCGGGCACATCGTGCCGCTGGACTTCTTGCAGAGTCCCGACGCCGAAGCACTTCTCGACGGCCAGGCCGAAGCCGCCCTCGGCTGCGTAGGAGAGGCGCGGCGTCCAGCCGTGGTCGCCGCGGTAGTCGGCGCCGAACCGCAGCGACTCGGTGACCCCGGGGCCGTCCACGACGACGCCGGGATTGAGCAGGCGGCGCGGGTCGAACGCATCCTTGACCGCCATCATCGCCCCGTAGAGCTGAGGCCCGAGGAGCTGCGGCAGGAACCAGCTTCGCGAGCGGCCGCAGCCGTGCTCGCCCGAGATCGCGCCGTGATAGTCGGCGACCAGCCGGCCGATCTCGGCGGCGAGCACGTCCATGCGAGCCACGCCCGTCGCCGTCTTGAGGTCGATCATGGGCCGGAGGTGCAGGCACCCCGCCGATGCATGGCCGGTGAAGCTGGCGCGGACGCCATGAGACGCGACGATCCGCTGCAGGTCGGTGACGAACCCGGACAGCCGCTCGGGAGCCACCGCCGTGTCCTCGACGAACGCCGCCGGGCGCTCCGCCCCCGGCGCGCCCATGAGCAGCGGCAGGACGGCGCGGCGCAGCGCGGCCGCCTCCGCGAGCTCCTCCGGAGCCTCGAGCCACGCCTCACGCTCGGCGCCGAGCTCGCCGGCGCGGGCGCGCAGACGGGCCAGGCCGGCGAGCGCCTCCTCCTCGCTGCCCTGGTACTCGACCGTGAGCATCGCGGCCTCGTCGCCGTCGAGCAGCGCCGCCATGCGCCGGAAGGTGGCGACGTTGGGCGCCCGGCGCAGAGGGGCAAGGTCGAGGAACTCGACCGCCGACGGCCCGGTCTCGAGGACGGCGAGGTTCGCCTCCAGGGCGGCGCGGAGCGTCTCGAAGGTGAACGCCGCGCCTACACGCCGGGCCGGGCGCGGGTCGAGCAGGACTTCCAGCTCGGTGAAGAGAGCGAGCGTGCCCTCGGAGCCGGCCAGTAGCCGGCCGAGGTTGGGCTCGGGCGCGAGGAGCTCGCGCAGGTTGTAGCCGGAGGTGCAGCGCCGCGTCTGCGGGAAGTCCGTGGCGATGGGCTCGCGGTACTGCTCGCGCACGTGCGCGAGCGCGGCCGCGAGCCTCGCCTTCGCCGGGCCGGAGATGCCGGAGGCCAAGGAGGCGCTGGACCCGACGTCACGGCCGGCGCCGGATCCGGAGGCTCCGTCGCAAGCGCCGAAGGCGGCGGCCTCGCCGCCGGCGAGGACGCCGCCGACGCGCAGCACCTTGTCCTTGGTCTCCCCGTAGATGATCGACCGCGAGCCCGACGAGTTGTTGCCGACCATGCCGCCGATGGTCGCCTGGTCCACGGTCGATGTGTCGGGGCCGAACTCGAGACCGTGCGGCGCCGCGGCCGCGTTGAGCGCCGCCTGCACCACCCCGGGCTGCACCCGGGCGCGGCGGCGGCCGGCGTCGATCTCGAGGATGCGACTCAGCCGGAAGCAGTCGACGACGATGCCGGGACCGATGGCCTGCCCGGCCACGCTGGAGGCGGCGCCCCGCGCGGTGACCGGCAGACCCGTCTCCGCGGCGACCGCCGCCGCGGCTTCGAGGTCGTCGGGAGACGCCGCGACCAGGACGACCTCCGGGACCACGCGGTAGCCGGAGGCGTCGGTGGAGTAGAGCCAGCGCCGGAGCGGCGACGTCCAGACCTCGCCGGCGACGCCGCCGCGCAGCGCCTGTGCGGCGGCGCGGCCCTCCGGCGAGAGCTCCGGGATACGGTGGCGGCCGGTCATGCCGCCTAGGATATCGCCCCGCGGAGCGGACGCGGACGCGCGGGTCCCCCGATCACAGCCCCCCGGGGCTGAAGACCGGCATCCAGCGCGAGAGCTGCTCCAGCAGACCGAACATCATGAGCACGCCGAAGACGACGAGGAGCGTGCCGGCGGCCACCTGGATGCCGCGGTAGTGCCGCTTGACCCAGCCCAGCTGCGTGCTCATCCAGTCGAAGGCGAGTGCGGCGAGCACGAACGGCACGCCGAGCCCGGCCGAGTAGACGAGCAGGAGCAGCGACCCTGAGACCGCGCTCTGGCTCGTCGCGGCCATCGAGAGGATGGCGCCGAGCACGTAGCCCACGCACGGCGTCCAGCCGATGGCGAGCGCGGCGCCGGTGAGGAACGCGCCGCCGGCGCCGGCCCGCTTGGGCGCCACTTTGAGCATCGGCTCCGGCAGCTTGACGACGCCGGCCACGACGAGTCCGCTGAGGGCGATGAAGGCGCCGGCGACGATCGTCAGCACGTCGCCGGTACTGGATGAGGAGCCGGCCCACTCCGCCGGCGCCGGCTCCCATGAGCACGAAGACGACGGTGAACCCGGCGACGAACAGCAGGGACGTCCCGAGCAGCCGCCGATGCTCCCGCCCGAGCTCGTCGACCCCGACCCCGGAGATGAACGACAGGTACACGGGCAGCAGCGGCAGCACGCACGGCGAGACGAACGACAGCAGGCCTGCGGCGAAGGCGAGGCCGATCGCCGTCAAACTCAGCGAGGTGATCTCGATTGCGATCATCGCGAGCGCGGGCGGCGAACCGTCAGCGAGCCGCCGCGGAGGTCACTGCGCCTTCGCCAGCGCCGCGTTGAACTGGTCGAGCGAGGAGGCGCCGACCAGGCGGTCGACTTCTTTGCCGGCGGCGTTGAAGAAGATCGTCGTCGGGTACGCGCTGATGCTGAACTGGGAGACGAGGCTGCCGTCGTCCACGACGAGCGGGTACGTGAGGCCGTATTTGTCCATGAACGCGACCGCGTCCTTCTGCGTGTCCTCGCAGGCGATGCCGACGACCTGGGCGCCGGGGTTCTGCTTCGCGAACGAGCCCAGGTCCGGCGCCTCCATGTTGCACGGAGGACACCACGAGCCGAACATGTTGACGACCAGCGGCTTGCCGGCGTAGTCCGCGACCTTGAAGTCGGCGGGAGCGATGACCTGGCTCTGGGCGCCGGAGGCCGACGCCGCCGAGGCCGGCGAGCCCGAAGACGAGGTGCGGGAGTTGATCACCAGGACGGCGGCGACCACCACCACGACGGCGACGATGAGGATGCCGAACGTCTTGGTCTTCATCTTGTCCCCTTCTGTCTGGGAAGCCGGCACGTGCGCGGCGATCCGATGACGGATACAGTCTACGCTGTCGGCGCGGTTTTGCGCCCCGCCGAGCCTCGCGTATAATACCCCCCAGGGTATGTAGTCCACCACCGCGATGGAGGGTCATGGCGTCTTACGATCTGGTCTGCGACGAATGCGGGCACGACTTCGAGGTCTTCCGGCAGGGGTTCCTGAAGGATGACGACCGGGTCTGCCCGGAGTGCGGCAGCACGGAGGTCCGGCAGAAGTTCACGAGCTTCCTCAGCAGCATCGGCGGCTCGGGCGGCGGGTGCGCCGCCCCGAGCGGCAGCTCCTTCGGCTGAGGCTGAACCCCTGCGGCGCGGTCGCGCCGCACGTCAGCCTCGTCGCCTGCGCAGGCGACAGCTCTTCCAGGCGCCCGGCGGCCCTATCGGCCTCCGGGCGCCTCGTCGTCCTGCTGCCCTCGAGTACTGCGGTCGCCGTGGGCAGACCGCCGCGCTAGACTCCGGCCATTCGCGCGCCTCGAGGGGCGTCGAGGCGCGTTTCTTCGCCAACGTCAGCAATGAAGGGGGCTCCTGTGCGAAGAATCCTGCCTGGAGTGGTGCTGGGGGCGCTGCTCACGATCCTGCTGGCAGCGCCTGCCGGCGCCATGCCGCCCAACGAGATCCTGATCGCCAGGAACCTGCAGCGGCTCGGGATCGTCCCGAGCTACGCCACGCCGGCCATGGCGCGCGGGGCGGCCAGGGCGATCCTGCCCAAGACCGGCGACCACCCTGCCAAGCCCGCCGTGGGCAGCGTCCAGCCCGGCGCCGCGCTCGGCAAGTACCTCTCCGCGCGCGTGCCGACGGGCAAGGGTGCGAGCACCTACGCCGACAACACCCTGGTGCTGCTCGTCGAGTTCGGCGCCGGCGCGTGGCCCGACGGCGATTCGACCGGTCACGTCCTGGACGGTCCCGTCCACGGCCAGATCCCGCCGCCCGCCGCCAACGACAACGCGACCTTCTGGCCCGGCGACTTCAGCACCATGCACTTCCAGCAGATGCTGTTCGGCAACTCGTATCCGATCTACGGCTCCGGGGCGCTCCGCAGCACGGCGGCGAGCGGCAGCGTCAAGGACCTCCCGTCGCCCATCGTGCGCGGCAGCAGCGACGACACCATGCGCAACTACTATCTCGAGCAGTCGCACGGCGCGTACACCGTGCGCGGCGACATCAAGAACTGGGTCAGGCTCGACCTCCCCGAGTCCTACTACGGCGCCAACAGCGCCGAGGGGACCGACGACCTCACCGGCCCCGTCTGGCGCGTCGCGCGTGACGCCGTCGCCAAGTTCGCCGCCGAGAATCCGGGCTTCGACTGGGCGCAGTACGACCAGGAGAACCCCTACGGCATCACCGACTCGAACTTCAACCAGCCGGACGGCTACCTCGACCACCTCATCCTCGTGCACGCCGGCAGCGACGAATCGGCCGGCGGCGGCGCCCAGCTCACCGACGCCATCTGGGCGCACTCCTGGGACATCGACGAGAACCTGAACGGCGGGCCGGGCGACGGGCCGGGCATGATGATCCCCGGCACCGAGGGCCAGGGCCCGGAGGGCAAGGGCATCTGGGCCTACAACTACACGATCGACCCCGAGGACGGCGACGTCGGCGTGTTCTGCCACGAGTTCGGCCACGACCTCGGCCTCCCGGACGAGTACGACTACTCCAGCGCGACGACGACTGGGTCGACTGGTTCAGCTACGGCAAAGGCCTGCACCTGATCTACCGGGACACGTTCTACGCCGACAACGACGTCGCCACGCACCCGGGCAAGGGCGGCTGGATGGTGATCGACGCCCATCCCAAGCCGAACGGCGTGGCGTACAGCGATGGCGCGAAGGACTCCTTCGGCTACTGGCGGCCGCGTATCCAGGTCCGCGACGCGGCCTTCAGCCTGCGGCCGACGAAGACGCAGAGCATCTACTTCACCGACTACGGCCGGAGTATCGGCGTCGGCGAGAGCACGGCGACGGGCAAGGCCGCCCAGCCGTCGTTCAACGACTCGAAGACCTACTGGTATGCGGACGCGCCCGAGGCAGGGACCAGGATCCCGCGGAACCTCGGCGTCCGCATCAGGGTCAAAGCGATGAACTCCAACTCCATGACCGTCTCCGTGCGCAACCTGAAGTGACGAGGAGCCACACGGCGTCGTGAGCGCGCGAGGGCGGGGCGGCCGGGAGCATTCCAGCCGCCCCGCCCTTTCTCTGCGGCTCCCTGATAGCATCGCCGCATGCGAGTGCTCGTCACCGGCGGAGCCGGCTACATCGGCAGCGTGATCGTCGCGCGCCTCGCGGCACGCGGACACGACGTGGTCGTCTACGACGATCTCTCGCGAGGGCACGCCGACGCCGTGCCGGACGGCGTGCCCCTGGTGCGCGGCGACGTCCGCGACGCGCACGCTCTGCGCGCCGCCCTGGCCGGGGGGGGCTGCGAGGCCGTCGTGCACATGGCGGCGCTCGCCGAGGTCGCCGAGTCCGTGGCCGAGCCGGAGCGCTACTTCAGCGTCAACCTCGACGGGACCGCGGCCGTGATCGAGGCGGCCGTGGCCGCCGGGGCCGGCCGCCTCGTCTTCAGCTCGACGGCGGCCGTCTACGGGGCGCCCGAGCGCACGCCCATCGACGAGGGCGACACCCTCGCCCCCGCCAACCCGTACGGCGAGACCAAGCTCGCCGGGGAGCGCCTCCTCCAGGAGGCGCGGTCACGCGGCGAGCTCGCCGCCACCGCCCTCCGCTACTTCAACGCCTGCGGCGCCGACGGGGCCCGCGGCGAGGATCACGATCCCGAGTCACACCTGATCCCGCTGGCGCTCCGCGCCGCCCGCGACGGCACGCCGATCAGGGTGTTCGGCGGCGACTACCCCACGGCGGACGGCACCTGCGTTCGCGACTACGTCCACGTGACCGACCTCGCCGACGCGCACATCGCCGCGCTCGAGGCTCTGCCGGACGTGCAAGGCTCGTTCAACCTCGGGACGGGGGCGGGCGACTCGGTGCAGGCCGTGCTCGACGCGGTCGAGACCGTGACCGGACTGCGACTGAGCCGTGAGGTGTCTCCTCGCCGTGCCGGCGATCCGCCGGTGCTCGTGGCCGGCAACCGGCGGGCGGCGGAGGGGCTGGGCTGGCGTCCGCGGCGCAGCCTCACGGACGCCGTCGCCGACGCGTGGACGTGGATGCGCGAGCACCCGGACGGGTACGCGAAGCGCTGAGGGTCGCCGGCGGGCCGGCTTGGGACGGCGCCCGGCGCGGAGCCGGCCTCAGGCGAAGGTCAGCCGACGGCCGCCGGCGTGGGGGCCAGCGACTCGAGGGTGATGGAGCCCAGCACGTCCATGAGCTGGCCCTGGGCGCGCAGCCAGGCCTCGTGCACGGTGCACGACGCACTGCGCGCGCAATCCTCGGGGCTGAGGACGCACTGATTGACCGAGATGGGCCCGTCGACCGCCTCGATGACCTGCTGCATCGTGATCTGCGAGGCCGGGCGCGCAAGGGCGAAGCCGCCGTGCGCGCCCCGCTGCGACACGGTGAGGCCCGCACGCACCAAGCTCTGCAGGATCTTGGCGAGGAAGCTCTCGGGGATGTCCTGCGCCTCGCCTATCTCGTGCAGCGACGCGACGTGACCCTCCGGATAGCGGGCCAGGTACGACATCGCCCTGATGGCGTACTCCGCGCCGCGTGTGAGTTGCAGTCCCATACTTCATGCCTTCCGTAGAGACCGGACAGAAACGGTCCTTTTGAACTCTATCTTCGCGAGGGCCTGTGGGTCAACCTGACCGCCCCGCTGTATTAAGCAGCCGTTAAGGTTTGAAGAGCCCCGCTGTCATCCTGCGGATAGTGCCGGTTTGCGGGCAAAACCCCGGTCGCGAGCGGCGGGGGCCGATGCTATCCTGCTGGAGTCCCAGAAGCCCTCCCCCGACGCGGAAGGACAGGAGTGAGACGATCCATGGCCGTGTTCGCCGTAGGCGTCGCCGTAGCCGTCGCGGCCGCGGTGGTCGTCGTCGGCATGAACTCGAGCGGTGGCGACTCCGCCGGTGCGACAGCCGACCCCGCCACCGGCGCCCTGCCATCGGGGCACCCCTCCGTGGCCGCGGACCAGGGCACCACCGCCCCGGCCGCCGCCGGTACCACCATCGCGAACCTGGAGCAGAAGCGCGCCAAGGACCCCGGCAACGTCGCCGTCCTGCTCGCCCTGGGCAACGCCTACTTCATGGACCAGCATCTCACGCAGGCCGAGAGTGCCTACGACGATGCGCTCGCCCGGGAGCCCGACAACGCCACAGCACAGGTCGGTCGGGCGCTGGTCTGGCACGCCCAAGGAGACTCCAAGCGCGCCGAGACCGCGCTGAGGTCGGTGCTGGCGGCCCATCCGGACAACCAGGACGCGCACTACTCGCTGGCGATCGTCTACTTCTCCTCCGGGCGGGTGGCCGACGCCAAGACGCAGTGGGAGGCCGCCGCACAGATCGACCCCACGTCGACGACCGGCAGGCGCTCGCAGAGCTTCGTCGACCTCCTCGAGGACCAGCAGTCGAGCTCCCCCGAGGCGAATTAGCCCTCGCAGGCGAACTCACGCGAGGGGCGCCGCAGACCCACCCCGCACCAGCCACCGCAGGCCAGCTGGCCGCTATTCCACGCGAGCTCCCAGCACGTCGCGGACGTGGGCGAGCGCGAAACGGTTGAACTCCTCCGCGTCGTGTCCCGGCGCGTCGTAGGTCTCTACGAGGTCCTTGTGCACCAGCACTTCGTACCCGCGCGCCCGCAGGCCCGCGACGGTGTGCAGCACGCAGATGTCGGTGCACACGCCCATCACTTCCACGATCCGCGGCGACAGCCGTGCAAGGACGTCCTCGAGCTCGGTGCCGTGAAAGCCGGAGAACGTGTGCTTGCGCAGTACGGTGCCACGCTCCGCGAACTCGCGGAACTCGGGCACCACCTCGTCCTCGCCCGAACCCTCCACGCAGTGCGGCGGGAACATCGCGAACTCGGGGTCGTCCGGGCTGTGCGTGTCCACCAGGAAGATCAGCGGCACGCCGTCCGCCTCGGCCGCCGCAAGATACTCGCGCATCGGCGCGACGAGCGGATCGTAGCGCGGGCTGTACAGCTTGCCGCTGCGGACGAAGCAGACGAGCATGTCGACGACGACGATCGCCCGGCGGACTTCGGTGCTTTCAGCGTCCATACCGGTCGGATACCCCACAGGGGCGGCTACGTCACGCGCTCGAGACGGGGGTTGGGGCGGTAGCGGCGGCCGACCTTGGCGCAGGGCCGGCCCTCGCGCAGGACGACGTCGGCGGTGAAGTCGGTGTTGCCGCGCAGCAGGCTGCTGCCGACGCCGTACGCATCGGCCGGCACGCCGGCCGCCTCGAAGCACCGGATGCGCTCCGCGTCGAACCCGCCGCTGACGACGATGTGCACGTGCTGAAAGCCCTCCTCATCGAGAGCGCGGCGCACGGCGCGGACGAGTTCCGGCGCGACGCCGTTGGGCCGGAACGCGCCCATCTCGTCCCAGAGCGAGCGGTCGACCATGGTCTCGCTCGTGTCCAGTCTGACGCCCCAGAGCCGCTCGCCGAGCGCCCGCGCGCAGGCGAGGCTGGTGGCGACGCAGTCGTTCTCCCAGTCCACCAGCGCCGTGACGTTGACCTCGGGGTAGTGGAGGTCGGCGAAGGCGCTCGCGGCCGCGACGGTGTCGCCGCCGTAGGCCGCGATGAGCGCGTGCGGCACCGTCCCGATGCCCTTGCCGCCCCACCACGAAGCCTGCGCGTCGGTGCTGACGCCGATGGCGCCGGCGACGTGCGCCGCGTAGCCGTCGCCGGTCTGCACCCGGTAGTGGTCGAACCGCGCCGGGAAGAAGAGGATCGGCTTGCCGCCGGCAGCCTCCACGACGCGGCGCACGTTGGTGCTGATGAGCGTGCGCCGCGACAGCGCCCCGAGATATACGGTCTCGAGGTGGGCGAAAAGGCTGTAGTCCCCCTCGATGGTGAGCACGGTCTCCCACCCGAAGAGCTCGTCGCCGTCGTAGAGCGCGTGGACGACGAGGTCGTCCCAGCCGTCCTTCCAGCGCCGGTGCTCGCCCTCGCCCTCGAACCGCCCCGCGCAGAGGCGCAGCATCGCGAGCGCCTCGTCCATGCCGCCGAGCACGGCGCCGTCCTTCTTCTGGAAGACCTGCATGGTCACGCGCGGGTGCAGGTCCTTGGCCTCCAGCACGTGCTTGGCGCCGTTGAAGTACGCGTCGCTGTAGTAGCCCTCTCGCAGGCGGTCGACGGGGAGGGCGAAGACCTCCGGTGCAAGGCGTGAGCGCGACATGGGGCGGATTGTACTCCCCGATCCGGGAGAGGCGTTCGGCAGCCTACAGTCCGAACCGGCCGACGACCTCGTGAACGGCTTTGGCCGGGGTGACCTCGAAGCGAAGTGAGTACGTGCCGGCCTTTGCCAGGCGCAGGTCCATGAACCGGTCGGGCCGCGAGACCACTCTGCCCGGCCCGCCGCTGAGCACCCAGTATGGCGACCACGTGACCTTGAGCCAGTATGTGCCCGGCTCTGAGACGGTGAAGTCGATGCGCTGGTGGCCGACGGCAAGGACGTCGCCGGTAGCCGCCGCCGACCCGGGCTGTGGGACGAGCAGCGGCTTCGCGTCCCGCAATCTGTAGATGCGCCACGCCCCGGTCTTCTCGGTGAGGACGAAAGCCGGGGAGCTCTCGAGGAGCCTCGCCTCACGCTTGCTCCATGGGTCCAGCAGTCCATCCACCGGCGAGAAGATGTACCGCACGCCCATGCTCTGCAGCCAGGCGACGTAGTCGGCGGCATCGTAGGGCGTGTAGAAAAGGCCGTCGTGGATGGCGTCGGACTGGCGGTACCAGCCGCGGGTGATGGGGTAGCCGGCCTCCGGGAAGTAGAACGCCTCCCAGTGCCGGCGCAGCGCGACGACGTGGAAGCGATAGTCCGGGTCGTAGAGGCCGCGCGCGGCCGCCAGGGCGGGCGCGAAGTACGCGCGCGTGGTCTGCGGCCGCTCCACGGCGTTGAGATAGTGGCTGCCGGCCGTGCCGAACTGCAGCATGGCGAACAGGACGATGGGGATGATCGCGAGCTCGCCGTAACGGAACGGCCGCCGCAGCCGCGTGTGGCGCAGCAGCAGGAGCAGCGGCAGGCCGAAGACCATGAAGAAGCGGCCGATGTTGTTGCCCAGAGGGCTGCCCGGGGTGACGAACGAGCCCACGCACACGACCGCGTAGACGAGGAAGAGGACGACGAAGGGTCGGCGCGGGTGCACCGCGTTCACGCCGGCCAGCGCCAGCCCGATCAGCGCGAAGCCCAGGAACACCATGAGCTGCGAGGTCTCGTTGAGATAGGACCCCGGTTCCGAGAAGGCGAGGCCGAGGCTGAGGCGGACGATGACCGCCGGGGCGAGCGCGGCGGCGAACAGCAGGTAGCGCCGCCGCGCGCCCCGCCGCAGGATGAAGTCGGTGAGCATGAAGGGGACCACGACCACGAACCCGAGAGGGTTGGCGAAGATGCCGACGGCCACCGGCAGCGCGGCCCACAGCGGGTGGCGGCGCGCGAGGAGCGCGAGGCCGCCCATCGTCAGCGCCAGCGCGAGGACGAACGGGTCCTGGCCGTGCGCGAGGTACATCGACATGACCAGCGCCATGCCCCAGGCCGGCCAGACGTCGGCGATCTTCCACATGTCGCGGACGTACAGGTAGAACGACACCGGGACGGTGCCGGCCGCGACGATCACGATGAGCGCCCCGGGGATGTACTGGGCCAGCCAGTAGAAGACGAAGCCGTAGGTGATGGCGCCGTAGCCGCCGCCGTACCAGTAGTTGTCCCAGAAGATGGAGTCGCCCCGGCGGAGCAGGAAGACCTTGTAGACGTGGGCGGCGGCGTCCCAGCCCGGGACGCCGCCCCACCGCATCAGCAGCGTGACGACGGTGACGGCGGCGGTCGTCACCAGCCACAGGACGAGCAGGCCGCGCCGCGTGCGCAGCCAGGACTCCAGCGCGGCGAAGCTCACTCGCCCGGCGCCGCCAGTCGCATGGCGGCGACGAAGTTGGCCGCCAGGCCCGGCGCCGCAGCCAGCGAAGGCACGAGCGTGGTGGCGAGGCAGCGCTCGTGCACGAAGCCCTCCACCTGCCCCTCCTCGCCCGCCTCGCCCACGCGCCAGGCGAAGGCCTCCTGCTGGAGGGTCAGGAATTCCAGATCGAAGAGCTCGTACAGCGTGGCCTCCCCGTCCGCATACGGGTTCTCGCGCGCCGGCGCGGCGCGCACGTACCGGGGACGCTCGTACCACTCGAGAAGTTCGGCCTCGGCCGGCAGGACGCCGGCGAGCTCGTGCGTCCGGCCGCGGCCGTCGGCGAGGCGGCGCAGCAGCAGCAGAGCGCCGCCGCCCAGCGCCAGCGTCGGCAGGCCGCCGCCGATGGCCGCCGCGAGGTTCGTCTTGAGTGCGTCGTTGCCGGCGAACGCCGGCAGCTCCTCCTCGTCCAGCAGGCCGCCGAGGAACAGGCCGGCGGCACCCTCCGGCAGGGTCTTGTCGCGGCCGATGTGAAGCGGCTCCAGCGCGAGCCCCATGGCCTTGAAGAGGTCGATCGCCTCGAGCGCGAACGGCTCGAGCGGGGGCCCCCACGCGACCGCGAGCTTGAGGCCGGCGGCGGCCGGGAGCGGCGCGAGCAGGCGGCGCGGGCGCGACGGCAGGAACCCGCGGCGCGCGGCCGCCGCCTCCAGGCCGTCGCGGTCGAGGTAGCCGGCCGCCTCGCGGCAGAGCGCCGCCTCCCCGCCCTTGACCGGCTGCGGGCCGATCTGGCGCAGCGAGCTCTGGCCGTCGCCGTGCTGGCGCGCGAACTGCTCGCTGAGCTGCGGCGGCAGCCACCCCAGCAGCGGGAGCTTGGCGGTCTCCTCGAGGATGCGGCGCAGCTCGGACTCGGGACTCTGGTCGTCGCCGCCCACGACGACCGCGCCGGCGAACTCGACGTTGCGCGCGAGCAGCCGCGCGCCGCAGGCCGCGGCGGCGGCCGTGGCGCCCCGGTCGCGCGCGTCGACGACGAGCACGAGCGGGGCGTCGAGCGCGGCCGCCACGTCCACGGCGCGCGAGCCCTTGACGCCCTCCCAGCGGTCGAGCGCCGGCTCGACGGCCACGATGGCGGTGAGGTCGGCGTCCGCCGCCCACGCATCGTAGAGCTCGCCGGCGACGGCGTCCTCCACGAGGCGAGGATCGAGCACGCGGGGAGTGAGTGACGCGGCGCCGTACAGGAGCCGCCAGAGCGGCAGATCGGCGCCCAGAAGGACCGGACGGACCGCTCGCCCCTCCGCGAACGCGGCGAGCAGCGCGCCGGCGGTGAGAGCGACGGCGGGGCCGGGTTCGAGCCCGCACACGACCAGACGAGGGCCGGACATGACGGGTGTCCTCCTTTCGTCCCGGCTCCGCGCGGCCGGTGGTCGGGCGCCCAAAGGCGGATTCCGGGGGGCCGGGATAGAATACCCTACCAGCGTTTCTGAGGGGTGGACCGACCGGATGGACCTGCGTCAGCAGCTTCACGATGCCATGTGGGTGCGCGTGCTCTTCACGCTCGCCCTGCTCACGGGCGTCCTTTGGGTGCAGATGGACGACCACGGCGTCGTCATGAGCGAAGTCCTGCTCGGCGTCGGCATCGTGGCGCTCGTCAACCTGCCGCTGTACATCATCGAGCGGAGGCTGCCGACGCGCACGGCGGCGGCGATCATCGTAGGGTGCGACCTCGCGCTGGTCACGGCCGCCATCATCTTCGCCGGCGGCGCGATCAGCGCCGTGGGCATCTTCTACGTCTGGCCCATCGTCTTCTCGGCCGTGTTCCTCCCGGCAGTCGCTCCCTATGCCGCCGCCGGGGTCGCGAGCATCGCCTACTTCATCGTCTGGGAGCTGCAGCACGTGGGCTGGCTCGACGTCTCGGCCCTTGTCGACGAGATCCACGTGCCGCCGAACTGGATGCTGATCACCGTGTTCCTGCACGTCGCCGCCTTCATGCTGGTGGCCCTGCTCAGCGGGCGGCTCGCGCAGGCGCTCATCGGCAGCACGGCGCAACTCTCCGGCGCCAAGGCGGACACGGAGGAGCAGCTGCGCCGCATGCAGGCCACCAACGAGCAGCTGCGCGTGATGGGCGAGAGCAGCCGGGTCTTCCTCCGCCACCAGGAGGTGACGGCGCTCATCCCGGAGGCGCTCGCACAGATCGCCGGCGCGACGGGCATGCGTAGCGGCTTTGCGCTCATCCTCAACCACAACACCGGCGACTTCGAGGAGCGCGCGCTCATCGGCGATCTCTCCGCCGACGCCGCGCGCCGCTACAAGGACCTCAACATCGTGGACGTCGCCCGCACCGGCGCGGAGCGCTACGAGTCGGTCACCGACCCGCAGGTCGGGCGCCTGCTCAAGGCCATGGAGAAGGACGGGTTCCGCGGCTTCCTCGCGGCGCCGCTCGAGGCCAAGCACGAGCTGCTCGGGGTGGTCTGTCTCCTCTACCGCGCCAACGAGGCCGTGCCCAACGCGGCGGTGCCGACGCTGCGCGCGCTCACCGACCAGGTCGCGCTGGTGGTCCGCAACATCCAGTACAACGAGGAGCTCGCGCGCAAGAACGAGGAGCTCACCCACCTCGACCAGCTCAAGAGCGACTTCATGGCCACGATGAGCCACGAGCTGCGCACGCCGCTCACCTCGATCATCGGCTACAGCGACATGCTGCTCAGCGGCATGACGGGCGAGCTCAACGAGAAGCAGTCGGCGTTCGTGGACAGCATCCTCAAGGGCGGCGAGTCGCTGCTCAACCTCATCAACGACGTGCTCGACCTCACCAAGATCGAGGCGGGCCGCCTGGAGCTCAACCGCGAAGCGGTCGACCTGCGGGCGGCCCTCCTCGGCGTCCTCCCCGTGGTCAAGCCGCGGGCCCAGGACAAGCGCATCCGCATCTCGACCTTCCTGCCGACGGACTTGCCACTGGTGTGGGCCGACCCCGGCAAGCTCAACCAGGTCCTCCTCAACCTCATCACCAACGGGATCAAGTACACGCACGAGAACGGCAGCGTCAGCGTGGAGGCGCGCACCGTGGACGGCCAGGTGGAGATCTGGGTCAACGACACCGGCATCGGCATCGCGCGGGAGGACCAGGACAAGGTCTTCCAGCGCTTCACCCAGATCGACTCCTCGGCCACGCGCTCCCAGGGCGGCACCGGCCTGGGGCTGGCGATCGTGCGCGAGCTGGTCGAACTGCACGGCGGCGCGATCCGTGTGCAGAGCAAACTCGGCAAGGGCTCCAGCTTCATCTTCACCATGCCGATATCAACCAAGCCGGCGGACCCGCTGGCCGCGGGCAAGATCAGCTAAGGGAGGGACTCAGCGTGGCCAACGCCATCCTGGTCGCCGACGACGACCCAGACATCCTGAGCATCGTGTCGATGTCCCTGGAGACCCAGGGCTACACCGTGCACAAGGCGACGAACGGCCGCGAGGCCGTCGACCTCGCGCGCCAGTTTCATCCCGACCTCATCCTGATGGACATGATGATGCCGGTCGTGAGCGGCTACGAGGCCGTCGGCGAGCTCAAGGCCGACGCGGGCACCAGGGACATCGTGATCGTCGGCCTCTCGGCCAAGGCGATGGCGACCGACATGGAGCGCGCCACCGACGTCGGCATCGACGGCTACATCACCAAGCCGTTCCGCATCGCCCAGGTCCTGTCCGTGGTGGAGAGTTACCTGAACAAATAGCCCGGCGGCGGATGAGCCCGTCGTCAGAGTTGGCGACGACGGGCAGGAGCCGCCGCCTCCGCGGCGTAGATTCCACGTGGAGTCCACGTGGAGCACGAACCCAACATCCCGCAGCCCCCGCTCATCTGCGTCGCAGACGTGGACACACGGCTGAGCTGCAGCTGCTACTGCGCCGTCTGCCCCTACTACCTGCGCGACCGCCGCATCGGCGAACGCCGCACCATCTTCCGGCCGACCAGGGACCGGCGGATCTTCAACCGCTTCAAGGGCTGACGGCGGGGCGCCCCGCGACGCAGGCACAGAACGCCTTCGCGCCGGCCCCGCCTCCCTCTCCGGCGCACGCTCGACGGCGGCTCGGGCCGGGACGGCACGCGTCTATCATGCTCTCGAGGCATCTGCCGATACCGTGGGTAGGCACGACGAGCCCCCGAATCGAGGCCAGCCACGGCCAGCACACCCGAGCAGAAGCGAGGCGGCAGCCTCGGACACAAACGAGGCGTCAGCCTTGAGCTGAAGACGACGGCCGTCGTGGCGATCGCGCTCGCCGCCGCCTTCGTGGTGCTGGTCTCCGTCGTCGACCGCTCGTCCCCGTGGCAACTCGCCGCGGTCCTCCTCGCCCTCTTCGCCGTCATCGCCGTGACGTTCGACCTCTGGGTCTACCGGCCGGTGAACGGCCTCATCCGCCGCTCGCGCAAGCGCCTCGGCGGCAACTACGAGCGCAACGACCCCTTCTACCGCGACGAGATCAAGGAGCTCGGCTACCTCGTGGGCACGCTCATCGCCGTGTTCACCGCCGCCGAGGACAAGGAGTGGGTCTCGCAGAGCATCAAGGACGATCTCATCCGTGTGCAGTCGCTCAACCGCCAGCTCATGGACGTCAGCATGCTGGGCCGCGAGATGAACGCGGCCCTGCCGTACCGCGAGACCGTGGAGCGCGTGCTCTCACGCAGCCGCGCGTTCCTCCACGCCGACTTCGGCGCCCTGCTGCTCCTCGACGGCGAAGCCCGCGCGTTCTCGCTCGAGGGCGCCCAGGGCGTGCTGACGCCCACGCTCTCGGCCGAGTGCTGCGCGTACACGCCCGATTGCCCCGTGCGCCAGGCGATCGCGTCCGGCGAGCTCACGCGCGCGCAGGGCCACACCTGCACGCTGTTCCCGCACACCATGACCCACCAGCTCGTGATCCCGGTCAAGGTTGAGAACGTCGGCGACATGGCCCTGCTCGCGACCTCCACCAGTGGGGAGTACGCGGAGCTGCTCACCGACGACATCCTGGGCGCGCTCCAGAACCACATCCAGAGCGCGCTCACCAACGCGCACAAGTACGACGCCATCCGCCGTCAGGTGGTCACCGACCACCTCACGGGCCTCTACAACCGGCGCTACTTCATGAACCGCGCCGCTGAGGAGATCGAGCGCAGCCTGCGCCACCAGGAGCCGCTCAGCGTGCTGATGATCGACATCGACCACTTCAAGGACTTCAACGACACCTACGGCCACGCGACCGGGGACCGCGTGCTCCAGACGGTCGCGCGGGCCATGAAGGACGCCCTGCGCAAGCCCGACATCTGCTCGCGCCACGGCGGCGAGGAGTTCGCCGTGCTCCTCCCCAACACGCCGGGCGACGCCGCCTACTACGTCGCCGACCGCGTGCGCAAGACGCTGGGCGGCACGCGCTACACGGGCCTCGGCCTTCCGCCCGAGGTGAACATCACGATCAGCGTCGGCGTGGCCACCTGCCCGCGGGACGCCACCGTGCTCGACGAGCTCATGGAGCTCGCCGACAAGGCGCTCTACCGGGCCAAGGGCGACGGCCGCGACCTGGTCGTGCTCTGGGGCGCCGAGGAGCGCGCGCGGGTCAGGAGCTGACCCGCGCCGCGGCCGGGCGAGGCCCCAGCCCCATGCCCCAGGCGATCGCCGCCGGCGGGAGCGACCCCCAGGAGAGCAGTTCGTCGTGGAACGCGCGCAGCGTGCCGCCGCGCTCCTCGCCCCACCGCTCCGCCAGTCGCGTGACCTCGCGCTTGCCCAGCAGGTAGCTCATCGCCTGGCCGGGCTCCTCCGCGTAGCGGCGGCACTCCAGCTCCGCCTCGCGGCGGTTCATGCTCGCCTCGCGCACCAGGAAGCCCACCGCCTCGGCGAGCCCCAGGCGGCCGCGGTGCAGCTCGACGTCGATGACGACGCGGCAGGCGCGCCAGAGCTGGTCGTTGAGGCGCATCAGGCGCACGACCGGGTCGTCGAGGAACCCCTCCCGGTCCATGAGCTCCTCGCAGTAGAAGGCCCAACCCTCCACGAGGAGGTTGCCGCCGTCGGGCAGGCCGGCGATGCGTCGCGCCAGCGTGGGCGCGAAGTTGGCGCTGACGAGCTGCAGGTGGTGACCGGGGTACGCCTCGTGGACCCCGGTCGTGCGCAGCGACGCGACCGGGTGGCCGCGCAGGATGTCGCGCATCTCGTCCTCGCTGAGGTCGTCCGGCGGCGGCGTCACGTAGTAGAAGCCGAGCTGCTGCTCGGCGAACGGGCCCGGCGCGTCGTAGGCGGCGAACGGCAGCAGGGTGCGCAGGAAGTGAGGCGTGGCGACGACCTCGAGCTGCTCACCGGGCGGCAGGCCGACGATATCGTGCTCCACGACGTAGGCCCGCGCCTCCTCGACGGCGCGCCGGTAGTCGTCGACGAGCCCGGTGGCGGCCGGTGTGACGGCCTGGGCGGCGGCGACGGCCTCGGCGGCGCCGGCGTAGCCGGCCGCCGCCGCGAGCTCCTCCATGGCCGCCCTGGTCTCGGCCAGTACCTCGCGGCCGTACGCGGCGAGGGCCTCGGGCGGCTCGTCGAGGGCGTGCTCCCAGAGGAGGATGTCGGCGAGCACACCGTCTCCCGCGGCGCAGTCGGCCGTCGCGGTCGGCGCCAGCTCGTCGCGGAGGAAGTCGCGAAAGGCGGTGAGCGCCACGAGCGCCGCGGCGGACGCCTCGTCCACCGCGTCCTCGCGACCCACGGAAGCGGCAAAGCCCCGCGCCGTGGGGCCGACGAGGTCGAGCAGCCCCTCGGCGAGGTCGATCCCGCTCTCCACGGCCGCGGCCGACAGGCCCGGCTCGAGCGCCTCGGTGGCTTCGGCGAGCAGCAGCGGCACGGCCGCGAGCCTGCTCGCCAGGGCCTCGACGCGCTCGCCGGTGCTGCCGAGCTCGCGCACGAGCAGCGGGAACACGGCGGCCACGACTTCGAGGACGGCGCCGGGATGGCGCTGCGGCGCCCGGCGCAGCTCCAGCAGGCGCAGGCGGCGGCGGACGACCTGCAGGGCGGCAAAAGCGTCGACCGCCGCCCCGGTGTCCTGGGCCGCGAGAAGGGGCGTGAGGCGCCGCTCGTGCGCGTGCAGCAGCTCCCGGCGCCGCGCCAGCGCGGCCGCGGACCACGACGGCAGGCGGCCCGCTCCCTCCGCCATCCCGAGCACCGTACCGAGCACGGGATCGTCGGCAACGAGGTCGTCCAGCAGTTCGCGCACGGCCGCCGCGACCTCGCTCTGTTCCTGCCCGGACATCCCGAACCTCCGATCGCCGCTCGCCGTTCCACGCAGCCTGCGCGCACCGGCCGACTCTATCCACGCCGCCGTCCCGGCGGCAAACCGGCACCCTCGAGGTATGCTAGGCGCGTGGCTGGGACCGAGGGGGGACCGGCCAAAGATGAGGGGGTTCTCTTATGCGTGAGCACACCGCACGCGGCGGCCGCGGCAGACTTGGGCTGCTCGTACTCGCGGCGATCCTGGCGGCCGGCCTGGTCTGGGGCATCACCACGGCCGCCGGCGCCAGCTCGTCGCCGACGCCGGACACCGGCAAGGTCATCCTGCGCGTCGGCAACACGCAGGACGTGGACAGCCTCAACCCCTTCATCGGGTACTCGGTGCCGGCGTACGAGGTGTACCACCTCAACTACGACATGCTCACCGGCTACAAGCCCAACGGCGATGTCGCGCCCGAGATCGCCGACAGCTGGTCGAGCACGCCGGACTTCCTCACGTGGACGTTCAAGATCCACCCCGGCATCAAGTGGCAGGACGGCGTCGCGCTCACGGCCAAGGACGTCGCCTTCACCTACAACTACATCATCCAGAACGACCTCTCCGCCTTCTCGACGTACACGGTCAACATGAAGAAGGCGGTCGCAGTCGACGACACGACGGTCAAGTTCTATCTGAGCAAGCCCAAGGCGAACATCCTGCGCATGTGGATCCCCATCGTGCCGGAGCACATCTGGAGCAAGATCTCCGGCAAGGCCGCAGCGAACAGCTTCCAGAACAACCCGCCGGTCATCGGCTCGGGCCCGTTCCAGACGGTCGAGTACAAGAAGAGCGGCTTCACGCGCCTGGTCGCCAACAAGAATTACTGGAAGGGCGCGCCCAAGATCGATGAGGTGGTCCTGGAGAACTACACCAACCAGGACACCATGACCATGGACCTCAAGGCCGGCAACCTCGACGTGGCGTTCGGCGTCCCCGTGGCGCAGTTCAACGCGCTCAAGAGCCAGCCCGACATCACCGTCAAGGCGGCCGAGCAGAAGTACCTCGTCGAACTGGCGTTCAACTCCTACGCGAGCCCGAACTCGATGGCCAACCCGGTGCTCCAGGACGTGAAGTTCCGGCAGGCCCTGAGCTGGGCGGTCGACAAGGCGAAGATCGTCGCCACCTGCATGGGCGGCTACGCCGACGTCGGCCAGTCGATCCTCGTGCCCAGCACCGACGACGCCTGGACGCCCACCACCACCGAGGCGTTCGGCTACGACCTGGAGAAGGCCAAGCAGCTCCTCGACGCCGCCGGCTACAAGGACACCGACGGCGACGGCATCCGCGAGGACAAGCAGGGCAAGCCGATCAAGCTCCGCCTGTGGACGCGCGAGGAGTCGCCGGAGCAGCAGCGCGCCGGCAAGCTCATCGCCGGGTCGTTCCAGTCCATCGGCATCGGCATCGACCTCGCCGTGGAGAACGACGGCTCGATCAGCGACGGCATCTACAACTACAAGGGCAGTACCTACGCCCCCGACTTCGACATGTTCATCTGGGGCTGGAGCGGCAACATCGACCCGGACTACATGCTCGCCGACTTCATCACCAGCCAGATCGAGATGTGGAACGACTGCTGCTGGTCCAATAAGGAGTACGACAGCCTCTACCTGCAGCAGGCGTCGGAGATGGACGCTGCCAAGCGCACGGAAGAAGTCACGCGCATGCAGCAGATCTTCTACCAGGAGGCGCCGTACGCGGTGCTCTACTACCCCAAGGCGCTCATCGCCTACAACACGGCGAAGTGGGCCGGCTGGGTGCCGTACCCGAATCAGAACGGGCTCGTCGTGTACGCCGGTGACAACATCGACACCTACCGGCTCGTGCACCCCGTGGCGGCGACGACCCAGTCGTCCAGCGGCGCCTCGAGCACGCTCTGGATCGCGATCGGCGTGATCGTCGCAGTCATCGTGATCCTCCTCGTGGTGATCCTCGTGCGGCGGCGCCGCGGGCGCGAGCTCACCGAGTGACCTCCCGGGGGCGGGCGGCTCACGCCGCCCGCCCCCGTCCTCGTTTCTCCCCGCGGCCGCCGGTCGCATCCATCGCCAGGAGGGACCCCTGTGGAACTGCTGTACCTCAGCCGCGCCGACGTCGAGGGCCTCGGCCTGTCCATGCGCGAGGTCCTGCGCGCCGTCGACGAGGGCTTCGCGGCCAAAGGCCGCGGCCTGACCGAGATGCCGCCCAAGCCCGGCGTCCACACACGGCCCGACTGTTTCATCCACGCGATGCCGGCCTACGTGCGGGAGCCCGAGGTGGCCGGCCTCAAGTGGGTGAGCGGCTACCCGTCGAACCCGGCCAAGGGACTGCCGTACATCACCGGCCTGCTCGTCCTCAACGATCCGGAGACGGGCGTCCCGCTGGCGGTGATGGACTGTGCCTGGATCACCGCCATGCGCACCGGCGCCAGCGCCGGCATCTCCGCCAGGTACCTCGCCCGGACGGACAGCGAGGTGGCGGCCGTCGTCGGCTGTGGCGTGCAGGCGCGGCCGTCCCTGGCCGCGCTGGTCGAGACGCTGCCGGACTTGGCGGCCGTGCGCTGCTACGACCTTCTGCCGGCCGCGACGACCGCGTTCATCGCCGAGATGGGCGTCGCGTTCCCCTCGCTGCGCTTCACGCCGTGCGAGAGCGCGGCCGCGGCGGTGCGAGACGCGGACGTCGCCGTCACGGCGATCCCCATCGTCACCCGGCCGGCGCCCGAGCTGGACACGACTGACCTCAAAGCGGGCGCGCTGGCCGTCTCGCTCGACTACGACTCGGCCTGGACGAGCGAGGCCATGCGCGGCTGCGACAAGTTCTGCGCCGACGACGTGCCGCAGCTGCTGGCGACGCGCGACCACGGCGTGTACTTCGGCGGCATTCCCGACGTCATCCACGCCGACCTCGGGGAGCTCGCGGCGGGGCTCAAACCGGGCCGCGAGCACTACTCGGAGCGCATCTTCTCCATGAACATGGGCATCGCCGTGGACGACATGGTCACGGCGAAAGCGCTGTACGACCTGGCCCTCCGGCGCGGCGCGGGCGCCCGGCTGCCTCTGTGAGCGAGCGCGAGTCCGGAGATCCACGGCCGGGGGCCGCCGCCGGCTCCCCCGCCGCGACGGGCGCTCGCGCAGCCCGACCGGCCGCGAGCCACGGCGCTCGCACCGCCGCGAGCGGGCTCTGGTCCGATGAGGCGCTCGCGGCCATCGACGGCGCCGCGCTCGAGCTGCTGGCGACGGTCGGCGTCAAGGCGCCCTCGCCGGCCGTCCGCGAGGCGCTCCTCGGCGCCGGCTGCGCGGAGGGTGACGGCCCCCGGGTGTGCATGCCGCCGGAGGCAGTCCACGACGCCCTCGCCGCCTGCCCACGCACGTTCACGGAGGCGGCCCGCGACCCGGAGAAGGATCTGCACGTGGACCCAGACCCCGGCCCGGTCCACGTACACAACAGCGGCGGGGCGGCCGTCGTGCTCGACCTCTGCAGCGGAGACCCGCGGCCCTCGACGTTCGCCGACCAGGTCGCCGCGACCCGGCTCATGCACCACCTGCGTCACCAGCAATGGGTGTACCTTCAGCGCCCCCCTCGTTGAGCCGGCTGCGGAGCCCGGCGAGGTGCGCCTCCGGCGCTCCCCTTGCAGGGCTCCCCCGCTGCTCAGTGAGCGGTGAATCTACAGTGCACCCCTCGCTAGCCCGACTGACGGCGGCTGGTGATGGGTGTACCTTCGGCGCCCCCCTCGTTGAGCCGGCTGCGGAGCCTGGCGAGGTGCGCCTCCGGCGCTCCCCTTGCAGGGCTCCTCCGCTGCTCAATCGTCGGTGGGATGCTGCAGATAGTCGATGAGCGGCTCGCGGTTGCCGCCCATGATCTTGTCGACCAGGGCGTCGAGGATACCTCGAGCGACCTGCTCGTCGGTGACTTTGGGGCGATACACGTACACCGCCGCCGACTTGTCCTGCTCGAGCAGGCCCTTTGCGGCCAGGTTGCGGAGCACGCTCATGACCGTGGTGTAGGCGATGCGCCGGTTCTCGCGCAGATCTTCGTAGACGTCGCGCACGGTGACTTCGCCCTTGTCCCAGACGACCCGGAGGACATCGGCCTCCAGCCATCCGAGACCGGTGAGGTCGCGGCTGTGGTCGCGGCGCTGCCAGGCCTGGGACTTCTCGTCGGACATCTGGACCTCCGTCCGGGTGTCGAGATTGAGACAGTTTGGGGCTTTCGACTTTACTGACCGGGCAGGGGCAATGCAAGACACCCCGGAGCCGGTCCGGCGCGAGGGTATACTGCCATCGACCACGATGGACGAGGAGGACGGTGGAAAGGCAGCGACACACCGGCGGGCGCCTCAGCCCTGATGAGCTGGCCGCATGGCGCGGGTTCCTGCGCGTGCAGAGCTCGCTGTTCCACCAGCTGGACGCCGAGCTCGCCGCGGCCCATGACTTGCCGCTGCGCTCCTACGAGGTGCTGCTGCTCCTCGAGGACGCCCCCGACAGGCGCCTGCGCATGACCGATCTCTCTCGCAACGTACTGCTCAGCCCGAGCGGCTTGACCCGGCTGGTCGACCGCCTGGAGCGAGAGGGACTCGTCGGGCGCCAGCGCTGCCCCGAGGACGGACGCGGCTTCTACGCGGTGCTCACCGACGACGGCGGCCGGCGGCTGCAGGAGGCGCGGGCGACGCACCTCGCGGGAGTCCGGCGCCTGTTCCTCGACCAGCTGTGCGCCGACGATCTGCAGCGCCTCGCGGCGTACTGGGAGCTCCTGGTGCCCGGATCGGCCGGCACCGACGCCGAGTGGCGCCGGACGGCGCCCGGGGCGCCGGCCTGCGATGGCGCCGCCGGTGATGCCTGACGTCATCGTCGTCGGCGCCGGCCTCGCCGGGCTGTGCTGCGCCCGCGAGCTGCACGCCGCCGGGCTCGAGGTGCTCGTCCTCGAGCGCAGCGGCGCGCCGGGCGGGCGCGTGCGCACGGACGAGGTCGACGGCTTCCTGCTCGACCGCGGCTTCCAGGTGCTCCTCACCGCCTACCCCGAGGCGCGCCGGGTGCTGGACTACGAGCGCCTCGGCCTGCGCCCCTTCGAGAGCGGCGCGCTGATCCGCCGGAACGGCGGCTTCTCGCGCGTCGCCGATCCCTTCCGCCACCCGTTCCGGGCACTCGAGAGCTTGCGCGACGCGCCGGGCAGCATACCGGACAAGCTTCGCGTGGCGCGGCTGCGGCGGCGGCTGGCGCGCTTCTCCCTGAACGAACTTCTCACAGCGCCGCAGGTCACGACCGCGGAGGCGCTGCGCCGGGAGGGCTTCTCGAGCGACCTCGTCGACGCCTTCTTCCGCCCGTTCCTCGGCGGCGTCTTCCTCGACCCCACGCTCGAGACCTCGAGCCGCCTCTTCGCCTTCGTGTTCAAGCTCTTCGCCGAGGGCGAGGCGGCGCTGCCGGCCGCGGGCATGCAGGCCATCCCGCGCCAGCTGGCGGAAGGCCTGCCCGCCGAGACCCTGCGTTTCGGCGCCACGGTCGAGTCGGCCGCGCCGGGCGAGGTCGTCCTGGCCGGCGGCGAGCGGCTGACGGCCGGGGCCGTCGTGGTCGCCGCGGACGGACCTGAGGCGGCCCGGCTCACCGGCGCCGTCGAGGCGCCGGCCGCGCGGGCCGTGACCACCGTGCGCTTCGCCGCGGAGCGCTCGCCGATCGGCGAACCCGTGCTGGTGCTGAACGGTGAAGGCCGCGGACCGGTCAACGACCTCTGCGTGCCGAGCGACGTGGCGCCGAGCTACGCGCCACCGGGGGCGGCGCTGGTCTCGGCCACCGTGCTCGGCCTCCCGCCGCTCGAGGACGAGGCGCTCGCGGCAGCCGTCCGCGAGCAGCTGCGCGGCTGGTTCGGCGCGCAGGTGGACGGCTGGCAGCTCCTGCGCGTCCACCGCATCCCGTTCGCGCTCCCGGCGCAGCCGCCGGCCGCGCTCGCCACCGCCGAGCGGCCGGTGCGCGTGCGCGACGGCCTCTTCGTCTGCGGCGACCACCGCGACACGGCCTCGATCCAGGGGGCCATGGTCTCCGGCCGGCGCGCGGCGGCGGCGGTCCGCGGCCTCGACGCCGCGCCCGCCTGCGGCCTCTGAGAGCCACGGCGAGCCGCCGGCCCCCGGCCCAGGCCGGTGCAGCGTCCGCGCTGCGACGCCGCCTCAGGCCCTCCCGAGCACGACGCTCAGGCACATGACCACCAGCACGACCGCCGTGATGAGCACGTAGCGGCGGTCCCGCTGGCGCGCAAAGGCGACGATGGACCCGAGCACGCGCACGAACGGCGTCGCGATCAGCACGATCAGGCCCAGCGAGAGGTAGGCGGCAGGGTCGAACGAGCGCAGCAGCGACGGCAGGTCCGCCAGCGGCACCACGTGCGTCGGCGTGCCCTGCCGATCGAAGAAGCCCAGGATCAGCCCGATCGCCATGAGCGTCACCGAGACGGCGATGCCGATCGTGAGGACGCGGCTCACCATGCGCTCGATGGGCACCATCACGTGCTTCTGGGGTGCGTCGTGCTTCGGGGGGACGCCGCCGATCTGGCTCATACGCCCACCCCCAGCGCCTTGAGCAGCATCAGCACGCCGAACACGCCGAGCACGACCTCGAAGACCGTGACCAGCACCTTGGTGCGCAGCCGGATGGCGAGCCGAGGCCCGAGCCGCGCGCCGGCGAGGATGCCGAGGGCGGCCGGCACCGCCCAGTGCGGGTCCATGTAGCCGCGGCCGTAGTAGATGGCGGCGCTGGTCGCGGCGGTCACGCCGATCATCAGGTTGCTGGTCGCGATGGTGGCCTTGAGCGGCACCCCCATCAGCAGGTTCATGATCGGCACCTTGAAGGCGCCGCCTCCCACGCCGAGCAGCCCGGAGATGTTGCCGGCGAAGAACGAGAGCACGAACCCGACGCCGACGCCGTGGACGCCGTACCTGACGTCCCGGCCTTCGGCCGGATCGTAGTAGCTCGACGGCATGACCGCCGTCTCCGCCGGGACGATGTCGCCACGGCGGCGACCCATCTGCCAGGCGACGTAGAAGGCCACGAAGGCGAACGCGGCCTGCAGGTACCGCCCGTCGATGAGCACCGCGGTGACGCCGCCGGCGACCGCGCCGATGGTCGTCGCGACCTCGAGGAACATGCCCAGGCGCATGTTGGTCATGCCGCGCGAGGCGAAACTTGACTGGGCCATGGACGAGGTCGCGATCACGCAGACGATGCTGGTCGCGATCGCCGTCTTGATCGGCACGCCGAAGCCAAGGCTGAGGACCGGCACCATGATGACCCCGCCGCCCACACCGAGCATGCTGCCGAAGACCCCGGCCACGAAGGCGACGATGAGGATGCCGACGATGACTGCCATGGGCGGTACTCTACACGGCGCGGCCGGAACCCAGACGGCCGATCACTGCGCCGTGTGCCTCAGGAGCACCGCCTCGCCGGCTCCTGTGGTCAGTCGTCCTTGGACGGCGGGCGGCGCAGACGCTTGGCGGCTCCCCGCCGCGACTTCTCCGCGAGGCGCCGCTCCCTGGCGGCCCGGGAGGGCCGCGTGGCCCGGCGCGGCGGCGGAGGCGGCTCGTTCAGCCGCCGCAGCTTGAGCCGCAGGCGGCGCAGCGCATCCATCTTGTTGAGGTACTGGCTGCGCTGGGCGCGGCACGTGACCGTCAGACCCGTGGGCCGGTGTACGAGGCGCACGGCGCTGTCGGTGACGTTCTGGTGCTGCCCACCCGGCCCGCCGGCGCGGAACGTCTGCACGTCGCACTCGGCGAGGAGCGCATCGTTGCTCTCGGGGATGTCGATCGGCTCGTGCATGAGGGCTCCGGTAAGGGGCGCCGGGCCTGCCGGCGCCCCAAGCCTACCACCGGCCCGTGATAGCCTCTCGGCATGCTCGGCATCGCCCTCGCCCTCGGCGCGTCCCTCTGCTGGGGCTCCGGCGACTTCCTCGGCGGCTTCAGCACCCGGCGCGCCAGCCTCTGGGCGGTCATCATCGGCAGCCAGGCCGTGGGCCTCGCGGGAGCGGCGCTGGTGACCTTGGGGACCGGCCACGGCTGGCCGGGGTTCCACGCGGTCTGGCCGGTCATGCTCGGCGGGATCGCGAGCGTGATCGCGATCTCCTGCTTCTACAAGGCGCTCGCCATCGGGACGATGAGCATCGTCGCACCGATCAGCGCCACCAACGCGCTCATCCCCTTCGCGGTCGGGATCGCCGGCGGCGAGCGGCCGGCCGCCATCCAGCTCGCCGGCGTCGTGCTCGCCGCGGTCGGCGTGATCCTGGTCGCCGTCGAGCCGGCGCGGCGCGGCGAGACGATCGGCGCCGCGGCGCTCCCCGGCGAGCCCGCGGTGAAGCCGGCCGGCGCCGCGGCGCTCTTCCCCGTCTCCGGCGCCGCGGCGCTCGAGCCCATCCGGGCGGCCGGACCAGCGCTGGGCGCGTGCGCGCCCAGACCGTCCCGGCGCGCCCAGCGGACGGCCATCATCCTTGCCCTGACCGCCGCCGTCTGCATGGGCCTCGTCCTCGTCGGCTACGATGCCACGGCGCGGTACGACCCGCTCTGGGCGATGCTCGCCGGCAGGCTCTCCTCCGCCGCCATCTTCGCGACGCTCTTCCTGGTGCTGCGCCCGCACGTCAAGGTGGAGCGGTCGGCGCTGCCCTTCATCGTCGCCGTCGGCATCCTCGACACCGGCGCCAACGGCCTCTTCGCGCTGGCCACCACACAGGGCTACCTCAGCCTGATCGCCGTCCTCGGCTCCCTCTACCCTGTCGTCACCGTCCTGCTGGCCTTCGGCCTGCTGCGCGAGCGCATCGCGCCACACCAGCTGGCGGGGGCGGCGGCGACCCTGGCCGGCGTCGCTCTCATCGCCGCCGGGTGACGCGGATCGCCCTCATCGGACTCCTCGGCGCCGGCGGCGAGCCCGTGGATCTGCGCCGCACGCTGGGCTCGCACGGCGTCGCCGGGTTGCCGCCCGTCTACCTCGACGAGGGCGGTCTGGGCGCGACGCTCACGCTGGCCACGCCCGAGGGCCCGCGCACCGTCCGGCTGAGCGAGGCGGCCACGGCCGGCACGCCCGCGGTCGCCGTGGACGTCGTGGATGCGGGGCCGCCGCCGGGCGAAGCCGCCTCGGCGGCCCTGGCCGCGGCGATCCGCCGCATGCTCTGCCTCGACGACGACCTCAGCGACTTCTACGCGCGGGCGGCCGCCGACCCGGAGCTCGCCTGGGCCGCGCGCGGCGCCGGCCGCCTGCTGCGCAGCCCGACCGTCTTCGAGGACGTGGTCAAGACCGTCTGCACCACGAACTGCGCGTGGTCGGCGACGGTGCGCATGACCGGCGCCCTGGTCGGCCGGCTCGGCGAGCCGGCCCCGGGGGCGCCGCCCGGCGACGTCGCCGGCCGAGCCTTCCCGACGCCGGAGGCGATGGCCGCCGCCGGCGACGCCTTCTACCGGGACGTCGCCCGCGCCGGCTACCGCGGCCCCTACCTGCGCGCGATCGCCGGCGCAGGTCGCCGCCGGCGAGCTGGACCTCGAGGCAGCTGCTCGGCGCCGGCCGCGCCGAGCTGCCGGACGACGAGGTCGAGCGCCGGCTGCTGGCCCTCCCCGGCGTCGGGACCGTACGCGGCGGCCCACGTGATGCTCCTTCTGGGCCGCCACTCCCGCCTCGTGCTCGACTCGTGGACGCGGCCCAGGTACGCGCGCCTCGTGGGCAAGCCGAAGGGGCGCCTCGTCGCCGACCGCACGATCGCCCGGCGCTTCCGCCGCTACGGCGAATACGCCGGGCTGGCCTTCTGGCTGGTGCTGACCCGCGACTGGGTGGACGACGAGGAAGCGTGAGCGGCCGGCCCTGCCGGCAGGCCGCAGGCGCCCGGGATCAGGGTGCCGGGCTCGGCGACGGCGACGCGCCGCTCATGCCCCAGTCCCTCTCGATCACGCCGAGCACCAGCGCGGCCATGCGGTCGCCGCCGGCGCGCGTGAGGTGGATGCCGTCCGGCGCGCGCATGAGCACGGAGTCGCCGTCGGCGTCCTTCAGGTACTCCGCGTACGAGCCCTTGTCGTCGGCCATCAGCCGCCACGTGCTGACGAACGTCACGCCGGGGTGCTTCGTGGCCTCGGCCTCGTAGATGTGGTTCATCATCGCGATGCGCTGGCGATAGCCGAAGTCACGCATGATCGGATTGCCCGACCCAGTAGACGCGGCGGCCGCCCTTGGTGAGGATGTCCATCGCCGCGCCCACCCGCTGCGCGTACACGACCTGCCACGCCTCTGGTGCCGACCTTGAGGACCTTGCCCTGATACATGACGTCCTGGCCGTCGTTGGCGCCGAAGAGCACGGCGGCCGCGTCCGGCCTGAAGTCGACGATCTCGTCGACGAGACGCTGCGGCCAGTCGAAGAAGTCGGGCCGGCTGAGCCCGCTCGAGACGTGGTAGTCGTTCTTGCCCTTGCACCAGCCCGGTCGCCTCGCCGAGATTGACGAGAGACGAGCCGAACACCTGGTCCACGGAGTCGCCGGCGACGTAGAGCCGCAGCGGCTTCTTCGCTGGTGATCGTGCGCGGCCACAGCGGCTTCGCGGCCTTGACCTCGGCGAGGGAGTGGTGCGGCTGCGCGCCGCGGCCGAGCGCGTCGGCCACCGCGGCGCCGAGCCTGTCGGCGCGGACGGCGCCGCTCAGCGCGCTCATCGGCGAGAGCAGCGCGAGCTGGACGGTCCGCAGCGCGCCGTAGGGCCGCGCCTCGACGTCCTTCTTGATGTTGCCGACGTCGAGCAGCCCGGCGAAGAAGAACCCGAACAGCATGGCGAGGAGCACCGCGCCGGCCGTGGAGCGGCGCCGGCGCGGTCCCGCGTGCCGCTCGGGCAGCGGCCCGATGGTCTCGGAGCCGTGCGGCGTCTCGGGCTCGAGCCACTCCTCCCACTCCTCGGAGGCCTCGAACCCGTCGGCCGGCTCGTACCGCGTGCGGCCGGCGCCGGTGGGGTACTCGGGCGCCCGCCAGTCGCGCGACTCCGGCTCGGAGGGCCGCCGGCGCTCGTCGCGCCGGCGATCCGGCGACCGCAGGTCGCTCCAGACGAAGAGGTCCTCGTCGGGGCCGGCGGGGCTACGGCCGCCGGCGGCCGAACGGCAGGCCCTCCCGGCCCGGGTACTCGCCCTCGTATCGCCTGTCGTCGGTCATAGCCTCGGTCCGTCCGTCGCCTGTCCGCCGCTCAGAACTTGAAGTACAGGAACTCGGCCGGCCCGGCCGGCCCCAGCACGTCGATCAGGAACAGGGCCAGCGCCAGCGCCAGCCCCTGGCCCACCCAGCCGATGCGGCCGAAGCCGGCCTCGAGCCCTTCCATCGCCCGCCGCGGCACGTACTGGACGGCGATGCCGAGCACGCACAGGCCCACCACCGGCAACGTCACCGCGGCGCCGATCGAGCCCAGCCCGGCGATGAGCCGCCAGAGCACGGCGAACGCGTTGCCCATCGACTCGGCACGGAAGAACACCCAGGCCACGCTCACGAACACGAACACCAGGAGGCGCTGGAGCGCCCTCGCGCCGGCCGTCGCGCCCGGCTCGGGCAGGCCCCTGGCGTGACGCGTGTCCATCCGCGCCCGTTCGACCGCGAGCCCGGTGCCGTGCAGGAGTCCCCAGAACACGAACGTCCACCCGGCGCCGTGCCACAGGCCGCCGAGCAGGAAGGTGACGACGAGGTTGGCGTAGGTGCGCCCCTTGCCCTTGCGGTTGCCGCCGAGCGGGATGTACAGGTAGTCGCGCAGCCAGCTGCTGAGCGTGATGTGCCAGCGGCGCCAGAAGTCCTGGATGGTCCGCGCCGTGTACGGCGCGTCGAAGTTGGCCGGCAGCTCGAACCCGAGGAGGAGGGAGATGCCGATGGCGATGTCGGCGTAGGCGCTGAAGTCGCAGTAGATCTGCACCGAGTAGGCGATGATCCCCCACAGCGTCTCCCACGACGAGTAGGTCTGCGGCGACGCGAAGAGCCCGTTGACGATGTGCGTGGCCAGGTAGTCGGCGATGAGCATCTTCTTGGCGAGTCCGCCGAGGATGAGCACGAACGCGCGCGAGGAATCCACGGCGTACGGGTTCCGCGGCGAGGTGAGCTGCGGCAGGAACTCGCGGGCGCGCGCGATGGGGCCCGCGAGCAGGTACGGGAAGAACGCCGTGTACACGGCGAAGTCGAGCGCCGGCGCCGGCGTCGAGCTGCCCGCGGTAGATGTCGATCACGTACGTCAGCATGCGGAACACGAGGAACGAGATGCCGACCGGAAGGATGATGTGCAGAAGCGGGAGCGGCGCGCCGAGCCGGAACACGCCGAGCACGTCGTTGAGGTTCACGGCGAAGAAGTCGAAGTACTTGAACACGCCGAGCGTGACCAGGTCGGCGGCGACGGCGAGGATGACCCAGCGGCGGGCGGCGGCCGTGCTGCCGCGCCGCCCGCGCGCCCGGTGTACCTGCACGCCGAGCCCCTGGTTGACCAGCGTCGCCGCGACGAGCAGGAAGACGAGCCGCCAGTCCCAGAACCCGTAGAACACGTAGCTGGCGGCGATGATGAACCACTTCCACAGCCGCAGCCGGGGCATGAGCAGCCAGTTGAGCATGTAGACCACGAGAAAGAAGATCGCGAACGTGATCGTCGGGAAGAGCACGAAGCCGCCTGCCAATCACCCGGGTGCGCGAAGCCGTCCGCGCGGCCCCGCCTGCCTGCGGATGCTACACCAGCGGCAGGCGGGCGGCGAAGGATCCGCCGCCCGCCGTCAGGGCTGCGGCGACGCCGACGTGCCCGGCTTGGGCGCCGACGGCGGCGGCACCGGCCTCCCCCTTCCCGGGGAACCACTCCTCCTTGATCGCGTCGATCACCGCCTGGGCGATGCGCAGGCCGCCGGCGTACGTGAGGTGCTCACCGTCCTGCTCGCGGACCTGCTGCATCTCGCCGCTCGCGTCGGGCAGGTACTGCGAGTACTGGCCACTGCCGTTGAGAAACAGCTTGTAGGCGTCGATGTACTCGCACCCCGGGGTTCCTGGCCGCCACACTGGAGTAGATGTCGTTCAGCAGCCTGATCTGGCCGTTGAACGACGCCGACGGCATCACCGGCTCCCCGATCCAGTAGATGCGCCGCACGCCCTCCCCGAACAGCAGGTCGATGGTGTCCTGCACGCGCTTGCGGTACTCGGCCTTCCAGCCGTCGCTGCCGAACTGGTAGATCTTGCCGTCGCCGGTCTGGACCGCCTGGTTGTCGTTGGCGCCGAACATCAGGGCCACGGCCCCGGGGTCGAACGATCTGGCCTGCTGCTGGAGCTGCGCCGGCCAGTTGAAGAAGTCCGGCCGCACGAGGCCCGTGGAGATGTGGTAGTCGAGCAGCGGCTTGATGAGCTTCGTCTTGTTGGAGAGGTTGACCAGCGCCATCCCCGGCAGGCCCATCATGGAGTCGCCGGCGATGTACAGGTGCATCGGATGACCCTTGAACGGCTTGGGCAGTGGCCGGCCAGCCGCCGGCTTGCCGTTCTTGCCCGGCTTGCCCTTGGGCGGCCTGGGCGGCGGCGTGACGACCACGACGGCAGGCCCTGCGGCCGGCCCGGGATCGGGCTTGCCGAGGACCGCCGCCGTGAGCTTGGCGGGGCGGTCCAGGAAGAACCAGTGGCTGACCGAGGCGAGCGGGTCGACCAGTGCGAGGCGGACGGTGCGCGAGGCGCCGAAGGGCAGTTCCTGCGCCGTCTTCTGCATCGCCGGCGCGTTGAAGAGCGCGCCGAGCGCCATGGCGACGATCATCGCGACCAGCGCGCTCGCCGCGGTGCGGCGCCGGCGGCCGTAGGGCGGCTTGTCGCCGCGGCGGCCGTCCTGCGGTGGCCGCCGGTCATCGCCCTGCGGCCGCTGCCCGTCCCTGGGTGTCCGCGGGTCCGCCATCAGAACTTGAAGTACAGGAAGGCCGCGGGTCCGACCGGGCCGAGGATGTCGAGCAGCATGAAGCCGAAGGCCAGGATCACGCCCTGGACGATCGGGTTGAGCACCGAGAGACCGGCCTCACCGCGCTGCCAGATCGACCGTGGCACGTACTGCACGCCGATGCCCACCGCGATGGCGAGGACCACGCCGGGGGTGACGGCGGCGCCGATCGAGCCCCAGCTCTGGAACAGCCGGGCGATGACGCTCAGCGCCGCGCCGAAGGTATCGGAGCGGAAGAAGATCCACGCGAAGGTGACGAAGGCGAACACGCCGATCCGCGGCCACACCGTGCCGTGCCAGGGGCTGCGGTCGTACTCGAGCGGCGGGTCGGCGACCCTGGCCGGGGCCGCGCCGGGACCCTCCGGGAGGGGCGCGGCCTGGCTGATGCCCTCGAACGCTTCCGCGAGGTGCCGGCGCTGGCGCTGGACCACCAGCGCCCGGTCCTTGCGCCGGTCCACGCGCGCGTGCTCGACGATCATCGCGCCGCCGTACAGGAAGCCCCAGAAGATGAACGTCCAGCCCGCGCCGTGCCAGAGGCCGCCGAGCACCATCGTGATCATCAGGTTCAGGTACGTGCGTGCGCGTCCCCTGCGGTTGCCGCCGAGCGGGATGTAGAGGTAGTCGCGCAGCCAGCGCGAGAGGGTCATGTGCCAGCGGCGCCAGAAGTCCTGGATCGACGTGGCCGTGTACGGCGCCTCGAAGTTGTCCGGCAGTTCGAACCCGAGCAGCAGCGAGATGCCGATGGCGATGTCGGCGTAGGCGCTGAAGTCGCAGTAGATCTGCACCGAGTAGCCGATGATGCCCACCAGCACCTCGAGCGACGAGTACTGCCCCGGCGTCGTGAACACGCCGTTCACGATGTGGGTCGCGAGGTAGTCGGCGATCAGCATCTTCTTGATCAGACCGCCGAAGATGAGGAAGAAGGCCCGCGAGGTGTCCACGTTCCGTGGGTCGCGCGGGCGGCTGAGCTGCGGCAGGAACTCGCTCGCCCGGGCGATCGGGCCGGCCGCCAGGTACGGGAAGAAGACGACGTACACCGAGAAGTCGAGCAGCGACGCCGGCCGCAGCGTGCCGCGGTACACGTCGATGACGTAGCTGAGGACGCGGAACGTGAGGAACGAGATGCCGAGCGGCAGCACGATGCGCAGCAGCGGCAGGTCGGCGTTCAGGTGGAGCGCGCCCAGGAAGTTGACGACGGAGGTGACGAAGAAGCCGTAGTACTTGAACCAGCCGAGCACGCCGAGGTTGGCGGCGACGGCCGCGGCCAGGGCCCACTTGCGGCCGGCGGCGCCGGGACGCATGCCTGCGATCCAGAGGGCGAAGAACTGGTTGGCCGCGGCGCTGAGCGCCAGCAGCAGGACGAAGCGCCAGTCCCACCAGCCGTAGAAGACCAGGCTGATGACGAGCATGAACGGCTTCCAGCCCTTCGGTCTGGGCATGAGCAGCCAGTTGCCGACGAAGGCCAGCAGGAAGAAGAGAGCGAATGTGATTGTAGGAAACAGCATGCGGCGCCCGGGCCCCCAGTCTAGGGAAAGGGACGGCCGGTCGCCAGCCGGGGTTCGCCGGCGCGCGGCGCGGGCTCGCGAGGCGCCACATCACGTATCATGTCCGCGTGACCGGACCGCCTGCCTTCACCCAGAACACGCTTCGCGAGGGCTTCGTCGAATTCGCCTTCGGGGAGCCCGACCCTGCGTTGCTGCCGGTCGGGCTCGTCCGGGAGGCCGCGGAGCGGGCGCTCCTCGGCGCCGGCCCCGCGGCGCTCGCCTACGGCTCCAGCGAAGGACCGGAGGCGCTGCGCGCGGCGATCGCCGCGCGCACGACGGCCAGGGAGGGCCTGCCCCTGGCCGCCGCAGACGTGCTCGTCAGCGGCGGCAACTCGCAGGCCCTGGACCAGGCGATGACCATGCTCACGGAGCCCGGCGACGTGGTCTTCGTCGAGTGCCCCACGTACAACCTCGCCCTCGGGATCATCGCCGACCACTCCGTCGACGTCGTCGGCGTGCCGATGGACGGCGAGGGCCTGGACGTCGGCGCGCTGGAGACGGCGGTCCGCGAAGTCAAGACGTCCGGCCGCAGGGCGCGCCTGCTCTACACCATCCCGACCTTTCACAACCCCGCCGGCGTGAGCCTCTCGGAGCCACGCCGCCGGCGGCTGCTCGAGCTCGCGCGCCGTGAGGGCCTCATCGTGGTCGAGGACGACGTGTACCGCGAGCTCTCCTTCGCCGGCGAGGCGCCGCCGGCGCTGCGCGCCATGGATCCGGCGGCGCCCGTGGTCCGCCTCGGCTCGTTCTCCAAGTCACTGGCGCCGGGCCTGCGCCTGGGCTGGTTCGACGCGCCCACGGAACTGCGCGAGCGGCTGGCCGCCTCCGGCGTGGTCGAGAGCGGCGGCTGCGTCAGCCAGTTCTCGGCCCACGTGGTCGCGGCGCTTCTCGACGCCGGCGCCTACGGCGCCCACGTCGCGGCCCTGCGCCTCGCGTACGCCTCGCGCTGCGAAGCGCTCTTGGGCGCGCTGCGCGAACACCTGCCGGCCGGCTGCTCGGTGACCGCGCCGGCCGGCGGTTTCTTCCTCTGGCTGACGCTCCCACCCGGGCTGACGGCCTCCGAGCTGCTGCCGGTGGCCGAGCGCCACAGAGTCGGCTTCGCTCCGGGACGGCGCTTCCGCACCGACGGCGACGACCGCGGCCTGAGGCTCGCCTTCAGCCTCTACGACGAGGCGAGCCTCGCCGAGGGGGCGCGACGGCTCGCGGCGGCCGTCACCGCGGCGGCGGGCGAGCCGTGAGCGCGCCCGGCGACCCGGCGGGCCTGGACGGCCCGGGTCCCCGGCCGGCCGCCGGCGGGCATCGTCCTCTCGGCGCGGAGCCGGTGACAGGGGGCGCCATGAGGGCCGGAGCATCGTGATGGCCGAAGACACGCCCGTGCCCGGGACCCCCGGGGACGAGGCCGCGCCCGGCGCAGGGGCCGAGCCGGACCGGCAGGACGCCGCAGGCGCGGCGGGGCGGCGCACGCGCAGCGGCGGCGCGAAGGGCACGCCGAGCGGGACGACCGCAGGCGGAAGCGCCAGGAAGACCGCAGGCGGAAGCGCCAGGAAGACCGCGGACGCCGGAGCCGAAAGGCGGGCCGACGCCGGAGCCGAAAGACGGGCCGACGCCGAAGCCGGGAAGCCCACGGAAGGCGGCGCGAAGAAGCCCGCCGGGGCCGCCGGAGGGCCTGCCGCCGGCGCGCCGGCCGCCCGGCGCGCCGCCGCCGGCGTCACGCGCGCGCTCGCGCCGGCCGGGCGCGTACTGACCTCCCGGCGCGCCCCTCGCCTGCGTGCCGGCGTCGCGACGTTCCTGGTCATCGCCGCCGTGGTCGCCGTGCTGGTGAGCACACTCGGCCTCTGGGCGCACGGCGTCATCTTCAACACGGACAACTACGTGAAGGTCGTCGCCCCTGTGGCGCAGGACCCTCAGGTCCGCGCGGCCGTGAGCACGTATGTCGCCGCCAGGGCGGTCGAGGCGGCCGACCTGGACAAACGCATCGAGCGCGCGCTGCCCTCCGGCGCCAAGGTCCTCGCGCCCGCGCTCACACGGTCGCTGCAGCGCTACCTCGCCGACGAGATCGACGGCTTCCTGGGCACCCCACAGGCGCAGCGCCTCTGGGTAGCCGGCAATCGCTTCGCGCACGAGCAGCTCATCACCGCGCTCCGGGACCAGAACCGCTCCATCACCATCGGGCGTGACGACGTGAAGCTCAACCTCCTACCGCTGGTGGCTGTGGCGATCCAGCGGCTCGAGACCAGGGTCCCACGACTCCTCGGCCGTGACGTGGCCCTCCCGAAGATCGACCCGGCGACCGCTCCCAGCGATATCCGCACGCTGCTCCAGGACGCGCTGGGACGCCCGCTGCCGACGGACTTCGGCTCCGTCACGCTGCTCCGCGGGACCCAGGGCTACGAGGCCAAGCGCGCCCTGCGGCTCTTCAACGACCTCGTGATCCTCGTGGTCGTGGTCACGGTCGTGCTCATCCTCGCGGCGCTGCTGGTGTCGGTCCGCCGCCGGCATACGGCGCTGTGGCTCGGCCTCGGCTCGCTCCTGGCGTTCATCGCCGCACGCGTCATCGAGGTGAGGCTGGAGAAGGCCATCGTCGCCGGCATCAAGTCACAGGGCGGCGCGGCTGTGGCCCGCTCCGTGGTGGGCTCGGCCGTGGGCAGCCTCAACTCGTTCCTGGTGTGGATCGCCGTGGCCGGGGCCATCGTCGCCGTCGCCGCGTTCCTCGCCGGCCGGCCGGAGTGGCTGGACGCCATGGGCAGGGGCTTCGCCAAGCTCTTCGGCGTCGCCTCGGACCTCTCCACGCCGGACACAGGCGCCGGCCGCTGGATGGCCACGCATCTCGACCTCCTGCGCGTCGCCGGTGTCGCCGTGGCCATCGTCGTCCTGCTGTTCATGACCGGGTCGCTCACGGCTGTCATCATCGTGGTCCTCGCCCTGGCCGTGTACGAACTCGCGCTCGGCGCCTACGCCTTGGGCGTGCCCAAAGAACTCGAGGACGCTCGCGAGCGCGGGGGCGACGGGCGTGGCGCCGGCGGCAGCCCGGGGGCGCCGGCCGCCTGAGGGTGCGTCCGAAGCGCACCGCCGCGTCCTGACCGCCCCGTCCCGCCCGGAGCGCCCATCGGGGCGGACGCGCCGCTACACGTGCGATTCGCGCTTGTCACCCGAGGACCCGCCGCGCGGGCCACGGTCGTGGCGATCGTGGCGGGCGTCCCGGTGCGGCAGCGAGAGGTGCGGCTTGCCGCCGATGAGGTCCCACAGGCGGTGCTTGCGCCGCTCCCACAACTGGTGGAAACCTTCGTCGCGGCGCCGCGCCCGTTCCATCTTCGCGGGGCTGCCCGCGTACTCGCGCCGCGCCCAGGGCGAGTTCGGTTTGGCCAGCCGCAGCGCGCCGACGAAGGCCACCGGCGGGACGAAGATGCCCACCGTGCCCACGAACAGCTTGCCCTTCAGGTAGCAGATGACGACGAACACGGCGCCGCTCAGGATGAGCACGAACGCCAGCCAGCGCGAGATGGTGATGTAGTCCCCGACCTGGTCGATGCTGCGCGGCAGCAGCCCGGTCAGGAGAAGGGTGATGAACGTGAGTCCGAGGATGACCGCGTCGATGCTCTTACGCCCCTCGCCGGTCCAGTACACGTCCTCGAGGTGGAGGACGAGGGCGAACTCGTCCAGCGTGAGCGCCGCACCGGAGCCGAAGACGAACGCGAGCGCTTCGAGCCAGGGGCTGCCGGGCTGCACCGCGAACTCGAGGATCCCGGCCACGACCATGCCGATGATGCCGAAGACGGCGTGGTGGATGTGCAGGCCGCCCGGCGTGACGATGCTGCTCATGTGCAGGCGCGACCCGCTGCGCGCCCGCGCCAGCCTGCTGTTGAGGCGCGCGACGGAGAACGTGAGGATGAACCCGACCAGCAGGACGAACAGCGGACGCTTGGCGGGGTCCAGCACGTGCCCGGGGATAACGGCAAGAAGAGGAATCATGACACTCCCATTATCCGTCCTGACGGCCGCCGGGACACATCGGCGCAAAAGCGGGGCGGATCAGAGAGGCGAAGCGGACGCCGAGGGGCTCGCCGCAGGCGACTCGCTCGGCGTCTCCGAGCCCGGCGGCAGCCAGTCCGCTTTGATGGCCTTGTAGACCGCGTTGGCCAGCAAGGCCTGGCCGTCACCGGTGAAGTGCACCTCGTCGGACAGGCGCAGCGACGGGTCGAACGAACCGTCGCTCTTCGTGAACAGGCCCCAGATGTCGATGTACTCGGCGCCGGGACGCAGTCCGGCCTGCTTCTGGAAGATCTTGTTGATGAGCTTCATACGCGAGTTGCGCCAGCCCTCACCCATGATCGGCATGCCGACCCAGTACACGCGCTTCGCGCCGCCCTTGAGCATGGTGTCGATGATGTCGCCCACGCGCTTCTCGTAGATCCGCTTCCACTCCGGATCGCCGTAGGGGATCCACTTGCCGCCCTGGTTGACCGACTGGGTGTCGTTGGTGCCGATCATGACGACGGCCGCCTGCGGCCTGGCCGTCCGCATCACGGTGTCGATCTGCTTGCCCCAGTCGAAGAAGTCGTAGCGGCAGATGCCGGTGGACTCCTTGTAGAAGGTCGTGGGCTTGAACACCTTGGAGTCACTGAGGACCGGCTCGAGCGCCCAGCCCAGCTCGCCACCCATGGAATCGCCGCCGACCCAGACCTTGACGGGGTCGGCCTTGCTGGCGACCCAGACCTTGGGTGGCGGGACTGGCCTGGGGCTGGGCGAAGAGGCCGCGACGTTCGAGCCGCCGGGTCCGGACCCGCCGGCGGTATCGTCGCCGGCCTTGCGCAGCGCGACGGCCGCGGCCACGACCACGACGGCGATCACGAGGACGGCGACGAGCAGCACGAGGCGCCGCCGCGCACGCCGCTTGCGGCGGCGACGCTCGCGGTCGGGCCGCGACGAGTACCTGATGTAGTCACCGTTCTGCATGGGCTCAGCAGTCTCTCAGCGAGTGTACAGGAAGGGGTTTCGCGCCGCCCTGCGCGACGGCTCCGGCCTTTCTCGACGAGGCCGCTCTGGGATACAGTCTCGCCTGACGATGAGCGACGCGCCCGACAACGCCAGCAAGACCCAAGAGGCCAGGCGGCGACCCCTGCTCGCGGAGTCGCCGCGGTTCGCCGACAGCTTCGGCCTCGTCCTGGTCCTCCTCGTCATCAGCTACTTCGTGATCGCGGCCGCAGGCGACAACAACGCCGGCCGCATCCTGTCGATCATCATCTTCGCGACGACGACCTGGCTCGCGCTCCGGGCCGCGCAGGTCAAGCGCCGCATCCTGCGCTTCGCCCTCGCCGCCATCCCCGTGGCGACGCTCATCGCCATCATCCTCATGCTCATCGGGAGTGCGGACACGGCGACCATCGTGAGCAAGGTCCTGACCATCCTGCTCGTGGTCGTCGCACCGGTCGCGATCCTCAGGCGGCTGGTGGAGCATCCCGTCATCAGCCTCAACACGTTCTACGGCGCCGTGTGCGTGTACCTGCTCATCGCCATGTTCTTCGCCACCACCTACGGGCTCATCGGACTCGTCAGTGGACAGCAGTTCTTCGCCCAGTTGACGACGGGCCCCAAGAACACGCCGGCGATCGACTACCTCTACTTCAGCTTCGTGACGATCACCACCACGGGCTACGGCGACCTCACGGCAATCTCGGGCATCGGGCGCATGACCGCCGTGCTCGAAGCGATCTTCGGCCAGCTCTACCTCATCACGGTGGTCGCGCTGGTCGTCCAGAACCTGGGCCAGCAGAGCCGCATGGGCCGCAAGATGGAGCAGCAGCTGGAGGCTGACGACGACGGCCCGGACGCCGCGGACGGCACGAGGCGTGGCTGACGACCCGGATTCCTCCGGCTGACAGCCGGACGGGCGGCCAGACCCGCGTTACGATGTGACATCGAGGGCCTCCCTCTCGGTCTTGGCTTGGACACCAACAACCGATAAGGGCAGGCCCTCACCTAGTCAATAACGTGGTGACTCAGAACAGCTAGCGACGCGCCGGGGAGTCTCCGGCGCGGTCGAAGGCGTCTGGTGCGTCCTCCGTCTCCATGTGCCGCTCACGGGCCGCCTGCCACAGGAACAGCGCCAGCGCGGCGATGACGGCGGCCGAGGCGAGCCCGGGCGCGAGCAGGTCGGAGGTGCCGTCCCACGTGAGCGCCTGCCCCAGGAAGATCACTGCGATGGCCACCACGACGACCCCGGCGAGGAGCTCCTTGAGCTGGCCGAGGTCGTGGATGCGGAGCCAGCTCGGCATCGGCACCCGGTCGTCGACGAAGAGGCTGTAGAGGCCGAGCGCCAGCACGTAAAGGACGGTGGCCAGCAGCGCGTAGTCGGCCTGTTTGATCAGTTTGCCGATCATCTCGTTCTGCGTGAGACTCCCGCCCATCGCGTGGAGGATCGTCAGGACCGTCGTGATGATGGTCGACACCATGACCGCCATGAAGGCGAGGAACAGGCTGAGCGTCGCGACCAGCACGAAGAAGCGGCTGGACGCGACCATGCGCCCGATGGTCGGAGACGGCGGGCGGCGCCCGTCCTCAGGGTCGGCGGCCACGCGCGCGTCAGGCTCCATGCAGGGCGCGCCGCAGGGCGAACGCCTGGACGATCGCCGAGATGCCGAAGATCAGCGCCGAGAGGCCGACGAGGATCATGAGCAGCGTCACCGTCGGGCCGGGCCAGATGATGAAGATGAGACCGACGACGGCGAGGATGAAGCCGAACCCCGCGACGACGCCGCTGCCCTCACCGCGCGCGGCGATCGCGGCCACGGCGACGGAGATGCCCCAGATGAGGAAGGCGAGGCCGACGATCACGGCCACCGTCTTCACCGATGCCTCGGGCCAGGCGATGAGCGCGACGCCGGCGACGATGGCGATGACGCCGGCGACGATGCGGCCGGTGCGACCACGACTGCCACTGCCGGCGAAGAACTGCAGGACGCCGGCGAACAGCAGGAAGAGGCCGGCGAAGATGGCCACCAGGTGTACGCTGCCCCAGATGTTGGCCAGGACGAGGATGCCGAAGACGGCGGCGACGATGCCGACGGCCAGTACGAGGCCCCAGGCCTTGCCGGTCGTCCCGCTCGAGTCGCCGACCACGACCACCGCTTCGTTCACCACTTGCGGACGCGGGCGTCCGGGGTCGTTGTCGTAGTCGCTCATGTGAGCCTCCAAGTGTCGTCCGGCATCGAGAAACCCCTCCCGGGAGTCTATTCCCCCAGCACCTTGATGATGAGTCGCTTGCTGCGACGGCCGTCGAACTCGCAGTAGAAGACGGCCTGCCACGGGCCGAGGTCCAGCCGCCCGTCCGTGACCGGCACGACCACCTGGTGGTGGACCAGCAGGTTCTTGAGATGGGCGTCGCCGTTGTCCTCACCGCCGCGATGGTGGCGGTAGTCCCCGGGGTCGGGCAGGAGCTGCCGGGCCACGTCGTTCGCCGGCGGCTGCCACGACGGCGGCGCCAGCTTGTCGAGCCACTCGAGCGCGTCGGCCTGGAGGCCCGGCTCGTCATCGTTGATCCACACGCCGGCGGTGATGTGCATAGCGGCGACCAGCACCATGCCCTCGCGGATGCCGCTCTCGTCGACGGCCTCCTGGACGTCCTCGGTGATGCGCACGAAAGCGCGCCGCTCGGGGATGTGGAAGGTCTTGTAGACGGTGTGCGCGGTCATCCGCTCAGCTCTCGTCGTCCGGCCGGCGAGGGATGCGCACGAAGCGCACGCCGAGCCCGGCGGCGCCGGGCTCGACGATCGCGACGGTGGGGTCGTCGTCCTCGTAGTGCGGCGCACTCGCCGACCCGGGATTCAGGAACAGCGTGCCGTCGATCCACTCCGCTGCAGGAAGGTGGTCGTGGCCGCAGACGACGAGGTCGGGCGACTCCTGACGGCCGAGGCCCTCGATCTTACCGAGCGTGAGGCGCTTCATGAGGCGCTTGCGCTTGTGGCCGACGACGAAACGTACGCCGCCGACCTTGCCGACGACTTCGCGCGGCAGCTTGCCGAGCTTGCCGTCGTCCATGTTGCCGGCGACGGCGATGACCGGGGCGATCGTGCCGAGTGCCTCGAGGGTCGCCGCGTCCATGATGTCGCCGGCGTGGATGATGAGGTCGACGCCGGCGAACTCCTCCAGGACTTGTGGGTCGAGGTAGCCGTGCGTGTCGGAGATCACGCCGATACGCGCACGATTGCTCGCCTTGACCATGGTCGTCCTCCGCGATCGTTTGGGGCCGACTACCATCTTACCGGGGCGGCCCTCAACGCCATACTGCCCACCGTCGGCGCTCGAGGAACCTGCGTCCCGACGGACTCGGCGACTGGCACTCCGGCGGCGTGGGTATGAGGCCCGCAGGGCACCGCCGGCCCATCCGGCGCGCAGAGGCGTGACTCCAGGAGGATGATGATGGCGACCCGGCGCAGCGAGAAGACTCCAGCGGCGAAGAAGCCGGCAGCCAAGCCGGCGGTGAAACAGCGGGCCGCCAAGCCGGCGGCCGAGAAGGCGGCGAGACCGCTGGCGCCGTCGGTGAGGGCGGCCGTCGAGAAGGCCGTGCAATCAGCGGACGACGTCGCGGCGCGGGCGCTGGGCATGACGCCGGCGGCGAAGAAGACGGCGGCGGCGAAGAAGAAGACAGCAGCGAAGAAGCCGGCGGCCGGGAAGGCGACGCCTGCCCCGCAGCGTCGGGCGACTGCGCCCGTAGCGGCTGCGTCCCGGACGCCGCTCCCTCTCCAGAAGCATCGCTCCCTGGAGGACCGCGTCGCGGCCGGCAAGGCGCAGAGGACCGCCGTGCCGCTCGAGGCGCTGGGCGCGTGGGAGCCGAAGCCAGACCGCGCCGACCCGGTCGCGATCATCACCGCGCAGGAGACCGACCGGCTGCAGCCGCTTCTGCCCGTGCGCCACGCCCGCATGCTGCAGAACGCGTTCGGTTTCTACCGCGGCGCGCCGGCGGTCATGGCCGCCGACCTCGCCGCGGGCCCGCGCACCGACCTCGAGGTGCAGCTGTGCGGCGACGCGCACCTGCTCAACTTCGGCCTGTACGGCTCGCCCGAACGCTCGCTGGTCTTCGACGTCAACGACTTCGACGAGACCCTGCCGGGGCCGTTCGAGTGGGACGTGAAGCGGCTCGTCGCGAGCCTCGTCGTGGCCGCGCACGGCAACGGCTTCGGCAAGAAGAAGGCGCGGGCCGTCGCACTCGCCAGCGCCCGCTCCTACCGCGACTTCATTCGCCGGTTCGCCGACATGGACACGCTGACGACCTGGTACACGCAGATGGGCGTCGACAAGGTCATCGCCGGCGTCCACGACCCGGTGCTCCGGGCGGACGCGCAGAAGGCCGCCACTCGCGCCACCAGCCGCGACACCGCCCAAGCCGCGGCCAAGCTCACCGTGGTGCAGGACGGCAGGCGCACCATCGTCCCGCAACCGCCGCTCGTGGTGCCGTTCCGCGACCTGCCGGAGGGTCTCGACATCGCCGACCTGGACCGCAGCGTGCGCATGAACTTCGACACGTACCGCCACTCGCTGCACAGCGACGTGATCAAGCTGCTCTCGCGGTATCAGCTCGAAGACCTGGCGCTGAAGGTCGTGGGCGTCGGCTCCGTCGGCACGCGCTGCTTCATCGGCGTGTTCACCGGGCGTGACGTCGACGACGTGCTCTTCCTCCAGGTCAAGGAAGCCGGCCGCTCGGTGCTCGAGCCGTACCTCAAGCGCAGCCGCTACAAGCATCAGGGCGAGCGCGTCGTGGCGGGCCAGCGCCTCACCCAGTCGGCCAGCGACATCTTCCTCGGCTGGAGCAACGGGCCGCAGGGCGGCACGTTCTACTGGCGCCAGTTGCGCGACTGGAAGGGGTCCGTGAACGTCGACACCATGGACCCCGCCCACCTGATGGCCTACGGGGAGCTGTGCGCGTGGACACTCGCCAAGGGGCACGCACGCTCGGGCGATCCTGCGGCCATCGCGGCGTACCTCGGCAAGAAGGACCGGTTCGATATCGCGATGGCAGACTTCGCCGAGGCCTACGAGGCTCAGAACGAGGCGGACTACGCGACCATGAAGAAGGCGGCCGAGGACGGCCGCATCGCCGTCGCGGAGGTCTTTTAGAGGATTCCGCCGGGTACGCCGGGCCCGGACATCTCCGGCCCGGCGGGCTCCCGGCGAGGGCGCCGGCCAGCCGAATTCGGCGTGTCCGGCGTGCCCGGCCAGCGTCTCGTCGACCGAGAGCGCCTCACCGGGGCGCAGCAGCACGGTGTGCACGTCCGGCTCGAGGTCGGCCGCCTGCGCCATGAACAGGAACGGCGCCCGCCGGTGGAAGTCCGGGCCGAAGCGGAACAGCGCCGTGCCCGGCAGGTGGTACGTGCCCCAGTGGATCGGGACCACAAGGCGCGGGCGGAGCAGCCCCATCGCCTTGACGGCGTGACGCGGGCTCAGGTGCTTGAACTCCGGCATGAGCGGCCCGATGCCGGCGATCGGCAGGAGCGCCAGATCGAGACGCTCCGGCCAGACGTCGGCGATGCCGGAGAAGAACCCGGTGTCGCCGGCGAAGTAGACGCTGCGCGACCCCGAGATGACGTAGCCGAGGCTCGGGGTGCGGGCCGCCAGCGGGTGGCGGGTCCCGTGGTGCTTCGCGTCCGTGCCCACCACCTCCAGCGGCCCGATGCGCACGCGCTCGCCCGGACGCACCTCGTGGATCTCCCTGAACCCGCGCCAGTGCAGCGAAAGGCCGGCGCCCACCGGCGCGAGCACCGGCGTGTCGCGGCGGAAGAGGCGCAGGGAGCGCGGGTCGTAGTGGTCGAGGTGCAGGTGGGAGATGAGGATCGCGTCGGGGTCGATGAGCGGCCCGTCGAGCGGCCGCGGCACTCGCCGGTACAGCGGGCCGACCAGCCGGCGCAGCACCGGGTCGGTGACGAGACGCACGCCGTCCATCTCGATGACGGTCGACGCGTGTCCCAAGAACGTCACCCGCGTCCCGGGCTCATGTCGTCTCGCCCTCGCGGGCATGGTCTCGCTCTGCAGATTCATGGTACTCATTCTAGGGTGGCCAACCGGCCGCTGCGCCAAACCAAACGGCGCGGTCGCCGTGCTGCCGCGGGGCGGCGCCGGGACCGACGCGCCCGGCGCACCTGGAACCGATCGGCGGCGCCCAGCGGCCCGGCGGCCGCAGCCGATGGCCCGCCTCGCGGAACCCGGCGCGACAGCCCGCAGGGCCCGATTCCTGACGGACGGCCGCCGGATTCCGCCGTCTGCGCAGTGGGTAGCCTCACCCACATCGTTGCAGCGACGAAGCAAAGAATGGAGTCACCATGGCGACCATCCAGCAGCAGATAGAAGTAGCCGCAGACTCTGCTCTCGTACGGTCCACCTGGAGCCGGTTCATCCAGTGGGCGCGCACCGGACCCCGGACACCTCCTCTGCGACGAACTCGCCTGCGTCGACGCGGTGCGCTCCGGGCTCGTCGATTTTGTGCCGACGACCAGCGGCAGGACGACCGTCATCTTCCGCATGGAAGAGGTACAGGACGGCCCTTCGCGCGAGGAGATCGAGCGCCAGCTCGGGCACGACCTCGTGGTCTTCAAGGACTACGTCGAGCGCAGCGGTCTCGTCGATCGCAATCCGAGCCGTCGTGGAAGAGACGGCGGCCGAGATCGAGTCGGATCGCAGGGGAGATCAGCCGCGGCACACGCGGCTGAGCAGCGAGGAGGACACGACCTTCTGGAGAAGCCACTTCCCCACGTGAGCGGCGGCGCCGAAGGCGGCGCGCGGGAAGGCGGACGGCCGGGGCCGCCCGCTCTCTTGCGCGTCGCCTCCTTCAACGTCCGGACCGGGTTCGGGCGCGACGGCCGGCAACTGCTGGCCGCTGCGGGCCGGCGCGTGCGCGGCCGCCATCGCCGGTCTCGACGCGGACCTCGCCGGGCTCCAGGAGGTCCGCCTCTTCCAGGAGCGGGGGCTGGCGCGCCGGCTGCGCGGCTACGCCGGCGCCGGCGCCGGCCGCGACGACGGCCACTGCCGCGGCGAGCGCTGCACCGTCGTCTTCCGTCCCTCCCGGCTGCAGCTGGACGAGTGGACGGTGCGCTGGTTCTCGGACACGCCGTGGGTGCCCGGCTCGCGCTCGTGGGGCAACTCCGATCACGCGCATCGTCACCCTGTGCCGGTTCACCGACCGGCGCACCGGCGACCGCTTCGGCTTCGCCGACGCGCACTGGGACGGCGCCTCGGCGGCGTCTCGCCTGCGCAGCGCCGAGGCGCTCCTCGGCTGGCTCGATCCTTCGCTGCCGTGGCTGGTCGCCGGCGACCTCAACGCGACGGCCGGGGACCCGGCCGTGGCGAAGCTGGTCGCCGGCGGCCTGAGCGACACGCTCGCCGAGCTCGGCGAGCGCGGCCCGCAGGCCGCGACCCACCACCAGTGGGACGGCTCGACGGACGGCACCCGCATCGACTACGTCCTCGCCGGCGAGCGCTGGGACGTCCTCGGCGCGCGCATCGATCACACGCGGCCGGACGGCCGGCTGCCGTCCGACCACTGGCCGGTCGTCGCCGAGGTCGCGCTCCGACCGGCCGGCGCGACCTGAGGCGGTGCCCGACGCGACCCGCGGGGCCGGCGGCGATACACTTCCTTTCATGGACGCCGTGATCCGCCCGCTGCTCGACACCGACATGCCGGCCGCCGGCCGGCTGCTGGACGATACCGTCGGCACGGGCTTCTGGAGCTTCGGCGAACGCGCCGGAGGCCTCTCCTTCGTCGCGGGCGCCTCGGCGGACGTGGCCGGCGTCGTCCTCGCCCGTCTCACGCCGGCAAGCGCTCCCGACGCGCAGACCGCGCTCGGACCCTCGGCGGCGCAGCTGACCGCCGGCGACCGGGTCCTGCACGTCCACGAGCTCGCCGTCGCCGCGGCGGCGCGACGCAGCGGGCTCGCCTCACGCCTCCTCGCCCGCGCCGAGACTGAGGCGCTGGCGCGCGGCGCGCGAGCATCGTTCGCGTTCGGGTGGCTGCCGGCCGGCCGGCCGATGCCGGACGCCGTGCCTTTCTACGAGGCGGCCGGCTACAGCGCCGGACCGGACATCGCCGACTTCTTCGCCGCGGGCAGCGTCGAGTCGGGCGCACACTGCCCGTACTGCGGCGACCCGCCGTGCCGCTGCGCCGTCCGGCCGTTCGTCAAGATCCTGACGCCGGCCTGAGGCCGGCCGGCGTCGCCGGCGCGGCCTCAGCGTTCCCAGGTGTCCGGCGACCACGTGCGCCGCCTGCCGGCCCACTCGGGGTCGTCGCGCCACACGAAGGTGTCGTTCTGCAGGTCGCGCAGCGCGAGCTGCAGCTCCTCCCGGGTGTTCATGACGAACGGCCCGTAGCGGGCGATCGGCTCGCCGAGGGGCTTGCCGCTCACCAGCAGGAAGCGGACCGGCGACCCGTCGGCCTCCACCCGGACCATGTCGCCGTCGCCGAAGACCGCCATCTGCGGCGCCGTGAGCAGCACGCCGTCGAGCTCGCCGCGGTACCCGAGGTCGCCGCAGACGCCGAAGAGGCCCTCGCCCTCGAAGGCGTACGCGAGGGCCGAGTGCCCGCGAGGCACCGGCTGGGCGAAGCTGACGCCGGCCGGCAGCGAGACGTCGAGGTACTCCGGCTCGGCGTAGATCTCGGTGACGGCGCCGCCGACCGCGTCTACCTCTCCGGCGACGACACGGATCACCGTCCCGTCGTCGCGCCGCACCTCCGGGATCTGGGCGGCGCTCAGGTCCTGGTACCGCGGGTGCGACATCTTGAGCGACGCCGGCAGGTTCACCCACAGCTGGAAGCCGCCCATCCGCCGGTCCTCGCCGGCCCGCGGCATCTCCTCGTGCATGATGCCGCCGCCGGCGGTCATCCACTGGACGTCACCGGCGCCGATGCGGCCGGCGTTGCCGATGCTGTCCCGGTGGTCGACCTCCCCGGCCAGCATGTACGTCACCGTCTCGATGCCGCGATGCGGATGCCACGGGAAACCCGGCGAGATAGTCCGCCGGGTCGTCCGAGCCGAAGTGGTCGAACAGCAGGAAGGGGTCGACGTAGTCCAGGATCGGAGTGGCGATGCTGCGCTTGCAGACGCACGCCGGCGCCTTCGATGACGGGCTGCGGGGTGATGACGCGCTCCACGGTGCGGAACTGCTCGCTCATTGCTGCGCTCCTCCGGAGGGGGTGGTCGTGGCGTGAGCCTTCCCGCGCCCGCCGCATGAAAACCGTGGACGGGCGCTCCGCGGCGACGACACCCGTGAACGAGCTAGGACCGCGCCTCCGCGAGCAGACGGCGCGGGTCAGGGTGGCCGGAGAGGCCGAGCCGGGCCGCCGCCCGGTCGATGAGGCGGCAGAGCTCGGCCTCCACATCCTCAGGCAGGCCCACCGGCTCACGGGCCACGGCCTGCCGGACGCGCTCGCTGGCCAGGTCCAGCGTGCCGGGGCTGCCGGCGGCGGCCCACTCCTCCGCACCGCCGCGCCAGCTGAGATCCTCCGAGGCGCGACTGGCGCGCAGCCAGCGGCGCGTGTGGCGCGTGCCGAGAAAACCGCTGCGACCGGTGACGCCCTCGATCATCGCGTCCACATCGAGGGCGTCGGCGTCCCAGGCCGGCGGTTCGAGCGAGTCGAGCGCCTGGCGATAGATCGCGTCGCCGACGACGAGCAGTTCGAGGCAGGTCGTCGCGTCGCCCCAGGCGCCGATGCCGGACATCATGCACGGGCGCGCGAGCGCGCCGGCGAGCGCCGGCAGCGCCTGCTGGTAACCGGCCTGGACGTCCACCAGCGGCGCCGAGGTGTCCGGCCCGTAGCAGTCGCAAGCGAGACCGTGGCGGCGCGCCAGCAGCGTCGCACCCACGGAGGCGAGCGACCACTGTCCCGCGCCGCAGAGGAGCCGGCCGTCGCGCGGGTCGGCCGTCGAGAGGCGCGCGCCGTAGCCGCAGGCCGTGCCCGGCGCGGCCGCCTGCGCGAGCACCACGCCGGCGAGGATCTCGGCGTCCTGCTGCGCGAGCGCGCCGGCAAGCGACGCCGGCGCGGTGGTGCCGGCCACGGGGTTGGTGAGGACCTGCACGGCCATTCCGAGGCGAGCGGCCGCGACGAGGCCGTCGCACACTCGGCGCCGAGGTGCAGCGGGCTCACCGGTGAGTACCCCATGTCGAGGACGACGCCGCCGGCCGGGGCTTCGCCGGGCCGGGCCGAGAGCACCGCCTGGGCCATCTCGAAGAGCACCGGCGTCTGCCAGGCATGATCCTGGCCGGGGCCGCCGATGGGCTTGTCGGTCTCGGCCGCGATGGCGAAGTACGAGTACAGCGGGTGCAGGTCGGCCGGCACATCGCTCGGCGTGATCAGGCTGTTGATGCAGTCCGGGTAGCGCTGCTGGTGCATGACCCTGGCGGCCAGGGCCTGGTCGCGGAACGTCGCCGGGCGGGCGGCGCCGGTGCGCGGGTCCGCCATCGAGGGCGCCTCGCCCATGTTGTGCACGTGGATGCGGCCCGGGGCCGGGCCGATGAAGAGGTCCCGCTCCGGGTCACGCGCCAGCATGGTGTACTCGCCGCGGCAGCTCTCGAGGGCGGCGGCGACCACGGCCGCCGGCAGCAGCACCCGGCCCTGCGGGCCGGGCGATCCTCCGGCGGCCTCGAGCAGCGCCGCCGCCTCCGCCGAGTCGACGCGCACGCCGACGCGGGAGAGGAGCTCGAGCGACGCCGCGCCGATCGCCTCGATCGCCTCTGGCGGCCAGAGATCGGCGGCGAGCGTGTGCTGCGCGGCGCCGGAGGCTCTGGGGGTGTCGGCGGCGGAGGTCATCGGCCGCCGAGTCTATCAAAGCGATGGGCTGGGCCGCATGGCCCAGCCCATTCCATCCGCGAGCCCGGACCCGCCGTCGTCCCGGCCGCCGACACGCCGCCTCATATCGCGCCGGCCGCCCGCCTCGATACCGCAGCGCAACCGGCTGCCGGTGGTGGCCCGACCAGCACCCGGGCGCGTTCTAACCAGCCGCCGGCGCGTCCTCCCGCGACGCGACCAGGACGTCGTCCGGGTCGTCGTAGGGCACCATCGCCTCCACCGTCTCCATCTTGCGGGCGAAGAAGGTCTTGGAGCGCTTCAGGAACGCCTGGGCGATGAACATCACGATCACGCCGCTGACGATGAAGGCGACACCGATGACGAACGGCGGCCCGACGCCGAACCAGGATGTGCCTGAAGCGGAATTCGCCGGGTAGTACAGCTGGTCCAGCGAGGCCGCGAACACCCACGTGAGCGCGATGCCGCCGATGAGCGGGAAGAGCAGCAGGAACAGGAACTTGCTCGCGCTCTGGAAGACCTGGTGCCGGTAGAACAGCGGCACTGCGTACCCGTTGATGCCGTAGTAGAAAGCGATCGCCAACCCAAGGGCCGCGATCGAGTCGGCCAGTACGTTCTGGCTGAGGAGCGTGAGGCCGACGTACCAGACGACGCGAGAGGACGCCGTAGATCGCGGTCCCCCACACCGGCGTCTGGAAGCGGGGATTCGACTTGGGCGAAGATCCTCGGGATGGCGCCGTGCGACGCCATGGAGAGGGTCGTCCGGGCGCCCGGCAGGATGGTGGTGAGCGTGGATGCCGTGGCCGACGTGAGGACGACTGCGATCAGGAGCTTATCGAGCGTCGAACCGAGCACGGCCGAGCCCAGCGGGCTGAGGATGTCGGCCGAGTTGTTCGTAAGGTAGTTCGGGCCGTGGAAGGCCTGGGAGGCGGTAGTGGTGAGCACGTAGATGAACAGCAGCCCCAACGTGCTCAGGATGGCCGCGACGCCGGGGATGCGGGACTTGTCCTCCGTCTCCTCGTTGACCGACACGGCGGTGTCCCAGCCCCAGTAGATGAAGAGGGCGAGGAGCACGCCGCCGGAGAGCGCGCCGAGATTCATGTTGGGCACGAACCACGACAGGGAGGGGTGTATCGATCCCGCCGGGTGCGAGCTGTACACCTTGATGAGCGCAACGACCGAGAAGATCACCAGCATCAGATACTCGAACCCGAGCAGGAACCACTGCAGACGGGCGGAGATCTCGATGCCGACAGCGGTGATCACGCACATGATGATCAGGAAGACCACGCCCACTGCGGTCACCCAGAACAGTGAGTTGGCGAGGCCGTGCAGACCGAAGAGCAGGAAGAAGTAGGTGCCGGTGATCTGCGCGAGGCTCGCCATCACGATCACGTCGGCCGCGACCATGACCCAGCCGGTCACCCAGCCCGTGCGCGGCCCGATCGCCCTGGTCACCCAGCTGAATGTGGTGCCGCAGTCCGGGTCGGCCTTGTTGAGGTAGTAGTAAGAGCTGGCGATCAGGATCATCGGGATGAACGAGACGATCATGATCGCCGGCGACTTGAGGCCGACGCCCGCGACGGCCGTGACGAGGCCCAAGGTCACGGCCAGACTGTAGGCCGGCGCCGTGGAGGCGATGCCGATGACGATGCTCGAGAGCATCCCGACGGCGTTCTGCTTCAACCCCTTATCGACTTCTATGGACACGCCGGCTGCCGTCGGCACTCGCGGCAGCTTCGGTTCACTTTCAGGAACTGGAACAGAAGGCACGGTTGTCGACATCATTCCCTCCTCGCCCCGATCGGCCGGGCCTCGCGAAAATCTGACTCGCAAAGCAGGTCGTCCAAGTGGATAGTGCAGCGTGACCCATCGCGCCGATGACCAAACCCACCCGGAGTCGACGCGGCGGCGTCGAGCTACGAGCGCACCGGGACGATCAGCACCGGCGTGGTCGAACTGTGCACCAGCCTGTACGCGGTCGAGCCCAACAGCATGCCGGTGATCGGAGACGAGCCGTGAGTGCCCACGACGATCACCGCAGCCTTGTGCTGATCGGCGACACTGCGCAGGCCCTGCCAGGCGTCGTCGTCGACGAGCACCGGCTCGACCTTGACGCCGCTGTCCCCGACGTGCACGAGCGCCTCCTCGAGGAGCTTCTCACCCATGTCCTGGAGCGCGCGGCGGGGGGTGAGAGCCGCCCCGGCGTACTGCTTTCGGCCGCCGAACGCGTAGGTGACGAGCACTTCGCCGGAGAGGAGCCCCGCAAGACCGACGGCCTCGTCCAGAGCCGCCTTCCCGCCCTCCGAGCCGTCATATCCCACGACGATCTTGTACGCCATGTCCCCCACCTTTCGTCGCAGCGGAGAAGCCCTGCCCAGATTCATACCACGGCTCATGCGACCCGATGCTGGATCGCCGTTCGACGAGCGCGCGGCGGTCGCCGGTCAGTCTGCCTGAAGTGACACTGACCACAGCCCCGCAGGCGCGGGACCGGCGGGCGTCACGCGCGCCGCGTCCGCACCAGGATCAGCGTGGCGACGGCGACGAAGGCGCCCGAGGCGAGCACCGGCTGCCACACCGGGGCCCACCACTCGTTCGGGAGCAGGAAGAGCAGGTCGCGTGTGCCCGGCGACGAGGGCCAGCGCAGCAGCACCCACAACCAGACGTAGTAGAAGATGTCCCAGACGCCGAAGGCCAGCAGCCAGTAGGCCAGCCGCTGCCACCAGGTCCGGCCGGCGAGAAAACCAACGGCGAGCAGCATGACCATGGTCGCTGCCTCGCGCGCCTGCTCGTAGGGCAGGTAGGCGCGCGGGAAGTGGAAACCGGCGGGCACGAACGTCAGGCGTTGCACGCCGAACAGCTTGCGGAGGTAGTAGACGACCATCGCCTCGACGAGGGCGAAAGCGACGGCCCACACGATGACGACCGCGAAACGCAGCCACGGACTCTTGTCGGAGGCGGAGCTCACGGCACGATGATAGGGCGTGAGCACGGCCGCGTCGCCCGTACGGGAGTACGGCCGGGGTTGCCGCCGCGGAATTCCCTTTGCATACTACATATAGTTTGTAAATGTAATTCCCGCGGCGGCGGCCGCGGGCCCCGGAGGTACGCGTGTCCCCAGGATCAGATCGCGAGCGTCTCGCTGCCCAGTGCCACGAGGTGGCGCACGAGGTGTTCGCCGCCATCAGCCGGAGCGTCGGCGAAGAGCTGCTCTCTCTCGAGCTTCCCATGGGCCAGTTCAAGGCCATGGCGACGATCACCATGTACGGCCCCCAGCCGGTGGGCGAGCTCGGCCGGCGTCTCGGCATCAGCGAGCCGGCCGCCAGCCTGCTCGTCGACAAGCTCGAGGAGCGCGGCCTCGCGACGCGCACGCGCGACGAGCAGGACCGCCGGCGCACGCTGGTGACCGCCACGCAGGCCGGTGACGAGCTCGCCGACACGCCTGCGCCAGGGCCGCGAGGAGCAGACCCAGCGCTGGCTCGACGGGCTCACGGACGACGAACTCGCCGGGCTGCTGCTCGGCTTCAGAGGCCTGCTGCGCATGGCCGAGCTTGAGGGCGCCGGCGCGCCCGCCCCGGTGGCCGAGGGGGTGTCCCATGGCTGAGCGTCGTTCCGCCGAGCCGACCGCGGTGGAGTCCGCGAACGCGCGGGCGGACGCCGCGCATCAGCCTTGGGGTCTCTCGCTGAGCCGGCGGCGCATCGGCTTCGTCATCGCCGCCGTCATGCTCGGCATGCTGCTCTCCGCCCTCGACCAGACGGTCGTCGGCACGGCCATGCCGCGCATCATCGCGAGCCTCAACGGGCTCGAGCACTACGCCTGGGTGGCGACCGGCTACCTGCTCGCCTCCACGGCGTCGATGCCGATCTGGGGCAAGCTCAGCGACGCCTACGGCCGCAAGCGCTTCTACATCGTCGGCATGGCGCTCTTCGTCATCGGCTCGGTGCTCTGTGGCCAGAGCCACAGCATGACCGAGCTCATCCTCTTCCGCGCCTTCCAGGGGCTCGGCGCCGGCGCCATGATGCCGATCTCCCAGGCGATCATCGGCGACATCTTCCCGCCGGCCCAGCGCGCCCGGTGGACCGGCGTCCTCATGAGCGTCTGGGGCGTCGCCACCATCATCGGCCCGCTGATCGGCGGCTGGATCACGGACAGCAGCCTCGGCTGGCGCTGGACGTTCTACGTCAACGTCCCGGTGGGCATCCTCGCCCTCGCCTTTGCGGCCTACGCCCTCCCCGGCCACGTGAGCCTGCGCAAGCACCGCATCGACTACATCGGCTCGACCGTGCTGGTGGCCGCGGCGGTCCCGCTGCTTCTCGGCCTCAGCTGGGGCGGCAACACCTACGCGTGGACGTCGCCGGAGATCATCGGCATGTTCGCCTTCTCGCTGGTGATGTGGCTCGTGTTCTTCTTCAGGGAGATGCGCGCCGCGGAGCCCGTCATCAATCCGCGGCTCTTCCAGAACCGCATCTTCACCGTCTCGGCGATCGCCTCGGCGCTCACGTCGGCGGCCATGTTCGGCGCCATCATGTTCCTGCCGCTCTTCGTGCAGGGGGTGCTCGGCAAGTCGGCGACCAACTCCGGCATCATCCTGATGCCGCTGATGATGGGAGCGATCGTCACCAGCATCGGCGCCGGGCAGATCCTGGCGCGGACCGGCAAGTACAAGGTCATCGTCATCGTCGGCTCGATCCTGTCGGCCCTCGGCGCGTACCTGCTCTCGCGCATGGGCGTCGACACGAGCGGGATGACGCTGGTGCGGGACATGGTGGTCATGGGCCTCGGCCTCGGCGTCGCCATGAGCGCCTACACGGTGATCGTGCAGAACCAGTACCCGTCGCACCGGCTGGGCGAAGTGACGGCCGGCCTCCAGTTCTTCCGCTCGATCGGCAGCACCATCGGCCTCGCCGTGTTCGGGACGATCCTCAACAACCAGTTCGCCGCCTCGATGAAGACCAACCTGCCGGCGCCGCTTCAGAAGTACAACGGCTCGGCGGCGCTCGACAACCCGCAGGTGCTGCTCTCGCCGACCGCCAGCGACCAGATCCACGCCATGTTCGGCAAGTTCGGGACGCAGGGCGAGGCGCTGTTCCACGCCTTCATGAACGCCGTGCGCCTCAGCCTGGACACGGCGATCAGCGACCTGTTCCTGCTCGCCGCCGGCGTCGGGGTGATCGGGATCATCGTCGTGCTGTTCCTGCGCGAGGAGCCGCTGCGACAGACGCACCACATCGACCCCGAGAGCGGCGAGCAGGACAGCGAACTGGAGTACGAGCCCGAGTTCGAGCCGGAGTCGGCCTAAGGACGTCCAGAGCGTCGCGGCGCGGCCTGTGAGCCACGCCGTGGCGCCTCTGGCCCCGGGAGAACGGTGCCGTCGTTTTCCCGGGATGCGGGGTGGAAGAGACCTGAGCATCAGTCTCGATCCATCACCGTCTCCTCTTCTCTGGTGAGACGGTCGCTCAAGGAGGGACCATGTCCTCTCCACGATCAACCGCAGAGCACGCCGCTCCCGCAGCATGACGCGCGGACATGCACCTGGCTCCGCGGCGAGAGCGCGGAGGCAGCCGGTTGAGAGCCCGGCCAGGCCGACGCCACCGGAGCCTGGCCCGGGCCTGACGGTCGCGTCGGCCCGCGGGCGCTGGGTCATCGCCGCAATGATCCTCGGCTCCGGCATGGCGTCTCTGGACGCCACGGTCGTCGGCATAGCGCTCCCGCGCATCGGGTCCGACCTCGGCGTGGGACTGACCGGGCTGCAGTGGACGGTCAACGCGTACGTGCTGACGCTGGCCGCCTTCCTGCTGCTGGGCGGCTCGCTCGGCGACCGCCTGGGACGCCGGCGGGTCTTCGTCACCGGCGTCGTCTGGTTCGCCGTGGCTTCGACCGCCTGCGCGATAGCCCCTTCCGCCGGGCTCCTCATCGCCGCCCGCGCCGCGCAGGGGGTCGGCGGCGCGCTGCTCACGCCCGGCAGCCTGGCGATCCTCCAGGCAAGCTTTGACAAGGAGGACCGCGCCGCCGCCATCGGCGCCTGGTCCGGGTTCGCCGGGATCGCCGTCGCGATCGGGCCGTTCATCGGTGGCTGGCTCATCGAGTCGGTCTCGTGGAGGCTCATCTTCCTGGTGAACCTGCCGGTGGCCGTCGCCGTTGTGTGGATCACCCGGCGTCACGTTCCGGAGACTCGCGACCCGGCCGCTCCGGCGCACTCCGACTTCGCCGGCACGGCGCTGGCCGCCGCCGGCCTGGCCGGCGTCGTCTACGCGCTGACGGATGGTCCGGAGGCGGGCTGGACGAGCTTCCCCGTCCTCGCCAGCGGTCTGTGCGGCGCCGCCGCGCTCGTGGCATTTCTTGTCGTCGAGGCGCGGAGCGACCGCGCGATCTTGCCCCTCACGCTCTTCCGGTCGGCGCAGTTCAGCGCCGCCAACGCGGTCACCTTCGTCGTGTACGGCGCCCTCGGAGGCACGCTCTTCCTCCTGCCGATCCAGCTCCAGCGCGTGCTCGGCTACTCGCCGACCGCGGCGGGCGCGTCGCTGCTGCCGATCACCGTCGTGATGCTCCTGCTCTCGTCGCGCATGGGCCGCCTGGCCACGCGCATCGGGCCGCGCCTGCCGATGACCCTGGGACCGCTGATCTGCGCCGCCGGACTTCTCCTCGTCTCGCGGGTCGGCGCCGGCTCGGGCTACCTCACCGGCCTGCTGCCCGGAGTCACGGTGTTCGGCCTCGGACTGGCGACGACCGTGGCCCCTCTCACGGCGACGGTGCTCGCGGCCGCGAGCCCGGAGCACGCCGGAGTGGCCTCGGCCGTGAACACCGATGTGGCACGCACGTCCCAGCTCATCGCCGTCGCGGTGCTCCCGGTCGCGGCGGGGATCACCGCGAGCTCGTACGCCGACGTCGCCGCCTTCTCGACGGGATTCCAGCACGCGCTCTGGATCAGCTCGGCGGTGCTGGCGGCGGGAGGCGCACTGGCGTTCGCGACGATCCGCCGTCCCCTGGTCACGGTCCGGGCGGCGCACATGTCGAGCTGCGCCGTGGATGCGCCCCCGCGCGGACCCGCCGCACTGCCCGAGCGCGTCGCCGCTGCGTCGCACGACCGGGCCGCCTGAGGCGTAAGTCTCACCCTCTACTCAAGGGTGAGACTTACGCCTCAGGGCACTGCGAAGTCACTCAGGGACGCGCCGGGCGGGCCGGCTGCGGAGCCTCCAGGCGAAGCCCGCCAGCCGGGCCTCGTCGATCGGGTCGCCGTCGGCGTAGACGAACAGCGCCGGGAGGCCGGCCTCACGCCGAAGCTGGGCTTCGGCGATCAGGGCCGGCCCGCACCCGCGGGGCGCGACGGACACGACGCCGTCGATGGGCTGCGTACGCCACGTGAGCAGGGCCCCGCCGACCGCCGGGATCGTCTCGCCGAAGGGATACGGCGCGACCAGCCGGCGGCTCTCGCGCTCCACGGCATGCACGTCGTTCCAGAACACCCACGGGTGCTCGACGCTCACCGCCCTCTCCAGGCGACCGATGACGTACCGCATCGTCCCCAGAATGGCTTCCTTCTCCGGCCGCTTCTTGAGCGCGACGCCCTCCTGGATCTGGCGCAGCTGCAGGAGCTCGAAGAAGGCGCCGTAGGGCTCGAAGATGACGCGCAGGCCGTGGCCGGCGAGCTTGCCCTGCAGGCCGTCGTTGCCCCACTCGTCCACGCGCAGATACAGATCGCCGCACAGGTAGACGTCGCGGAGGCCGGCCGCCTTCGCCGCGTCGCGCGGCAGCGCCCGGTAGGCGCGGGCGGCCTCTCCGAGCAGCTCCTCGACCTCGCCGCAGAAGCGGAAGGCCCCGGCCACGTTGCCGGCCGTGCCGGCGTCGGGCCGGGGCTTCTCGAGCATCGTCTCGAGCCTGTCTGAACACGTGTGGAACAAGGCATCGCTCGCGCCCGGCTCGGCTTCGTCGGCCAGGGTGTAGAAGCGCAGCATGTTGAGCAGGTCCACGGCGACGAGCGCGATCCAGACGATCGGCATCATGCGTACATTGGAGGTCACGAGGCTGAAGTCGGCGACCTCCACCCGGTCGGCGAGGCCGAGGCGCTCGAGCGAGATCTGCTCGGTGAGCGGGAACAGGTTGGCTCGGCACGCCTGGAAGCCGTTGCCGGCGCTGAGAAAGAGCGCCTTCTTGCCGTCGAGGTGCGGCGCCTCCTCGGCAAGGAACCGGGCAAAGCGTGCCCCAGATGAGCTGGTAGGGCAGGCACTCCTTGCCCGAGCAGGCGGCGCCGGCGGCGCGCAGGGCGGCGGCGTCGGGTTCGCCGACGTAGGAGGCGTCGAACCCGGCGCCGCGCATCGCCGCCGCGAGGTGGCGGCCGAGGCCGCCGCCGACGTGGCCGAAGTAGAAGCGGTCGTAGCCGGCGTCCAGGCTGTGCGGGAGGCGCCGGTCGAGGCGCGCGAGGCGCGCCTCCATGCCGGCGCCGGTCACATCGTGCGCCGCCGTACGGCCGGCTGCCGCCGTGGCGGCCGCGGAGAAGTCGGCGCCCTCCTGCGGCGCCGTGACGGCGGCCGCCCCGTCCGCGGCCGTCTCCCGCCAGCGGCGCACGCTGTGCAGGAACGCCTGGACGCGAGTGACGTAGCCGGCCTTGCCGCCGTGCCCGTCACTCTCGAGCACCGCGTGTGGCCAGTCCTCCGTGAGGTCGGCGAAGAGGTGCTCGATCATCGAGTTCGGCCCGCAGCCGTAGGCGCCGAGCAGCAGCGGGTAGACGTCGCCCGCGGACGCGCCGGCCGTAGTGGCGCGCAGCGACTGGCCGGCGGAGGCCCAGTGCACACGCCGCATCCCGGGAGCGTCGTCCGGCGTCGGGAAGCAGTCCACCGGCAGCGGCAGCGCTCCATTGGCGGCCACCAGCTCGTGGATGCCGGCGTCGAGTACGGCGTCGTGGATGACGTGCGTCTCGCCGGCGATGAGCACCACCGGGTAGCCGTGCCCCCGCGCCCACGCCAGCGCGCGCCGGCCCACGGCGTGCAGGCCGGCCTCGAAGCGGCGCTGGGCGTCCAGCGCGGCCTCGTAGGCCGCATCGAACACGCGCGGCATCGGCGGGTCGTCCCCGGCGCTTTCGGCCAGGGCGCGCATCGCCAGGGAGATCGAGTGCCGCACGCGCGGCGCATCGAAGCCGTCGCCTTCCCTTTCAAAGAGCACCGGGCGCAGCACGCGTGTGGCGGAACCCTCGGCACGGAGCGCGCTCCCCACCATGTCGGGAGCGCCCTGCGCCATCGGGCAGGTGTACGTCTGCGCGCCGGCGTTGGGAAGCGGCAGGTGCACGAAGATGGGCGCGAAGAACACGTCGACGTCCGCGACGGCGAGGCCGTGGAGCAGTTTGACCGGCGCGCAGGCCCCCGGAGCGGCGCAGCGCCGGTCACCCTCGGCGAGCGTGTCGCGCCCCGGGCGCAGCACCTCCACGCGATAGCCGAGCCGCCGCAGCAGCGTGTGGAAGAAGGGCAGCGTGTCGATGAGGTAGTGCGCGTACGGCAGGCCGAGGAGTGGGCCGGCGGTGGCGCCGGCTTCGCCGGCCGGACCGCCGGCCTCCGTCCCCTGCTCGGCCTCCTCCTCGAGAAGCTCGCGCAGGAGCTCATCCCGTTCGCGGTACGGATTGGGCGCGTTCTTGGGCAGCTTCTCGCCGGCGGTGGACACCGCGTCGTACTTGGGGCACTGGCCGCCGCTCACGATCTTCGCCACCGACCCGCCGAGATCGATCTCCGCGAGCTCGAGGTGGCAGCTGTTGAGGCAGTCGCGGTCGCCGCACTGGAACTCGCGCCTGCCCGCGACCCGCGCCCCGAGCACGCGGGAGAGGTCGATGGCCGGCAGCGAGCGCGCGGACCCGTCGCCGCCGGAGGCGGGCCCCGCACCGGCCATGGACCGCGCCGCCAGCAGCGCGATGCCGATGGCGCCCATCGCTCCGGGGTCGGCGGGCACGACGACCTCGCGCTCGAGCACCGCGGCGAGCGTGCGCGCCAGCGCCGGGTCGCTGGCCGGCTTGCCCTGGAAGAAGACCCGGTCCAGCAGCCGGCGCTGGCCCATGACCCGGCTGCGGTAGTTGCGCACCACCGAGTGCTGGAGTCCGGCGAAGATGTCGGCGCGGCTGAACCCGTCTCCGAGGGCCTCGGCGGCGACGTCGGCCACGAACACCGTGCAGGTCTGGCCGAGGTCGGGCGGTCCGTCGCTGTCGGCGGCCAGCCGCCCGAACTCCGCGATGTCGTCCACGCCGTGGGCGATCGCCTGCTCCTCCAGGAACGAGCCGGTGCCGGCGCTGCAGACGCGGTTCATGTCGGCGTCGACGACGCGGCCGTTCTCGACGTTGATGAACTTGGCGTCCTGGCCGCCGATCTCGACGATCGAGAGGCTGCGGCCGCCGTCCGGGTCGAGGCCGGCGGCGGCGGTCGCGTGCGCGACGATCTCGTTCTGCACCGTGAGCCGCTCGCCGAGCTCGGGGAAGACGGCCCGAAAGACCGTAGCGGCGGCGTCCCGGCCGGAGCCGGTGAGGCCGACGGCGACGACGGGCGCCGGGGCCATCTCGGTGGCTTCGGCGACCAGCGCCTGCGCCGCCTCGACGGGGTTGCCCTCCGTGCGCCGGTACACGCTCGCCAGCACGGCGCCGGTGGCCGCGTCGACGAGCGCGGCCTTGGAGCCGGTGGATCCGAGGTCGAGGCCGAGCACTGCCGGCGCGCTGCCGTCGAGGGGGCCGGCGGCGCCGAGCCCGCCGTCGAGACGGGTCACGAAGCCGGGGCCGCGACTCGCAGGCTCCAGCCGGCCGATGCGACTGCGCACCGGCCGCACGAGCGCCTCCGGGTCGGCGGGGAACGCGCCGGCGCCGACGATGACCGCCGGAGCTCCTCCGTTGCCGGCGGCGTCCGCGGCGCTGCCCCTCGCGGCGGCGAAGCGCAGCGCGCCGAGCGCCTCGAACACGCCGGCGTGCGCCGCGACCTCGACGGGCGCGTCGCTGAGCGCCGCGATGCGAGCGGCGATGGGGCCGACGAGGGCCCCGTGCCCGATGAGGATCACGGGGCCGTCGATCTTGCTCTTGTCGTACAGGCTGTGCACGTTGCGGGCGACGCCCTCGAAGAGGCCGCGGAAGATCCGCCCGTGCGACTCGCCCTGGTTGGCGAAGTGCGTGAGCTCGCTCTTGGCGAACACGGCGCAGCGGCTGGTGACGGTCACGCCGTCCGGGCTCTCTTCCGCGAGCGAGACGGCCTCCTCGAGCGAGCGGCCGAGCCGGGCGCAGAGGCCCTCGACGGTCTCTCCGGTGCCCGCGGAGCAGCGCTCGTTGCCCTCGTAGCGGACGCTGCCGGCGGCGTCGCGCGTGAGCACCGAGTAGCCGCCGCCGCCGACGCGCACGACATTGAGCGGCCCCTCCGGGTACAGCCAGGCGGCCGCCTGTTCCTGGGCGATCTCCTCGGGCACGCCGCCCAGTGCCGGCTCGCCGAGACGCTCGCCGTACACGCCCGTCGCCGCGATACCCGCCAGCCGTCCCCCGTCCAGGTCGCGGTAGAGGTCGAGGAAGGGGCGGAGCGGGTCGCCGAGGTGGCGCTCCGCCCTCGTCTCGAGCACCCGCAACCGCCCGTCGTCGCCGAGCTCGCCGACCGCCAGCGAGGTGGTCACCTTGCCGAGGTCGGCGCCGATGAAGAGGGGCGCGCCGGTAGGCGTGCTCGAACCTTCGGGCGCGCGGACGCGGAGGGGTGCGGAGGGGACGTTCACGCCCTTGCTTATATCAGAGATGGCACGGCGCTCACCATCGGGCGACCGTCGACCGCAGGCGGCGGCCGGGACGTCCGGCTCCGGGTGCCTGCGGCGTTCGCAGGCCGGACGCACGGCCGCCCGACGGCTGCGCGCCCCCTCTGCTTCAGCCGGCGCGCCGGTCCGGACCGTCGTGCGCCTCAGGCTCCTGCCGGCGGTCGTCCACGCACGTGACGCCGCCGGCCGGCTCCGGCCAGCCGCCGCCGAGGCGCGCGTCGCTCAGTGAACGCGCCAGCAGCGTGACCAGGTCGTCGTTGGGTTCGGCCAGCCAGGCGGTCACCGCCGCGTCCAGGGCCGGCGACGCACCCGGGCGCGCACGCCAGACGTCCCCGTCATCCAGGATCACGTAGCGATCGCCATCGACGCCGGGGCGGCGGTCGCCGACCATCCACGCCCGTGCCTGGGGCTCGGAGCCGGGGGGCATGTCCCTCCCGAACACCACAGCGCAATTGGGAGCTCGACCGGCGACCCTCATGGACGTCGTCCACCTGGTCGTGACCTCGCGCAGCTTCGCGCGCGGGTCACGCGGCCGATACGAATACACCACGTCGCACCTCCTTGCCGGGCTCTCTTCGATTCTGCCGAGATGAGGGTGACGATGCAAGGGCTCTTCTCCCCTGCGCGGCGCGGCGCGGCGCGCTGGGCTGCGGCCACGAGGGGTATACAGTAGCGCTATGAATGATGAGACCGAACACGATCCCGAACTCGAACGCCTCCTCGACGACGCCTGGGAGGCGCTCGAGGGCGGCGACCTGCGCGCCGTGAAGCGGGCGCTGCGCACGGCGCGAGAGTCCGCCGCCGACGACCCTGCGGTCATCGAGCTGGAGGCGTCGCTCGCGCGGGAGCAGGATGAGCCCGAGCGCGCGCTCGAGGCGTACCGGCGCTGGAGCGAGGCCGATCCCGACGATCCCGAGCCTTGGCTGGGGTCCGCCGAGGTCTACGTCGAGTTCGGCGAACCCGCCGAGGCCGCGCGCCTGCTGCGCGAGCTGCTCGCCGGACCGCGCCTCGACCCGCTCGACGAAGCCGACGCGCGCCACCTGCTCGGCATCGCCTGCGAGGAGAAGGGCGACACCAAGGGCATGGTCAAGGAGTGGCTCGCCACCATGCGCCTCGACGAGGCCAACGACAGCCCCGAGCCGCGCATGACGCCGGACGAGTTCGAGCGGCTCGCGGCGGCGGCACTCGACGAACTGCCCGAGGAGATCCTCGCGCGACTGGGCAACGTGCCGGTGTTCGTCGAGGACCACCCTTCCGAGGCACTCGTGATCGAGGGCCTCGATCCGCGCACGCTCGGCCTCTTCCACGGCATCGCCATGCCCGACCAGTCCACGCTGGGGCCCGGTCCCGACGTCGGTGTCATCCACCTCTTCCAGCGCAACCTCGAGCGCGAGGTGGAGGACGACGACGAGCTCGCCGAGCAGATCCGCATCACCGTCCTGCACGAGACGGCGCACTACTTCGGCGCCGGAGAGCAAGAAATGCACCGCTTCGGCCTCAACTAGCCTGCCGGGCGGCCCCGCCGCGGTGGCGGTCGGACGGCGGCGGTCGGACGGGCGCGGTCAGGCCGCCGGCCAAGGAGTCGCGGACGCTCGGCGGTGGACGCGGCGGCCGGGGACAGAGACCGATGAGGGTGAACCCGTGTGCCCCGTTCGCTCGTCTCTGCATTGGCCGTTCCGTTCCCTTGACCGTGCTGACTACCTGTGTCGGCTCTGTTCTGGTCCCTGGGCGGACGGCTCAGACTCGGACAATCGTCCAGGTAGTATTGCCAAGCCACGCGGCCGGAGAGAAGCCAACGGGATGCGAAGCCGGACCGGCGCGGTTAGGATTCATTGCTGTTCGAACGTTGCCGCACTGAGCGTCCGACCCGAACGCCAAGACCGAGAAAGGCAGCCGATGACCGCCGTGCGCCGCAGCGCCCCCCTGCTCCTCCTGCTGGTCCTCGCGGTCCTGGCCGCGCTGCCCGCGGCGGCGGGCGCGGCCACCCCGGATCCTCAGCTGCAGTTCGGCCCGCTCAACCCGGCCTTTGTGGAGGCGCTCCACGACCCGATCGTCGGCCTCGGGCTCGGGCGCATGCCGAGCCCCGTCGAGGTGCACGTGGGCGCTGCGCCGGCGGCCAGGGCTGCCAGCGCGGCCAGCGCGGACCTCTCCGCTTACAGCCTGCTCGGCCAGGTCCCGGCCCGCGTGACCCCCGTCAAGGACCAGGGCTCGGATGAGACCTGCTGGGCGTTCGCCGACACCGCGGCGCTCGAGTCCAAGATCCTGTCGGGTCCAGGCCATCAGGAGATGGACCTGAGCGAAGACAACCTGATAGGACGCAGCGGCTTCTTCTCCAACCAGTACCAGCGATACAACTGGGGCGGCTACGACTTCATGGCCGTCGCCTACTACGCGCGCTGGGCCGGGCCGGTCACCGAGGCCGCCGACCCCTACGACAGCCGTTATCACCGTCACCCGAAGACCGCACCGGTCGTCAAGCACGTCGAGAGCGTCGTCATGATCCCCGGACGCTCCTCGAGCAGCGACAACGACCTCATCAAACAGCTCGTCACCGAGAACGGGGCACTGAGCGTCGGCATGTACTGGGCCACGCAGTATCTGGACGACTCCACGAACTCCTACTACGACCCGGAAGGCCCGGGGTGGGAGAACCACGGTGTCTGCATCGTCGGCTGGGACGACTCCTACCCGGTCGCGAACTTCAGCACGTCCGTCGAGCAGCCGGCCGGCGACGGCGCGTTTCTCGTGCGCAACAGCTGGGGCCCCGGCTTCGGCGACAACGGCTACTTCTGGGTGTCCTACTACGACCCGACCTTCGCTCGCGACCTGGGCTTCGGGACCTACGGTGGCGGGGCCTCCTTCTCGGGGGTGGCCGGCGTGCACGACTATTCGCACAACTACGGCTACGACAAGCTCGGCGTCACCGACACCATCGGCTACAGCGGCCGGTCGTCGATCTGGGCCGCCAATCGCTTCACCGCCGTGTCCAACCGCCCCATCACGGCGGTCGGCTTCTACACGCTGTCGTCGGGCACGCCCTACGAAGTCTGGGCGGGCCACAGTCTCGCGAAGCTCACCCGCCGGGCGACAGGCACGTCCGCGCTGCCCGGATACGCGACCATCAAGCTGGACAAGCCGCTCGCGGTCACCAAGGGCGCCCACTTCGTCGTGGCCATCAAGCTGAAATCGCCCGACGGGAACGAGCCGCTGGCCATCGAGCGGTTCCAGCGCGATTCGAACGGGAACATCCTGGCTCCCACCAGCGCCCGCGCCGGCCAGAGCTACGTCGGCGCCTGGCGCGGGCGTCTGCGCGATCTCGCTCTCTTACTCCCCAGGGCCAAGGCCAACGTCTGCCTCAAGGCGTTCGCGCGCTAGGCTCCGGAGCCCCGGGTCCCGGCACCGTGGACGAGACGCCCTCACCGACCGGTGATCCCGGCGGCCGGCCGGCCCGCGCCGGCGTGAGCGCCGCGCGGCCCTTCCGGCTGCAGGCCGTCATCTTCGACTTCGACGGCACGCTGACGCACCCCGGCGCGCTCGACTTCGCCGCCCTCAAGCGCGAAGTGGGCTGCCCGCCGGACCAGTTCGTGCTCGAGTGGATCCTTGCACTGCCGGAGGGCACGGTGCGCGATGCCGCCGCGGCGACGCTCGAGCGCTTCGAGCTGCAGGCGGCGGACGCCTCGGCGCCGAACGAGGGCGCGGAGAAGGTCGTCCACCGCCTCAGAGAGGCCGGCCTCGCCGTCGCCGTGCTCACGCGCAACGGGCGTGGCGCCGTCGAACGAGCGTTGCGCCGGTTCCCCACGCTCACGCCGACCGACTTCACCGTCGTCGTGACCCGCGACGACGGCGCCGTCGCCCCCAAGCCCGCGCCCGACGGCGTGCTGCACGCGGCCGCGGCCATGGGCGTGCCGCCGGAGGAGACGCTCGTGGTCGGCGACTTCCTGCTCGACATGCGCGCCGGGCGCGCCGCCGGGGCCGTCACCGCCTACCTCATCAACCACGGCGCGAGCGGTGACCACGAAGCCGCCGAGCCCGCGCCGGCCGACTGCGACTTCGTCGTCGGCCGCCTCTCCGAGCTCGACGACGTCGTCCGGCTCGGGCTGCCGCTGGCGCCGGGCAAGCTACCCAACGACCTGCTGGCCGGGTTCCTCGGCGGCCTCGCCGGCGACGACCCGTCTCTCCTGGTGCCGCCGCGGGTCGGCGAGGACGTCGCCGCAGTCGACCTCGCGGGAGCCGAGTTGCTGGTCGCACACGGCGACCCGATCACCCTCGGCGGCGGGACCGTCGGGCGGGCCGCCGTCCTGGTCAACGCCAACGACATCGCCGCCGCGGGGGCCGACCCGCGCTGGCTGCTGGCCACCGTGCTGCTGCCCGCCGGCACGACACCCTCGCAGGCGCTCGCGCTGCTCGAAGGGCTCGCGCAGGCAGCCGCCGAAGCCGGCGTCACGCTGGCCGGCGGCCACACCGAGGTGACGGACGCGGTGACGCGGCCGATCGTCTCGCTGACGGCGTTCGGAACCGTGCGGCGCGCCGAGCTCAGAGACAAGCGCTCGGCGCGCACCGGCGACCGCATCCTGCTCACCAAAGAGCTGGCGATGGAAGGCGCGGCCCTGCTCGCCGAGGAACTCGGCGAGCGCCTCCGCGCCCTCGGCATGAACGCGCACGAGCTGGGCGCCGCCCGCGCGCTCCAGGCGCAGGCGAGCATCGTGCCGGAGGCCACACTCGCCCGCGGGTTCGCCGGCGTGCGCGCCATGCACGACGTCACCGAAGGCGGCCTCGCGACCGCGCTGCGCGAGCTGGCGGCGGCCACCGGTCGCGGCGTCCTCGTGCACCGGGAGCACGTACCCGTCTCACCCGAGACCGAGCGTGTCTGCGCGCTGCTCGGCGCAGACCCACTCGGACTGATCGCCTCCGGCAGTCTCCTGATCTGCTGCGCCCCGGCAGAGGCCGCCGCGCTGGCGGACGAGCTCGCGGCGGCCGGCATCCGCGTCACGGACATCGGCGAGCTGACGGAAGAAGGCGCCGGCGTCGTCGCGCTGGAGCGCGACCGGCCGGCGCCCTGGCCCTCGTTCGCCACCGACGAGGCGGCGCGCCTTCTCGCGCGCGCCCAGGAGTCCGACAACGTCTGACTCGCGGCGCCTGGGCGCCTGTGGCTCTCTCGCCCGGGATCGGCGGCCGGCGCGGCCCTCAGAGGGCCGTGAGCTGCCAGTCGATGTTCATCTCGTCGCAGAGCTCGCCCAGCGCCTCGCGCAGCTCGGCGACGGATGTGGCCGCCGGCACCGAGACGATGAGCTCCATCTCGAACAGCGGCGCGTTGGTGTAGGGAGCCGGCCGCAGCGACGAGTCGGCGCTCTCGATGTTGACGCCAAGCTCGCCGAGCAGATGCGAGACCGACTGCATGAGCCCGGGATGGTCCATGGCCCAGGTGTTCAGACGGAAGGGCAGCGCGGCGATGCGCCTGGCCGAGCCGAGCTCCGCCGGCCGCAGCTCCGCGTGCACGTGGCTGCGGCGGCGCAGGGCGCCGAGGCCGTCCTGCAGCCGGCTCATGGCCTCTTCACTGCCGGAGACCAGCATCATCATCGCGAACTGGCCGCGCAGGTTGACCATGCGACTGTCCTCGAGGTTGCCACCGCGCTCCGTGATGTAGGCCGTGACCTCGTCGACGAGGCCGGGGCGGTCGTCGCCGACGGCGGTGAGCACAGAGTGGTGCAGGCCTTCCATGCCAGAGACAGTAGCGGCATCGCGCCGGAAAGACAAAGGTTCCTCCGGCCGGCGCCGGCCGGCGCCGACGCTCTCCGGCGCCCGGGCGCCCGCGCGGGCGGTATAGTGAAGGCGTGACTGCGACGTTCAGAGCCGACCTTCACGTCCACTCCAGGTACTCCGACACCTCGGGCAACGCCGGCATCCGCGCGCTTCGCAGCGCGGAGTCCTTCACCGATCCCGTGGAGCTGTACCAGGCAGAGCACGCACGGGGCATGGACTTCGTCACCATCACCGACCACAACACGCTGGCCGGATCGCTCGCGATCGCCCATCTGCCGGGCACGTTCCTGAGCGCGGAGCTCGACAGCTGGTTCCCGGAGGACGGCGTGCGCGTGCACGTCGTCGTGCTGGGGATCGACGAGGCGACCTTCGCCGAGGCGGACAAGGCGCGCGAGAACGTGCACGACCTGGTGGCGCTCCTGCGCGAGGCGCGCGTCGCGCACTTCCTCGCGCATCCGCTCTTCGACATGAGCGGCAGAGCTCACGCCGGAGTCCGTGGAACGCATGCTGCTTCTCTTCAACGTGCTCGAGGGCCGCAACGGCGCGCGCACGGCGCGCTGTAACGGCCTCCTGCGCGCCATCGCCGCAGGGCTCACGCAAGAACAGCTGGAGGCGATGGCCGAACGCCAGGGCATCGAACCCTACGGCGAGACGCCCTGGCGCAAAGGCCTGACGGGCGGCTCGGACGACCACAGCGGGCTCTTCGCGGCGAGCGCCTTCACCGTGGCGGGAGGCGACGGCACCCCTGAGGGCTTCCTGCGTGCCGTCGCCGCCGGCGAGAGCGACCACGGCGGCGCCGACGGCGATGCGCGGCTGCTCGCGCACAGCATCTACGCCGCGTCGTTCTGGAAGATCCGCGAGATCCTGCGCCTGGACGACCAGGAGGGGCGCAAGCGCGCCCTCGGGCTGTTGCATCGCGGCTTCGGGCGCATCGGCCGCGAGGTGCCCCTGCTGGAGAAGACCGTCAGCGGGGTGCGCAGCATCGCGCCGGGCCTGTACCGGGACGGCGACCGGCGCGGTCCCGCCTGGGAGGAGCTCCTCGAGCGCGAGGTCGGCAGCCTCGTCGCCGCGTCCGGCGGCATCAACGCGTCGACGCCAAGGAGCTCAACCGGCGCCTCTTCGTCGTGGCCCAGAGGCTCGCCGACGACGTGATGGGCATGCACCTGCGCGCGCTCCTGGGCCGGCGCACGCACATGAGCGTCAAGCGCCGGCTGCAGAGCATGTCCGCCGTCGGCATGGTGGCGTTCCTCGAGATCCCCTACTACTTCGGCTGGAGTTTCCAGAGCCGGGACAGGATGCTGCAGGAGGAGCTGCGCGCCTACTTCCTCGGCGACCGCCGCCACACCCGGCGCGAGAAGGTGGCGGTGCTCTGCGCGAGCGCGCCGCAGGTCCTGCACGAGCGAGCCGGCGACGACCACATCGAGGCGCCGGCCCGGCACGACGTGGACGTGACGCTGTTCACCTGCTCGGTGGACTCGGAGACACCGGCGCCCGGCGCCGTGGACTTCCGCGCCCTCGCCTGGCGGCCGTCACTGAACGGCGACGGGCCGAGCTGGGTCGTGCCGCCGCTGGTGGAGATCGTGGACTACCTCGAAGAGCAGGGCTTCAGCGCCATCCACACCGACTCCGCGGCGGGACAAGGGCTGGTGGCCCTCGCCGCCGCCCGGCTGCTCCACCTGCCGGTGACCGGCGCGGTGGACCCCGAGGGACTGACGGCGCCGCGCGGGCCCGGCGATATCGCCGGGCGGCTCCGGCGCCGCTACATCGCCTGGTTCTACGGCAAGCTCGACGAGGCCTACGCGCCCACGCGAGAGGCCGCGCGGGCGCTCGAGGCCGCGGGCGTCGAGCCCAGCCGCATCACGCTCCTGCCGGCCACGGCCGGGAGCGAAGACGCCGCCGGCCGGGCCTGAGCCCGGCCGGCCTGCGGACTCCTCCGGCGACCCTTCTCGTCAGTCGGCCTCGGCGAGCAGCTCGTAGATGCGCTTGCGCGCCTCGCGCACGATCGCGAGCGCCTTCTGCACGTCGTCCGCCGACCCCGTCGTGCCGACCTGCCTGGTCGCGCCGTGCAGCGACATGACCGCCTGGTACAGCGCGAAGCGGGGATCCTTCTCGCCCTCGGCGCCGAACGGCGTGTCGCCGAGGCGCTCCTTGACGGCCGCCGCCTCTGTGGCGCCGGCGTCGGTGAGCGAGAACACGCGCTTGCCCTCGGCCTCCTCGCCCTTGATCAGCCCCTGGTCCTCGAGCAGCTGGAGCGTCGGGTACACCGAGCCCGGGCTCGGGCGCCAGGCCCCGCCGCTGCGCTCCTCGAGCTGCTGCATGATCTGGTAGCCGTGCATGGGCTCGTCGGCCAGCGCCAGCAGGATCGCCGCGCGCACGTCTCCGCGGCGGGCGCGCGCCCACGGACCGCGGCCGGGACCGCGGTGGCCGAATCCGGGACCGGACCCGGGACCGAACCCCGGGCCGTGCCCGTGGCCGCGGCCACTCTCGCCTCTGCCCTTGCCGCCGCCGCCGCGGCCGCCTTCCCCGCGGCCGCCGAAGCGGAAGCGTGCGGGGCCGCACTCATCGCCGGGCGCGCAACCGTGACGGTGGCGTCCCTTGCCTTCTTGTGTGTGAGGGCCGCTCTGTGGGCCCTCTGCGTTCTGATAGCCGTACATATCGTCCTCCCTGGACGTTGGCTTTCGTTGTAACACGATATATCGTAATGCATCGCGAGGAAATGTCAAGAGGGCCGTCCCACGAGGGCGGTCCGGCTCCCCGGCACGCTCCGGCGCCGGGGAGCATGCCGCGGCCTCGTTCCTGTAGAATCCCGGAGCCATGATCCGGTACCTGGATACTCGCGGCGCCATCGACGCGCCCCGCACGTTCACCGAGGCCATCCTCGAGGGCATCGCGCCCGGAGGCGGCCTCTTCGTCCCCGAGCGGCTGCCGCGGTTCACGGTCGAGCAGATCGTGGCGCTCGCCGACGTGCCGTACCACGCGCGGGCGGCGGCGGTGTACGAGGCGTTCGGCCTCGACGTCACCGCCGAGAAGACGCGCGAGTTCGCGGCGCGAGCCTACGGCCCCAACTTCGACGTTCCGGAGGTCGCCCCGGTCCGCGAGGTCGCCCCGGGGCGACACGTGCTCGAGCTCTGGCACGGCCCCACACTGGCCTTCAAGGACATGGCGCTGCAGTGCCTGCCGCTCTACTTCAGCGAGGCGCTGGAGCAGGCGCACGCCAAGGGCGCGACCGGCCTGGACTTCCTCATCCTGGTCGCGACCAGCGGCGACACCGGCGTGGCGGCGCTCAACGGCTTCGCCGATCGCGCCCACACGCGCATCTGCGTGTACTACCCCGACGCCGGCGTGTCCGCCCTGCAGGAACTGCAGATGGTCACCCAGCCGGGCGACAATCTCATCGTGTTCCGGCTGGGCGGCGACTTCGACGACTGCCAGAGCTCGGTCAAGGCGGTCTTCGACGACGGCGAGTTCGCCGCTGAGCTCGCCGAGCGCCACCAGCTCTCGCTCAGCTCGGCGAACTCCATCAACTGGGGCCGCCTGCTGCCGCAGATCGTCTACTACCTCAGCGGTTACGCCGACCTCGTGGCGCGCGGCGCGGTCACGGCCGGCGAGCCGATCGACGTCTGCGTCCCCACCGGCAACTTCGGCAACATCCTCGCCGCCTGGTACGCGCGCGACATCGGCGCGCCCATCGGCCGCCTGCTGTGCGCCAGCAACAGCAACAACGTGCTCTTCGACTTCCTCTCGAGCGGGGTCTACGACATCGCCGCCCGCTCGCTGGTCAAGACGCCCTCGCCGTCCATGGACATCCTCATCTCGTCCAATCTGGAGCGGCTCCTGTACGACCTCACCGGCGACCCGGCGCGCATCGCCGGCTGGATGAGGGAGCTCAAGGAGACCGGCCGGTTCGAGGTGGACGAGGCCACACGCGAGAAGGTGCGCGCGTCCTTCGTGGGCGCGTGGGTGGACAACGACACCTGCCTCGAGGTCATCGGCCGGGTGCAGCGCGAGCAGGGATACCTGCTCGACCCGCACACGGCCGTCGCCTGGGAGGCCGCCGAGCGGCTCGCCGGCGAGGCGCCGGTCCTCATCGCCAGCACGGCGCACTGGAGCAAGTTCGCCGCCGACGTGGTGCGCGGCCTCACCGGCATCCCCGCCGGCGCTCCGGTGCCCGGCGCAGAAGACGACCTCGAACTGCTCGAGAAGGTCGTCGACCTTGCGCCGGGAGCCACCGTGCCGCCGCAACTGCGCGCCGTGCGCGAGCGGCCGCGGCGCTTCGACGCCCGCATCGAGGCCGGCCGCGAGCCGGTCGAGACGAGTCTCAGGGAGTGGCTGGGCGAGGCATGACCCCAAGCCTGACGGCGACCACGATCAAGGAGCACCCGTGAGCGAGCACTCCAAGGGCCAGGGCGTGGGCTGGATCCACTTCGCCGGCGTCTTCTTCCTCGTCGCCGCCGCCTTCAACGCGATCGCCGGAATCTCGGGTCTCACCCGCGGTGAACTGTTCGACCAGAGCAGGTTCATCATCTCGAACCTGCAGACGTGGAGCTGGATCTTCATCGCCATCGCCGTGGTGCAGGTGTTCGCCGGGATCGTCATCCTGCGCCGCATGCGCGCCGGGCGCGTGCCGGCGATCGTCCTCGCCGTCATCGGCATGGTCGTGTGGTTCGTGGCCTGGGCGGTGTTCCCGTTCTGGGGTCTCGTGATGATGATCCTCTACGGCATGATCATCTACAGCCTCACGGCCTTCCACGAGTACTTCGCGTGAGACCGCTCCGGCGCTGAACCGCGCCGCAGGCGGTCATACCGGCCGCCGCGTTTAGGCGACCGGCTCCGGCTTCGCTCCCGGCGGGCCGGCCGAGACCGGCAGCTCGGGCGGGCCGCCCTCGTCCGGCGCCGGCGGGCCTGCGGCTCCGGCGCCCTCCACGGCCGGCGCGTCGTCGAAGAGGCCCGCTTCTTTGATCTGGCGGTACGCGTCGACGCCGATCTTGACGAACGGCGCGGCGAAGATACCGCCGAGCGCGCCGGCCAGGATCGCCCCGCCGGTCGTCGCGAACAGGACCACCAGCCCGCTGAGCTTGAGCGACGCCCCCAGCGCGAACTGCGAGACCACCGTCTGCAGCGGCCCGTTGGCGATGAGCACGAAGATCAGCATCCAGACGGCGTCGCCCACCCCGCCCGTCCCCAGGGCGATGAGCACGGCGAACGCGCCGCCGATGAAGGCGCCGAACATCGGGATGTAGTTCGTCAGCCACTGGACGACGAAGATCGTGAAGGCCAGGGGAACGCCGATGATGAGCGCCCCGGCGGCGACCACGGCCCCGTTGAAGAGCCCGATGAGCGTGCTGCCCCAGATGTACCCGCGCAGGAAGCGGGCGCTGTTCGCGAGGATGGAGTAGCCGACCGCGGGCGGGACCGGGCCCATGTGCTCCGAGGCCCAGCGACCGATACGGCGCCCGCCGATGAGCACGTAGACGAGGATGTTGAGCCCGATGAAAGCGGCGAAGGCGAACGTCGCCAGCGTACTGATGCCCTGCACGGCGCCGCCGAAGATGCCCTTGGTCCAGCCGCCGGCGCTGCCGCTGAGCGCCTTCTTGGCCGAATCGATCAGGTTGGGGTCGATGTTCAGCTTCTGCAGCGTCTGGTTGATCCAATCGACTGCCGCCTGCACCTGATGCTGGATGGTCGGCCACTGCCTGATGACCCCGACGGTCATGAGCGCGAGCAGGCCGAGCGCTCCGGCGACGATGAGCACCGTCATGATGAGGGCGCCCCACGCGCGGCCGACGTGGTGCCGCTCGAGCCAGTCGACGGCGGGCATGAACGTCGCCCCGAGGAGGACGGCGAAGAGTGTCGGCACGACCAGCGTCGCAAGGAGGTGCAGGGCGTACGCGACTCCCATCAGCACGATGACGATGCCGATGAAGTACCAGCTGGCGAGGCCGATGCGCTTGAACCAGTCCGGGATGAAGCCGCCGGCGAACGGCCGCTCGGCGTCGGAAGCGGGTGCGGCGCCGGCCTCCGCCGCCTCGGGCGCCGCGTCCTTCTTGAACAGCCTCACCCTGACCCCCCCGATGCGCACGCCGGCTGCCCGACGTGACGTAATCCTACACGGTGAGAGCGCCGCCGCGGACTTGCGATAGGCTCCCCGCATGGACGACGTTCCAGACAGGGAGCCGTGGGAGCACGAGGGCGTGCGCGTCGAGGACGGGCGCCTGCTCGTCGCGGGACGCGACGCGGAGGCGCTCGCCCGCGAGCACGGCACGCCGCTCTACGTCTTCGACGTAGCGCGCGTCCCGGAGATGGCGCGCGCGCTGCGGGACGCCCTGGCGCGCGCCGGCCTCACGCCGCGCGTGCGCCTCGCGCTCAAGGCGCAGCGCGCGCCCGAGGTCCTCGCCGCGCTGCGCGCGCTCGGCGGGCCGGGCTCGCCCGACGCCGTCGGCGTCGATGCCTGCTCGCCCGGCGAGGTCCTGCACGCGCTCGACCACGGCTTCACGGCCGCGGAGATCAGCTTCACCGGCACCAACGTGTCGGAGCGCGACCTCGACGTCATCGCCCCGGCCGGCGTGCACGTCAACCTCGATCTCCTCACCCAGATCGAGCGGTACGGGCGCCGCTGCCCAGGGCGCGCCGTCGGACTGCGCGTCAACCCGCGCGGCGGCGTCATGCGCGGGCACGCCGAGAGCCTGTACAGCGGCGCCCGGCCCACCAAGTTCGGCATCTACGAGGAGGACCTCGAGGCCGCCCTCGCCGCGGCGGAGCGCCACGGCTTGACCCTCGACACCCTGCACGTCCACCTCGCCAACGGCATGCTGGACGACGAGCTGCCGGCGTTCGACGCCGCCCTCGAGCCCGTGGCCCGGATGGCCGGGACCCTGCTCGCCGCCGGCTGCCCGCTGACCGAAGTCAACGCCGGCGGCGGACTCGGCACGCCGCTGCACGCGGGCGAGACGCCGCTCGACCTTGACGCCTACGCCGGCATCCTCGCGCGGCGCCTCGGCCACCTCGGCCTGGCCGTCGGCGTGGAGCCCGGCGAGTTCCTCACCAACGAGAGCGGCGTCCTCCTGGCGGAGGTCGTCAGCGTCGAGGAACGCCTGGGAACGACCTATGTCGGCCTCGACGCCGGCTGGAACATCATGAACGACGCCTACGTCTACGGGCGCCGTCCGCACGCCGTCATCGCCGCCCGCGCCGGCGCCACGCGCGACCGCCTCACGACGCTCGCCGGCCACATCAACGAGGGCGACGACGTGTTCACCACCGCCGTGCCGTTCCCGGAGGTGCGCGAGGGCGAGATCGTGGCATTCCCCTCGATCGGCGGCTACTGCCCGGGGATGTGGACCGATCACTGCCTGCGGCCTCGTGCGGCGACAGTGTACTTCGCCGGCAGGCGCGTGACCGCCATGAGTGCCGCCCGCCCGATACTGGATCTCTGAGGCCCGACCACAGCCGAGAGCCCCGCGGTTGCGGGCCGCCGGGCCGGACGCCACACTCGGGGGCCGGCGATCTACTCCGAGGAGGCTTCATGACGACCCCGCCCGACTGGACGAGCGTGCTGGACGCCCTCGCGGCGGCCGGCTGGACGGCGCGCGTGGTCGCGGCGGATCGTATGGACGCCCTCAGGAGCAGGGTGGCCGGGGTCCTCGCCTCCGGCGAGCTGCCCGGCCCGACCGCCGAGCACCTGCGCGACGAGGTCGCCTTCGCCTGGCCGGACGCCGTCACGGCGCCGCGCGCAGTCGTGGTCGCGGCTACGCCGCGGCCGCTCACGCGCGCGACCCTCACCGTGGACGGCGAGCCGCGCGAGGTCGTCGTACCGCCTCACTACGCCGGCTACCACACGGTGCCGGACGGCCTCACCGCGGCGCTCGCGACGGCGCTCGCGCCGTCGGGCCACACCGCGGCGCGGTTCGAGCCGCCGCTCAAGACCCTCGCCGCCTGCGCCGGGCTCTTGCGCTACGGGCGCAACAACATCGGCTACGTGCCGGGACTCGGCAGCTACTTCATGCTGGCGGCGTGCGCTACCGACGCGCCGCCCTCCGGCGACGCCTGGGACGAGCCGCTGCTGCTGGGCCGCTGCGCACGCTGCAGCGCCTGTGCGCGCGCCTGCCCGAGCGGCGCGATCCGCGCCGACAGGTTCCTCCTCCAGACCGACCGCTGCCTGACCTCCGTGAACGAGGACGAGGCCCCCTTCCCGGACTGGGTCGACCCCGCCTGGCACCACTGCGCCGTGGGCTGCCTGCGCTGCCAGCAGTCGTGTCCCGAGAACGCCGGCGTCGAACTGCGGATCGCGCCGGCCGAGACGTTCGACGAAGCCGAGACTGCGGCGATCCTGGCGGCGACGCCGGCGCAACGAGCTGCCCGCCGCGACGCGCGACAAGCTCGCGCGCTGCGGCCTCGACTACTCGCCGGCGCTGATCGCCCGCAACCTGCACGCCCTCATCGGCGCCTGACGCCGGGCCGGCGCCGGCAGGCCCGGCGCGCCGGTGGCCGCGCCGGACAGCCGTCGAGGTTTGCCGGCCGACGCTTTCCGCCCGACGCACCCGCCAACGGCGCACTCCGCCCGGTACGCGGCTAGCGTAGGCCACGCAAGGGAACCTTACTGGTAGGGAGGCCGCCTCCCCACCCGCGCGGAGGCGGCAGCAGCGCAGGGGAAGGGAGCGGTGATGACACATCCCATCGTCCTCGGCTACGACGGCTCGGCCTGCTCGGCCGCGGCGCTCGATGAAACCATCGAGTTCGGTCGCAACACGCCCGGTGCGAGCGTCGTCCTCGTCTACTGTCACGAACCGCCGGCCGGGCTGAGCTGCGCGCTCGAGCCGGGGTGCGCCGCCGCCAAGGAGCTGCGCGACTACGAGCGGCGCGTCGAGTCCGAGGTGGAGCCCATGCTCAGCCGCGCCGCCGAGCGCGTGCGCGCGGCCGGCATCGAGACCGAGGTGGTGCTGGTCTGGGACGATCCGTCGCGCGCGCTCCGGACTGTGGCGCACGATCGCGGCTCGCACGTGATCGTCGTCGGCTCGCACGGCAAAGGACCGATCGCCGGAGCGCTCGGCCGTCACACGCCGTTCGAGCTGTTGCACCACTCGGACGTGCCGGTGCTCGTGGTGCCATACCGGCACTGAAGCTGGCCGGCGCCCGGCGCGCCTGCCGCTTACTGCGTCTCGCGCGCGAACCCGCGCACCGCGTTCACCGCCGCCTGCCAGCGACGGCGCAGTTCGCCGGCCCCGGCCTCCTGGACCGGCGCGAAGGTCGCGCCGGCCGTCCAGAGCTCCGCGACCTCCTCTTCGCTCTCCCAGACACCGGTCGCCAGGCCGGCCAGCCAGGCGGCGCCGAAGGCCGTCGCCTCGGGCTGGCCCGCCCGCGTCACGGGCACGCCGAGCAGGTCGGCCTGGAACTGCAGCAGCAGGTCGCTCGCGGCGGCGCCGCCGTCGGCGCGCACCTCCTGCGGCGCCACGGCGGCGCCGTCGACCTCCGCCTGGTACAGGTCGGAGACCTGGAAGGCGATGCCCTCCAGCGTCGCGCGGGCGAGGTGCGCGGCCGTGCTTCCGCGCGTGAGCCCGAAGATGCCGCCGCGCGCATACGGGTCCCAGTACGGCGCGCCGAGGCCGGCGAGCGCCGGCACGAACACCACGCCGTCGCTCGTCGGCACGCTCTGCGCGAGCGACGTGGCCTCGGCCCCACCGCCCACGATGCCGAGCCCGTCGCGCAGCCACTGCACGGCGGCGCCGCCGATGAAGACGCTGCCCTCGAGCGCATACGTGCGCTTGCCGTCGCGTTGCAGCGCGACGGTGCTGACGAGCCCGGCCGGCGCGGCCGCGGGCTCCTCGCCGGTGTTCAGCAGAAGGAAGCAGCCCGTGCCGTACGTGACCTTGATCATGCCGCGCCTGGTGCACGCCTGGCCGAAGAGCGCCGCCTGCTGGTCGCCGGCCATGCCGGCGATGGGCACGGCGGCGCCGAGCAGCGCCGGGTCGCTCTCGCCGACGACGCCGCTGCTGTCCACGACCTCGGGCAGCAGCGCCCGCGGCACGCCGAACAGCGCCAGCAGCTCATCGTCCCAGCGCCCCTCGCGGATGTCGTAGAGCAGCGTCCGCGAGGCGTTGGTCGCGTCGGTCACGTGGACCCGGCCGCCGCTCAGCCGCCACGCCATCCAGCTGTCGACCGTGCCGAAGGCGAGCTCGCCGGCCTCGGCGCGTTCGCGCACGCCGGGCACGTTGTCGAGCAGCCAGCGCAGCTTGGTGCCGGAGAAATAGGGATCGAGGAGCAGCCCGGTCTTGCCCCGGACCAGCGCCTCGGCGCCGCCCGCGCGCAGTTCCTCGCAGAACGCCGCCGTGCGCCGGTCCTGCCAGACGATCGCCGGCGCGACCGGCAGCGAGGTGGCACGGTCCCACACGATCGTCGTCTCGCGCTGGTTGGCGATACCGATGCCGGCGATGTCGGATGCGGACACGCCGGCCTTCTCGAGCGCTCCTCTGGCCGTGGCGAGCTGCGCCAGCCAGAGTTCCTCGGCGTCCTGCTCGACCCAGCCCGGCTGCGGGGTGCTGAGACCCGCCTCCTGCTGGGCGCTCGCGAGGACGCTGCCGCAAGCGTCGATGACGAGCGCCCGCCCGCTCGTGGTCCCCGTGTCCAGCGCCAGCACCAGCTTGCCGGTCGTCCCGTCCATGCCGCCCTCCGTCGTAGGTCGCCGCCCGCCCGCAGCCCAGCCGCGGTGCGTCTTGTCGCTGGCCCGCATGATATCCACTGGGCGTCCCCGATTGCGTCGCCGCGCCGGGGCTCACTGCAGTCCTTCCGGCCTCGTCACCCCGGGCCGGGCCCACCCCGTCCGTCGGGTGAAGACCCCATTTCAGTGGCCCACTACGCACTTCATGGGGCCTGCAGGGGTACAGTGATTGTGAAAGGAGTCGCATGTGTGTTGCGACCCGCAAAGCTCGTGGAAGGAGGAGCCATGGGCTGGAGAAAGATCCTCGAAGCAGAGCACCGACTGGTGCTGGAGGTCGCGGACGCCGCCGATGCCGAGTGCAGTCACATCGAGGCCACCGGCACCATCCGCGCCGACCTCGTGGGCGACATGATCGGGTTCTTCCGGTACTTCGCCGACGGCCTGCACGACCCCAAAGAAGAAGACCTGCTCTACGCCCGTTGCCGCCGCCGCGGGATGACCGACCAGGACGAGCCGCTGGAGCAGATGCTCGGCGAGCACGAATGGTGCCGCGGCAAGCTCGACACCATGGAGCAGACGCTGGAGCGCATCAACCTCAACGACCGGGCGGTCGCACTCGACTTCGCCGCCCGCCTGCGCGAGTACGTCGAGGTGGTGCGCTGCCACATCGAGGTCGAGGAGGACCTGTTCTTCGACACCGCCCAGCACTACCTGACGGTCCACGACCGTCAGGAGCTCACGGAGGAGTTCGAGGCGGTGCACTGGGACGAGATCGAGGAGGGCGTGGCCTCCTACTGGGAGGATTTGGCCCACCGGCTCTGGGTCGCGGAGACCCAGTCCGCGTAGGGCGGCAAAGCTCCTCCAGGCGGGGTCGCGACGGCTGAGCGTCCCGGGGTCGCGACCTCGTCGTCAGGCGGGGTCGCGACGCGAGTGCGTGTCAGCTCCAGCTTGCGGCCCCGTCGCTCAAGAACTCGTGCATGTCGTCGGCGGCCTTGCGGGCCGCGCCCATGGCGAGGATCACCGTCGCGGCGCCGGTCACGATGTCCCCGCCGGCCCACACCTTGGGCACGCTGGTCCTGCCGGCCTCTGAGAACGTCCTGATGTAGCCGCGCTCGTTGCGCTCGAGGCCTTGGGCGTCCTCGAAGAGGGCCCGGTTGGGGCCGGCCCCGACGGCGACGACCACCAGGTCGACATCGATGAGAAAGTCCGACTTGAGGACGGGGACGGGACGGCGACGTCCGGACTCATCGGGATCGCCCAGCTTCATACGCACGCAGCGCATCTTGCGCACCCAGCCCTGCTCATCGCCTTCGTAGGCGATGGGGCTGGTGAGGTATTCGAAGCGCAGGCCCTCCTGCTCCGCGTGCCCGATCTCCTCCGCACGCGCCGGCATCTCGGTGCGCGTGCGCCGGTAGACGATGGTGACTTCGCGCCCACCCATGCGCAACGCCGTGCGCGCGCAGTCCATCGCCACGTTGCCGCCGCCCACGACGGCCACGCGCGTGCCCAGCGGCGCCGGCGTGTCGTACTCGGGGAACAAGTACGCCTTCATCAGGTTCACACGCGTGAGGTACTCATTGGCGGAGATGACGTTGCAGAGGTTCTCGCCGGGCAGGCCCATGAAGCCGGGCAGCCCTGCCCCGGTGGCCACGTACACGGCGTCGAACCCGAGGTCGAAGAGCTCCGTGAGCCCGTAGAGCTTGCCGACGATGCTGTTGAGCTCGAACCTCACGCCGAGGTGCCGCAGGTTGCCGGTCTCCGCCTCCACGATGGCCTTGGGGAGGCGGAACTCGGGGATGCCGTAGACGAGCACGCCGCCGGGGCTGTGCAGCGCCTCGAAGATCGTGACGCTGTGGCCCTTGACGGCCATGTCGGCGGCCATGATGAGCCCGGCTGGGCCGCTGCCGACGACGGCGATGCGGCAGCCCGTCGTGTCCGCCCGCGGCGGCAGCGTGACCTGGTCCGTCTCGCGCTCGAAGTCGGCGGCGAACCGCTCGAGCGCGCCGACCGCGAGCGGCTCACCCTTGTTGCCCAGCAGGCACTCCTTCTCGCACTGGTCGTCCTGCGGGCAGACACGGCCGCAGATGGCCGGCAGCGCGTTCTTCTGGCGGATGAGCCGGGCCGCGCCGGCGAAGTCGCCCGCGGCCACCAGCTTCACGAACCCGGGGATGTCGACGCCCACCGGGCAGCCGTCGACGCAGGCGGGCTTCTTGCACTGCAGGCAACGGCTCGCCTCGGCGACGGCCAGCTCGCTGTCGTAACCGTAGCTGACCTCCTGGAAGTTGCGCACGCGCAACTTCGGGTCCTGCTCCGGCTTCTTCTGCCGCGGCGTCCCCGCGAGGATCTTGGCGCGCGTCCGCTTGGGCACGCCGTGCCAGTGGCAGTCGGCGCGCGTGCAGCAGGACAGCGGAGCCACGCGCGTGCGCAAGGAGACGTCGATGGTGAAGACACCCGCCTCGCACTCGCCGCACAGGGCGCCTTCTTCGATCAGCGAAGCGTGACAGTGCGGGCAGTGGACGTCGGTCGCCACCGCATCTCCCGTCCAGCACGGAGAGCACACGCGCTCGAACTCCTCCAGGCGCGGGTTGACGAGCAGATCGCAGGCGACGTCGCCGACCTCCACGTCGAGGCCGACCCAGATGCGCCTGGTCTCCGGGTCGTAGACGTTGAGGGCAGCGTGGCAGTGCGGGCAGAAGCTCGCGAGGTCGCCCTGCTGGGCCAGCGTCGCGAGCTCGTGGTCCACGCCGGTCATGCGCCCGCCCTCCTACCTGGCCTTGATGGACGTGAGGAGCGAGATGCGTTCGTCGCGGCCGTACATGCTGTTGCGCTGGATGAGTTCGTCGAAGTCGACCTTGAACGCGTCGAAGTGGGGGCCGTCGACGCAGGCGAACTTGGTCTCGCCGCCCACGCTGCAGCGGCAGCCGCCACACATGCCGGTACCGTCGACCATGATCGGGTTGAGGCTGACCTCGGTCGGCAGGCCGTAGATGCGCGTCATCTCCGTCACGGAGCGCATCATGATCAGCGGCCCGACGGCGATGACGTGGTCGATGTGCTCGTGCCGCTCCACCAGCGCCGCCAGCGCATCGGTGACTTTGCCGTGGACGCCGTAGCTCCCGTCGTCGGTGGTGACGACGAGCTCGTCGCAGAGGGCGCGCATCTCGTCCTCCAGGATCAGGAGGTCCTTCTGGCGCGCCCCGACCACCCCGATGATGTGATTGCCCACGTCGCGGTGGCCGGTGAGCAGGTGGTGCAGCACCGCGATGCCGGAGCCGCCGCCGATGCCGACCACAGTCCCGATCTTCTCGATGTGCTCCGGCTTGCCGAGCGGGCCGCACAGGTCCTTGACAGCGTCACCCACGCCCAGCGAGGCCAGCATGGCGGTGCTCTTGCCGACGACCTGGAAGATGATGGTGACCGTGCCGTTGGCTGCGTCGCGGTACGCGACGGTGAGCGGCACCCTCTCCCCCGTGTCGTTCACGCGGAGGACGATGAACTGCCCCGGGCGTATCTTGCGCGCGATCTGGGGCGCCTCGAGGGTGAGGCTGATGAGATCGCGCTTGGTGAGCTCCTGCCGGTCGACGATCGTGTGCATGGCCAGTCCCCCTGACCCGATGACTCGATACCGTCGCGCGACCGCTGAGTCGCGTGGCTCCACCTCTCACTATACGCGTCTCTCTCGCCGATGCATGGGGTGAACACCCGACGACCGGGCCCAGCGCGGCTGCGCCGCGGGCCGCCCGGTCCTCACCCTTGCGCAGGCCCGGGCCGGCGACAGGGTGGCGCCGACCCGCGGCAGAGGGGAGCGATGGAGCAAGGCATCCGGGAGCGAGACCGACAGCGCGGTGACGCGTGGCTGACGTTGCGTCTCGCGCTGCTGTACGCCGTCTTCGCAGGGATCTGGATCGTCATCTCGGATCGCGCCCTCGGCTGGCTCCACGTCTCCCGGGAGATGGAGCTTCGGCTGGCCTCCGTCAAGGGGATCGTCTTCGTGGTCGTCACCGCCAGCCTGCTGTTCCTGCTCGCGCTCGGCTACGCGAGGCGACTGCGCCGCTCCGAGGAGCGCTACACCAGTCTCTTCGCGCATGCAGTGGAGGGTCTCACCGTCTTCGACGTGGTCAGGAACGACCAGGGCGAGGTCACCGATCTCGAGCTCGTCGACGCTAACCCGACCCAGGAGCGACGCACGGGCCTCACGCGACAGACCGTCGTGGGAACGCGCATGAGCTCGTCCGCCGAGCTGGACGAGCGCACGCGCGCCTACTTCGAAGTCGTGGCCGCGGCCGTCGACGACGGACGACCCGCGCGCACCGAACTCCACGTGCGCGGCAGCGATTCGCACGAGCTCCTCGAGGTCTACCCCGTCGGGCCCGGCACCTGGGCGCTCGCGGCGCTGGACATCAGCGAGCGTGTGCGCGCCGAGCGCGAGATCGTGTCGCTCAACAGAGGGCTCGAACAGCGGGTAGCCGCGCGCACGGCGCAGCTGGAGGCGACCAACGACGAGCTCGAGTCGTTCGCGCACGCCCTCTCGCACGACCTGCGCGCGCCGCTCCGAGCCATGGACGGCTTCAGCGAGATCCTGCTCGAAGACTACGGCGACCGGCTGGACGGCACCGGCCGCGCCCACTTGGACAGGATCCGGAACGCGGCCGGCCACATGTCCGAGCTCATGGATGCCCTGCTGAGGCTGTCCCGCCTGAATCGTGAGGAGCTCCACTGCGAGCAGGTCGACCTGACCATCATGACGGGTGAGATCGTCGCCGAGCTGCGCGCCCGCGATCGGTCGCGCGCCGTCGACGTCGTCATCGCACCGGGCCTGGTGGCGGAGTGCGACCGCCGCCTCACGCGGATCGCGCTCGAGAACCTCCTGGGCAACGCGTGGAAGTACACCGCTCGCCGCCCCGAAGGCCACATAGACGTGGGGTCCACCACTGTCGATCACCATGGCGTCGCTTTCTTCGTCAAGGACGACGGCGCCGGCTTCGACATGCTCTACGCCGACAAGCTCTTCGGCGCCTTCCAACGGCTGCACACAGAGGAAGAGTTCGAAGGAACGGGCATCGGCCTCGCGACGGTGCAGCGCATCATCCACCGTCACGGCGGAACGGTGTGGGCCGAGGGCGAGGTCGAGAACGGCGCCACCTTCTGGTTCACGCTGGAGGCGGCCGACGCGGGCTGACCCAAGGCCGGCGCCGGTGGGCCGAGGGCGAGCTTGGACGTGACCGGGCCTGGCGGCCGTCAGTCCTGCGGCGGCGGCGCCTCATCGAGCGGACCCAGCGGCGGCGCCTCGCGTGGCTGCGGCAGCGGCGCCGCCTCATCGAGGGCGACGAGATCATCGCGAGACTGCGGAGCGCGGATGCGCAGCACCTCCGCGCCCTTCGTCACCGCGTACGCGGCCGCCGTCGGCCGGGCGTTGTACGGCGTCATGAGCTCAAGCGTGTAGGCGCCGGCGTCGTAGAACGCGAGCAAGTCGCCCGGAGCCGTCGCCGCCGGCAAGCGACGATACGCCGTGTCGTCGTCGCCGCCGTACACGTCACCGCCGTCGCACAGAGGACCGGCGACGCGAAAGCTCCCGGCGGCCGGCGCGTCCGGCCGGCTCACGGAGACGAGCGGGTAGTACCAGCCGTACAGCACCGGGTCGAAGAACGTGTTGTAGCCCGCGTCGACCAGGAGCCAGTGATCCTCGGCGACGAGCCGGCCGAGCTGGTCGCGCAGGCGCTTGGTCTTTTCGCTCTCCACGCTTGTGACGAGGATCGCCGTGTCGGCGGCGATGGAGCGGCCCGGCTCCAGCCAGAGCTCGAGCGCCGGGCGCCGCCGCGCCACTTCGGCGCAGATCGCGGCGGCGTAGTCCTCCACGGCGAGCCCGGTGAAGAAGTAGTCGCCGTCCGGCCGCAGCGGGCGCTCGCGGTAGGCCACGGCGAAGCCGCCGCCCAGGTCGAGCGCCGGGACGCTCACGCCGAGCTCGCGCTCGACCTCGTCCAGCAGGTCGAGCGCCACCTTGAGCGCGCGCAGGTACGGCTCCACCGCGGTGATCTGCGAGCCGATGTGCAGGTGCAGGCCGGCGAGCTCGAGGTGCTCGGAACCGGCCGCCAGGCGGAACGCCTCCATCGCCTCGGCGAGGTCGATGCCGGCCTTGCCGCCGCTGGCGGTCTCGAGGCCGGGGTGGGTGCCTCCGGTGACGTTGACGTCCACCCGCGGCAGCACGCGCGCCGGCCTGCCGAGGTGGCGCGCGACCTCCTCGAGCCGGCGCAGCTCGCACAGCGAGTCGGCGACCACGCCGGCGATACCCGCTGCCACGGCCTCTTCGAGCTCGCGGCGGCTCTTGGCGACGCCGTTGAACACGGCCTGATCCGGCGAGAAGCCGGCGCGGAGCGCCTTCCAGAGCTCGCCGCCGGAATTGACCTCGATGCCGGCGCCGGCAGCGCGGACCTGGTCGAGAAACCAGAGATTGGAGCACGCCTTGCCGGCGAAGAACACGCGACTCGCGGCGTGCCGCGTCTCGAACGCACGCCGCACGACGGCCACGTTGGCGGCGACCCGCGCCTGCGAGTACAGGAAGAACGGGGTGTCGACCCGGCCGGCGAGGCCGGCGACGTCGACCTCATCGAAGAGCAGCCGGCCCTCCTCGATCGTCACCGATGCCGTCATCTGTGTCATGGAAGCCTCCCTGCCGCCGGGCCGTCAGCCTAGCGGGTGCGGCCTCCGGGCGAAACCGTGCGACCCGCGGCGGAGCGGCCGGCCGGTCGGCCGGCGGCCACCGCGCGGGTCGGTCCGCGCCGGTCCGGCCGGCAGGTCGGCCGGCGGCCACCGTGTGGCTCGGCCGCCGCCCTCCTCAAGCTGGTGAATACCAACCGCGGCGGTCGGGTATATGCGGCACTGGAGCCGCGTTCAGGCGCGTCTCCACCTACGCGAAGGGAGACCACATGGCAGAGGAACCCAAACCCGCTCTCACGCTTGACTGCATCGGGCTCTACTGTCCCGAGCCGCTGTTCCAGACCCGCGAGAGCATCGACGCGATCGAGGTCGGCGACGTCCTCGAGGTCATCGCCGACGATCCCGCCGCCGAGGAGGACCTCACGCGCTTCGCCAAGCGCGCGGGCCACGAGGTCGTCTCGCTCGAGAACGACGGCGGACGAGCTGCGCATCCTGCTCCGCCGGCTCAAGTAGACGACCGAGGCACTGACAGCGAAAGGACCACCGTGGCCGACGAGAAGAACATCCTCTACGTGCAGACCAGCAACCTGCCCGAGCGCCAGTACTCGCCGCTCGTGCTCGCCCAGAGCGCCAAGGCGATGGACCTCGACGCGGCCGTCTACTACCTGGGCATGGGCCTCACGGTCCTCAAGCCCGGCGCGGCCGAGCAGATGCAGCTCGGCAGCTTCCCGAGCGTCGCCGAGATGCTCAAGAAGACGCTCGACATGGGCATCACGGTGTACGTGTGCGAGGCCTCCAAGCAGATGCTCGGCTGGGAGACCGTGGAGCTCATCGACGGCGTCAAGATCGTCGGCGCGGCGACGCTCAACGACCTCGCCCTGGACGCCGACGCGACGATGTGGTTCTGAGGCGGCGATGACCGACACCGCGGCACAGACCTGCACCTGACCGACCCCGGCGAGGCGCTGCGCGCGAGCGGGATCGTGTACGCCGACTACCAGACGCGAAGCCCGTCGACCCGCGCGTCGTCGCGGCGATGCTGCCGTACCTCACGGAGAAGTTCGGCAACGCCGCCTCGCTGCACGGCGTGGGCGACGTCGCGACCGAGGCGCTCGAGGAGGCGCGCGGCCGAGTCGCCGCGTTCTTCGGCGCCGAGCCGCGCGAGATCGTCTTCACCGGCGGCGCCACCGAGGCCAGCAACCTGGCCATCGTCGGCTACGCCCTGCGCAACCGGCGCAAGGGCGACCACGTCATCATCAGCGAGGCCGAGCACATCAGTCGTGCTCAACATCGCCAAGTACCTCGAGAAGCAGCGGCTTCCGCGTGACGCGGGTGCCGATCGACCTGCACGGGCGCGTGTCGCCCAAGAAGCTGCGCGCCCGCATCACCGACGAGACGATCCTCGTCTCGGTGCAGTGGGCGAGCAGCGAGATCGGCACCGTCCAGCCCATCGCCGAGATCGCCGAGCTGCTCGAGGGCACCGGCATCGCCCTGCACAGCGACGCGGTGGCGGCCGAGGGGCTCGTGCCGATCGACATCGCGCGCCGTGCCCGGTGAGCCTGCTCAGCCTGTCGAGCAACGACGTCTACGGCCCGCGCGGGCTCGGCGCGCTCTACGTGCGCCAAGGCGTGCAGGTGGCGCCGGTGCTGCTCGGCGGCGGCCAGGAGCGCGGCCTGCGCTCCGGCACCGAGGACCTGGCGAGCATCGTCGGCATGGCCGCGGCGGCCGACATCATGGCCGCGGAGATGCCGGCCGAGGTCGCAGCGCCTCCGCGCCATCCGCGACCGGCTGGTCGAGCGGGTGCTGGCCGAGATCCCCGACTCGCACCTCAACGGCCACCCGGAGCAGCGGCTGCCGAACAACGCGCACTTCCGCTTCGACGGGGTCGAGGGCGAGGCGATGGTGCTCTCGCTGCGCGACGCCGGCATCGCCGCGTCGACCGGCTCGGCCTGCAGCTCCAAGACGCTCGAGCCGTCGCACACGCTCATCTCGTGCGGGCTGCTGCACGAGGAGGCGCACGGCTCGCTCGAGTTCACCTTCGGGCGCTGGAGCGCGATGGAGGACGTGGACCGCATCATGGCCGCGCTCCCCGGCGTGATCGCCCGGCTGCGCGCGCTCTCGCCGCTCTACAAGACACACGCTCCCGCGACGCCGTGACGGCCGCGGCCACCTGACCTCGAAAGGCGCACCCTGATGAAATCGACGCAGTACACCGAGAAGACCCTCGAGCACTTCCGCAACCCGCGCAACGTGGGCACGCTGGAAGGGCCGAACGTCGCCGTCGGCCGCGTGGGCAACCCCGTCTGCGGCGACATGATGGACATCTACATCGAGGTCGTGGACGACCGCATCAAGGACATCAAGTTCCAGACCTTCGGCTGCGGCTCCGCCGTGGCGACCTCGAGCATGATCACCGAGCTCGTCATGGGCATGACCCTCGACGACGCGCTCAAGGTGACCCGCGGCGACGTCGCCGACGCGCTCGAGGGCCTGCCGCCGATCAAGATGCACTGCAGCAACCTGGCGGCGGACGCCCTGCACGAGGCGATCAAGAACTGGCGCGGGGGCGTCGGCCCGGAGGACGCCAAGAAGACGCCGGGCGGCACCGCGTGCCACCCGATCCCGGCCGAGGTCGCCGAGGTCGAGATCCAGAGACTCGGCGAGTACGAGGGCAAGGGCCTCTACCGCGCGGTCGCACGACCTGAGCGACCTCGCCGACCAGCGCGTCGTGGTGCTCGACACCGGCGACGACGCCGCGCAGCCTGGCGATGGACCTCACCGACCACACCGGCCGCGTCGTGCTCATGACGACCGGCAAGGAGCCGAGCGTGAGCCCCGCGGTGCGCTCGGCCCTGCGCCTCAGCGACGTGAAGGTGCTGGCCGAGGCGCAGCCGCTCGAGCTGCTCGGAGAGGGCGAGCTCGAGCGCATCCGGGTGCACGACCTGAACGAAGACGAGGAGTACGAGCTCACGGCCGACGCGTTCGTCGTGCTCGAGTAGGAGCCGCCGCCCGCCCGCGTTCTGGCGGCGCGGCGCCCGCACGCAGCGACGGGGCGGGTCACTGGGATCACGGTGGCCCGCCCCGTCGCCGTCCGGTCGTCCTCCAGTACAGCACCCGTCCTGCCCATAGTCGTCGGCAGGCACGTCGACGGCGCCGGTGCATGCTCAGAGCCTGGCAGGGGAAGCCATCATCTGAGCCCGCGGGGTGCGGGCCGGGGACCGACGGAGGAGAACCATGGCGACGACCGTACAGACCCTGCCCGAGCCGATACTGGAGAGGAGCTGGAAGGCGCACCTGCTCAGCGGCCTCCTGGTCGTCCAGATCATCGTCGGCTTCGAGTTCCTCTTGACCGTGCTGGTGAAACTCGTCCGGGGAGGCTTCGTCTCGGGGCTCGGCGCCGACCTCAAGAACAGGGTGCAGGCCGCTCCGGGCTGGTATCAGTCCATCGCCCACGACGTGATCATCCCGAACGCCACGCTGTTCGCATATCTGGTCATCGTCGGCGAGCTCTTCGTCGGCATCACCATGATCGTCGCCGCGGTCGTCTGGCTCTCGCGCTGGGACCGGCTGTCGCTCACCGGCAGGCGCTCGCTCGTGACGCTTATCATCCTCGCCGCCGCGGCGGCGTTCGCGATGAACCTGAACTACCACATCGCGAACGGAGCCTCGAACCCCTGGCAACTGCCGGCCGAGGTGTTCGACGAAGGCGTGGACATCAACACCGTGCTGGCCCTCATCGACGCCACCATCCTGGTGGTGATGGCGGTCGTCCTCTGGTCGCTGCGCGCCAAGCACGAGCCCGACCGCTCCTAGCAGACGGAGGCGGGTGCCGGGATCTCTCCGGCCGGCCGGCCGGCCGGCCCGGCGCAAGCCCTCAGCCTTCGGGAGTCGTTTTTCCCGAGGCCGGCCGCCGGTACCAGTCGCGCCACACCAGGCGGTAGACCTTGAGGACGTGCGGCAGCCGGTTGAGCCCGGGGATCAGCGGCAGGAAGAAGATGACCGCGAAGACTACCAGCATGATCGTGACCACGATGATGTCGGCATTGTCGCTGCCGCCGATCTGGGGCACCTCGTACCAGAACTGGTAGGGCACGAGCCACCAGGCTCCCGGGTACCGCCCCGTCTCGTTGACGATGCCCCACTGTGGGTTTCCCTGCTGGATGAGGTGCGTCGCCGAGTCCATGTACGGCGGAGCGACTGCGAAGTAGAGCAGCTGCTTGCTGAAGTCGAACGTGTAGGGGTAGCGGCTGTCGTCCTCGGCGGCGAGAGCGCCCTCCAGCAGCCCGCTGCGGCCGAGGCTCAGCATGGCGTTCATCATCGGCTCCACCGGGCCGTAGTCGCCCGCCGGCACCTGCACCTGCCCGTTGCTCACGGTCGCGCTGTCGAGCGCCTTGTCGTAGTTGGCGAGCCAGGTCTGCTGCTGCGCGGGTGAGGCCGCCTTGAACTCGCTGATGGGGCCGGCGTAAGCCGGGTTGATCGTGGCCACCCGGGCCAGTGGCTTGAGCACGAAGTCCTGGACCGGGTCGATGGGGCGCGTCACCCCGAACCAGTTGGCGGGCGCGACCGGGCCGAGATGCTGGGCCGCCGAGGGATCGTTGGTGTACGGCGGCCCGTACCCGCTCACCGCCGAGAGTTCGTTGCCGAGCATGATCCCGGTCGTCGTCTTGAGGAAGGCGACGGGCTGGGCCTTGGCCACGTTCTCGCCGTTCACGGTCGGGTAGTCGGGAGCGCCCAGGATCGCCGCGAGGGCAATGGCGACCACGGCGATGAAGACGAACACGATGATGCCTTCGCGCAAGAGGTCGTACGGCTTGGTGGGGACGCCGCGAAGATTCTCCGCCGCGCGGCGTCCGTTGCCGAGGGGCTCGTCGCTCACATCAGTCCTCATACGGACGCACCGGGCTGTCGCGCCGGATCAGGAAGATGTGCAAGGCCACGAAGACGAGAAGCGCGACCGGCAGGGCGGCCACGTGCAGGGTCAGCACCTGGCCGGCGTTCATCGTGTCGAAGAACGCGCCGATGCCGCCGGCGTTCATCGCGTCCTTGGCCTGCGTCGCGATCCACTGGGAGTCCCAGTTGCTCTGCAGCAGGAAGCCGGTGAGCCCGGTGAAGATGCCGAGCCCAAGCAGCAGCGAGCCCACCATCCACGTGAGCCAGCGCCCGTCACGCCACGCGCCGAGGAAGAACTTGGTGGTGAAGTGCAGGATGATGCCGACGAAGAAGAGCTGGACACTCCAGAAGTGGACGGCGTTGGCGAAGCCGCCGATCCGGTTGGTGTGGTACCACGACGGCCCGCCCAGCGCGAGCACGAGGCCGGAGATGACGAGCATCCCCAGGGCCATCAGCGTCGCCGCCCCGAACAGGTACGCGATCGAATTGACGTACACGGGCATGCGCGTCGGCAGCGCGTCCTCGAGGGTGAGGTCGAGGCGCAGGTAGCGCTGTGCCCGCCGCGTGAGGTTCAGGATCCGTCCTTTCCCTCGATGAACCCGGGGAGCCGTGCCCACGCACCGAGGACGAACACGACCACGACGATCACCAGCGCGACCGCGTTCGGCCAGGCGACGGTGAACGGCACGCTGAGCAGCGTGAAGAAGAAGTGCGGCACGGCCGGGAGAGTCTCCGGCGGCAGCGGGACCATCTGACCACCTCCTCCGCCGGCGGCGGGACCGTCCCCTTCGCCGGCTCGTCCATCGTACCCCGCGGGTGTACTCTCTCGCCCGTTGGCCGCGGGGTGGCACACGTCCCCCGTCTCGTCCGCGAGACGGCTCCGGGTCTCCCGGAAGGGCGAGCGCGATCGCCCGGTCTCAGTAGTTCTCGGCGCAGACTTCCATGTAAGCCGTCGGGTGGTCGCAGGCCGGGCACTTGGCCAGCGCCTTGGTCCCCGTGTGTACGAACCCGCATTTGCGGCAGATCCAGGTGACCTTCTCGTCCTTCTCGAAGACTCTGCCTGCGTCGAGATTGGCCTTGAGCTTGCGGTAGCGCTCCTCGTGGTGCTCCTCGACCTTGGCGATGTTGCGGAAGCGCCTGGCGACCTCCGGAAACCCTTCGCTGTCGGCCATGTCGGCGAACGCCGGGTACAGGTCGCTCCACTCCTCGTTCTCGCCGGCGGCGGCGGCCTCGAGGTTCTCCGCCGTGGCGCCGTTCAGGCTGCCGGCCGGATAGGTCGCAGTGATCTCGACCATGCGTCCCTCGAGGAACCGGAAGAACATCTTGGCGTGCTGCTCCTCGTTCAACGCGGTCTCGGTGAAGATGGCCGCGATCTGCTGGTAGCCTTCTTTGGTCGCGATCTTGGCGTAGAACGTGTACCGGTTGCGCGCCTGGCTCTCACCGGCGAACGCCTTGAGGAGGTTCTCCTCCGTCTTGCTGCCCTTGAGGTCGGCCATCGTGGCTCCTTTTCTCGACGGAATGATCGAGCGAGAGTCTATCGTCCGGCGGCCGGGCGCGGTCGTCCGGAGGGCGGCGGCGGCCGGCGGCGCCTCAGGGCGCCGGCAGGTCCACCCCGGCCTCGGCGGCGCCGGCGCTCGTCCAGCTTGCGCCGGCGGCGGCTGCCATGACGGCGGCCATCGCCGCCGCCTCAAGCGGCGAGATGCGCTGGCCGAGCACGATGAGCGCGGCCAGCGCCGCGATCGCCGGCTCGATGCTGAGCAGCACGCCGTAAGTGGCGGCGCGGACGCGGCGGATCGCCACCATCTCGAGCAGGTACGGGAACGCGGATGAGATGAGAGCGATGACGAGGCCGAGCGCGACCGCGTCCCAGTGGCCGGCGAGCTTGACCCCGTCGATCGCCAGCAGGGGGGTGGCGAGGACGGTGGCGCCGACCATCATGAGCGCCGTGACCGAGAGCGGGTCCATGCCCGTCACGGCGCGCTTGGCCAGCAGGAGGTAGAGGCCCCAGCACGTGCCGGCCGTGAGCGCCAGGAGTACGCCGACGCCGGTCGCCGAACCGGAGGGGCCGGCGAGCACGACGACGCCCACGCCGGCCAGCACGATCCACAGCCAGTCGAGCTTGCGCCGCGTGCCGAGCACGGCCACGCCGAGCGGCCCGACGAACTCGATGGCCACGACGATGCCGACGGGCACGCGGCTGATCGCCCCGTAGAAGCTCAGGTTCATGAGGAAGAGAGCCACCGCGAGCGCCGCGAGCGGCAGGCGGTGGCCCCTGGGCGGCAACCGCCTCAGCGCCCCGGGCCGAACGGCCACCAGGATCAGCGCGGCGAACGCCGTGCGCAGCCAGAGCGCCTCGAAGACGCCCACCGACTCGATGACGCGCACGGCCAGCGCCGAGCCGGTCTGGATAGACGCGGCGACGACGACGACCAAGGCGGCCGCGACGGCCGCGTTGCGCCGGCCGCCCTCGGGCGGGCGTCCGGTGCCTTTCACCTCGGGCATGCACTGCTCCTCTGCCGACTCACCGGCGCCGAGCCCGGGTGAGTCGACGGTTCCTGGTGATCGAGCATAGCTTGTCGTCGGGTCTCGGCGACGCGCAGAGTCCGCCGGGCGGGACGCCAGCCGGCGCCTGAGGCAGCGCGGCCGCGCCGGCATGCACCGGAGATGCATACGAGACTTGTAAGGCGCCTGACCGCATGGTATTTTCTCGTCTTTCCCCCATTTACGGACTGAAGTGGTCCGCTTCCCGACAGCGAGGGGCGACATGAGCGCGAGGCCGAAGACCCCCACCCATGCCGATGACGAACAGGCCGTCCTCTACGGCCATCCGATCCCGGAGAACAGCTTCGCTGTGCGCGACCTCGTCCACAAGCTCCCCGGTGTGGGCCTGTTCGACCTGCGCCGCACCGAGAGCGGCGCCCACGCCTGCACGTTCTGCGGCGCCTGCCAGAAGGCGTGCCCTGTAGACTGCATCGACGTGCGCCGCGACCCCTCGCGCTCGCACGGCAAGGGCAAGGAGCGCCACTTCGCCGGCACGATCACGCTGGACGAGCGGCGCTGCATGACCTGCAACCACTGCATGGAGACCTGCAGGTTCGACGCGCTGGTGCCCAACGAGCTGTACTGGGAGCACCGCCGCCACGTGCAGGACATGGGAAGTAAGGTCCCGCAGCTCTCCAGCGGCCACGGCCTCTGCAGCGGCTGCGGCGCCTCAATCGTCGTCAACCAGGTGCTGAGCCAGGTGAGGAGCCACTACGTCGTCTCGGGCGCCACCGGCTGCCTCGAGGTCTCAACGACGCGCTATCCGTACACCGCCTGGAAGGGCAGCTACATCCACACCAACTTCGAGAACGCCGCGGCGACGCTGTCCGGCGTCGAGACCGCGTTCCGCGCCCTCCACAAGCGCGGCAAGCTCGAGGAGCGGGTCAAGTTCATCGCCTTCGGCGGCGACGGCGGCACCTACGACATCGGTCTGCAGGCGCTCTCCGGCGCCATGGAGCGCGGCCACGACATGCTCTACGTGTGCTACGACAACGGCGCCTACATGAACACCGGCTTCCAGCGCTCGAGCGCGACGCCGCACGGCGCCTGGACCACCACCAGCCCGGTCGGTTCAGACCTGCCGGGCAAGGTGGGCCACAGCAAGAACCTCACCGAGATCATGGTGGCCCACCGCCTGCCCTACGTGGCGCAGTCCTCGCCGCACGACCCGCAGGACCTCATCCACAAGGCGTCCAAGGCGCTGGAGATCGAGGGACCCACGTTCCTCAACGTGCTCTCCGCCTGCCCGCGCGGCTGGCGCACCGACAACGACGAGGGCATCGACCTCAGCCGCCTGGCCACCGAGACCTGCTACTGGCCGCTCTTCGAGGTCAACGACGGTGTGTACCGCCTCACCTACCGGCCGCGGCACAAGCAGCCGCTCGGCAAGTGGCTGGAGCGCCAGGGCCGCTTCGCCCATCTGGCGCTCCCCGGCAACGAGCACCTGCTGGAGACGCTGCAGGAGTGGGTCGACTTCGAGTGGGACCTGCTCCTGCGCAAGTGCGACGAGATCCCCGAGGCCCAGTGGGACAAGGCGAGCAGCCGCCACAAGGCCGAGCCGTTCGTCATGCACCCCAGCAGGGCGCACCTGGAGTCGCTGGGCGAGCCGCTCACGGCGAGCATGACCTACACGGCGACCGAGTGGGACGACTTCGACTGGGGCCGCCACTCGGGTTTCTCGGACGGCGCGTTCGAGGACTGAGGCGAAGGCGCCGCCTTCGGGCGGCTTGACCAAGATCATGCCCGTCCCTCGTCCGTGGCGGGTATCCTGAGTGAAGGATGAAGCGCACCGGCTGCCATCCGCGACAGGCGAGGAGGCGGACGAGATGATGGACAGGGGCTGCCCCGGCCAGGACCGGAGCAACTGGACGCCCGACGACATCTTCGAGGTGCCGTGTACGGGCTGCGGCGCGACGATCGAGTTCTTCAAGGACGACGCAAAGCGGGTGTGCGCGGCGTGCGGCGCCTCCAACGCCAATCCGAAGATGGACCTCGGCTGCGCCGCCTGGTGCGCGGCCGCCGAGAAGTGCTCCACGGGGCGCCAGTGGCTCGAGGACGACTCGCTGGCGGACGCCCCGGCCTTCGGCGACCCGGCCTGACATCCCGGCCGGCCTGAGGACGAAGACGGGCCGGGGCGGCGCCTGCGCCGCCCCGGCCCTTGTCCATGCCGGGCATCCCCTGCCCGGCATGTCTGAGCGAGTCCCCCCGGGCCCGCTCAGAGCTGCAGGTACGAGTCCGCGTAGAGGGTCTCGTTGGTGAGCATGCGGTAGGTCTTCCAGAGCTCGACCTGCTCCTTGTCGCTCATGTCGACGGCCGACGGGTCGAGCTTGTCCATGGCCGCCGCCGCGTCGTACAGCGCCACGATGAGCTTGCCCATCGGCGTGCTGTCGTCGTGCTGCTCGGCGACGCGGATCCACTCGTTCTGGACGCTGTCGAGCGGATCGGCGATCGCGCTGTCGAGCCCCGCGCCCATCGCCATGACCATCATCACCCGGTTGATGAGCGGACGGACCTCGGGCAGGGCGCCGTTGGAGATGTTGGACAGGCCGATCACCGTGGTCGGCGGCGGGTCGGCCATCATCTTGAACATGCGCACCGCCTCGACGGTCTCCATGGCCACGTCCTGGTTGCAGTTCACGGCGAGGACGAGCGGGTCGAGAAAGACGTCTTCTACGGCTATCCCGGCCCGCTCGGCGGCCGGCAGCAGATCCTCCATGGCGATGCCGGCGCGGCCGTCGGCCGTGGTCGGGATGCCGTCCACGCCCATGGTGAGGGCGATGACCTTGGCGCCGTACCTCGCCGCCAGCTGCATCACGCTGTCGAGGCGGTCGGGGTCGGCGGAGGCCGAGTTGAGCATGGCGGGCTTCTTGCAGACCTTGAGGCCGGCCTCCATGGCGGCGAAGTTGGTCGTGTCGAGCGAAAGCGGGACGTCGACGACTTCCTGCACCGCCTCGACGATCCACGGCATGACCTCGTGGCCGAGCTTCTTCTGCGGGCCGATGTTGAGATCGACGACGCCGGCGCCGGCCTCGACCTGCGCCACGGCCATGCCTCTGGATGGTCCCGGCGTCGCGAGCTTCGATGGCCGCCTTCACCGGCGGCGCGATGATGTGGATGTTCTCACCGATGATGAGCACCGGCGGCCTCCTTCTGCGTGGGTGTGGCGAGCATGGCGGCGACGACAGGCTCGAGCGCCGCGCTCAGGACGCTGTCGGCGGGCAGGTCGATCAGCGGCTTGCCGGCGGCGTCGAACTCGGCGACCATGGGGTCGTCGGGCAGGACGGCGAGCAGATCCAGGCCGTTGCTCGGCGATCGCCGCCTCGAGCTCGGGCGAGAGGCCCTGGGCGGCGCGGTTGACGATGAGGTAGTGCCGCCCGACCTTGGTTTCGAGCTCCCCGAGCAGCGCGGCGACGCGACCGGCGGTCGTGATGCCGCGCACCGTGGCGTCGCTGACGATGAAGAGCACGTCGACGTCGCGGGTCGTGCGCCGGGAGAGATGCTCCAGCCCGGCCTCGTTGTCGATCACGACCCACGGGTAGCTGTCGGCGATCTGTGTCGATGATGGGCGCAGCATGTTGTTGGCGGCGCAGTAGCAGCCGGGCCCCTCGGGCCGGCCCATCGCCAGCAGGTCGACGTTGATGCCCTCGACGACGCTCGAGTTGATCTCGTAGTCGAGCAGGTCGCTGCTTGGCGATGCCCGCCTCGAGCAGGTTGGCGCGCGCCTTCTCGCTGGTCTCCTCGCGCACGTCGCCGACGGTCTTCTCCAGCGGCAGGTCGAGGACGGTGTTCAGATTGCTCGCGGGGTCGGCGTCGATCGCGAGGATCGGGTCGGCCTGCGTCTCCGCCAGCCGGCGGATGAGCAGGCCGGCCAGCGTCGTCTTGCCGGTCCCCCCCTTGCCGGCGACGGCGATGGTGGTGGTCATGGGTCAGCCTCCGTTTCCGTTCCCGTCGGCCCGTTCGGCCAGCGCCGTCGCGGACGCTCGGGAACCCGGTGAGGTCGGTGTGCGGGAGGAAGAGCGCCGACGTGTACTCGTCCATGAACGTGTTGTCGGCGCTCAGCTCCAGGTAGGTCATCTTGCTCGCCACGTCGATGACGTCGTGGCGGACGTTGACGCAGAGCAGGGTGGCGAAGGCGCCCTGGGCGCTCGTGTTGCCGAGGAAGTGGAAGCGCTCCACCGGCTGGTCGGGCAGCAGGCCGATGCGGATGGCCTTCTCGACGTTGATGTACTGGCCGAACGCGCCGCCGATGAGGATCTGCTCCACGTCGGCGAGGTCGACGCCGACGCTAGGCGCAGAGCACCTCGAAGCCGGCGTAGATGGCCGCCTTGGCGCGGACGAGGCTGGTGATGTCCGACTCGGTGAGGACGATGTCGTTCTCGGCGCCGCCCTCGCCGGCCCGGCAGACCACGTACTCGGGCACGCCGTCGCGCACGCGTACGCGATCGGTGGCCGCCTGCAGGTCGACGTGCCCGGACTTGTCGAGCACGCCGGTGACGAAGAGCTCGCCGAGCAGGTCGATGAGGCCGCTGCCGCAGATGCCCACGGCCGGGGCGTCGTCGATGGTGCGGAAGGTGGGCTCGAGCGTGGCGTCGTCGATGAAGACGTCCTCGATGGCGCCGGGCGAGGCGCGCATGCCGTCGCGCACGCCGCCGCCCTCGAAGGCGGGGCCGGCGGAGCAGGCGCAGGAGAGCAGCCAGTCCTTGTTGCCGAGGACCATCTCGCCGTTGGTGCCGATGTCGATGAACAGCGTGAGCTTGTCGGTGGCGTACATGCCCGACGAGATCACGCCGGCGGTGATGTCGCCGCCGACGTAGCTGCCCCGACCGACGGCAGGACGTGCACCCGCGCCACCGGATTGGCGTTGAGGCCGATCTCGTTGGCGATGAGCTTGGGCGGCGCGCTGATGGTCGCGATGTACGGCTCCTCGCGCAGGTGCGCGAGGCTCGAGGCCGAGGAGCAGGTGGGTCATCGTCGTGTTGCCGGCGATGGCGACCTCGTGGATCTCGTGCTCCTCCACGCTGGTTCCGCTGCTGGAGCTCCTCGAGCAGGTCGTTGATGGTCTCCACCGCGAGCTTCTGCAGCCGCTCCAGCCCGCGCTTGCGCTTGGCGTAGATGATGCGGCTGATGACGTCCTCGCCGCAGGAGATCTGCTTGTTGTAGGTGCTCGCCGAGTCGATCACACGCCCGGTGGTGAAGTCGACGAGGTAGACGACGACGGACGTGGTGCCGAGGTCGACGGCGACGCCCAGGCTCGCCTGGGGGAACGCCGTCGGGTACACGCGCAGCAGGCGCGGCGCGCAGGTACGAGCCGTACACCCAGTCGCGCATCTCGAGCGTCACGGTGACCTTCCAGTTGGCGTGGCGCAGGGCCGGGCCGAGCCGCCTGAGCTGCGGGAGCTCGGCCCGGAGCTCCTCGATGCCGTGCTGCCGCGAGAGGGCCCGCCGCAGGCGGTCGAAGTCGCTCGTCTGGTCATCCAGCGACGGCGGCTCGATCTCGAGCTCGAAGAGCTTGACCGCCGGGTTCTGCAGGTAGTCGCAGGTGATCGGCAGCGACTCCGGCTCGGCGATGGCGTGCCCGTGAGGACGCACCTTCTCCTTGCTTGCGCTCGGGCACCTCGATCTCGATCGGGCCGGCGCCGGCGTACGTCTGGCAGGCCACCGCCCAGCCGTCGAGGATCTCGGCGGTGGCCAGACCGGCGTTGCTGCGCCGCTCGACCTCGCCGCTCGTGACGCGCACGCGGCAGCGGCCGCAGCGTCCCTGCCCCGCGCACGGGGCAGAGACGTCCAGCTCGCAGAAGATCGCCGCGTCGAGCAGGCTGGTGCCGGGCGGTACCTCTATGGTCTCCCCGGACGGCGTGAACGTGATCGTCGCCATCACCGTCCGCGGCTTGGTGACGGGGGTATCGCTCATGCGCCCCAGACGTTCTTGATGTAGTTGGGGATGTCGACGGCGTCGCGCGGCCCGACCATGATCTGCCAGTCGGGCAGTTCTTCCTCGACCTCACCGGAGAGCCCGGCCACGTGACCCGGGAGGACCAGCTTCATGTGGCCGACCTTCTGCGCGATGCCGGATTCCTTGACCGTCTTGGCGATCTTCTCGGCGTCGAACTTGCCGGCCGCCCAGCCGGTGAGCACCGACTGGCCGTCGCTGTCGGCGACGAGCAGCCACGTGGGGATGCCGGCGCTCTCGACCTCGCCCGCCACCGAGAAGTAGGTGAGCGAGAAGTTGGTCGTGATGAGCACCGGGCTGTCGGCGGTCGCGGCGCCGATCTCGTAGAGCTTGGGCTCCATCTGGATCGGCTTCTGCGGATCGGTGTAGATGTTCTGGCGCAGCGTGAGCAGCGAGTAGAGCACCGCCGGCTCGTCGTGGTCCAGGATGATGACGCCGGCGTACTTGCCCACCGCCTGCGTGGCGCGCACCAGCTCGGCCTGCCACGTCGGCGCCGTGGCGACGGCGACGAGGGGATACCCGAGCGACCGCGCGCCCTTCTTGAGCGCCAGGCGGCGCAGCTGCGTGGCCGCGGCGAGGTCGGCGGCGAGCGCCTTGGTGCCGGGATCGAGCATGATGTCCTCGACGCCGGCGCCGGTGACCTGCCCGGAGAGCTCCTCGAGTCCCGGGAGGTCGCCGTCCTCGCTGCGGATGACCAGCGGGCAGCCGTGCTTCTTGGCGACCTCGGCCATCGCCTGCCAGTTGGCCGCGGTGGCGGCGTGGACGAGCGGCTTCTCGGCGGCGGCGCCGCCGGCCAGAGCCGCGTCGATCGCCGCCGCGTCGGTGCTCATGAGCACGAGCGGCAGCCCGGGAGCGGCCGCACGCGCCGCGGCCACGGCCGCGGCGTACGCGGCCGCGTCGCCACCGGCGTGCTCCACGGCGAGGCCGTCGAGCGTGAGGTGCATGCCCACGCGCTCGACACCGTAGGCGCCGACGCGGCCCGCCACCTCGGCGAGCTGCGGGTCGTCGCTCTTGACGCGCACGACGATGCCCGGCTGATGGACGAAGGTCTTCTCGTGCCGGAACATCACCGTCTCGTTGCCGACGCCGAAGGCGCGGTCGCCTGCGCCGACGGTGATGAGCTTGATGGGCGGCGCCGACGCGGCGTCCAGCGCCGTCTTGGCTTCTTCACTCACGTAGGGGCACTTGTCGAGCTCGGTGCCCTTCTGCGCCAGCTTCATGGCGAAGGCGAGGCAGGTGGGGAAGCCGCACTCCTTGCAGTTCGTCTGGGGCAGCAGCTTGTAGATCTGAAGTCCGCTGAGGGCCATCGTTCAGGCTCCCTTCGTCAGGTCGTCGATGGCCGCGCGCATGGTACTCACGCTGGCCGGATGCCGCAGGACCAGCGATGTCGGCGCCGGCCTCGAGCACCGTCGTCGCCGTCGCGACCTCCCAGGCGACGCCGCGCTCGGCGAGCGCGCCCCACGCCTCGGGCACATCGCCCTCGGCGCGGGCTTCCTTCTGCCGCCACGCCTCTTCGCCGGCCGTGCAGATCATCGGCTGCTGCGTCATGGTGTCGCCCATGAGGGCGGCGAGACGCAGGCGCTCCATCACCGAGTACGTGTACTCGAGGCCGTAGCCGAGCGCGCCGGTGTTGGGGTCCATGAGCACGCGCTCGAGAGGCAGCCCCATGTCGCTGATCAGGATGTTGAGCTGCTTGGCGAGGTTGACGTCGATCGGCGTCTGGGCGATCACCGCGTGCCCGTTGCCGAGCGCCGCGGCGACGATGGTGCGGTAGTTCTTGTCCTCGCAGAGGCCCAGGGCGAGCTGCTCGCCCTTGGTCTTCTCGGCCACGGCGACCAGCACCTCGTTGTCCTTGTCGGCCGCGCCGGGTCCGTAGACGATGAGCGGCACCGGCACGGCGGCGAGCACGCGCTCCACGGTCCGCACGGCGTCTGTCGCAGGAGCTGTCGCCCTGGTCGGGATGGCAGCTGCGCAGCTCTGAGGGCGATCAGGTCCGCCCCCGCCTCGACGGCCTTCTGCGCCCACACGGCGGCGTCGTCCATGGCGTCGCCCCAGGCCGCCTGCAGCTCCGGGGACCAGTCGTCCGGGTGCATGTCCTGGACCTCGACGGCCAGCATCGGCCGGTTCGGCATGGCGCCCTCGAAGCCGAGGAACGGCAGCGCGGTCTCGCCGCCGACGGTCACGGCGTTCCCGCGCGTGCCGCCGCCATAGCTGCTCCCGAGCGTGACCTCGCGCACCGCGCCGGGCCATTTCTCTACGGGGATCTCCACTGGTGTCATCTGCATTCTCCGGGTGAGTATGGGGTCAGAAGAGCGGGTCCATGGTCAGGGCCGGGTGCTGCTTCTCCTCGAGGAAGGGGAGGAGCTCCTCGACCGTGGTGGCCACCGTCTCGTCGGCGATCCTGTCGAGCAGGTCGGGCACGCCGTCGCGCTCGCAGACTTCCTGGAGCGCGGGGCGCATGCTCTCCCGCAGGTTCGAGCTCATCCAGACGATGCGCTTCATGCCGCCGTCGGCCGAGATGAACTTCTTGCTGGTGAGGTAGTACTTGCCCATGCCCATCATGCCCGGCGTCTGCATGCCGCCGCCGGCGGTGCCGGCGAGCGTGGAGAACGTCATACCGCAGGGAGTCATGCTCGGGTCCTCGCGGCTGACGATCATGAAGCCGTTGGCCTCGGGCACGAGGACCATGATGCACTCGAAGCAGCCGCACGAGGTCATCGGCGCTTCCATGATGGAGTAGAAGGTCACACGGTCCACCGTCTGGTTGGACTGGTTGTAGATGAACTCGTTGGGGCCTGAGAACTCGCCCATCACCGGGTCGAGCACCACGCCCTTGGGCACGGGCTGGTTGGGACCGGTGGGATTGATCTCGTAGCTCGCCTTGCAGTCGAGCCAGTTGTATGCGCCGCAGAGGCCGACGCGCTCGGGGTTCACCACGCAGACGTGGTTGGGCGCGAAGCTCTGGCAGAGCAGGCAGCTGTAGAACGTGTCGACCGACTCGTCGGTGAGGTTCGCGATGCGCTCGTTGCGCTGGTTGTACGCTTCGCGCGCCACCTCGATGAGCTCGTCGACCTCCGCCTGGTCCGTGGTCAGCAGGACCTGGACCTTGTCGACGATGTTGCCGAACACCTCGTGGATGCGCGCGTGGATGACCTTGCCGAAATGCTCCAGGCGGAAGCCCTTGCTGAAGGTGTTCTTGCTGACGCGCGTCCAGGCGATGTCGCGCTGGCCGTTGTGCTGGATGCCCTCGACCCCGTTGACGAAGTAGTGGAACTGGCGCTCGAGGATCGGCTCGAAGTCGGTCTGCATCTTGCGCCCGCTGACGTCCACGACCAGCCGAGCGGCAGGGCGTCGCCCTCGCTCATGGCGTCGAGATCGGCGCCGTGGACGACGATCTTGCCGTCCTCGACCTCGTCGGCCGGCTTCATGCGCAGGTACTCGAAGGCGTGAGAGCGCTTGCCGCCGAACTCCGCGTACATGATGTCCTTGCGGATCCGCTCGCCCTCGAAGGCCGATCCGTAGGAGACGGGGATCGGCACCTTGTGCGATCTTGACCTTGACGCCGCGGACGTCCATGCAGCGCTGGATGAGCTTCTCCGTGCGCTCCATGTCGTCCGCGCCGGGGATCTCGTCGAACGGCATGCTCACGACGTGCTCGTAGGTCGTGACGCCGGTCGGCAGGATCTGCGGGATACGCGTGTCGGCGATGGTCGGGAAGCCGAAGCTGATGGCGCCGGCGGCCGATGCGTACTTGAGGTCGTCGACCTCGCCGAGCGCGAGCACGAAGGCGAACACGCGGTACTTGTTGTAGAGCATGATCTTGCGCGCGTTGCCGGCCTCCATGCCGCCGAACGTGAGCGCCGAGCGGGCGGCGAACCCGAGGGCGTAGACGGCCGAGATGGTGTCCACGCCGAACGGCACCGTGAAGGTGTCGTACCCGAGCTGGATGCCCTCTTCCTGCAACTGGTGGATGATGCTCCGCCCGTTCACGTTGCCGCTGAGGAAGATCAGGATGCCGCGGCTCTGGAGCTCGCGGACGATCTTGACCGCGACCTCGTTGCTCTTGGCGCAGCCGACGATGGCGCAGAAGCCGGGCATGCGTCCGTCCACGAGCTGGATGCCCCAGGCCCGCAACTGGATGTCGTCGATCGGGCCGTTGAGCTTCATCTTGTCGCCGTGCACGCCGCAGGTCGCCGCCGGTGAACCGGGTACCGTCGCTGCGCGCCTGGTCGAGCTTGATGACCTGCGGCTCCGTTCCTCGTGCGAAGCGCACGCCCTCCATCGCCTCCTCGGCGAAGAGGGTGGCGATGCCGCTGTCGAGCGTCTCGCCCAGGTACGGCAGCCACATCTTGTCGGCGGGGACCGGGTGGAGCAGGCTCTTCGCCCGCTCGATGACCGACGGCAGGTCGCCGAGCTTCTCGACCTTCTGGCCGGTGAAGGCGTAGATCACCGGCAGGTAGTAGGCGGTGTTCGTGAACTGCGACGGGCGTGTCCGGCCCCAACTCGGCGAGCGCCGCGTTCACGGCCTCTTCGGCCTCGCGGACGATGCCCTCGGCACCGCGGATGGCCCGGGTCGCGATGTAGCGTGACATCAGGCCTCTCCCTCGTCATGCGTGTGTGTGTGTCCGTCTCCGTGATCGTGCGAGTGACCGGCGGCGAGCGGATAGACCGGCGAGCCGACGGTCTCGACGCCGAGCTCCTCTTCGCGCGCCTTCTCGGCGAGATACGACTTGATCGCGGCGAAGAACGGCGTGTCGCCGCTGGCGCCGTACTGGCTCGGGTCGTACTGCGGCAGCTTGAGAGCCGCCCGCTTGGCGTCGATGAGCTCGAGCGAGCGGGCGAACATCTCGTCCCAGTCGAGGATGAACTCGAGACTCGCCGCCGACCAGATCCTCCCAACCCTCGGTCAGCACCCTCGCGACTTCGCTCGACGCCTTGATCGGGTTGGTGACGCCGAAGATCACGTGGGCGCCCGAAGCGGCGAAGTAGGTGCCGATCGAGATCGCCTTCTCGGCCATCCACTCGGGGCAGAGGCCGACGGCGGGCAGATCGTCGATGTCCTCGCCGAGGCCGCCCTCCGTGGCGACCTGCGTGAGCACGGTGAGGATCCGCGAGTTGTCGACACACGAGCCGAGGTGGAGCACCGGCGGGATGCCGATGGCCTCCATCACCTCGCGCAGGCCGGGGCCGGCCGAATCCAGGATCTCCGGACTCAGATAGCCGGCCTTGGCGCCCGCCCCGGCCGCGCACCCGCTGACCACCACCATGACGTCGTTCGCGATGAAGCGCTTGATCATCTCGACGATGCCCTGATCCTGGGTCACGCGGGCGTTGTTGCAGCCGACGACGCCCGCCAGGCCGCGGATGCGGCCGGCGATGATCGCGTCGTTCAGCGGGCGGAAGGAGCCGCGATGGAAGCCGCCCTGCATGTAGTTCAGGTACTCGTGGCTGAAGCCGGCGACCAGCGGCTCGTGGAAGTTCGGGATGTGGATCGGCCCGCGGTTGGGGTAGTTGGCGATGGCCATGCGGACGATCTCGCGAGCCGTCTCGGGGGCGCGGTGCTCGTCGAACTCCACGTGCACCGCGCCAGGGATCTTGGCCTTGGGCGAGGTCGTGACCAGCTTGGTGTGGAAGCGCTGGGAGAGCGGGGACAGCGCCTGCATGATGCACTGGACGTCGACGACCATGACCTCGACGGCGCCCGTCAGCATCGCGAGTTCCTGATGGAGGAAGTTGCCGGCCGCCGGGATGCCGTACCGCATGAGGATCTCGTTGCTCGTACAGCAGATGCCGGCGAGGTTGATGCCCTGCGCGCCGGCGGCCTTCGCCTCGGCGATGAGCTCGGGGTCGCGCGCCGCCTCCACGAGCATCGCCGCAAGCGTCGGCTCGTGGCCGTGGACGATCACGTTGACCTGGTCGTCCTTGAGCACGCCGAGGTTGACCTCGGACGAGAGCGGCGAAGGCGTGCCGAAGAGGATGTCGCTGATGTCGGTGCTCAACATGGAGCCGCCCCAGCCGTCGGCCAGGGAGCAGCGCAGCGCCGCCTTGAGGATGTTGGTGGCGTCGAGGTCGACGCCCTCATGGGTGCGGTGCATGATCTCGACGATCTCGCGGTCGATGGCGCGAGGGATGATGCCGGCCTCACGCCACCGCGCCTGCCTCTTCGGCGTGGCCCGCTTGGTGTAGATGATCTCGCCGTGCTGCTGACCGAACTGGTCCAGCGCCTTGTCGGCGACATCGAGCGCGATCTGGTTGATCTCGCGGCCTTCGGTCGGGATCTCCATGTAGCCGGCGACGGACATGAGCTTCTGCTCGTCCTTGACCTTGTAGCCGGCGGCCTCACCGAGGGCGACGGCACGCAGCGTCATCGCCATATCGCGGCCGTGGTCCGAGTGGGCGCTGGCGCCCCCCGCGACCTGTCGCGCGAAGTTGCGGGCGGCGATGGTCCCCAGGTCGGCGCCGCAGAGGCCGGTCTTGTGCTCGGCGTCCTTGCCGACGAGGCGGCAGGGACCCATCGAGCAGATGCGGCAGCAAGCGCCGGACTCGCCGATGGGGCAGGGCTTCATGACGTCCGCGCGACTGAACGCCGTCTCGACGTCACACGCAGCGGCGTGCGCCAGCATCTCGAGAGCGGCCGGATCGATGCTCTTCGCAGCTACCGGCATGAGGTCGTCCTTGCTCTTGTCATCCATGAGGCGACTCCTTCACGCCCGGGTACGAGCCGGCCGCGCCGTGAGCGCGGCCCGGATACCCGGACGAATCGTGGACGGGGTGCGCACGAGTCGATCGGCGATCAGTACTTGCGGTGGTCGCCCGACATGCTGAGGTCGACCGGGTCGGTGGCGGTGACGCGCACTCCGGCCGTCAGCCAGGCCGGCTTGTCGGTCGGCGGCGCGTCGGCTTCGGGGCGCTCACCGGTGGCGTAGCCGGCCTCTTCGAGCAGGGCTGCGATGCGCTGCGGGTCGGTCCTCGCGGGGTCGTACTCGAGGCGAAGCGTCGCGTCCATCGCGCTGGCGTCGGCGACCTCGACTCCTTCCGCTTCGCGGAAGAGACCGCGGACGGCGATCACGTGATGATCGGCCCACATGCCCGGGACGATCAGGGCCAGTTGCTCCATAGGTGGTGTCTCCTCGCGCCGTGTCCCATCCGGGAGGCGGGTCGCCGACAGGCGAGGCGTCACCCCATGACGGAACCTAGGGGGGTATCCGAAACCAAGTGTGCGCGACTGTACGACATGGCGCAACCCTTGACAATGGATTGTGCAAATTGTCACATGGACCGGCCACTTCTTCGCCGCTGCCGCCAAGCCCCGGCCCGGCCCGGACGGCCCCTGTCGGGCCGGCGGCGGCGCTTGACGACGCACCCTCAGACCGCCCCGCGACCAGCTCGCGTCGCCTCCGCCTGGTTGCCGGACCGGGGGCCTGTGCGAGGAGAAGCCGTCGGCCCGGGCGCCTGCCGGCGCCCGGGCCGACGGATCAGCCGGAGTGAGGCACGAGCGCAAGGTCGTGGTTCGAAGGCCACACTCCGGTGGGGCACAGCGTGAAGCAGTCCCCACACTCCGAGCACACACCTGCGACTGCTCCCGGCAGGAACATGACCTGCCTGTCCACGCCTCTGCCGACGAAGCCGATGGCGTGGTTGCCCTTGACCTCCGCACAGTAGTTGACGCACAGGCCGCAGAGGATGCAGAAGCTCGGATCCGCCTTGAACTTGGTCTCATCCGCGCCGTACCTGCGGCCGTACTCTCGTACCTGCTGCACACCGGGAGCACGGACCAGCAGCAGCTCCAGAATCAGCTTGCGTCCCTTGACCACCGCCTCGGACTCGGTCTGCACGTCGAGACCCTCCTCGACCGGGTAGGCGCACGAAGTGACCAGCCGGGAGCGGCCGCCCCCTTTGCTGATCTCGACGGTGCAGAGCCGACATGCGCCGAAGGGGGTCAGCTCATCGCGGTGACAGAGCGTGGGTATGTCGATCCCCAGGCCTCGCGCCGCTTCGAGGATCGTCGTGCCCTCTTGAGCCGTGATGGTCTGGCCGTTGATGACCAAAGCTACGTCACCCACTGGCGCCGCCTCGCTTTCGTGTCACTTGGGTTCCTGGCGCTACGGGTTCGGGCACCGGCACACCGGAGAGGACCATGACGGCATCGAAGCGCGACGGGCAGACGTCCAGGCAGGCGCCGCACTTGGTGCACGCGGCCTGATCCACGACGTGCACCAGGTTCTTGCCGCCGCTGATGGCTCCCGCGGGGCAGTTCTTGAGGCAGATCATGCAGGCCTGGCACTTCTCCGGGTCCACGTAGTAGGAGATCAGCTCTTTGCACGCCCCGGCAGGACATCGCTTGTCGCGGATGTGGGCCTCGTATTCGTCGCGGAAGTGGGTGATGGTGCTGAGCACCGGGTTGGGGGCCGTGCCACCCAGCGCGCAGAGTGACCAGCCCGTCACCACCTCCGAGATCTCCTCCAGAAGTGCGATGTCTCCCTCGCGGCCGTCTCCGGCGCAGATCCTGGTGAGCACATCCAGCATCTGGGAGATGCCCTCGCGACAGGGGACGCACTTGCCGCACGATTCCTCGGCCAAGAAGTTGAGGTAGTACCTGGCCATGTCCACCATGCAGGTGTCCTCGTCCATCACGATCATGCCGCCCGACCCCATCATCGAGCCGGCCTTGGCAAGCTCGTCGAAGTCGATCTGCAGGTCGAGGAACGCCTCCGGGATCACTCCCCCGGAGGGACCGCCGGTCTGGACGGCCTTGAACTTCTTGCCCCCGGGGACGCCGCCGCCGATGTCGAAGACGACCTGCCTGAGCGTCGTTCCCATGGGCACTTCGACCAGCCCTGTGTTGGTCACGGCGCCGACCAGCGAGAATATCTTCGTTCCCTTGCTGTTCTCCGTCCCGACGCTGGTGAACCAGTCGGCGCCCTTGTCGATGATGAGCGGCACCGTGGCCCAGGTCTCGACGTTGTTCAGGTTGGTGGGCCTGTCCCAGATGCCGCTCACCGCGGTGCGCACGTATTTGGGCCTGGGCTCTCCCACGCGTCCCTCGATAGCGCTCATCAGGGCGCTGGATTCGCCACTCACGAAAGCTCCGGCGCCACGGTGGACTTCGACGTCGAAGGCCATGCCGGAGCCCAGGACGCTGGGCCCGAGAAGGCCGTACTCGCGCGCCTGGTCGAGGGCCACGAGCAGGTTGTCGACGGCTATCGGGTACTCCTGGCGGACGTAGACGAAGCCCTCGCCGGCGCCGATCGCGTAAGCGCCGATGATGAGTCCCTCGAGGACGCGGTGCGGATTGCCCTCGAGCAGGCTCCTGTCCATGTAGGCGCCGGGGTCACCCTCGTCGGCGTTCACGACCACGTACTTGACGTCGCCCGGCGCATCCCTCGTCGTCTGCCACTTCACGCCGGCGGGGAAGCCGCCGCCGCCCCTGCCCCTGAGCTCGGCCGCCTTGATCTCATCCAGCACCTGCTCCGGAGACATCCGGAAGAGGGCCTTGGCCAGCGCGGTGTAGCCGCCGCGGATGATGTAGCTGTCGATGCTCTGCGGGTCGATGAAGCGGTTCATACCGAAGACGACGGGGCTCTGGAGCTTGTAGAACGGGATGTCGTCCTCGCGGAGGACGCCCTGGCCGTCGTCGTCGTGGTGGATGAGCCGGTCGACGACCTCGTTCGTCAGGACGGACTTGTCGACGATCTCGGCGACGTCGTCCGGCTTGACCCGCATGTAGGTCACATCCTGCGGAAGGATGGTGACGATGGTGCCCCTCTCGCAGAAGCCGTGACATCCGGTCCGGAGGATCTCCACCCGGTCATCAAGTCCGTGACGATCGAGCTGGTCCACAAAGGCCTGGTACACCTTGTCGCTGCGCGAGGCATGACAGCCGGTACCGGAGCATATGGTGACGCAGATCCTGCTCGCATCTTGCGCAGCGACAAGGTCGTCGCAATGCGCGTCGAGTTCAGCGACTGAATTCAGTCTGGGCATGCCAGGTTCCTTTCGCTGCTGGTCAGTCGGCAGCGGCTAGCTGCTCCAGGTCTTCCTGTGACGGCTTGCTGTAGTACTCGCCGTCGACGAGCATCACCGGCCCCAGCGCGCAGCAACCCAGGCAGTTGACCTTGTCCAGGCTGAACCGCATGTCGGCCGACGTCCCGCTCGGTCCTATCTTGAACGTGTCGACGACCCTGTCCAGCAGGCGGGGAGCACCTCGGACGTGGCAGGCGGTGCCGAGGCATACCGAGATCGAGTGCTCGCCCTTGGGTACAAGGCTGAAAGCCTTGTAGAACGTGGCCACGTGGTAGACCTGTACCAGCGGGACATCGAGCTCGCGGCTCACTGACTTGAGATCGGCTTCGGACAGCCAGTGCTTCTGCTGCTGGATCTCGAGAAGGACCTGGATCAGGCTGGACTTGTCCCGCCCGTGTTTGTCCACGATCGCCTCGGTGGTGGTGGTGGAAAGACCCTGAGTCATACGCCTGCGCCTCTTCTCGTGCGTGGATTTCGAGCGTCCGCCTGAGGAGGCGGGGCGTGACCCCATGAGACAGAACCCAGGGGGGTATCCGCAAGATAGTGTGCGGCACTGTACAACGTGGCGCAACCGGTGGTAAAGGATTGTGCTGTCTGTCACAAAGAGTCGCACATCGGCGCGCAGGAAAACGACAGAACTGCGCGGCCTCGGGCCCCGAGACGAACAGAAGCGATCATCCCGCGACCCGGGTCGTCGGACTACCTGCGTGACTCAGGATGCTTCGGGAGCAGCTCTCGAGCGCGCCGGCCGCAGGCGCGGCGGCGCGCGTCTCTCGCCTACTGCTTCACGGCGACGAGAGCGACGCCGAGCCTGTCCTCCAGCTCCTTGAGCCGGTCGATCTTCTCGGTGTCGATGGGGGCGGCGTCCATGGGATGACACGCGAACGCGAGGATCGGCGTACCCAGCTCCTTCTCGAGCGACGAGATCTCGGCGAGCTGCCCCTGGTCGAGCTTGGTGGCGAGACTGCACAACATGGCTGGCTCCTTGGTGCGCGGGTGACCGTCCCCCAATGCCTTCCCCCGCTCCGCGGCCCACAAGCGTTGATGGTGCGGCGTACGCGAAGCGGCGCGGCGGGCGGCCAAGGGCCGGCCGCCGCGGCGGGCAGTCGTGAGTATCAGGCGGTGATGGGCGCGGGAGCCGGCCAGCAGAGGCCGTACTCGTCCAGCTCCGCGTAGGTCACGCCGCCGAGGCTGGGGATGAGCACGGAGATCTCGTCATCCCAGACGGCCTTGGGGTAGCCGGCCTGCCACTCGTGGCCGAGGCGTCTGGCGACCTCGCGGAACGCCCACCAGCCCGGACGAGCCGCACCCGGCGGGCGCTGGACCCGCCGCAGGCGGCTGATGCGCCGCTCGGCGTTGGTGAACGTGCCGTCCTCCTCGCCCCAGGCGACGGCCGGCAGCACCACGTCGGCGACTTCGGCGACGTCGCCGCGCACGGCGCCCTGGACGACGACGAACGCGGCCTCGTCGAGCGCGGCCAGCACTGCATCCGCGTCGCCGAACGACGCGGCCTCGTTGGCCCACACCCAGACCGCGCGGAGCGACCCGTCGCCGAGACCGGCGAGGATCTCGCCGGTGGAGCGGCCGGGAGCATCCGGCAGCGAGGCGACGCCCCAGGCGTCGGCGAGACGCTGCCGTGCCTCCGCGTCGGCGACCAGGTCGCCGCCGGGCAGCACGTCCGGCGCCACGCCCATGGCCACCAGACCCTGGACGTTGCCGGCGCCGAGCGGCAGCGAGACGCTGCGCGCGCCGGCGAGGTCGTCGAGCAGCGACTGCAGCTTGACGACGGCGGCGCCGGTGCCGGCGAGGTCGTCGGTGGCGCCCAGCGTGGCGCACACCACGGCCGGCCGCACGTCGACCAGCTTGGCCGCGATGGCCCTGATGGTCGCCGCGTCCACAGCGGCGTCTTCGGCGATGCGTTCGGGCAGGACGGCGGCGAGCATGGCCTCGAGCTCCCGCTCGTGCGGCAGCGTCTCGCCGGCGTCCCGCCTCCCGGCCAGCTCGTTGGCGAGCAGCACGGCGATGACGCCGTTGAGCACCTCGGGGATGGCCGCCGGTTCCACGCTGACGTGGACGGCCGCGGCGTCGCCGAGGTCGCTGTGGCCGGAGTCGAGCACCATGACGTGCGCGCCGTCACGGACGGCGCGACGGAGGGCGGTGCCGGCCACCGGGTGGTCGGCCACGGCGCCGTCGCCGACGACGAGCACGGCGCGAGCCTCCTCGAGCACCGTCAGGGCGCCGGAGGTGTAGCAGACGCCGGCGCCCGTCCCCGTGCTCGCGAGCGAGACACGTGAGGCAGCGGCGGCGCGGTGGTCGAGGTCGTTGGTACCGAGCACGGCGCGGAAGAACTTCTGCGCCTGGTAGGCCTCCTCGTTGGTGCACACGGGCGCGATGAGGCCGGCCACGTCGGCGCCGGCGCCGAGCTTCTCGGCGATGACGTCGAGCGCCTCGTCCCAGCTCGCTTTGACCAGCACGCCGTCCTTGCGCACCAGCGGGTCCTCGAGGCGGGCGCGCTCGTCCGGCTCGATGACGGCGAAGCGGCCGCGCTTGCAGAGCCGGCCGCGGTTGGGCGGCACGTCGCCGGCGCCGGTGACTTTGACAACCTGGCCGTCCTTGAGGTGCACGACGGTCTGGCAGCCCATGCCGCAGTGCGGGCAGGTGGTGCGCACGCGCTGCAACTCCCAGTGCCGCGCAACGCCCTTGGCGGTGCGCTCGGTGAGCGCCCCCACCGGGCAGGCGTCGACGCACTGGCCGCAGAGCTCGCACTGCTCCAGGTCGGGCAGCGGGTACCAGTCCTTGCCGCCGGCGCGCTCGGCGCGCCGGCCGGACGGGTGCGGCACGACGCCGTGGACCTGGATGGCGGTGCAGGCGGCCCAGCAGCGGCCGCAGAGGATGCACTTGGAGTAGTCGCGGATGACGTAGGCGTCTTCGATGAGCGGGAACTCCTCCGCGCCGGGCAGCTCGCTCGGCGGCTCGACCTGGTACTCGTAGGCGAGCCGGCTGAGCTCGCACTCGCCGAGGGACTCGCAGGTGATGCAGGTGTGGCGCCCGGAGCCGATGATGAGCTCGAGCGTCGACCGCCGCGAGCTCCGCACGCGGTCGCTCATGGTCTGGACGTCCATGCCCTCGGTGGCCGGCGTGCTGCAGGCCGGCAGCATGCGGCCGGCGCCGGCCACCTCGACCACGCAGAGGCGGCAGACGTCGCGGTGGCCCGCCTCCGGCAGGTAGCAGAGCGTCGGGATCGCGATGCCGCTGGCGCTCGCGACGTCGAGGATCGTCTGGCCGGGTTCGAACGCGAGCACCCGGCCGTCGATGGTGAGCTGGGGAGCGTCGGTCTTCGTCACGTCGGTGGTCACGTCGTCGCCCTTCACTACGTCGGTCATCTCAGACCACCGCCACAGCGATGCGGTAGCAGCGCAGACAGCGTTCGGCCTCGCGCCGCGCGTCGGCGGCGCTCACCGGCCCTTCGACCTCGTCGAAGCACTGGATACGCACCTCCGGAGGCACGACCATGGGGCGCAGTTTCTCCGTGCTTCCGCTAAACGGGATAGGCGTCTGCGCCTCGGTGCGGATGACCTCGAGCATGGCGTGCTCGAGCCGGTCCTTCAGCGGCGGCGCGACCGGCCTGTCCTGCAGGAACTCGCCGATGGACGCCGCGGCGCGGCGGCCGGCGGCGAGGGCCGCGACGAGGCTGCTCGGCCCCGTGTAGCAGTCGCCGCCGCCGAACACGCGCGGGTCGGCGGACTGCATGGTGAGCGGGTCGACCTCGAGGGTCTTCCACTTGCTCACCTCGATGTGGCTGGGCATGAGCTGGTCCACGGAGCAGACCTGGCCGATGGCCGGGACGATGCAGTCGCAGGGGATGACGAACTCCGAGCCCTCGACCGGCTCGGGGCGGCGGCGGCCGGACGAGTCGGGCTCGCCGAGCTGCATGCGCCGGCACTCGAGGCCGGTGACCTTGCCGTCTTCGGCCTCGATCCTGGTCGGCGCGACCAGCGTGACCATCTCGACGCCCTCTTCTTTGGCCTCGGCGATCTCGACAGGGTCGGCCGGCATCTCGGCCTCAGTGCGACGGTACAGAAGCTTGACGTCGTCGAAGCCGATGCGGCGAGCGGAGCGGACGCAGTCCATGGCCACGTTGCCGCCGCCGATGACCAGCATCGTCTTGCCGGTGAGCGGCGTCTTGCCGAAGGCGATCTCGCGCAGGAACTCGACGCCGGGCATGTAGCCATCGTAGCCGGCGTCCTCGCCCTCGCAGCCCATGCTCGCGGACTGGTGCGCGCCGACGGCGATGAACACGGCCTCGTACCCCTGCTCGAAGAGCTGTTCCATGGTGGCGTCGACGCCGAAGCGGAAGTTGTAGACGATCTTGACGCCGAGGGACTCGACGCGCCCCACCTCGGAGCGCAGCACCTCGCGCGGCAGCCGGTAGTCGGGGATGCCGACGGCGGCCATGCCGCCGGCCTCGGGAAGGGCCTCGAAGATGGTGCTCGCGACGCCGTCCAGTCCCAGATAGTAGGCGCAGGAGAGGCCCGCCGGACCGGCGCCGATGATGGCCACCCGCGGCGAGCCGGGCATGGCGCAGGCAATGGGCTCGGGCTCGCTGTCGGCGACGAAGCGCTTGAGCGTGCGGATGGCGACGGGCTCGTCCACGGAGCCGCGACGGCAGGCGTCCTCGCAGGGACGCACGCAGACGCGGCCGATGGTGGCCGGCATGGGGCAGCGCCGGCGGACGGCCTCGGCGGAGCGCTCGACCTCGTCGATGCGCAGCTGCTCCACGTAGGCCGGGATGTCGACGCCGGCAGGGCAGGCGGCCATACACGGCGCGACCACGGCGGCGGCGTAGACGCCGCGCGGGATGGGCTTCTTGCTGGCGACGGCGGCGACGAAGTGGTCGTGGTTCTGCTCGAGCGACTCGAGCACCGCGTAGCCGCCGGTGCGGCCGAGATCGCAGCGCGAAGCCTCGGCGACGTGCCGGCTGAGCTCGAGCGCACGGGCGAGCCGGGCCTCGGTGCCGTTACCCTCGCAGATCTCCTCGAGGATGTCGGACACCTCGTGCATGCCGATACGGCAGGGGAAGCACTGGCCGCAGCACTCCTGGACGGTGCGTGCGGCGAACTCCCTGGTGAGGTCGACGATGTCGACGGACTCGTCCCACACGGCCACGCCACCCCAGCCCATGACGGCGCGGAAGGTACTCGAGAGCTCGTCGGGAAGTCGCGACGGGTCGGTGGTCCAGGCACCGGCCACGGCGACGGCGGCGTCGGTCATGCAGCCTCCTCTGACCGGCGCGGGCACTGGCTCGGCGACTGCCTCCCCCCAGCGGCAGCAGTGGAGGGCCCATACCGGACGGTTCGTCCTTGGCGCCCCTCGGGGCGCGCCTCACTCGACCATGATACGTTCGTGCGCCGCGGGCCACAATCGAGCGACGGACGTCACCGGAGGGCGCGGCGGCGGCTCGGAGGTCGCGCCGCGCGCAGACCGCCGCCTCAGGCGCCCGTGAGGGCGCGCCGGGCGGCGTCGGCGAGGGCGGCCACGGGCTGCGCGCCGCTCACCGCGAAGCGCCGCCCGAACACGAAGGTCGGGACGGCGCGGATACCGAGCTTGGCGGCCCGCTCCTCGTCCAGCCGCACCGCCGTCTCCGTGAGGTCGTCGTCGAAAGCGGCCACGACCCGCTCCGCAGGCATGCCGGCCGACTCCGCCAGGCGTTCCAGCACCTCGCGGTCGCCGACGTCCTCCCCGCGAGCCCAGTACGCCTCGAGCAGGTCGAGTCCGAGGCGCTGCTGCAGCCCCTGCTGCACGACCTCGCCCTCCTCGTCCTCGCCCTCCTCGAGCGCCCCGAGCAGCAGGCGGTGGCCGAGCAGTGTGTTGGGACGCCGGCCGAGCTCGTGCAGGTCCAGGAGCGGCAGGCCGTCGGCGGCGGCCGCGTCGGCGAGGCGCTTCCCAACCCCCTCGAGCGCTCCCTTGCCGTACTTGCCCTCGAGGTACTCGGCGTAGCCGACGCCTTCGGGCGGGACGGTCGGGTCCAGCTCGAACGCGGCGAACCTCCAGTTCAGCTCGGCGGCCTCATCGCCGAGCTCATCCAGTACTCTGCGCCAGCGCGACGCGCCGACATAGCACCACGGTCAGACGATGTCGGACCAGATCACGACGTCGATCACTGTCTTCTCCTGTCTTGAAACGGTCGCTGGGTGCTTTCCCCGGTGGCCGTCGCGGTAGTCCGGCGGACCGGCGACCGGACGCGATCCGGAGGAAGACAGCGTGCCTCGCCGCCTGCGAGAATGGGCGCAGCAGCAGTCCAGGAGAAGGAGCACCCATGCCGTCCGAACTCACCGTCCACGCCGTGCAGCAAGGCCCCATGGAGTTCGCGCTCAGCGACGGCGAGCACGAGGTCACCATCGACTACCCCCTTCCCGGCAGCGAGGGGGACCTCAAGGGGATGACGCCGCTCCGCCTGCTCCTCGCCAGCCTCGCCGGCTGCAGCGGCAGCTCCGTCGCCGTGCTGCTGCGGCGCGACCAGCAGCCGGTCGACCGCGTCGAGGTCACCGCCCGCGGGCAGCGACGCGACGAGCACCCGACGGTGATCACCTCCATCGACCTGGCGTTCACGGTCTACGGCGACGTCGACCCCGCGCGCGTCGAGCACGCCCTCCAGCTCTCGGAGGCGACCATCTGCCCAGTGTGGGCGATGCTCAAGGCGGGTACGCCCGTCACCAGCAGCTTCACGGTAGTGGCGGGGTGAGGGGGGGTACGGTGCTCGGGACGGCCAGGCTCGCGATGCTCGTCGTCCTCGCCACGACGCTCCTGGCCCTCACAGTCACGAGCTCGGGCTGTGGCAGCGACAGCTCCGGCGCCAGACCGTCCCAGAGCGCCTCTCCCCAGTGGACCACGGTCCTCACCCGGAACATCTCGGGCGCACAGCCGGTCAAGCTGAACCTCGGCACCTGGGCGCTGGGCAACGGCGCCCGCCTCGGCTGGGAGCTCTCGGGTCCCGCGACCAACCCGCCCGTCGAGCTCACGTTCCGGATCATCAACACCGCCAACGGCGTCGGCTACGGCAACGCGGTGAGCTCCGGCGACGCCGGCTTCTCGACGTCGAACGAGAATGCGATCGTGCTCGCTCCTATCTGGCCGGGCAAGTACGTGATCTTCTTCAGCCAGCGGTTCCCGCAGGCCAAGGGCCCCGGCTACGACGGCAAGCTGATCGTCTCCACGTTCAAGTACGAGAAGTAGGGGCCGCGGAGGCCGGTACGCCGTCGAACGGACGTACAATCCGGGCAGGATCGCGGCGCACGCGGACGGGGCGCCGGGAGAAAAGGAACGGGGGACCATGACGTTCACCTTTGGACCGAGGCGAGGCATCTACGTCGACAGCTCGGAGGTGACCCCGCCGGGCGGGCCGCTCACGCCCGCCGAGCTCGACCACTTCGAGGCCTTCGACCTCCTCTACCGCTCCCTCTGCGCCCTCCTCTTCAACTACGTCCCCACGTCGGGCCACCCCGGCGGCTCGATCTCGTCGGGGCGCATCGTCGAGGCCATCCTGTTCGACGCGCTCGACTACGAGCTCGGCGACCCGGACCGGCCGGACGCCGACCTCATCAGCTACTCGGCCGGCCACAAGGCGATGGGCCTCTACGCGATGTGGGCCCTCCGCGACGAGGTGGCGGCGGTGGCCGACCCGGCGCTGCTGCCCGACGACCTGAGGCAGCGCCTGCGCCTGGAGGACCTCCTCGGCTTCAGGCGCAACCCCATCACGGCGACGCCGCTGTTCCGCGGCTTCGGCGCCCGCGCGCTGGACGGGCACCCGACGCCGGCGACGCCGTTCGTCAAGCTCGCCACCGGCGCCTCCGGCGTCGGCGTCGCCAGCTCCGTCGGCCTGGGCTTCGGCGCCGCCGACCGCTACGGCGCCGACGCCCCGCGCGTGCACATCATCGAGGGCGAGGGCGGGCTGACGCCCGGCCGCGTGAGCGAAGCGCTCGCCGCGGCCGGCACCGCCTCCCTCGCCAACCTCGTGATGCACCTCGACTGGAACCAGGCGTCGATCGACAGCGACCGCGTCTGCCGCGAGGGCGACCTGCCCGGCGACTACGTGCAGTGGGACCCGCGCGAGCTCTTCTACCTGCACGACTGGAACGTGATCGAGGTGGCCGACGGCCACGACGTGCAGCAGGTCGTGGCCGCGCAGCGGCACGCGGCGACGCTGGAGACGGGACAGCCGACCGCCATCGTCTACCACACGCACAAGGGCTGGCGGTACGGCGTGGAGGGCAAGGCCAGCCACGGCGCCGGCCACAAGCTCTGCTCCGAGGGCTTCTACGAAGCGCTCGCGGAGCTGAGCCGCACCACCGGCGCCGAGCTCGACCTGCCGACCTGCGGGCCGGGCGACCAGCGCTGCGCCGGCGCGGACGGCGCCACCGTCCGCGAGGAGTGCTTCTGGGCGGCGCTGCAGGCGATCCGCGCTCAGGTGCACGCCCAGCGGCCGATGGCGGCCGCGATGGCGCAGCGCCTCGCGGCCGCCCGCGACCGCCTCGAGGCGCGCGACCGGGCTCCCCGGCCGGGCGCTCCGCGCGTGGACGGGATCTACGAGCTCGCCGGCGCGGCGGCGCAGATCGCCCCGGCGCCGGAGGCGACGCCGCTGGAGCTGCGCCTCGAACCCGGCACGTTCACCACGCTCCGCGGGGAGTTCGGCCGGGCGCTGCACCACCTGCAGGCGGCCAGCGGCGGGGCGTTCCTCGTCGCCGCCGCCGACCTCATGGGCTCGACCAGCGTGAGCACCATCGCCGACGGCTTCCCCGCGGGCTTCTGGAACGCGCAGCACCAACCCGGACGCGCGCCTGCTGTCGGTCGGAGGGATCTGCGAGGACGCCATCGCCGGCGTGCTCAGCGGCATCTCCGCCTACGGCCACGACCTCGGCGTCGGCTCGTCCTACGGCGGCGTTCATGGCGCCGCTCAGCCACATCGCCGCGCGCCTGCACGCCATCGGCGCCCAGGCGCGCCAGGCGGTGAGCGGCGAGCCGTACAAGCCGATGATCCTGGTGTGCGCGCACGCCGGCCTCAAGACCGGCGAGGACGGCCCCACCCACGCCGACCCGCAGCCGCTGCAGCTCCTGCAGGAGGACTTCCCCAGGGGCACGGCGATCTCGCTCACCCCGTGGGAGCCGCAGGAGATCTGGACGCTCACGGCGGCCGCGCTGGCGCAGCGGCCCGCGGTCATCTCGATGTTCGTCACCCGGCCGACCGAGCCGGTGCTCGACCGGCCGGCCCTCGGGCTGGCGCCCGCCGAGGCGGCCGTGACCGGCGTCTACGCGCTGCGCGCGAGCGAGTCGCCCGACGTGACCGTGGTGCTGCAGGAGAGCGCCGTCGCCTACGCCTTCGTGCGCGAGGCGCTGCCGCTGCTGGAGGAGAAGGGCGTGGACGCGCTGGTCTACTACGTCGCCAGCGCCGAGCTCTTCGACCTGCTGCCGGAGGAGGAGCGGCGCGCCATCTTCCCCGCTGAGCGCGCCGCCGAGGCCGTCGGCATCACCGGTTTCACGCTGCCGACGCTGTACCGCTGGGTGACGAGCGAAGCCGGCCGCGACGCCAGCCTCTACCCTTTCCGCGGCGGCCACTATCTCGGCAGCGGCCCGGGCGAGGTGGTGCTGGCCGAGGCCGGCCTCGACGGCGCCGGCCAGGCCGCCGCCATCCTGCACTACGTCGAGGCCCGCCGGCGGTGACGGCCGCGGCGGCAGCCGGCCGCCTCGACGGTCCGTTGCGACTCGGCAGCGACCTGCCTGTCCTGCCGGGAGCTACGACGCGCGCTCACGAGGAGGATCCATGACCGAACCCAGAGAGATCGCCCCGTCGGCCGAGGAGGTCGTCCCCGGCCTCTGGCACTGGAGCATCCACAACAGCAACATCGGCGGACACATCTCGAGCTCGCAGGCGGTGCTCACGCGCGTGGGCTGCGTACTCGTCGACCCGGTGCGTCTGGACGAGGCCGCGCTCGGCACGCTGCCGCGGCCCACTGCGGTACTGCTGACCGCCCGCTGCCACCAGCGCGCCGCGTGGCGATACCGCCGCGACCTCGGCGCCGAGGTCTGGCTGCCGGAGGACGCGACCGCGGCCGACGAGGAACCGGACCATACGTACGCCGACGGCCAGGTGCTGCCCGGCGGTCTGCGCGCGTTCCGCACGCCCGGTCCGGAGCGGGCGCACTACTCGTTCCTCTATGAGGTGGACCCCGGGGTGGTCTTCTGCTCGGACCTGCTGAGCAGCGACGAGGCCGGGCTGCACTTCATCAACCCGGCCTACCACGAGGATCCGGCCGCGACCCGCGCCAGCGTCGAGCACCTGCTGGAGCTGCCGTTCGGGATCATCTGCTTCGCCCACGGCACGCCGGTGACGGACGACCCCAAGGCGGCGCTCCGGGAGGTCCTTGCCGCGGACGCCTGACGGGGGGGTTGGCGCGTCTTCAGCGCACGGTCAGACTTGCGCTCCCGGCGACACTCTGCGGGTTGCCGGCCGTGTCCCGCGCCTCGACGACGTACCGGTACCTGCCCTTGGCGAGGCCGCCGCCGGTGAACGTCACGGCCGACGCCTGCCCGATCGGCACGAGGCGCCGGACGAAGGTGCGCAGCACGCGCCCGCCGCGCGTCGTAACGGTGACGATCGCCGTGCACGTGGGTCCACATGGCTGCGCGTCGTCGACGCGGAACGGCAGCCGCGTCCGGTGACCGCGTCGCACGACGACGTTCCTCAGGGCGAGCGGCGTCGGCCGTACCGTGTCGACGAAGATGTCGTCGGACGCGACCACGGGAGTTCCGCCGTCCAGGCGATACTCGGCTTCGACGACGTGCCGGCCCTCGGAGGCAGTCAGCCACAACGTGTTCAGCGCCGTGTAGGGACGCCACGCCCCCCACTCCCCGGCGGCGTCCCGGATGCGCAGCTCGCACCGCGCGGACACCCACGGTTGACTTTGCAGCGCCGGCGCGGCGACGGACGCCATGACCGCGTTGCCGGAGTTGTTGGGATGCAGGCCATCCTGCCCGTAGAACTGCCGGTCCAGGTTGTCGCCGGTGTCGCCGATACGCGGGTCGGCGGCGATGTCGGCGAGCCCGTCGGAGAACGTCTTCCACGAAGCCCGCACCATGCCGTCGAAGGCCAGGCGCGTCGCCTCGAACGTGACCGGATCGCTGGAGGGCAGCACGGTCACGACCACGACGCGGAAGCCCGCCGCGCGGCGCTTTGAGCAGTAGCTCTTGAGCGCCGCGAAAACCGACGCGGCCGACGTCCCGTCGTGGAAGTCGCCGCCGCCGGCGAGTACCACGCACAGGTTCAGGTCGGCGGCAGAGCGGTAGTGAGCGTCCACCTCGACGGGAGCTCCGGCAAGCATGTCGGCGACCTTGGCTCCGCCGGTGATGGACACGTAGCTCTGGCACACTCTCGGCACGAGAGACAGCGTCTGCGTGGGGAAGTCGTATCCGGGGCCGGCGCCGTGGCCGGCGATGATGCTCCCCCCGTCCCAGACGACGACCGCGGGGCTGAAGAACGGCGACCAGCCCTGATCGCCGGCGGCGACGCGCAGCCCGCGAGAGTACGCTGCCCCGTCGTTCACCTTGAACCTGGAGACGAGCGCATCCGCGACCGGCGTGAGCGCCAGCGCCGCCAGCAACGCTACGGCGAATGCGCCGGCCGCCACCTGGACGGACCGGCCGATGCTGGAAGGACGTCGCATGCCTCACCCCCTGGTGTTGGTCCCGCGGGCCGCGGTCACGGCAGCCCGCGGGACGAGTCTACACGCGGAAACGGAGCGTCGCCCCGCGTCAGGAACCGATGAGCCGGCGCGCGGTCGCAGCGCCGCCGACCGGCGAATAGCTCACCACCGCGCCGGTGTGGGGCGCCGCGATGATCCGCCCGTGGCCGCTGTAGATGCCGACGTGGCTGTAGTAGCCGGAACCGCCGTAGAACACGAGATCGCCGATCTCGAGGTGACGCAGCGAGACCCGGCGGCCGCGCCTCGCCTGGTCGGTGGCGCCGTGAAGGAGGTTCCAGCCGAGGCGCCGGTAGACGTACAGCACGAGCCCCGAGCAGTCGAACCCGCCGCGGGAGGCGCCGCCGTACACGTAGGGGATGCCGAGCTGCAGCTTCGTGAGGCGCAGGACGAGGCGGCGCTCGCGCGCCAGGCGCCGCGCGCGCCGCTTCGCCCGGCGCTGGGCCCGGGTCAGGTGCGGCTTCGTGACCACCGGCGCCGTGGCGGCGGTCGGCGCAGGACGGGGCGTGGCGCCCGCGGAGGGTGAGCCGGCCGGGGTCGGCTCGGGTGTCGCCCCGGGCGGCGCCGTGACCGCGGACGTTGCCGCGAGGAGAGCGCCGGGGGCGAGCAGGAGGGTCAGGAGGGCTGCAAGGGAGATGAGACCTCCGACCAGGCGAGTGTGGTGCATCGGTGTGCCTCCTTGATGACCGGGATCGCTTGCCCGGTCTCTCGGTGGGCGCCTTGATGACGCCGCGGCCACTGGTCGGCCGTGTCCGCCCATCGGGGGCGAAGTGGCGAGGGTAGGGGGCCCCGCAGACCCCGGTCAACCCGAACCAAGTAGTGCGACGGGCGTGGTCCGGAGGGCCCGTGGAGGCTGCGGCGACGCTCCGGCAGGCTTGACGGAAGCCCCGGCGTGGTACCTCCCAGACATGCCCACCTACGAGTTCAAATGCGCGAACTGCGGTCACGATTTCGAGGTGACCGCACACATCGCCGACCGCGACAAGAAGGCGGTCTGCCCAAAGTGCGGAAGCCGGGACGTCACGACCGTCTTCGGGTCATTCGCCGTCGGCGGCGCGGGCAAGGGCGGCTCCGGCAGCGACCTGCTGAGCCGCGGGTTCTCGGGCGCCGCGCTCGGCGCCCCCAAGCCTTGAGGCAGCCGCTGACGCCGTCCGTGTGACGGTGACCATCGGGGCCACCGACGGCCCTTTCCTGGAGCGCGTGCGGGCGGCACGAGCGTGGGCCGAAGCCGCCCTCTCCCCGTGGCGCCGGCGGCGTCCCCCCGCAGGGGCAGGCCGCCGGCGCTCAGGTTCCTCCCGCAGTTGACCCCCGGTTCCGCCCGGCGGGTGACGACGCCGGGCCACCGCGGTCGTAGGCTCGTCCCAGGTCAACACTCACTCGGGGAAAGGAACCGATCATGACCGTCACCACCGCACTACCGGCGTTCGCGAGACGCAGGCTGGACGTCGGACAGGCCTTCAAGGGCGGCTGGAACGCGTTCACCGCCGACATCGTGCCGCTGCTCGTCGGCGCGCTCATCGCCGGGCTGCTCTCGATCGTCACGCTGGGCATCCTGGCCGGGCCGCTGACCGCGGGTCTCTACAACATGGTCGTCCGCCGCATCCGCGACGGACGGCGCGCCGAGATCGGCGACGTGTTCTCCTGCATGGACCGCTTCTGGGGCTTCCTCTGGGCGGCGATCGTACTGGTCGTGCTGGTCGGCCTCGCGTCCCTGACCATCGTCGGCGGCGTCCTGCTGGCCACTATCTGGATCTACGTCTTCCCGTTCATGGTCGACCGTAGGATGGGCCTCACCGAGGCGATGTCCGCAAGCTACCACCAGGTCGTGGACAACGGCTTCTGGGAGCACCTCGCACTGCTCGTGGTCTTCGTCGCCATCGGCGCGGTGGCCAACGGATGGATCGGCATGATCGCCACGCCGTTCACCCTCGCCGTCATCGTCGGCGCGTACTTCGTCGCCGGCGGCCGCGGCGACCTGATCGAGCACCCGCCGGCGCCGCCCGCCCCGGCGCCTGCGATGTCCTACTCGCCGGCGCCGATCCCGCCGGCCCCGCCTGTGGCGCCGGCCGCCGCGCCGGCCGCGGCTGCGCCGGAGAACGCTGCCGAGGCCACCGAAGCCGTCGCCGAGCCTACGAGCGAGACCGCTGTCGCCGAGGCGACGAGCGAGACCGCGCCGGGCACTGCCGCCGAAACGACGACCGAGACCGTCACGGATGCTCCCGCAGGGCCGGAGCAGCCGGCCGGGCCTGCGCCGGAAGCCTGACCGGCCGGCTCTGACGAACTCTCGAGCGAAAGGGAGGGCCCGGCGGAGGCGCTACGCCTCCGCCGGGCCCTCCGCGCACGGGTCGGCCGGCGTGCGCCGGGGAGCGGACAACACCGTCGTCGCAGGGGGGCCCGAGTCGTCAGTGAGGGAGCTCGGGCAGCCGCGCAAGGTACGCCGGGTGCACGCCGCGCACCCAGACACGGTCGTCCTCCAGCCGCGTGACGCGGACCAGCCTGGCGCCGAACACGTACACGGGGATGGAGAGCGCCACGAGCGCCAGGCCCAGCCAGAAGAACTCGAGCGCCGGGAGCACGGCGGCGGCGAGCCACGCCGCCGAGCCGCCGCCGAGCAGCGCCCAGGTGAGGACCCACTCGCGGCGGGCGGCCCTGAGCGCCTCCGGCAGGACGCCGACCGTCACGAGCACGCGGGTGCCGACGGAACGCACGACGATCAGGTAGACGATGGGGCTGAGCACGAGCAGCCAGTACAAGGCCGGCTCGTGCCAGATCGCGGCGACGTCGGCGGAGTGGCCTTCGGCCGGCAGGTCCGTCTTGACGCAGCAGTCGGGCAGCTGAGCGTCCGGGCCCAGCACCAGCTGGTCACCGTCGCGCCAGGCATCCCAGACGATGTCCGACTCGTATGCCCGGTCCCTCGGGTGCACGCCCGCCTCCGGTCCGTCGCCGCTACCGCCCGCGGCAGACGAGCTCGCCGCCCGCGAACGGGACGATCAGCGCGTCGACGCGCTCGTCGGCGTGGGCGCGGTCGAGCATGGGCTGCATGACGCTCTCGAAACCGATCGCGTTGTCGGCGACGAGCAGTCCGCCGGGCACGAGCAAGGGCACGACGGCCTCGTAGCACTCGCCGTAGATGTCCTTCTCGGCGTCGAGAAAGCAGAAGGCGATGCGCTCGAGGCCGGCGGCGTGGTCGAGGAAGTCGCCGTGCACGGACTCGACGACGTCGCCGACGTCCGCGGCGGCGAACGTCTCGCGCGCCAGCGCCACCTTGGCCTCCAGCACCTCGTAGGTGGTCACGCGCCGCCCCACCTCGCGGCAAGCCAAGGCGAGCCAGAGCGTGGAGTAGCCGGCGCTGGTGCCGATCTCGACCCAGCGGCCCGGCGGAGCAGTGGCCGCCAGCAACGCGATGAACCGGCCCACCTCGGGCGGGACCTGGCGCAGCCTCTCGAGCCGCGTGGTGCCGTCGGCACGGTCGAGCGCGTCCCTCTTCTCCAGCTCCTCCATGCGCGCAAGCATCGGCTCGGGGATGTCGTGGAACATGCGCTCTACTCCACCGGCAGCTTGAAGAAGTCGCGCGGCGTCTGGAAGCACACCTGGTCGATGGTCTCCTTGTCGAGACCGAACAGTCTCATCGCCAGCTGCACGCGCGGCACCATGAAGTAGTCGTTCCCCATCCCGCCCAATTCGGAGTTGATGATGATGCGGTCGCGCCACTCCGGGTGGTCGATGACGATCCTCGCCGCGGCTTCGGGCGGCATCTTGTCCCAGCAGATGGAGAGGCCGACCATGCCGCCGGTGCTCATGCGGAACTCCATGGTCTCCTCGCCGGCGTGGTCGAAGACGCAACGCTCCACCGGGAAGCCTTCTTCCTTGATGATCTCGAAGACGCGCGGGGTGACGGTGGGGCCCTGCGGAGCGAGACGGATCGGGGTGTGCAGGATCACCGGCAGGTCGTGCTCCTTGGCCAGGCGCAGGTGCTGCCGGAACAGCCACTCCTCGAACTCCGTACCGCAGTCGAGGCCGATCTCGCCCATGGCGACCACGCGGTCGTCGGCGAGGAACTCCGGCATGCGCTCCAGGCAGCGTTCCGCGTCGGCGCGGTTCACGCCGAAGAACGGCACCGAGATCGAGGTGAACGCCTCGTAGCCCAGAGTCTTGGCCGTGGTCGCCTCCATGGTGAGGAAGCGCTCCCAGAGGAGCAGCACGGTGTCGGCGTCGTGGGTGCCGACGAACATGTGCGGGCTCGGGATGACAGCCGCCTCCATGCCCATCATCACGAGCTTCTGCAACTGGACGTCCTCGACCATGTCGGTGTGCAGGTGAGCGTCGACGAATCTCATGCGGGGTCCTTTCGGTTCAGGCGGGCGGCGTGGCCTCGACGAGCGGTTCTCTCTCCGCCAGAGGCCGCTGGCGGTCGGTCGCCCAGCGGAGGACGGCGAGGACGCAGATGATGAAGCCCAGCCCGCAGGTGCCGGCCCAGCCCCAGTGGTCGTAGGCGAAGGCCGACGCGGCGGAGCCGGCGGCCGCCCCGACGAAGCAGGTCGTCATGTAGAAGGCGTTGATGCGGTTCCGCGCCTGCGGATGCAGCCGGTAGATCTCGCTCTGGTTGCTGATGTGGATACCCTGCGAGCCGATGTCCAGGAGCACGATGCCCACGATCAGGGCAGCCAGCGACTGCGCGCCGAACGCGAGGAAGGCGAAGCCGGCAAGCATCAGCCCCGCGGACCCGCCGGTGAGCCAGTAGACCCACCCGCGGTCGGTGAAGCGCCCGACGAGCGACGCCGTCAGCGCGCCGGCCGCGCCGACCAGGCCGAAGAGCCCGATGATGCCGTCGCTGTACCCGTAGTGTGGACCCGCCAGCAAGAACGCGAGCGTCGTCCACAGCACGCTGAACGGCGCGAAGGAGAAGACCCCGTAGAGAGCGCGCCGGCGCAGCACCGGCTCGCTGCGGGCCAGCTCCAGCACCGATGCCAGAAGCTTGGGATACGACAACCCGGCGGAGCTGCGGTAGCGCGGCAGCTTGACGTAGAGCACGACGGTCTGGACGAGCATGAGGACCGCGGCGATGGCGTAGACCCCGCGCCACCCCGCGATCTGCGACACGAGGCCGGAGAACGTGCGCGCCAGCAGGATGCCGAGGATGAGACCGCTCATGACATTGCCGACGACGCGGCCACGGTCGGCGTCGGACGCCAGCGTCGCGGCGAAGGGCACGAGCAGCTGCGCCATCACCGACGTCATGCCGATGATCCCGGCGGCCGCGATGAACAAGCCGATGGACGGCGCGACCGCCCCGGCGGCGAGTCCCGCGACCGTGATCGCCGCGAGCGTCGTGATGAGCCGCCGGCGCTCGAAGAGGTCGCCGAGCGGCAGCAGCAGGATCAGGCCTGCCGCGTAGCCTATCTGGGCGGCGGTGACGATGAGGCCGGCCACGGCCGCCGACACGCCGAACTGGTCGCGGAGCGTCTCGAGAAGCGGCTGCGCCAGGTAGTTGCAGGCCACCGCCTGGCCCGTCGCTACGGCGAACAGGAGGATGAGGCCGCGGCTCATGCCGCGGCCCGCAATGTCTTGAGAGGGGTAGGTCGAGTCGCTCACAGGTCCTGACTACAGGCCGTGGCCGAAGCTGTCAAGCAGGCAGACCGTTCCACGGAACGGTCTGAGCGTCCGCATGACGGACGACGCTGCGCCCGTCGGCGCCGGACGCGGCATGTGCTGCATCCTCCTCGACGGCGTGGTCCTGTCGCTGGCTGCGCCCGGCAGGGGACGGTAGGGTTCGGAGACCGTGGCCTCCTCCCTGACCCCAACGTGATCGGGCGCTCCCCCTTCGACGACTTCACCGCTCGCCGGCGAGCGGTCATCATCCTGATCCTCGGCGGCCTGTGGACGGTGGGGTCGTTCTCGACGGATCTGTTCCTGCCCGCCATGCCCCGAGCCGCGGAGGCCCTGGGGGCGTCCGAATCCGCCGTCGCCCTCAGTGTGACCACCTTCCTCATCGGGCTCGGACTGGGCCAGCTGATCGCCGGCCCGGTCAGTGACGGCCGCGGCCGGCGGCCGACCCTGCTGGTGGGGCTGATGGTCTTCACCGCATCGGCAGTCGTCTGTCTCTTGGCCCCGTCCGTGGAGGTGCTGGTGGCCGTCCGCTTCGTGCAGGGGGCAGCCGCCGCCTTCGGCCTGGCGATCCCCAATGCGATGGTCACCGACTACGCTCGCGACCGCCGGGCGGCCCGGCTCTTCTCCTGGATCGTGATCATCGGCGGCGTGGCGCCGCTGGTGGCTTCGCTGACCGGCGCCCAGATGCTCCGCCTGCTGGGGTGGCGCGGGCCGTTCGTGGCGCTGACCGCGATCGGGATCCTCGCCCTCGTGTGCGTCGCCCTCTGGCTCCCCGAGAGCCTGCCGCGAGGGAGGCGCTCGACCGGCGGCCTTCGCACCGCCCTCCGCACCATGGGGCGGCTGACCCGCGACGCCCGCTTCATGGGGTACACGCTGACCGGCGCCTGCGTCTACATGGCCTTCTTCGCCTATCTTGGCGGCTCGTCGTTCGTCTACCAGCACCAGTACGGCGTGTCGGCGACGACCTACAGCATCTTCTTCGCCGTCAATGCGCTCGGCATGCTGGCGGCCAGCCAGGCCAACCACCGTCTCCTGGCTCACTTCTCCCCGCGGCGCCTGCTCGCCTTCGGCCTCATCGCCTGCGCGATCGCCGGCGTCGCGGTGCTCGTCGAGGCGCTGACCGGCGCGCTCGGTATCTTGGGCCTGGCGGTGCCGTTCTTCGTGGTCGTCGCCAGCCTCGGGGTCATCCTTCCCGACCTCACGGCCCTGGCCCTGTCTCTGCATCCCGAGGTGGCGGGCACAGCGGCGGCGTACTTTGGCGCGCTCCGGCTCGGGCTCGGAGCTCTGGCGACGCCGCTGATCGGCCTCGGCGGCACGATCAGCGCGACGTCCATGGCGATCCTGATGGCGGTCTCCGGGGTGGCGGCGCTCCTGCTCTTCGCCGCCACCGCACGCCGCACGCGCTATCAGCCCATCCTGCTCGACCTGCCGGGAGAGGCGTCGTCGGACGTGCCGGTGGCCTGAGGCAGGCGCCACGACAGGCGCCGCACCGAGGTACACTCTCGCCAACGGCGGACGTCACGAGGAGCACCCCCATGTTCTGCGAGATCGCGAGGAAGGTCGAGGGACACGACCTCGAAAAGATCCAGGCGCTCGAGAAGGATCTCGGGCTCACGCTCGTCGCCTTCTCCTGCCGGTCGCTCGACCCGGCGCGGGAGGAGAGGCTCGAGAAGATGATGAAGGAGCTCGGCCCGATGTTGCAGGCGCCGCTGGCCGAGCCGGACGACGGTCAGCTGGGCCGCATCCGCGCGGCCGAAGAGGAGCTCGGGCTCACGCTCGTCGCCGTCGAGGCCGCGTAGGCGGACCCGGCAGGACCGGCCGCGGCCCGCGGGGCCGCGGCCTGCCTGCATCTGGAGTCAGGCCTTTGGGTTCGGCGTCTTGACGACGAGGAAGCGGACGCGCGCGCCGCTCTCGTTGCGGATCGCGTGCACGTGGCCGAGCGCGCTGGGGACGATGGTGTCCGGCGCCGCGGTCACGACCTCTCCCTCGATCTCGATGGCCGGCGTGCCCTCGAGTACGTAGAAGAAGGCGTCGACCGGCGCCTTGTGCGGCTTCACGACCTCGCCCGGCTCCAGCGTGATCTGGCTCACGACGACGTGAGGCGTGGAGTGGAGGTGGCGTACGTCGACGCCGTGGGGGTTGTCGGCGACGGCGATCTGGTCGGCGGTGATGGTCTGCATGCTGACTCCGTTCGGGTGGAGGGAGGCGTGTGGGCCGGATGATCACCCTGAGCTTGCGCCGCGGGCGGCCGCGTCAACCTTGACCCTCATCAAGCCGAGTGCGGAGCGCGCCTGCCGGCGGGCGTCGGAGGGTGCAGGCAGGCGCCGCCGGGGCGTTTCGCGCGGCGGCCCCCGGCCTCAGCGGCCCGCCAGCTCCAGGACCTTGCCGAGCATCACCGGGCGCAGGTCCCACAGCCAGGAGAGCTCGACGACGTCCGGGTTGTTGCATTTGGTGCACGACGACGCCTCGTCGCCCATGCGCAGCCACCCGGGCGTGCGGAACAGCGACGCCAGAGGGAGACCCTGAGCGCGCAGGGAGGCGACGTTGCCGAGGGGCCGGTCCACGTGCATGCAGTCGCGTACCGAGCCGTCGGCGCCGACGGTCAGCCGCGCCCGCGGGGCGCGGCAGGTATAGGCGCTCAGCGAAGGGTCGTCCGCGAGCATCCGCAGGTACGGCTTCGAGTCGAGGATCGGGTAGCCGGCGGCCTTGAGCTCCAGCGCCAGCGCAGCCGCCTCCCGCAGCTCGGCGGGCGAGAGGGCGAGACCGGCGAGCCGGTCGCCGGCTTCGCCGGCGCTGAGCTCGCCGGTCTCCATCGGGCAGAAGTAGAGCCCGGCGCCCCAGCGCCGCGCCACCGCCGCCACGCGGCGCAGCGCGCCGCGATTCTGCCCCGAGAGCACCGTGTTCAGAAGCAGGGCCGGTCGCAGCGGATCGTCGTGCAGCGCCGCGGCGAAGGCCTCCAGCCGGCCGAACAGGCCCGGCAGGCCGCGCATCCTGTCGTGGGCCTCGCCGCTGTCATCCAGACTCATGATGAGCACGTCGACGAGGCCGCGCAGCTCGGGCCAGCGGTCCGCCGCGAGCCAGCCGTTGCTGATCAGCGTGACGAACAGCCCGGCCCGGCGAGCGGCGAGAAGAAGCTCCGGCAGATCCTGCCGGAGCAGCGGCTCGCCGCCCCAGACCACCACCTGCGCCATACCGGCGCGCCGCGCCTCCCGATAGAGCCAGCGCACGGCGCCGGTGTCGAGCTCGCGAGACTCGCCGCCGCCGGGCCCGGCGCGCCACAGGCAGGTGGAGCAGCTGCCGTTGCACCGCGCCGTCACCAGGTGGCTGAGCGTGTGCGGGCGGGCGCGGGCGCGTGACACGGCCACCCTGGCCGTGAGCCGCGCCCGCACTCCTGCCCGGCGGATCGTGGCGGAGCGTGGCTGCGAGAGACCTTGCATGTCTCAGTGGTACCACACAGCCGCGACGGCGACTCGCCGCGGCGCTGCGGCGTGCGTTTGCCAGCGCACGGCGAGGGAACGCCTTCCCTGTGAAACCCGAACGTCGAAAGGAGGCTGACGCCCCATGTCAGCTGATCTCAAAGGCAAGAGAATCGCCATCCTCGCCACGGACGGCGTGGAGAGCGTGGAGCTCACCAGTCCCAAGGAAGCGCTGGAGCAGGCCGGCGCCACCGTGGAGGTCCTGGCGCCGGCGGACGGCGCCATTCAGGCTTGGGACCACGCCGAGAAGAGCGGCACCATCAGCGTCGACCGCGTCGTCGCCGGCGCGGACGCGCAGGACTACGACGCCCTCGTCCTGCCCGGCGGCGTTCGCAACGCCGACCACCTGCGCCTCGACAAGCCGTCGGTACGGTTCGTGACCGCGATGGTGCGGCGCGATGCGCCCGTCGGCGTCATCTGCCACGGCGCCTGGATCCTGATCGAGGCGTGGGCGGTCAACGGCCGCACCATCACGTCGTACCCGTCGCTCAGGACCGACTTGCAGAACGCGGGCGCGCACTGGGTCGACGAGGAGGTCCACAACGACCACGGGCTCGTGTCCAGCCGTAATCCGGACGACCTCCCGGCGTTCAATGCCAAGATCGTCGAGGAGTTCGCCGAGGGCGCGCACCGGCGTGAAGCAGCCTGAGGGCGCGCAGAGCGCGAAGCGGCCTGAGGCCGCGCCGGCCCCCGCCGGCCGATTCCTCCGGGAGGTTCCATGACCGAACAGGACGTGTTCATCCTCGCCGATCAGGCGCTCAAGGCGGTGGTCGACCAGATCCGCGAGGACCAGTGGGACCTCGTCGTCCCCGACGACATGGCGCGCAAGCCGGGGACGACCCTGCGGAAGCTCGTCGACTACCACGCCTACGACGACGCCTGGGTACCGGACGTCCTCGCGGGACGCACGATCGAGGAAGTCGGTGACAAGTACGCCGGCGATCTCCTCGGCGACCACCCCAAGCTCAACTTCGCGAGCATCGTCGAGACGGCCGTGCTCGCCGTGCGCGACTTCAGCGATCTGGACCGCACGGTGCACCTGACCTACGGCGACTGGCCGGCGCGGGAGTACCTGAAGCACATCACCAGCTTCCGTGGTCTGCGCGTGCACGACATCGCGAAGCTCATCGGCGCGGACGCCACCATGCCGCCGGACCTGGTGCGAGGCCTTTGGGAGATCCTCTCGCCGCAGGCGGAGGAGTGGCGCAAGCTCGGCGTGTACGGCCCGGCGGTGCCGGTGCCCGAGGACGCGTCGCTGCAGGACCGGCTGCTCGGGCTCACCGGCCGGCAGCCGGACTGAGGCGGCGGCGCAGAGCCGCCGGCCGGCAGCCGGGTTGAGGCAACGCAGCCGCCGGCCGATCCCGCGAGGGCCGGGTGCGGCCGACCCGCGCAGGCCGGGTGCGGCCGCTACTCCGCCCCGCCGCACCAGCGCAGCAGCACGAGCGCCACCGCCGCGGCGTGGTCGACGAGGTCGGCCACGGGCACGCACTCGTCGATGGTGTGCGCCTTGCCGAGGTCGCCGGGACCGAACGATACCGTCGGCGTCCCGGCCACCCGCGTGTACACCGCCGCGTCGTGCCACGAGTCGAGGCCGCTGATGCGGCCGGGCCGCCCGACGTCGGCGGCGGCGGCCAGCGCGTCCGTCACGATCGGGTGGTCGTCCGGCACCTCGGCCGGGACGATGTCGCAGGGCCACTCCCACTCCGGCGGGTGCTCGGCCAGCCAGTCGTCGCGGTCGGTCGCGGCCCTGACCCAGGCCTCGACCTCGTCGAAGACGTCCTGGCCGCCGCGGTCGCCGTCCACGCGGCCCGGCATGTACTGCACGGAGAGCACCGCCTCGCAGGACGAGGGGTAGGTGACCATCCACTCGCCGCCGCGGATCACCGTGGGCAGCACGTCGGGCGCGTGCAGGTACCTGTGCTGGTGCTCGGGGCGCTCGCTCCAGTCCGCGCGCAGCGCGTGCAGGCTCGCGAGCACGATCTCCATCTTCTCGATCGCGTTGACCGGGCCGCCTTCTCGCCAGTGCGGGTGGTGCATCTCGGAGTGGCCGGCGCGGCCGAGGGTGCGCACGACCGGGTTGACGCCGCCGCGGCAGGCGACCCAGACGTCGAACCCGGTCGGCTCGGCGCAGAGGCCGGCGTCGGCGCGCACGCCGCGGGCGGCGCACGCGTAGGCGCCGGCGCCGCTCGACTCCTCGTCGGTGTCGGTGCAGAAGACGACGTCGCCGGCCGGTCTGGCGCCCAGACGGGCGAGCGTCTCGAGCGCGAAGAGCATGCCGGCGATGCCGCCCTTCATGTCGCAGCTGCCGCGGCCGTAGAGCAGGCCGCCGCGGACCTCGGGCCGGTGCGGGTGGCTCGTCCACTGCTCCACCGGCTCGGCGGACACGGCGTCGATGTGGCCGTTGAGCAGCAGGGAGCGGCCGCCGCCCGCGCCACGCAGACGCGCGGCGAGCTGCGGCCGCCCGCGGAAGTCGAGGCCGGCAGGGACGACGCGGCTGCCGGCCCCGGTCGGCTCCGGCTCCCACACGTCGGTCTCGGCGCCGAGGGACGCGAGGCGGCGGCGCAGGTACTCCTGCAGCTCCGCCTCCTGACGCGGCGGGTCGCCGACGTTGCGCGCGGTGGTGTCGAAGGCGACGAGGTCGGAGGCGAGGGCCACGAGCTCCTGCTCCCCTTCGCGCACGGCGGTCACCACGCGCTCTTCCAGCGCCGAACGCAGGGTCTGGCTCATGGCTCCTCCTTGCGGATCTCCGGACGAGAGCGCGGCCGGGGTGGGCCCAGGACGGGCCTGCCCCGGCCGCGATGGTCACGCGAGCGTCACTCCGGCGGCAGCTCGCCGAAGGTGATGCTGACGTCGATGCCCTGCTTGGCGCTGCGACGCTTCCAGTAGAAGTACCAGAAGATGCCGGCGACCCACGCCACCACGAACAAGAACAGGCTCTTGCCGGTGGTCACCCGCGTCGTGGGTTCCACGAACGAGTAGTAGAGCATCGCGATGATGAAGGTCAGGTAGAGCACTGCCCCGATCGACACCACGGGGAAGCCGAGGATGGTCCAGGTGCGGTACGGCGACGACTCCCAGATGCCGCGCACGTTCTTGCGAAACGGAAACACGAGCGCCGAGATGCCGGTGACCAGGAACACGGAGGCGAACTGCAGCCCGCCTCCGACGAGCCCGGCCAGCGAGTTCGACAACCAGAGCACCATGACGACGACGCCGATCGCGAAGATGACCATCGTCACCGTGAGGTTCTTGAATGGCTGCGCGTACCTCGGACTGACATCCGTGAACCACTTGGGGCCCATGCGGTCGAGTCCCCAGGCCAGCCACGCCCGTCCTACGATAAGGATGGCGATGGTGATCTCCAGCCAGATGACGGCGATGAACGCGAGTGCGATGGCCCACGCCACGATGCCGCTCTTGCCACTGGCGATCCACGTCAGCGTCAGGTAGTCGGGGTTGTACGGAGCCGTGTAGCCGGGGACGCCGGCGCCAAAGCTCTGCGCCGCGCTGGCGCTGAGGAAGTTGAACGCCATGATCCGGTAGAGGCCGAGGGCGGTGAGGAAGCCAAGGACGATGGGCACCCAGACGGCCAGGATGTTGCCGGTGAGGAGCGCCTTGTCCGGGCGCTTGACCTCGCCGCTCAGGTACGCGATGGCGTACCCGTAGACGAAGAGCGCGTAGACGCCGCTGAAGGCGCCGAACGTGCCGCGCCAGTTCCACGAGTTGGGCAGCGGCCCGGCGGCGTGGATGAACTGGTCGTAGCTCAGAGACTTGTACTGGACGGCGATCGCGTTCCAGTTGTGGATGAAGTCCGCTTTGCTCGAGAGGAAGAGCGCACCGATCAGGATGATGACACCGCCGATGGCGGGGATCAGCATGATCTTCTGGATCATGGCATAGCTCTTCATGCTGAAGGCTACCGAGAGGTAGCCGACGACGACGGCGATCAGGCCGAGGATCACGAGGCCCTTGGTCGAGGCGACCCAGTCGGCGAACCCGAACCAGCCCATGTACTGACCGAGCAGTTGGAGCGCCGGGACGCCGAGCCAGGTGGCGATGTACCAGTTCCAGTAGAAGATGGCGATGATGTTGCAGAACACGGCGCCCAGCGCGATCGCCGGGTGCAGGATACGCGAGTTGTACACGTACTCGCCGCCCGCACGCGGCATCGAGCCGCCGAGGATGCCCCACACAAGAGGTGCGCCGATGCCGGCGGTCACAGCACCGAGGGCGATGGAGATGAGCAGGTTGCCGGTGGGGTAGAGCGAGAGCGCGATGCCCACCATGAGCCACAGCGTGGCGATGGGCTGACAGGTCATGAGGCCGGCGCCGAACGCGTCCCACATATCGAGACCGCGCACGAGACCGCTGGCTTTGCGTGCGAAGACCAGATCTTCGGCCATACGTCCCCCCCTGGAATGACGTAGTCGGTCGGTGGCCAGAAGCCGGCGCGGCGGCAGACCCCGGCCCGCGCCGTCCCGCTGCTCACGTCATCCCACCACCTCCCAGCGTGCGTCCCGGAAGCGCCCCGGAGTGGCCGATCGAGATGGAGAAGATGCTATGGCCATCGAGGAGCCTGTCAAGGACCCGCGAGAGGCTGGCTACTTCGCGCGGAACGTCACCCAGGAGGAGACGACGGTCCCGGAAGCCGAGGCGGACGACGGCGCGGCGCGCGCCTTGCAGGCGCCGGCGCGCCGACGCCGGCAGGCAACGGCCGTCGCGCCGCTTCGGCCCCCGGCGACGGGTAGTACGACTCCCGAGACAGCGATTCTTGAGGAGGCTCGCGATGGGCTCTGAGGAGCGACTGCGGGACGCAGGCCTGACGGCGACGGCCTTCGATGCGGGAGCCGCCGGGGACCCGCCCGCGCGGGCGCGGGCCGTCGTCGTCGGCGGCGGCATCATCGGCGCCTCCGTCGCGTATCACCTCGCCCGGCTGGGCTGGACCGACACCGTCGTCCTCGAGCGCAGCCAGGTCTCGAGCGGGACGAGCTGGCACGCCGCCGGCCTCATGACGCGCACGCGCGGCACGCACGCCCAGACCGAGCTCGCGAGCTACAGCCGCGACTTCTATCGGGACCTTGCCGCACTCTCCGGCATCGACGTCGGCTACTACCCGAACGGCTCGCTCTCCGTCGCGCGCACGCGCGAGCGCCTGACCGAACTACGCTACGCGGTCACGATGGCGCGCCACCACGGCCTGCCCGCCGTCGAGCTCGAGCCGCACGAGATCGGCTCGGTCTCTCCGCTGCTCGCCACCGGCGACCTCGAGGGAGGCGCGCTGTTCGACGACGACGCCACGGTCAACCCGGGGTGGGTGACCTTGGCCACCGCGAAGGCCGCCCACGACCTCGGGGTGCGCTTCGTCGAAGACCTGCGCGTGACGGGCTTCCGCCTCGATGGCGGCAGGGTGACGGGTGTGGAGACCGACCGGGGGCCGGTGGAGTGCGAGGTCGCGGTCATCGCCGCCGGGCTCTGGTCGCGCGACCTCGGCCTGCTCGCCGGCGCCCGGCTGCCGCTCCACCCCGCCGAGCACTACTGGGCGCAGACGGAACCGGTGGAGGGCGCGACCCGCGACCTGCCGATCGTGCGCGACCTCGACGGCTCCGTCTACATCCGCCACTACCGCGGCGGGCTGCTCGTCGGCGCGTTCGAGCCCGACGGCAGGCCACGCACGACCGCATCGATCCCGGAGGACTTCTCGTTCGGCGAGTTCGAGCCCGATCTCGAGCACTTCGCGCGCCCGCTCTCGAGCGCGCGGGAGCGCGTGCCGGCGCTGGCGGAGGCGCGCTGGGCGCACTACCTCTGCGCGCCGGAGAGCTTCACGCCCGACGGCGCCTTCCTGCTCGGCGAGTCGGCCGAGGTGGCGGGCCTCTTCGTCGCCGCCGGCATGAACTCGCAGGGCATCATCCTCGGCCCCGGCGCCGGGCGCGCCCTGGCGGCGTGGATCGACGAGGGCGCGCCGGCGCTGGACGCCGCCGAGCTCGACGTGCGTCGGTTCTCGCCCGCCCAGGCCAACGCCGGCTACCTCTTCGAGCGCACGCGCGAGTCGCTCGGCCGGCTGTACGCGATGCACTGGCCCTTCTTGCAGCCGGGCGCGGCGCGCGGGCTACGGCGCGTGCCGCTGTACGGCCGCCTCGCCGCGGCCGGCGCCTGCTTCGCCGAGGCGGCCGGCTGGGAACGCGCCGCGTGGTACGCCGCGCCGGGCAGCCGGCCGGAGTTCGAGTACTCCTACGGCCGGCAGAACTGGTTCGACGCCGTGGCGGCCGAGCACCGCGCGGCGCGCGACGGCGTCGCCCTCTTCGACCTCTCGTCGTTCGCCAAGGTGCGCGTCGAGGGCCCGGACGCGCTCGCGACCGTCCAGCACGTGTTCGCCGCGGACCTGGACAGGCCGCCGGGATCCATCGTGTACACCCCGGCGCTCAACGTGCGCGGCGGCGTGGAACTCGAGGGGACGGTGACGCGCCTCCGCGAAGACGCCTTCCTGTTCGTCACCTCAGCGGTCGCGCAGACCCGCGCGTTCCACTGGCTTCGGCGTCACAGCGGCGCAGCCGCGATGGTGACCGATGCGACCTCCGGTCTCGGCGTGCTCTCGGTGACGGGCCCGCGCTCGCGCCAGCTGCTCGCGGGCCTCACGGATGCCGACCTCAGCTGTTCCGCGTTCCGCTTCGCGCAGGCGCGCGAGATCGACGTCGGCTGGGCGACGGTGCTGGCGCTGCGGGTCTCCTTCGCCGGCGAGCTCGGCTGGGAGCTCTACGCCCCGGCGGAGTCGCTGCCGGTCTTGTACGACCAGCTGACGGCGGCCGGCGTGGAGTTGGGCTTGCGGCACGCCGGCTACCTCGCTCTGGACGGGCTGCGCGCCGAGAAGGGCTACCTCCACTGGGGCGCCGACGCGGGGCCGGCCGACACGCCGCACGAGGCCGGCCTCGGCGCCACCGTCGCGATGGACAAGCCCAGCGGCTTCATCGGCCGCGAGGCGCTGCTCGCCGCCGCTGCGCCGCGCCGGCGGCTCGTGCCCCTGCTGCTCGCCGAATCGGAGCCGCTGCTGTACCACGGCGAGTCTGTGCTCCAGGACGGCCGCATCGTCGGCCGTGTCACGTCCGGCGCCTACGGCCACACGCTCGGTGCGGCCATAGGCCTCGCGGCGATCGACGGTGAGCCCGGGCGCACGGACGCGATCGTCGGCGCCGGCGCAGTCGAGGTCGAGATCGCCGGCGAGCGCGTGCCGGCGCGGCTGAGCGCCCGGCCGTTCTACGACCCGGACGGGCGGCGCCTGCGCGAGTCCTGAGCCGGCGCGCCGGCAACGCGAGGCCGCCGGAGGCCGCGGCCCTGCGAGGGCTTGCGCCCGCCGCGCCCGACTGGCTAGTGTCGTGGCGGGCGAAGGGGGCGCGTGAGCCGCATGACGACACTGCTGGCGCTGGCTGTGCTGGCCGCCGCCTGCGCCGTCGTCGCCGTGCCCGGCGTCTTGCCGGCGGCCGCCGGCGCCGCAGAGGCCTCGCCGGTCGCCTCTCCGCCGGCCGGCGAGCCGCCGTCCGATCTCGCAGTCCTCCGCCCCGGCGACGCCCACGCCCACGCCTTCGCCCTCGCCGACCGTCAGCGACACGCTGACCACCACCGTCGTGCGGCGCGGTGACCGTGCCCAGCGGCTCGACCGCGCGCGTGCGCTACCGGGCGGACGACTCCGCCGGCGGCACGGTGACCGTCGACCTCCTGGTGACCACGCGAGCCGGCGACGTCGTCAAGCGCCTGGTGACGGGACGCGTGACGGCGGTCGGCGTGGTGCGCGTCTGGCGCGGTCACCTGCGGCTGCCGCGCGGCCACTACCTGCTGGTCGCGCACGCGGTCGACGCCGGCGGCCTCCCGGAGTCGAGCGCCAGAGCCGCGGTGCTGCGCGTGCTCTCGCCGCTGCCGCCGCTGGTGCCCACGGCCAGTGCCCGGCGCGCCGCCTTCGCCTGGGCGGCCCGGCGCGCCGGGCGCGTCGCCGTCGCCGTCGTCGACAGCCGCGGGCGGCTCTACGGCTACCACGCCTCGCACCCGTTCATCACCGCGAGCGTCGTCAAGGCGATGCTGCTGGTGGCCTACCTGCGCCGCCACAGCTCGGTCGGGCCGGCCATGCGCGCCGTGCTCACGCGCATGATCACCCTGTCGGACAACGCCGCGGCCGACGAGGTCTACCGGCTGGTCGGCCGCAGCGGCCTCGCCCACCTCGCACGCCTGGCCCGCATGCGCACGTTCAGAGCCGGCGGCGCCTGGATCGTCAGCCGCGTGGACGCTGCCGACATGGCGCGCTTCTTCCGCGACATGGAGCGCTACATCCCGTCTGCGCACCGCCGCTTCGCCGACTCCCTTCTGACGCACATCGTCTCCTACGAGCGCTGGGGCATCCCGGCGGCGGCGGAACCGCTCGGCTACCGGGTGTACTTCAAGCCCGGCTGGCTGGGGGCGTGGGTCCTCGCGAACGAAGCCGCGCGGCTGGAGCGCAAGAGAGTGCGCATCGGACTCGCCGTGTTCACCGACGGCAACCCCACCTCGTCCTACGGCAAAGAGACGATCGCCGGCGTCACCGCGCGGCTGCTGAGGCGGTAAGGAGCCGGCCGGCCGCCGAGGTCCACGCTCCATCGGCGGCTGCCCGAGCCTGTTTCGCAATGGGAATCGTACTTCTCGAATGACTTCGACCAGAGGAACGACGATGCCCGACCTGCAGATATACAGCCTCGAGTGGTGCCCCTACTGCATCAAGGCCAAGGCGCTGCTCAAGGCCAAGGAGATCCCCTACCGTGAGACCGACGTGACCTTCGACCGCGCGCAGGCCCTCGAGATGATCGAGCGCTCGGGCCGCAACAGTGTGCCGCAGATATTTCTGAACGACGAACACGTCGGCGGCTACGCGGAGCTCGCCCACCTCACGTCCACCGGCGAGCTCGATCAGGCCTTTGGGCGCCGGCCGGCCAAGCTCAAGCCCATCTACGACGTGGCGGTGATCGGCGGCGGCGCCGCAGGCCTCTCCGCCGCCATGTACGCGTCCCGCAAGGGGCTGACGACGGTGCTCATCTCCGAGGACGTCGGCGGTCAGGTGGGCGTCACGCGGGACATCTTCAACTACCCCGGCTACGAGTACGTCACCGGACCGGTGCTTTCCGAGCGGATGATCGAGCAGGCAGCGCAGAACCCTATCGAGCGCCTGCTCGGCGAGTACGTCGTCGGGCTGAGCCTGGACGGCCGCTGCAAGGTCGTCGAGCTCGAGTCGGGCCGCCGCGTGTGCGCCGACTCGGTCATCATCGCCAGCGGCGTGACCAAGCGCCGCCTCGAGATCCCGGGCGAAGACGAGTTCGAGGGCTTCGGGGTGGTGTACTGCTCCACCTGCGACGGCCCGCTGTACAAGGACAAGACGATCGCCGTGGTCGGCGCCGGCAACTCGGCGTTCGAGGCGGCGCTCGAGATGAACGGCATCGCGCGCAAGGTGTACCTGGTGACGCGCGGCGACATCAGCGCCGACCGGGTCCTGCGCGACAAGGTCGCGACGGCGAAACATGTGAAGCACCTCAAGGACCGGGTGGCGGTGCAGATCCACGGCGCCGATGAGGTCGAGGCTCTGACGATCGCCGACCGCGACAGCGGAGAGCTGCGGCGGCTGGCGGTGGACGCCGTGTTCGTCGAGGCGGGCCTGCTGCCCAACACGAGCTTCGCCCTCGACCTCGTGGAGACCAACGAGACGGGCGAGATCATCGTCGACGAGCGCGGACGCACCGGCGTGCGCGGCGTGTTCGCCGCCGGCGACTGCACCACGGTGCCCGACAAGCAGATCGTGGTGGCGGCCGGCGACGGCGCCAAGGCGGCGCTGGCGGCGTTCGAGTATCTGGTCAGCCAGCGCTGATCAACGCGGCGGGGGCCGCTCAGGCAGGCGCCGCGGAGCCGCTCAGGCGGCCATGCCGTGCCGGCCGTTGCGAGAGTCGGGCCGCGACCTGACCTCGTTGACCAGCGGCCGGCCCTCGGCGAAGTCGCGCACGTTGCCGAGCGTCGTGCGCGCGATCTGCTCGAGCGCCTCACTCGTGAAGAAGCCCTGATGGCTGGTCACGATCACGTTGGGGAACGTGAGCAACCGCGAGAGCGTGTCGTCGTCGATCAGCCGGCTCGAGTAGTCCTCGTAGAAGTACCGCGCCTCCTCCTCGTAGACGTCGAGCCCGAGGTGGCCGATGCGCCCGGACTTGAGCCCGTCGATGACGGCGCCCGTGTCGATGAGCCCGCCGCGACTGGTGTTGACGAGCATGACGCCGGGCTTCATGCCGGCGATGCTGCTCTGATCGATGAGGTGGTGCGTCTCGTCGGTGAGCGGGCAGTGCAGGCTGACCAGATCCGACTCGCGCAGCAGCTCGTCGAGGCCCACGTACTCGACTCCGAGCTGCCGCAGGCGGTCGTTCGGGAACAGGTCGTAGGCCAGGACGCGGCAACCGAAGCCCTTGAGGAGCGTCTCCGCGACGATGCCGCCTATCTTGCCCGTGCCCACGACCCCGGCCGTCTTGCCGTGCAGGTCGAAGCCGAGCAGGCCCTGGAGCGAGAAGTTGCCCTCGCGCACGTGCGTGTAGGCGCGCGAGAGATGACGGTTGAGCGCCAGGGCCAGGGCGATGGTGAACTCGGCGACCGCATACGGCGAGTAGTCGGGCACGTGCGTCACCGTCACGCCGAGGTCGCCGGCGGCGCTCAGGTCGACGTTGTTGAAGCCCGCGGAGCGCAGGGCGATCAGCCGCGTGCCGTGCGCCGCGAGCTCGGCCAGCACCGGCCTCCCCAGGTCGTCATTGACGAACGCGCAGACGGCGGGCGAACCCTCCGCCAGCCGCACCGTCGCCTCCTCGAGCCGGGCGTCGAAGAAGACCAGCTCGTGGCCGAACGCCTCCTCCTCATTGACGCGCGCGAGGAAGCGCCGGTCGTAGGGTTTGCTGCTGAACACCGAGAGTCTCACTGACTGTGACGTTCCCCGGTCACCGGGAGGCGAACCCGGCCGACCGGCGGGCGCGGCTGCGTCCACCGGCGCCGGCATCTTCGCCTTGGCGGCGCCGAGCGCCTCGACCCCGGCGACGCCGACCGCTTCGCCGATACGGCCCGCCATCTTTGGGCATCCGTCCCGGGGCGGCCGGGCAAGCGGCCCCGGCAAGTCCGGCCGGATTACCCCTGCGGCGAGGGCACGCCCTATCCCGACCCCTTTCCTGACGCGTGTGGCAACGTGGCGGACGCGCGTGACGAACGGCGGGGGCGGACCGCCACCGCTTTCCGCGATTCCCAGACACGCCTTCTACTCCAACGGCGGCGGCGCCAACCACGCCGTCGCGGTGGTCGGCTGGGACGACACCTATGCCGCGAGCAAGTTCGCCTCCGCGCTCGCCGGCCCGGGGGCGTTCCTCGTGCGCAACAGCTGGGGGACCGGCTTCGGAGCGGACGGCTGCTTCTGGGTCTCCTACTACGATCGGTCGTTCGCGGGCCAGACCTCCGTGTTCGCCGGAGCCGAGCCGGCGAGCGCCGGCGAGCGGATCTGCCAGCACGACCCGCTCGGCTGGATCGCGTCGTACGGGCCGGCCGGCGCCACGGATCCGACCACCGCGTGGTTCGCCGCGGCGTACACGGCGGCGGAGACGGGCACGCTCACCGCCGCCGGCTTCTACGCCACGGCGCCGAACGCCGCCTATGAAGTGCGCGCCGCGGGTTCCGTTGAGGGCATCCGTGACGCCGCCGTGCTCGCCACGGGCACCCTGGCCGTCCCCGGCTCCCACACCATCACGCTGGACCAGCCGCTCGCCGTGAGCGCAGGCCAGAAGCTGGTGATCGCCGTGCGCGTCACCACGCCCCACTACGAGTACCCGGTCGCCGTGGAACGGCCCTGCCCGGGCTATGCGGACGCGACCGCAGCCGCGGGCCAGAACTACGTGAGCAGGGACGGCTCGTCCTGGACGGACATGACGTCGCTCATCCCCGCTACCGATGCCTGCCTCAAGGGTCATGCCCTGGCGAGCGGGGAGCCGGCGCCGGACCCGACACCCGGTCCGGGCGCCAGCCCGACACCCGGTCCGGCGCCGGCGGACGCTGCGCGACGTGAGCGTGGATGCGCGCCACGGCTGGCGGCTACGCGCGCCGGCGCGCCGAGGCGCGTACGTGGTCGTGGCGGTCGCCACCCTCGACACCGGAGAGGTGTCGAAGCCGGCGACCGCCACGTTGCGCGTCCGCTGAGGGCCGTCCGGTGGCACCGGACGGCCCCGCCTGCAGCCTCTACTTCACCACCAGCTTCCCCGCCGTCGCCTTCTTGCTCGTGTTGCCGGCGATGTCGGTGACGGAGACCTTGAAGCGGTAGCTGCCCTTCTTCAGCTTCTTCTTCACGACCAGCTTGACCTTGGCGTTGGTCTTCACGAGGGTCTTCAGGCCCTTGATGGTCGCGACCTTCCTGCCCTTCGCGGTGGTCACGACGATCTTGCTCACCTTCGCCGCGCCGCAACTCGGCTTGGGGTCCTTGACGGTGAATGCCAGGGTGAGCTTGCCGCTCTTCTTCTTGCCCTTGGAGGCGAGCGCCTTGACGGTCTTGGGCCGCGCCCTGTCGATGCCGACCACGCAGTCGCCCGTGGCCACGTTGCCGCAGGTGTCCGTGACGCGATAGCTGATCGCGTGTGCGCCGGCGCCGCTGACGGGCACGGACGCACCCTGCCGCCAGTCGCCCTGGCCGAGCCGATACTCGACCTTGGCCACGCCGGAGACGGCGTCGCCGGCGGCGATCGTGGCGGTCACGGAGGCGGTCTTGAACCAGCGGCCCGCCTCGGCGCAGCTTGCCTGCGGAGCAGCACCGTCGATGAGCACCGTCGCGGTGCGCATGGCCTCGTCGTTGCCGGCGTTGTCGGTCGAGAAGTAAGTCACGGTGTGCGTGCCGTCGCCGCTCACCGGCACGCTCGTGCCGGAATGGGCGGCGCCGCCGTCGAGCGCCCACGTGGTCCCGGCGACGCCGGAGGCGGCGTCGGACGGCGAGAGCGTCAGGGTGACGACGCCGCTGTGCCAGCCGGCGGGAGCGTCGTCGCTCGTCTGCGGCGCTCGGGTGTCGATGTGGACGACCGCCGTGCGCGTCGCCTCGGCGACGTCGCCGAAGGCCCACGAGCGATAGGTGACGACGTGCGTGCCGTCGCCGCTGTGATCGGCGGGCGCCGCCACGTCGACGCTCGTGCCCGTCTGCGAAGCACCGGCGTCGAGCTCCCACGTGGTGCTCAGCGCCCGGGCGCCCGGCGTCAGCGTCACGGTCACCGGGTGGTCGACCCAGCCGGCGGGAGCGTCATCGCTGCTCGCGCCGGGCGGCGTCGTGGCGATCGTCACCGTGGTCGAAGTCCTGACGGCCTCGTCGTTGCCGGCGTTGTCCGTAGAGTAGTAGCTCAGGGTGTGCGCGCCGTCGCCGGTGACCTCGGCTGAGGTGCCGGTCCGCCACGGGCCCTCGTCCACGCGGTAGTGCGTGACGGCGACGCCGGAGACGTCGAGCGAACCGTGCTCGTCGGAGGCGTGCAGGGTGACCGTGACGGGATCGGTGTGGGCCGGAGGGCCGGATGCCAGGTCGTCGCGCGTCGTCGGCGCGAGCGTGTCGACGAGGACGGTGGCGGTCCGGTCCGCCTCCCGGTTGCCCGCGGCGTCGATGGACCGGTAGGTGATGGTGCGGGCGCCGTCGCCCGAGTGATCGGACGGCGCCCCGACCAGCACGTTCGTGCCGCTCTGCGTCGCGCCGCCGTCGAGCTCCCAGGTGGTGGCGGCGAGACCGCCCGTCATGCCGGACAACGCGTCCGCCGGCGTCAGCGCCACGCTCGTGTCGGCGTTCCGCCAGCCGGCCGGCGCGTCGTCGGCCGTCGCGGGCGCGCCGGCGTCGATGCGCACCGTCACGTTGTGCACGTCTTCGACGTTGCCCGCCTCATCCGTGCTGGCGTAGGTGACGGTGTGCTCGCCGTCATCGGTCACGATGACGTCGGTGCCGCTCTGTGTCGCGCCACCGTCGACAGCCCACGTCGTCCCGGCGACGCCGGAGGTGGCGTCGCTCGCCGCGAGCGCGAAGCTCACGGGGCCTGTCTGCCAAGCGCTGCCGCCGGCGTAGTCGTCGGTGGTGGCCGGCGCGACGGTGTCGATATTGACGTGCCCGGCGTGATGGGTCTCCTCGTTGCCGAGCTCGTCGGTGGCCCAATACTCGAGCGTGTGGCTGCCGTCGCCGGCGACCCCGAAGGACGCCGAGCCGGCGACGTTGGCCTGCGTGGCGTCGTCGAGCACGTAGTGCACGGTGACGGCGCCGTGGCCGCCGGTCGCCGTCAGGCTCACCGGCTGGGGAGCGCTCGTGCGCCAGCCCTCGTCCGCGCCTGCCGCCACGACGGCGTTGGCGCTCGTCGCCGGAGCCGTGCCCCAGATGTTGACGTACCCGGTGTGCGCGGGCTCCCTGTTGCCGGCCGCGTCCATCGACCACCAGGTGATCTCGCGGCTGCCGTCACCGGACACCGCGAACGGCCCGGCGTAGTCGTGCTGCTCGCCGTCGAGCGTGTAGAACGTAGCGGCGAGTCCGCTGCCGCCTGCGTCCGCGGGCGTCAGGCTCACCGTCTGGCCGGTCGTGCGCCAGCCGCTCTCGTCGTCGGCGGCGAGCGCCGGATCGGAGCTGTCGCTCGTCGCCGGCCCCGTAGCGTCGATGCGCACGGTGACGCTCCGGGTGGACTCAACGTTACCCGCCGTGTCGGTGCTGGCGTAGGTCACGACGTGCTCGCCGTCGCCGCTCACGGTGACGTCGTCGCCCGTCTGCGGCACGCCGTCGTCGACCGCCCAGGAGGTCCCGGCCACGCCCGAAACGGTGTCGCTCGGGCTGAGCGTGAAGTGCACGTCGGCGGTCTGCCACGTCGCGCCGCCGGCGTAGTCGTCGGTGGTCTCCGGCGCGGTGGCGTCGATGCGCACGGTGATGCTTCGCGCGGTCTCAACATTACCGGCCACGTCGGTGCTGGAGTACGTGACGGTGTGCTCGCCGTCGCCGCTCACGGTGACGTCGGTGCCCGTCTGCGGCGCGCCCTCGTCGACCGCCCACGTCGTCCCAGCCACGCCGGACCCGACGTCGCTCGGACTGAGCGTGAAGTGCACGTCGCCGGTCTGCCAGGCGCTGCCGCCCGTGTAGTCGTTGCTGGTCTCCGGGGCCGCGGTGTCGAACTTCAGGGTGAACCCGCCGGAGGCCCCGGTGCCGGCGCCGTCCTCGGCCCGGTAGTCGTAAGCGACCGGGCCGTTCTCGCCGGCCGCCGCGACGGTGAAGCCGCCGCCGGAGAGATCCGCCCACCCCGACTCGCCGGCACGCCGGTACTGCACGGCGGCGATGCCGGAGCCGCCGGCGTCGCCGGCCGTCAGCGTCACGGCGACGTCGGCGTTGTGCCAAGCGGCGTCGCCGTCGGCGCTGCTCGAGATCGTCGGCGCGGTGAGGTCGAGGTTCAGGAAGGCGTCGTGCGCCTCCTCGGTGTTCCCGGCGCGGTCCACGGCGCGGTAGCTCAGGGTGTGAGAGCCTTCAGCACCGACCACGAACGGCAGCGTGTACGGCACGTAGCCGGCGTGGTCGAGATCGTACTCGATGCCGGCGACGCCGCTCACGGCGCCGCTGCCGGGGTCGGCGGCCGAAAGGGTCACGAACTGCCCGGCGTTGCGCCAGGAGCTCGTGGCTTCGAGCGCCAGGGCCGGGGTCGACGCGTCGCTGCTGTAAGGCGCGTCGCCGTCGATGTTCACCCAGCCGCTGTGCGCCGTCTCGGTGTTGCCGGCGACGTCGGTCGACCAGTACCTGATCGCGTGACTGCCGTCGCCGCTCACCGTGAAGGGGCCTTCGTAGTCGTGCCGGACGCCGTCCAGCGTGTAGTACGTGTGTGCGGGACCACTGCTCGCGTCGGTCGCGCTGAGAGTCACCGTCTGGCCGGTCTGGCGCCAGGAGCTGTCGTCGTCCGCGGCCAGCGCCGGAGCGGAGCTGTCGCTCGTCGCCGGCGCCGTCGCGTCGATGCGCAGCTCGCGCGTGCTCGTCGGCCCGCCGACCCCGGCGGAGTTCACGGCGCGCACGTGGAAGTACCACACGCCGTCGGCCTTTCCGGCGTACGAGGCGCCGAGGAAGGCCGTGCCGCGGAACACGCTGACGGTGTCGTCGTTCATGTCGGTGGTGATCAGTTCACCGTAGCCGTCTCCGTTCAAATCGCCGAGGGCCACGAAGAACGGCCCGTTACCACAGGCAAGGTCCCTCTTGGGGTCGAAGGTGCCGTCGCCGTTCCCGTAGAGGATGCTGACGCTGCCGGCCGTGTTGTTGGTCGTGACCAGGTCGGGCGCGGAGTCCTGGTTGAGGTCGATCACGCTGAACGCGTAGGGGCCGTTACCGATCACGTAGTTCACGGCCGTCGTGTAGGTCCCATTGCCGTTGTTCAGAAGGATGCTGGCGTTATTGCTGCCCCAGTTGACGGTGGCGAGGTCGGGCTTGCCGTCGCGGTTCAGGTCGGCGGCGAGGATCATCTGGGGATTGCCGCTCGCCGTGTAGTCCACCGCGGTCTTGAAGGTCCCGTCGCCGTTGCCCATCAGCACGCTGACGCTGCCGGCGCTGTAGTTGGCGGTGGCCAGGTCCTGCTTGCCGTCGCCGTTGAGATCGCTGAGGTCGATCGAAGTGGGGTGCGTCGCGGTGTTGAAGGTGGTCGGCGCCTTGAAGGTGCCGTTGCCGTTGTTCAGGAGGATGCTGACGTTGTTGGTGCCGGCATTGGCTGTGAAGATATCGAGCGCGCCGTCGCCGTTCACGTCACCCATGCGCAGGCACTCGGGCGTCGTCCCGTTGCCCGTGGTGTAGTGGGCCTCCGCCTTGAACGTGCCGTCGCCGTTACCGATGAGGACGCTCGCGGAGCTCGCCGTGGTGTTTCCGGTCACGACGTCGGTCTTGCCGTCGCCGTTCACATCGCCGATGGCCATCGACCACGGGCCGGCCGCCGTCGCGTAATCCACCTTGGGGGCGAGCGTACCGTCGCCGTGGCCGAGCAGGACGCTCAGCGTGTTGGAGTTGTAGTTCTCGACCAGAAGGTCGGGCTTGCCGTCGCCGTTGACGTCGATGATGCGCGCCTCGGCCGGCCCGTCGCCGACGGCGTAGGCCGTTCGCGGCAGGTACGTGAGCGAGTTCCGGTCGCTGACGGTGTCGGGCACCGTGGTGAGGCTCCGGTCGAGCACGCAGGAGTAGCCGGAGATCGCCGCTCCGTCGGCGAGCGCCGGCTCCCACGCGAAGCTCGGGCTGTCGTTCGAGAACCACGTGGTCTCGTCCGGGTGGGTCGGGGAGGTGATGCCAGTCACCGTCCCCGGGATCGCGGCCGCGACCGAGGCGAGCGCCGCGAACACGATCAGTGTGGCGAGCGAGACGGCCGCGGCCGTCGCTCCTCTGGTGAAACGCCGTGATCTGGACATTTTCTCCCTCGCTGCTCCACGAGGCGCCGCAGCAGGCGCGCCCCAGCTGGGTGGTCCCCTACGGATTCGGCAATAGAAGAAGCTGCCCCATAGGACATCCGTCCGGATACCCAGATGGCTTGGGAAAGCCTTCAGGCTCGCGGCACCCTCGCGCGCCATTCATCTGACCCCGACAAATGTTCTGGAGAGTCGGGGTAGTCCGCCGCCGATACTTCCCGTGAAGACGGCGTGAGAGGCGCCCCGGGGGAAGAGGAGGTAGCGATGAACGCGGACGGCCAGACCTACAGCAGATACCAGATCCTCTGCGCCGAGCGCGAGGCATGGCTCGACGGCGAGTCGGCGAGCAGCGACAGCTACTTCTACGACGGCATCAGTTTCTGGCGCCGCGACGCCAAGGGTAGGGAACGCCTCGTGCCCTCGTGGCGTACGCCCGGCCACGGCTGGCGCCACGCACCCGGCTGCACCTGCCACCTCTGCGCGGGCGGGCACCAGATCGTGGTGCGGCCGCTCTCGGTGGCCTGACCCCCAGGACGGAGGCGTGCGGCGGCCGCCTCCTCCGGCGGCCGAGGCCGCCCGGCGCGGACGCCGGCGTCGCCGAGCGGGCGCCTTGTCCCGTTGCCGTCGCCCGCTACTCCAGCCGGTCGCCGGGGACGAGCCCGCTCTCCGCGGCCCAGTCGCCGGCGCCCATCTTGGCACCGCCGGACGGACGGACGCGGGTCACGCGCAGGCGGCCGTCGGCGCAGACGACGCTGAAGCCGTCGTCGCCGGCGTCCACGATCTCTCCCATCGCGCCGCCGACGCCCGCCGCGTCGCGGGCGGGCAGCGGCGCCGCCGCAAACACCTGCAGCGTCTCGCCGCCGCGGGTCGTCCAGGCCGCCGGCGACGGGTCGCAGCCGCGGATGAGGTCGTGGATCTGCTTCACCGGCTTGCCCCAGTCGATGCGCGCGTTCTGCGCCTCGCACGGCATCTCGTAGGTGGCCAGCGCTTCGTTCTGCGGGACGTGCGACGCCGTCCCGGCGGCGACGAGACGGACCGCCTCCAGCAGCGCTTCCACGCCCAGGGGGAACAGGCGGTCGAAGTAGACGGAGCCGAGCGTGTCCGCCTCCATGATGGGCGTGGTGCACTGGAGCAGCACGTCGCCGGTGTCGATGCCGCCGTCAGGCCAGAAGACGGTGAGGCCGGTCTCGGTCTCGCCCTTGATGACCGGCCAGTTGACCGCGCTGCGGCCGCGGTGCCGCGGGAGCAGGGACGGGTGGTACTGGATGGTGCCGTGCGTGGGCACCGAGAGGAACTCCTGGGGGACGATCAGCGTGACGAACGCCATGACCTGGAGGTCCGGCGCGAACGCACGGAACTCCCGGGTCACGGACGGGTCGCGGAACGACGCCGGGCGGACGAGCGGGAGCCCGGCGGCCAGCGCGGCCTCGGCCAGCGGGTCCGGCCGCGGCCCCTCCGGCGGGGCGTAGACCGCCACCACGTCGTCGCCCCGCTCGAGCAGTGCCTCGAGCACGGCCTTGCCGAAGGCCTGCTGGCCGTGCACCACGATCCGCATCAACGCCTCCCTCTTCCGGCCCGCGTGGACCGGTCGCCGATAGCTCACGCGGGATGCTACCCGAACCGGCCCTTCGCCGGTGCTAGAGTCTGGTGAGGACGACGAGGATGCGCGGGAGAGGAACCGGATATGACGATGGCGGCACCAGACCGACCGACCGGCTGCGGGGCGTCGTGAGCGGCATCGCCGCGCGGCAGCGCACGGCGCGCGGCACCCTGCTCACGCTCACGCTTGGCCACACCGCGGCCGACCTCAGTTCGGGGGCGCTCTGGGCGCTGCTGCCGTTCCTCGTCGTCGAGCGCCACTACAGCTACGCCGCGGCCGGCATCTTCGCGCTGACGGCCAGCGTCGCCAGCGCCCTGTTCCAGCCGCTCGTCGGCGCGCACGGGGACCGCCGGGAAGCGTGGCTGATGCTGCCGGCGGGGCTCGTCGTGGCAGGCTTCGGCGTCGCCGCCGTGGGCTTCACGACCGCGTACGGGGCCACGCTCGTCGCGGTCGTCGTGTGCACCGCCGGTGTAGCCGCCTACCACCCCGAAGGGGCACGGTGGGCGCGACACTCGTCCGGCGCGGCCGTCACCACCGACATGAGCATCTACTCGGTCGGGGGAGGGATCGGCTGGGCGCTCGGCCCCCTTGTCGTGGCCGCCGTCCTCGCACCCCTGGGGCTGCACGGCACGGCCCTCATCGCCCTGATCCCCTTCGCGGTCGCCGTCGCGGTCTCGGTCGTCGTGCGGCGGTTCGACGGCGACTCGCCGCACGCGCAGAGGACGGCGTCCCGCGTGTCGGCGCCCCTCAACGAGTGGCGACCCTTCGGCGTGCTGCTCGGCCTGTTCGCCGTCTCCAGCGGGGTGACCACGGGCCTCCTCACCTTCCTGCCGCTGTTCGTCCTGAGCGACCGGGGCGCCAGCCCGTCGTCCAGCAACGTGATGACCAGCATCCTGCTCGGCGCCGGCGCCTGCGGTACCCTGCTCGGCGGCATGGGCGCTCACCGCCTCGGGCGTCGCTGGGTGCTGATCGTGCCGCAACTGGTCCTTGTGCCGGCGATCGCCGTGCTGCCCGCCCTCAGTTACGCCGCGATGATCCCGGTGGTGGTCGTCGTGGGCGTGGCGATGAACGCGAACATGAGCGTCGCGCTCGTGCTCGGCCAGGAGTACCTGCCGGCGCGCATGGGGCTCTCGGCCGGGCTCATCGTCGGCTTGAGCGGCGGCATCGGCGGCCTGATCGTCGCCGCCCTCGGAGTGCTCGGCGACGCGGCGGGACTGGCGCCGGTGCTCTACGTGCTCGCGGCGCTGCCGCTGGCGGTCGCCGCGCTCGCCTCCCTGCTGCCGCAGCCGTTGGCGGCGCCGCCGGGCACGGTCTGGAGCCTGCGGCTCGAAGCCCGTCCCTGAGGGCGGCCGGATGCAGAAAAGGGGCGGGGCGCCATCGGCGCCCCGCCCCTCTTTGCGTGGTCCGGCTGCGCGCCGCAGGGGCGCCGGCCGAGGGATCCTAGAAGCGCCCGCCGATCCAGGCGCCGGCGATGGAGTCGTAGCGGACGACGGCGCCGGTATGCGGCGCGTCGATCATGCTGCCGCCGCCGACGTAGATGCCGACGTGGTGGCTGTAGGCGGCACTGCCGAAGAACACGAGGTCACCCGGCTGCAGCGCGCTGAGCGACACCGGATGGCTGGCGCGCTGCTGGTCGGTCGCACCGTGGGAGAGGCCGATGCCGATCTGTGCGTAGCAGTACATCACGAGACCGGAGCAGTCGAAGCCGCTCGGGCTGGCGCCGCCCCAGACGTAGGGGACGCCGAGGTAGCGCTGGGCGATGGAGACTACGGACGAGTGCCCGGAGCCGCCGGGGTCGACGACGGTGCCGCCGCCCCCGCTGGTGCCGCCGCTGCTGCTACCGCCGGAGCTCGTCCCGCCGGAGCTCGACGAGCCGGAAGATCCGGACGAGCTGCTCGCGTTGGCCGACGCCGCCGCCTGCTGCGCCGCAAGGGCGGCCTTGGCCCTGGCCTTGGCGGCGGCCGCCGCCTTGGCCTCGAGGCTGGCGATCTCGTTCTTGAGGCCGCCGGCCTGGCCCTCGAGCTGCGACTGCAACGCGAGCACCTGGTTCTTGCTGTCCTTGCGCTGCGCCACGAGCTTGAGCGCCGACTTGTGGTCGGCCTCAAGGGCGAGGCGCCGGTCGGCTACCTCCTGGCGGTACACGTTGGCGGTGTGGACGACGTCCGCGTCGCTCTGGGCCATGCGCCGCATGACGTCGAGCTGGGTGAGCAGGTCGTCAAAGGTCCGTGAGGCGAAGACGACGTCGAGGATGTTGGCATCGTCCGCCTTATAGACCTGGCGGGCACGCGAGGTGAGGTGCTCGTTGGCGACCCCCAGCTTGTACTCGGCCACTTTGAGGAGGTGCTTGTTCCGCGCGATGCGGCTTTCCGTGTCCTTCAGCTTCGTCGTGGCCTCGTTGTACCTCTCGACCGCCACGTCCGACTGCGCGTACACCTTGTTGAGCTTGGCCTGGACGGCGGCCAGCCTGGCCTTCCTGGCGGCGATGGGGCCGGCGGAGGCCGAAGCGACGAAGAGGAGGAGCAGGAGCAGCGAGATGAGACCGACGAAGGGCGCCTTGCGGATGGGGCTCAAGCGGATCGCCTCCTTCGCGCCGGGTGACTCACAGTCCTGGGGCCCGGCGCCGGGCTTGAGCTTGGGACCGTACCATCCGAACCTTCTCGAGGCAAACCGGCGCGCGGCGCGAGGCGGCCCCCAAACGTCGTCGCAGCAGTCACGGCGCCGGCCTAGCTGCGGTTGTAGAAGCCGGGCTCCCGGACCGCGGAGGCCTCGTCACCGGAGAGCTCGACGTTGCTCGGCGTGAGCAGCAGGACGCCGCGACCGACGTACTGCAGCGTGCCCTCGAGCGCGTAGACGAGGCCGCTGGCGAAGTCCGTCAGGCGGCCGGCCAGCTCGCGGTCGACGCCACCGAAGTCGACGAGCACGGGGGCGCCGGCGCGCAGATGGTCGGCGACCATCTGCGCGTCCTCGAAGTCCTCGGGCGCGACCAGCTGGAACGACAACGCAGGGCGAGGCACCAACCCCAGCCGTCTCGACGGACCGGGAGTCCAGTCGTCCTCCGGTGCCTGGGACCGCTCCTCGTCCCCGTACCAGTCGTCGTACGCGTCGCTCGCTGTCACCATGCTTCCTCCGACCCGTGGATCCTTCGTCCCCTTCTCGTTCGGCGCGGCGGCGAGGTCGCCTGCCTCGCCGCCGATGAAGGGAACGGATGCCCAGGCGGGTCCGGAAGCCGTCAGCGGGCGGTCGCCGGTCAGCCGTTCACGGTGGACATGTCCGCGTAACGGTCTCCTGCCGTCACCCCGCGGGGCGCGGCCTCGTCGAGCTGCGCCAGGTCCTCCGCGGTCAACCGGATCGACGCGGCCGCCACGTTCTGCTCGAGATAGGCCACTCGCTTCGTGCCGGGAATGGGGACCACGTCTGCGCCCTGATGGAGCACCCAGGCCAGCGCCAGCTCTCCCGGCGTCACACCCTTATCGGCGGCGATGGTCTCCACGCGCTCGAGGATCGCCAGATTGCTGCGGAAGTTCTCACCCTGGAAGCGCGGGTGGCGGCTGCGGAAGTCCTTCTCACCCCGGACGTCCCCCTCCCTGCGGAACCGGCCGGCGAGGAACCCTCGCCCGAGCGGACTGTACGCGACGAAGCCGATGCCGAGCTCCCGGACGGTCGGGAGCAGCTCCGCTTCGGGGTCTCGCGACCACAGCGAGAACTCCGTCTGCAGCGCGCTGATGGGATGCACGGCGTGGGCCCGGCGGATGGTCTCGGGCCGGGCCTCCGAGAGCCCCAGATACCGCACCTTGCCCGCCTGCACGAGCTCCGCCATCGCGCCCACCGTCTCCTCGATCGGCACGCTGCGGTCCACGCGGTGCTGGTAGTAGAGGTCGATGACGTCGACACCGAGCCGCTCGAGTGAGGCGTCGCAGGCCGCCCGCACGTACTCGGGGCGGCCGTTGATGCCGATCCAGCTGCCGTCCTCGCGGCGCTCGTTGCCGAACTTGGTCGCGAGGACGACCTCGTCGCGCCGGCCGGCGATCGCCCGCCCGACGAGCCGCTCGTTGGTGAACGGCCCGTACATGTCGGCCGTGTCGAGCAGGGTGACGCCCAGGTCGAGGGCGCGGTGGATGGTGGCGATGGCCGCGTCCTCGTCGACCTCGCCGTAGAACTCGGACATGCCCATGCAGCCGAGGCCTTCGGCCGATACCTGCAGTCCCTGGCTGCCCAGTCTGCGCTTCTCCACGATCGATCCTTTCATCGTGGGCCGCGGCGAGCGGCCCGTCTCGTGTGCCTACAGGTCGTACCGCACGCCGGTCAGGCGCTCGGAGAGCGTCCACAGGCGTGCGGCGAGAGCCGGATCCCGCGCCGCCGCGCTGGCCTGCGCGACGGCCGGATGGCCCCGCGTCTCGCCGAACCTCGCGGGGCCGACGTAGGTGCCGCCGGGCACGTCCGGCGCGGCGGCGGCGTACAGCACCGGCAGTGCGCCCATGTCCGGCGTCTGGCCGAACAGCCGATTGCTCACGTGGAGCGCCGCACGCACCGCCGCGCCGCCGGCCCGGCCCTGAAGCGGCGTCGCGGTGTAGCCCGGATGCGCGGCCACACACCGCGCCGCGGCGTGCGCGGCCCGCAGCCGCCGGTCCAGCTCGAAGGCAAAGAGCAGATTGGCCAGCTTGGACTGGTTGTAGCCACGCCACGCCTTGTACCCGAGTTCCTGCTGCGGGTCGTCCCAGGCGATCTCGCCCCACTTGTGGTTGAGGCTGCTCACCACGACCACCCGCGCGCCGTCCCGGTCCTTCATGCCGGGCAGCAGCAGACCGGTGAGCGCGAAGTGCCCCAGATGGTTGACACCGAACTGGAGCTCGAACCCGTCCTCCGTGCGCTGGTGCGGCACGGCCATGACGCCGGCGCAGTCGACCAGGATGTCCGGGCCGGGGTGCGCGCCGGCGAAGTCCCGCGCGAAGGCGCGCACCGACTCCAGGCCGGCAAGGTCGAGGCGCGCGACCTCCACGGACGCGTCGCGCACAGCGGCGCGGATGGCGCTCGCGGTGGCTTCGCCGCGCGCCTCGATCGCGCGCCGCCACGACCACCAGCGCGCCGGCGCGCGCCAGCTCGCGCGCGACCGGGCCGCCGATGCCGCCGGTCGCGCCGGTCACCACCGCCGTCCTGCCGATCAGCTCGGGCAGCTGCGCCGCCGTCCACCGGTCATCCATGGCGCCATCCCTTCGCCTCGTCCTTCACCGGAGCTACCCGCGAGGCGGCCGGCCCTCACTCCCGAGCCGATCACCTCGCGCCCCCAACACCTCTCCCTGTTCCGCCCGCCGCCACCCGGGTAGGCTGCTGCCACACCAACTTGAGGAGTCAGCCATGACCGTGATCCCGCAAGAGCTGCACGATCTCCTCGCCGGAGGTCACAACGTCTGGGTCGCCACCGTCGGCGCCGACGGGATGCCCAACGTCTCCATAAAGGGCAGCGGCGCCCTGCTCGACGACGAGCACCTCTACTTCGCCGACATGTTCAGCCACAAGACGCGCGACAACATCGAGCACGACCCGCGCGTGGCCGTCGGCATCCACGACCCCGAGCGCAAGGTGGCCATGCAGGTCAAGGGCACGGCCGAGCTCATCGACGGCGGCGAGGTCTTCGACCAGGTCAACGAGAAGCTCAAGGCGATCAGCGAGCAGCTCCAGCTTCCGCCGATGAAGTACCTGGTGCGCATCACCGTCGAGTCGGTGTGGGACATGGGCCCCGGCCCGCACGCGGGAGACCAGCTGGACTAGCGGCCGGCTGCCCGTCCGCTCGGGCAGTCTCGCAGGCGCTTCTCAGACGCGCCAGCTAGGATGGCGCGCGAGATGGCGTCCGCCGCCGCGCTCGCCGCCGCGTGGGCCGGCAACTGGGGCCTCTACTTCACCTACTACTGGACGGCGCGGATGAGTGGCGGCGCTATGGGGCCGGGCGGCCTTCCTGGCGCGGGCGGCGCCGGCGCAGCCGGCAACGCCGTCCACCTCGTGCGCTTCTTCGTCCCGGCCCTCGCCTCCATCGCCCTGCTCGGCGCCTGGGTGCTCGCGCGCCTGCCTCGCCGGCTCGCCGGCGCGGCGGTCGCCGGGTTCTTCGGCCTGGGCATCTGGTCGTTCGCCGCGATGACGACGGCATCTGGGGGCGGCATGCTGCCGGGCCCGGGGCCCGACGGAATGCCATCGGGCACACCAGGCGGCCTGCCCGGCGCGCCGTTGCCGGGCGCGCCGTTGCCGCAGGGACTCGAGACGCCGCCGGGCGGCTGAGCCCGAGCGCGGCTCAGCGCGCGGCTCAGGCGCAGCGGATCACGCCGCGCGCCCACAGGCAGTCGCCGCAGGTGGGGTGCGGGTTGCCGAGGCAGTCCTCTTCGTTGGCCTCGGCCAGCTCGCAGCCGCAGTCGGTGCACGGGCGGGAAGTCGAAGCGCCGGACCCGGTCGCGGAACGCGACGTACTCCGGCGCCCCCCACACCGTCTCCAGCGACTCGTCGGGGAGCTTGCCGACCTCCCAGCGCAGGATCCGCTTCTCGCGTCCCTGGACGAAGCACGAGTACGTGTGCAGCAGCGGCGCGCAGGGGCTGACGCCGCCGTGCCAGCCCACGGCGCAGGCGTCCGCCGTGCACGAACGGGCAGCGCGCGCGCGTCTCCTCCGGATCGGCGCCGAAGAACGAGACCGGGCCGGACCTGTCGAGCGCCTCGCCGACCGCCGCTCCGAGCTGCCCGTCCCAGTCCCAACGCGGGCAGCTGCCAGCGCGGCGCGGCGGACGTCTCCGCGCCGCTCAGCGAGCCGGCTCGGTGGTCGTAGAGCGTCTCGCCGAGCAGGTCCGCCGTGTAGGCGAGCACGTTGCTCACGATGATGAAGGTCGCGCCGAGCTGGGCGGCGAGCCGGCCGAGGCCGGGGAGCTCGCCGACGTTGCTGCGCATGGCGACGAACTCCACGCCGATGCGGGTGCCCGGGCCGTAGTTGGGTCCCCGCCTGTCGTGGAGACGGCGCACGTTCTCGACGACGCGTGCGAGCGAGGCGCCGGAGCGCACGCGGCCGAACGCCTCCGCGGAGGCGCCGTCGATGCTCACGACGAGCTGGTCGAGGCCGGCGTCGAGGAGTCCGGCGGCCATCGCCTCGTCGAGCAGCAGCGCGTTGGTCGTCACCTCGGCGCGCAGGCCGCGCTCCTTGACGAGCCGCACCATGTCGAGAAAGCCCGGGTGCAGGAGCGGCTCGCCCAGGCCCATGAAGGCGACGGTGCCGCCGGGCGCGAGCCCGTCGACCACGGCCTCGAACGTCGCCCACTCCATGAAGCCCTCAGGCTCGTCCCAGGCGTGCCGCACGCAGGTGGCGCAGGCCAGGTTGCAGGCGTTGGTCGGCTCGACGTAGGCCTTGCTCGGGCGACCCGCGACTGGCGACATGTAGGGCGTCTCAGTTCTTCCGCTTGGCGGCCCGAAGCTCGTCGAGCGTCGGAAAGGTCAGGGCGCCGGCCTCACACATGCCGGCACAGTACGAGCAGCCCTCCACGCAGGAGCCCTTCGCCACGACGCGCACATGCTCGTCGACCATCGCGTAGACGCTCTGATGGCAGAACTCGAGGCACACCTTGCAGTCGGTGCAGGCGCCCTCGTCCATGGTCGGACCCCATACGAATCGCCGTTTCGGTGTGTCTGGGGGCGACATCATCCCTTGCCTCCTGTGCATGTGAGAGGGGCGGACGTGGTCACTTCTCGGGCGCGCCACGACCCCATTGTTGGCTCGTACCGGAGTCTACGCGGCTGTGTGCCGCGGTGCAGCCTACGCCGTGCACCGGATCTCAGTCGCGCGACTCCACCTCGGCCAGGGCGGGGGCGGGAGCGCCCACCTGGGGGCCGGACCCCAGCGCCGCGGCGTCGGCGTGATGCAGGTGCACCGGCCCTTCTTCCGAGACCGGCTGTCTGGGCACCGAGACCAGGGCGATGAGTGTGAGCGCGACAAGGGAGACGCCGCCGACGAGGTAGAACTCAGTGTAGCTCGTCGCTTCGATCAGACGCCCTCCGAGAGCCGTGCCGATCGCCCCGCCGACCATGAAAGCGAAGGCCACCAGGGACATGGCCGTGCCCCGCGCCTTGGCGGCGAACACCGTGGCGGTGGTGAGTAGCGACGAGTGCGCGAACATGAAGCCCAAGCCGAGCAGCAGCACGCCGACGGCCACAAGGAAGAGTCGAGAGGAGCCGACGACCACCACGAGGTCGGCCGCTGCGGCAAGCGCGAGCCCGACGGCGACCAGGCGGTGGCGTCCGATGCGCTCCGCGAGCCGGGCCGAGGCGCGGCTGGCAGCGATCACGCCAACGCCGAACACGGCCATGAGCAGGCCGATCTGGAGGGTGCCAAGCCCGAGGCTGCGCGCAGCAAAGGCGCCGAGGTACGAGAAGGAGCCGAGCACCAGCACCCCCTCGAAGAAGACGACCAGGTAGGTGCGCAGGCTCGGCCAGTGCCCGAGCAGGCGCAGGTATGGGCGCACGAACTGGCTGTTCGGATCGCCGTGCAGCTCACTTGCGAAGGAGCGCGCCGTCACCAGAAGCACGACGGTGATGACTGCCGCGACCACGGCATACGTCATGAAAACCCCACGCCAGCTGGTCACGGCGGCGATGGTGCCGCCGATGGTCATCGAGGTGGCCTGACCGAGAAAGGCGATGCCCATGAAGGCGGCGATCGCCTGCTGGCGCTGCTTCATCGGCACCAGGTCGCCTATGAGGGCCAGGGAGACCGGCATGGTCGCCGCCGCGAAGGTGCCCGTGAGGGCGCGGTAGAGCGTGAGGTCGCCGAGGCCGACCCCAAAGGCCGTCAGACCTGTGGCCACCGTGAAGAAGACCAGGCTGACGCCGACGACGCGAAGCTTGCCGAAGCGGTCGGCGAGCGGCCCGTACAAGAGCTGGAACAAGCCGAAGGGAAGCATGTAGGCGGCGATCAAGATCCCCGCCCGCGCCGGCGCGACGCCCACGGAACGGGCGATCGAGGGCAGCAGCGGTGAGACCACCCAGTTGTCGGCCATGACGATGAAGCCGGCGAGGCCGAGGATGACAATCAGACGCTTGACGTTCATGGACGACCTTTCGCTGAGCACGAATCCGAATGTGGCCACGGACACCCGGGACCTCCTGCACTATACCCCCACGGGTATCACTCAAGCAACTTTAGTTTATGAAGCTGTCGGTGACTTGGCGACGGGAGGAAGGACCCACCGACTTCGGCCGCGTCCCGCTCCGCAGACCGCAATAGCCTACGGGCTCGAGGGGCACGGTGCTGGCCGAAGCCTTCCGGGTGCTGCGGCGGCGGCCGGTTCGCCGTGTCGGATGTCGCGCTCCGAGGCGACAATGGGCCTCGTGCCGGATGGACTACCGCGCGATGTCGAGGCGTGGTCGCGGTGCATCGCCGGCGCGCTCGAAGAACGCGACCCGCCCGCGCGGTCGGCTCACGCCTCTGTCGGCTCCTGCGGTCAGACTGCCGAGCCGCGGGGCAGCACACCCGTGAGCACCATCTCGGTGATGGCGTCGGCGAACGCTTCACTGAGTGGAGAACGCGTGTAGAGGAGGCGCAGGAACAGGGGGCCCTGGAAGAGATCGATGGCCACCTCGACGTCCGTGTCGGGACTGAGCTCGTTCCGTGCGATCGCTCGCGCAAAGATCACCCGCGCCTGCTCGCGCAGCGGCTCCAGCACGTGCTCGCGGAAGGCGTCGGCAAGGGCCGGGTCGCTCTGCGCCTCCGCGAGCAACGCGGCGAACGTCGGTCCGAGGCGCTCGGACGTCATGAGCCTCACGGTGGCGCGTGCCCGGAGGCGCAGATCGCCCATGAGCGTGCCTGTGTCGGGCATGAGCTCCTCCTGCGCGCTCGACCAGTCGTCGTAGAAGGCCTCGAGCGCCAGAACGCCCTTGTTCGACCACCAGCGGTAGATCGTCTTCTTGGAGACGCCGGCCCGCTGCGCCACGCCCTCGACCGTCATGGCACGCAACCCCTGTTCTTCGAGGAGCTCGCCCGCCGCCCTGAGGATCGCTCGTCTCGAGTGCTCGCTGCGCGGCCGGCCTACGACGCCGGTCGCCGTTTCACCACCGTTCGTCATGGGACCACTCCTTCGCCTCGATCTGTTCGAACGTCACGCGATGATTGCAGTGTCCCCGCATGGGGTAAATAGGAAACGAACCGTATCGTTTCCTATGCGGAATCGTACCGCTAGGCTATCGGCCATACGCTCTGGGAGGCATCGTCATGGATCTGGGTCGACACCACCATCTCACATCGGCCACATCGCCCGCGCCGCACGTCGTCGCCGGCTCCGGGCGCGACCTTGCGGCAACGCCCACGGACCCCCGTGACGCGGTCGACGCCGGCGAAGGGTTCCGCTCCAGCCGCCTGCGCGGCCTGCACCCCGGCTGGTTCGGCGGCGTCATGGGCACCGGCATCCTCGCCATCGCCGCCTATCAGAACCCCGGCGGCTCCGCCGCCCTGCTCGGCACGGCTCACGCTCTGGGAGAGATCCTTGGTGTGCTCACGGCCGTCCTCGCAGCCGCGCTCGTGGGCGCCTACATCGCGCGCTGGGTCGCGCACTTCGACGCGGCCCTTGCCGACCTGCAGCACCCCGTCCTTGGCCCGCTCTACGGTCTCTTCCCCGGCGGGCTGATCATCGTCGCCGTCCTCGTCGCCACCGTGGGACGCTCGCTGCTGCCGACGGACGCCATCGTCCCCACTGTCGCGACGCTGACCATCGTCGGCGGCGTACTCGCCTTTGCCATCGCCGCCACCTTCACCTATCTGCTGTTCACGGGCGAGACCGACGCCCAGGCCGTCAACGGCGGCTGGCTCATCCCGCCGGTCGTCAACATCATCGTGCCCATGGGCCTCGTGTCGCTGCTCTCCCAGGTAGGGCCGTCGATCGGCCGCCTGATCATGGCGCTCTCTTACGCTTACTTCGGGATCGGGTTCTTCCTCTTCATCCTCGTCATCTCGATGGTCCACGACCGCCTGGTGCTGCACCCGCTGCCGCACGCCTCGCTCGCGCCCTCGCTGTGGATCTTCCTGGGGCCCATCGGCGCCGGCAGTCTGGCTCTGCTCGCCATGGCCAAGGCCGGCGCGCACTTCTTCGGGCCCGCCGCTCCGGCGGTCAACGTGCTCACGCTGCTCGTGGCGAGCGCCCTGTGGGGCTTCGGCCTGTGGGCCTTGACCGCCGCGGCGCTCATGCTGGTCCGCTACCTGCGCGAGGGACCGCTGCCCTACGGCCTCGGCTGGTGGGGTTTCACCTTCCCGATCGGCGCCTACACCGTCGCCACGTTGAGCATCGCCCGTGCCTGGCAGAGCGGCTGGCTGGAGGGCTTCGCGGTGGTGCTGTTCGTGGCGCTCGCGGCGTTCTGGGCCGTCGTCGCCGCGCGCACGCTGTGGGCCGTGTTCACCGGCGAGGTGTGGCAGCGCGAGGAGCACGCGCCGGGTCTGACAGCGGCCGGTCCGGCCGCCGTCCCCGGCGGGGCGCTGCCGAGTCCCGTTCCCGGAACGCGGACCCACGCGCCGGCGGCCTGAGCGGGCGGCCTGACGCAGCGGCGCACCGCTCACGCGGCGGCGAGGTGACCTGTGTCACCCCGCCGCCGCGGAGGCTTTCAGCCGTGCAGGATCGGGCGCCTCGCCTGAGCACGTCGCCGCCATCGCGGGCATCCTACTTGCCCGCGACCGGACGGGACGACGGGGCCCGTGTGAAGGACTGGACCTCCCGGGAGGAGCGCACGACCAGCAGCGCTCCGGCGATCAGCAGGGCGGCGCTGACCGCCAACACCATCGGGACGTAGGAGCCCGTGACGCCCAGCAGCGCGCCTGCCGTCACCGGGCCGAGCGCTCCGCCTACCTCGAAGAGCGCCATCTGGGTCCCGAGCAGGGCGCCGAGGTGCTCAGGGTCGGCGAGCTCGTGTGAGTAGATCCCCTGCAGCGCCGAGAAGGCGCCGGTCGCGGCGCCGATGACGAACGCGAAAACGAGCGCCGCCGCCAAGTGATCGCTGACGAAGAGCAGCGGCGCCGCCACCGCCGCGATCGCGAAGACGCCGATGATGGTGCGGCGCGCGCCCACACGAGCGGTCAGCGGCCCCAGCGGAAGGCGTCCCGCGAGCTGAGCCGCGCCCCGGAAGCCGGCGAGAGCCGCGGCGACGGAGAGGGGCAGCCCGAGCGCGACCATCGCGGGGACCTGGTAGAGCAGGATAGCGTCGGTAGCGGCGCCTGCGATGAGCGTCGCCGCGAGCCAGCGTCGCATGCGCCGGTCGCGAAGCGCGAGTCGCAGCGCGTGCAGGGCGCTCTCGCGTGGCCCGCGCGCCGGCCTGACGCGATGGCCCCGGACCAGCAGCTGCGCGACGACGAAGGCGACCGCCGCGCTCGCGGCTTCGAACCGCACGGCTCCCCGCCAGCCGACCTCTGTACAGAGCCAACCGGTCAACGGCAGGTAGATCGGGCCGGAAAAGGCGCCCAGAAGCGTCAGCCAGATGATCGCCTTGGCCGGCGCGCCCGGGGCGACGCGCGCCGCGACGGTCTGGGTGACGTGGTAGAAGCCGAGCGCACCGATGAGTCCACAGCCCACGGCGTAGCTGAGGGCGAACGCCAGGAGTTGGGCCTGCGATGCCGCCAGCAGGAGCGAGCCCGCGCCGAGCACCGCCGCGACCGCGAACAGGGGCTGCTCGCCGAAGCGGTCCAGCAGTCCTCCCGCCACCACGCCGCCGATCCCGGTGATGAGCAGCGCGCCGCTGAAGATGGCTCCCAGCGCCGCCTGCGGCCAGCCGGTCTCGACCGCGATCGGCGCGATGAGGACACCGTAGGCGTAGAAGGCGACGCCATACGTGACGATGGTGAGCAGCCCAAGGGCCGCGATGGGCACGAGCGGAGGGCGAGCCGTTTGACGCGGACTCTCGCTGCCCTTGCTGGAGAGGCCGGGCACGTCCGTCTCGAGACGAGGCCTCAGTCCTGCCGCCTGGCGGCCCGAAGCTCATCGAGCGTCGGAAAGGTCAGGGCGCCGGCCTCACACATGCCGGCGCAGTACGAGCAGCCCTCCATGCAGGAGTCCTTCGCCACGACGCGCACGTGCTCGTCGACCATCGCGTAGACGCTCTGATGGCAGAACTCGAGGCACACCTTGCAGTCGGTGCAGGCGGCCTCGTCGATTGTCGGACCCCAGACGAGCTCCTGATGACTCACCGTCGATCTCCTTCTCTCGTGTCCCGCTGCCGCTGCCTGACCTCAGACGCGAAGCAGGTCCTTGAAGGCCTCGAGCGCCTCAGCGGCCGCCTCACCGTCGATCGCATAGAAGCTCCACTTGCCGCGGGCCTCCTCGCGCACGAGGCCGGCCTCGCGGAGCACGCGGAGGTGGTACGACACCTTCGACTGTCCGAGGCGGAAGTGCTCCTGGAAGTCGCAGACGCAGATGCCCTCGGGATCGCCTGCGCCGGGCACTCCTCGCTCGGAGAGCTGGGGCAGGCCACAGCAGGCCCGGCCCTGCGCCATGACGTCGAGCATGCCGAGACGGGTAGGGTCGCTGAGGGCCTTTGCGACCTGCGTAAGCCGCAGCACGTCCCCCGCGTCGGGCGCGGGGCAGCAGCGATCAGCCGACGGTCCCGGCGACGCACAGCAACGGGTCGCCTCCTGCTCTTCGATATCGCTGAGCGCCATGAACTCCACCTCGCATCGAGTTCAGCACACTAGTGGTTGCTATGGAGTTGACAGAGACTCTCCTCATTATATCATCAAAGTGACTGACTTTGATATGACTAAGGGAGAGGAAACCAATGCCCGAGACCCGGAGCGACGCGGAACTCAAGGCTCAGATCCGCGACCACTACGCCGAGCGAGCCGTCGCCGCGAGCCAGTCCCAGCCCTGCGGCTGCGGCTGCAGTTGCGGACCAGCCGCCGCGGTTGAGCCGATGGACGACGTGGCCCGTGGCCTCTACTGCGTGGACGAAACGAGCGGACTCCCCGAGACCGCGGTGCTCGCCAGCCTCGGCTGCGGCAACCCGACGGCGCTCGTCGAGCTCTTGCCCGGTGAGGTCGTGCTGGACCTCGGCAGTGGCGGCGGCATCGACGTCCTCCTCTCCGCCCGGCACGTCGGGTCCGCCGGCAAGGCCTACGGGCTCGACATGACCGACGAGATGCTCGCCCTGGCGCGCGAGAACCAGCGCGAGGCCGGCGTCGAGAACGTCGAGTTCCTCAAGGGCGAGCTCGAAGACATCCCGCTGCCCGACGCCTCGGTGGACGTGATCATCAGCAACTGCGTCGTCAACCTCTCGACCGACAAGGACCGTGCACTCGCCGAGGCCTTCCGGGTGCTCAGGCCGGGCGGCCGGTTCGCGATCAGCGACGTGCTCTTCCAGGGGGACACGGCCCTCGTGCCGCGCACGCTGCTCGACGACCCCGGCGCCTGGTCCGCCTGCATCTCCGGAGCGCTCGAGGAACGGGATTTCATCGAGCGCCTGACGCGCGCCGGCTTCGCCGACGCGAGCGTCGAGGTGACCAACGTGTATGACGGCTCCGACGCCAACAACATGTGCGGCGCCCCCCCGATGCCCGAGGGCGTGCAGCTCGTGAGCGGCTTCGTGCGGGCCATCAAGCCGGCGCACGGGAGCTGTTGTTCGGGCTCGTCCTGCTGCTGAGACGCAGGCGCCGAGGGGCGAGGCTCGTTCGGCCGCCGGCGCTGAGCTGAGCCGGGCGCCGGCCGTCCTCGGTTTGGGCCCCGGCGTCCGGCGGCAAGACCGGAGAGGAGACCACTCCGCCGGAGCGCCCGCGTGACCCCGATCATCGCTGTGACATATTCCTTCCTGTTCGGCATGCTCCACGGCGTGCTGCCCGACGAGCACACGTGGCCGATCACGTTCAGCTACGCCCTAGGCGGCGCCAGCGGCCGCGAGGGCATCAAGGTCGGCCTGGTGTTCTCGGCCGCGTTCACCGTGCAGCGCGCGATCGTCGCAGAGGTGGCTTACCTCGCCCTCGCGCCGTTCCTGCTCAGACCCTCGGTCAACGGCATCGTGTACATGGTCGTGGGCTTGGCCATGTCGGTGGCGGGCGCCCTGCTCCTCGGCTACGGGCGGTACGTCCACATCCACCTGTTCGGGCACCACCATGACGATCCTCGAGAGGTGAACCCGCCAAGCGATTCGGTCAGCCGCCATCACCACGACACCGACCGGGTCCCCGGCGTCCCGCCCGCGCACTGGGCGATCGTGCACGGGTTCATCGCCGGCTTCGGCTTTGGCGGCTTCGCTGTGTTCGTCAACACGATCGCCGCGCCGGCGATGGGCTCGGCGTGGCTCGGGTTCGTCCCGGGCCTCGTGTTCGGCCTCGGCACGATGCTCACGCTGGTCGCCGTCTCCGGCATCGTGGGCGCCTCGCTGCGCTGGACCCGGGTCCTGAGCGAGGACGAGCTGAAGACCGTCGGCGCAAAGACGGGGGGTCGCAGCCTCTTCTTCGGTGGCTTCCTCTTCGCCGCCGCCGGCGTCGCGACGATCCTGGGATGGGCGCGATACTCGCCCGTGGACCCGGCGTATCTGATCGTCGGAGCCTTTCTGCTGCTGATCGTGGCGCCCGCCCTCGCGACGTCCATCTGGGGCGTGGTCGTGGCGCGCAGACACTGCATCGGCTGCGCCGACGCCCAGCGGAGCGCCTGACGCCGTTCAAGTGAACACAACGCGGCGGCTGGTTCGAGGGACGCGGGTCGACGGACCAGGGCCTCGACGAGATCGTCGCCGCGATCCGTGGAAACGGAGCGGGCTCAGGGCCCGTCGAACCGCGCGGCGCACGCTAGAACCTCGGGCCTCCCGACCGCGAGCTCATTCGCATCGTCGGCCCTCGAATGCCGCCGAGGAGGCCGGCCGCGCTGCCGACGCCGAGGCCGACGACCTCGTCCCGGCCGGCCACCTCGCGCGGCTTGGGCTTGCGGAAGACATCATCGCCCCGGCGACACAGACATTCGGCAGCGGGGGGCTGCTGCGGGTGAGGTGCTCGTCGGTGCGCGGCAACTTCCGTCAGTTGCCCTCAACCGGCCGCGGCGGAGCACCCTCAAGCCCAGCCGAACGCATGCAGGAGGGTCCAGAGCCCCAGGCCGCCAGCGAACACCCAGAGCACGTCGAGCTTGAAGAAGCGCACGGCGACGAATGCCGCCGCGGCCAGCGTAAGCAGACCCGCCCGCCCGCCGGTGACGCTGCCGAGCTGCAGGGTAACCACCGCCAGAAGACCGACGAACGCGGCCAGGATGCCGGCCAGAGCGCCGCGTACCCACGCCAGCGTGTGCAGATGCTCGAAGACCTCGGTGAACACCAGCGTCATCGCGAACGAGGGTGCGAAGATGGCGAAGGTGGCGAGCAGCGCAACCCAGGCGCCGCCGATCTTGTAGCCCACGAAGGCAGCGGTGATGAGGAACGGTCCCGGGGTGATCTGCCCCAGGGCGATGCCGTCAGCGAACTGGCCCTGGGTGAGCCAGTGGTAGTGGGTGACGGCGTCGGCCTGGATGAGCGGCATGATCGTGGCGCCGTTGCCAAAGGCCACCGACCCGGTCTTGAAGAACGACAGCGCCATCGCGCCGACGACTCCGCCCCACAGGGCAGCGGCTACGGCGACGGCGACGACCACGGCCACCGTCGCCGCGATCGGCCACCAGGTGGCGAAGTGATGCCCCCGCCCGGCAGCGCGTGCCCCGGCCGGCGAAGCAACCTCCGCCGGAATGCCCGGGTCCGCGGCCGGTCGCAGGAACACAGCGCCGACGACCAAGGCGATGAGGATGGCTAGCAGGGCGCTGATCCCGAACAACATCACCGCGAAAGCGACCACCGCCAGCGTGGCTTGCACTGGGCCTTTCAGGGCACGCTGCCCGAAGTCGATCGTGAGGTTCAGGACGATGCCGACCACGAGGGCGTCGAGGCCGATGAAGAGGGCGTGCACGAAGGCGATGTTGCCCGCGGCAAAGTACACGGCGGAGAGTGCGATCATGAGCGCGAACGAGGGCAGCACGAAGCCGAGAACGGCGGCGAGCGCGCCCTTGACGCCGCGCAGCCGGTAGCCGACGTAGGCCGTGAAGTCGACCATGATCGGCCCCGGGTAGAGCTGCACCAGGGCGAGGCCGTGGTCGGCCTGCTCGCGCGTCAGCCAGTGCTTCCTGCCGACGACAAGCTGCACGACCTTCTGCAGCATCGTGAAGCCGAAGGCCGTCAGCCCGATCTGCAGGTAGGCGAGGAACAGCGTCGCCAGACTCACCTGGCGAGCCTTGGCAACGGGCTCATCGGGCAGGGTCTGGACGCGCTGTACCTCGATAGCCGTCATGAGGCCACACGGCCCTCGTCTGCAGGCCGTGCGATCCCGGCTGGGTGGCGGCGCGGCTTCGCTTTGTGCTCCAGATAGATCTTGGCCCTGTCGGGGGCCATGCTGCGCATGATCTCCGTGGGACTCGGCGTGGCGCTGCCTTCCATCTCGTCCCTTCTTGGTTTGAATGACCGAGGTGCGGCATGTGACACCGTCCGTTTGATCACGGGGCTGTCTCGCCGTTCTCTTCGGCGACCTCGATGCGCACGTCCTTGGGGAGCGCCAGGCCGGTGACCACCTGCATGGCCTTGAAGGCTCCGAGCGGCACGGCGCAGCTCTTGCGGCACTCCGCCACCGTCTCGACGACGGTGGCCAGGATGACACTCTCCTTGCGCTTGTCGACGTCGCCGTAGACGTCGATGGGCTGCAGTTCCTCGGGCGCGGCGACGAGCCTCGCGACCACGTCGCGGCCCGTCCCGATGGCGAAGCTGACGTGACGCCTTTCGGGGGAGTCGGCGGCGACCGTGGTGTGGAACCCGCAGACGCCGGCGTCGATGACCGAGCGGGCTGTCATTCCGGGATCTTTCCGCTGGCGACCATCGCCGCTTGGACCTGCTTCCACACGTGGTGGTCGCGGTAGAACTTCCGCAGGTCGTCGAGCGGCGGGAAGCCGATGGCGTGGCCCTGGCAGAGGTTGCCGCAGGTCATGCAGCCGACGACGCAGTCGTCTCGACGGGTCACCACGGACTTGCCGTCGACCCAATCGAAGACGTCCTTGCCGCAGTTCAGGCACAGGCCGCAGGACACGCACTTCTTGGAGTCGATGGTCGGACCCCAATCGACCTCCGGGCGGGTAACGCCGGCAAACCAGGGCATGGTGGCTCCTCTTCCTCAGGTGGACCGTTCGGAGACTGGTGCGGGCGCGTAGATGCAGCACCCATCGGCGCACTCCCTGCCGGCGCACTCGAGCTCCAGCGTGGCGTGACGGATGCCGAAGGCCGTCGCCAGAGCCTCCTTGATCTGGTCGACGACACGGGAGGTGCCCGAGAGCTGCGTGTCGGCGAGCTGCACGTGCGCCGAGAGCACCGCGTCGGTCGAGGAGACGGACCAGACGTGCAGGTCGTGCACGCCGGCGACGCCGTCCACGCCGAGCACGGCGCGCTCAACCTCGGCCACGTCCAGCCCGACAGGGACGCCCTCGAGCAGGATCCGCCCGGCCTCGACGATCACCTTGATCGCTCCGTAGCTGATCCACGCGGCGATGGCGATCGAGAGCACTGGGTCCACGCGATCGAGATGCGCGAGCCAGATGAAGAGGCCGCCGACGAGCACGGCACCCGAAGCGGCGGCGTCGCCCATCAGGTGCAGGAAGGCGCTGCGGGCGTTGACGCTCTTCTCCCCCTCGAGCAGCCAGGCCGCGAGCGCGTTGCCGACGAGGCTGACCGCGGCGAACGCCATGACGAGCGGGCCGTTCACAGACGAAGGGTGGATCAGTCTGCCGACGGCCGCGTACACGATCACCGCCGACACGGCGATCAGGGCCACGGCGTTGATCAGCGCGACCAGCACTTCCCAGCGACCGTAGGCAAACGTGAGCTTGTCGGTCCCCGGACGTGTGCGCACCCGGTCGGCGGCGTAGGCCATGCCCAAGGCGGCCACGTCGCTGCCGTTGTGGGCGGCGTCGGAGAGCAGCCCCAGGCTGTTGGCCGAGATGCCGCCCACGACCTGCAGGGCGAGCATTCCCGCGTTGATCACCAGGCCGATCAGGAGTCGGCGGCCGAGCCTGACGCGGCTGTGGCTGTGGTCGTGTGCCATACCAGGCCACCTACCCGATCAGCTTGTACGCCATGGTGGCGGCGATGAAGAAGAGCAGCACGCCGATGGACGTCTTGACCTGCGCCGCCTGCAGCTTGCGGTGCATGAGCCAGGAGCCGATCAGGGCGCCGATGATCGAGGCGGCGGCGGTCCAGGCGAGCAGGGTGAGGTCGATGGTGGCCACGGAAGCTTGGCCGAGGAAGCCGGTGAACGAGGCGAAGACGACGACGAACGCGGTGGTGCCGGCGGCGCGCTTGGCGTCGAGTCCGAGCCAGACGAGCGCGGGCACGACGAAGTTGCCTCCCCCGACGCCGAGCATGCCGCCGAGGAAGCCGGCCGCGCCGCCGACGCCGAGGCCGACGCCGACGACCTCGCCCCGGCCGGCCACCTCGCGCGGCTTGGGCTTGTAGAAGAGCATCATCGCGCCGGCGAAGACGAGAAAGCCGATGAACATCCACTTCAGCGTCGTCACCGGGACGTAGGAGCTGACGTAGGCCCCGAGCGGCGAGAGGATCGTCGCCACGATGACGATGGGGATGGCGACGCGGAAGTCGACCAGCTTCGCCGGGATGTAGCGGGCGCAGGCGAAGGCCATGGCGATGGCGTTGAGCAGCAGCGCCGTGGCCTGCGCCGAGTGCATGCCCACCCCGAGCGCCAGGTAGACGGGCACGAGGATGAACGCCGCGCCCAGGCCGGCCACCGTGAGCACGATCGTGAAGGCGAGCGTCACGAGCGCGGCGATGAGGTAGGTGCTCGTCATGTGCGCACGCTTCCCGGCGGCCTAGCGCTCGGAGCAGGGCTGGCAGACGGCCACGCCGGCCTTGACGCGCGCGTTGCGCTCGACGACCATCTCGCCGCACTCGGGGCAGAGGAAGGCCTCGAAGGTGTGCGGCGCGTCGTGCCACTCGTAGTCGGTCACCTCGCCGATGTCGAGGATGCGTCTCGTCGGGGCCGAGGAGACCATCGCGACAGCGGGTCGACGACGCTCGTCGGGGATCTGCGACGCGGGCGTGCCCGAGCTGCGCAGCTTCATGAACTCGGACTCGCGGTTCTTCATCATCACGCTGCCCTTGGGTACCACGCGCACGGCGCGCTGGGTGCGCTTGTCGATCAGCGTGAGGCCGAACTTGCCGTAGCCCGAGGCGGCGGATGTTGCCCTTGCCGAAGGTGCAGCCGGTGGCGACCTGGACGCCGTCGGCGAAGCAGGTGGCGCAGTGGTCCTCGTCGAGCTCGACGAGGGCGACGAGCTGGCCGTCGGCGGCGTGCTCGACGCCGAGGGCGTTCATGGCGGCGAGGCCGGTGCGCAGGCCCATGGGCATGGCGGGGCACTTGTGGCCGTGGAACTTGAGGCCGAGGTCGAGCAGGTCTTGATCGAGCATGATGACTCCTCTGGATTGAGATGTGCGACGGACGGTGGAAGTGCATCGAGTCCGGGTCACTCTGCCCCCCGGTCGAAGGGCGACGGTGCGTCGGGCGTCTCGGCGCGCGTCCGCTGACGAGTGCCTCGTGGGCGTGCTTGGCGCGCGAGCGCGGCACCGCCTTCTCGCTGAGGAACGCGAGACTGTCGACGAGCTGGGCAAGGCGCCCGCCGGGGAAGCCGACGACGGTCTCGGCGGGCTCGAGGTCGGTCGCCTCGCGGCAGCCGTAGCAGCCCATGGTGAAGTTCAGGCGCTGCTCGAGGTGCGGGATGATGGTTGCGTCGACGCAGGTCGCCTGCAGCACGGCGGTGCTGCCGAGCAGGCGCTCGCCGCCGCGCAGGTTGACCTCGGCGAGGAGCAGCCACATGAGCTGCTCCGGCGGGCCCTCGACGACCACCACGTCCGGCAGCGCCGGAGCCTCGGACAGCGGGCAGAGCGCGAGGCGTGCCACGGTGCCTGGCTCGAGGCAGCTCATGCCGCGGAACATGGCAGCGCCGCTCTCGGGTTCGGCGACGATGCCGAAGCCGACGAGGCCCTTGCCCGTCTGCAGCGCCGGCGTCAGCGGCCTGAAGCCGAACGCCTTGGCGGCCGCCGGGCAGGCCAGCTCGTCGGCCTCGAGGATGACGTGCTCGCCGGAGCGCGCCTTCATCAGCGCCTGGCAGTAGCGGTGGCGCTTCACCGCTTCCCAGCCGGCGAACGGGGCCATGTCGGCGTCGGGAGCGAGCAAGAAGACGGCCACCGGCGCGCTCTCGAGCCCGATGACCTTGGCCATCTCCTCGGCGAGGAACTGCAGGGCGGGCGCCGTGGCAGTATCAGCGGCGGCCGGCATCGCGGCAGTGTCAGTCATCGCGCTCCTCCTACTGTTGCTGCGGCGCCGGCTCGTAGCCCGAGCACGGGATGCACATCGGCTCGCCGTCCTTGATGCGCACGTAGCGATCGAAGACGTACTCGCCGCAGCTCGAGCACTTGGTCTTGTTGAACGAGCCCTTGACCGGCTCGAAGGTGAAGTCGGGCAGGTCCTGGACCCTGAAGACGGTCTCGTCTGGGCAGATCGGCCACCCAGCCCATGAGGTCGTCGGTGACCGCAGCCGGGATCTCGGAGGGCTCGATGCCGCGCTTGCGGTAGCCGAAGAACTCGTGCTTGCCCATCTCGTCGATGAAGTCGGGCTGCAGGACGTAGCGCACGGCGTCGCGGTCGGGGTGGTAGAAGACGCGCGGCCAGCTTGCCGTAGAAGGTCTTGGCTCATCAGGACCTTGCCGTAGGTCGCGCCGGTGGCCACCTGGATGCCGTCCATCATGCAGGTCTGGGGGTGGCCCTCGCCGAGCTCGGGGAAGACGAACAGGCCGTGGTCCTTCTCGCGCTCGACATCGAGCTTGCTCGAGCGCCAGCCGCCCATGCGATAGCCGATCGGCATGAACGGGCAGCGATGGCCGTGGAACTCGAAGGCCCAGTCGGGCGGTGTGTAGCGGCGTGGTCATGGCTACTCCTCCTCAGAGAAAGGTTCACTTGACGAGGTCGGAGACTGCTTGCGCGGCGACGAGGAAGAACGCACCCGAGAACGCACCCCCGCGCCTTGATTCATCAACTTCTGCTGATTATCCGTCGGCGCATTCATAAATGCAAGTGCATATATGAAGAACCCGACGCCGGGGAGCAAACGCCGATCAGCCGACTTCGAGCCCCAACCCCGAGCAGATGGAAAGCAGCGCGTCCCTGAGGTCGCCGCGGTCATCCCTCGAACACCGGCAGGCAGAGCCTCGGGTCCGCGTCACCGCGCCACACGGCCCAAGCGAAAGCCATGCAGCTCGCCGCGCCGCACTCCTTGCAGTTCGTGGCAGGCAGACGCTTGTAGATCTCCAGTGCCGGCGGCCTGCGGCGCAGCTCGCACGAGGGAACGATCGCCTCCCGACGGGACCAGACGTCGTTCACCAGACAGCGAATGTGCTCCAGGCTCGCCCAGGCGTCGACGATGTCGTCGGCCTTGGCCACGGCGACACGGTCGCGGAACAGCGACACCATGCGGTGGCCGTCCATGAACGTGAGCACGGGCAGCTTGGCGACATAGGAGCCTTGCGGCATCTCCGCGTTCAGGTACGGGAGCGCCTTCGCCACGTCGCCGGACAGATGAGCCGTGAGGCGCAGGCGGTCGGGGTCGGCGACGCACGGCGCCAGAACGACGATGGCGACCCGGCCGACGAGGTCCTCGGCGAACTCTCGCGGGCCCTCGTCCGGGACTGCTTGTGACGGCGGCCGAAAGTCCACCCAGCCGGCGCTCAGGATGTCTGCGCCGGCGGCGTCGAGGAATCGCGCCTTCGCCGCATCGCCGAGCGCAATGGCCGGGCAGCCAACGTGGCTATACGCCGGCTTGGGCGAGACGAGCAGGCGCTCGACGCCGAGGTCGTCCAGCACGGCCACGGCGCGCTCGTACTCAGACTCGTCGGTGAAGGTGGTCAGGGCGTCCACGCACACCGCCCGCTTACAGGACGGCGTTGAAGAGGAAGCCGACGAACATGATGCCGACGCCGACCACGCCGAGGAAGACGAAGATCAGCGGCCACTTGAGCACCTTGCGCAGGATGATCGTCTCGGGCAGCGAGAGCGCGATCACCGACATCATGAAGGCGAGCACGGTGCCGAGCGCGGCGCCCTTCTCGAGCAGCGCCTGCACGATGGGGATGATGCCGGCCGCGTTCGAGTACATGGGGATGCCGAGCACGACGGCGAGCGGCACGCTCCACCAGGTGCCGGCGCCCATGATGCCGGCCATGAAGTTCTGCGGCACGTAGCCGTGGATGACGGCGCCAACGGCGATGCCGGCGAGCACGTAGAGCCAGACCCTGCCGACGATGTCCTTGACCGCCTGCACCGCGTAGGCGACGCGCGCGTTCCAGTCGAGCGCCTGCGGTGTCCTCGGCGTCACCCATGCGGATCTCGCGCACCCAGTCCTCGATGTAGCGCTCCATCTTGAGACGGCCGATGACCCAGCCGGCGACGATGGCGATGAGGAGGCCGGTGACGAGGTAGAGCGCCGCGACCCACCAGCCGAAGAGGCCGTAGAGGAGCACCAGGGCGATCTCGTTCACCATGGGTGCAGCGATGAGGAACGAGAAGGTCACGCCCGAGCGGGATGCCGGCTTCGACGAAGCCGATGAACAGCGGCACGGCCGAGCAACTGCAGAAGGGCGTGACGATGCCGAGGCTCGCGGCCATCACGTTGCCCGTGGCCTCACGACGGCCGTGCAGCAGAGCGCGCGTGCGCTGCGGGCTGAAGAACGAGCGCACCACGCCGACGCCGAAGACGACGATCGTGAGCAGCAGCAGGACCTTGACGCTGTCGTAGACGAAGAACTCGAGCGACGAGGCCAGGCGCCTGGCCGTGAGGTGAAGCACGTCCAGCGTGAACGCCACGTCGCCAGCGGCAGCCAGAAGTGGTAGACGATCGCCCAGGCGACCACACCGGAACGTCACGCGCAGCCAGAGCGGCAGGCGCATGAACAGGCGCGCGAGGACCCTGTGCGGCGCGCGACCGGGAACCGTGCCGGGAGCCGGGGTGGAAGCGGCCTCTGGGTCCGCGACGAAGGCGGCCGGCGGGGTCCCGCACTCACACATGGGGACCACGCGCTCGGGCTCCGGGGCCTCCTCGGTGGCGGGAGGCGCGGGGTCTATCGTCTGCTGAGGCATGAGCGCTTCATCCTTCCTGAGCCGCGGGGCCCGCGAAGCTCGTGATCAGCGGCGTCGCAGCCAGCTCGCGCTGCAGCCGCTCGTAGTCGTAGGGCACGCGCACGAACTCGACGAAGCCCGGACGTCGCCGAGCCGCGCCGGGATCGACGATCGCGTAGCAGACCCGCCAGTCGCCGTCCTTGGGACGGCCGCCGCTGCCGACGTTGACGAAGGTCGTCTCGCCGACCTGGCGCGCGTAGGGCACGTGCGTGTGCCCGAAGAGGATCGCCGGGTACGGGTACTCGCGCGCCATGCGTTCCATGGCGGAGGCCGGGCCGGTCCTCGAAGAGGTACTCGTTGATGCGCCGCGGGCTGCCGTGTACGGCGAGGATGTCGCCGGCCGGCGTCTTCAGGACGAAGTGGTCCTCGAGCGTGCGCAGGTAGGCCTTGACCTCGTCGGTGACCGCCTCCTGCGTCCAGGCGAGCGAGACCGCGCCTTCGGCGCGCTGCTCGTCGGTCTTGTAGACGCAGCCGCAGTCGCCGGTCTCGAAGCCGATGCCCTGGTCGTAGTTGCCCATGAGCGATGGGGATGCCGCGGTCGCGGACGAGCAGGGCGACCTCGTTGGGCGAGGGACCGTAGCCGACGAGGTCGCCGAGGCGAGATGGTGCGCGGCGACGCCGCGGCGCTCGATGTCGGCGAGGATCGCCTCGAGCCCAGGGAGGTTGCCGTGCACGTCGGAGAAGACGGCGAACGGCTGGTCGATCTCGATGGTCTTCACACTGCCCTGCCCTTCGGCCCGAATGGATGCTGGTCTCTGGCTTCATCATGCGCTAGACTTTATATCAACTTAGCTTGACCATAAACATTTGTCAATGTACGCTACTTGGTGTCGCCAGCCGATCGCATCTGCGGTCGGCAGACCGAGTGAGATAAGGAGAGCGATGCGTTCCATCACCGTCGTCGACCGGCCGCTTTGCTGCTCGAGCGGCGCCTGCGGTCCTGAGCCCGACCCCGCCCTCGTGCGCTTCGCGGACGATCTGAAGTGGCTGGAGGGACGGTCGCTCTCGCGCGCGACCTTGTCGTGACCATCGCGCAGGCCGTCAGGGCACTCCCGCGCAGGCCGTGCTCGACCTGGCCGACCGCTACCTGCACGCCCGCACCGGATCATCCGCGCCGCCATCGCGGCCGGCTGCTGCTGCTGACCAGCGAGGAGACCCTCGCATGGCCGAAGGCACGATCAAGCGACTCTCCTTCCTCGACCGCTACCTGACCGCTCTGGATCTTCCTCGCCATGGCCATCGGCGTGTTCCTCGGCTGGGCCTTCACCGGCGTGCCCGACGTTCATCAACCGCAGTGGTCGGTCGGGCACGACCAACATCCCCATCGCCATCGGCCTCATCGTGATGATGTATCCGCCGCTGGCCAAGGTGAAGTACGAGGAGCTCGGCGACGTCTTCCGCGACTACAAGATCCTCGGCCTCTCGCTGGTGCAGAACTGGGTGATCGGGCCGCTCCTCATGTTCTTCCTGGCGATCATCTTCCTGCACAACTACCCGCAGTACATGGTCGGCCTCATCATGATCGGCCTGGCGCGCTGCATCGCCATGGTCATCGTCTGGAACCAGCTCGCCAAGGGCGACACCGAGTACGCCGCCGGCCTGGTCGCCTTCAACGCGGTCTTCCAGGTGCTCTTCTACAGCCTCTTCGCCTGGATCTTCGTCACCAAGCTGCCGCCGCTCTTCGGCCTGCACGGCGTCGCCGTCGACGTCTCCATCGGCCAGATCGCCAAGAGCGTCTTCATCTACCTCGGCATCCCGTTCCTCGCCGGCATGCTCACGCGCTACCTGGGCCTCAAGTACAAGGGCCGCGAGTGGTACGAGCAGAAGTTCATCCCGCGCATCAGCCCGCTCACGCTGATCGCCCTGCTGTTCACGATCGTCGTGATGTTCAGCCTCAAGGGCCACCTCATCGTGCAGCTGCCGCTCGACGTCGTGCGCATCGCCATCCCGCTGCTCATCTACTTCGTCGATCATGTTCTTCGTGAGCTTCTTCATGGGGCGCAAGATCGGCGCCGACTACTCGAAGACCGCGACCCTCTCCTTCACCGCCGCGAGCAACAACTTCGAGCTCGCCATCGCCGTGAGCGTCGCCGTGTTCGGCATCGGCTCGGGCGTGGCCTTCGCCGCCGTCATCGGGCCGCTGGTCGAGGTGCCGGTGATGATCGGCCTCGTCAACGTGGCCCTGTGGATGGGGCGCAAGTACTGGGGCATGACGGACGAGCCCGTGCCGGCGGCCGTGGCCGCCGGCGTCGACGAGGTCGTCTGCGACCCACCGAGGAGCGGACAGGAAGATGACCTGATGGCCGATGGAAGCCGCCGCAAGGGCACGATCGAGACTTCGTGCCGTTCTTCAAGGCGCTCTGCAACTCCGACGCGCGCCCAGATCATCGAGTTCCTGCTCGGCGGCGAGCGCTGCGTCTGCGAGATGACCGGGCCGCTCGACCTGAGCCAGCCGCTCGTCTCGCACCATCTCGGCGCTGCTGCGCGACGCCGGCCTCGTCAACATGCGCGACGAGGGCGCGCGCACCTACTACTCCATCGACTGGGAGCGTTTCGACGGCGACCTGCAGGGCTTCCTCGCCTACGTGGAGCGCCTCCGCAGCGCGCCGCCCGTCCCGAGCGACGTCAGCGCCTGCGCCACGAAGTCCCCCGCCGCGAAACACCGCAACGCATCCGACCGCAACCACGACGACTAGGAGAGACACGATGAAGCTCGAGATCCTCGGTTCCGGCTGCGCCAACTGCCAGAAGCTGATGGCCGATCACCGAAGAAGCGGTCCGCGAGCTCGGCATCAGTGACGCCGAGGTCGTCAAGGTGGAGGACTACCCAAGCATCATGGGCTACGGCGTCATGTCGACGCCCGCGCCTCGCCATCGACGGCAAGCTCGTGATGAGCGGCCAGGTGCCGTCGAAGGCAGAAGTGAGCACGATGATCACCACGGCCCTGGCTGCCCAAGGATGACCTCGGCGCGGCGCATGCGAAACCGGGGCGCCGTGCTCGCAATCATCGGCGCGCTCCTCGGCGTGCTGGCGCTCGCGGGGTGTGGCGGATCTGCCGGCGAAGCCGGGCTTTCCGCCACACCCGCGTCGGGCCACAGTCCTGGCGACGCGCCGAAGGTCACGTTCGTCGAGCTGGGCTCCAACAGCTGCGTCCCATGCAAGGAGATGAGACCTGTCATGGCCGGCATCGAGAAGACATTCGGTGACCAGATCGATGTCGTGTTCTACGACGTCTGGAAGGATCCCGCGCCGGCCAAGGAGTACGGCGTCCAGATGATCCCCACCCAGGTCTTCCTCGACGAGACGGGCGCGGAATTCCATCGGCACGTCGGCTTCTACCCGCAGGAGGACATTGAGGCGCTCCTCGTAGAGCGGGGCCTCACCAAGATCACCACGCAGTAGCGCGCGGTGCTGGAGCAGATTCTCACCAGCCTGAGCAACGGCCTCAGCCAGTCGCTCGGCTGGGCACTGCTGGCGGCGTTCGCATGGGGCGTCGTGAGCATCGTCTTCAGCCCCTGCCATCTGGCGAGCGTGCCCCTCGTTGTCGGTTTCATCTCCACGCGGGAAGATGCCTCGACCAAGCGCGCGCTCCGACTCTCGACCCTGTTCTCGCTTGGCGTACTCGCGTCTATCGCGCTGATTGGGATCATCACGTGGTCGCTCGGGAGGCTGCTTGGCGACCTCGGGCCCGTCGGGAACATCGCAGTCGCCGTCGTCTTCTTCGTCTTCGGCCTCTATCTCATGGGTTTGCTGCCGCTGCATTGGAACGTCTTCCCCAAGACTACGAGCCGGCGGGGCGCTCCGGCGGCGGTGGGGCTCGGGCTTGCTTTCGGCGTCGGCCTCGGCCCCTGCTCGTTCGCCTTCCTGGCCCCGCTGCTCATGATCGTCTTCGGCAGCGCGGACACCGATTACCTGCTGGCGGTCGGCCTGCTTGCCGCTTTCGCAGCAGGGCACTGTGGCGTCATCGTCGCCGCAGGCACGGCTGCCCAGAAGGTGCAGAGCTGGGCCTCGTGGGGCGATCGCTCGGGAGTGACGATCTGGGTACGGCGCGTCAGTGGCGCTCTCGTAGTGCTCGCCGGCGTCTACCTGCTCACCAGCTGACCTTGTTGCCGACTTTGTGGCGATACCCCTGGCCAACCAGTGCCAAATCGGCAACAGCCGGCCAGAGCGGCTCAGACGAGAGCGCAGAGCACAGGCAAAAGAGCGGGCGGTCGAGCCGAGCGCCTGGTCGGCGCGGCACCACCCGACGGACATCACCGCGACCGGAGGGCCGCAGGGGCGGATGTCGCCTCTGCGGCCCTCCGGCGTCCGGGTCCTCCGGGGTTCTGGCGCGGGAGCGGCTACGCCGCCCGCGCCCGGTAGAACTCCTCCAGGCGCTGCCGGTCGTCCAGCGTGATGTGGTCCGGCTCCACGTCGGGGGCGTCGTCGAGGTACGACCTGGTGCGCTGGATCTCAAGGCGCCCGCGGATCTCATGGAGCTCGTCCATGGGGATCAGCAGGTCGTTGGCGAGCGTCCGGGAGACGATCACGAACTCCGCGTCTCCGGTCACGCCTTTGATCTCGCCTACCTTGAGGTCGTCGCGCGAGTACACGTCGCGCCCGACGAGGATGTGACGATCGATGGTCATGCTGTCCTCCTTTGACCCATACCCTGGCTGTTCCCCGTCCGCGCCGGACGGAGCGCAGAGGCGTGGACGCTAACGGACGGAGAAGTGAACGAGCGCGCCGATCGACCAGACCGACGCGGCGGCGCACACGAGCAGGAGCTCGACGAGGACCCCGGCGCCCAGGGCCTTGAGGGCGGCGAACCCGGAGCGCCACGCCTCGCGCACGTTCCGGCGCCGCACGAGCTCGCTCGCGAGCAGGCCCACCGCGAAGCCCACGAAGAGCCCCACGACCGGGATCAGGAACATGCCGGCTACGCCCGCGACCACCGCGACGAGCACCGACCACCCCGGCACCTGCAACTGCTTCATCTTGCGGCCGGTGAGCAGGGCGCTCGCCGACCAGCCGACGACGCAGAGCAGCGCGCCGACGATCGCGGCGATCCACGCCGCCCACGAGCCCATCGCCCACGCCCAGACGAGCAGCGTGACGATGGCGAGAAGGCTGCCGGGCAAGCCGGGATAGACGACGCCGACGGCGGCGACCACGAGCAGCACGCCGGCGAGTACGGTGACGAGGATGTCGGTGTCCACGGCTCTATCGTGCCACAGCCTCCCAGTGGCGGCCGCGGCCGGGGGCCGGCCGCAACCGGGTGGCCGGCCGCCGCCGGCGCACGCCGCTTCGAGACGCTCCCGCGCTCGCGGCGTCGTCAGGGCGCCGGCGCGCCCGACGGCAGCGTGGTCGGCCGGCCCACTCTGCGGATGGTCACCCACTCGCTCCCGTATCTGAAGACGGCCACCGTCGAGCCGTGCCTCCACACCGTCTGCGCGTTGGGGCCCCAATCGCTGAACGGGATGAGGTTGCTGCGCACCACGTAGGCGAACCGGTTCCAGCGTGTGCCGCCCAGGCTCGGGTCCAGGTCGAGCTTGGAGAACCAGATGACGTGGCTGCGGGCGAAGCCGCGGTCGACCAGGTCGGTCCAGATGGAGTCGTCGACCAGAAGGTAGGCGCGCCGCGAGGCGTGCGCGGCAAGCCACGCTACGGCCTCCCGGGAGGGCGCCGCGGCGTCGGCCGTCATGGCGTGGCGGTCGGCGGCCGCCCAGCGCGGGGCCGCGGCGACGACAAACGCGGCCAGAAGCGCGGCGCCCACGGCCACCGCCAGAAGCCCGCCCGTGCGCCGGCGCCGCTCGCCGCTCGCCAGGTAGACGCGAGCGGCGACGACCGGGCGGCGGCGCCGCAGCCAGGCGACGCGGCGCGGCTGCAGCGCCCAATCCGCCGCGGCGGCCGCGAGGAGCGCGGCGAACGGAAGCATGCCGATCACGAACATCGCCGGCAGGTAGCCGCCGGGCCGAAGCAGCATGAGGAGCGGGACGGCGAGGCCGACGGCCACCGGCCGCAGCCGCCTGACGGCCAGCCCCAGCGGGACGATCGCGGCGGCGGCGAACACGAACGGATCGGTCGCGAACCAGCTCCTCACGATCGCTCGCGTCTCGCTCCCGGCGGTGAAGATGCTGCCCGTCCCGGGCCGCGTCAGCTGATAGCGGATGCCGTAGAGCAGGCTGGTGTGCCCGGCGCCCTGGAGAAACTCGCCGCGCAGCAGCGCGAACAGCAGGTAGAAGCTCGCGACGAGCACGAACAGGGTGGCGAACACGGCAAGGGCGAACCGGCGCGAGGCCGCGCGGGATGTCTCCCACACGGCGAGCACGACGGCCGGTGCGAGCAGGACGAAGGTCTCCTTGGTCAGCACCGCGGCGGCGAGGCACACGCCGGCTCCGGCGTACGCCGCCAGACGGCGCTTCGGGGTGAGCGCCAGCAGCAGCGCCGCGAGCAGCCAGACGACACCGATGTTGTCGAGCAGGACCATGCGCTGGTAGTGCAACGCCAGCGGCGACAGCGTGAAGAGGAGCACGGCCAGCGCCGCGAACGGCCGCCGCAGCCCGAGTCGCAGGGCGATCACGTAGACGAAGAAGGCGGCGGCGAGCAGCAGCACCAGCATGAACGTCCGCGCCGCCGCCACGGCGTACTGGTCGGGCCCGAACAGGGGCACCACGCGGCCCCACGCGGCCAGGAGCAGCCAGCCGAGCGGCGGATGGTCGTACCAGTACGTGTACGGAGCCAGGGCGTGAAGCTTGAGCACAGCCCAGGCCTGCGAGACGTACGTGCCCTCGTCGTCGACGAACGCCGGAAACCTGGCCATGCCCCAGGCGTGCACGACGCCGGCGATCGAGAGCAGCGCGGTCACGATCCCCGCGTCCAGCGCGTGCCCCCGCACCCAGGCGAGCGCGCGGCCGAAGGCGCGGGGGGCCGCGCGCTCCTCGTCCCGCGAGCCGGGAAGGTGGTAGATGCGCGCCGGCGGGGCCTCCGTCTCCGGCACGTCCTCCAGCGGTTTCTGCCGGAGTGGCTCGGTCATCAGTGGGACTGCCCGGCGCCCTGCAGGTGCGCGCCCACGTGCGCCGTCTTCTCCCAGTTCTGGATGCCGGACAGCTCACGCAGCGCCGCACGCACGGCGGCGAACGAGAGCAGCAGCTGGTACGGGAAGAACCCCGCGACGAGGCGCGCGTAGTCGCGGGCCCGTGTGTGCAGGCCGAAGTCGTCGGCGAGCTCCGCGAGACCGATCAGCTCGGCGACCAGGATCATCACCAGCGGCAGCAGCGGGATGAACGACAGCAGCGCCAGCCCGATGGGCAGCTTGAGCCCGAGCAGCGCGGCGATCGCGAGCGCGTAGGCCAGCGTCGTGCCGACCTGGAGGAAGGGGAACGCGAGCGTGAAGGCGGCGAGGAGGCGCGGTCCCGGAGGCAGCAGGCGCCAGTGTCCCTTGCGCAGGACCTGGAGAAAGCCCTGGTTCCAGCGTGTGCGCTGCTTGAGCAGGGCGCGCACGCTGTCCGGCGTCTCCTCCCGGGTGACGAGGTCGGGCGTGTAGGCCACGTCCGTCCGCGCGCCCATGGCGCTGAGCCTCACGCCGATCTCGGCGTCCTCCGTGAGGCAATCCGGGTCCCAGCCGCCGATGCGCACCAGCCAATCGCGCTTGATGAACACCGTGTTGCCGCCCAGCGGGATGAACCCCGCGCCGCCGTGATAGTGCAGCCGGCTCTTGAACCAGAAGTAGTACTCGAGCACGTTGCGCACGGAGTACCAGCTGGAGTGGAAGTTCATCAGCTGCGTGGCGCCCTGCACGACCTCCACGTCGCTCTGCTGGAACGCCTGGTCGACGGCGCGCAGGACGCCCGGTGCGACCTGGTCCTCGGCGTCGAAGACGCCGACGATGTCGCCGCGGCAGAGGGGCAGCGCGCTGTTCAGCGCCCGAGGCTTGTTCTTGTGCTCGTGCCGGTCGAGGACGACCCGGAAGCGGAGGTCGCCGGCCGTGCTCGCAAGGGCGACCTCGCGGGTCTCCGGGTCGTCGTTGCCCACCACCACGATGACCTCGAAGCATGGGTGGTCGAGGCGGCCGAGGCTCTTGATGGTGCGCGCCAGCACCCGTTCTTCGTGGCGCGCCGGCAGGATCAGCGAGAACGAGTGCCTCGGCTCGCGCACCACGTCCGGAAACGCCGTCTCCTCGAGCGAACCGGTACGCCGCCACGCATACAGCATCAGCACGGCCGTGATCCCGCCGCTCACGGCCATCCCTATGAACACGACCGCCGCCGCCACGTACAGGAGGGCGGACGGCGCTCGCCACGCGAGCAGCGCCGCCAGCGCCGCGACCACCGCGAGCAGCAGCATGACCTTGCGCGACCGCGCGCGCCGCCGACTTCGCATCTGTCCTCTCACTCTCACGGTCGCCTCGCACCGCAGCCCGGGAGCTTGAGTGGGCTTACGGGTCCCGGGGACCACTCATCCGGCGGGACACATGGCTCACTTCCCGCTCAGGATGCGGGCAAACCCGCGGACGCGCCGAGCCCGCGAGCAGGTCGTCCCCGGCGCTCCGTGGCCGCCGACAGTCTGTCTTCCGCCGGACCGGGAACGTCTCAAGGCGAGCGAAGACGAGGAGAGAGGATGGGGATCGCGATCTGGTCGACGCAACTCACACCAGTGGTCGCAAGCGTCCTCGGCGGGGTTCTGCACTGGGTCGAATCCCTCTATGCCCAGCACGGCTACCTCATCATGGCGCTGCTGATCGGCGGCGAGAGTGCAGGCTTGCCTCTCCCGGGAGAGACCAGCCTGCTCGCCGGCGCCGTCGAGGCGCAGCGCGGCGTCCTCTCCCTAGGCTGGGTGATGGCCGTGGGCGCCGGTGCGGCAATGGTGGGGGACAACATCGGCTACCTGGTGGGGAACCGGGCCGGGCGGCCGGCGCTGGCCAGGTACGGCCGCCTCATCCACATCCGCGAGAGAGAGCTGCTGGTGCTCGACTATTACTTCGCCCACCACGGCGCCAAGACGGTGTTCTTCGGCCGCTGGATCACCGTCCTGCGCGTCGGCGCCGCCCTGTTCGCCGGAGCGTCCGGCATGCGGTGGCGCTCGTTCCTGCTCTGGAACGCGCTCGGTTCCGTCGCCTGGGCGGTGTTCATCACGCTCCTGGGGTTCTTCTTCGCCGCGAGCCTCGGCGCTGTGAAGAGCGTGGTCGGCTACCTCGGCATCGGGGCGTTCGTCATCGCGACCGCGCTCCTGTTCCTCGTGCTGCGCCGCATCAGCAGGAGGGTGTACCGGCTCGTGGAGGAAGAGGCGGAGAAGGCCCGCCGGCGTGAGGACGCGGCGTGAGGGAACCGGGTGGCGCAGGAGCCGTCGGGCATCCATTCGGAAGGGAGGTGGGGAGGTGAGCTTCGCCGGCCGCGTCATCGTCGGCCTGCTCTCCCTCGCGGCGCTCGCCGCCGCCGTCTACGGCAGCGGCATGACCGCCCGCTGGCTGGAGAGCCGCCAGCTGCTCGACCGCCAGCCGGACCAGCCCGTCTCGATCGCCTCGCTCGGCCCGTACACGCGGCAGGTGGCCGGCAAGGCCTGGTTCGGCAGCTACTTCAGCACGATGGTGTTCCCGAGCCGCCGGGAGCCGGGGCCCGGCCCCACTCCCATCGTGGCCAAGTGGGAGCGGTCGCGGGTGGCGGTCGACGTGCTGGACGGAGGCGGTCCGGACGTGGACACCTACCTGCGGCGGATCGTCGCCCGCCTCGACCGGCTGCAGCACGAAGTCCGGTTCGTGGTCTCCAGCCGCTCGCCGCTGATCACCATCCGCTTTCTGAGCCACGCCGCCTACGCGCGCGTCGGCGGCGCGAACACCGTCGGGAACACGCGTACCGACTACTACACGGCGTCGCCCGGTCTGATCAGCGCCCGGATCTTCATCGATGCGGGGGTGCAGGACACGCCGGGCGAGATCCAGTCGACGCTGATCCACGAGATCACCCACGCCATCGGCTGCAGCGGCCACTTCTACTCCCCGGCCGACAGTGGGCGCAGCGTCATGTTCAGCGCCAACCGCCTGACCGACTGGAGCCAGAACGACGCCGCGGTGATCCGCCTGCTGTACTCGCCGTGGATCCGCTCCGGCATGAGCCCGGCGCGGGCGCGAGCGTCGATCCAGCTGTTTTCGGTGGGGCGCGCGCCGTGACGGCGACGTCCGGCGCGCGGGCCTGACGGACTCCCGATACGCCGGGACGGCCCCGGGCACCATACCAAGGCCGGGACTTGCTCGGCGCCGATTCGCCGGGCCTTAGCCGGGAGGGAGGTGAGGAGATTGCGTCTCGTCCGAGCCGTCGCGACCGTGTGCTGGATCGCCGTGCTCGCAACGGCCGTCTACGCGGCCGGCCAGACGATCAACGGGTGGCTGACCTCCGACGCGCTCGGCCTGGTCGTTGGTCAGCCGACGCACTTCTCCCCTCTCGACCGGTACGCCGCCCGCGAGGCCGGACGGCCCGGGCTGCGCAAGTTCTTCACCACGGTCGTCTTCACGCAGCGTACCGACCAGACGACCGCTCCCGGCGCTCTGGTGCTCAAGTGGGACCGGCCGCGCGTCTCGATCAAGCTGCTGAACACCGACGGGCCTCAGGTCACCGCCTTCCTCGAGCAGCTCGTCGCGCAGCTGAACGGCCTCCAGCAGCAGGTGCGGTTCGCGATCGGGGGCAACGGCCCGTCCCCCATCACCGTGCAGTTCCTCACGCACGAGGCTTACGTCACCGTGTACGGCGCGGCCAGCGTCGGCGAGACCAGGACCCGGTACTTCACGGACCCTCGGGGCCTCATCGCCGCGACGATCGCCATCGACACCGGGCTGCGCGACACCCCCCTGCTGGCCGAGGCCACGCTGATCCACGAGATCGGCCACGCCATCGGCCTCAGCGGGCACTTCTACCTGCCCTCCTCCAGATGGCGCAGCGTCATGTACCAATCGAACACGCTGACCGCGTGGACCCCGAGCGACGTGGCGGCGATCCGGCTGCTGTACTCGCCGCCGATCGAGGGAGGGATGTCACCGGCCCAGGCGCAGACCGCGCTGCAGGCCTACGCGCGAGCCGCGAGCTCGCGGTAAGAGGGCCGCGCCGGGTCCCGCCGCGATGGGAGCTCTGACTATCTTCGCGGTCGTGCAGCGTCAGGCGGCGATGTAGCTCGATACCAGCTCCGGCAGCGTCATCCCCTCCGGCGGATGGTTGAGGTCGAGACCGGTCGACTCGTCGAGACGCGCCTTGAACCACAGATCGAATTCGTCCCTCGACCGGGAGAACAGGTCGAGCGCGCTCCCGAAGTCGCGGGTCTCCATGTAGGCGACGAACTGGTCCCCGGCAGGCGTGCTCGCCATGTACCAGGCCTCCTTGTCGATCCCGATCCTCTGCTCCGAGACCGCGTAGTCGTCCTTGCGCCCGGTCTCCAGCTCACGCATGAAGGCGCGCGCCGCGTCCGACTTGCCCTGCTTGATGGGCAGCACGAGACATACCTGATCCATCGTTCCTCCCCTCGTTTGATGCACGGCTTTTCAGTTTGGCCGCCGCCGGAGCGGCGCGCCTCACCCGATTGCGGTGAACCATGAAGGTAGGAGGCCGGCGCGGAGCCGGCGCCGCTCGCCCGGGCCGGCTAGACCAGCAGTGTGACGTCCAGCGGAGCGCCCTTGCGCTCGTCCCGGACGAGCCCGATGCATTCCTCGGGGCACTGCGACTCGCAGGCGCCGCAGCCCAGGCAGGCGGCCCAGTCCACGCGCGCGACGGCGTCCACAGAGAGGGCTCCGAACGGGCACGCGGCCACGCAGGCGCCGCACCCGCTGCACCGGTCCGCGTCCGGCCGGGCGACGAAGCCCGACGACGCCATCACCGGGCTGCCGTACTCGGTCATCGCCTCGATGCCGGCGCAGCAGCACGAGCAGCAGTTGCAGATCGCGTAGAAGCGCCCGTCCATGGCGTCCTTGAACCAGGCCGAGTGCACGTGGCCGCGCTCGTGCTCGGCGCGCAGCAGGTCGACGGCCTCCGCCTGGGTGAGCCGGCGGGTACTGCGCGGGTTGTGCTCGAGCAGGAAGTCCACGAACGGCCGGCCCACGACCATGCACACCTGCGTGGGCTCGCAGTGATCACGCCGCGCGTGCCTGCAGGCACACTCGTAGGCGGCGATGTCCGGCGCGCCCGTGAGGACGATGTCGCGCGCCAGCGGGTAGGGGATGATCTGCTCCCCGAGGTCCTGGCGCCTGATGTCGTGGTCGTGCAGCACGATCGCCTCGGCCTGCTCGAGCGTCAGCACCTTGGCGTGGTAGCGGTCGCGCCACCACTTGAGCCCCTTCTCGTCGAGGCGAGGGAAGACGCCCTTGATCAGGACGGCGAGGTACTGGTTCGTCCAGCGCCCGTAGACGTACGCGTGAAGCGAGCTGAGCCTCGAACCGCCGCGGCCGCCTCCGCCGCGCAGCCCTCGCAGGGTCGAGGGCCGGGCGAGTCGCCAGCGCTCGCCGAACAGCCACAAGCCGAGCGCCGCCGCAGCCGTGACAGCGGCGGCGCCGGCGACGGCCCTCGCCGCTCCCCGCCGCCCGGAGCTCACGGCGAGTAGAGCTCGTCGATCTCGCCGGAGTACAGGCGCAGAAACTCGTGCCGCCGCAGCTTGAGGGTCTGGGAGAGCTCGCGCCCGATACGGAACTCCTCCAGCCAGAGGCCCACGCGATGCACGCGTTCGTAGGGCGCGAAGCGGTGGTGGTCGCCGCTGATGGCGTTCACCAGGGAGCGGTAGTGCTTGAGGACGCGCTCGTCGGTGACGAGCGCCGCGAGGTTGTCGGTCGCCAGCCCCAGGCTCCGGGCGAGCCCCAGAAGGTGGACGAGGCTCGGCACCACGAGGGCGGCCAGGTATGGCTTTCCCTCGCCGACCACGACCGCCCTCTCGATCCACTCGCTGGCGCAGAGCTCGTTCTCCAGATACGGCGCGTTGACGTTCTCGCCGTTCGTGAGGACCAGGGTGTCATCCAGCCGGCCGATGACGCGCAGGCTGCCGTCGGCGTGGACGAGGGCGAGGTCGCGGGTGTCGTACCACCCGTCCGGGCCGAGCACCTCGGCGGTCCGCTCCGGATCCTTGTAGTAGCCGCGCATGATGTTGGGGCCGCGCACCTGCAGGCGGCCGACGTCCCCCGGGTGGCACGGGCGCCCGTGCTCGTCCGCGAGACGATGCTCCATGCCGCGGATCACGTGGCCGGTGGTCCGCAGCATGCGGTGGTGGGGGTCCCGCATGGCGATCACGACGATAGCCTCCGTCATGCCGTAGCCTTCCAGGAGGGGCATGCCGGCGGCGTCGAAGAACTCGTCCACGGCGTCGGGCAGCGGACCGCCGCCGACGCAGGGAAAGCGCAGGCGGCCGCCGAGGCCGGCCCTGACCTCACGGAAGACCAGGCGGTCCGCGAGCGCGTGCAGTGGGGCGAGCGTCACGGCCTTCACCCGCGCCCAGCCGCGCCCCACCGTCCGGCGGACCAGGCCGCGCGGCCGGACCTCCGGCTCGCGGCCCTCGAGCGTCCGCCGCGCGCGCGCGAACGCGAGCGAGCAGGCCACCAGCCGGCGCACGAGCCGTCGTCGCGAGGGCTTCAGGCCGTCGATCCTCAGGAATACGCCCTTGTAGAGCTTGACCCAGAGCTCCGGCACCGTGGACATCACCACCGGGCGCACCGTCGTCAGGTCGCCGCGCAGGTGCAGGACGTCGCTGTAGTGCACGCAGCATCCCTTGCTCAGGTACATGAGCTGCATCTGACGCTCGAAAGCGTGCCACGGCTGCAGCAGCGTGAGCACCGGCTCGCGCTCGATGTGCAACAACTTGGGGAGCTCGCGCAGGTTGAGCTCGTAGTTGGCGTGGGTGAGCGCCACGCCCTTGGGCGCGCCGGTCGTGCCCGAGGTGTAGATGATCGTCGCCAGATCGTCGGGCGCCACCTCGGCGCGCCGCCGCCCGACCTCGCCGGCCGCCTCCGGCCAGGCAGCCTCGCCGGACTTCATCAGCTCGGCCAGGGTGTACAGCGGCCACCCGCGCTCGCCTGCGGACGAGGCCTCGCCGGCCTCGCGGAGGGAAGATCCTCCGGCTCCGGCCGGATCGCCCGCATCCGGCGTGCCGTCGATGACGACCGCAGCCCGCAGTCCGGGCAGGGCCTCGCGCACCCACGGCAGCAGCGCCGGATCCTCGACGATGACCACGGCGGGCTCCGCGTGGCGCAGGATCGCCTCGAGGATCTCCGGCGGCGTGTCCGACGCCCGCGGCACGTCCACCGCGCCGAGAAAGTGGATCGCGAGGCTGCACACCAGCCACTCGGGGCGGTTGTCGCTGATGAGCGCCACGAGGTCCCCGCGGCGCACGTCGAGGGAGCGCGAGAGCGCCAAAGCGAGCACGCTCGCGCGCCGGTCGAGCTCATCGTAGGTGAACGAGGTGAAGATGCCGTCCACGCGACGGCTGAGTGCCGGCTCCGGGCCGTACAGCCCGACCCAGCTCGCGAACAGTCGTGGCAGCGTCGCCACCCCTGTTCTGCCTGAATCCGGTGACGATACTTCTGCCATGCGCCCCCGCACGCGACTGCCGCAACCCCCCGCCTGCGGCCATTTGTCCACGAGCGCAGCCCGGTGTCAACTGGAACTCTGCCGCCACTCCACGACGATCTCCGTGCCGCCTCCCGGCGCAGTCCTGAGGCGGAAGTCGGCGCCGGCGCCGGCGGCGCGTTCGCGCATGGACCGAAGGCCCATGTGGTCCGGCCCTGCGGGCGTCCCCGTGAAGCCGCACCCGTCGTCCCTGACCGACAGCCTCGCGGACGAGGGGGTGAGCCGCAGCTCCACCCAGGCGTGCTCCGCCCTGGCGTGCCGGGCGACATTGTTCAGAGCCTCCTGGGCGATGCGGTACAGCGCCGCGTGGAGGTCGGCGGGAAGGATGTCGCTCCCCTCGATGGACAGCTCCACGTCGGTGCGCGTCCTGCTCTCGGCAGCCTCGACGGCGTCGCGGAGGAGCTGGCGGATCGGGATCCCCTCGAGCGGCTCGCCACGCAGCTCGAGGAGCATGGCCCTCATCTGGGCGAGAGCGCCGCCGGTGAGGCGACGCAGGTCTTCAAGCCCCTCGTCGATCTCCGGCGAGGTGTCTCCGGCGCTCGCCAGCGCCTCCGCCTTGAGGCTCGCCGCGAACATGGCCTGTGTGACGGAGTCGTGCAGGTCGCGGGCAAGGCGACTCCGCTCCTCCTGCGCGGCCACGGCGAGCTCGCCCTCACGCAGCGCCAACTCGGCCCGGCGGCGCTCGGTGACGTCGTCGGCGACGAAGCTGAAGAGCGTCTCGCCGTCGACGCGCGGCCCGATGTGGGCCACCGTGAACTGCAGCTCGACGTCGGCGCCGTCCCGTGTCAGCGTCTGCTCGAAGTGCACGGGACGGCCGGCCGCCTGACTCTCGCGATAGGCCGTGACCAGCGCGCGCTCGAACTCAGGGGCGTTGCCCAACTCCACTCCGCTGCGCTCCGCGATGTCCTCCGCCTCCATGCCGAGGAACTCGCCCATAGCGCGATTGCCGGACACGACGACCGTCCTCTCGTCTTTGATACGCGCCACACCCATGAGAAAGGGCGCGCTGTCGTAGAAGCTGCGCAGGGTCTCTTCGCTCTCGCGCCGCGCCTCCTCCGCCAGCCGCATCTGCGTGAGGTCCACGGTCGTGACACCGACGCCGACGATGTCACCGGCCTCATCCCGTAAGGGCGAGAACGAGCAGTCGACGAAGACGCGCTCCCGAGGCCGGTCGAGCCACAACTGGTCGTGGAGCTCGACCCCCTCCTGCAGCACCCGGCGCTTGAGCGCCTGCAGGTGCTCGGCCTCCTGCCGCGTGAACACGTCGGCGTCCGTCATGCCGATCACACCCCCGGAGGGCGCCGTGCGCTGGTTGAAGGCCCACACGTAGCGCAGGTCCTTGTCCTGCGCGGAGACGGTGACGGGGGCCACGCCCAGCACCATGCGGAACCGTTCTTCGCTCCTGCGCAGCTCCTCTTCCGCCGCCTTGAGCTCCGTGATGTCGCTGTGCATGGTCAGATTGCCGACGCGCTCGCCCGCCTGGTCGACCATCGGGGTGGAGCTGAACATCGTCCAGAGGGGACTGCCGTCCTTGCGGCGCAGCTTGAACTCACCGCGCACCATGTCGCCCTCGTTCAGCGTCTCGCGGTGGTCCATGACGACGGGAGTCCAGTCCGGAAAGACGAACTCGAGCCCGCGCCTGCCGATCAGCTCGTCCAGCTGGTAGCCGAGCATGTCCGCCATGCGCTGGTTGGCAAAGGTCACGGTCCCGTCCGGCGCGCTGACCATGATGCCGTCGCCGGTGGTCTCGACGATGGCGCGGTAGCGCTCCTCGCTCGCGCGCAGCGCAGCCTCACTGGCGCGCAGTGCCGCCTCGGCCCGCGCGCGCTCGCTGACGTCGCGAACGGTGGTGAGGATGTACCGGTCCTTGCCGACCGTCACCCAGTCGAGGTTCAGGGCCAGCGTCCGCGTCTCGCCGCCCCGCGTCGTGCGCTCCACCTCGAACTCGCGCAGGACGCCGTCGGCGGCGAACCGCCGCGCCACTTCCGCCTGCGATGCGGAGTGGGAGATGCCGAGCTCAGGGCTGGTCGACCCGACGAGCTCCTCGCGCGGATAGCCGAACAGCTCCTCGAAAGCGCGGTTGGCACGGGTGATGCGGCCGGTCGGCAGCTCGGTGAGGGACATCGCGAACGGCGAGGCCTCGAAGACGGCCGCGAAGCTCTGCTCGCTGAGCTCGAGCGCCGCAAAGAGCTCGTCGCGCTCGAGCTCCCTCCGCTTGGCCTCCGACACGTCGCGGACGTAGACGGCCAGGCCGCCATCAGCCAGTGGATAGACCTTGGCGTGATAGGCGGTGTCGCCGGCGCCGCCGATCTCAAAGTCGGCGCCGATGCGCTCGGCCATCGCCCGCTGAAGCCGTTCCAGCGCCTCCCCGTGAAGGACGGCCGGCATCAGCTCGCGGATGTCCCCGCCGACGAGGTCTTCGGAGTCCATCCCGGCCATGTCCGCCGCGGCCTTGTTGACGAACGTCAGCCGCCAGTCCTCGTCGACGGTCAGGAACGTCTCGAGGCTGCCCAGGATGGCATCGAGAAAGCGCTCGCGCGCCTGGAGGGCGCGGATCAGCTCGTCGCGCCGCAGCGCGGTCTGGTCTGGTCTCTCGGACGACGCGTGTGACACTGGGCCCCCGTCACTTCGCCGGACTCGTCGCAGCATACGCGCTGCGCCGCCGGGTGTCAGCTGCCGAGGCTCAGGCCAGACCCATGCTCCGGAGCTGCGCCTCGCTGTAGCCGAAGAAGTGAGCGGTCTCGTGGAGCACCACCACGCGGATGCGCTCGAGCAGCGCCGCCCGCGTCGGCGAGACGCGCTCGAGGTTGGCGCGAAAGAGGTGGATCGTGTCGGCCCACGGCGCACCGAAGCTGACCGACCGCTTCGTCATCGGCACGCCGTGATAGAGGCCGAGGATGCGCGGGTCGAGCCCGTCGGCCACCATCTCCGGGGACGGGCGGTCGGCGATCAAGATCGCCACGCCGTTCAGCTGGTCGAGGAGCTCCTGCGGCAGCTCGCCCAGCGCCGCCTCGGCGACCGTCTCGAACTCCTCCAGCGCCATGAGGGGCTCGGCGGAGGCGGCGACGGAGGCGGCGTCCAGGCGCAGCACCTCCAGCCACTCGGCGGCCGTGCCGTCGCGGTCGCCGGTCGCCCCCAGCGCGTGACCGAGCAGGTAGCGCGCGTCCGCCTCTAGGCCCGGCCGCAGGGGGCCGCGCGCGAGCGCATCGCGCAGTCGCTCCGCGGCGGCGCGAGCGTCACCCGCGACCAGCAGCCGCCGGGCCTCGCCGAGCTCTCGCAGGACGATGTCCTCGCTCACCGCCGCACCACCGGCGCGCCCCTGTGACGCCTCCCGCGTCACAGTCCGCCGTCCGGCAGGTCGATCTGCGGCGGCACGCCCGCCAGCGCCTCGGGGCTCAGGATCTCGTCGAGGCGCTCCTTGCTCAGGAGCCCGCTGCTCAGGACGACGTCGTGCACGCTCCGGCCCGTCGCGGCGGCCTCCTGCGCCACCGCGGTGGCCTGGGCATAGCCGATGATGGGGTTGAGCGCGGTCACCAGCCCGATCGAGTCCTCCACCTGCCTCCTGAGGTGGTCGACGTTGGCGGTGATGCCTCCCACGCACCGCTCGGCGAGTGTGCGACAGCCCATCTCGAGGTGGGTCACGCTCTCAAAGAGCGCGTGCGCGATGATCGGCTCGAACGCGTTGAGCTGCAGCTGGCCGGCCTCGGCGGCAAAGCTGACGGTGACGTCGTTGCCGATGACTTCAAAGGCGATCTGGTTGACGACCTCAGGGATGACCGGGTTGACCTTGCCGGGCATGATGCTCGAGCCCGCCTGCACCGGCGGCAGGTTGATCTCGTTCAGTCCGGCGCGCGGCCCGGAGGAGAGCAGGCGCAGGTCGTTGCAGATCTTGGACACCTTGACGGCGATCCGCTTGAGCACGCCGGAGAACTGGACGAAGGATCCCGGGTCCTGCGTAGCCTCGATGAGGTTGGGCGAGGTGACCAGCTGGATTCCGGTGACCTCGCTGAGGTACCCGCAGGACAGTTCGCAGTAGCGCGGCGGGGCGTTGAGTCGCGTCCCGATGGCCGTGCCGCCCAGGTTCACCTCTTCGATCAGCCGGCACGCCTCGGCGAGGCGATGTTCGTCCTCCCCGATCATGACCGCGTAGGCCGTGAACTCCTGCCCCAGCGTCATAGGCACGGCATCCTGCAACTGCGTGCGGCCGACCTTGACCACGTCCATGAGCGTCTCGGCCTTGGCGGCAAAAGCGACGCGCAGCGCGCCCATCGCCTCGAGCAGGCGCTCCGCGGACCAGTGGAGCGCGACCTTCACCGCGGTCGGATAGACGTCGTTCGTGCTCTGCCCCCTGTTGACGTCGTCGATCGGGTGCAGGAACGCGTACTCACCGCGCTCGTGGCCGAGGTGCTCAAGGGCGCGATTGGCCACGACCTCGTTGGCGTTCATGTTGGCCGAGGTACCGGCGCCACCTTGGATGACGTCGACGACGAACTGGTCGTGCAGCCAGCCGGACCGGATCTCCTCGCAGGCCTTCAGGATCGCCGCCGCCTTGTCGTCCGTGAGCAGACCGAGGTCGCGGTTCGCCGCGGCAGCGGCCTGCTTTACCGACACCAGGGCGTTGACGAGGTCCGGGTAGGTCGAGATGGCGATGCCGGTGATGGGGAAGTTCTCCCGCGCCCGCAGCGTGTGGATGCCGTAGTAGGCGTCGGCGGGCACTTCACGATCACCAAGGAGATCGTGTTCGACGCGATTCTCGGCACGCGGCATCGTTCGCTCCAGGCTAGAGATTGATGGGGACTTCCCGGCTGGGTGGGCCAGAGTGAGCGTACCTCAGGAATCGCCCCTGCGCAGTCGCAGGAGCCCACGGGCGCCGGAGCAGCGCGCGTGGGTCGAAGAACGGGAGCCCCCGGTCCCCTCAGAGAGGCGGCTTCGCGTCGGCCATCACCTGCTGGTAGCTCTGGTACGACTGAGCCAGCTCCAGGAGTTCTTCCTCGCTCCAGCTCAGCCTGCCCGAGCGGAGGTCGGCGGCGATGCCTTCGACCCATCCGAGCTCCGCGGTGGTGACCGCGCGGATGTACTCGGTCTCGAGCAGGAACAGCCGCGGTAGCGGGTCGTACTGGCCGCCGAGCGCCGCGTCGAGCGCGTCGAGACTCTGGCGCAGTGAGGCGGCGCGGCCATCCAAAGCGGGCAGGACCTCCGCCGGCGCCAGAAGCATGATGAAAGAGAGAGCGGCCGGGAACTCGGGGAACTCATTGCGCGGGGTGCCGAGCATCGCCAGCAGCCACTCCCGCAAGATACGCCGCCCCTCGCCGGTCAATTCGTAGACGGTGCGCTCCGGGTAGTTCTCATCGCGTTCCGTGTGGCGGACGGCGACCAGACCCGACTTGTGCAGGCGCTTGATCGTCCGATAGAGGCTCGCACGCTGCCCGACGTTGATGACCTCGTCCTTGCCCCACTCCTTGATCAGGCGCTGCATGGCGTAGGGATGCAGGGGTCCGGCGACGAGCAGACCCAGGATGGTCAGCGCAAGAGGCGACGGGCGAGGTTCGGCGTCCATACCCCGAGTATACCTAGTGACCTTGGAACTAGTAACGCCTCGGAATCCCTGCCGCGACCAGTGGAGCGTCGCGTGTTTTGTCTATGCGTTGACGGGGGACTAGTCGCTGTGAAACTATTCTCTACCTAACCATTCAATCCACGTCTGCAGAGGCGACACGACCATGAGCACTGTAGCCATACGTACAACGGATCTCCACAAGTCGTTCACCGTCGGCAAGTCGGCCGTTGTGGCTGTCGACGGCGTCGACCTGGAGGTCCCTGCCGGTGAGATCTTCGGCTTCCTCGGCCCGAACGGCGCCGGCAAGACGACCGTGCTCCGCCTGCTCGCCACCCTGCTCCCGATCGACGGGGGTCGGGCGACCGTCGCAGGGTTCGACGTCGGGACACGGCCGGGCGACGTGCGCCGTCACGTGGGGTACGTCAGCCAGCTCGGCGGCGCGGACGACGGAGCGACCGGCTACCAGGACATGATCCTGCAAGGCCGCCTGTACGGAATGACCTTCGCCGCCGCCAGGCGGCGGGCGCAGGAGCTGGCGGTCCTCCTGCAGCTCGACGAGTTCGCGGACCGCAAGATCAAGACCTACTCCGGAGGGCAGAAGCGCCGCCTCGACGTCGCCTCCGGCATCATGCACAAGCCGGACGTCCTGTTCCTGGACGAGCCGACGACCGGGCTGGACCCGCAGAACCGGGCGAACATGTGGGAGCAGATCCGGGCGCTCCGCGACGCGGGGACCACGGTGTTTCTCACGACGCACTACCTCGAGGAGGCCGACGCTTTGAGCGACCGGGTCGCCATACTCGACCACGGCAAGGTGGTCGCGGAGGGCACCCCACGCGAGCTCAAGGCACGCGTCACCGGCGACGCCGTCGTGATCCGGCCCGCGCTGGCCGACGAGCTCGCGCGCGTGCGTGAGTACGTTGCCGGACTGTCGTTCGTCCGGGACGCACGCCGGGAGGCAGACGCCATCCGGCTGTACGTCGACGACGGCCCCACCGCGCTGCCGCGGCTGCTCTCGTTTCTCGACGAGCACGACGTGGCGGTCGAGTCGGCATCGCTGTCCCAGCCGTCGCTCGACGACGTCTTCCTCGTGCAGACCGGACGCAGCCTGCGGGACGCCGGCGAGAACGGGAGGACCGAGTCATGAAGATCCTGCGAGACACCCGGGTGCTGTTCCTGCGGCCGTTCCTGCAGAACCTGCGCAACCCGTCGTTCATCATCGTCAATCTCTCGACGCCCATCATGTACCTGGTGCTGTTCATGCCTCTTCTCAAGAAGCTGAGCGGACCGGGATTCGACACCGGGAGCGTCATCCAGGTGTTCCTCCCGGGGATCATCGCGCTGCTGTTCGTCGCCGCCGGCACCGGATCCGTGTTCCCGACGATCTTCGAGCTGAAGAAGGGCCTGACAGAGCGGCTCCGGGTCACGCCGAGCAGCCGCTTCGCGCTCCTGATGGGCCCGATCCTCTCCTGGGTCGCCTGGACCCTGATCTCGAGCGTGGTGCTCGTGATCCTGAGCGTGCCGTTCGGCTTCGTGGTGCACGTCGCGGGACTTGTGGTCTTCGCGGCCCTGCTCGCGCTGCTGCTCACGGTGTTCGCCGCGTGGGCCACCGCCATAGCCGTGCTCATGAAGGGTGAGATCACGAGCATCAGCGGCATCGTCGTCGGTCTCAACCTGCCCATCATCCTGCTCGGAGGTGTGATGTTGCCGCTCGCCCTGGCTCCCGCCTGGCTGCGAGCCTTGGCGCACCTCGACCCGCTCTACTACGCGGTGGAGGCGGGACGGGACCTGGCGGCGGGCGCCATCACGACCAGTACCGTGGCTGTCGGATTCGCCGTCATGGTGCCGCTGACGGCCATGACGCTGGCATGGGCGACGCGCGTGTACCGCAAAGCCGTGGCGTAGACGCGGCTGCGCGCGCGGGGACCGCTCGACGAACAGAGGCCCTCACGGTCGTCACTTCTTGACGGTGAGGACCTTGCCGTAACTGCTCTGGCCGGAGGCGAACTCCGCGCTCGCCACCGACGTCGCCTTGAACCTGTACTTGCCGGCCGCCGAGATCGCGATGGACTGCGAATACTGCGTGCCCGAGATCCTGGTCGAGTACGTCTTGTAGCCGGCCCAGCTCCCGTCGCCCTTCTGCTGGTACGCCTTGATCTTCACGGCCGGACCACCGGAGGCGCCGGGCTCCACCGAGCCCTTGATGCTGAACTTCTTGCCGACCGTGATGGTCGTCCCGTTGCCCGGCGCGCCCAGCGACGGCATGACCTGCACCGGAACGACGTCGCTGTCGCTGGCCGCATACGTCGTGTCGCCCGGCCACTGGAAGCGGTAGTACATGGTCTGGAGAGGTATCACGATCACGGCGTACCTTGTCGACTCGGCGGCCTGCGGCGTCGTCACCTTGTAGATGACTTCGTACGAGCCCGACAAGGTCGTCGCCTGCCCGAAATCGACCCAAAGCCCCGGGAGCGCCGCGCCGCCACTCTTGAGCGTGCCGTTGAGGACCACGGCTTGTCCGAAGGTGACGATCTGGCTTTTCGGACTGATGGTCCAGGTGGTGGTCGCCGGCTCCGCGAACGCAGGAGCCGTCAAGAAGATCGCCAGTACGACTGCGGCGACCATCATGAGACCCGCCCGTGTCCAGCGATGGTACGGCTCGCGCTTCCTTGTCATGGATCCTCCTCGCCCCGACTTGCCCCGGCGCAGCTGGCCGGCGCTTGATGCGCCGAGCCTATCAGGCGGCGAGGCTGCGAGGAGCGCCGGGCGCCGCCCTGCGCCGCCGTCTCGGCTGCACCAGCCACGGGCACATGATGACCATGGCCGATCGGCAGGCACTGCAGGAAGACGCTCAGCGGCCGGCGACACCGTTCACGCTGGTCGTCTCGGACGTGCACGCCTTTCCCGAGTTCCTTGAGAACGCCGTGCGACGTTCGGGATTTCGCGCGGGGGTCGATCATCTGGTGTTCGCCGGCGACCTGCTCGATCGCGGCGGCCGGCCCGGCGTGTGCCTGGAGCGGCTCGACGAGCTCCACGCCGAGATGCTGCTCGGCGACCACGACCATGCGGCGATGCTCGGGTACTCCATCGGCGAGCAGTCGCCGGCCAGCAGGGGCTACCGCCGGTCGCTTCTGCAGCGGTTCGCCGGCGGCTCACTGAATCTCGTGACGACCGTGGACGGCGTGCTGATCAGCCATGCCGGGCTCTCGCGCGCCTTCGCCGCCGACCTCGCGATGGTCGGACGCGACCCCGTACGCCTGGCGCACCTGATCAACGAGGAGTTCCACAGCGCGCTGGAGCGCCAGCTGGCGCTGGGAATGACGCAGCCCGAGCCGCGCACGCTGGACGGACACTCGCCGATGTGGCTGCGCGTCGACGACATCGACGTGGGGCCGGAGCGCCTGCTCGACGGAGTCGAGCAGATCGCCGGCCACACCACGCCGAGCGTCTTTCGCCACTGGACCGAAGCCGACTTCCGCGCCGCCGGCATGCACCTCATCGACCCGGGCAGCTACGGCCTCCGCTCGCGCGACCACCCGCGCCACTACCGCTACGGGACGATCAGAGACGGCGTGGTGTCGGTCGAAGCCGGCGCCTCCGACGAGGCGATCGCGCGAGGCCGGGGCTGATGGTCTACACGGTCGGACACTCGACCCTCGCCCAGGACGTGTTCCTGGCCCTTCTCGCCGAAGCCCGCGTCGAGCGGCTCTGGGACGTGCGCTCCTATCCGACCTCACACTGGGAGTGGTTCCGGCGTGAGCGCATGACGGAGTGGCTGCCGGCGGCCGGGGTGGCGTACCACTGGGAGCCGGCCCTGGGCGGGCGACGCGGGCCGCGGCGCACCGGGAGCCAGGGGGCGACGCGGCCGGCGGCACAGGAGCCTCTTCCGCTCGCGTGGCACGAAGAGGGTTTCTCCAACTACCAGTGGCACATGACCACCGAGGAGTTCTTCACCGCGGCCGACGAGCTCGCCGGGCTCGGCGGCCGCGTCAACGTCGCGATCATGTGCGCAGAGGCGGTGTGGTGGCGCTGTCACCGCTCCATGATCGCCGACTACCTCGTCGTCGGAGGGTCGGACGTCGTCCACCTGCAGCCGCGGCCCACGTCCCACGCGCAGGCGATGGGCGACCGCCTCCGGCGGTACCATCCGGAAGTGCTCGCGGCGTGGCGGCGACACCTTGGGCCTGGTCCCGCCGCCCAACAGACACAAGGACCCGAGGAGTGACAGCGCTGCTATCCTCGGGCCGTAGCCCACGGATCCTGAGCGGACCATCGGCTGGAGAGGCCGGAGAGGAGTTTGTGATGACAGACGATGAGACGACCGTCTCCTGGACCACGATCGAGCCGCGCTGGCACGTGGTCTCCGCCGACGACATCGAGATCGGCGAGGTGTTCAACACGGTCGGTGACCGTGATGCCGATATCTTCGATGGGCTGGCGATCACCCACCGCGGGGGACCAGCCGTGGTGCACAACTACCTCGACCGGCCGCGCTACGTGGCGGCGGATCAGGTGGCGAGCATCCAGCCGGGCGTGGTGCGTCTCACGGTGGCCGCGAACGACGCCCGCTCGCTGCCCGAGCACCACGTCCCCGAAAGCGCCGAGATCGAGCCTGAGGGAGCGTCCCTCAAGGACCGCATCGAGACCGACGTCGAACACTGGACGGGCGAGGACAAGACCTACTGAGCAGCTCCCCTCTGCGAATGCAGGAGGGGAGCGCCGGCGGCGGCCTGAGTGCCGACCGTGCGTGTCGCGCCGGGAGGAAGGCCGCCGGCCTGGCGCGCGACCCCGACGCGGCGCGCACCATCAGGCGCAATATGGCGCCTCGCCCGCGACGCTGACGACCGTGTGGCACTGTCCGTGGTGGTCACGGGCGAAGCGCCTGAGGGTGCCGGCCGGCCGGTGATCCGCTCGACGTCGGACGTCACAGTCGAGAACCGGCCCTCCGCGGCCGCCTGCCACATCTCGCAAAGCGCCTGGACCTCCCGGGAGTGGGCGCTACGGCGCGTGGAGAAGCAGGCCTGGTCCCAACTGGTGGCGGGGAGGCCGGCAGACGGACCGACCTCGCCCTCGAGGGTCCCCATCACCTCCTCCACGGTGTAGGCACGCGGCCCCGTCAGCGAGTAGGTGCGGGGACTCGCAGCCCGGAGAGCCCCTGCGGCTGACTTCCGCGACCCCGTATTGCCCTTCTTCTCAGCACGAAGCCCACGTAGGATGAAGGGCGGGAGGTCCGCGGCCGCCACGGCGCGGCGCATTCTGGAGCGAAGGGGATCGAGGCGATCATCGCCGCTTCTTGGCGGTGGCCGCACTTCTACGGGGGTGGGAGGAGTCATCATGGGAGAACACGCACTCAGACGGCCGGGCACGAAGATCGGGCTGCTGCTTCTGCTCCTCTGCCTGGCCTTTGGCCTCGTGTGGGGCATCACGGCGGCTATGGCCTCCGATCCGAGCCCCTCGCCTGCCGGCGGCAAGGTCATCCTCCGCATCGGCTGGACGCGCGAGCCGGACAACCTGAACCCGTTTCTCGGGTACTCCGCGTCCGACTACGAGATCTTCCACATGCAGTACGACCTGCTCACCGGCTATGACGCCAAGACCTGGCAACCCGAGCCGGAACTCGCGGAGAGCTGGACGACCAGCGCGGACGGACTCACCTGGACGTTCAAGATACGGAAGGGCGCGACCTGGCAGGACGGCCGGCCGGTGACGGCGCACGACGTGGCGTTCACGTTCAACTATGTGATCGACAACGAGATGTCGGCCTTCACCGGCTACACCGAAGGCATCAAGAAGGTCGAGGCGGCCGACGACAGTACCGTGGTGTTCACGTGCTCACGGCCGAAGTCGAACATGCTCGGGATGTGGGTGCCGATCCTGCCCGAGCACGTCTGGAGCAAGGTCGACCCCAAGGATGCAGGCACCGGCTACGCGAACGACACGCCGATCGTCGGCAGCGGGCCCTTCCAGGTGGTCGAGTGGAAGAAGGGCTCGTACATGCGGCTCGAGGCCAACAAGCACTACTGGGGCGTCAAGCCGACGGTCGACGAGATCATCTTCGAGACGTACCAGAACGCGGACACGCTGGCTCAGGACATGAAGACCGGCGCGCTGGACGCGGCATGGGGCGTCCCGCCGGCGCAGATGACGACGCTCGGGACGGTCCCCGGCATGAAGGCGATCTCGTACGTCGTGACCGGCTTCGACCAGCTCACCTTCAACTGCGCACCGGCCCCGGCCACGGGCAACCCGGTGCTGCGTGACGTCGCCTTCCGCAGGGCGCTCAACTACGCCATCGACAAGCAGAAGATTGCGGACATCGCCTACAGCGGGCTCGTCAAGCCCGCCACCAGCCTCATCCCCTCAGGCCTGTACTCGACCGACTGCGACTATCACTGGGAACCCGCGGCCGCCGAGGCGTACCCGTTCGACCTGGCGAAGGCCAAGGCGGCGCTGGACGCCGCGGGCTACAAGGACAGCGACGGCGACGGCATCCGCGAGGACAAGCAGGGCAAGCCGATCGTGCTGCGGCTGCTTGCCCGCAACGAGTCCATCATGAGCCAGCAGAGCGGCAAGTTCATCGCTGGCTGGTTCAAGGACATCGGCCTCGACATCAAGTACCAGTCGGTCAGCGAGGCCGCCTTGAGCGGCAAGGTGTGGAACATGGTCGGCGACAAGGTGCAGCCGGACTACGACATGTTCCTGTGGGGCTGGGTCGGCGACATCGACCCCAACTTCCTGGTGTCGATCTCCACCAGCGACCAGGCAGGGATGTGGAACCAGTCCGTGTACTCGAACCCCGAGTACGACCGGCTGTTCACGGACCAGGCCCAGCAGCTGGATCCGCAGCAGCGCAAGCAGACCATCTGGGCCATGCAGAAGATCATCTACCAGGACTCGCCGTTCATCCCGCTCATCTACACCCGCAGCCAGGAGGCGTACGACACGGCTCACTGGACGGGCTGGGTGAGCTCGCCGGCCAAGGACGGCGGAGTCTTCTACACCTACCAGACGGACTCGTACCTCAACGTCAAGCCCCTCACGGCGACGGAGTCCTCGGCCTCCGCGTCATCCGGCTCGACCTGGATCATCGCCGTCGTGATCGCCGTGCTGATCGTCGTGGCCGGCGCGTTCCTGCTGGTGCGCCGCAACCGCGGTCGCAGCGTCGAGGAGCGCTGAGAGCGGTCGATGAAGTGAGTGTCACGCCTGCCTTCCCGCGTGAGGAAGCGCTGCTGGCGGGGGTACCCGCCTTCGAGCGCTTCCTCACGGTCGACGAGCTCGAGGCATCCACCGACCGCCAGCTGGAGGAGTTGCCCGGCCTGCGCGCCTGGGTGTGCGGGCGCGACGCCGCGGGGCGTGAGATGCGGTGCCTCGAGGCCGGCGACGCCCCCCGCCGGGCGCTGCTGCTCGGGCACGTGCACCCCGAGGAGCCGGTCGGTACCCTGCTGCTCGAGTACCTGCTGCCGCTCTTCGCCACCACGGACATCTCGGAACGACTGGGCTTCAGCCTGAGTGCCATCAAGGTCTGCGACCCGGCAGGCGCGAGGCTCAACGAGAGCTGGTTCTCGCGCCCCTACGACGTCACGGCCTACTCGCTCAACGTCTACAGGTCCGCCTACGCCGACCAGCCCATCTGGACCTTCCCCGTCGAGTACAAGGGGTACCGCTTCGACCGCCCCTTGCCGGAGACCCTCGGGATGATGGCGGCCATCGACGCAAAGCCCCTCGATCTGCTCATGGCCCTGCACAACTGTTCGTTCTACGGCGGCTACTTCTACGTTTCGGACCACGACGATGCCCTGCTGGGCGAGCTCTGCGCGGGCCGTGCGGCGAGCGGCATCCCGCCCCACCGCGGCGAGCCCGAGCTCGCCTACATGGACAGGATCGGAGACGGCATCTACGGAGCGGTGACCGTGGCGCTCGAGATGGACTACCTCGAGCGCCAGCTCGGCGCCGGCGCCGTGGAGGTGTCGGCCGGCTGCGATGCCGATGAGTACGCCATGAAGCGCTGGGACAGCCACGCCATGCTCGCCGAGGTACCTTGCTTCACGAGCGACCAGGTGGCCGACTCCTCGCCGGCCGGCATCAGCCGAGCCGAGGCGAAGCTCACCGGGATCGCTCTGGAGGAGGAGCACCTGTCCTGGCTCAGGCCGAGGTACCAGGAGGCGGCGCGGCTCGTGAACGCCGAGTCGCCCTGGCAGCGCGCGGTGGCGGGGTACCTGACGGACGCCGCGCGTGACCTTCCCGCAGAGGTGCAGCAGGTGCGACGGGAGCCGGCCTTCAAGGCGGAGGCGACCGTGGCTCAGCGCTTCGACTCGTTGTACAACCGCGAGCTTCTGGCGCTGTGCCGCATCGGCCAGTTCGGGAGGATGGCTGCGGCCGAGGCCGGGCGCGACGTGAGGCTCGCCCGGCTCGCGGCCGAAGCCGAGGCGCGCGTGCGCCACCGTGTGAGCGCCGTGACGGAGCCCGCCCGCATCCGTCCCGTTCCTCTGCGGGGGCGGGTGCAGATGCAACTCGCGGCGCTCCTTGCTTCCATGGCGTACGTGCGCGAACGGCGTCATCCCGCATGATCTGACTCATCCCCGGAGCGCGGGGACCTACTCGACGAGGATCGCCCTGAAGTCGTTGACGTTGGTGCCGGTCGGGCCGGTGACCACGAGGTCGCCGAGAGCGGCGAAGAAGCCGTAGGAGTCGTTCTCCGCAAGAGCGGCGACCGGATCCACACCGGCCGGCTTTGCTCGCTCCAGCGTGTCGGCCGTCAGGATCGCGCCGGCTGCCTCCGGGGCGCCGTCGACGCCGTCCGTGTCGCAGGCGATGGCGGAGATACCGGGGTGGCCGCCGAGGGCGAGCCCGAGGGCGAGCAGGTACTCAGTGTTGCGCCCGCCCCGCCCCCGTCCCCGGACGCTCACGGTGGTCTCTCCGCCCGACAGCAGGACGAGCGGCCGCCGAACACGAGCCGGGGGACCGGCGAGGTGAGCGGCGCCGCGTGCGACCGCCTCACGCAGGCCGAGGAGCGACTGCTCGCCGCCGCGCGCGCAGGCCACGGCGAGCGCGGCGTGCGCGGCGGCGAGGTCGCGCGCCTCGCCCTCCAGATCGCCGCCGAGGGTCACCGGATGGAGACCCGCGGCCTCGGCGCGAAGCGCCGCGGCCTCGAGCGCGTCTGTCGCCGTCGCCAGCATGACGACCTCATCGGCGGCGAAGGATGGATCATCGGGCTTCGGCGTCTCCGGTGGAGCCCCGCCGCGCTGTGTACTGCCAGCCGCCAGGTGGCTGGTCACTCCGGGAGGTGCATCGACTCCACGTCGTCGCAGGATCTCGAGCGCCTCGGCGTACGTCGTCGGGTCTGGCACGGTGGGACCGGAGGCGATCACGGCGGGATCGTCGCCGGGCACGTCGCTGATGAGATACGTCACGACGCGGGCCGGGTGAGCCGCCTCCGCCAGGCGGCCGCCCTTCACCGCTGAGAGATGTTTGCGTACGCAGTTCATCTCGGCGATGGTGGCTCCGGAGCGCAGGAGCGCCGCGGTGACGGCTCCTATGTCCTCCAGGGTGAGACCGCCTGCGGGGAGCTCGAGCAGCGCGGAGCCCCCGCCCGATACGAGACAGAGCATGAGGTCGTCGGCCTCGAGCCCCGCGGCGAGTCGCAGAATGCGCGCCGCGGCGTCACGGCCGGCCGCATCGGGCACCGGGTGCGCGGCTTCGACCAGGGTGATGCGCTCACAATTCGCCCCCAGGCCGTAGGGCGTGACGACCAGTCCCTCGAGGCGGCCGTCCCACTCGTGTTCGACGGCCAGCGCCATGCCCGCGGCGGCTTTGCCCGCCCCGACCACCAGCGTCCGTCCTGCAGGCGGCGCGGGCAGCCGGCCGCTGAACAGCTTCGTCGGGTCGGCCGCCGCGACGGCAGCCTCGAAGAGGCTGAGCAAGAGGTCCCTGCTCACCCCACCCACCGCGCGAGGCCGAGTTCGTCCGCGTTCACGATGCTGGGCGCTGCATGAGGCGGTTCCTCAGCGCCCAGGAACGGCAGGACATCCTCGACGTCCTCCGCCGCGGGCCACACCGGCCAGCCGTTCAGGACCGCTGTGACGTTGGCGGCCGCCAGAGTCGCCATGCCCTCACGTGTCCAGGTCGTCGCCGAGCCGAGGTGCGGCACAAGGACGACGTTGTCGAGCTCTTCGAGGCCGGCCGCCAGGGCCGGCTCCCGCTCGTAGACGTCGAGGCCGGCGCGAAACGCCGGGTGCGCCCGGCAATGCCGGACCAGGGCGGCCTCGTCCAGCAGTGGGCCGCGGCCGGCGTTCACAAGCACTGCGTCGTCCTTCATCTGATCCAATTCGCGCGCACCGACAAGGTGGCGCGTCTCGTCCGTGAGCGTGGCGTGGATGCTGACCACATCGGCTGAGCCGAGCAGGTCGCCCAGTGAAGCGGCCCGCCGGTACCGCACCGGCTCTTCGCCGCGGGCGGCGAGGAAGCCGGCGTAGTCCGCCAGGTAGCGTTCGAGCTCTTCGTTGCCGTGCCTGTCGTAGTAGACGAGGTTCATCTTGTGGCCCTCGACCATCATGCGTGCGTAGGCCGTCCCAATGCGCCCGGCGCCGATCACGCCGACGGTGCGACGATACAGCAGTGAGCCCAACAGCAGGTCCGGCAACCAGCCCCGATACGCGCCGGAGCGCATCAGGCGGTCGCCCTCGACGACGCGGCGCGCGGCGGCAAAGGTAAGGGCCACGGCGAGCTGCGCCGTCGCCTGGGTCAGCACCCCGGGCGTGTTGCCGACCGGGAGTCCGAGGCCGGTCGCGGCCTCGACGTCGACATTGTCGAAGCCCACGGCGTACTGGCTGTAGATGGCGCCGCCGGCCGCGCGAAGCGCGCGCAGGAGTGGCTCGGACCACCGCTCGGTGAGCTGACCGATGACGGCGTCGACCTGGCGGCCCAAGGCGCGACGGACCTCCGCGTCTCCCAGGACGTCCCGGCCCTGCGCGATCTCCACGCGGCAGTCCGCCGCGGTCAACAGCTCAAGCCAGCGGGCGCCCGGCAGCTCCTTGGTCACCACGACCCGCCGGGCGCCGGCGGGATTGAAGACCTTCCAGTCTGGTTCTGACATGATGCCCTCGAGCGTGAGCCACGCCGGCCGAGGCCGGCGCGCTACGCCTTCGTCTGCTCCTTGTACGGGGAGAAGAAGAGGAACGCCCAGTGCGCGCCCAGCGTCTTCTTCCACTCCATCGACTGTAGGGGGGAGTCCGTCGAGGAGACCGTGACCACAGCCGTGTGAGCGACGTCGAAATCCGGCTCCCTCTCGACCATCCACATGGCCTGGCGGTTCTCTTTGGGACAGTAGTGCCCGCGAGCCAGCACCAGGAACAGGGGGTCTCTCCCCTGCAACTCGGAGAGCTTGTGCCGCTCACCCGTCTCGTCCGGCAGTTCGTAGTCGGAGAACGTGGAGCCCGCTTTCGACTCGATGGCCATCGACAGATCTCCCTGCATTGGTGGGTCGTGTGCGCCTTCTGAGCCTTCCACCGTCGCTGCTTCGTACACCGCACCGTGTTGACGTCTGCGAGAGACTCAGGTCCCGCCCGCCGATCGCGCGAAAGGCGCAGCCGGGTTGCGGAGCCGGGGCCCCGGGGGCCCAACGGCAGTGAGCTTGCCGTTCCGCGGAGAGGGTAGGGGTAGTCTTGCCCTGCGAGTCGCCCGCTCGGAGAGCCGCGCACGCATCGTCGCACTGGAGGGGTGACTGACATGCATTCTCTTGCGCCTCGTTGTGGAGTCCCCATGCCCGTATGCATCGACGGTGTCGTGCTCAAGGGAGCACGGCTCTCCGGCGGTTCCCTCACCGGCGCGGCGCAGCCCACCATCATCCGCACACGCACGTAGGGAGGGGCGCTGGTCGCCGGCAGCGCAAGGGAGGAGGTCCTATCGAGATTGCTTCGCAGGTCACCTATTCATGGGGGGGTCCCGGTCCACGCGGGTTTGGAGGTTCCAAGATGAAGAGACTGCTGATCCTGCTGCTGGCAGTTGCCGTGTTCCTCACTGTGGTGGCAACTGCTGCGGCGCAGACGACACGTAGCCAGGCAGACAAGTCAACCAAGGCGGCCAAGGTCGTGCACAGGTCGGGCAAGGGGTACGCCGAGGTCACCGGTCCGTACCGCGGCTTCACCTTCTACTCGGAGCTGGGCGCCAAGCTGAGCAAGATCACGAAGCGCTCGCACGGTCGGGTGCAGATGAAGGTGGCCGGTGAGTCGGCCGGCGGTCACACACTGTGGCGGCTGACGGTCACCTGGCCGATGAGCCATGAAGCGTGGGATATCAACAACACCTACCGCGACCTCTTGATCAGCAACCCGGACAAGGCCAAGGCGATGCTCTGGCAGTGGTTCAAGGTAGATGGCATGGGCCGAGTCCGTGGCAACCAGGTCATCAAACCGGTCGCGTTCATCAACTGCAGCATCCACGGCGGGGAGACGACGGGCGTTGATGCCGGCCTCATCATCCTGCGCCGGCTGGCCTTCCAGAACGATGCGCGGACGATGCGCTGGCTGAAGAACACGATCGTCGTCATCGATCCGTGCCAGAACCCGGACGGCCGCATCGCCGGCACGCGCGCGAATGCCAACGGCTTCGACTGCAACCGCGACTTCATCACGCTGACGCAGCCGGAGGACGTCATCACCGCCGCCACCGAGCGCATGTGGCTGCCGAACACGATGATCGACTTCCACACCTCGCAGAACCCGACCCTGATCGAACCCACGACCATTCCGCACAACCCCAACATGGAGTGGGATCTGGTCTACTCGGTGGAGATCCCGCTCGGCGTCGCCATGGGCGAGGCCGTACACAACGAGCTCGGCCAGGACTATCAGATCCCCTACTTCTGGGGCACCGCGCAAGACCGGCTGAACGAGAGCAACGAGGGCTGGGATGACTACGGCCCCTACTACACGCCGCAGCTCGCCCAGGAGTACGGCACCGCCTCATTCACCCATGAGGCGAACTACGCCTCGACCTGGGACGGCGTGCTGGTGCAGGCCACGACCGGCAGGACGATGATCGACTGGACCTCGCAGCGCGGCCCGATGCTGCTCAACGAGCAGGCCGACTGGGCCCGTCGTGGCTTCGACACAATCAAGGACGGGCGGCCTTGGCAGGGCAACATGACCGACATGCTGCGCGCCTCGATCTTCAACCCGATCACGGCCACATCGACGATCCAGAACATCGCCTACGGCCAGCCGGGCTTCCCCTACAACAACACGATCGGCAACATTCAGTTCCCGTTCGCCTATATCGTGCCCGTGGACGCCTCCCATCAGCGCAACGTGCTGGCTGCATACAAGGCCCTCAACCACGCCCTCTGGTACGGCATCACGGTGCGGCAGGCCAAGGCGCCCTTCATGGTCGGGGCCACCACCTATCCGGCGGGCACCTTCATCGTGCCCATGAACCAGACGTTGCGCGGCCTTGCCAACAACCTGTTCTGGGACGGCGAGGACGTGAAGGCCAAGTACGGCGTCAGCTCGATGTACGACATCTCGGCCTGGAGCCTGAAGGACGCCTACGGGATCGATGTGCCCGAGGCCATGACGTCCTTCAAGATGCCGAAGACCTCGGTCGTCGAGCCCCTGAGCCCGAAGACCAAGATCATCAACGCCTCCAGCTTCGATGGGCCAGTGGGGCTCGACCCGGTGCCGGAGGCGATCCAGCCGGTCGGCTCTGTGAGCCCCGGACATACCGTCTACTGGTGGGCCGGCAACAGCGTTCCCGCCGCCCGCATGGCCAACCAGGCGCTCAAGTTCGGCTTCCCGACCGGCATGGTCACCCGGACGATCGCGGCGCCCTATGACAACATCCCACTGGGCGCCTTCGTGATCGACCTGAGCACCCAGCCGTGGGCCATCGGTTTGATCGACCAGTATGCAGATCAGCTGGGTCTGACCTTCAACGGCGCCGATGGCCTGCAGATGGCGCAGGTAACGAAGCTGGCGCGCCCGAACATCGCCTACAACAGCGACGCGAACAGCGCCTTCGTCCTCCAGCAGATGCTGGGCTTCCAGACGACGAGCAGCGCCACCGCCGCCACCCTGACGGCCGCGAACACCTTCTACTACTCGACGAGTGGGAGCACCACAACGGAGACGCCCGCAAACATCAACACTTGGTTGGCGAGCTCCACCTCGGCGAGTACACATACCTACTTCGTCGCGCAGAGCGCCAACAGCCAGGCCAACTTCACCGCCTTCTGGGGCACCAAGGCGACATACGCGATCAGCGCGATCACGGCCGGTCCGACCTCGACACAGATCACGACGACCGCCCCGACGACGCTGGCCAGCGGTGACTACGTGGCGCTAAGCGGCACGGACTCGACGCCGACCATCAACCGGACCTACAAGATCACGGTGATCGACGCCAGCAACTTCACGATCCCGTTCGGCACGACCGGCAATGGAACGGCGGGGACGGTCACCCAGCCCTATGTGGCCGTGGCCGTCGATCGCTCGAGTGCCGACAACGGCTTCATGAACACCGCCTACACGCAGGACGACCCCCTGACGGCCACCTATCCGGTCGACGGGCTCTCGTTCTCCTACCCACCCTACTGGTATCACGTCGCCTCCGGGGGCACGATCACCCCGACGGTCGATGCCACCTTCCAGGCGGGCGTGGTCGGTGCGTTCCTGCAGGGCTTCTGGAACTATCCCAGCCCCGAAGCCGTCGGCAGTCCGGCCATGATGAATACGACCGGCACGCTCGGCTCCGCCGTCGGCAGCGTGGTCATGACCGGCTTCAACCCGACCTACCGCGGCTACCAGGACAACACGGCGGTGCTGCTGGCGCGGGCGGCGTTCCTGTCCAACTCCACGCCACCGTCGCTGCCCTGATCGGCACGACACGCTAAGCAGCCTCGGGAGCTTCATTCCGCAAGGCTGAGATCGACTGGGGGCGGCCCGCGGGCCGCCCCCAGCCCCCAAGGTGAGGCGCCGGACTATCGCCCCACGCGGGGCGCCGGGGCTACAATGGGCCTGCGATCAAGGCCTGCCGCGCAAGGAGGGGAAGATGTCACGCCACCCAGCCCGCAGAAGGCTCGCCAACACACGCGGTCGGCGCGTGGCGCTCACGATGACCGGATTGGTCGTCCTCCTCCTTGCCTTGAGCACGGGCGTGGCGGCCGCGGTCGCGCCGGCCTCCGCACCGACGAACTTGAAGGCGACTTCCGGGGTGGCCATCGGTCTTGCCTGGACGGCGCCCCCCGATGCGCCCGTCGACCACTACGTGATCCAACGCGGCTCAACGGCCGCCGATATGGCCCCTATCGCCACAGTCCAGGAGACAAGCTACGTAGACCGCGAAGTCACGGCGGGCACCACGTACGTCTACGAGGTACGCGGCGCCGACGAGCTGGGCACCGAAGGGCCCCCATCCGATCCGGCCCAGGCGACCGCTCAGTACCTCACGGCGCTCACGGTGACCGCCTCCTCAGGATCGGTCGTTGCGGGCAGTGCGGCGACTCTGACGGCGATGCTTGCACTCAGTCCGAGTACTCCGCTTCCCGACCAGGCTATTGAGGTCTTCGCTTGGCCGGTCACCACGCGGCAGTACTGGGTGCGTCTCGGCATGGCTTCGGCGGGCCCCACCCCGGGCAGCTACGTCTTCGTCGTGCGGCCGACTGCGCAGACCTTCTACCGTTTCGCCTTCAGCGGATCCGGCCTCAATGCGGCCAGCGATGGCAGCGTCGCCGTGCTCGCGCGACTCCAACTCCTGGGCGCGCCGGTGAGCCCTTCCCAGGTGCGGGCCGGGAAGGCGTTCGCCGTCTCTGGTCACGTCAAGCCGCACCTTGCGAACGGCAAGAAGATGATCCGCGTGGCCGGCTATCAGAGATCACACGGCAGATGGCTGCTGAAGCGGACCTGGATGGCCGTCAACAGGGCTTACAAGGGGTACACGAAGTATCGTGTGAGCCTCAAGCTGCCGACCAGGGGCGCCTGGCGACTGCAGGCTCAGTACCTCTCGAAGGGGACATTGGCGCCGTTTCTGGCGGCTAGCTCGGGCTATCGATCGGTGCGTGCTACTCGGTAGGACCGGGAGCAAGATCTGCACGGCAAGCGCAATGCCGCCGCGCTGTGACTCATTCACTGGATGAGAAGGGGGGCTGAAGGCATGATGCGACAGGTGACGGCACGCCCGAACGATCGCCCAACGCGTTGGTCACGTGCGCTGCTGCGAGCCGCCGCGGCCCTGGTGTTGATCTTGTTGGTAGCCGGTATTCCGCTTGTGATCTCGGGCTGCGGCGGCGCCGGCTCGACGATGCAGTCCGGAGCGGCTTCGTCGTCACACGCGCCGCTCTCAGCATCGGACTCGGTCGCCCTCGCGTCTATGGTCAAGACGACCGCCCAGATCCAGACGACCGCAGCCGCGGCCGCCAACATGCTGCAAGAGCTTCAGACGGGGGAGTGGCTCAAGCTGACGAGCGAGCAGCAGCTTGCCGCTCTGAGCGGCCTGGAGAGCCTGAGCCAGAGGCTGATGAGGACGATCGCCAACGGCTTCCCCGAAGCGCAAGCAGCCGACCTGCAGGCCACCGGGAAGGGCGCCCTCACCCAGGCCACGAGTGCGTGCAGCGACTACATCTCCGTGTCGGCCAGTGCGGCGTCAAACCTCATCTATCTACCGCTCCGCAGGGCCAAGGCCGAGTCTTCGCGCTGGTCGACTCGCATTGCTGAGAAGGCGGATCAGTTTGCCGCCGCTCAGCGGAACCTCGAACTGGCGATGGGCAGACTGCGGGCGAAGTACGGGGGGTAGGTCCGCAGCATCCGATGGTCTCCTCAGCAGCCACCGGGAGCCCGACCTGACGCCGAACCCCTGACCGACGTCCGCATCGGGCGGCGATGGCTCCCCGTCGTAGACATACCAGGCCTGAGACGAGGCCGGCACGGCCATGCGGAAGTCGCCGGTGATGTCAGTGTCCCCCGTCGCGTACAACAGGCGGCCTTCGTTGTCGTCGACCCCATCCCCGTCGTCGTCGCACGAATTGGGCTCGGTCCGTCTACTTACCGAGTGGCTTTCCGGGGAAGAAGCAGTCTTGCCGACGTAGGAAGCTCATACTTGTCCAAGATCGACCGCCAACTCGAGATCACCGCTCCTCTGCGCGTCGCGGCGCTGCCCCCCGTCCGTCATCAGGTGAGCGACTTCCTTAGCAGCCGCGTCGCAGAGGACGAACTCGCCGACATCCTGCTCTGCCTGCAGGAGGCGATGAAGAATGCCGTGCGCTTCAGCGGGAGTGACGAGGGCCTCTACGTGGCGGTCCGGCTTCTCGATCATTCGGTCCGCCTCGTCGTCCGTGATCATGGCGTCGGCTTCGCGAACAAGTCGCGCATTTCGGCGATAGCTGCGGCACGGCCCGACCCGATGACCAGCTCGGGCCGCGGACTCTACCTCATGACCCAGCTCATGGACGAGGTCGAACTGCTTTGCGACCACGGTACTGAGGTGAGGATGCTCAAGCACCTCGACTAAGGCCGCACCTGCGTCTCGCGACGGACGTGCGTCCAGTCTCGCCTCAAGGGGCGGCCACCAGCCCAGCTTACGCGGCGTCCACCACGGCGTCGCGCCCATCGGCGGCCCGGGTCATCGCCTGGAGGGTCTGCTCCTCTGGACGGTTCTCCGCGCGCACGGCGGCGCGCTTGCGCTGCGCAAACGCCGCCATGCGGCAGCGGTCACTGCAGAACTTGCGCGCCGGGTTGGCCGTCTCGAACACGAGGCCGCAGCGTTCGCAGGCGACTTCGGTGACTGGGCGCGGCGTCGGACGCCTCCGCTCGGTGGCGAGGTGGGCATGGACGGCGCAGTACTTCAGCGGGTTGTAGACCGAGAGGATCGTCTCGCACTCACTGTGCCCGCAGATGCGGCCGTTCTGGTAGAAGCGTACCCGGTCTCCGTGGGAGATCGCCCTGGTCGGTGTGCCCATGATCCGCGGTGTGCCCGAGATCCGAGTGCTCATGTGCGTCCCCTCCGTTGCCGTCCGTCGGTGCGATAGCGCGATCGCGCCGACCGCCGCGGCAAGCCTACGGAGCGGCGCAGGTCCGCACATCGGGCAGGGGGACGTTCTTGAGGGGGCCAGAAGGACCGTCTTCGCATCGGTCAGACGAACGAGAGTGTCAGGCCGTCTGCGCACCCCGCGCCGGAAGCCGAACAAGCTGAGCTGGCGCAGGTCTACGTGGGCCTCGGTCGGGCGTCTCGCCGGCACCGTCCTCTAGTCACTCGGCGGGCTTCCCCCCAACGTTTCGTCAGCATCTTCCCGGGGAGGCTCAAGACGTCTCCGCCGTCCGGCGGAGGGTCGGCGCGGGCGATCGGCGCGGGCTCATCCGAAGTCCAGGAGCGCCCAGATGCACACTTCGCACAGCAGCAAAGAGGTCCACCTCGTGTCCCGGCCCAGGGGCGAGCCCCTGCCTGGCGACTTTGCGGTCGTCGAAGTGGAGGTGCCCGACCCAGGCCCGGACGAGGTCCTCGTGCACAACCGCTTCCTCTCGGTCGATCCCTACATGCGTGGACGCATGCGCGACACCGCTTCGTACGTGCCGTCCTTTGCGCTGGGCGCCGTGATGAGCGGCATGGCGGTCGGCGAGGTCGTCGCGTCGCAGTCGGCCGACCTGGCAGCCGGCGATCTCGTTGTGCACGACCTCGGCTGGCGCGAGTACGCCCTCGGCCCGGCGGCGGCGTTTCGCCGCGTGCCCGAAGGCGATGCGCCGGCCAGCGCCTGGCTCGGCGTCCTCGGCATGGTCGGCCTCACCGCCTGGGTCGGCATGCTCGAGATCGCGGCGCTGAAGGCCGGAGACGTGGTCTTCGTCTCGGGCGCCGCCGGCGCCGTCGGCAGCCTCGCCGGCCAGATCGCGAAGCTGCGCGGCGCGGCCCGCGTCGTCGGCAGCGTCGGCTCCGCGGCCAAGGTGCGCTACGTCCGCGACGAGCTCGGCTTCGACGCGGCCTTCAACTATCGCGACGGCCCCGTTGCGGAGCAGCTGGCCGCAGCCACGCCGGAGGGCATCGACGTCTACTACGACAACGTCGGCGGCGAGCACCTCGAGGCGGCCATCAGCGCTCTGCGCCCGCACGGCCGCGCAGCCCTATGCGGAGCGATCTCGCAGTACAACTCCGAGTCGCCGGCGCTGGGACCGCGCAACCTCGGGCTGCTGATCGGCAAGCGGCTCACGCTGCGCGGCTTCCTCGTCGGCGACCACGTCGAGAGCCGGCCGGCCTTTCTCGCTGAGGTCGGCGGCTGGCTGGCCGAGGGACGCATCCGCCTCGCCGAGACGGTCTTCGACGGCGTCGAGAACGCTCCCGCCGCGTTCATCGGCCTGATGCGCGGCGAGAACCTCGGCAAGATGCTCGTGCGCGTCGGCGCCGAGTGATCCAGCTGACGCCCGCGGCGTAGGGCCGGCGTACGACCGCCGCCGGTTGACGTCCCCGCTTTCTCCTCAAGAGTGGGCGACCACGGCCGGCTAGCGCGGCGTCGCAGTCAGGACCCTGCGATCGCTACCGGTTCCACCATCTCCGCCGCGTGATCCGCCACCGGCGGCGGCCGAAGACCACCACCAGCACGATGACGACCACGACGACCACCAGGAGCCAGACGCTCATTCGGCCTCACCTCGTCCAGGACGCGCGGGGGGTGCAATCGTCAGAACACGTTGAGGCCGCCGAGGAGCACCCCGATCACGATCAGCACGATGCCCAGGAGCACGCTGCCCCGGAAGAGGGTTACCACTCCGCCGATGATCAGGATGATGCCGATGATCCAGACGACGGTGACGGCGCCGCCGTTGAAGACGGAGGCCAGCAGGGACGGCACTAGCGTGGGGTGCATGGGATGCTCCTTACTTGATGTGCAGGTTGACGCCGAACAGGATCAGCGGCCAGAGCACCACGGCGAGCAGCGCCGAGAGTACGGACGTGAGGCTGTTCAGATGCGTGAAGTAGTGGTGTGAGTTCGCGACGAAGAGGCCGACGGCCACGTAGACGATGATGAGGATGTTGCGCAGCACGCGGCCCTCCTGGCGAAGGGCCCTCGATCCCGGGTTCGAGTCCGAGGGCCTGGGAGTGCCGACGGCACTCCGATAAAACTAAGACTGCCCGATGCTCGCCGTTCTAAGCGCCTGTGCGTTAGAGCGCATGGACTGCAGACCGAAATCGCGGCCGCAGGGCTCTGGTGATGATCTGGCAGACGGTCGGCCGATCCGCGGCGCATTCGCGCCGCGGATCGGCTCACGGTCGTCGTCTTGCGACACCCACCGCAGACGGCCTTGGAGCGGCCAATGACCCCTTCTACCTGCCTCGCGGAGCTTGTCTCGCAGGTGGCCGGGCGCACGCGACTTGTCGACGACCCCGCCGGCGCCGGCGGCCAAAGCCAGGACGAGCTCACTGACGTCACGCTCCTGGCGCCCACCCCGCCGAGCGCCGATCGCGGATGGACGCTCTCGACGACCTTCAACGCCGCTCTGTGTCTCCCCCCCGAGCTCCCGGGTAGGAAAGCGTTGGAACGCTCAGAAAGCGCGCACGTGGTTCTCGCGGCCGTCAGCAAGCGGTGGCAGCGGCGAGACGGGGAGTTGGGAGCATGGGGAGCAGACTCACGACGGAACCGTCCGTTGGCGTGCTCACCGTGCGCTCCGCCGTGAGAGGGGTGATCGCATGAGATCGGATCGCAGAGCCTGTCGTCCACCCGCAAGGAGGTGACCATGCCGAGACGCATCCTGCTACTCGGCGCTGCACTGGCCGCCGTTCTGGCCCTGGCTGCGCCTGCACTGGCAGATTCGAACGGCGCACGTACCAACTACGAGAACGAGACGTTGTGTGCCGGCTGTCACGACACGGGCGGCGTCGGTCCCACGATCGTGCCCGGATGGAAGACATCGGCGCATTCCATGGAGGCCCTCAACGCGGTCCAGTTGTCCGAGGGCCCTACCTGCGCAGGCTGTCATTCCGGCAACTACGACCCCACCAAAGCCAAGGGCACGCTCGTGCCTCAGCCGAGCGCCACGCCGACCGTCTACCCCACCGGCACGCCGCTGCCCGATTCAGCGGCGGCCTACTCTGAGCCCTTCATCGGCTGCTCGGTGTGCCACTACAACTCCACCACCATGCACGCCATCGGCTTCGACGTGGGCTCGCTGGCCAACCCGGACATCTGCGGCCAGTGCCATGCGCGCTACGGCAAGACCGTGGCCAGCTACACGTACACACCGCTGCCGACGGTGACCGCCACGATCCAGGCGATGTATCCAGTCGGCTACGACCCGTTCCCGAGCCCGTCGCCGACGAGTCCGGCGCAACCGCTCACCGACGTGCTGAACGTCCCGCTGCCGGGCTCGCCCATAGGCAACCTGTTCTGGCCGGATCCCATCACGGCCAGCGCGCGGTCGCACGGCGAGAGCGCCGTCCAGTACGAGGAGCTGCTGCAGAACCGCTTCACGGGCACCGGGAGCCCCGCCGTGACGCATATGAACGCCTTGGACACCCTCAAGTCGATCGGCCGGGGTGGCGACACCGACTGTCTGCCGTGCCACTCGGCGGACTACCAGATCGAGAAGGCCGCAGGCATGACGCCCGACCCGTCCACGCTCAAGTACGGCGATGTATGCGTCACGTGCCATGATCCGCACGCCGCCGGTCCCCAGCAGTCCGTGTTCAACTCGGGCCGCAACCCACAACTCGTGGCGTCGCAGAGCACGCTCTGCACGCGCTGCCACAACACCGGGATCGGGACGCCCAACGTGGCGGCGACCACCGCCGCTCTGCCCCAGCTCAAGCCGGGTCAGGAGGTCACTCATCCGCAACTCGAGATGATGTCCGGCGGCGCCGCGATCGGCGTGCCCGTCACGCCGTCCGTCCACAAGGGCGACTGCGTGCAGTGCCACATGGTGCCCACCGGCGTCGAGTTCGACGGTGTGCCGGGCACCGGGGCCAACCACCTCTTCGAGGTGATCACACCCGAGTACGCGGCGACGCACACCATGACCGTGTCGGGCCGCACCGGCCCGATGCCGAACTCGGCCTGCGGGCAGTGCCACGGCACCCCCACGGACACGCTGGCGCTGTACCTTCAGCCGGTCCTTGACTCGCGCCAGTCGCTGTTCGATCAGCAGTCGGCAAGCCTCAGCGCGAAACTCGATAAGGCAGCCATCGGCATCGGCTACGTCGACGTAGAGAACGCCGCCGCAGACTTGGCCGAGAAGCCAGACGTGGCGGCCAAGAACGCCAGCGCCCGGGCCTTCCTCACGGCCGAGACCAACTGGGAACTCGTGACCCAGGACGGCAGCCGTGGCATCCACAACTGGGCCTACACAGAGAAGATCCTCGCCGCAGCCGATTCCCAGGTCGCCAAGGCGACGCCGACGGCCTTCGCTGTCACCCTCAAGGCGTCCAAGAGGACCGGGTCGGCGGGCAGCCATATCACCTTGAGCGGCACCGTCTCCAGCCCAACGCAGAGCGCCGGCAAGAAGGTGCTCATCCAGCGGAAGCAAGGTTCCACCTGGAAGACCGTGACGCGGTTCACGCTCAAGACCGGCAAGACGAACGCGACGTACAAGCACTCCTGGAGAGTCACGAACGGCAAGACCGTCCTGCGCGCCAAGTTTGGTCCGCTGACCATCTCAGGGGTCAAACGCCCGGCCGGCTACAGTAACACCATCACCGTGACCGGCAGGTAGACGCAGCGGACTCACGAGGTCTGCACCAGCGACGGCCGGAAGGGCGGGATCCGATGGATCCCGCCCTTCCGGCCGTCGTCCTCCTCGTGCCTGCCCGTCCCGGCAGCCGCGAGGAGGCCGACAACGGCTTCGGGCTTGTGGGCTGACCAGGAGTGAGTGATTCCTAGGCCGTCTGCACGTCGGAGAACGTGAACCCCTCGTCGATCAACTGAAGACAACAGCTCACGGCTTCCGCGTCGTACCGCACACCGGCCCCCGCGCGGACTTCTTCAGCAGCTTCCTCTGGCGAGAGCGCCGGGCGGTAGGGCCGGTGCGAGACCATGGCCTCGTAGACGTCGGCGACGGCGAGGATCTTCGCCTCCACCGACACCTCGTTTCCCCGCAGGCCCCTCGGGTAGCCGGAGCCGTCAAGTCGTTCGTGGTGCTGCAGGACGATCTCTGCGAGTGGTCGCTCGAACTCGATGTCCGAGAGGATGGCGTGGCCCGAGGCGGCGTGGTCCTGGATCAGTGTGAACTCGGTCTCGGTGAGCCGGCCCGGCTTCGAAAGGATCTCGGCCGGCACGGAGATCTTGCCGACGTCATGGACCAGGCAGGCCAACCGGAGGCCGTCGATCTCACCATGAGAGAGTCGCATGCGCTCTGCGATCGCTGTGGCCAGCTCGGTGACGCGGCGCTGGTGGCCGGCGGTGTAAGGGTCACGAGCCTCGACCATGTGGCCGATCGCCAGCACCGCCCCCTCGAGCGTCTCCCGAAGCTGCTCGGCGTGGCGCCTGAGCTCCTCCTCGGCCATGTGCTGCTTGGTCACGTCGAGCATGAGGCCGCCCAGCAGCGGCTTCTCCTCATCCCGTGAGATGGCGAACACCCTCGAGCGGTAATAGCCTGCGCCCGGCTCGTCCGGCCAGCGCTCGACGATGTCAAGTCGCTCGCCGCCAAGGGCGCGTTCACAGAGGCTCCGGGCGGTGGCTGCCGTCGCCGGCTCCCAGATCTCCTCCGGCGTCTTACCCAGCAAGTCGTCCGGTTCGCGCCCGATGTCCGCCGCCAGCTCCGGGTTCACATACAGGTAGCGCAGCTGGTGGTCACGGATCCAGAGACGACCCGGCATCTGCTCGATGAAGGCGAGGAAGCGCTGTTCGCTCTCTCGCAAGGCCGCTTCCGACCGGCGCCTCCGCCGCGCGTCGATCATGAGCAGGCCGAGGGCGACCGAGGCGACGGGGTAGATGACGATGACGGCCAGCGCGATCTGCCGGAGGGTGGCAAGTGGGTCCGGCAGGGTGGAGGTGAGGGCCAGCATGACGATGTGCACGGTGAGGCCGAAGAGGTAGAGCTCGAGCACGCTTGGATTGCGCTCAGCGATGTGGCGCCAGCGTCGCCAAAGCGCCCCGATGATGACTGCCGCAGCGATGACCGACATGCCCATGACTGAACCGCTCCCGCCCAGGGCGGCGCGATACGTCAGCGCAATGAGGCCGCCGATGGCGCCGGGCAGGGTGCCGTAGAACAGCGTGCCCATGCTGATGACGACTGAACGGGTGTCGAAGATGAGGCCGTTTGAGAGGTGGAGAGCCGCCGCCATGACGGCGATCGCGATCGCACCGAGCACGACCCCCGTGACCAGCTTGAAGGTCAGGCGCTTCTGGCGCAGCCGGCGCGCGAGCAGATCGTAGACCAGCACAAGGACGAGCAGGAGCGCGGCGTTGTACATCAGACTGACGAAGGCTGTGCCGTTCAGGACGCCGCCGCTCCCTGCAGATCAGCTGTTGCTCGGAGGTCTCCCCGACGCTCCGCTCTTCCCGTTCATCGAGCCGCTTGAGGCCAAACTTGAATCGAGAGCCGAAGCAGGCCGGGCAACACAGATGGAAGTGGCCTGGGAGGCGCTGATGAGGTCCTCACCATGGTAGTGGAATGTGAGACTCCCCGTCGCACCTGCTGGGGGCGCGACGGTCGCTCGCTGCCTGCGCCTCAGCGGAGCGTGAGCCGAGCTCCGGCCTCGCATCGGTTCGGCGTCTCGCTCGCGGTCCAGAAGCGGCATCGAGCATTTCGAGCGGACGACGCAAGGCAGACTGCGGAAGGAAACGGGTCCATCTCAAAAGAGGATGCCGTCGTCCGTGTCGTCTTCGAAGGGAAGAAGCTCTATGAAACCGATCCAATTGGCGGAGGGCGAGACCGTCGGGACACCAAACGCGTTGGTCCATGGCTCTGCCGTGGAACAAGATGGAATCACCGAGAGTCACATCATCGGCTTTGAGACCCGTCGCAAGCGGGGCATGAGCCCCACCGAGTGGAGATACCAATGGCCGAACCCACGCAGTCTGCACAGCGAATGGTCGTGTGCCACTTCATCGTCTCCGATGACGTCGAGCGCTCCCGGCGCTTCTACACCGAGGTACTCGGCGGCAAGGTGGTCTTCGGCCCAGTGCCGACCAATATCGCACTCGCCAACAGCTACATCATCATCAACGGCGGCGGCGGCCCCACTGACGACAAGCCTACGGTCACCCTTGAGACGCCAAGCGACCCGGACCGGGCCAGCAGCTTCCTCAATATCCGGGTCGCGGACATCCACGCCGTGTATGCCGAATGGAGCGCCCGGGGCGCTCAGTTTCTGACGCCGCCGAAGCAGCACCAGTACGAGATCCGTTGCTACATCCGAGATCCTGACGGTTACATCATCGAGGTCGGGCAGACTACTGACCCACAGGGAGACTGGTGGCCCGCCGACTGGCCATCGATCGACCCCGGCGGGCAATCCGATTGAACCCCCGCGCACATTGATGACATGCCCCAGATGTAGAGCGCGCCAAGGGTAGAGACATGCCGTGGGTCCCCGAAATGTTCACTTCCCAAGCGTTGGCGATCCTCGAGGAGGAACGGCAGCGCGAGCTGGCAGCCGTGCCCTTCTTCGACGGCTTGATGGCCGGGGAGATCGGCGCGCTGGTCGAGTCGTTCGCCGGTGAGCCCGAACTGCACCACCCGATACGCGGACGTATCAGGGGCGCGCGGGCGCTCGAGACATTCGTTATCGAGACGAACGCCTGGTTCAAGCAGCGCGACGTCTCGGTCGAGGACGTCGAGCATGTCGTCGCCAAGCGACACGGCTTCGAGGAGGTGGTGCTCCATGTCCAGACTGAGAGCGGACGAATCGGCCTTCCGGTGGCTATCGTCGCCGACAGGCGGTCGGACGGGCTGATAGAAGAAGTGCGGCTCTACTTCGCCAGCTGGCCGTTGACCGGGCGTCACGAGAACCGCCCACCGTTACTGCAGCCCGATTCGAAGCTTCGCGCGTCCGATTCCGTGGCTGAGTACCAGCGCGCGCTCGCGGCCGGCGACGTCGATGCGATCGTGGGGACGTTCGAACCGGACGGCTATGCCCGCGAGCCTGCCGGGGGCCGGCATGTCCACACAGGCCACGACGCTCTTCGCGCCTTCTACGAGCGCCAGTTCTCGAACGACGGCGGTGTCCCCCTGGAGCAGTGCCTGCTCATCGACGACAAGCGCGCCGGCGCCCTGGAATTCAACGTCGTGCAGTGGGGCAAGACGGAACTACCGCCTCAGGCAGGGATCGTCGTACACGTCCGGGGGCAGAGCGGCAAGCTGGCGGCGGTTCGCATCTACGACGACATCGAACCGCCGCTCGAGTGACGTCTTCTGAGCATCCGGCCACCGCTGCGCTCCGAGCAGCGAACGCCCACCTGCTGAGAACTCGGCGCTGCGACGAGGCCGGTCGTGACGTTGACGATGAGTCATACGAGCGAGGTCAGCTCGCTCACGATGTCCGCTGCCGACTGCGGCTGTCTCGCGAGGCCAACGCTCTGTCCGGCCCACATCGAGAGCGCTTCGATCTCACCGGTCGTCCCGGCCATCGGTGGCGCCGGCTCGTAACGAACGATTGCCTCGCCTGAGGCGAAGTGCGCGATCACGTCGCCCTCTCCTGGCCGCTGGCCGTGTGGAGGACGGCCCGCGGCCTCCCACGTCTCGGCTGTTGAGTTGCGGAGGGCGCGGTGGGGAGAATCCGGCCACCCGACGTCGTACAGGTCGGCGTACCACTGCGCATCTGTCTCGGCCGCGGCCATCAGCCGGCGCCGGTAGTCCTCGTGGAGGGGCATCTCCTCGGCCAGCAGGAATCGCGTGCCCAGCCACGCGGCCTGGGCGCCGAGGGCGAGCACCGCGGCGACTCCGCGAGCGTCACCGATCCCGCCGGCCGCGATCACGGGCACCGGCGCCACCGCGTCCACCACAGCCGGCACCAATGGCAGCGTCGCCACCTTACTCCAGACGTGCCCGCCGGCCTCCCAGCCCTGCGCGACGATCACGTCCACGCCCGACGCGACTGCCCGCCGTGCCTCCTCGGCACTGCCCACCGTGTGCAAGACGATCCCGCCGGCGGCGTGCACGGGCTCGATGTAGCCGCTGGGATCTCCCCACATGAACGAGACGATCCGCAAGCCGGCGTCGAGAGCCCGCTCAAGGCGCCGGTGATGATCTTCGGTGAGAACGAAGTTGCCGCCGAACGGCCGCGCCGTCAGCGCCGCTGTCTCACTGACGACGGCTCCGCTGTCGGCAGACCACGTGAGCGTCACCATGCCGAGCGCACCAGCGTTCGAGACCGCCGCGGCCAAGGGAGGAACCGCGGCCATGGGCGCTTGGACGATCGGTTGGTCGATCCCGAGCATCTCGCATACCGGTGTGCCCACTGGCGTCGCCTCCTCCGTGCTGGCTACTTGAATGCGGCAACGATCGCCGGTCTCTCACTCATACGATGACGGCGTCGACTCGGGGGACCGCCGGTCCCAGCCGTGGAACTTCGAGTAGTCGCCTGCGCCCCAAGCCTGGCGCAGTCCTGGGGTGCTCAGGTCCCAGTCCGGGCGGATCTCGGCGGTGGCCGCGCGCAAGTCGCGCCACAGGTCGCAGAACGACGGGCGGCCCCAGAACCAGTAGCCGTCGTAAACGCTGTAGATCACCAGCCCGGGCTTGAGCACGAGCGTGTGCGGGATCATCGGGTCGTGCTCAGGGTCGGTGTACTCCTGGATGTCAAGGTCCTTTTGCACGATGCGGCCCGGGTCGGAGAGGAAGGGCCACTGGGCGCCGACCGAGGCGCGGAACTCTTGCAGGGTGTGATGGTCGTCGGTGGCGATCGTCACGATCCGGGTGTAGGCCACCGCGATCTTGGAGTAGTTGGCCGCCAGCTCGAGATGCTGCTGGTGCTCCTTCGGGCAGTAGTTGCCGCGGGCGAGCGTGAGGATCATGGGGTCGTTCCCCTGCAGTTCGCTGAGCTTGCGGGAGACGTTCACGTGATCGGGCAGCTCATAGTCCGGGAACGTGCCGCCGGGCGCGATGTCGGATCGCATGGTCATCCGCCTTTCAGGCCGCACCGCGGGCGGCGACGAACTGCTGGCCGCCGTCTATGTCAAAGGTCGCGCCGGTGAGCGCCGTGTTCGACATGATGTGCACGGCCAGAGCGGCTACGTCGGCGGGTCCGACGACGCGTCCGATGGGAAGCGTATCTCGAAGCTGCCTGCGGCGCGCTTCGAGCGCGTCGCCGAGGAGCGATGCCGACAAGGGCGTGTCGACGAAGCCGGGGGCGATCAGGTTGACGCGAATGGGCGCAAGCTCCAGGGCAAGGTTCGCGATCAGGGCAGGCATTGCCACGGTGACGGTCGATGCGATCACGAGCCCGAGCTCGGGACGCCGGCTGCCGGTCCCGCCCATGAACACGAGCGAGCCCCCGGAGCGCACCCTGCCGCGCGCAGTGCGGGCTACCTCGAGCGTCAGGAGCAGGTGCCCGTCGAGCGCCTCGCGCATCTCGGCGTAGTCCATGTCGGCGAGACGGCCGTAGTGCGGCCCGCCGGCCGTGACCATCACGTGGTCCACCGGCCCCGGCAGCTCTCTGAAGAACCGCTCGAGTGAAGCCGGGTCCGTCGCGTCGAAGGCCGCGCTGCGATCCGCGCCGACCTCGCTGGCCGCCTTCTTCAAGCGGTCGGCGTTGCGGCCCGTCAAGATGATGTCTGCGCCCTCGACACGCGCCAGCCGCGCGACTTCGAATCCGATGCCGCCGCTGCCGCCGATCACGACCACCGTCTGTCTGAGGAGCTCCGGTTCGCGGCTGGGGAACGGGGTGACATCTGCTGTGGCCATCGTCTCTCCTTGCAGTCAGGCGGCCATGGGCGGTCGCGCGCCGCGCGCCCCGGATGCCGCCGCCGCGGCGCGCAGCACCTTGAGAGCCTCGACGTAGATCTCCGAGAACGTCGGGAACGGCTGGATCGTGTCGCGCAGGACCTCGAGCGGGACGTGGGCGCGGATCGCAAGCGTGGCCTGCTGGAGCCACTCGCCCGCCTCGGGACCGAGGGCGTAGGCACCGGTCAACCGGGCGCCGTCGCTGAGGAGGGCAAGGAAGCCGTTCCCCTCAGCGTAGGCGTGAGTGTAGGTGGCCGTCTTCGAGACCTCGGACAGGGGCGCCGTGGCGCTCAAGCGAGCGGCGGAGACGCCCACCGCCGCGGCCTGCGGGTCGGTGTAGACGACCCTCGGGACGGCCTCGTAATCCGCCTTTCGTGACTCACCCAGGATGTTCGCGGCGACGACCTCGCCTTGGTACTTGCCAACGTGGGTCAGCGGCCAGATGCCGGTGACGTCGCCGATCGCCCACAGGTTCCGGGCTGCGCGCAGGTGCGCGTCGACCGGGACACCGTGGGCATCGGGCTCGACCCCCACGGTCTCGAGGCCGATCCCGTGGACGCGCGGGCGCCGGCCTGTGGCGACGAGCAGCCGGTCACCGCGCAGCTCGCGCCCATCGTCGAACTCGATGACGAAGTCCTCGCCCGCGCGCCGCGCAGCGGTCGCGGTCGCGGAAAGGACGAGCTCGATGCCCTCGCGACGCAGGGCCTCGCCGAGCGCCTCGCCGAGCGCCGCCGCCTCCCGGCTGAGGACGTGCCCGCCCCTCTCGGCGAGAGCCACTTCTCCTCCTAGCCGCCGGACCGCCTGAGCCATCTCCACGCCGACCGGCCCGCCCCCGAGGACGACCAGGCGACGGGGCACCGCCTTCATCGACGTCACCCCGCGGCTGGTCCAGACGCCGTCGAGCTCGCGCAGGCCCGGGATGGGCGGGACCACCGGATCGGCACCGTTGGCGAGAACCACGTGCTCGGCCGTGTGACGTACACCGTCCACCTCGACGACGCCGGGGCCGGCGAGCCGACCGGTCCCCCGCAGCAGGTCGATGCCGTGCTCGGCGAGCCAGCGCTCCTGTCCGGCGTCGGAGTAGTCCGAGACCATGAAGTCGCGCCAGGCGAGCGCCGCCGCAACGTCGATCTCGGCGTTTGCCCCGGCCTCGCGCGCCCTCTGGACGGCCTCACCCGGGCGCAACAACGTCTTCGAAGGGATGCAGGCCCAGTACGAGCACTCGCCGCCCACGAGCTCGCGTTCCACCACGGCCACGCGCAGGCCGCCCTCGGCGAGAGCGCCGGCGCAGTGCTCGCCCGGTGACCCGGCACCGATGACGATCGCATCGTAGTCCATGACCTTGCTTCCCATCGCCGACCCGTGGGCCCGTCTCGTTTGCGAGCCAGCGGTCGCTTCTTGCTCAATCTCGCATACCATGCTGCTACCCTGACTCAGCAACCATAACCGTTCCCCCCGTGCTGAGCGGTGACCCGCGCCGGATCGCTCCGAACGGGTTCATGGGTCTCTGCCGGGGATCGGTTCTCCCAGCGCTGTTCGCCAGGAAGGCGCCTGGAAGGGGTCTGCGAAGTACTGGGTCTCATGCGTGACCAGGCCATCGGTGAACTCCATGATGCTGACCGAGTAGGTGGGCACTCCGTCATAGGTGATCACGCACTCGCTCAACCAGAAGTCTCCACCGCCCAGGATACGAAGGACGCTGAAGTGGCGTTCGGCCGGGTGCCCGCCGCGTTGCGCCTCGATGCGTGACCGGCCCCGGAAGCGCTCGCCGGACTGGGGGTAGTCCAGGATCGCGTCTGCGGCATAGATCGCGTTCTCGGCGTCGACGTTCCCGCGCTCGGAGGCCTCCCAGTGCTGCTCCAGCCGGCCTCGGGTCCTCGCGTCACGATCCATTTGCCCGCTCACGTGGGTCCCACCCGTCAGTGTCCGGCGGCCTGGCCGCCGTCAATGTGCAAGGTCTCGCCGGTGACGAACGTCGCCCGTTCCAGATACATGATCCCATCGACGACATCCCCGATCTCGCCCATCCTGCCCAGTGGGTGCTCGGCAGCCAGGCTCGGGTAGAGAGCCGGGTCGGCATTCAGGGGCGTCTTGATCACTCCAAGGGAGACGGCGTTCACGCGAACACCACGCGCCGCATATTCGATGGCGAGTGAGCGGGTGACTGCATCGAGCCCGCCCTTGGTCAGGGACGCAAGAGCCGAGGGCGAGTCGCTCCGGGCATGATCGACGAGGCTGGTCGTGACATTGACGACATGGCCGCCGCCCTGCTCCACCATTTGCCGGATGACGAGCTGCGTCACATGGAAGAACCCGGTCAGATTGACGGCGATCATCGCCGCATAGTCGTCCGGGGTGTAGTCGGTGAACGGCTTGCCGATGAAGATCCCGGCGTTGTTGACCAGCGTGTCGATCCGTCCGAACCGGTCGAGCGCCAGTCCGACGACCCGCTGAGCGGTGGCGGCATCGGTGATGTCACCGGAGACCTCCAGCAGGTCGTCCGCGGCCGGGCCGGGCATCGACCGCGCAGTCCCTACCACGGCATAACCGCGAGCGCGGAACCCGGCCACCACGCCGGCCCCGATGCCCTGCGAAGCGCCCGTGACGACCGCGACCCGCGGTGGCTCGGCGTGCTGTTCGCTCATGAGGCCACGTCAGTTCCGCAGATCGTCCGGGCGGCCGGCGCCCGCAACCGCGTCATCGGCGTGAGCGTCGAGCAGACTGTTTCGACGAGGGACGCCATGTCTCTTCTCCATTGGCCGACTGCCGCTGACATGACCCTGTGGTGCATGCGGCGTGTTCCTCACAGCGCCGAGCCAGTAGTGGCAATCGACCTGCATGATGCGCAGGGCATGAACGCGCGGATTGGGGCCGGTGCCGGCGAGGATGATGCCATGGTTGTTCTTGCCCCCGGACTACCCCGGCCAGACCATCAGCACCGGCGGCTCCTCTGAAGTGGTTTGCCTCAACTGCTCCCTTGTCCGCTCCTGTCGTACTGTCTCGCGGCCAGCAACGAGCACACGGTAGGCACCAGTGTCTCATCCAGCGACGAACTCGGGCAGGCACGCGACGAACGTATGCGCAAGACCTGCGCACTGCGGACTGGGCTTACTACCGATTGCGTTGGGTGCGCCAGGCCCGCTTGCTCCGTCAAGACCACCGCAAGCTCGGTTGCAGCGGCGGACCCGGACAACAGCTTCTCGACCGGGGCGAGTCCCGCACAAAGCGCCACGCGAAGGGAGCGCTGAAAGGATGACCTCCGCCTTCCGGAAGCGTACGTCAACGAGGCTCCTTCAGGCGTCGGGAGGACGCAGTCGAGCCCGGGTCGTCGTGGATTGGCCAACAGGCCGGCAGTTCGGGAACGACCAGACGTGGCTGAAGGACAGCTGTTGAGAAAGGTGAGGCTGATGAGTGGTGGCAGGCGAACAACCCAGTCTGAGCGCCCCAAAACGGTGGAATCGCCGCTATTTGTCCGCTGAGCGACGGCCGCCTCTTCGCCCAAGCGGGGAAGCTCCTGGTAAAAGGCTTGCGCGGTAGTGCACGAGCCGCTCCGAGGAAGGAGACACCATGGCCGTTCTCAGCGGCGCAATCGAAGCGGATGTGCCGATCCAATTCGCCGACAAGGAGTGGACCGAGTTCATGTTCCGCTCGCTGTACGGCAGCTACGCGAAGGGGTTCGAGGACGTGGCGGCGTCCCTCTCTGAGACCGACGCCGATTCCGGCGACGTGACCTTCGAGACCGAGGGGGACCACCTGGTCAGAGTATCGGTCGAGCTCGAGTACACGCCGCGACGCGGCGCCGACGCGGCCGCGGAGATCGCCGCGGCACAGGCGCGCCTCGACCGCGACCTCGAGAAGTACCGCACCTTCCTTCTCCGGCGCTGTGAGCAGGAGAGCTGCCACACGGACTGAGACGAGGACACGTGTTCGGCGCCGTGTGAGGTACGCCGTCGCCCTCGGCGTTTGCCGCGGTCTCGCACCCCTCCGCAGCGTCTCGCCCGGGCGCAGCAATGACCGTTCTCCCTGTGCTGAGTGGCCGCCGGATCGGTCCGAACGGTTCGTGGGTCTCTGAGGGGCCTGGTGATCACGCACTCGCTCAACCAGAAATCTCCACCGCCCAGGATACGAAGGACGCTGAAGTCGCGTTCGGCCGCATGCCCGTCGCGTTGCCTGGATGCGTGACCGGCCCCGAAAGCGCTCGCCGGACTGGGGATAGTCCAGGATCGCATCTGCGGCATAGCTCGCGTTCCCAGCGTCGACGTTCCCGCGCTCGGAGGCCTCCCAGTGCTACTCCAGCCGACCTCGGGTCCTCGCGTCACGATCCAGCTGCCTGCTCACCTGGATCCCGCCCGTCAGTGTCCGGCGGCCTGGCCGCAGAGACCGAGCGTGTGACCGCAGCAAAGGGGGTGGGGACCTCGATCGGTCCCCACCCCCTTCTGGCGGCGCTCGCCTCGCGAGAGGCCGCTGGCGCCGTTAGTTCAGCGCGTCGATCTTTGGCGTGATGCTCTCGAGGGCCACGCTCATCTCATCGAGCCTCGAGTTGAGCATCGGCCAGATCCTGGTCACGCATGGCAGTCAGCTGGCTGACGGTTTCCGCGTTCCAGGTGCCGTTGCCGATGGCGTTGTACTGCGGCATGACGTCCTGCAGCGGCCACACTGGGTGGCCCTGCGCGCCCCAGGCAACGTACTTGTAGCTGGGGTTCAGGCGGTCGAGGAGGTGGGCGTAGACGTTGTGGTCGAGTGACAGGCCGTTGGAGTTCCAGTCAACGTTGACCAGAGCCTCCTGGGCGGCCGTGGTGTCCGGCGACGCCTGCTTCAGATCATCGATCGCCGAGTTCAGCGACTGGACGTCGAGCAGGACCTGCTCGTGCGGGTAGATGGTCGACTGGAACGGTGAGAGGCCGGTCAGAGCCTTGCTGATCTGCTTCTGGATCTTGAGCAGCGAGGCATTCACGGCCGCGTAATGGGCCGCGGGAATGGATGAGGCTCTCGCCTCATAGTCGCCCGCGGCCTTCTGGAAAGCGGTCACGTCGGTCTGAAGACGACCGACTTTGGTGGCGTCTGCGCCGGCGGCCATCAGATCATTGGGCACCACCGTGCCCGCCAGGCTGTCGGCTCGTGACTTCAGGCCGTACGGCAGCAGGCCTCCGTTGTTGAACGGCTCCTCGACCCGGAAGATGAACTTGGCGATCTTCGCCATGTAGTTCCAGTCGATGTAGCTGGAGTTCATGTATTGGGTGTGGTAGGTGCCGAGGCTGTCGACCTTGTTGTCGAAGGAGACGATCGGCACACCCTCTGCCCCGAACGTCCAGCTGTCCTTCCACGTGTTTGAGACGCCGCTGATCTTGTAGCTGTAGGGCAGCAGGTCGGGCGATGCGGCCGCCAGGCCGCTGACGAACGGCGTGACGTCCGGGGTCACGATCTTCAACGGGTTGTCCCCGATGAAGTGGTCGCTGTTGAGGAAGGCGCGGATCTTGCCCGCCCACTTGGGATGGGTATGGGTGATGGAGTACCACGACCCGATGCACCAGTCGTAGTAGGAATTCTCCATGCCGAAGTCCTCACCGGTGGTGGCCATGAAGCGCACCGTATGCTGCGGCCGGTAGTGACTGTTGACCATGGCCTTGGCGATAGTGAGGTTGTTGACGACGCCGTCCGTGTCGTCCGTGGCAGTGCGGAAGTAGCCGTCGTGATGAGCACCGAACAGTACGAAGGTGCCGTCCTTGATCTTGCCCGGCAGGTCGCCGAAGACGTTGTAGCCCACGCCGCCCTTGCTGGCCATGCGCACGGTCGTGTTGTTCTTCATGGTCACGACCGGCCCGACGCCGTCCTTGTCGAGCTGGCTCTCCAGCCAGGCGCCGTCCTCCTGGGAGATGTACACGGAGGGGACGTCGTGCCAGTCGAACTCGCCGTCGAAGCTGCCGAGCGCGTTGGCGGCGTACGAGTAGTAGTCGCCGGTGTTCTCACCGTAGGTGAAGATGACGCCGATGGCGCCGCGCGCCGTAGCCTGCGCGGCCTGGTAGTTGACCCACCAGGTCCACAAGTCGGCGTCGAGCAGCACGAGCTTGCCCTTGACGTCGATGCCCGCCTTGGCGAGGGCGTCGAAGTCGGCGGCGGTGCCGTCGTGAGCGTAGACGACCTGCGCCTTCAGCCCCGTGGCCGGCGTAGGACGAGCGCCGGCGAAGACCGACGCTACCATGGTGTTGTAGCCCACCTTGACGCTGGCCGACTTGAAGGTGAAGACGTCGAGCGGCACGGGCTCGAGGTGCACGTTGGTCAGGCCCATCGCCTTCATCTGCTTCGCGATGTAGGCCGCGCGGGCGTTGTCCGACCAGGTCCCTCCCATGAAGAACCCCAGCTTCGGGTTCGTGCCCGGCATATCGGCAAGGTGGTTGTCCACTGCCTGTGGGTAGCCGTCTGCGAAGAGCTGGTCGATTGCCTGGTCGTAGGTGGGTCTTGGCGCTGCCTGAGCCACCCCGGCGGTCAACAACAGTAGACAGACAGGCGACTGCGACGATGACGGACGCTTTCCTCATGTTCCCCCCTGGTTCGTTACCTAGCCGAAGGAAGCTGCGTCAGCGCGACTCTCAGCAGACTCGGGCCGATTCGCGCCGCAGGATCCTCCCCCCTGATGAATCTGGAATTCTCTCGCGCGGGGCCCCGATCACCTCCAACCCAGCGCCCCGCAGGTTGCGCCGGCGAGCCGGCGAAGGAGTATCGAGCGCTACGCTACACTCTGCCAGGGGAGAGTCAATGACGAGAAGGACGCTGCCTATCTATCACCGCGATGGGCAGCAGTCGCAGGCTCGAGTGAGGCGGTCGCGCGTCTGGGCAAACAGAGCTGCTGCTGACGGCGGTCAGGCCGTGTAGCCGCCTGCGCAACGCCTCACCCGAGGCGCCCGACGTCGCCGCCATGAAGGGAGCGGCTCCGTGGCATGATGGCGTGACAGCAGACCAGGATCACCCGACCCGAAGGAGCAGGCCCACCATGCTCGTGCAGTTCAGTGACCGCAACGGCTCGCCGCTTTACATCAACCCGCAGTCCGTGATCGCAGTGCGCGAAGAGAAGCACTTCGGCCGCCCCGGCGTCGGGGCGAACGACGAGTACCATGACACCCTCGTCCTGACGACCAAGGGCGATTTCAACGTCCAGGATTCGCCCGACGCGGTGGTTCGTGAGATCAATCGCGCGCTTGCCATGGTCGAACCCAAGCCGCCACACGCCGCTCCCACCGGCTTGCCCGATGGTGATGCTTGATAGCAGGAGCGCGGCAATACGCAGATGGTCGCGCGAAGCCCAAGTAGAGGTCCCCAGCCTGCGTGGTCTCGACACGGTGTCGCTGCCGTCGTCACCCGACTGAGGTCCGGGTCCGCGGGTCAGACCACGGTGACCGCGATGCCGGCGGCTCTGAGGGGCGCGAGTCGCTCCTCCGAGGCGGATGCGTCGGTGATGAGCTCGTCGACCAGATCCAGCCCGCAGATGCGGGCGAACGCGACGCGTCCGATCTTGGAGGCGTCGGCCGCGACGATCACGCGCCGGGCGCGCGTGATGAGGACGCGGTTCGTGTGGGCCTCGACCTCGTGGTGCGTCATGAGGCCTCCTTGAGGATCGATGCCGTCGACGCCCACCACGGCCAGATCGAGGTTCATCCCTTCCAGGGTAGCCTCGGCGAGGCGTCCCACCAGCTCGTAGGACTGGCTGCGCGCCGTGCCGCCAGTGACGATGAGCTGCAGATCGGGGCGCAGGGCGAGCTCGGCGGCGATGTTGAGGGCGTTGGTGACGATAGTGAGTCCGTCTCGGTCGGCCAGGCGGCGGGCGACCTCGGTCGTGGTGGTGCCGCCGGTGAGGCCGACCGAGCGGACGGCGTCGTCGACGCGCAGGGCGGCGGCCGCGGCGATACGCCGCTTCTCGTCGCGGTGTCGCCCGCCACGGTACTTGAGCGGAAGCTCGTAGACCGTGCTGTTGGCGACGGCGCCCCCGTGCGTACGCGACAGCAGGCGCTGCTCCTCGAGCAACTGCAGATCGCGCCGGATCGACGCCGTGGACACGCTGAGCCTCGCCGCCAGCTCGGCCACACCGATGGAGCCCTTGGCCGCCAGCTCGTCCAGGACGAGACTCATCCGTTCTTCTTGCCGCATGGCCGCATGCTACCACAATCATTGCTTGGTTCTGAGCGAATCACGGCTGAATCGCTCAGGAAGCGGCAGCATGGGTGCGGGGACGGGCCCAGGCGTCGGGAATCCCAAGGGACATCGGTTTGGCCGATCCAGCGACGGCAGACTGCGGCGGCCCATGACCAAGATGTTGCTTTGTGATTGTTTCGCGCATAGAGTCTGCACAAATGAGCAGGACCGAGGGGGAAATCCAGAGCCAGCCGGAATGCTGGCGCCGCGCCGCAGGGCTGGCCGGGGACGTCGCCGACGCGCTGCTGCCGCCGCGCGGGGAGGAGCTGGCCGTCGTCGGCTGCGGCACGTCCTGGTTCATGGCCCAAGCCGTGGCGTCCCTGCGCGAAGAGGGCGGCGACGGACGCACCGACGCTTTTGCCGCAGCCCAGTTCAGGCCGACCCGCGAGTACCCCCACCTTCTTGCTATCACGCGCTCGGGTACGACCACGGAGATCATCCAGGTCCTCAGCGAAGCGCCGTCAGGCACGCGGGCCACGGTCCTCACGGCGGTGCCGGGGTCGCCGGCCGCTGAGCTCGCGCACCAAGTCGTCACCCTGCCCTTCGCGGACGAGGAGTCAGTGGTGCAGACGCGCTTTGCCACCACGGCCCTCGCGCTGTTGCGCGCAGCCCTCGGCGAGGACGTGACGAAGGCGGCGAGCCAAGCGGAACAGGTGCTCGCCGCCGCCCTGCCGCTCGATCCCAAGGGCGTCGAGCAGATCAGCTTCCTCGGCTCGGGGTGGACCTACGGACTGGCCAACGAGGCGGCCCTCAAGCTGCGTGAGGCGGCCCAGTTCTGGGCGGAGTCGTACCTCGCCATGGAGTACCGCCACGGACCGCTCAGCATCGCGGCGCCGGGCCGGGCGGTTTGGCCCTTCGGGGCCTTGCCCACCGGCCTCGCCGAGCAGATCCGCGACACCGGCGCCACCCTCGTGGAGACAGGCGGTCTCGACCCGATGGCCGCGCTCGTCCTCGCCCAGCGGTTCGCCGTGACCGTCGCCGAGGCCCGAGGCCTCGACCCCGACCACCCGCGCAACCTCACCCGCTCCGTCGTTCTGCCCTGACTGGAGGTGGCAGTATGAACGCACGTCGCGTCCCCGTCATCGTCCTCCTCGCCGCCGTGCTAGGACTGGCCGCCATCCTGGCCGCTTGCGGCGGCTCCGGCGGCGGTACGTCGTCCGGGAGCAGCCCCGCCGCCCTGCCCTCGCCCGGCGGCGGCGGCACGGTCACGCTGTGGCACGGCTACACCGACGTCGAGCGGACGGCCACCGACGCGTTCGTCGCCAAGTTCAACGCCACCGACCCCGGCTTCACGGTGAATGCCGTGTTCGCCGGCAACAACGACTACGCGCTGCAGAAGCTCATGACGGCCCTGGCCGCCGGCAAGGCGCCCGACATCGCCTACCAGTACGGCTCGTCGCTGGCCAACCTCGTCGTCTCGCCCAAGATCGTCAACATGTCGCCGCTCATCGACGCCTCGCCGTCGTTCAACTACGATGATTTCTATCCCGCTGCGCGACTGGCGGGCACTGTCGACGGCAAGGTGATCGGCGTCCCGGCGCTGATCGACAACCTCTCGCTCGTCTACAACAAGAAGCTGTTCGACGCGGCCGGCGTCGCGTACCCCACCAAGGACTGGACCTGGACCGACTTCCGCGACGCGGCCAAGAAACTCACCGACCCCGCGACCAAGCAGTTCGGCTGGGCCTATGTGAACGACGGCAGCGAGGACACGGTGTGGCGCTTCCTGGCCCTGCTTTGGCAGGCCAATGGGAATCTGCTCAACGCGGACAACACGCAGGCCGAGTTCAACCAGGCGCCCGGCCAGAAGGCGGCACAACTGCTGTACGACATGGCGGTGACCGACAAGTCGGTGTACCTCGACAAGGGTGACGGTACCTACCTGCCGCTGTTCAACTCCGGCAAGATCGCCATGCTGTGGACGGGCCCGTGGGACATCTCGTCGATCAACAAGGGCGTCGACTTCGGGGTGCAGATCCTGCCGGCTGACGTGTCGCACGCCACCATCGCCGGGCCGGACATGTACGTGATGCTCGACAACGGCGCGCAGCAGATCGCCAACTCGTGGGACTTCATCCAGTGGTTCACCTCCGCCAAGGTGCACCTGGACTACGCCATCGCGACAGGTCACTTGCCGATCCGCAAGTCGGAGACGACGTTGCCGGCCTACCAGACGTACCTCAAGAAGTACCCCTCGGCGGGCGTGTTCGTAGACAACCTCAACAACGTGACCAAGGCGCGGCCCAACATCCCCACCTATCCCAAGATCTCGGCGGCGCTCGGCCAAGCCGTGCAGGCCGTACTGCTGGGGAGGGCCCAGCCGAAGGCAGCCCTGGACGCGGCGGCGCAGCAGGTGAACGGCATCCTCGCGTCGGGGCAATGACCGCGTCGTGAGCGGTGGAGCGAGGCAGGCGGCGGGCGGGGCGGGCGGTGACGCGGTGGCCGCCCGCTCCGCCCGCCGCGCCTCGCGCCTCGACCGCCTGTTCGCCGGCGACATGCTGTCGGGCTGGCTCTTCGTGTCCCCGGCCGTGCTGCTCATCGCGCTCTTCGGGGTGATCCCGATCATCTGGTCGGTGGTGTTGTCCTTCCAGCGCAACGACCTGCTCACGCCCGGCACCTGGGTCGGCTTCAGCAACTACGAGCACCTGCTGCGCGACCCCATGGTCGCTCACGCAGTGCGCCTCACCATCCTCTACACGCTGCTGTTCGTGCCGCTCAGCATCGTGCTGTCGCTGGCCGTCGCCGTGGCCCTCAACCGCAAGCTCCGAGGCATCCGCGTCTACCGGACCGCCATCTTCCTACCGGTCGTGGCGTCGACGGTGGCCGAGGCCATCTTGTTCAACTGGCTCCTCGACCCCTACTACGGAGTGGTGAACGCGGCGCTGAACAAGGCCGGCATCCCGGCACAGGGCTTCTTCCAGAGCCCCTCCCAAGCGTTGTACTGCATCGTCGCGATGACGGTCTGGGGGTGGCTCGGGTTCTGCGTGATCATCTACCTGGCGGCCCTGCAGGGCGTCCCTCGCGAGCTCATCGAGGCTGCGGCCATAGACGGCGCCTCGCGCTGGCGCATCTTCCGCCGCGTGGAGCTGCCGCTGCTCGGGCCGACCACGCTGTTCCTCGTCATCTACCTCGGCATCAACGCCCTGCAGCTCTTCGACGAGATCTACGTCACCACTCGCGGCGGTCCGCTCGGCTCCACCACCGTCGTCGTCTACTATCTCTATCAACAGGCCTTCCAGTTCTTCGCCGCCGGCTACGCCACGGCGATCGCCTACGTCCTGTTCCTCGGTATCCTGGTCCTCACGGTGGTCGAGCTGCTTATCGGCCGCCGCTACGTCCACTACCGGTCCTAGAGATGGCGACCGCCGCCTCGGCACTCCGCGAATCGGCGCCGGCTCCCTCCGACCTCGAACGCGAGGTCGCCGCCGGCCGGCGTCGCTGGCCCAGCCCCTGGCACCTGGTGCTCATTCCGGTGTCGTTCGTCATGGCGTTCCCCTTCATCTGGATGGTCGTCACGGCCGTGAGCACCGAGGCCGAGACACGCACCTTCCCGCCCAGCCTTCCTCACGCCATCCAGTGGCACAACTTCGCCGACGCCTGGACGACGGCACCGTTCGGGCACTGGCTCCTCAACTCGACGATCGTCGGCATCGCCGCGGTCGTCGGCAATCTCGTGTTCTGCAGCCTGGCGGGCTACGCCCTCGCGCGGATGCGGTTCTTCGGGCGCACCGCCCTCTTCCTGGTCATCCTCGCCACGCTCATGGTGCCGTTCCAGGTCGTGATGATCCCCACGCTCCTCATCGTGCGCGGCCTGGGCCTGATCGACACGCTCGGCGCCCTCATCGCGCCCAACCTCGTCACCCCGTTCGGGATCTTCCTGTTGCGGCAGTTCTTCAAGACCCTGCCGGTGGAGATCGAGGAGGCGGCTCGCATCGACGGGGCGAGTCGCCTTGGCATCCTCGTCAAGATCGTGCTGCCGCAGATGAAGGCGCCCCTCGCCACGCTGGGCATCATGACCCTGCTCTGGGCCTGGAACGACTTCCTCTGGCCGCTGATCGCCATCACGTCGGAGTCCAACATGACCCTCCCGCTGGGGCTCGCGACGTTCCAGGGCGCGCATACGTACCACTGGCCGCTCATCATGGCCGGCACGCTGATGAGCCAGCTGCCGATGCTCATCATCTTCATCATCGCGCAGCGCTGGTTCGTCCAGTCGCTGGCTTCGTCCGGGATCAAGGGGTGAGCCTGTGGCCACGGTGACACTCGAAGGCTTGCGCAAGGTCTTCCCCGGCAAGCCGCCGATGGTGGCGCTGGAGGGCCTCGACCTCGAGGTCGGCGACGGCGAGCTGCTCATCCTCGTCGGGCCGTCGGGCTGCGGCAAGACGACGGCCCTGCGCTGCGTGGCCGGACTGGAGAAGCCGACCACCGGACGCATCCTCATAGGCGAGCAGGAGGTCCAGGAGCTGCCGCCAAAGCGCCGCGACATCGCGATGGTGTTCCAGAACTACGCGCTGTATCCGCACCTGACCGTGTACCACAACCTGGCGTTCGGCCTGAAGGAGCACCGCGTGCCGCGGGCCGAGGTCGACCGGCGGGTCCGCGAGATGAGCCGCATCCTCGGGCTCGACGCCCTACTCGGCCGCCGCCCGGCGCAGCTGAGCGGCGGCCAGAGCCAGCGCGTCGCCATGGGTCGCGCCCTTGTACGCGAGCCGCGGGTGTTCCTGCTCGACGAGCCGCTCAGCAACCTCGACGCCAAGCTGCGCGGCCAGATGCGCGCCGAGATCCTGCAACTGCAGCGGCGCGTCGGCGTGACGAGCCTCTATGTGACCCACGACCAGGCCGAGGCCATGACGCTCGGCGACCGTATCGTCGTCCTCAACCAGGGCAGTCTGCAGCAGCTCGGCACGCCTGAAGAGGTGTTCCGGCGGCCGGTCAACCTGTTCGTGGCGGCATTCATGGGGACTCCGTCGATGAACCTGCTGCGGGGGCAGGTCAGGGATGGACAGGTGGAGGCCGGCGAGCTGCGCTTCGGCGCCGCCGGGCTGCCGCCGGGGCCCGTCGTGGTGGGCGTACCGGCCGGAGGCTCTGCTGCTGGCGCAGCAGGGGTCCGGCCTGCCCGCCCTGGAGATGACGGTGGACCTGGTGGAGGAACTGGGCAACGAGACGCTCGTGTACGGGGACGTGCGCGGGGAGCTGGCGTCCGTCGAGATCGACCCCACGCTGCCGCCGCCGCTGCCCGGCTCGCAGGCCCGCGTGTGCGCCCGGCTGGCCGGCTTCACCGAGGTCGGGCGCGGCCAGCAGCTCTCGCTGGCCGTGCGCAGCGACCTCATCCACGTGTTCGACCCGGCGTCGGGTGCGTCGCTGTCGCCCAAGGTCTGATGCCGACCCTTGGATCGGGGCGGTCCCGCCAGGACCCAAGTCAGGTCAGGCCGAGCCGCTGGTAGTAGCGGCCACGGGCAGGGACCGAGATGATCGCTCCGCGGAGCAGACGGACGGGATCCCCACCGGGCGGCCGTCGTGGTTGGCCAGCAGGAGGGCCCGCAAGCGTTCGACGCCGTCGCCGCTCACGGTGTCAGGCCTCGCGCCCGTCGCCGCGGACGAGGCGGTCCGCCTCGTCCCGCGTCGGCTGCCACCCAGTGCCACCGGCGCCCCGCATGGAGAGCGACCCGCAGGCCGCACCGAGGGCGAGGCTGCGCTCGAGGCCGTCGCCGTCCAGCCAGCCGGCAAGAAAGCCGGCGTTGAAGGAGTCCCCGGCGCCGACAGGGTCGGTCACGCCCACGGTGGGCGCCACGGTGCGGATGACGCGCCGTCCGTCCACCAGCAGCGCGCCGTCGGCGCCGAGCTTCACGATGGGCAGCGGCCCGAGCGCGGCCAGTGCCCGAGCCGCTCCCTCGACATCGCGCCGAGCGTCATCGGGCGCGAGCGCGCGGGCGATGGCCAGAGCCTCCTCGCCGTTGGGGAACAGCAGGTCGGTGACGGGCAGCACCTGTGCCAGCCCTGCCCAGCGATCGGCAGGATCCCAGTTGGTGTCGAGCGAGGTGGTGGCGCCGGCCTCGTGCGCGGCCATGAAGAGGCCGCGCAGCCCGGCGCCGAGCAGCGGCTGCAGGAAGAACGAGCTCACATGGACGTGCCGTGCCGAGCGCAGCAACTCAGGCGGGACCATCTGGTCGTCGAGCGCCGTGATGCAGCCGGGGAAGGTCAGCATCGCGCGACCGGCCCGCTCGTCCTCGATGAGGTGCACGGTCAGCCCGGTGGCAAGGTCTTCGCCGATATGCACGCCCGATACGTCCACGTCTCGTCGACGCAACTGGTCCAGCATGAAGCGCCCGGCGCCATCGTCGCCGACGACGCTCACCAGCGCCGTGCGAAGGCCGAGCCGGGCCGCGCCGCAGGCCAGGATGGCCGCGGAGCCGCCGACCGTGAGCGTCCCGGTGTCGACCAGCTGCTCGACCTGCGCATAGGCGATGGCGTCGGGCACGCCGCTGAGGACGACGTCCGGGTTGGCGTCGCCGACGACCAGCAGGTCCAGGGGCCGGTCGCCCGTCATCGCAGTGGCTCGGGCAGCAGATCGCCGTGGGCGGCGCGCAACTCATCCACGAGGTCGCGCATCTGGGCGAGCGAGAGCGTGGCGGCGGCGTTGGGGTCGAGGATCACTGCCTGCAGGATGTGACGCGGGTCGCCGTCGAGGGCAGCGCGGACGGTGAGCTCGACGACGTTCAAGAAGGTGCGGTCGAGCGCCGCGCACTGCGGCGGGAGCGCGCCGACGACGGTGGGCTGCAGGCCGGCGCGGTCGACGAGGCAGGGAACCTCGACGCAGGCCCCCTGGGGCAGGTTCGTGATGAGGCCCGCGTTGCGCACGTTGCCGTACACGGTCCGCGGCTGTCCCGTGACCATGGAGTGGATGATCAGCGAGGCGTACTCCTGGCTGCGCTCGAGCTCGAAGGGCTCCCCGGCGGCCAACATCCGCACCTCCTCGTCGTAGATGCCCAGGTTCTCCTCGCTGCGGCGGATGTACTCGTCCACCGGTATGCGCAGCCGCTCGATCTCATCGTCGTCGCGCATGAACCACGGCACGTACTCGGCGAAGTGCTCGCTCGATTCCGTGGGGAAGTAGCCGAAGCGTTGGTAGATCTGGACACGGACGTGGCGGCCGAGGCCGTCGGGGTCGGCCGCGATGGCAGCGTCCAGCGCCGGATAGAGGCTCCTGCCTTCGTGCTCGACGCGCAGCACCCAGCTCATGTGGTTCACGCCGGCGCCGAGGAAGGCGATCTCCTCGGGCGGCACGCCGACGTACTCGGCGATCTGACGGCTCGTGTTCTGGATGGAATGGCAGAGGCCGACTATGGGGACCTGGGGCCAGCGCTCGTACCAGGCCCAGCAGTTCATCGCCATGGGGTTGGTGTAGTTGAGCATCAGGGCGCCGGGGCACAGCTCGGCCATGTCGGCCGCGACGCCATCCATGACGGGGATGGTGCGCAGAGCGCGGAACACGGCGCCCACCCCGGACGTGTCGGCGATGGTCTGCCGCAGCCCGTACTTCCTCGGGATGTCGAAGTCGCGCCGCGTGGCGACAATGCCGCCGACCTCGATGGTGTTGATGGCGAAGTCGGCGCCTTCGAGAGCCCGGCGCCGATCCAGATGGGCCTCGATGCGCGCCCGAGCCCCGACGGCCTCGTTCGTCCAGCGAGCCATGGCCTCCGCCGTTGCGAGCCGCTCCGCGTCGATGTCATGGAGGACGATCTCGGCGTCGGCGAGCTCCGGAAAGGCGAGGATGTCGCCCAAGAGGTTACGCGTGAACTCCACGCTTCCAGCGCCGATGAAGGTGATGCGAGTCATGGCACGACGTCCTTTCTATCGTTCCTGAGCGATAGTCTGCCAAACCGCGCAGAAACGAGCAAGGATGGCGGCGTTGGGCTCACCGGGGTCTTTGCATGGGCAGGCCCGACGTCCCTGCGTGTGACCTTCGCCCTTTGGGAGCGAAGGCCCAATCGACGCTCTCACGCGTGGACAATTCCACCTCGGCCTCGCGCGCGCGGAAGGCCACCAGGCTCAGACTGCTGGTGTCTCAGGCGCCACAGGAGCCGTTGGCCAGAGTGTTACCTAGTGGCAACGTGTGCCAGTGACCGCCAGCGTGCCGCAATGGGTGCGTTAGCCGAACGTTTGCTGAACGTTTGCCGAGCACCATTTCGGGGGGTCGGGAGCCGGTCTCGGAGCGAACAAAACCCCTGCTATTGAGCGTAAACGAGATGGTGGACCGCAGGGGGCTCGAACCCCTGACCTCCGCCGTGCAAGGGCGGCGCTCTCCCAGCTGAGCTAGCGGCCCACGAGGAGGACAAGTATAGCGCGTGAGGAGATGGCGACCTGAAGCACGGAGACGCGGGTTGCATGACGGTTGCAGAAGCCGGCAGCCGCCATTGCCCTTGAAGACAGTGAAGTCGATGCAGACGACGCCGGGCCGGATCCGCACCGAAAAGCCGGCCACGAGTCTCGGTCTGCTGCGTCGCTTCGGTCGCAGCCGGATGCCTACCGCACGCTGACCCTTGCCGAGCCGATCTTGCTCTGCCGGTTTCCGACCGAATCGTTTGCGTAGACGTAGTAGCGATAGGTGCCGCTGGCGCTCGGCTTCCACCGGACGGTGTACCAGGTGCCGGGGGTGCGCGCCGTCGCGGCGAGCATGGTGAAGGTTCTCACGGTTCGCCCGCGGGAGTTCTTGACCACGATCTTGGGGACCCACACCTCGGGCTGAGGTTGTCGCTCGCCATGTAGCGTAGGCTGACGTAGCTGCCGTGGCGTCCGCTCGCCGCTCTACCGGCGGTCACAGCGCCGATCGCATCGATCGTGAAGCTCAACGACTGATCTGCGCATCTGTTGTCGGCGTTGTCGGTGGCGTGGAAGGTCAGGGTGTGGAGCCCGTTCGGAAGGGCGGGAACGTCCACGACCTTGATGGCCTCGGACGCCGTGCTCTCGACGCCGTCCAACGTGTAGGTGATCGAGGCGACGCCCGATCCACTGTCGCTGGCGGTGAGGGTCACTTGTACCGCATCGCGATACCACGCGCCGAGCGTGACCCCACTCATGCTAATTGTCGGCCCGGCGACGTCCGGCGGCGCGACCAGCTCGATTGCGTCGGACCCAGCTACCGCACGATCACCTTCGGTGAGCCAACCCTCCGCTGCGCGTTCCCGGCGAGGTCCTTGCCGTAGACGCAGTAGCGATAGGTGCCCTTGGCCTTGGGCTTCCACTTGACGCTGTACCAGGCGGCGGTCTTCTTCGTGCCCAGGTAGAAGCTCTTCACCTTCTTGCCGTGCGAGGTCTTCACGATCAGTTTCACGGCGATCGCCTGAGGGCTGAGGTTGTCGCTGAGGCGATACCGGAGGGTGATATTGCGGCCCTTGCGTCCGCTGGTCGACTTGCCACTGTTCGTCGGGCCTGAAGTGTCGTTCGTGAACGTGAGCGTCTGATCGGCGCAGCTGTTGGCCGCGGCGTCGGTCGCGCGGAAGGTCAGGGTGTGGCGCGCGTTCGGCGAGGCCGGCACGGTCACTGTGGCCAGCGAGCCGGGCACGGTGGTCTCGACCCCGTCCAGCGTGTAGGTGATGGAGGCGATGTCCGAGTCGTCGTCGCTCGCCTTGAGGGCGACTTGAAGGCCGGCGCGGTACCAGCCGCCTTCCGTGACCCCGCCTGCGGTTATCAGCGGCGGTACGACGTCGGGCGGCGCGACCAACTCGATGGCGTCGGAGAGCTCCAACAGATTGCCGGCCGCGTCGCGGTACTGGGCGAAGACGGTCTTGGTGCCGAGGCCGGCGGGCAGCGCGATCGTCTTCGCCGCGGCGCAGGCCTCCCAGGCGGACCAGGACGTCCGGCCGTCGGCGGAGAAGCGCATCTCGAGGGGGCCGTGGGCCTCGGTCACCGAAGAGCCGCTCGTCACCGTTCCGCTCGTGGTCGCGGCGTCGCCTCCGTCGAGGACGAAGGCGCCGCGCGGCGGCGTCGTGTCGATCCTGACCGTGACGTTCTTCGCGGCCTCGATGTTGCCGGACGCGTCGGTGGAGCGATAGAGCACTGCGTGCTCGCCGTCGCCCGAATGGTCGGTGGGAGCGGGGACGACGATCCGGGTCCCGGCCGTCCAGTCGCCGGAGTCGAGCCGGTATTCCGTCTGAGCCGAGCCGCCGGCCATGCCCGAGCCGCCCGGAGCATCACTGGCGCTCAGACCGAGCGTGACAGGGCCGTTGTGCCAGAGTCCGTCGGTGCCGTTCAGAGTCGTTGTGGGCGGCGTGGTGTCGACGACGTCGACACTGACGAGCGTAGCATCGATGCCGCTGGTGGTGGCGCCGGCGCTGACGGGGACGTCGTCCGCCGCGTCCAGGCTTCCCTTGTCGTTGAAGTACTGCTCGAAGTAGTCCCCGTTGCCGTAGTCGGCGAACTCCAGACGATAGGCCCCGCTCCCCAGGCCACCGAGGTCGTAGCTGCCGTCGGCGCCCGTCATCACCCAGCCGGCGTACGTCCAGCCGCCCTCGCCGTCGGGTTCATACGCGCTCACGTCGATGTCGGGGAGGCCCGCGTGGTCGGCGTTGGTGACGACGCCCGTGATGTGCCCGGCGGCCGGCATCGTCGCGTCGATCCCCGAGGTCGTCATCCCGGCGACGACGGCGACGGACGTCGCCGTGGCGACGTTCTGTTGGCCCCCATACCACGTCGCGGCATAGCGCCCGCTGTAGTCGGTGAACTGGATCCGGTAGTCGCCCGTGTCGAGACCCGCAAGGTCGTAGACGCCTCCCGCCGTCGTGCCCGCGCCGGAGACAGGTTCCCAGGACCCGTCCGCGAGCTGATACGCGGTGACCTCGATGTCGCCGATGCTGTGGCGCTCCTCGGTCGTGACCAGGCCGACGATGTGACCGGCCTCCGCGAGCGTCACGTCGATGCCGCTCGTCGTCTTCCCCTCCGCCACAGCGACGTCCGTCGCCGAGTCAAGGTCTCTCGCGCCGAGGTAGTACTGGGCCAGAGAGGCGCCCGTGTAGTCCTCAAAGCCCAGGCGGTAGTCGCCGGGGGCGAGGTCGGAGAGGTCATAGGTGCCGTCGCTCGATGCGAAGACGTCGTTCACGTACTCCCAGCCTCCCGAACTGTCCGACTGGTAGGCGACGACGCAGACGTCCGAGAGATCGCGGGGAGAAGGGCTCGAGATCCTGCCGCTGATGTGGCCGGCCACGGCGAGCGTGGCGTCCGCCCGCGCCGTCGTACCGATCTGCACGTCCAGGTCGTCGGCCAGGAAGAAGCCGGAAGCGCCCTCCCAGTACTGCGTGGCGCAGGTGCCGGTCTGATCCCAGAACTCCACGCGGTAGTCGCCGGCGGGAAGCCCGGTGATCAGGTAGCCTCCATCGCTCGCGGAGCTCGCGTCGCCGGCGTAGTCCCAATCGTCCACGTCCTGGTCGTACCGGTAGGCGATGACCTCGATCCCGGCCAGCCCGGTGCCACTCGTGTCCGCGACCGTCCCACCGATGTTGCCTCCACGCGGTCCCGCGTACATGGCCGCGTCGATATCCGCCGTGGTTGCGCCGGATGCGACGACGACGTCACTGGCCGAACCGGCCGTCGGCGCGCCGTCGTAGAACTGGCAGGAGTTGCTCGCCCAGTTGGAGAACTCGACGCGGTACGTACCTGTGGGGAGATCACCGATGTCGTAGGTGCCGTCGGCCGCTGTGGAGACGTTCGCCCACCATGGCCAGTCGCCCTTACCGTTCGACTTGTAGGCGTAGACGGTGACGTCGCCTACGCCCTCGCCGCTCGCCTCGTCCGTCACTCGGCCGGAGATGTGACCGGACAGCTCCATCTGGACGTCGATGCCCGTGGTCGTCGTGCCAATGGGCAGGAAGAGCTGCGTCGCCGCATCCCGGTCCGTCGCGCCGTTCCAGTACTGGTCGGCGTACGGGGTGCCCCAGTCACCCGCGAACTGCAGGATGTGGAGACCGCCGCTCAGATTGTCGACGTCGTAGCTGCCGTCGCTCGCGGTGTACGTGCTCTGGTCGTAGTCCCAGCCGTAGATGCCCTTCCTGAAGGCGAGGACGGCGATGCCGGCGAGGCCGTGTCCGCTCGCGTCCGTGACGGTCCCGACGACGTGGGTCGTCGCTCCGACGGGAGCCATGACGACGTCGACACCGGATGTCGTCAGGCCCTCCGTCACGTACAAGGGGGGCCACGACAAGTCGGGATCCAACCTGTCGCTGTAGTACTTGGTCATGTAGCCGGCGGCCGAGAAGCCGACCCGGTACGTGCCTACCGGGAGGTCGCTGAGCACGTACGTCCCGTCGGCGGAAGTCAGGACCTGGCCGACGAGCGGCCAGCCTCCCGAACCGTCCGACTGGTACGCCGAGACCAGCACGCCGGCGAACGGAACGCCCTGGCCGTCCATGGCCGCTCCCGTGATGTTCCCCGTGGAGGCGGCGCGCGCGGCGGGCGTCGCAATCGCCAGACAGACCGCGACGGCGAGCAAGACGACGCCGACGGCGAAGGACGGGAAGAGCGCGGGGTGGCTCGATCGCCGTCGCGACCCGTCGCGAGAAGCAGCGCAACAACAGCCTGGGTCGTGCATGGCCGAACCCCCCGTCGACAGATTGCCCCAACGTCCCGCTGACGCCTCCGGCGTCCGCTCCCTGTTTGAATCGTACCAAGAAGGACGCGGCAGTGGTGAGGTCTCACGCACGCCCGTGTCGTCAGCACTGACGGTCACAGGCGTGCAGTGGTCAGCGCGTGCGTCAGCCCCCGACGCCCCCGGCGCGCTCTCCGCGCGCCGGACCTGCTTCAGCCTATGCTTCCACGACCTGCGCCACACTCACGCGACCCAGTTGCTCAAGGCCGGCGTCCACCCCGAGGTCGTCAGCGAGCGCCTCGGTCACGCCTCCATCGGCATCACCCTGGACACGCACAGCCATGTGATGCCAGGTATGCAGGAGGAGGCTGCCGAGAAGACCGACGCGGGACTCAGAGCCGCTCTGGCCGGCTGAGGGTCGAGACCCCCGAGCTCAGACCTGGCGCGCCGGGGAGCGCCAACAACTCATCCTTGTACGGCCAAGCCCTCCATGACGACAAGGTGCTCGCAGCGCACCTGTTGCACTTCGCACTTCAGCTCAGGAGCAGGTCCATTACGACGGTCCGGTCACGGGCTTCTGAGGAGAAACGCCTTGCTTGGAAGTGACAAACGCGCAGCGGATGAGCAGCACCACGGCGGGCACATAGGCCACGCCGATCGACAGCGCGGTAAGCAGGGCAAAGAGGACCAGCACGGCGGTGGCCGCCAGGAGCGGGCGGCGACGCTGAACTATAGTCGACCACGTCGCCAGAGCGCAGAGCAGCGCCGGCACGAAGAGCATCCAGGCTTCGGCGAGGGAGCCCGAGAAGATGCGGATGTGGCTGGTCTGGGTGTCACCCGCCGAGGAGGAACTGACGCTGGTCGCGAGCGGCAGCGCGTAGAGCAGAATGCCGGCGACCAGGGACCAGAGCAGTGCGGCCACCGAGAGGTAGACCGGTGATCTCCAGTGGTGCCATCTCATGACTTTGGCCTCCTTGTTCCTAACGCCGGGCGCATGACCTGCGCGGGCCGCGGTCTGAGATTACTACGGAAACTGAAGCTGGAGACCCCCGAGCTCAGACTTGGCGCGCCGGGGAGGAGCGCCAGCTGATACTTGTACGGGCGCAGCTTCCATGACGAACGGTCTCGCTACGGCAGTGTCCCGTTCGCCAAGCGCTGTTCGTAGGTCTCCTCGGTCCTGCACCTGTTGACGATCGTCGTCTCGGCGATCGGCGCACCCATGGTCCAGTAGACCATGCCAGCCTCTTCGTAGTAGACGAGGACCTTCTCGTAGAACCTGCCATCGCGTCCGTGGCTACGGATGTGATGCACCAAGTCCGCGAAGAGTCGCTCGTCGACGCGCTCCCTGACGATGTACTCGTGCGGCCACTCCGGCATCGTCTTGGCGAACGTCCAACGCTCGCGGTCGACAAATGCGCGAAGATGGTCGGGGAATCCTTGGCTGCTCATGGAGCGGGGCGTGACTCTTCTGAGGCTGATTGAGGGTACGCGACTGCTGCTATTCGCTGCACCTGCGCAACCAGGTCTCCGATCATCGCCCTACGGTCCGCGTTCTTCAGCACCTCCAGAGGGAACCAGAGATGACCTTGACTGTGGACGGCGCTTGCCGCAAGCGCTGAGCGTTCGAGTCTGCCGGCGATCTCGATGAAGTGGCTTGTGTCTTTGTGGAAGCGAAGCCATACCGGCGTCTTGTGGCCGTCGAAGGGGTCCCTTGTGCCGACGCTGTAGCAGGACCATTCCCCTGACACGCGGCGGCATACGTAGCGCCGGCGGTATAGCTGAGCACCGCGATCCGTGCCGAAGGGCAGCACCCGATCGCCTGGAGTGAGTGCGCGTGTGACCCGCTCCACGAGCATCTCCCACCACGCCTCCCGGTCGTGCCAGGCCAGCAGCTCCGGGTCACTCGTGGGTGGTGGCCCGTCGTCGCCGTTGAAGACCTGATACATGGCCAGGAATTGGCTCAGGTCGTCTCGGAACGGCTCGGAGGCGACCGTAGAGAGAGTCTCCAACACGTCCTCCCAGGTAACGACCGCACACGCTACATCGACAGCTTCACGTGAGATTCGCCAAGGCCCGGGGCACGCAAGCTCGAACAGGGTGCTGGCGTAGTCGTTGATCTCCTCTAACCGCGACTTCGGCACGAGAAGAAGCAACACGCCGCCCCCGCCGACACAAAGCGCAGATACGTAGGATTCCAACTGCCGCAGGCCGACGCGGCTCCGAGTTTGGCCTCGATCTTGACTACAGCCTTGCCCGCGGCGTCCCTCCCTTCGAGGTCCGGCCGTCCTCGATCCTCTTGGCGGGCTTCTGCCTGCCAGCTGAGCCCCGAACTAACAGGGTGACCCGTAGCCGAGCTGATCAAGCCCCTGAAGACTCGCTCACCCTCGGCATCTCCCAACAGGTAGGCCAATCCTTGGGTGCATAGAAGCTCGCCCTGCTGCCAGAACGATCCGAACTGCGCGAGATGGCCGAGTAGTCTGTCCATTCCGTAAGCACAGTACAACGAGCCTGGGATGGCAAGGCGGATTTCACGTGACAGAGGGCGCACGCGAGAGCAAAGACGTCAGCCGCTAACGCGACTGATGAGACCGGAGCGACGAAGGCCCAAATCCGCGCTGGTGGTTGCAGAGTGGGTTGCGATCGACCTTGCCGTGTGCCCGTCACACCACCGGCTGGACCAGGTGGATGAGGTTCCCGCAGGTGTCCTCGAACATGACGCCGGTGACGGAGCCCATGTCCACCGGCTCACCCCGGAACTCGACGCCGGCGGCCGTGAGGCGCTCGACCTCGCCGTGGATGTCGCTCGTGACGAAGGCCGTTGCCGGGACGCCGGCTTCGTACAACGCCTTCTGGTACTCCAGAGCCGGCGGGAACGCCAGCGGCTCAAGGACGAGTTCCACCCCGTCCACGCCGTCCGGAGAGGTCACCGTGAGCCATCGGTAGTCCCCGACGGGCACATCCTCCGCCTTCACGAAGCCGAGCACGTCCGTGTAGAAGCGAAGCGCGCGCTCCTGGTCCTGCACCATGATGCTCACGAACTTGATCTGCATGGATGCCTCCGTGGTGGTGATCGTTCTGTGGAGAGTCCGACTCCACGCCCCGTGTGTACCCCCGCCGCGGCAGACAGCTATCGGCTCCGAGGCAGTCGGACTGCGGGCGGCGCCGGCACACTGACGACCATCGCGAAAGCCTCGCCGCGTAGGCTAGCGTGTCGTCTGAGATTGCCAGCATCCGGCCCTGCGCCGACGCCGACTTCGACGCCATGTACGCGGTCATCAACGCCGCCGCCATTGCCTACGCCGGCGTCATCCCCGCCGACCGCTACCACGTGCCCTACATGCCAGCCGAGGAGCTACGCGGCGAGATCGCGGCCGGCGTGCGCTTCTGGGGCTGGCACGACCAGGAGGGGCTCAGCGGCGTGATGGGCATCCAGGACGTCGACGACGTGACCCTGATCCGCCATGCCTACGTGATGCCCGAGCGCCAGGGAACCGGCATCGGTAGCCGGCTGCTTGGGCACCTCCTGAGCCTGCCGCACGATCCGCTGCTCGTCGGGACCTGGACCGACGCCGTGTGGGCCGTGCGCTTCTACGAGCGCCACGGCTTCCGCCTGGTCACCCCGGCGGAGAAGGACCGCCTACTGCGGCGCTATTGGAGCATCCCCGAGCGCCAGGTCGACACATCCGTGGTGCTACGCCTCATAGGGGACTGAGGCTGGCGCTTTGATCGCCGCTGAGAAGATCGATGCGGGGCTGAGAGCGGCTCCGCCGAGTTAGGGTTCAGACCCTTGGCTGCAGACCCGCAGTGCCGGGCACGTGCCACGACTTCAACCAGTACACCTCGCGAATCACGCACGACGCCTCGATCACCGCGTTCAGGCGCAGCAGGCGCACGAGACCTAAGCGACCGAAGCGTCCCGGGTCGCTCTCGTCGCTTCGGTTCGCCCGCGAGATCATCGGCGGAGAAGCAGGGGCGGCGGCTCTGTGCGAAGGTCGAGACCCCTGAGCTGAGAAGTCGCGCGGCGGGGAGCTACGACGACGCCGCGGTCGTTGTTCGTTATCCTTGGCTGTAGAGAGCTACGCCTCGACGAGGATCACCAGGGTCTCGGGCAGGACACCGTCGTAGGCCATCGCCTCGGCCGCCGCCTCGGTCTGCATCGCTGCCACGAAGGCGTCCATGTCGGCAACATCCATGAGCACGCCCACCCGAGTCGGGTTCTCAGGATTGACGAACTTGCGGATGTTGGTGACCCCGAGAGGCCCGAAGAACTCTTCGCGCTTCGGCGAGGCGAGCCAGTGGTCCGTGTCCTTGACGTCGTGATATCCGATTACGGTCGGCATGGTGCCTCCTCGGCGTCATGGCCCGCCCATCCTGCGGGTCAGGCTGACTCTCCACTTGACACGGTGGTACCTACCTGACGCGGCTCCGGGACTAACGCGAGATGCCGTTGAGGAGGGCTCGTCGGCCACGGGCGGCGGCAAATCCGATGCATTGACCCCCGAGCACACGCGGGGCGGCCCGGGAAGACGCAGCGATTGATACTTCTACGGGGCAGCGTCTCCATGACGGCGGAGACTGCGGACGGGCGACCAAAGCGACCACGCGACCGAGGTCGACGGGGATCGTGCGGGTTGCAGCTGGGGTTGCAGACCGCCGATTCGTTCGTCGGTCCGTCTATCGCGTCTTGATGGGGAGGGTCCTCGTCGGGCAAGCCGTGCAAGGGCGGCGCTCTCCCAGCTGAGCTAGCGGCCCACGAGGGGGACAAGTATACCGCGCGAGGAAGTCCGCCCGAGGCCATGGGCGGGCACGGGATTCTGGGTTGCGGAATGGTTGCAGACAAGCGCGGGGGTTCGGCCTTCCGTCAGGACAGCGAGCCGTGAACCGGGAATATGGGCGCATGCCTCGAAGTGCGCGGCCCGAAGTGAGGGAGGCAAGATGGTCGTGCACGAGGAGCGCGACGACGCAGTCAAGTCAAGCATCGCCCCGTGGTTGTCCGTCCACGATGCCGCGCAAGCCTTGGACTACTACAAGGCGGCATTCGGAGCGGTCGAACGATATCGTCTCGAGGACGACGCTCACCGGTTAGTCGTTGCCGAACTGGCTGTGGGCGGAGCCAACTTCTGGATCCAGGACGATCCCGAGGCAAGTCCCGGGACCTGTGCAGGAGCCGTTCGCATGATCCTCACGGTCGACGACCCTGAGTCGGTCCACTCCGAGGCCCTGAAGGCAGGGGCCACAGAGCTATCGCCCGTGTCGGAGGGACGCGGCTGGCTGATTGGACGCTTGAGCGATCCGTTCGGTCATCAATGGGAGGTGGGAAGGCCGCTGGTGGAGGCCGAGGCCCGAGGGTAGGGCTAGCGGCCCACGAGGGGGACAAGTATACCCCGGGAGCTCAGACGGTCCGGCGTCGGTCTATCGCGCGAGGTGCGTTCGGGTTACCGACGATGGGCCACATCACTCAGGGGCCGGGTCCCGTGTGGCGAGCCTTGTCGTGCTGGAAGGTCTGCATCTGCTCGCCACGCGCGATGTCCTCACCGCTCGGGTCGCGCTCCCCCTCCGGCGAACCGCGCAGGCGGATCCACAACACCAGACGGATGGCCAACGCGAGCAAGCCCACAGCGATGATGACCAGCACCGCCACCTTGGGAGCGAGAGCGAGGGCAATCACGACGCCGACCAACGCGGCGACCGCCAGGAGGGACCAGAGAAGCATGCGCGACATGGAACTCCCTTCGTTGGCCCATACCATGCGGTGGAATCGACGCGAGCCGAGAGCCTTGCAGTGCGGCCATCAACCGGCCTCTGTGCCGGACCCTTCTCAGCAGTCCGTGCCTATCCAGAACAAGGCGCAAGGCCGAGAGGCCCGAGAGCCTCGATGCGGCGGTCCCCGCTCTCCCAGCCGGGCTAGCGGCCCACGAGGGGGACAAGTATAGCGCGTGAGCTCAGGGGGGACCGGCCGACCCTCGGGGCACGGCATTCGGGTTGCGGAGCGGGTTGCAGCGAGACATGAAGGCGCGAAGACGATGGAGACCGATCCCCGGGCATGTGTTTCTCGAAGAGCCGGAGCTCCGATCACTCTGATTCCGGGAACGACTCATCTTCTTCCGATGCCGCAGGACCTGACGCCTGGTCTGCTTCATCGGCCAGACACCTGATTCGCGATGGAACGGGAACCCACAAGTGCATCTGCCGATGTCGTGAGGGAGGTCGAGATGAGTGACTCCAACCGGACGCATCTCAAGCGGTTCGCGGTCCTCGTGAAGTCGAACGCCGACGTCGAGGCGGGAGCGATGCCCACCGAGCAGGATCTGGCCGCGATGACCCGCTTCAACGATGAGCTGGTCGAGTCTGGAGCGATGCTCGCCGGCGAGGGCTTCCTTAACAGTGCAGACGGCGCACGCCTGACCTACGTCGACCGGGACGTCGATGCAGCGTGGACCTTTCCCGGATCCCCAATCGCTGGTAGCGGGCTATTGGATCATCCAGGCCGCCTCCCTCGATGAGGCGATCGACCTGATGAGGAGAGCTCCCATGGGCAGAGCGACGGTGGAGATCCGACAGGTCGCCGACGCCGAGGACTTCGGCGAGGAGTTCACCCCTGAGCTGCGCGAGCGCGAGGAACGGCAGCGCATCAAGATGGAGGAGAACGCGAAGCGCAGATCAGCCTGAGCTGGACTGGACGGATAGACGGTCGGGGCGCCCTACCCACTCCCCCACCCCTCGTCGGACGGGGGCGCGCTCACCCAACTGGTCTAGCAGCCCACGAGGGGACTCAGTATACCCCGGCAGGTCAGCGAGACCTGTCGAGACCCATCAAGTCACCGGGATTCGGGTTGCGGCATGGTTGCGCCGACGTCGTGAAGACGGTGAAGACGCAGGGACCGAGCCGCAGAAGACCTCGGTCGCTTAGGTCTCCGCCGTTGACACGGGCGATCAGGTCCGGGGCGCTGACGCCGGCTCCCGGAGCGACTACCACGAAGGCGACAGGGGCCCGCTCCAGCGACCCGTAAGGGCGAGCCACGACGGCGGCCTCGAGCACATCCTCGTGTTCCATGAGGATGCGTTCGACGCGAGCCGGGAAGACGCGGTGGCCGCCGACCGTGAACGCATGCGAGAGGCGATCGACGAAGGAGAAGTACCCCTCTTCATCGACCCTAGCTGCATCGCCGGTGTGCAGCCAGCCGCCGGCAAGCGCGGCGTCGGTCTCTTCTGGCCGCCGCCAGTAGCCCCGCATCACGTTGGGGCCACGCACGAGCAGCTCGCCGACCTCACCGGGCGCGGCGTCCGTCAGGTCCGGCCGCGCCACCCGCACGTCGGTGTGCAGGGGAGGGACGCCGGCCGAGCCGAGCTTCCGCAGCGCGTCGACTTCGCTGAGCATGAGGCACATCGGGCTGGCCTCTGTGAGGCCGTACCCCTGCAAGAGGCTGACGCCGCGCGCCAGATAGGCACGGATCAGTGACTCGTGCACCACGTTGCCTCCCGAGATCACGAAGCGCAGGGTGGACAAGTCGGCGGCGTCCCAGCCGTCGCTCCGTGCGAGGGCCGCCAACAGGTCCGGACCGCCGAAGAGCGTCGTGACGCGGTGGCGCCCGATCAGCTCGAGTGCATCGTGCTCGTCGAACGCCGGCGGCAGTACGACGGTCCCGCCCTTGTGGATGGTGGGCAGCAGTGTGACGCCCCAGCCACCGGCCCGATACAGGGGGGCGATGGCCAGCGTCACATCGTTTGCGCGGTAGTCGGCGACCGTGTGGAAGTTGATCGCGTTCCAGGTCACGTTGCCGTGTGTGAGCATGACGCCCTTTGACGCACCTGTCGTGCCCGATGTGTAGAGCAGGAAGCAAAGGTCGTCGAGGCCCACGGGCACATCGGGCGGTTCGGGCCTCGACCGCGCGGCAAGAAGGTCCTCGAGCGCGTCGTCACCTGCGACGGGATCGCCGGCGGCCACGAAGCAGCGCCGGCCGTTGCGGAGCGGTTCGACGGCCGGCGCCGCTTCCGGGCCGTAGAGGAAGAGCCGGCAGCCGGCGTCATCGACGATGGCGGCGAGGTCGGCCGCGGGCCGTTGGTGGCTCAGCGGCACGTAGACTGCGCCGAGCAGTCCCGCGGCGAAGGCCGCCGTGAGGGCCGCGCCGTGGTTGTCGCCCACGTAGCAGACGCGGTCGCCCCAGCGGGCGCCCTTGGCGGCGAGGGCGCCTGCCGTCGCCGCCACATCTGCAGCGAGCGTCGCATACGTCCACTTCCGCTCGCCAATGATCAGTGCGGTCTGGCGCGGCGCGGTCGCCGCGCGGCGCGCGATCCACGAACCGATGCCCTGATTACGCATGCGTCCGGGATACCTCGCAGTGTGCCGCTGGCACTCGCGCCGCGCGTGCAGCCGGGTTGCAGCAAGCGCCACGAAGACCATGAGGACGATACCGACCAAGCGCGCGATGAACCCGAACGCGCCGTCCCCCGCGACGCCCTGAGTCAGGATCGACGTCGTTCTCTCCAGAGGAAGGTCGCAACGCCAACGACCACGAGGATGACCCCCACGACCAGCCAGGGTCGGGGGTCAAGGTACTGGTCTGAGCCGCTCGCCGTGCTCGTATGCCAATACACCGTACCCGGGCCCTTGCGCTGCACGTAGGCGACGAAGAGGGACAGCGACCCGACGCCGACAAGCACGCCAAGGGCCGAGCGATCGGCGTGGTGGAACACGATGAGCAGCACGGTCGCGACGAGGGCGAGCGGCACGGCGAAGACGCCGAGTACCGAGACGCCGAGGGCGAACCCGATGCCCACCCCCACCCACGCCAGGAACCAAGGCAGGTGAGAACGCGGCTTCCGTGGCGGTGCGGGTGCGTCTGCTGTCATCGAGCCTCGCTTCGACGCTCGGCTACAGGTCGGAGTCTTCCCGCGAAGAAGCTCGACCAGCCGTCAGAAGGACGACTGACGAGGGCGCTCGCCGACGCGGCGATCGCTGTCACTCTCGGTGCCGCGCCGCCTCAAGCCAAGGCCGGCTCTTCGCGACGTTCTTCGTCATCGACACGGCGCTCTACCTTCTCGTCGCATCTCTCGTCGCGTGCCCGACCACGGACTGCGGCCAGCTCCGGTCGGTGTCCCCGGGTTCGAAAACGGCGCTGACTCTCGTCTCCCCGAGCGCCGAGAAGTCCAGCCCTCGCGCGATCAGCCAGACCGCGAGGACGATCTCCGCCACCGCCAAGGGGGCCATCAAGACCCCGAAGCCGTGGCCGAACATGTCCAGCAGCGGTGTGGCCAGGTACAGGACGGCTCCGGCCAGACCCCAGACCGACAGCCATCGGGGGATGAGCCTCGACTGGTAGAAGAGGTAGTAGAACAGCAGGGAGCCGAGGCTGAAGGCGATGGAGGTGAGGTACGCGGTGGTCGAGCCCTGCGCCGCCACGAGCAGCGAGCCGAGGGTCTGAACGTGCGGAGCACCGGGAGACGCCGCCGCGTGCTCCCGAGCGAGCTCGACGAGCAGCAGCAAGGAGCCTGCGGTAGCCATGTAGGCGACGGTCTCGAGCGCGCCCCTGAAGACGACACAGCCGACCGCCAGGACCTCGTTGTACTTCTTGAACACCGGGAACATCACGATCGGGACCAGCGCCAGCGCGAAGCCCATGACCAGCACGAGGAGCGCTCCCAGCACGAGTTGGTTCTGGTTCGCGGCGATCTTGGTGAGGGCATCCGGGCCCTTCAGAAGACCTCCCGTCACGAGAGCGCTCAGCACGCCCGCGATGTCTCCGATGATGAACAGCACACCGACGATGATCGCGCTCCTCCTGTACCGCTGGGCGGCGTCGACGGCCGGGGCGTGTTCGCCCAGCGTCCTCGACCGGCGCGGCTCCTCTCTGGTGATGACTGATTCCACGGTCCCCTCCCACTTGTCGGCCCGTGAGGCATCCTTGGAGCTCTCCGGGCATGGTCGTCGCTATGGAAGGATGCTAAGCGGCTGCGCCGCCGCGGTCGTCGCCCGGGCGGGGTCGATCGGGTGATGCCACAGGGACATCTTTCGCGGCCGTCGCACCCCGCAAGGGGCGGAGCAGCCTACCCCTGAAGTGGACGGTAGCGTGCGCGACGACGCTCAGAGACCCTCCGGTTCCACCAACCCGGAGGCATGTCCAGGATGCACACCGCGCCGCATGGGGGGCGCCAGTCTGCAGCAGATCCCGTGGGGTTGGCTGAGACCCCGGGGCGAGCGCAAGCGGCGAACCGGGGCCTCACCCTGGACGGGACCGAGTCAGGCCTTGAGCGCTCCCGCTGCTTCAAAGGTCATCGTCCGCTGGAGCGCCGCGGCGCGCATGGCGGCAGGGATCTCCTGGGGGCCGCCGATGGCCTCGGCCTCGATGGCCGCCCGGGCGGCCTCCTCGATCACGTCGGCGACGAGCACGGCCAAATCGGGGGTGCGGTGGAACACGAGCAGGCCATGATTGGCGAGCAGCACCGCCGGCACGCCTGGTCTCACCGCGGCGCGGATGTTGGCCACCGCTTCGTCCGAGCCACGCGGCCCGTAGGCCGCTACCGGTACGCCGTCCGCCAGACCGAACATGGCCATCGCCTCGACCCAGCACTTGATCTCACGGTTCGCCACCGCGAAGACGGTCGCGTACCGCGGGTGTGCGTGGACCACGCAGCCGACGTCGGCGTGGTCCTGGTAGAGCGCCGTGTGCATCGCTACCACCGCCGCCTGGATCGGCTGCAGGTCACCTTCGAGGAGCGTCCCATCAAGCCCGACCCGGGCAATGTCGCCGGGCCCGAGAGCATTCAGTGAGGGGGCGGACGTGAAGTACATCTCGTCCGCCCCGGGGACCCGCAGGCTGATGTTGCCGTGGCCATTGGGTGTCACCACTCCGCCGGCCGTGAGCCTGGCGGCGGTACCCACTATCTGGCTGACCAGGTGTTCGTCCATCGTGTACCTCGTCTCGATGGCTTGATCCGACGCCCCGCGTGGCCCCTCCTCCGGCCGAGCTGGTTGGGCGGCTCGCCCGACTCAGTCGGCCTGCGCATCCGCGAGGTGGAATGCGAAAGCTCCGTCGTGCACGTACACGAGCTGGCAGGCATCGTACCGGACGTCGTGGACCCGGCCGGCGCGGATATAGCCGACGTCGCCTTTTTCGAGGACGACCCTCTCTCCATCGCGGACCAGCGTGCCCGTTACTCTGCGATAGAACTGGACCGACATCCTTCCTTCCACGACGACCGTCATGTCGTCGCCCGGGTGGAAGTGAGGTGGCTCTTCGGTGCCCGCCAGCCAGCGCTCGAGCATCACTTCGACCCCGTCGGGGTTCGTCGGGTAGGTGGTACGAGCCGTGAACCCCTCCGGTGTCCCCGCAACGGGCACGAGATCTCTCCACACATCGCTGGTCGCCGTGCTGACATCCTGGGCTGCATCATCGGCGGACATGGTGTGACTCCTGTCTCGGATTGAGGAGACCGCTGTTGCATTTCTTACCCCACGGCCGCGCAGCGGGCTCAAGAGCACCGTTCCACACCGGAGCGTCGCACGCCAGGATGCGCAGCGCCTTCCCGGATCTCAAAGGCATCAGCGGCGCTCCACGGCGGTCGCCCCGCTCATGTCGCCCTTGACCAGGCGGACTCGACCAGCCGCTTCAGGTTCTCCCGGCGAGAACCTCCTTCACGAGCGGAGCGAAGACCACTGGCTCCCAGAATGATGAGGCGATCGAGGGTGCGCGTCACCCATTCAAGGTGATTCAGGCTGCACCGGAGTCCAGCCCACGAGCGGACACTCCCGCCTTCTGTCTGCCTGGCCGTGGCCGTCCGGCGCTTCGGGTGGACGATCTCCTTGACGCGTAACCAGTCGCAGGCCGCTCCGCCGGGGGAATGAGCAAGGACCGGCGAAGGCGAGGAGGCGGCAATGGCGGAGCGAGACGGATACATCCCCGGCGTTCCCTGCTGGGTGGACACCAACCAGCCCGATCCCGAGGCGGCTGTGACCTTCTATCACGGCCTCCCTGGGCCAGGATGACCATGATCGCCGACCCCCAGGGCGCATCGTTCAACGCGACCAGGTTCGCCCCGGAGAACAGGGGCCAGGCGACCCACGCTCGGTCCATTCCGAGGCTCTGAAGGCAGGCGCCACCGAGCTGTCACCGGTGTCGGAGGGACACGGCTGGCTGATCGGACGCTTGAGCGATCCGTTCGGTCATCAGTGGGAGATAGGCAGGCCTCTGACGGACTGACGGCGGCCACCTCTGCCCGCCGTGGAGCAGGTGACACGTGCGGCGTCTCGCGCACGCACACCTCCTGGAGCACACCGCAGCCGACCTGCGGGCACACGGAAACGCCGCGGCGGCCGACGAAACATCGGCCGCCGCGGCGCGGGTGATGAGGAGCTGTGGAGATGGCTCAGTGAGGGCCGTTACCGGCACCGTTGCCGCTGCCGCCCCCGTTGCCGCTGCCGGCACCGTTGCCGGTTCCGTCGCAGATGCCGGTTCCGTCGCACGAAGCATCGCGGTCACGATCCTGGTCCGGGACGCCGTCGCACGTGGCGCTCGGCGTAGGCGTGCAGGTCTTCGCGGCGATCGGCGTGGGCGTGCAGGTCCTCGCGGCGATCGGCGTAGCCGTGCAGGTCTTCGACGCGATCGGTGTGGGCGTGCAGGTCCTCGCGGCGATCGGCGTGGGCGTACAGGTCCTCGCGGCGACCGGCGTACGGTCGCGACCCCGCGTGTGCTGACCCCGTCGACTGTTCGCCAAAGCCACGCTGCTCCCGATCAAGAGCACCGCCCCAACGATCACGAGCAACTTGACGAATCTCATGTCGGCCTCCCGGGTGTGGAATCTGGGCTGTACGCCCTGTCACCCATCAAGACGCCGAGGACGGCAGAAGCTTAGCGTCCGTCGAGAGATCAGGCTCGGACGACTCCGGCCCGGCCGTGAGGGTCAGGCCCGCCGGTCAAGCGCCCCCGCTGAGTTGGCGGCCCACGAAGGGAACACGTGAACGCGCGAGCACAGCGCCTGCTTCAGCGGTTCCTCAGGAAGACAAGGTAGACGACCGCGAACGCCAGCACGATGCCGATGTTCACGACCAGCCGGGCCAAGGCGTGCTCGCGGAGGAACAGGACATCCAGGGCCACGATGATGGCTACCATCGCGAGAACGTACAGCACGGTGTAGATCTTCGGCATCTCTCTGCTACCTACTCGGCTCATACCGCATGGCCACCGCCCCCGAGCCGAGCTCCAGCCGGCTCACGAGCTTCAGCTCGAGAGGCTTCGATAGCCCCGCGAACAACGTCGGTCCATGGCCCGCCAGCCTGGGCTGCACGACGAACTCGTACTCGTCGATCAAGCCCAGCTCCGCCAGCGCCAGCGGGAGCTTCACGCCCCCCACGAGCAGTCCCTTGCCGGGCTCCCGCTTGAGCCGCCGAACGGCCGTCCCCAGATCCCCGCGCACGAGCTGCGCGTTCCAGTCGACCCGCTGCAGCGTGCTCGAGACGACATACTTCTTGGCCGCGTCGATCGTGCGGGCGAAGGGTTCCATCCAAAGTTCCATCCAGTCAGGCCTCGCTCCCGCCTGCGCCGGCGCCCGCCACGCCGCCTCCATCATCTCGTAGGTCACCCGGCCGAAGAGGAGGGCATCGGCCCGCGCGAGGTTCTCGGCCGCGTGACGATGCAGCTCTTCGTCCGCGACCACCTCACGATGATCGCAGCACCCGTCCAGGGTGACGTTGATGGAGTACCGAAGGGGTCGCATGGCGTAAGCGTACCAACAGCGGCGGGCGGCCTAACTGCTGGTCGCCTACTTCACCACCAGCCTGGAGCGGCCGACGACGCTTGCCGGGTTGCCGGTCAGATCCTTGCCGGTGACCACGATCCGGTACGTGCCCTTCTTGAGCCGGCAGACGTACTTCGTCCACCACCAGCCGTCGTAGTTCCTGCCGTAGCTCCAGCTCAGGCGCTTCTTGACCGCGCCCGACTTCGTGGTGATCTCGAGCTTCGTCGTCACCTTTGCGCTCACAGCGTCGTGGACCTTGAAGTAGATCCGACAGGCCTTGCCGCGCCTGACCGTCACGTTCCTGGCGGCACACACGGGGCCGACCCCATCCGCCTCGGGCGCGACGTGGAGCGCGCCGGCAAGATTGAGGCGACCGCCTGAGGACACCTTGCCGGCAAGGCCGCCGATGTGATCCACGCTCTCGAGGATCGCGTTGATGCGCGCCGCCATGCTCTCCTCAGGGTGGGCCGCTGCCAGCAAGGCCACGGCGCCGGTGACGTGAGGCGTGGCCATGGAGGTGCCGTCCCACGACTCATAGCCGTAGGGATCGATGGTCGTGGGGACGGTGCTGAGGATGTTGACCCCCGGAGCCGCCAGGTCAACGCTGCCGGAACCCCAGTTGGAGAATGAGGCCAGCGAGTCGTCGCTGTCCGTCGCGGCAACCGAGATGATATTGGAGCAGGCGTAGGAGGCCGGGTAGGACGGCAGCACGTCGTTATCTGCGCCCTCGTTGCCCGCGGCGCAGACGAAGGCGATGCCGGCATTGCCCGCCGCAGCGATCGCGTCGTGAAGCGCCTGACTGTAGTCGCCGCCACCCCAGGAGGCGTTGGCCGCGACGACGTTGACGCCGTAGTGGACCTTCTCCCAGGTCATGTAGTCGATGCAGGTGATGGCGTCCGAGGTGTACCCCGAGCCGGTACTGTCCATGAACTCGAGCGCCATGATCCCAGCACTCCAGCACACCCCGGCGACGCCGGTGCCGTTGTTGCCCACGGCGGCCATCGTCCCCGCGGTGTGCGTGCCGTGGCCGTCGGGGTCCCACGGGTCTGAGGTTCCATAAGCGGCGTCGATGCCGTACACGTCGTCGACGTAGCCGTTGCCGTCATCATCGATGCCGTTGGCGGCGATCTCGCCCGGGTTGTGCCACATGTTGGCGGCGAGGTCGGGATGTGTGTAGTCGACCCCGCTGTCGATGTCGGCCACGACCACGCTCGCCGCGCCTGTCGAGACGCCCCAGGCCGAGGGCGCATCGATCCTGGTCAGGCCCCAGAGGCTACCGGTGAAGGGATCGTTCGGGGTGACGGCCGAGTCCGCGTTGACCACATAGTCCGGCTCCGCGTACTCGACCGCGGGGTCGGCGTGAAGCTCCTTGATCAGCTCTGCCGTGCTGAGCGTGCTCGACGAGACGACCACGTAGCGGCCCGAGGTCTTGAGCCCATAGGTACGCACGCTTCCCACGACCGTGGCTCCGACCTCGCGAGCGCCGGCCCGCGCGGCGGCGAGCGATTCACCGAGGTGGTACTTGACGATGACGCGAGCGCCGGCGTGCGGCAGGGGCGGCTTCCCGGCAGGGGCGGCCGCCAGCGCAGCCTCGTCCCGGAGAGAGACGAAAGCCGAGGCCCCGGCAAGGACGGCCAGGAAGAGAAGCACGAGGGGACCGGCGAGACGATGCCTGTGCCGGCGACCCGCCGGTCCGAAGGTGCCGTGCGCGGCAGGCCGCCTCATGTGATCCCCCCAGGTGAAGTAACTCGCGGGCGGTCAGGCCCGTCTGTGAGCGCAGTCTCCGACCACGTCCCTCCCACTCTAGTCGACTCTGCAGACGGAGAACTTGAATACTGATCGGGCCCGGTGTGCGTTAGCTGATCGGGTCGTCCCAGCAAGGATCGCGACGCCGGGCGGGCATCCCGCAGCGGATCGGACGCCGGATCGCCGCGTCGGGTGGCGTGCGGTCAGGTGGCGTGCGAGCGGGAGTGCCGTGCCTCCCAGCGGAGGCCGATCGCCCGCAGGTGGAAGGCGCTGACGATCATCACGATCCCCCAGACGATGGCGGCCACGCCGATGAGCAGTCCGATGATCGTGATCGTGCCGCTTGGCCAGACGATCATGGCGACGCCGAGCACGATCAGGGCGACGCTCACGATGAGGTCGTGTCCCCGCGTCGCGTGCCTGCCGCGCCAGACGCCGACGCCGCGGAGGACGCCCCATGCGAGGACGGTGATGCCGGCGACCACGGCCACGACGTGGACCGTCTCCCCCGGCCAGACCAGGAGCACGATCCCGCCAACGATGGCGATCAGCCCTCCGGCGAGGTGGGTCCGGCGGTCGCCTCCCCTGCCGACGGTCATGAGCTGGGCGATGCCGAGGAAGAGGAGGAAGAGCCCGCTGAGCCACGTGAGCGCGCTCACGCTCCCGAACGCGTGGCTGGCGATGACGATGCCCAGGACCAGGGCGACGATCCCGAGGCCCAGCATCCAGGCCCAGTTGTGCGCGCCCCAGCTGGCCTCCCGGTCGAGTTGCCGTGTCTGCGTGCGGCTGGTCGTGTCCGACAGGGTGCTGCGGACGCGCTCGTCGTCTGCGTGCGCCCCGCCGGCGCCGCTGTCGTTGTCACCCGGCGCACCGCCGGCCGCGCTGTCGTTCTCTTCCATCCAGTAGTCCTCCGGGTCTTCCGGCTCCCTCCCGAACTCCTAGTACCCGGCTTCACGTTCTACGATGCTCGCCGGCGGCGATCGGCGGGGAGGAGCCTTCGCTCCGCCCCGCCGCTTGCCTCACAGCGTCGCCGGACGTCTGCCCGAGTCCGGCGATGCCCGTCCGCGTGCTTCAGACTCCGTGCGCGTGACGGTCGTACGACTGGAAGTGCGAGGCATGCGCCTTCATGTGGTGCCTCGCTCCCGGTGGCAGCCACTGGCCGGGGTGGCACCCGTGGGGCGCCTGGTCGGCCATGTACTGCGCCATGATGGTGATGAGCTCCTGGTTGGTGTAGGGGCTGTAGCCGTGGGGCTGGTTGACGCCGTAGTCGAACGACCAGCCCGTGGCCGGATGCGTCAGCTGGTCCGTGTTCTGCTGGAACAGCTGCACCGCGTTGTTCAGGAAGTAGGTATCCGCGGTGCCCACGAAGAAGAACAGGCGCCCGCTGAGGAGACCTCCAGCTTGTTCCAGTTGGTCGTCACGTAGTTGTCCAGGTCCATGGGCAGCCACTGCTGCGCCACGTTGTGGTCGATCACGCCTGTGACCTTGTCCCAGATGGGCGCCGGAGTAGCCGTCGGCGCCCTCGGGGCCGTAGACCGCCTGCCAGATGTCCCACTGCCCCAGGCCAGACCTGCCGTGGGTGCCGAGCGCCAGCTCCCAGTGGTTCTCCTGCACCATCGTGTACATGATGTCGCCCGACACCTCGCGTGCCGACGGTCGGTCGACAGTCACCCACTCATGCTGTGTGAAGTAGGCGTTGGCGTCGTCGTAGATGTCGATGAGCTGGTGGAAATGGAAGTCGAGCGGGTCGGGGTAGAAGATCCAGGCTCCCGAGTACAGCTTCGGGATAGAAGACCTGCTGCGCGATCGTCTCCCAGCCGCCGGTCGAGCCGCCCGTGACGGTCCGCGCCCAGCGCGCGTCGATGGTGCGGAAGGCCTTGTCGACAGCGGGCATGAGCTCCTTTGTGATGGCGTCGCCGTAGGGCCCCAGGTTGGCGGAGTTCACGGCGTAGGAGTCGTCGAAGTAGGGGTTCTCGTGGCGGATCTCCACGACGATCACTTGCGGCGCGTCCTTCGAGAGCCAGAACTGCGAGAACGCGTTGCTGCAGTCCTCCACAAAGCTGAACGGGTTGCGACTCGGGAAGTGAGTCTGATGCCAGATGACGGGGTAGTGCCTGGTGCCTGGCATGCTTGGAGTAGTAGTCCCGGGGCAGCAGGATGTTGGCCCCGATGTACATGGGCTGGCCCCAGAACGTGGCTCAGCAGCTTGCTCTGGATCTTGATGTGCTTGACGTGCGCGGAGTCCGTGCGGGTTGCCCTGCTGAGTCGTGCCCCCGGGCGGCACGGGCTGCAGCGGGGGCAGCACCTGGTCGAGCTGCAGGGCGAAGGTGCCGCCCGCGACCGGGTCGAGATGCAGCTTGCACGGGCGTGCTGACGAGGTTGCCGGGCGAGACAAACAGGTCGTTGCCGTCACCGCCGGGCATGTGAAGCTGTACCGTCGAGCCGTCGGAGCGATTGAAGGTCGTGTAGACGTTGAGCAGCGCCTGCACGTAGTAGTCGCCGGCCGGCAGGTCGTCCACCGACACGAGCGGATAGCCGTAGACATCCAGGCTGTCGTCGAGCGTGACCGCCGTGTTCGGCATCATGCCGGTGACGTCCTTGCCCCAGAACGGCACCGTGTCGGTGACGCCTCCGTCGTCGGCCAGCAGCCGCGGCTCGTCCGCGTCCGAGCTGGATACGATGACGAACACGCGGCCCGTGATGGGCGTCGCGCTCACACTGTCCGAGAAGGAGATGTTGAACTTGAGCGTGCCCGTGGGATCCGCCGCCGCGGACTGCGTGGAGTGGCCGAGCACGACAAAGCCGAGCGCGGCCACAACGAGCAGGGCGGCGATGCCCAGCGCGATCAGAAGGAGTCGTCGTCTCATGGAGGTACCCCTTGCGTCAGAGACCGAGGCCCGGTCGCGACCGACCCGCGGTCTCAACTGGAGATGGTGCAGACGTGTGCGACCCCCCGCCGTCGGACGCTGTGCTCCATCGCATCCCTCCCCTGGCGCGGGCCCGAGACCTGGCCCCATGGCCTCGGGGCGCGGCGATCGGCGTTCCCTTGACCCTTGGGCATGATAACGCGACCTCAACGGTCGCCGGGGACGATAGTACGGGCCTGTTCCTCGCTTCCGAGCCTCGCGGCCAGCGCGTCCGAAGTACCAGCGCGATCAGACGGTGGAACGGCTTGACCGGCGTTCTGTTCGCGGGTATCTCGGTAACAGTGTGCTGAGCCACAGAGTGTGGCGATGGCCGAGCGTGTCGACTCAGGAGAACGTGATGCCGTGGTTCGGGCGCAAGAGATACGGCTGGGGCCTGCGACCGGTCTCCTGGCAGGGCTGGTTGCTGACGATCGTCTACGTAGCGATCGTCGTCGCCCTCGGCGCCACGCTGGCCTCAAGCCAACGCTGGCTGTTCGCCACGGGCGTCATCGTCGCCACGGCGCTCTACCTTCTCGTGGCCTACATGACCAGAGAGTGAGGGTGGCACTTCGGATCTGAGAGCGGGACCGGTGGGCTGACGAGGACCGCCGCAGATTCGCCGTGTAGGCTTGCACCATGTCGTCACCGACCGCCCCGATCCGGCGCTGCGCCGACGCCGACTTCGACGTCATGTGCGCGATCATCAACGCCGCCGCCACCGCCTATGCCGGTGTCATTCCCGCCGACCGCTACCACGTGCCCTACATGCCGGCCGCCGAGCTGCGCAGCGAGATCACGGCCGGCGTGCGCTTCTGGGGCTGGTACGATCGGGAGGGCCTCAGTGGGGTGATGGGCATCCAGGACGTCGACGACGTGACGCTCATCCGGCATGCTTACGTCACGCCCGAGCGCCAAGGAGCCGGCATCGGCAGCCGGCTGCTCACGCATCTCCTGAGGCTGCCGCACCAGCCCCTGCTCGTCGGCACCTGGGCCGACGCCGACTGGGCCGTCCGCTTCTACGAGCGCCACGGCTTCCGACTGGTCTCTCCTGAGGAGAAGGACCGCCTGCTGCGGCGCTACTGGCACATCCCCGTGCGCCAGGTCGACACCTCCGTGGTGCTGCGCCTCGCAGAGGACTGACGTTCGCGCTTCTATCGGGCCGGGAGGGGTCACCCCGGCCGCGGGCACCGCGAGAATCGCCGACGCCCGGGCAGTTATGGCTGCGGGGCTCGCGGGAACGCTGGCCCGTATGAAACTCCTCGGCGGATGGTCCAGGACCTCCGCCGATTCCTATTTGGCGAACAGGCCCGGCCCACGATCCGGCCTCCTACAGATGGCAGAGTGCGTGTCCCGGGCCAAGGAGGAGAGTCCGTTGGCCACTCCGCTTCGGCCGACGCGCGCCGACCAGCCTGTGTACCCCGCCGACGTCCGTTCTCCGTGGGACAGGCGCAAGTGGTACATCCTGGCGGCGATCTGCGTGGCCCAGTTCATGGTCGTCCTCGACATCGCCGTCGTGAACGTGGCGTTGCCGTCGATCCGCACCGATCTCCACTTCACCAACGAGAGCCTGCAGTGGGTGCTCACTGCCTACGCGATCCTGTTCGGCGGCTTTCTGCTGCTGGGCGGCCGTCTCGCCGACCGGTTCGGCCGCCGCCTGATCTTCATGACCGGCCTGGTCGTCTTCACCGGGGCCTCACTCATGTGTGGCCTGGCCTGGTCGGAGGCGTCGCTGATCTCGTTTCGCGCCGTTCAGGGCTTCGGCGGCGCTCTGCTGTCGCCGGCCGCGCTTTCGATCCTCGCCATCACGTTCACCGAAGGTCGTGAGCGGAACCTCGCCCTCGGCATCTGGGGCGGGATCGCGGGCAGCGGCGCAGCCGCCGGGACGCTGCTCGGAGGAGTCCTCACCAGCGCGTTCGGCTGGCAGTGGATCTTCTTCATCAACGTGCCGATCGGCGCCGTCCTGGTCGGCCTCACGCCGTTCCTGCTCTCCCGGGAGCCCGCAGGCTCTCTCATCGCACGGCGCAACTTCGACATCGGCGGGAGCCGTCACCGTGACGAGCGGCCTCATGCTGCTGGTGTACGCCCTCACGCGGGCCACCCAGATCGGCTGGTCGGCGACGGAGACGATAGCCCTGCTCGTGATCTCCGGTGCGCTGCTCGCCGCGTTCGTGGTCATCGAGGCTCGCGCCTCCGACCCCGTCCTGCCGATACGCGTGCTGCGCCTGCCCGTGCCGCGCACGGCCAACATCGTGGGCTTGCTGGTCGGCGGCGCGCTGTTCTCGCAGTTCTTCCTGCTGACGCTGTACATGCAGCAGGTGCTGGGGTACTCGGCGCTCAGGACGGGCGTCGCCTACGTGGCCACCACGGTCACACTCGTCGCCGTGGCCATCGCCGCGCAGGCGCTCGTGACCCGCGTCGGGCCACGAGCGGTGCTCGTGGCCGGATTGCTGTTCACGAGCGCTTCGATCTTCCTCTACGCGCGCCTGCCCGTGGCCGGCAGTTACGCGAGCGATCTTCTCCCCGCGTTCCTGCTCGCAGGCATCGGGCTGGGGCTGACCTTCGTGCCGATCCAGATCTCGTCACTGACCGGTGTCAGGTCCGGCGAGGCGGGCGCCGCCTCGGGCATGATCAACACGAGCCAGCAGATCGGCGGCGCGGTCGGTCTGGCCGCCATCACGACCATCGCGACGACGGTCACGACCCACTACCTCGTGAGTCACGCGCCCTCGCCGGCGACCGCTCCCGCCGCCCTCGTGCACGGCTTTCAGGTCGCGTTCTACGTGCTCCTCGGCGTCACGCTGGCCGGCGTGGTGCTGAGCGCGACCCTGCTCAGAGACGCGAGGGTCACTGCCGGCGGAGTGGTCGAGGAACCCGGCGAAGGGATGGACAGGCTGGTCCCTGCCCTGGGAGACCGCAGCGAGGGAGCAGCGTCGGCGGACGAGGAGGAGCGGCCGGCCGCCTGACCGTGGCGACATCGCAGGGACGCGCCAGGTTTGGTGGCGACCCACGTCTGCTGAGGTCGAGCGGGTCGCGCCGGCCGGCGAGGTCAGCGCGTCAGCAGCGCCGGGCGTCGCCTCAGGTGGACTGCGCCACGCCCACGAGCCAGTCGCGCATCGCCGGTGAAGCCCACTCGATCTGTCCCTGCTGCTCATAGGAGAGGACATCCGGCGCGGACACCCGTCCGATGCCCTCGATCAGGATGCTGCCGGCGTCGTAGACGATCCGCTTGCCGTGCCACCCGGTGGTAGGACCGAACGTGGCGATCGTCTGAGCGCTGGGGCTCACGGGCGGAGGCGGGACGGCTCCGCCGGCGGCGGCGACCGTGCCCGCCGGACTCTGAAGGTAGGCGATCAGCAAGGCGATCACGGCGCCGAGCACCGAGAGGACGAGCGTGAGAAAGAAGCCGAGGGCGAAACCCGCACCCGCCGACTTGCCCTTGCCCCTGAACACGGTCATGCACCAGTAGCCGATGCCGACCGAGATCAAAAAGCCCACGCCGATGATGATGAGCTCGGGCGCACCCAGGTTCGGCATTGTTCCCTCCACGGTCGACGGGTCGACGCAATGCTATGTGCGCAAACGGACCACTACAATGGGCCGGCCCACGCTTGTGCGCAAGATCCGAAGCGGCGGAGACCAGTATCCGTCCACAAGATCCAAGCCGACCATGTACGACCCGTCGCTGCTCAAGGATCCCAAGTACTCAGGGCCGCTGGCCCAGCTGACCCGGAGCCTGCTCAGGCCCGTGATCCCGCTGACCGACTTCGGCCGGCCGCCGTCAGGATCCTGAGGGCAGCCGGCCGGCAGGAGCACTGAGGACAGCCGGCCGGCAGGAGCACTGAGGGCGCGGATCGGTCTGCCGTCAGTCCCCGTCCTTCGCCGCCATGCCTGCCCATATCGGAGCGTAAACGCGCTTCACCTCGGCCGCGTACTCGTCGATGGCCGGAGCGAGCTGCTCGAGGATGGAGTCGGCGCCCGGATGAGTGGGCATGGCGCCGGTCGACCGCATGATCTCGCGTGACTGCCGCGGGTTGTCGATGAGCATGCAGGGCATGAGCAGGTTCTCGTTGAAGGGCTGCCGGCTCTGGATCTCCCGGAAGTAGCCGGAGGTGAGCGCCTCCTCGAGCGTGCTCTCATTGAGGTTGTGCGTCGCGAAGTGCGCGAAGATGCAGGGCTCGAGCCAGCCCTCGTTGTTGACGTGCGCGTACCACTTGCCGGCGATGCAGCCGCCAACGAAGGTCGAGTCGCCCCAGAAGTCCAGGGAGGCCAGCGGCTTCTCCTGGCGCAGGGCAAGCACGCCCTCGCGGAACTCGTTGCGCTCCGTGGGCGTGAGCATGAGGCGCACGTCGGGATCGCGGCCCACCGGCATGTACAGGAAGTTCCAGCCCATGATGCCGCCCTTGGCGATCAGCCCGTCGAAGAACTCGGGACTCATGAGAAAACGGAAGTTGCGGCGCGTGACGGTGGCCGAGTACCCGAAGGCCACGCCGACACGCCCCAGCCGGTCCATGGTGTCCATGGTCTGGTCGTACACGCCTTCGCCGCGCCGCTCGTCGGTGTCCCGGCGGTCGCCCTCGATGCTGATCACCGGCGCCATGTTGCCGATCTCGGCCAGCCGGTCGATGGTCGCCCGGCTGAAGAGCGTTCCGTTCGTGAAGACCTGGAAGAAGGAGTCCGGATTGGCGGCGCCCACCTCGAGGATGTCCTTGCGAAGGAAAGGCTCGCCGCCGAGGATGGTGAAGATGTAGATGCCGATCTCGTTGGCCTGGTCGATGATGCTCTGGAAGAGCTCGGGTGACATGTCCGCGGCGGAGGAATACCCGGCCGCGTAGCAGCCCTCGCAGGCCAGGTTGCAGCGCATCGTCGGACTGATCAGGAGCACCAGGGGTGTGTGCACGCCGGTGCGCTCCGTGAACGCCGTGCGCGCGGCCGACGAGCGCAGCATGCCGTTGAGCACCAGGCTCTCGATGGCCGCCCGGCGCACGTTGGGATTCAGGTCCCGGGCGATGCGGCGGACGATCTGGAGCGCCGGCGTCTCCCTGCGCATCTGGTCGATGACCCAGTTGACCTCGGTCTTGCGATGCGCCGGGGTCATCTTCTCGAAGAGGCGCGCCGCGAGGAGGATGTTCGTCTTCTTCTCGCTCGTGGCCAGGCGGAGCAGCTGATCGATGCTCTTGCGCTGCAGCGTTGCAGACACACTCTGCCTGGGGCTCACGTGTGGCCCCTCCTCCGGTCGCCTGGGCTTCTTCCACGATAGCGCGCGGCCGGGCCTGCGGACGGCCGCGCACCGTTGCTCCCACGGCCGGACGCACGATACCGCCACGGCCGGCGGCGCTGGCGCAGCTGAGCGAACGACGACGGCCCCTCCGTCGAGCCCGGCTGATTTGCCGACCAGGTGTGCCGTGGCCTGTATCATCGCCTTCTGCTTTGGAGAGACGGACTGTGTCCAGAAAGGCGACTGTACGTTGTCAACGACTTCCGCGAGCACGGCATGCGACTCACACTGATCAACCCGTCCAACCCGCTCGTAAGCATCGTCCGGGTCAGGGAGAACCGCTGGAACCGCTACCGCGTGTGGAAACCACTCAACCTCATGGTCCTCGCCGCCCTGACCTCGCCGGAGTGGGAGGTCTCGATCATCGATGAGAACCTCGGCGTGCCGGACTACCGGGCCATGCCTCGCCCGGACCTGGTGGGCATCACCGCCTTCACCTCACAGGCGAACCGCGCCTACGAAGCGGCCGCCTCCTTCAGGAGCCTCGGCGTGCCCGTCGTCATGGGCGGCATTCACGCGACGACCTGCGCAGACGAAGTCATGGAGCGCGTGGATGCGGTGGTCACGGGAGAGGCCGAGTCGGTCTGGCGGCAGGTGCTGGCCGACGTCCAGCACGGCGGCCTGCAGCGCCGCTACGACGGAGATCGCCTCGAGCTGAACGACGTCCCGCCGGCGCGTCATGACCTGCTGCCTGCGGGCTACTTCTTCGGGGCGATCCAGACCACTCGCGGCTGCCCTTTGAGCTGCAGCTTCTGCAGCGTGACGGCGGTGAGCGGGGCCCGGTACCGGCAGCGCCCCATCGCGGACGTCGTGCGGGAGTTCCGCCTCATCCGCGAGCATGGTGTGCTGGTCGTGGACGACAACCTCATCGGCACGCGGCCCGAGCACCTGGCGCGGGCCAAAGACCTGTTCCGCGCCATGGCGGAGGCCGACCTGCGCAAGGAATGGATCGCCCAGGTCACCATCAACTTCGCCGATGATGAGGAGCTCATGGCGCTGGCCGCGCGGGCCGGGTGCAGGGGCGTGTTCATCGGCTTCGAGTCCACCACGCCGGAGGGGCTCGTGGAGGTAGGCAAGAAGTTCAACCTTCAGGGCGGCCGCGACTTCCGCGCCTCCGTGCGCCGTATCCAGCGACACAGGATCCTGGTCGTGGGCTCCTTCGTCATCGGCCTCGACACAGATGGACCGGGCATCGGCAGTCGCGTCGCCGAGACGGCCGGCCGGTATGGACTGGACATGCTCAACGTACTGCTGCTGACACCGTTGCCGGGGACCCGCCTGTGGGACCAGATGACCGCCGAGGACCGCATCGTGCTCAATGAGTTTCCGGACGACTGGGCGCACTACACCCTGGGCTTCCCGGTGTCCCGGTACAGGCATCTCTCTGTGGAGGAAAGCATCGAGGAAGTGGACACGTGCAATCGCGACTTCTACTCGATGCGCCGCGTCCTGCGACGAGTGGGCCGCGGCCTGTGGGGTCGCCGTCAGCCCCTGAGAAGCCTCGTCAGCAACCTCGCCTACCGCAGCAACGCCGGACACGGCTTCGAGGTACATGCGGAGTTCCTGCGCGACCAAGGCAAGAGGTTCGGCGCGCCGACGCCGGATGGGATCGAGCGTCTCTCGTCAGATTGAGTGGGCGAAGCTCCCGACGTCAACGCCCCGCGCCGCGGAGCCGGCGCCTCTGCCCAGCGGCGACCTGCCCGTAGTTCAGCGCCGAGACGAACGCCACACCCCCGACCACGTTGCCGAGGAGAGTCGGCACCATGAAGGTCGTGAACCACGCCGACCAGGCGAGCCGTCCCGTGATGACCAGATACAAGGTCTCCACGGAGCCGGCGATGATGTGGCTCAGATTGGCGAGCGCCACCACGTAGGTGATGATCACGATCACGCCGAGGCGCATGGTCCCGGACGCGGGCATGAGCCAGACGACGGTGGCGATGAGCCAGCCGGCGCCGATGCCGCGCAGCACGACCGACCAGAAGTCGCCCACCAGGGTCGCCTGCGCCAGCTGGGCGAGCTGTGCCTTCACGCCCTCTCCGTAGACGTCGGTGGCGCCGAGGATCCATGCGAACGCGAGCGCTCCCAGCAGATTGGTCGCGAGCACGATGCCCCAGAAACGCAGCACGTGGAGAAGAAGCGCGAACGAACGCCGCGTGAACAGGGGAAACACGACGGTGACCGTCGTCTCGGTGAACAGCTGCTGGCGACCGAGTATCACGATCAGAAAGCCCACGGGGTAGCCCAGCTTGATCAGCAAGGGCGCCCACTGGGCGTTCGGAAGATAGTAGTTGAGCGCCCCTTCGGACACGAAGGAGAAGCCCATCGAGAGACCGGCGGCAAGCCCTGAGAATGCGAGAGCCTCAGGAGGCCGCCGGAGTTCCTCTTCGCCTTCCAGGCGGATGGCCTCGGAAACGATGAACGCGCTCACGGCCGTACGCGCCGCGATCTCGACCTTGTCGTCTCGGATCCCTTCGATCCCGCCCGGCTCCGGCTTCTGCGAGCTGCCCATACGGCCATGTTCCCTCTACGGGCGCTGTCCGCCGGCCGGTCTGTTGGCCGGCGAGGGAAAGACCATGCCGCCCGGCCTCCTCCCGAGGCCGGGTACTATGGTCCGTGTCTGATGGGGTCGTCCCAGGAGGTCGAGAGGGTGCGGATGGACTTCGCGTCTTGCCTTGCCGATGGCCGCAGCGTCCTGATGGAGGGCGCGCTGGGCGAGCGACTGAAGCGCGAGTATCGGCTTCGCTTCGACAAGCACGTCGCCATGGCCGGACTGGTCTATGAGGCCCGAGGCAGGGCGGCGCTCATCGGGCTCTGGAGCGAGTACGCGGACATCGCGCAGCGACACGGGCTGCCGCTCCTGGCCACCACGCCGACGAGACGCGCCAACAGAGAACGGGTCTCGGCGTCTCGCTACGGCCGGTCCATCATCGGCGACAACGTCTCACTGCTGCGCGGGCTCCAGGAGCGGAGCTCCGCGGAGGTGCTTGTCGGCGGCCTGATGGGCTGCAGGGGTGATGCATACCGGGCGACGGACGTCCTGCCCGCCGGCGAAGCGCGATCGTTTCACGCCTGGCAGGCGGACCTGTTCGCCGAGGCCGGCGCCGATTTTCTCTACGCCGGCATCATGCCGGCGCTGTCCGAGGCGATCGGCATGGCCCAGGCCATGGGCGACAGTGGGCTGCCCTACATCATCAGTTTCATGATCCGGGGCAGCGGCAGGCTGCTGGACGGCGCGACGATCCACCACGCGATCCGGACGATCGACGCCTGCGGCGCCGTGCCGCCCGAGTGCTACATGACGAACTGCGTCCATCCGGCCGTGCTCCACGAGGCGCTCTCGCAGCCCTTCAACTCGACGGAGCTCGTGCGAGAGCGCTTTGCGGGCATCCAGGCCAATGCGTCTCGCCTGGCCCCAGAGGAGCTGGACGACGCTTCGGACCTCGGATCCTCGGATGCCGGCCTGCTGGCGAGCGACATGATTCGCCTGCGGCAAGACAGGAAGCTGAGGATATTCGGCGGATGCTGCGGAACAGACGGCACGCACCTCGAAGAGATCGCTCGCAGGCTGGCGCAGCCAAGCTGGCCCAACGTGCCCGAGAGGCCCGCCACCTCTGCGGATGGCGGGCCTCCCAGTGGCTCCTGTGCTCGATCAGACAGGCGGCCTGGACTTCGCCGGAATGATCAACAAGATGATGATCGTGATCAGCGGAAAGAAGATCGCCAGGATGACCCAGAGGAGGGGACTGCGCCCCTTGCCTGCGGCGAGCAGGAACGTGAAGTAGATGAAGAGCGCCCACAGGACAACGGCGATGATCCACCAGAGGAACGACCAGAACGTGGCCGCCACAACGAGCCCCAGCATGCGCACCCCCCACATCGAACGTCATGACATCTTGCATGCTCACACCCACCATCAGCTTTGGCAACGTTCCCGCGCTCGACCACGTTGTCGACGGAAACTGACGCAAAAGGAGCGGCGGGCGGATAGAATGCCCGTCATGCGCTATTCCCTTCGCGACCTGTTCCAGAGCCGGGCGTGAGCACCTCGACGGTGCCGACTGCGCCGGCACGCGTGCCGGCACGCACGAGGAGCCTCAAGATCCGGCTCATCGAGCCCGCCGCGCCCAGCATCAACATCCTCTCCTACGGCTTCTATCCGCGCCTCGGCCTGCCCCTCATCGGTGCGGCCCTCAAGGCCGCCGGGCACGACGTGCTCATCTACGCGCCCCAGGCGGCGCCCATCGACCGCGACGACGTCGCCTCGGCCGACCTCGTCGGCATCTCGGCGACCACCTCGACGGCGCCGGCCGCCTATGCGCTGGCGGACGAGCTGCGGGCCGCCGGGCTCCCCGTCATCATCGGCGGCCCTCACCCGTCCTTCGTGCCTGACGACGCCATGCCGCACGCCGACTACGTCGCCCGCGGCGAGGGCGGCGACGGCCTCATGCTGGAACTGCTCGAGGCGCTCCGCGGCGAGCGCAAGCTCGAGAGTGTGCTCGGGCTTTCCTTCTGGCGCGACGGGCTCCCCGTGCACAACGAGCTGCGCGAGCGTTGCGCCGATCTCGATTCACTCCCGATGGCCGATCTCTCGCTGATCGTCGGCTCGGAGCGCATCCACGAGACCCCGATCATCACCAGCCTGGGGTGTCCATTCGACTGCACCTTCTGCACCGTCACCATGATGTTCGGCCGTAAGTACCGCATGCGCAGCCCCGAGAGCGTCATGGCCGAGCTGGAGGCGAAGAAGCCGCGCGCGGTCTTCTTCTACGACGACAACTTCGCCGCCGACAAGCGGCGCCTCAAGAAGCTCCTCCAGATGATGATCGACCGCGGCATCACGCCGAAGTGGCAGGCGCAGGTGCGCACCGACGTGGCGCGCGACGAGGAACTGCTCACGCTCATGCGTCGCTCGGGCTGCCACCGCGTGGCCCTCGGATTCGAGTCGGTCGACCAGGCGACGCTGGACAGCTACGCCAAATCGCAGACGGTCGAGGACATCACGAACGCGATCACCACCCTGCACCGCCACGGCATCAAGTGCCACGGCATGTTCGTGGTGGGCGCCGACAGCGACACCATGCGCACGGCGCGAGACACCGTCGCCTTCGCCAAGCGGTACCAGATCGACAGCCTGATGCTCAACGTCCTCACGCCGGGCATCGGCACCAAACAGTACGAGATGATGAACGGCGACGAGCGCGTCTTCGAACGCCGCTGGCAGTTCTACGACGGCCAGCACGTGGTCTTCACGCCGCAGAACATGACCGCCAGCCAGCTGCAGACCGAGATTATCGACGGCTATCGGGAGTTCTACTCGGCGGGCCACATCCTGCGGACCCTCCTGCGCCTGCGCCTGGGCAATGCGCTGGAGCGCGCGTGGGGCTGGCTCTACATCCACCGCTGGCAGAGGGACCCCGCCAACCGCGCCTATCTGCGGGAGCTCGAAGAGCGCACGGCGGCCCGCACCGACTGACGGCCCGCGGCGGCGCACGGCCGGCGATGGCCGACTTCGCGGAGGGCCACGCGCCCGGCCTACGAACCCAGCCCGGCTGACTCTTCGAGACGCCACTCGACGGTCAGTACCGTGCCCTCGCCGTGGACGCTCCTCACAGCGAGCTGCCCTCCCGAGTCGCCCGCTCGTTCCCCCATGGACTTCAGCCCGAAGTGGCTTGGATCGACGCAGGCGGGATCGAAGCCGCAACCGTCGTCGCCGACCAGGAGCCGGGTGCGCGAAGGATCGCTGTGGAGTTGCACCCAGGCGTTCGACGCCTTCGCGTGCCGGATGACGTTGTTGAGCGCCTCCTGGGTGATCCGGTAGACGGCCTCGTGCACCTTGGGAGGGAGCGCGGACTCCTCACTGAGGGTGAGGGTGACCTTCACGCTGGCGCGGCTTTCCGCCGCCTCGACCACGTTGCGCAACAGTTGCGGCAGGGGCACAGCCTCGACCGGATCGCCGCGCAGCTCGAGCAGCAGCGTGCGCATCTGCGCCAGGGCGCCGCGATTGAGACGACGCACCTCCTCTGCCGCCGCCGCTACGCCCGGCGGGTCGTCACCCACAGCGGTGCTCAGCGCCTCTGCCTTGAGCGTGGCCGCGAAGAGTGCCTGCGTGACCGAGTCGTGAAGGTCGCGCGCTAGGCGCGCCCGCTCCTGGTGCGCCGCGCGCTCCGCCTCGCTCTCCCGCAGGGCCTGCTCGGCGAGCTGGCGTTTGGTGATGTCGCGCACGATGACGAATGCGCGCTCCGGTTCTCCCGAGAGGATCACGGAGTCCAGTTCGACGGAAATGCGCTCCCCATCCCTGCGGATCGCGACAAGCTCCACCCCCACCAGCCGCCCCGTGCGCCGGCGTTCCTCCAGGGCATCGGCGAGCCGCTGATCGCCGGCTTCGAACAGAGCGGACCGGCCCTTCTCGCGCAACTCGTCCTCGGACCAGCCGAACAGGCCGCACGCCGCAGGGTTGGCGGCAAGGATGGCGCCGTCAGGCATCGTCAGGAAGACCGCGTCGGGACTGCTCGCGAAGAGCGAGTCGAACCTGCTCTCGCTCTCAAGCAGCGCCTCTTCGGCCTGCTTGCGCGCGGTCACATCGTGGATGATGGAGAACAACGTCGGCCGGCCCTCGATCGCCACCGACGTGGAATACACCTCCACGATGCGCACCTCGCCGCTGGCCAGCCGGTGCGGGAAGGTGAACATGTCCTTGCCTTCGTCCACCGCCCTCTGGCGCTCGGCGGCGACCTCCTCGGGCGGCAACTGGTTGATCTGCTCGATGCGCATCGCCCGCAACTGCTCGCGCGAGTAGCCGTAGAAACGGGCGGCCGCCGCGTTGGCGTCGAGGATCTGCCCGCTGTCGGGCTCAATGAGCAGCATGACCGCCCGGTGGCCCTCGAACAGGACCCGGAAGCGATCGTCGCTTGCGTGCGGCGCCTCATGGTTGCGCAGGGGCGCCGCCTCAGTCCAGAAGTCTGTCACGTGCGGCTCCGCTCGACTGGTCGCGGCCGTCCTCGAATGGTGTCGTAGAGGATAAGCCCTGCCGGACACAAGCTTGGCGTTGCGGAGGGCAGCGTGAGGTCGGCCTACGGTGCTCGGCCGGGCGGCATCGTGTGTCGTTCGCTCCATGACGGCGGTTGCCTGAATCCCGCCGTGTGATGGAACAGACAGAGTGACAGGTGTAGCGATCCAAGGAGAATGCATCATGGTCACCCTCGGTCTATACGTCCGCCTCGAGGCAAAAGCCGGCAAGGAGAACGATGTGGAGGAGTTCCTGCGAGGCGCACGGCCCATCGTCGACGGCGAACCCGGCACGCTGGCGTGGTTCGCGATCCGGCTCGGCCCCCGCTCCTTCGCCATCTTCGACGCGTTTGCCGACGAGCAGGGCCGCGAGGCCCATCTGGCGGGTCAGGTCGCGGCCGCGCTCATGGCGCGAGCGCCCGACCTTCTCGTGGAAGAGCCGGTCATCGAGAAGGCCGACGTGGTCGCGAGCAAGCTCCCCGAATCGAAGGGCAGAGCCCTGGCCGCCTGACGGACACACGCTCTCCCCATCCCCAGGAGGCCGACATGGCCGACAAGACTCACATCACCGAGGTACGCACGGTGGCGGTCCCTGTGACCGACCAGGACCGTGCGCTGGAGTTCTACGTGGACAAGCTGGGGTTCGAGAAGCGCGTGGACGTGACCTTCGGCGGCACCAGGCGTTGGATCGAAGTCGCCCCACGCGGTTCCTCTACGACGATCGCGCTCGCGCCGTTGCCGCAGGCGGGCACGACAGGCGTGGACACCGGCATCCGCCTCGCCACTCAGGACGCGGAGGCCGACCACGCCGGCCTGCTTGCCCGTGGCGTCGACGCCGACCCCGAGGTCCTGCACTTCGAGGGCGCGCCGCCCATGTTCTCGCTGCGCGACCCGGACGGGAACCTGCTCTACGTCGTCGAGATCATGGAGCAGGCGGCCTAGGGGTTGCCTCTAGCACGTCACATGGATGACGGCATAGACGTTCTCGGCATCGACGTCACGGAGCAGGCCCAGAGCCTCCTTCGTGGGCGCTGCCAGGACCTCGATCCCGCGCCGGTCCGCCTCAGCGAGGACGGCGGGCATGATCGGCAGGCTGCCGGATGCACCGGTACCTACGATCAGCCGGCCGCCGCCCCAGGGGATCCGCTCCTCCGCGGAGAGCGGCGTGTGGCCGTAGTCCTCACGGTGCTGCTTCGACGGCTTCTTGTGGCGCTTCTCCACACGGCCCGCCGCGATCACGACGTCGGAGGTGTAGCGCCGACCCTCGATCTCGACCTCGCCGAAGCCGATCCACTCGGCCTTCATATGCATCCACCTCACAGGTACTGACTTCCTACGTCCCCCCGCGGGCCGGAACCTGTCTGTTGGGCTTCGGACCGTGAGCCGGCGACGCCGGGCTTCCGGCTACTGTAGCCAGGACTCGAGCTCGGCCATCCTGGCCAAGGTCTCGTCGTAACCCTGCTGGTAGAGCGCCTCCAGCCGGCCGAGGTCGCGCTCCATACGGCCGACCAGGAGCGGGCGGACGGGCCGGAGGACGAAGGCAGAGCCGGCCCGCTCCATGCGCGCCACCAGGTCGAGCGACGCGTTGTAGGCCGCCGGCCGCCGCAGCATCGCCGCGTAGACGGCCGGGTAGCGCGCCAGCAGCACCCGGCCCAGGCCGCGAAACCGCGGCGGCGGCTTGCGGTAGCCCGCGTTGCGCGTCAGCACCACGACGTTGCGCGGATTGCCGTCCTCGACGGCCCGGCGGATCGGGATGGAATCGCCCAGGCCGCCGTCCACACAGGGGACTCCTCGCACCGTCACCGGCGGCGAGAGCACCGGCAGGCTGCAGCTGGCGCGGAGAAGCGTCTGCACGTACCACCGCGGGTCCTCGCCATGCTGCGGGTAGTACCGCGTCGCGCCCGTCGTGCAGTCGGTCACGCCGCTCACCAGCGTCCGCGGCGACGACCGGAAGCCCTCGTAGTCGAACGGCGCCAACTCGTCCGGCAGGGTCTCGAACAGGAACCCCATGCCGAACCAGCTTCGCTCGCGCACCACGTTGCGCCAGCCTGCGTACCGCGGGTCCGCCACCAGGTCGACGAACACGCGATGACTGCGCTCCCGCTGCTTCGCGACGTAGTGCGAACCGGCGTTGGCCCCGGCCGACACGCCGACCACGTAGCCGAGGTCGACGCCGGCGTCCATGAACGCGTCCAGCACACCCCCCGTGTAGGTGGTGCGCATGCCGCCGCCCTCGAGGACCAGTCCGACGCCCGCCATCATGGCGCGAGCGTACCAGACGCTCCCCGCAACGATCTGTTACGCGACCACCCGCACGAGCTCCGAGACGCTCGTCTCGCCGTCGAGGATCTTACGCACGCCGTCCTCACGCACGGACTCGACGCCCCTGGCACGAGCGACCTCGCGCAGTTCGCGCACGGGGGACCCGCGCTCGATCATGTCGGCCATCTCCTCGTCCATGGCGAGCACCTCGTAGACGCCGACGCGTCCCAGATAGCCGGTGCCGAAACAGCGTGTGCAACCAGACGCCTCATGGATCTTCATCTGCCGGCGGGGCGCCGCGCCGATGCCGAACTTCTCCCAGGTGCTCGCGCGCACGGTCCTCGGCTTGCGGCAGTGCGGGCAGAGGCGGCGCACGAGTCGCTGCGAGACGATGCAGGTGAACGCCGCGGCGACCAGGTACGGCGGCAGGCCCATCTCGACGAGGCGATGCACCGCCGAGGCGGCGTCGCGCGTGTGCAGCGTCGAGAACACAAGGTGCCCGGTCATGGCCGCTTCAGCCGCCATCTTGGCGGTCTCCCCGTCCCTGATCTCCCCCACCATGATGAGGTCGGGATCGCTCCGGAGCAGCGTGCGCAGCAGGCCGGCGAAGTCGAGGCCGATCGCCGCCTTGACCTCGCTCTGCATCACACCCTCCAGCTTGCGCTCGATGGGATCCTCGACCGTGTAGATCTTGCTCTCGGGCGACTTGACGAGATCCAGCGTGGTGTACAGCGTGGTCGACTTGCCACAGCCTGTCGGCCCGCAGATCAGGATGCCTCCGTCCGGCCGGCGGATGGCCGCCTCGAAGCGCTCCAGGGAGGGCCCGGTGAGGCCGAGCGCGTCGAGCGCCGGCGGCAAGGGCGAGACCTCGAGGATGCGGATCGAGATGTTCTCGCCGTACAGCGTCGGGATGGAGGCCAGGCGCAGGTCGACCTCGTCGCCGCTGCTCGTCTCGAAGGAGGTACGGCCGTCCTGGGGCATGCGCCGCTCTGCGATATCCATGTTGCCCATGATCTTGATACGGCTGACGACGCCGGCCTGGACCTCGACGGGGAACTCGCGCAGCTTGTGGAGCACGCCGTCGATGCGACAGCGCACGTGGAGCGCCTCGGCGTGGGGCTCGACGTGGATGTCGGAGGCCTTCATGCTGACGGCGTCGGAGATGAGGCCGTCCACGATCTCGATGATCGAGGCGTCGTGGGCGAGAGCGGCGTCGTCGGCGACGAGCGATTCCTCCTCCTCGCTCAGCTCACGTAGCTTGCCCCGCGTGTTGAAGAAGGTGGCGCTGGCCTCGTCGAACGCGCTCTCGGTGCAGATGACCGTCCGCACGTTGCGTTTGGTGCGCAGCCTGACCTCGTCGATGGCGACGATGTCGAGGGGATCGGTCATCGCCAGCACCAGAGTCCCGTCGTCCTCCAGCTGGAGAGGGAGGACGCGACGGTGGATCATGAAGTCGCGCGGCAGCAGAGCGAGCGTCTCGGGGGAGAAGTACACCTGGTCGAGGTCGGCGACCTCGAGCCGCAGTTGTGCAGCGAGGGCCTCCACGAGATCCCTCTCCGAGACGAGCCCCTCGCGTACGAGTACGTCCCCCAGGCGCCGCCGCTCGATCTGCTGGCGCGCGAGAGCGGCCTCGATCTGGTGCTGGTTGACCAGGCCGTCGGCGACGAGCAGAGCGCCGAGCCTCCGACGGCCGGCGGCGATCGCCGTCACGGCAGGACTGTCCAGGCTTGCCTCCATGCCACACGCACCTTCCTCCCGCCGAGGCGGGGAGCCTCGGCCGCGGGTCTGCCGCGGCAACCACACGCTCTTGCCGCGTCGGGCGGCCGCCCAACGTCCGGCCGCCTCACAGCGAGTGCATCGGCATCTATCCGGCCGGCCGCAGCCCTCCCTAGACGGATGTCCCCGGGAGGGCGCGCCCATCGCGTGGGTGCGTCCGGCGCACCGGCAGTCGGTCAGTACCGCTCGGCCTTCGGCGAAGCCGCCCGCCCGACGCCCGCGGTCATGCGACGGCGGGACCGGACGGGCGTGCCCGCGGCGCGGTCTGCACACTGGCGCCGCCACCGTGCTCGCGGTAGGCTCCGCCAGACCTGCGCCGCGGCCGTCCGCCACGGCCGCGGCCAGCCCCTTCGACGACCCGGGAGCCTCCACATGGACGATCTCAAGCGCTTCGTCGAGAAGGACGCCTTCGCCCGGCACCTGGGCATCGAGCTGGTCGAGTACGGTGACGGGCGCGCGACCGCGCGGCTACGGGTCGAGGCGCATCACCTGAACAGCGCCGGGACCCTGCACGGCGGCGCCATCTTCTCACTGGCGGACGCCGCCTTCTCGGCGGCGGCCAACTCGCACGGCGTGCTCGCGCTGTCCATCGACGCGAGTATCTCCTACTTCCAGGCGCTGCGGAGCGGGACGCTCACCGCGGAGGCTCACGAGGTCGCCCGCAGTCCCAGGCTGGCGACCTACCTCATCGACGTCAAGGACGGATCCGGCGCTCTCATCGCCCACTTCCGCGGCACCGTCTACCGCAGGAGCGCGACCATAGGCGACGTCCTCGCGCCCTGACGCCGGGCGCCGTTCGAAGAGCCGATCAGGCCGTCATCATCCGCGCTCACGCGTGATGCCCAAGGGCCGGCGTGCCCCTCCACCTACCGCTGCAGCGGGTACTCCCGGCAGATCTTCTGCTCGTTGCGGCCGGTCGGCACCACCAGTTCGCCGGCGACCTCGTCGAGCGCGAACCACCACTTGTCGGTACGCTCGTGCGGGTCGACGAAGTCGTTCGCGATGAGGCGCTCGCGCTGCTCGTCGACGGTGGCGTGCAGCCAGGCCAGATCGCCGTCCCACTCCGCGAAGTCACGGGCGTCCATCTGAGGGCGGTGCCATGGGCAGACCTTGGTGCACCGCCCGCACACGCACCCTTCCTTGTTCAGGATGTCGAAGTCGTTGCAGGCGCGGTCGTTGAGCTTCCACGTGGAGTAGCCGTTGTGGACCGTCTGCCCGCCGCGCGTGATCGCGTGCGAGGGGCACTGCTCCGCGCAGATCGTGCAGCTCGAGCAGTAGTCCTGGAGGCCGAAGTCCACGTGGCCGTCGGCCTCGAGCTCCATGTCGGTGAGCACCGCGGCCACCTTGAAGTTGGCCCCGAGGAACGGGTTGACGACGATGCCCATGCGGGAGACCTCGCCGATCCCGCAGTCGAGCGCTATCTGCGGCATCAGCGTGACGTAGCTGTTCATGTTGGTGGCCACGGCGTTCCAGCCGAGGCGGCGGATGTAGTTCGCCATGACCTCGGTCTGCAGGGCGACGCGCTGGTACGCCTGGAAGCTCGCCGGGTCGACGATCTCCTCCCAACCGTTGGACGCACCCAGCGTGGGCTCGTCCTTGCGCACGACGAGCGCGATCGCCCACGGGTACGGCGCGTCGATCTCGTGGCCCTTCATGTCGTGCGAGTAGACCGCGGACTGCGGCAGCCGGCCGATCCCTACGATGTCCGCGCCCAGGAAGTGGCCGAGGTACTTGAGGTGCCGGCTGAGAACGCGCGGATCGGTCGGGATCGGCGCCTTCTTCTCCGCCACCTCATTGGCGCGGCGCGGATACAGGTTGATGTGGTTCTGCAGGTCGACGAGCGCCGCGCCCACGGGATAGCGCACGGTCATGCGCTTGAACTCGCGCTCGAGCTCCTCGCCGAACTCGCCGAGCAGCGAGCGTGCGAACACGCTCGACCGCTGATCCACGCGCGCAACGGGGCCGGGGATGCGATTGGTAGGCTGCGCGACGCGCTTGAGGAGATGCGTGGGATACGGGCCGATCGGCGCGTCGTTGTAGAGGACGTCGTGGTACTTGAGAGGTTCCATCAGCTGAAGCACCTTTCACGGGGAGTCATGCCTGGCACGCACTCTGTCACGGCGGGAGCCGAGAGGCCAGCGGTCGTACCGCCACGCGGGACGCGGCCTTTGAGCTTCCTCGTCAGGAAGAGGACGGCCGGGGCATCTCAGAGACGCCCGGCCCCGGCGGCTCCCGTGCGGTTGAGGAAGATGCTCAGCCGGTGGCCGGAAGCGGCCGCCACAGCCAGGTCGGGCTCGCCGTCGTGGTTGAAGTCGGCCACGGCTACCAAGGCTCCGCCCACACGCCGCGTCGCATCGAACCGGTCGGCGGCCTGGAAGCTGCCGTCGCCGTTGCCCAGAAGCAGATCGAGGCCCTCTGCGCTCGCCGCCAGCAGATCGACGTTTCCGTCACCGTTGAAGTCGGCGAGCTTGAACGCGCTCGGCCCCAGGGTGCCGAAGTCGTACTGCCCCCGCCGCGAGAAGCGGCCGTTGCCGAGGCCAAGTGAGACCACGAGCGCCGTGTGGTTCTGGCCGCCGGACCCGTAGTCCATGACATCCGCCGTGTTGGCGACGAGCAGATCCGGTCTGCCGTCGTGGTTCACATCGCGCAGGGCGAGCTTGTCGGGGATGAGCAAGCCCGTCCGCGTGGTCCGCGCCCGCCCGAAGCCGCCGCCGCTGGTGCCGAACATCGTGGTGAGCGCCCCGACGGGTGTGTTGACGCCTTCCTGACTGCCGGCGACGACGTCCAAGGCGCCACCTGAGTCCAGCTTGCCGAGCGCGAATGAGGCAATCGAACCGGCGGCGTCGGCGAGATACGTCCGCGCCGGCCGGCAGGTGCCGTCACCCCTGCCGAGGAGCACCACGATCCGGCTACCCCTGGCGGTGACGATATCCCGCCTGTGGTCGCCGTTGACGTCCGCGACCAGCACGGCGCCTGCGTTGCGGATGCCGGCGCCGTGGCCGAGGGCGTAGGTGTGCCGCACACCGAACGCGCCGTCGCCCCTGCCGAGGAGCACCGTGATGCTGCCGGATGCGTGCGTGGTGGTGCCGATCACGAGGTCCTGCTTGCCGTCACCGTTCAGGTCCGAAACGGCAATCGAGTCCGCGTGCGCGGGAACGCGCACGGTGCGCGACGCGACGAACGATCCACTGCCCGTTCCGGACAGGATGGACACGGTAGCCGAGTCGCCGTTCACGACCGCCAGATCTACGCGGCCGTCGCGGTCGAAGTCACCGGCGGCGAGCGCCGCAGGGTAGGGGTGCAGCGGGATCTGGGTGCTGAGGACGAAGCTCGCCGGCGACGTACCGGACGGCGAAGCCTGCGGCAGATGCGTTGGCGCTATGATCAGCACGCCCAGAAGCAAGGGCACCATAAAGGCGATGCGCAGTCCGGCCGGCCAGTGCATCAGGACACCTCCTACCAGCTCCTCTGACCAGCATACACCGCCTCCCGCAGATGTCCTTCGTTCTGCTTCCACCCGCGAAGCCCGGCCGCCCCCTTGTGCTCAGACGCGCTTGCCCGCGCGGCTCAGCCGGCGCGGCTCAGCCTGCGCGCCTTCTCCAGCTGGTCCAGCGTCGGGATGCCCCGGTTGCCGACCTGAGTGACCTTGAGCGCGGCGGACCAGGCGGCCGTCTCGAAGCACTCGGCGGGCGAGAGGCCCTTCGCCACGGCCCAGGCGTACGCGCCGTGGAAGGTGTCGCCGGCGCCGCAGGAATCCACCGCGGCGACCGGAGCGGCGTCCCAGCGCTCCAGACGCTCGGGCCCTTTGCCGGTCGCGAAGACGCCGCCCCTCGGCCCCTGGGTCACGCCGAACACCACGCGGCAGGAGGCGCCCCAGAGTTCCGCGGCGGCCCGTTCTGCCGGGTGGCCCGTCTCCTTCAGCACGAACTTCTCGGGCGCGATCACGTGGTCGGCACGGCCCAGCAAGCTCGCCGTCCACGGCCGTCCGGACCCGGTATCGAGGACGGTCGTCACCCCCTGCTTCTCGCATTCGTCCAGCGCCGCCAGCGTCAACGTCTCATCGGTCGCGTCGAGGAGTGCTACGTCCGCGCCCTCGAGGAACTCCGGCAGGCGCTCGACCATGCGCGCGTCGGCCATGGGTTGCGGCAGCCAGATGATCGTCCGGGTCGCGTCTCCCCGCGCGAGGATGACCGCCGAGTGCTGCGAGGGCCGGTCGTAGGTGACCCAGGTGCACTCCACCCCCTCGGCGGCCAGGCCCGCCATCAGGACATCGGCGTGCACGCCGGCGCCGCATGCCGCCAGAAGCCTGGTCGCGGCCCCCAACCTTCTCGCGGCGATCGCTCCCCGGCCGCCCAGCCCCCCCATCGCGATCTGGTGCTCGAGCGCGGGGGTCACGGAGTCCGCCTGTGGATAATCGTCGAGGACGTAGAGGTCGTCCACCGTCGCCATCCCGATCACCGCGACCACCGGTCGGCGGCTCAGTTGTACTCCAGCACCCATTCGGCGGCGTCCTCCGGGCTCGGGCAGGATCGTGCCCGCCAGCTCGGCGGATGCGATCTCCTCAGGCGATCGTGCGTGATCAAGGATACGAGCATCGAGGTCGTGAGCGCGACCCTGCTCGGCCGTCCCCGGCCGGCTGACTTCGAAGGGAGCCGACAGCGGAGATCGTCCGACTCCGACTCGACGAGTGCCGGCCCGAACGGCGGCCGGTCGTGCTATTCGGGCCGGACAGTCCACACGCCCGCGCGCGACGCCCGCGGGTGAGCTGCCTACCTGCCCGGAGGTCGGTAGGCAGCCGACGTCTTCGCCGACTGATCGATCTCTTCGGGAGTGAGCAGTACCGTCACCTTGATCGTCACGATCCCTGAAGCGGCGATCGTCAATGCAAGCCCCGCCGTCGTTGCGTTGTCGGGCATGTCGATGATGGCGTAGACATCGGTCTCGCCGAAGGCGTAGTAGAAAGCATCGAGGCTGCCACCGACCGTCTTGGCCGCCTCCTCGACGATGGCGCGGCGGCTCGTGCCGCCCTCCTTGAGCAACCCCTTGATGCCGTCACCAACGTAGTTTGCCTGGATCAGGTACTTGGCCATCTGAGCCTCCTCGTATCGTCGCCGTCCGACCAGCAGGGGAACGCGCGCCGAGCGGACGCTGTCGAGCTTCTGACCGTGGGGGAGGGCCCGCAGATGGGCGTCCCTCTTCGGGCACTTGCCTCCGCCGCGAGATAGCAAAACGAGGGTCCCGTTGTGGTGCGGGGCGGCCCGCTCGGTCACGCTCTCCTGAGCCGGGCTGCCTCTGCCCCCTGCCTTTCCACTCACCAGAGGATTCCGGCTCATGACTGTCAGACGGCGGCATCCGGTCACGATCGACTGCGGTGGAAGCCAGCCGGCGCCACCGGTGGCGCCGACTGGATCGGCACGGCGGCGGGAACGCGCTGAGTACGACCACCGATCGAGAGGCACCGGCCCCAGCCGCGGGCCTCTCGCCACTGGAGCTTGAGACTCGTGTCCGACTCACAACCGGCGGCCAGGCTTGAGGGCCGCACCGCGTGGGCCCGGAGTGTACAGACGCCGCTGCGCGACTTCCTGCAGACCGAGACGGGGAGCGCGGCCGTCCTGCTTGCGGCCACCCTCACCGCTCTGGCGTGGGTCAACATCGACGCCGGCTCCTACGCGGCCTTCTGGCACACGACGCTCTCGATCCACCTTGGCGGCGCAGCGCTCGGCCAGGACCTGCGACATTGGGTCAACAGCGGCCTGATGACGTTCTTCTTCTTCGTCATCGGACTCGAAGCGCGGCGCGAGTTCGACGTGGGCGAGCTGCGGCAGCGCTCGCGGGCCATGCTGCCGCTCGTCGCGGGCATCGGGGGGATGGTCGTGCCGGTGCTCATCTACCTCGCCTTCAACGCGGGACGGGGGTCGGCGCGCGGGTGGGGCGCCGCCATGTCGACGGATACGGCCTTCGCGCTGGGCATGCTCGCGCTCGTGGGCGCGCGCAAGCTCGTCCGCCTGCGCGCGTTCCTGCTCACCGTCGTCGTGATCGACGACGTCGTCGCACTGGTCGTCATCGCCGTCGTCTACACGCAACACCTCGTGCTCGGGCCGCTGCTCGTGGCTCTGGGTCTGTTCGCGCTGGTGCTGCTCGCCCGCGCACTGCACGCCAACCGCGGCATCGTCTTCGCCGTGCTGGGGCTGGCCGTGTGGGTCGCGCTCTTCGAGTCCGGCGTCGAGCCGGTCGTCGTGGGGCTGGCGATGGGACTGCTGACCTACGCCTCTCCGGCGGCCCGGATCGACCTCGAGGCGGCGACCGAGCGCTTTCGCTCGTTCCGGGAGCAGCCGACCCCCGAACTCGCGCGCTCGGCCCAGGCCGGAGTCCGGTCGGCGATCTCGCCCAACGATCGCCTGCAGCACCTGTATCACCCCTGGACGAGCTACGTGATCGTGCCGCTGTTCGCGCTGGCCAACGCCGGCATCGTCGTGAGCGGCGGCTTCATCCGCACCGCCTTCGCCTCGCCGATCACGTTGGGCATCATGATCGGGTACGTCGTCGGCAAGCCGGTCGGCGTGATCGGCGCCTCGTGGCTGGTCGCGGTCCTCAGCCGGGGCCGGCTGCGGCCGCTCGTGGGCTGGGCGGCGGTCATAGGGGGCGGCACGATCGCCGGCATCGGCTTCACGGTCTCCCTGCTCATCGCGTCGCTCGTCTTCCAGGGCCGCCTACTCGAGGAGGCCAAGTTGGGCGTCCTTGCCGGGGCGCTGGTGGCGGCCGCCTTGACCTGGGTCGTGTTCAGGACCACCGCGCTGCTGCCTCGGCGCTCCCGGGCGCGCGCCCTGCTCGGCACCTCCGCCACGATCATCGACCTCGAACCCTCCGTCGACGCCGCACGAGACCACCTCCGCGGACCTCGCGACGCGCCCGTCACGCTGGTCGAGTACGGAGATTTCGAGTGCCCGTACTGCGGTCTCGCGGAGAACCCCATCCGGGAACTGCTCGCGGACAGCGGAGACGTGGCCTACGTCTGGCGGCATCTGCCGCTGAACGACGTGCACCCGTGGGCGCAGCTCGCCGCGGAGGCCTCAGAAGCCGCCGCGGCGCAGGGCGCATTCTGGCCGATGCACGACGCCCTGCTGGCCCATCAGGGCGCCCTGAGCACGGCCGACCTGGCGCGCTATGCGGAGGAACTCGGTCTGGACGGAGCCCGCTTCGAGCACGACCTGCAGCGGCACGCGGGCGCGTCGCGGATCGCCGAGGATGTGGACAGCGCCGACCTGAGCGGCGTCTCGGGCACGCCTTCCTTCTTCGTCAACGGGCGCCGCCACGAGGGCGCCTACGACATCGCGTCGCTTCGCGCTGCGGCCGGGACGGCTCGCGCCCGCGCCGCCATCGAGGCCGCGCCCGCCCGCAGCAAGGCGGCCTGAGGGCGGGCGGGCGCGGTCTCTCAGTCCCTGGTGCGTCGCCGGTACAACCTGGTGGCCAGTGGCACGCTGACGGCGAGGATGAGCAGCGACCAGAGGATCGCTGCCTCCACCGGATGCTGCATCGGCCAGGCCGGGATCGACGCGGAGGGATTGGGGTTGCCGAAGAGCACACGGCACGCCGAGGCCACGGCGCTCACGGGATTCCAGTTCGCGATGGTCTGCAGCCACGCCGGCATCCCCTGCGTGGGCACGAAGACGTTGGAGACGAACGCCAGCGGAAACACGAAGATGAACACGACGCCCTGTGCGGCCTCCGGGTTGGAGCAGGCCATGCCGGCGCTTGCGCTCAGCCACGAGAGCGCGTAGCTGAACAGCAGGGCCACGGCGAAGCCCGCGAGCACGGACAGCGTGGCGGCCTCCGGACGCCAGCCGATCGCCAGGCCGGTGACGGCGATGACCACGCTGCAGAGCAGCGCCGCGAGCAAGTCGGAGATGGACCGGCCCACGAGGATCGCGGCGGGCGACATCGGCAGGGTGCGCAGGCGACTGATGACGCCGGTGCTCAGGTCCGTGCTGAGACCGATCGCGGTTCCCACCGCCGACGTCGTGAGGTTCATGACCAGGAGCCCGGCGAGGGCGAACTGCGTGTAGCTCGCGCCGCCGGGCAGCACCATCGCCGCACCGAAGACGTAGCAGAAGAGCAGCGTGAAGAGGACCGGCTGGACGGTCACGTCGGACAGTTGCATGGGATCGCGGCGCACGTGGATGAGATTCCGGCGCGTCATCACGCGGACGTCGTCCCACCAGGAGCGCAGACGCCGCGACAGAGTCGGAGCGCCGATGTCGGCGCTCAGCGGCATCGCGGTGCTCATGCCGGCACCTCCACGCTCTCGGGCGCCGGCACGGCCGCGCCGGTGAGCACCGCGAAGACGTCGTCGAGCGACGGCCGGTGCACGGTGATGTCGTCGACCAGCACGCCGGCGTCGTCGAGCGCGCGAAGCGCCGCGACCGCGAGCCCGGACTCGTTGCGCGCCGGCGTCCAGAGGCGCCTGCCGTCGCCGGCGGTGGTCACGGAGCCGACGCTGAATCGCTGCAGGGCCTCCGCGGCTCCTGCGTGCGGCGCGGCGAGCGTCACCTCGAGCAACTGCGAGTCCGTGGCCGATTTGAGTTCGCGGGGGGTGCCGCGGGCGATGACCCGGCCGCAATCGATGACGACGATGTCGTCGGCCAGGGAGTCGGCCTCGTCGAGGTACTGGGTCGTGAGAAGCACCGTGGCGCCGTCGTCGACCAGCCCGCGGATCACGCCCCACATGCGCTGCCGGCTGGTGGGGTCGAGCCCGGTCGTCGGCTCGTCGAGGAACAGCACCGGCGGCCGCATCACGAGACTGGCGGCGAGGTCGAGGCGCCGGCGCATGCCGCCCGAGTAGCCCTTGACCACGCGATCCGCCGCGTCGGTGAGCTCGAACAGCTCGAGCAGCTCGACGGTCCGGCGCCGTGCGGCCGAGCGGCTGAGCCGGCTGAGCTCGCTGATCATCATCAGGTTCTGGCGTCCGGTGAGCAGCTCATCGAGGGTCGCGTCCTGCCCGGTGACGCCGATCTTGCGCCGCACGGCGGCGGGCTCGGCGACCACGTCGTGCCCGTCCACCCACGCCCGGCCACTGTCGGGGGTGCTCAGTGTCGTGAGGATGCGCAGCGCCGTCGTCTTGCCGGCGCCGTTCGGCCCGAGGATGCCGAGGATGGATCCGGTGGCGACGTCCAGGTCGACCTCGTCGAGGGCCTGGGTCTCGCCATAGCGCTTCGACAGCGCCTTGGCCCGGACCATCGTGCTAGGATGAGACATTGGTACCTACCTGTCGGTCAGTAGAAGTTTACTGACCGGAAGGTAAGTGAAATCTTACCTGTTGTCAAGTAAGGTGCAAACCGTGAACGACACCCGCGATCGCATCCTCGAAACGGCGCTGGACCTGTTCATCGAACGGGGCTACGACAAGACCTCCCTGCGGGAGGTCGCCGAACGAGTGGGAGTGACCAAGGCCGCGCTGTATTACCACTTCTCCAGCAAAGAGGAGATCATTCGCACGCTCGTGCAGCCTCTGTTCGACCATCTGGAATCACTGGCTGCGGTGCTGGCAAGCGAGCCCGACCTCCAGACCTGGGGCGCGGGCCTGGAAGCCATCGTCGAGTGGCTCCTGCCACAGCGCCGGCTCTTCGAGCTGTTCGAGAACAATCAGGCGACGTTGTCGGCGCTGGCCGAGAGCTCTATGGACATCGAGGCTCATCAGGCCTTCCACAAGTCCATCGACGCGATCTTCGCCAACGAAGCCACGCCTCTCGCCGACCGCGTGCGCATGGCCGGGTCGGTCGGTGTGATCACCGGCGTGTTCGGTGGCCCCGCCGGCAAGGTGTTCTGGCACGTGCCGGCAGAAGAGCTCAAGCCGCTCATCCTGCAGGCCATCCACGACGTGCTCGGAGTCGACTGACCCACGGCGCGTCCCTGCTCGTCCCTGCTCGTCTCTTGCCGCCCCGAACGCCGGCGCCGGCGGCGGCTCACTTCGCGTAGAACTCGATGATCAGCTTCTCGTCGACGGGGGCGCTGATGTCCTCGTGCTCGGGCACGCGTTCGACCCTGCCCCACAGTTCGTCGTGCTCGGCGAGCAGCCAGGGCGGGACGCGGCCGACGAGCGCGGTGGCCTCGAGGATGAGTGGCTGCGCCCGGCTGCCGGGTTTGACACCGACGACGTCGCCGGGGCCGAGCTGGTAGGACGGCACGTTGACTTTGCGCTCGTTCACCCGGATGTGGCCGTGCACGACGAACTGCCGGGCCTGCGCCCTGGTCGTCGCGAACCCGAGCCGGTACAGGACGTTGTCCAGCCGCAACTCGAGCGCCCGCAGCAGCTGCGCCCCGCCGCCGGCGCGGTCGTACGCGCTCCTGAACTGCCGTTCGCGCAGGCCGTAGAATCGCTTCGCCCTCTGCTTCTCGCGCAGCCGCGTCGCGTACTCGGACGGACGCTGCCGGCCACGGCCGTGCTGGCCCGGCGGATACGGCCGGCGCTCCAGCGCGCTCTTGCCTGCGAGCAGGCGCGCGCCCTTCAACTCCAGCTCGACGCCTTCACGGCGCGAGAGCTTCTCGACGGGCCCGGTATCGCGCCCCATCAGGATTCATTCCGGCTTAGCATGTGTGTCACGTTTCCTCACTCACACACCCACCGTCTGGTTCCCGCATCCCCACCTCGTGAACCGCCGGCCGGGGCAAGCCGGGCAGGGACCGAACCGGCTGGACCTCCCTACGGCGCCGGCGTCGGGCTCGGCGACGCGGGCGGCGACGGAGTGGGCGACGTGGCCGCCGGCGACGGAGTCGATGCCGGCGCGGGCGTCGGTGCGACGCTCGACGCAGAGGGCGCCGGGGACGGGCTCTGGGCGCTGAGCGCACCCGCCCACGGCGTCCAGACCGGCAGCGTCGCCGGTGTGGCGAACTCCGGCACGCTTTGGTCGCCGAAGACCAGCTGGTAGTACTTGCCCCACGCAGGGACGGCGTAGGTGGCGCCCTGGACGCCGGGCATGGGGACTTCGCCCTGCGGGTAGCCCATCCAGATGGCGGTGGCCAGCTTTGGGTTGAAGCCACAGAACCAGGCGTCGGCCGAGTTGGTCGTCGTGCCGGTCTTGCCCGCCGCGACGCCCGAGTAGTACGAGGGGATCGCGGCCGCGGTGCCGTAGCGCGTGTTGCCCTCGAGGATCTTGTCCACGACGTAGGCGGCCCCGGCAGGTATGGCTCGGCTTCCCGACACCTGGGTCACGTCCACCCGCCCGCTCGGAAAGACGACCTTGGCGATCGCCTGCGGCCGGTGGTGGACTCCCTCGGCGGCGAAGGTCGCGTAGGCGTCGGCTACCTCCAGGGGATTCACGAGTTCCGTTCCCAGGACGATCGATGGATACGGCTGCAGGGGGCTGGTGATGCCCATGCTGCGCGCCACGTGGACGATGTTCTGCGGGCCGACGTCGAAGGCGAGCTGGGCGTACACCGTGTTGTCCGACTGGTACGTCGCCTGCACCAGGTTGATGCGGCCCGCGTACGTGTTGGAGAACGTGCTGACGTCCCAGTAAGGCGGCGACGATCCAGGGCCCAGGTAGATGTGCAGGGGCTGCGACGTGTAGTAGGTGGTCGCAGGATCGGCGCCCTGCAGAACGGCCGCCGTGAGCGCGAAGGGCTTCATCGCCGAGCCCAGCTGACGCTGCGCCTGCCAGGCGAGGTTGAACTGGGACTTCTTGTAGTCGGTGGTGGCGACCATGGCGCGTACGTAGCCGGTCGCCGGATCGATCGACACCAGGGCGCCGGCGGGGCCCTTCGGCAGTGTGCTCGAGAGCGCCTTGATCGCGTCCCGCTGCATCCCGAGGTCGAGCGATGTGGTGACCCTCAGGCCGCCCTCGAAGGTGGCCTGCGTGCCGTAGCGCCGGACCAGCTGCTGGGTGACGTACTGGATGAAGTAGGCGGCCGGGCCGCGCCACGGCTGGGGAGCGTGGTCGAACACGTCGAGCTTGGTCGCCGCCGCCGTGGCCGCCTGCCCCGCCGAGATGTAGCCCTGCTGCTTCATCTGCTGCAGCACGACGTCGCGTCGTGCCAGGGCGTCCTCCGGGTCGGTGACCGGCGAGTAACCGTTGGGCGCGCGCGGCAAGGCGGCGAGCAGGGCGCACTCGGGCAGGCCGAGCTGCCAGACGTGCTTGTGGAAGAACGTCTGGGCGGCCGCCTCCACGCCGTACGCACCCGAGCCGTAGTACACGGTGTTCAGGTAGGCGGTGAGGACCTGGTCCTTGCTCCACACCGAGTCCAGCTGCCAGGCGAGGACAGCCTCGCGGATCTTGCGCGCCACCGAGTCGCCCTGGCCGCCGAGATACGCGTTCTTGACGAACTGCATCTCGATGGTGCTCGCGCCTTCCACGACGTGACCGGCGCGCAGGTCGGCGAGGGCGGCGCGGGCCACCCCCAGCGGGTCCACGCCGTGATGGCTGTAGAAGCGCTTGTCCTCGATCGCCACCGTGGCCTGCTTCAAGGCCTCCGGAATCTGCGAGCCCTTCACGTCGACGCGGTCGACGGCGCCGTGCACCTGCCCGATATAGCGCCCGCTCCGGTCGTACAGCACGCTCGTCTGCGCCTGAGGCCTGGCCAGCAGTCGGGTCAGGGGCGGCATCCCTCTCGTCGCGCCGACCACCACGCCGGCGAGCGCTGCGAGGCCTGCGACCGCAACGAAGAGGACGGCGGCCCCGACAAAGGCGAGCCGCCTCGGCCAGCGCCGCACCCTCGGCCGGCGGAACGGCCTCTGGTCGGGCATCGTGTATTTCGTGTACCTGGCGTGTCCGGACATGGCACCGCCGGATGAGGACCGGCAGACAGGTACGTGCCCGCCGGGCCACCGGTCGTATCCCGTCCGCCGTCACTCCCGAAGCATCGCGAAGCCGAGCCGTCGAGTCAGACGGCGCTCCGCTGACGGCGCCGTCCGAACGTGAAGTAGGCGAGCGGCCCGATGATGTTGATGAACGCCAGCCCGGTCCACATCCGCTTCGAACCCGTGATCTGCTCCGCCGGCCGACGCTTGAGGTCGATGAGCGTCGCCGCCAGCAGAGCCATCTCGATGACTCCGGTGGCCGTGATCAGCCGGCGGCTCCGCGTGCTGAGCTCGCTCCATTTCTTCCTGGTCGCCATGCTTCCCTCCGGGTAGACGTCGGCTCTGCCTGATCGCGAGCAAGAAAAGGTCTCTCTTCGCATCACAGCGCAGGGCGGACCGCGAGTCAAGGAGTCAACGTGGCTGTCCTCAAGGGATCTGTGAAGGCCGACGTGCCGCTCGCCTTCGCCGACCAGGAGTGGACCGAGCGGCGGACCAGGCAGAAAGCCTACCGCGGAGGGTCGCAAACGCTGCAGGGCCGATAGCCCTCGGCCTTGGCTTGCTTGAGCGAGATCGCGATCTTGCTGTGCGAAAGATAGCGGCAGCCGGCACGGTGATAGCACTCTCCGGTCGCCGTGACGTAGACCGTCGTCCCGCCGGCAGAGCTGCCGGCGGAACTGCTGCCGCCGCCTCCGCCTGCAGCGCTCACCGAGCGGCCGGCGCTGGTCACCGGCTTCGAAGACCTGGCGAACCTCCAGGAGGCGACGCCCGACGACGAGACCGTGAGGGTGATGGTGCCGTTCTTCTGCGTCGTGTAGATCCGCGTGCCCGCCGCCCTGAGGCGGGAGATCGTCTCCGGCGCCGGGTGCCCGTAGGAGTTGTGGCCGACGCTGATGACGGCGAACTTCGGGCTGGTCTCGGCGAGCAAGCTCGACGAGGTCGAGGAGCTCGACCCGTGGTGAGCCACCTTGAGCAGGTAGAGCGGCGGGCCGCGAGCGGTGATGCTGCCGACGAGCGCCTCGTTGGCGCCTGTGGAGTCGCCGGTGAACAGGAACTCCTTGCCGCCGGCGTCGACGAGCAGGACCACGCTGTCCTCGTTGGGGTCGCCGGAGAGCGATCCGGGGCTCAGCACTTTGGCGCGCAGCGCTCCGAAGCGCAGCGTCATGCCGCGGCGCGCCCTCGTGATGTGCGCCCCGACTCTGCGCAGCGCAGAGGCCGCGCTGCCCGCCCCCTCGCCCACGTAGGCCTGCCTGGGGCGATAGTCGTAGACGACGCCGGAGAGTCCGCCGGTGTGGTCGGCATGGGGATGGGTGACGACGACGGCGTTCAAGCGGCGGACGCCAAGCCTGCTGAGGGCACTCTCGATGACCCCCTCCGAGCCCGCCGGACCGCCGTCGATGAGGCCGGTCCACGAGCCGGACTTGATGATCTCGGAGTCGCCCTGGCCCACGTTGACGAAGACGATCGTGGTCGCCGGTTTGGCGGCGGACGGCTTCGCCGGCTTCGCGGCAGGATTCTTCGTCGGTTTGGGCGCCGGCTTCGGCGTCGCGGGCCCGGGCTTCCCGGTCGCCTCCGGCGTAGGGGTCGCCGTCTCGGCGTTGGTGACGGGTGCAGCGGCGCCCGCGGCGATCGTGCTGCCTTGGCCACTACCGCAGCCGGCGCCCGCCAGCGCCACGACGGCGACGGCGGCGAGTGCCGCGGCCAGCCGCATCGCGCCACGCATCGCCATGGCCCCTCCAGTCCGACAGACTCACCCAGACGGCGGACGATCCCCCATCGTCCACAGGACTGATGCTACACCGGGCGGGTGACGACGGATGGATGACCCCGGCGGGTGACCACCGCCGGATGGGGTCCGCGTCGCGGCGGTCATGGGCCCACGAACACCCGGCCCGCGTCGGCAGCGGCACCCGCGGGCAAGAGAACCACCAAGCACCGCGTTTCGGTGTGAAGTCATCCTGTTTCAGAAGCGCGTGCTCGTCAGGCAGCCGGACAAGGCCCGACGGCGCTGCAGAGCCCGGGAGGGCACATCATGTCAACGGAAGACGAAATCAGAAGCGCATCGGCGAAGTTCTATGCGGGGCTCAACCGCATGACGCAGGGCGACGCCAGCCAGCTGGCGGACATCTGGTCGCACAGCGACACCGTGACCACACTGCACCCCGTCGGCGGCGAGCAGATCGGGTGGACCGAGGTCAAGGAATCGTTCGACCAGGTGGCCGGGCTTGCCTCCGGCGGGCACGTGGAGCTCGCCGGCCAGACCATCCAGTCGGGAGGTGAGCTCGCCTACGAGGTCGGCGTCGAGCGCGGGTCTGCCACGCTCAACGGGGAGTCGATAACCATCGAGCACCGCGTCACCAACATCTACCGCCGCGAGAACGGCGAGTGGAAGATAGTCCACCACCACACCGATCTGTCGCCGGAGATGCTCGGCGTGCTTGAGCGCCTGCAGCGAGCCGCTTAGTGCGACAGGCGCGGCGGGCTCGCGCCCGCAGGTGCAGAAACACGCGAACGCGGCCGCCCGCTCTGACCGAGCGGGCGGCCGCGCCTGCGTTCGGGCGCCGGCGGCCAGAGGTGCGCCTCGCAGGCAAGGCCTGCGAGAGACTCACTCGGGCTGGAACAGCGCCAACGTGTTGCCGTCCGGGTCCTTGAACCAGGCCGACTTGCCGATGCCGGGACTCGTCAGCACGTGGTCGGCCATCTTGAGGCCGCCGAACTCGACCGTGTCGAACTCGATCCCCCGGCCGGCCAGTTCGCCGACGTCCGCCGCGATGTCCGCCGACCAGAAGCGCACCTGGGTGTGGTCCGCCTTGCTCGGCGACGGACGTCCGTAGATGAGCAGGGTCGTCCCGTCTCCGCACTCGAACACGAGGTGGTTCTTGATGGTCTCCGGCGAGAGCCTCAGTCCGACCTTGCGCTCGTAGAACTGCCGGCTGCGCTCCAAGTCGGTCGAACAGAGGACCGCCGACACTCGGTCGTCCGATAGCACGATTCCCTCCTTCGGCAGGGGCGCGCTAGGCGGCCTTGGTCTGTCGGTAGTCGACCGATCCGATCTCCTCGGCCCAGGTCACGCGCGGCTCACCGACCACGCCGCCGCGCTCCATCGCCTCTTTCAGCGACGGGTCGGTTACGAACGCCTCGGCCTGCTCCCTGGACGGGAAGTAGTTGACGACGGTGACCTCATTGGGGTCGTCCGTGCCTCGGTAGAGCTGATGACCGGTGGCGCCGTGCCGCCTGCGTACCGTCTCGTGCTCGTCAAAGACCCGCTTCCACGCGTCGAAGTCACGTACCGTGTGCTGCACCATGATGACCATGATCGCCTCTTCGGTTGAACAGGGGCGCCGCTCCGGTCCAGCAGCGCGCGCCCATCGGTAATAGTGCTTCATGGCCCACACAACCTCAGGACCAAACTGGCTGCTGTCGCTCTTCGTGGCCGGCGATCCGGCGATGACCGGCCGGTACATGTGTCTAGAGGGGACTGGCAAAGCTGTCGCACGCAGCCGATGCCCCACGGTAGGAGCCCAGACAAGGGGCCCTCACGACAAGGAGCATCGGTGAGCCGGCGGAACAGACGTGAGCGCAGGCATGCCGCAGATCCGGGAGCGTCCGGATGAAGCGGTGGACCGACCTCGTCCTCGTGGCGTCCGCGGGTGGTGTCGCGCTTGCGCAGTGGTTCGGGCCCATCTCCCTCGAGGGGCTTCTCGGCGCGCTCCTGTTCGGTCTCGTCTGCCTCACCATCGTCTCGCAGCGCGGCGCGATGCACCGCACCCTGGACTCACTCAACGCAGCGCACCAGGAACAGCTCGAGAGCGAGCGACGCTACAGGGCCCTCTTCGACGCCGCGAGCGACGTCATCCTGGTGCACCGGTTCGAGGACGACGGCCGCCCGGGCCGGCTCGTCGAGGTCAACGAGGCCGCGTGCCTGGCGCTCGGCTACTCGCGAGCACAACTCCTCGAGATGACCGCCGAGGACGTCGTCGCTCCCGAGGCGCGCCAGCAGGTCCGGGAGAGAGCGAAGGCCCTGGCCGAGGCCGGCACGCTCGCCTACGAGAGCGTGTACGCCACGAGCGACCTTCAGCGCCTGCCGGTCGAAGTCGCGGCGCGGATCGTGGACATCAACGGACGCCGGCTCTGCCTCACGCTCAGCCACAGCATCGCCGCGCACAAGGAGCTGGAGGAGTTCCTGCGCAGCCTCACGGATGTCGACGAGCTCACCGGGCTGCTGAACCGCCGCGGCTTCTTCGCCAAGATCGACGAGACCCGGCGCAGGGCGCGCCGCGGCAGCAGGCAGGTGCTGCTCATGTACTTCGACGTCGACGGCCTGAAGCGCGTGAACGACGAGAAGGGCCACGCGCACGGCGACAAGCTGCTCGTGGCGGCGGCCGACGTACTGCGCGCGGCCTTCCGCGAGCGCGATGTGGTCGCGCGCCTCGGAGGCGATGAGTTCGTGGCCATGGCTCTGCTGGGGCAGCACCGCGACGAACTCCTCGATCGCGAAGCCGTCGAGATACGCCTGCGCGACGCGGTGGACGCCAAGCGCGCGGAGCTCGGCGACGGCTACGACTTCTCGGTCAGCTTCGGCTCCATGGTGGCGAACCACGTGGAGCTCGAGGAGATCGACGACCTGCTGGCACGGGCGGACCAGCAGATGTACCGCGTGAAGCGTGCGCGGCGGCGCGAGCTCGAGGCCGCCGCCAGGGCCGGCCGCTCCTGACGACGGCGCGTCGCCCGACGCCGGCATGCATGGCTGCGATAGCATGGAGCCATGCCCGACGCCCAGCAGCATCGCACTCGAGACCTGGGCGTCCTCTCCCTCGCCGTGATCGCCCCGATCTGGGGCTACAGCTGGGTCGTCAGCAAGGTCGCGCTCGACTACGCCACGCCCATCACGTTCATCGCCCTCATCACGTCGTCGTGCACCCTCTGCCTCTTCGTCCTGCTGCGCGCCACCGGCCGGTCGCTGCGCCCGCCGCCGCTGCGGTGGACGATCGCCATCGGGATCCTCCAGACCACGCTGTTCAACAGCCTCGCCACGCTGGCGCTCAGCGTCGGCGGCGCCGGCAAGGTCTCGGTGCTCGCGTACACGATGACGTTCTGGCTGCTGCTCCTCGCCTGGCTCTTCCTCGGCGAACGGCTGCGTGGGATGCAGTGGCCGGCCGTCGCGCTGGCGTTCGCCGGCCTCGTCCTCGTCGTACGCCCCTGGGACATCGGCGGCGCGCTCAGCGGCGTCCTCGCCGGCGCCGCCGGCCTCACCTGGGCGGGAGGGTCCTTGCTGGTCAAGCTCCTGCAACGCAGGACCCACGTCGACGCGCTCTCGCTGACCGCCTGGCAGATGGCCGCCGGGGGCGTGCCACTGGTCGTGTTCGCGTTCGTGACGCGGAGTGGCTGGCCCGAGTGGACCGGCACCTTCATCGCCTGCCTCGCTTACTCGGCGCTGCTCTCGAACGCCCTGTGCTGGGGCCTCTGGGTCGTGGCGCTGCGGTCACTGCGTGCCGGCGCCGCCGCGATGGGGACGCTGGCAGTCCCGGTGGTCGGGGTTGTGGCTTCGTGGACGCAGCTGGGAGAGCGGCCCACCGGAGTGGAGGCCGCCGGCATGGGCCTCATCATCGCCGCGCTCGCGGTGCTGGCCGCCTACGGCGTCGTCGCCGGTCGCCGCGCCGCGATCGCGGCCGGCGGGGAGGCTTCGATCCCGCCGGTCATCGACTGACGGCCGGGTCGTCGGCGACGAGCGACGAGGTCTCGCGACTCCGGCCGGTGGAAGGGCTGCCCGAGCAGCCACGCCGCGGTGTCGTGGCTCAGCTGGCGCTCATCGCCGGGTCGTTGCCGTACTCGGCCGACTCGATGCGGTCCTTGCCCTGGTCCTTGGCACGGTACATCAGCGTGTCGGCGTCGTGGATCATCGCATCGACCGACGCCGGCGGCCGTGAGTAGGAGACGACGCCGACGCTGAAGCGCACCGTCTCGCCGTCGGGCATCGTGAGGCGCGCAAGCTCGTCGCGCGCCCGGCGGGCCACGGTCACCGCGGCGAAGCGGCCGGTCTCCGGCATCAGCACGGCGAACTCATCCCCGCCGAGACGGGCGACCAGGTCGTTGCCGCGCACACTGCAGCGCAGCATGTGGCTGACCTCCGCCAGCACGTTGTCCCCGGCGGCGTGTCCGAACGTATCGTTGACCGCCTTGAAGTCGTCCACGTCGAGGTACAGCAGGGAGAGCGGACGGGCGTAGCGGCGACTGCGCTCCAGCTCCGCGGTCGCGGTCTCCTCGAAGGCGCGCGCGTTGGCCGCGCCGGTCAGGTAGTCGGTGCGGGCCTCCGTCCTGCGCGCGAGCTGCATGCTGCGGATGGCGCCGAGGAGGGCGAGCACGACGAGGTACAGCACGAAGCGCATGCCGGCCGCGGCGAGCGCGGCCGGCAACTGTCCCTGCGCCTGGCCGGCCACAGCGATGGCGACGGTCACGATCGCCGTAAGGCCGGCGGCGAGGTACGCGTAGGCGCGCGCGCTGACGAGCCAGCCGATGGCGGCCACCGGGATCAGCATGAAGTCGGTGACCGGGATGTCGTGCCCGGCCGTTTCCTTGAACGCCGTGATCGCCGCGACCAGCGACAGGCCGAGGACGAAGATGACGACGTCCGGCAGGCGCCGCAGATGACAGTCGATCCGTTCAAAGGGTGAGACCATGCCAGCTCTATCGGCAGACGGAGCCTCGGCTCCACCCCTGACAACAGTCTAGGGCAGCATACTCAGACGACCCGGGAACGCCCGAAGCGCCGCGCCCCGGCCTCGGCCGGCGCGGCGCCCGGCGCCCCCGCCGCGGTCACCGCGGCGGCTGGTCCGGGCGCTCTTCGAGGTTGCAGAAGGCGGGCTCGGGCTCGCCGCTCGCGTCGCCTTCGCCCCCGGCCTCCTCGTCCGAGAACTCCCGCGCGACGATCTCACGCAGCTGGGCCGGTTTCGGTCCTTCCTCGTCCTCCGTACTCTCATCGTGGAGGAGGTGATTCATCGCGTCGCTGATCTTCACCTCGTGGACGACGCCCCTGCGCCGCTGCTCCTGGAGGGCCCGGTGCCTGCGCACCGCCTCCTCATACGGGATGACGTGGTCGTCGAAGTCGCTCATGGACTCTCACTCCGGTGGGTCTTGGTTCCGAATGCTGTGAGTCTCACATACCCCACGGGCACGGAGCTATGCGGCGACCCGTCGAGCGGCCGCCGGCGCTTCGCGCAACGGTGATCCACCGCACGCCTCGGGAACGCTCTGGGGAGGAGGCCCGGGAACCGCGCATTCCGGCGAACCACGAACTGGAGGGGAGATGCCATGGCTCACCTCTTGAACGACTTCCACGTCAAGGTGCCCGTCGACGCGTTCGACGCGCTCGTCAAGGATCCCCGCAACTGGCCCGTGTTCTGGGTGGGGATGGATTCGTCCTCGAGAGTGTTCGGTGACGGCGGCCCGGGAACCAAGGCCGAGTTCTACCAGCACGTCCTGGGGATGCGGTTCCGCATGGTCGACCGCACCATCGAGGAACGGCACAACCCGGACGGCAGCACCGACTGGCGCTGGCAGTTCGAGGGTGCGATGTCGGGATCGATCTCCTGCCACCACGAGCCCAGCCAGGACGGCACGGACGTCACCACGACGTTCGACTACAGCGTCCCGCGGAGGCTCGGCGGCTGGGTCACGGACCGGCTCCTTCTCGAGACGCGCATGCGCCACGACTTCGAAGACAGCATGGACAACCTGCGGCTGCTCGCCGAGACCGGGATGGTCCCGGCGGCGGCCGCAGCCTGAGTTACGGCGCCGCGCCGCCCCGGGCCTCCACCCGTCGCGCGCGAGCGCCGGGCGCAAGCGCGAGGCACGGGCGTCGGCTAGCATGGAGGCATGATCGACGCCTCCGCCAAGCGTACCCGCGACCTCGGCGCTCTGGCGCTCGCCCTGCTCGCCCTGATCTGGGGCTACAACTGGGTCGTCATGAAGATCGGGCTGGAGTACGCCCAGCCGTTCACCTTCTCCGCCATGCGCACGTTCTTCGGCGCGCTCAGCCTGTTCGCGCTGCTCATCGTGCTGCGGCGCCCGCTGCGGCCGCCGCCGCTGGTCTACACCATCGTCATCGGCCTGCTGCAGACCACCGGTTTCGTCGGCTTGCTCATGTGGGCCCTGCAGAGCGGCGGCGCCGGCAAGACCAGCGTGCTCACGTACACGATGCCCTTCTGGCTGCTGCTGCTGGCCTGGGCATTTCTGGGCGAGCGACTCCGCGGCGCACAGTGGGTCGCCGTCGCGCTCGCGCTCGCCGGGCTCGTCCTGGTGCTCGAACCCTGGCACCTGCAGGGCGCGTTCAGCAGCGCGCTGGCGGTGGCCGGCGGATTCTGCTGGGCCGCCAGCGCCGTCGTCGTCAAGCGACTGCAGGCGCGCCACGAGGTCGACGTCCTCTCCCTGACGACGTGGCAGATGCTGTTCGGCTCGCTGCCGCTGCTGCTCATCGCCGCGCTCACGTGGCACGGCAGCCCCGAGTGGACCATGCAGTTCACGCTGGCGCTGCTCTACAACGTCATCCTCGCCAACGCGCTCGCCTGGTTCCTCTGGCTGTTCGGACTGCGCCGCCTCTCCGCCGGGGCGGCCGGCATCGCCACCCTGGCGGCGCCGGTGATCGGCGTGGCGGCGGCGTGGATCCAGCTGGGGGAGCGGCCCTCCGCCGGTGAGGCCGCCGGTATGGCGCTCATCATCGGCGCGCTGGCGATCGTCACCGCGCGCGAACTGTTCCCGGGCCGGCGGAAGACGCTACCGGCGCCGGCCGACTGACGAGGGCGGCAGGGCCGACTGGGGGCCGGACGTTACCGGCCCCGGCCCTTGTCGGCCTCGCCTCAGGCCGCCTGCGCGAGCCCCGGCGCCTCGTCGAGGTACACCTCGTAGAACTCGGCGGATACCCGCTTGCCCCACCCATCGCTGGACGGCGACATCTTGTCCATGATCCGGTCGATCTCGCGGAGCTGGTCGGCGGTCTCGGCGTACACGAGCACCGCCACCGCCCCCCGGTCCCGGTCGACCATGATCTCGATCCGGCCGGCGAGCAGCGCCAGCTCCGAAGGCATCTCCGGGCCGGACTCGCCCCGCCGCGCCGCCTCGAGGTCGCGCCGGATGCGCGCGCCCTCCTCTTCGATCTGGGCGGTGTTCCCGCCCTCGAACCGAGCGATCCGTACGTACATGGAACGCCTCCTTGTCATCGTGAGATACAAGGACTGTACCCGGCGGTTGCGGGCAGGAGCGTTCGGGGGGAGCGTTCGGCGGGAGCGCGGGAGCGTTCGGCGCCGACGAGAGCGGCGGGCGCCTACGCGCGCGCGGCGGCCGTCAGCCGGTGCGCGAGCTGCCCGCCGAGGCCGGCGAGGTCTTCGGCAGGCAGCGAGCGGCCGGCGCCGGCGTCGAAGAGCACGCGGGCCTCTCCCGGCTCTTCGTCGTCGCCGGCCCAGATCAGCACGGCGACCTCGACCCTGGGCAGGGCGACGAAGCGGAACGACGCATCGCCGAGCGTGAGCGCGTCGCCGCCGGCCGCGCGCGCCGCCGCGCGGAAGGCGTCGAGGCCCGCGGCCGACCCGGCGAACGCGCCGGTCAGCGGCGCCTCTGCCCGTGCTGCGAACGACGCCGCGTAAAAGAGCCCGTCCGGCAGTTCGCGGTAGGCGCTCCAGGTGCCGGCCGCAGGAGCGCCGTCGGCAAGCAGCAGGTAGTGCAGCAGCAGGATGGCGACGGCGATGTGCGCCGGCTCTCCGGGGCCCGGCCCCGCCGCCGGCGTGGTCACCTCGCCACCCGGATGCGTCACGAGGTGCGGCCGCCCGAACAGCGGCACAAGCACCCCGCCGTCCGCAAGTCCGCAGCCGGCGCGCGCCGCACAGGCCGCCGCATCCGCGGCGGCCCACTCCGCACGGGCCTTCACCAGCGCATCCGCGAAGCGCCGTTCCGGCGGTGTGCTCACGCTGCCTCCTCCGGGCGCCGCGCAGGCGCCCTCAGATGATCCGACGCCGACACCATACCCGGCCCGCCGGGCGACGGCCACATGCTCCCTCGAACGGCCCAGGGTCATGCCGACACGCTCTGCCTGCCGACAGGCAGAGGAGGACCCGCATCGGCAAGTGGAGGTGCGGCCGGCCTTAGCTAGTAAGATGCCTTCCAATCAGAAGTCGCAGGAGAGGACCACGCATGGCACGCACCACGAGGCGCACAGGGCGCTCCTGGAAGAAGAGCCTACTCTGGCTCATCGGCGTCGCGGTGGTCCTGTTCGTCCTGATCCAGTTCGTCCCGTACGGCCGCACCAGCCACACGAACCCTCCAGCCGCGAACCCCTTCCCGTGGGCGGACCCCCAGGCGGAAGCCATCGCGAAGAGGTCCTGCTACGACTGCCACAGCAACGAGACCAAGTGGTGGTGGGCGACCAACATCGCACCGTTCTCGTGGCTCGTGCAGCACGACGTCGACGAAGGGCGCGCTCGCCTCAACTTCTCGGATTGGACCGGCGAACCGTCGGCGGCACGCACAGAGCAGGCCGTCAACGACCAGATGCCGCCCCTCCAGTACACCCTGATCCACAGCAATGCGAAGCTGACCGACGCCGCGAAGCGAACGCTGGTACAGGGCTACCAGGCGGGGGTCGCCGCGAGCGGCGGGGCGTTGAGCGGCAGTCAGCCGAGCTCGACGCCGTCGGCAGGGCCCACCGGCGCCTCAGGCGACGGGGCCGCCATCGTCAACTCGCAGTGCAGCAGCTGCCATCAGGCTCCAATCGGCTATCACGCCGGCAACGCCGCGGAGGCACAGGCGCTCATCGACGACATGGTGCAGCGCGGCGCTCAGGTGACGCCGGCGCAGGAACAGGCCCTCATCCAGTACTTCACGCAGTGAAGGAGGCCGGGGCGGGCTGCGCAGCCGGCCCCGCCCGGCATTCCTCGCGCCGAGAGGTCAGCGCGCCGCCAGGAGGTCGAGAAGCCCGCGCTCCAGGTTCCGGGGCGCGTACCCGAGCTCCAGCTCCGCCTTGGCGCTCGTCGCCCAGTAGGTGACGTCCTTGCTGGCGCGGATGATCTCGTGCAGGTTGGGACCTGTGCCCATCACGCGGCCCACGAGCGAGCCGAGGGGCGTCACGGCCTTGAACACGGTCGTCGGCAGCTTGATGCGCGCGCGCTTGTGCCCGGTGAGGTCGGCGACGGCGTCGACGACGGCGCCGAGGCGCGTGACCTCGCCGCCGAGGATGTAGGACTCGCCCGGCTTGCCCTTGGCCTGCGCCAGGACGACGCCGTCGGCGACGTCGTCCACGTAGCTCATCGTGAAGCCGAGCTCCGGGAAGGCGCGGATCGTGTACTTGCCCCGCGCCGCCTGATCGATCTGCGCGCCGAGCTCGCTGTGGTCGCCCGGGCCGTAGATGGCGCCGGGCTGCACGATGATCAGCGGCGCGCCCGCGGCGGCGCGCGCCACGGCGACGCGGTGGGCGAAGTACTTGGTGGCGTCGTAGTAGCTGAGGAAGCTGCGGTCGGGGCGCTCGTACGTCTCGTCCACGACCCGGCCGCGCGTGTTGCCGAAGACATTGACGGTGGAGACGTACACGATCGTGCCCACAGCGGCGGTGATGGCGGCGTCGAGGACGATGGTGGTGCCGTCGACGTTGGCGCGGAACATGCCTTCGTGGTCCGACTCCTTGATGCCGACGCGGTAGTCGCCGGCGATGTGGAACACGACGTCGACGCCGGCGAGCAACTGGCCCAGCGTGCGCGCGTCGGTGATGTCGCCGCGCGCCGGGACGGCGCCGAGGCGGGTCAGCTTCGTCGCCGCCGCGTCCGACCGCGCCAGCGCCACGACCTCGTCGCCGCGTTCGAGCAAACGGCTCACGACTCCCGAGCCGAGAAACCCGGCACCGCCTGTGACGAAGCTCTTCATGAGCGACTCCTGCCCTTCGTGGACGCCTCCCGCAATCTGCTGATACTACGCCACACACCCCCTCCCCCGCGACGCGCTTGTTGCGAGTCATTCGCAGGTGCGCTACCGTGGCGGCTATGCATCACGCACGTGCCACGCTCCGCGAGCAGGGCTACCGCCTCACGCCGCAGCGGAACCTCATCTGGGAGGTGCTGCGCGACGCAGGCCGCCACCTGACGGCAGAAGAAGTGGCGGCCGAGGTGCGGCGCACTCTCCCGGACGTCAACGTTTCCACGGTCTACCGCACGCTCGAACTCCTCGTCGGCCTCGATCTCGTCGTCGAGACGCGGCTGGAGGGCGCCGCCTCCTACTACGAGGTCTCGCCCGAACCGACCCACCACCACTTCGTCTGCACTCGCTGCGGGATGGTCGGGCACTTCGGGGACGAACTGCTGGCGCCGGTGCACGACGAGCTGACCGGACGCCACGACTTCGCCGTCAGCCAGATCCAGGTGACGGCGCTCGGCCTCTGCCGCAAGTGCCGGAGCGCCGAGGACGCGGCAGGACCGGCGGCGGACACCGGCCCCCGCGCCTAGCCCCCGGACCTGATGCCGATGACTCCCGTGGCGATGCACATTCCCGACGGGTACCTCGGGCCCCAGACCTGGGTCGTCCTGTGGCTCGTGATGCTGCCCACCTGGGCGGTCGCGGCGCGCAAGGTCAAGCGGACGCTCAAAGCCAGGCAGATCCCGCTGCTCTCGCTGGCGGCGGCCTTCTCCTTCGTCATCATGATGTTCAACGTCCCGGTCATCGGCGGGTCGACCGGCCACGCGGTCGGGGCGACGCTGATCGCGATCCTGCTTGGCCCGTGGGCCGCGGTGATCGCGATCTCCATCGCCCTCGTCGTCCAAGCCGGCCTCTTCGGCGACGGCGGCATCACCGCGCTCGCCGCCAACTGCTTCACCATGGCCGTCGTCATCCCGTTCGCCGGCTACTATCTCTACCGCCTGCTGGCCGGCGACCACCCGTCGCCGGGACGCCGGATCGCAGCCTCCGGTGGCGCCTCCTATGTCGCCATCGTCGCGGGCGCGGTCACCGCCGGCGTACTCTTCGGCATCCAGCCGTACCTCGCGCACACGGCGAGCGGGCAGGCGCTCTACGCGCCGTACCGGCTCGACGTCGCCGTACCGGCGATGGCGCTCGAGCACCTGCTCTTCTTCGGCCCGATCGAAGCGCTGGTCACCATGGGCGTGCTCGCGGCACTCGCGCGCACGCAGCCGGAGTTGTTGGCCGCGCGGCCGGCGGCGCGGCCGCTGCGCTGGCTGTGGGCCGGCCTCGCCCTGCTGCTGCTCCTGACGCCGCTGGGCGCACTCGCGCCGGGCACGGCGTGGGGTGAGTGGAGCGGCGCGCAGCTCAAGACCGCCCTCGGCTACGTACCGGGCAACCTCGAGAAGTACAGCGGCACCTGGAACGCCGCCATGCGCGGCTACGCCACGCCGGGGGTCGGGAACTCCTTCATCAGCTACCTCCTCGCCGGCGTCGTCGGCGTCGTGCTGGTCGTCGGCGTGTCCTGGGGGGCGGCGACGTTCCTCGCCCGCCGCCGTGGTGCGGATGAGGCCGGCGCCGCGGTAACGGCCCACGGCGGCGCGGCGCCCGCTGCGCAGGGCCGCGCCCATCGCGGGCGCTCCCTGGCGCGCAAGACGGCGGACGCCGTGGCCGCCTCCGTCACCGACGTCATGGAGAACGAGGAGCTCGCCGCGCGACCCGGTCTGCTGCAGCGCCTCGACCCGCGCGTCAAGCTGGTGACGCTCGTGCTCTTCGCCGTCGCCGTCAGCCTCGTGCACGACATCTGGGCGCTGGCGGCTTTCGTCCTCGTGACCGTGGCTCTGGCCGCGGCGTCCCGGGTGCCCGTGCCCTCGTTCGTGCGCAAGGTCTGGCTCTCGGCAGGGCTGCTGGCCCTCCTCGTCGCCCTGCCGTCCGCGCTCTCCTGGTTCACGCCCGGGCGCGCGGTCGTCTCCGCCGGCCCCTTTGTGTTCACCGCCCCCGGCCTGCTCGGCGTGGCTACGCTGGTGACCCGCGTAGCAGCCGCCGCGGGCTTCGCCCTCCTCGTCATCTGGACGATGCGCTGGTCCGACCTGCTGCGTGCCCTGAGCGCCCTGCGCATGCCCGACATCGTGGTCGCCACCCTGGGGATGACGCACCGGCAGATCCTGACGCTCATGCGGACGGTTGAGCAGATCCACCTCGCGCGCGAGAGCCGCACGCTGACCCTCGGCACCGCGAGAGAGAACCGCGACTGGGTGACGGAACGCATGGCGTTCGTGGTGCGCAAGTCGCTGAAGACGGCCGACGACGTCTACGACGCGATGCTGTCGCGCGGCTATACCGGCGCCATGCCGTCGCTTCAGCGGCTGCGCATCGGCTCCGGTGACTGGTTGTGGCTGGCGGCGAGCGTCGCGCTGTGCGCGTTCGCGCTCGCCGCCGACCGGATGGTCGTCCGGTGACCACGCCCGACTTCGTCCTCCGTACCGTCAGCCACTCGTACCGCTCCGGCGGCGCGGCGCTCTCCGGGATCGAGCTGACGGTGGAGCCAGGCCAGCACGTCGCCGTGGTCGGCGCCAACGGCTCCGGCAAGTCGACGCTTCTCAAGATGCTTGACGGCCTCGTCTTTCCGACGGCGGGCGAGGTGCTCGCGTTCGGCACGCCGCTGACGGAGGAGGCGCTCGAGGCCCCCGCGTTCCGCCGTGACTTCCGCTCGCGGGTCGGCTTCGTCTTCCAGGACGCGGACGTGCAGCTGTTCTGCGCCAGCGTCCTCGACGAGCTGGCCTTCGGACCACTGCAGCTCGGCTTGCCCGAAGACGAGGTCCGCCGCCGCGTGGACGAGGTGGCCGGGCACCTCCGCATCGAGAAGCTCCTCGACCGGCCTCCCTACTCGCTCTCCGGCGGCGAGAAGAAGCGCGTCGCCATCGCCTCCGTCATTACCATGGAGCCGCACGTCCTGCTGCTCGACGAGCCGACCAACGCCCTCGACCCGCGCAGCCAGGTGTGGCTGCTCGATGTGCTCGAGGATTGGAGGCGGGAGGGACGCACGGTCGTCATGGCGACGCACGACCTCTCGGCCGCGGCGGAGGCAGCGGACCGCCTCGTCGTCCTCTCCGAGGACCACACCCTGGTGGCCGACGGCACGCCGGACGAAGTCCTCGTCCAGCGTGAGCTGCTGCTCTCCGTGAACCTCATCCACGAGCACACACACCGTCACGCCTCCACCGCGCACCGGCACGCGCATGCGCACGCGCCGGGCACCGACCCCGACGAGGCGCACGGACACAGGCAGGGGTAGCCCCGGGCAGAGGCGGCGGCGGCCATGGCGCGAGTGCGCCGCCTCAGACGTACTTGTACCAGCGGGGCCGCGGGAAGTTGCGCCACAGCGGCCCCGCCTTACCGAAGCGCCGCAACAGCCTCGGTCCCAGAGCGGCGCTCCAGTCACGCGCGCCGGGGAGGAACCAGCTCCGGCGCGGCGCCGCCGCCTCCTCGACCTGGCGCGGCAGCCACATCATCTCCGGGTCGCCGGCGATCCGGCCGGCGGCGTAGAAGCGCGGCTCCAGCAGCGGCTGGCGCTCGCCGATGAGACCCGCGTCGCGGGCCAGCCGGGCGAGCGCCGTCTCCGGGTAGATCCGCAGACCGACCATGGCGAGCACGGCGGTCGGCGCCACCTCGTCGGTCACGCGCACCGTCTCGGCCACCGTGGCCGGCGTCTCGCCGGGGCCACCGAAGAGCAGCGAGTGGCACACGTCCATCCCGGCCGCCCTTGCCGCGACCGTCGACTCGCGGATGTCGTCGATGGTGGTCGACTTGCCGAAGCCGGGCAGGACCTCCTCGGCCGCCGTGTCGATGCCGAAGTCCACCGAGGTGCAGCCGGCCGCGGCAAGCAGCCGGAACACGTCCGGGTCACTCACCCTCGGCTGCAGGTAGCAGGAGAAGCTGACGTCCGCCAAGGCGGCGCCGGGCCGGCTGCGCCGCCGGCGCAGCTCCTCGCAGACGGCCGCCATGTGAGCCTCGTCGGCGTTGAACGACGAGTCGACGACGAACTGTTCGACGGTACCGAGCTCCACCCGAAGCCTCTCCATCTCATCGGCGACGGCCTCGGGAGGACGCCGCCGCAGGCGGGTGCCCTCGAGGCGCGGGTAGGTGCAGTAGATGCACCGGTGCGGACAGCCGCGCGCGGTCTGCACGCCGGCGGTGCGATAGCGGTGGGCTCCGGGGAAGACGGCGTCGAGATCACCGGGCAAGCCGACCTCGGTGAGCGGGTCGGGCGGCGCCTCAAAAACGCCCTGCGGGAGCGCGCCCCCGAGCAGCGACCTCATGGCCGTCTCGCCGTCCCCGACGACTCCGTCGGTGACCAGGAGGGCACGGCGCATCTCACGGGGGAAGATCGAGAACGCCGGGCCGCCGAGGAGGAGCCGCGCCTGCGGCGCGGCTTCACGCACGGCGGCCGTCACCTGTGCGTACCACGCCGCGTAGGTGTTGGTGTACGGCCACGCGGCGTTGTCCGCGTTTCGCAGCGAGAGGCCGACCACATCCGGCCGCCAGTCCCCGAGCTCGGCGCGCAGCGCCGTCAGCGGCCGCCGGTAGAGGCCCGCGTCGAAGACGCGGGCCCGGCCGCCGGCGGCCTCCACGGCCGCCGCCACATACAGCCCTCCGACGGGGAACGCGGGCTCCGGGAACTGCTCGCGGTTGGCTACGACGATGAGAACGCGCGTCATGCGTCCAGTATGGCGCTAACCGCTGCCGGGCGCTCCGCCGTGAGCTGTATGAGACCGGTGATGCGGCCTCAGCCGCCGGACCCGGGCTCTTCGGCTGCGGGCCTGGAACGACCCGGCTGCCGCCGGCGCCACGGCCAGACGCCGTCCATCTCCACCTCGAGCGAGAAGCTGAGGAAGGTCCGGATGAGCACGATGAGGCCGAGCACGACCACGTTCTGCCACGTGGGGTCCACGGCGACGGTGCGGATGAGATCGGCGGCGACGAGGATCTCCAAGCCGAGCAGGATGCTGCGTCCGAAGTACCGCCGCATCACGGCGTAGGAGGCCTCCGCATGTCCGGTCGCGTAAGCGTGCAACGCTCTGACGACGCCGGCGAGGAAGCCGATGACGAGGACGATGACGCCCACGACCTCGAACCCGCGGGTGACGCCGTCCATGACCTGCGTGAAGCTCATCGTCCCTCCTCGGGCATCCGGGTCAGCGCTTGCTGTGGTGCCTGTCGCCGCCCTTGCGCTCGCGGTGCTGGCCGTTCGCGCTGGTCGTCCGCTTCTGCGGCTGCGTGCCGCGGCCCTGCTGCTTGCCGCCTCGATTCTGCATCCGCGTGTAGATCCAGAGCAGGAGGCTCGAAACAACGATCGAGCCGATGACGCCGCCCGGCCGCACCTTGAAACCGTCGCCCAGGAGCAGGTTGACGAGGATGCCGGCGATGAGCGAGCCGGCGACGCCGATGATGAAGAGCACGCCCCAGTCGGTCGGGTGCATGTCGCGGCGGACGAGCAGGCTGGCGGCCCAGCCGGCCACCATACCGATGACGATGAAGATGAGGATGGTCCACATGGGCGGGGTGCTCCTGTTCGGCTCGGCGACGACGTGCGTGCGGAGTCTACCGCATCACACGTCGTCGCCCCGTGCGCCCCGGCCCGGCGTGAGGCCGGCCGTGCCGACCGCCCGTGAGGTCGTCCGTGCCGCCGCTGCCGTCAGTGATGGAAGCTGCCGGCCTCGTCCTCCCGGACGAGCGGGGCCGTCAGCTTCTCCAGGCGCGCGACCTGCTTGGTCAGGTCGTCGAGCAGCATGTCGGCGACGTCGAAGGTGAACCCGCGGCGCACGACGATGCGCAGCGCCGCGAGGTCCTCCCGGTTCTTGGGGAACGTGTAGGCGGGCACCTGCCAGCCGCGCTCGCGCAGCGCCGCGGACACATCGAAGACGCTGAAGTTCCTGACCTCGTCCTTCACCTTGAAGGCGAACACCGGGAGCTCGTCTCCGCGCGTGAGCAGCTCGAACGGGCCCAGCTTCTCGATCGGCGCCGGCCGTGTACACGGCCACGTCGCGCGCGTACTGCTGCACGCGCCGGTAGCCCTCGAACCCGAGGCGCAGGAAGTTGTAGTACTGGGCGACGACCTGGGAGCCCGGGCGCGAGAAGTTGAGCGCGAACGTCGGCATCTCGTCGCCGAGGTAGTTGACCCAGAAGATGAGGTCCTCGGGCAGGGCCTCGGCGTCGCGCCAGATCGCCCAGCCGACGCCCGGGTACACGAGGCCGTACTTGTGCCCCGACACGTTGATCGAATGGACGCGGGGCACGCGGAAGTCCCACTCGAGATCCGGGTCGAGGAACGGCGCGATGAAGCCGCCGGACGCGCCGTCCACGTGGATCGGGATGTCGAGTCCGGTGCGCTGCTGCAGATCGTCGAGCAGCTCCGACATCTTCTTGACGTCCTCGTAGCTGCCGTCGAACGTCGACCCCATCACCACGACCACGCCGATGGTGTTCTCGTCGCAGAGCTTGACCGCTTCCTCCGGAGAGAGGTGGTAGCGGTCGCCCTCCATCGGCACGAGGCGCATCTCCACGTCCCAGTAGTTGGCGAACTTGTCCCAGCACACCTGGACGTTGATGCCGGTGACGAGGTTGGGCTTGTCGACGGGCTTGCCCTCGGCCTTGCGCCGCTGCTGCCAGCTGGCGCTTGAGCGCGAGGCCGCCGAGCATGGCCGCCTCGCTGGAGCCCGTGGTCGAGCAGCCGGTCGCCTTGTCCGGCTCGGGCGAGTTGAAGAGGCGGCTCAGCATGTTGACGCAGCGCATCTCGATGGCCGCCGTCTGCGGGTACTCGTCCTTGTCGATCATGTTCTTGTCGAACGTCTCCGCCATGAGCTTGTCGGCGTGCGGGTCCATGTAGGTGGTGACGAAGGTGGCGAGGTTGAGCCGGGCGTTGCCGTCCAGCATCAGCTCGTCGTGGACGATCTGGTAGGCGACCTCGCCGCGCATCTCCCCGGCGGGAAGCCGGTGCGAGGGGACACGTGCGGCCTCGGAGGTGAAGACCTCGTCGTCGCCACCGGCCTGCCTGGCGCGTCTGAACGGGTTCTTGGGATGCTGAAGCGCCACGAGAGCCTCCTGGTCACGACCACCGGTCGGGGACATCCTACCCACGTCGGAGGCCCCGACACCGTCGCCTCGCGGCCGGCGGTCAGGGCGCGGGCGAAGGCGAAGAGTCCGGCGAGGGGCTCGCGGCGGGCGACGCGTACAGGGTTGGCGAGGGAGAAGGCGACGGCGACGTGGCCGGCTGTCCCGTCGGCGTCGCCACCGGGGTAGGCGCCGTCGAGGGCTCCGGAGCCGCCGACGGCGTCACGTTGCCGAGCGGGCTCGCCGCCGGCGACGGCTCAACGAGCTCGGCCGCCGAGGCCGACGGCTGCGGCTGGACCGTCGGCGAGGGCGACGGAGCCGGCACGGCGTGCGGCGCCGCCGGCGCCGAGCGACCCGTGGCCGGCGGCTCGACCTGCGTCTTCGTGGCGGGCTCCGCGGCCGCGACCACGGCCGCAGAGGGCGCGCGTACCGCCGGCCGGTGATCGGGATGCGTCACGGCGATCTCCGCCGTTCCCATGGTCGCCGTGGCTGCGGCGATGAGCACGGCGGTCTTGAGGGAGGCAGGCAGGCCGAGCACGGCGCCGATGCCGCTCCCCGCCGCCAGCGTGAGCGGCGGACTGAAGACCGGCGCAGGCAGGTGCGGCGTCAGAGGCACGAAGGGCGCCGCCGGAGCGACCAGCCCGGGCGGCAGCGGCAGCAGCGGCAGCGCCAGAACGCCGCCGGCGGAGCGCGGGAGCGGCCGGCCGGCGGCCGCGCAGCGCTCCTCGTAGCTGGCCCGGAACGCCCTGCGCGCCCTGGCCAGCAGCACTTCCACCGACCCCGGCGTCAGCTCCAGACAGGCGCCGACCTCGACGAGCGAGAGCCCGTGCACGTCCTTGAGCAGCAGCGCCGCCTGCTGCCGTCGCGTCAGGTCACCGATGGTCGCTTCGAGCAGCCCCTGCAGCTCAGACTGCTCGAAGGGGTCGTGCGGCGACGCCACGTCGTGGCCGAGGGCCGCATGCGGTCGCCTGGCCGAGATGCGCAGGTAGTCGTAGCAGCGATTGAGTGTGAGCCGGTACAGCCAGGGGCGCAGCAGGACCTCGCGGTCCTTGGGAAGCCGCTCGAACGCGCGGATGAGGACGTCCTGGGTGATGTCCTCGGCGTCGGGGGCGTGCCGCACCACGCGCAGTGCGAGGCTGTAGATCCCGGCCGCGTACTGTTCGTGCAGACCGGCGAACGCGGCAGGGGCGCCACGGCGCAGCCCGTCGATCAGCCGGTCGTCACCCGACTCAGCCTCATCCTCGCGCCGTGCCGCCTTCCACACCCTGCCCACGACCCTCCCCGGTCCCCCTGCGGCAGGGCCGGCCGCCTGCTGCAAGTCTTGATTCAACGCCCGCCGCACCTCCGACCCTAACACCTGTGGGGCGTCGGGTCCGCACGCGCTAGGCTTCTCCACTCCCAACGCGTTCTTCTCCCCGAACAGACGATCAGCGTGCCGATCCTGGGAGGGACCAATGAAGAAGCTCGTGCTCGTGACCGCCATCGCCGTCGCCGTACTCGCCTGGTGCGCGCCCGCCTTCGCCTGGCCGGTCACGCTGCCGTGGTGGCAGCCGTCGGCGCACTTCACCTGCGTCGGCAAGATCCAGGCCGTGGACACGACGGCGGGCGCCGTCACCGTGCGCGTCCGCCTCGCTTCGCGCGGCGCGGCAGACTACCTCGGTGACGACCTCACGATCGTGGCCGCCCGCGGCGCGCACGTCTTCAAGGCCGTGGGCGCAGGCCTCCGGCCGATCACCCTGAGCGACCTGGTCGTGGGCGAGAAGCTGCGCGTCGAGGGGACCATCGACTACTCGAGCGGATCGGCCGTCTTCGCGGGCAAGCGCCTGGTGATGCGCCGGCTGCCGCTCGACGAGATCAAGCGCTTCGCCTGTCGCGGGACCGTCGCCGCGGTGGACGCCGCGGCGGGGACGCTCACGGCCACCATGGTCCGGGTGACCCGTGCGCTCAGCCCCTTCTACCACGCCGCCCGCGAGTTCGTCGTCGCGCCCAACGTCCGCCTCTGGGTGATGAAGGACGGCTGGCCCGTCCGCGCCACGCTCAACGACGTCGTGGCCGGCGACAGGGTCTACGCACAGGGCGGCGCCGACCGCAGCACGCCGTCGGCGCCGGTGTTCACCATCCGCTGGATGGTCGTGCGGCACGCCGCGGCGGCCCCCGTCGCGCCCTGACGCCGGGACGGAGCGGGGCCGGGCGGCGCACCGCCGCCCGGCCCTTTCACGTCTCTTCCCTGGCCTGTTGCAGCGCCTCGACGAAGTCGGCATGCTCGAGGTCCAGCTCTTTGGCGAGACGCCGCGACGCCGACGGCAGCATCTGCTCCAGCCTGCCGGGCTCGGTCTTCTTGCTGGCCACCACGAGCGCCGCCTCGTTGGCGGCCAGTGCCTCCCCCAGCTCTTCCGCGTCGCTCTTCGGCAGGCTGTCCTCGGCATGGCGCGCCAAGGCGCCGCCGCCGGCGCCGATCGCGGCGAACGGGATCGCGACGAACGGCGTGAGCACCGTCAGGAGCGCACCGATGCCGAGGCCCGTCAGGATGTGATGGCCCGTTCGCTTCTTGTGCACGATCCGTGGGGTACCGTCCTCCCCGCGCTCGACCACGGCGGCATCGAAAGCGGCGACCAGCCCCTGCCTGTGCAGGATGACGAGGCCTTCGAAATCGTGCTCGGCCGTCTCCACGTCATCGTAGAGGCCGATGTACAGATGCACCGGATCCTTTGCCACCATGAGCCTCCCTCATCCGGCCGGGGCTCCGGCGGCTCCGGCGGCTCCGCCGCAGCCGGCCCCGGCTCCTCGCGTCCCTGCGACGGTTCTACCACGCCGGGCGCTCCCGCAGACGCCGAAACGCGTGTTGGCGTTTCAGGGCCACCTTTGCAGGGTCGATACCACGCGCGACGAACGCTCCTGCGGGCCGGGCGGCGACGCCGCGCGTGCGACCAGAGCGGAGGAGGACACCACCATGGGCCGGTTCGGACGGAGCTGGGAGCTCATCAAGCTGTGCTGGGGCGTGCTCCGGCAGGACAAGGAGCTCGTCGTCTTCCCGATCGTCTCGGTGATCGCGGTGGTGATCGTCACCGCCTCGTTCATCGTCCCCGGCATCTTCACCGGCTACTGGGACTCCTTCACCGGCGGCAACGGGAACGTCCCGGCGAGCATGTGGGTGCTCATCGTCCTGTTCTACCTGGTCGAGTATCTCGTGATCATCTTCTTCAACGCCGCGCTCGTCAGCGCCGCCATGATCCGCCTCGAGGGCGGCGACCCGACCCTCGGCGACGGCCTGCGCGGCGCCTGGAACCACATCGGCGCCATCCTCGGCTGGGCCGCGATCTCGGCCACCGTCGGCCTCGTTCTGCAGGCGTTGCGCGACCGTGGCGGCATTGCGGCGGCGATCGCCGCCGGACTAGGCGGAATGGCCTGGAACATCATCACGTTCCTCGTCATCCCGGTGCTCGTCGTCGAAGGCGTGAGTCCCATACAGAGCATCAGACGCAGCGCCTCGCTGCTCAAGAAGACCTGGGGTGAGCAGGTCATCGGCAGCGCCGGGATCGGCCTCATCTTCGGCCTCATCTCCGTGGCCATCGCCGCCGTCGGCATCTTCCTCGGCGTGGTGGTCATCGGCGCCGGCGTGACGTGGGCCGGCGTGACGATCATCGTGATCGCCGTGCTGGCCGTCGTCATCGTGGCGATGCTGAGCACGACGCTGCGGGGCATCTACTCGGCGGCCCTCTACCGGTATGCGGTGGGCGGGGACACCGGCGTGTTCAGCGCAGAGGTGCTCTCCGGCGCATTCCGGCCCAAGTCGGCGCGCTCGCCGTTCGGCACGTGAGGACGCCCCCAGCGCCCGGACCCCGGCCCGCCGCAGCGGCGGCCGGGGCAGGTGACATCCGCGCCCTCGTCGGATAGCGTCCCGGCATGTCCGTCTTCCTCGCGCTCGCTCCGGCCTGGCTCGGCCTCATCTTCTATGTCTACTGGTTCGTCCTGGTCATCATGCTGATCATGGACGACCGCGAGCCGTCCATCACGCTGGCATGGCTGTTCATCCTGCTGTTCCTGCCGTTCGTCGGCGTGGTCTTCTACATCTTCTTCGGCCGCGACTGGAAGGTGGTGGCCCGGCGCAAGGGCTGGATCAGGACGCTGCGCGCAGGTGGAAGCCGACGCGATGGCGCCGGTCTACGAGCGCAACGCCGGCGCCTCGGACCGGTTCCAGGATGAGTGGACCGGCACGATCGCGGTGCACGATCCAAGCGCGCGATCATCAACGCAGAACGTCGCCGAGCGTCCTCCCGGCATCGTCGATCGAGCTCTTCAACGACGGCGCCCACAAGTTCCGCCGGCTCAAGGAAGACCTGGCCGGCGCCCGGCGCTTCATCCACCTGCAGTACTTCATCTGGGAGCAGGACCGGCTGACGGCCGAGATCGTGCCGCGATCCTCGCTCGACCGGCTCGGAGGCGGGCGTCGAGGTCCGCATCATGTACGACTGGATCGGGCTGCATCGCGTTCAAGAAGCGGGAGCTGCGCCAGCTCAAGCGCGCGGGCGCCAAGGTCGAGCGCCGACGTGACCGACCTCGCTGCGCATCAACTACCGCAACCACCGCAAGATCGCCGTCATCGACGGCGAGATCGGCTACACCGGCGGGATGAACATCGGCCAGGAGTACATCGACGGCGGCGACCGCTTCGCCACCTGGCGCGACAGCGCACCTACGGCTCACCGGCCAGGCCGTGGCGGCGCTGGAGAAGCTGTTCGCGGCGCGCTGGTTCGAGCACACCAAGAAGGCGGCCGCGAGAGCCTCTTCGCCGAGCGGTTCATGCCGGCGCCCGAGCCGGACGCGATCGCAGGCCGGGCACGCTGGTGCAAGTGGCCGCGCAGGGCGTCGAGGACCCCTGGAGCGCGGCCCGTCGTACCCACATGGTCGCCATCGGCCAGGCCGAGAAGTCCGTGTGGATCCAGTCGCCCTACTTCATCCCCGACTACAGCATCTACGACGTGATGATCAACGCCGCGCTCAGCGGCGTCGACGTGCGCTTCATGATGACCGGCATCCCGGACAAGAAGATCGCCCTCTGGGCGGCGCAGACGTACTATCGCAAACTCATCGAGGCCGGCGCGCGCGTGTACCTGTACACCGCCGGCTTCCTGCACGCCAAGACCATCGTCGTGGACGGCAGTCGTGAGCGCGGTGGGTACCATGAACATGGACCAGCGCAGCCTCAAGCTGCACAAAGAGATGATGGTGTGGGTGTTCGACAAGGGCTTCGCCCGGCAGGTGGCCGACGCGTTCGAAGTGGACATGATCGACTGCCGCGAGGTGACCCTCGAGGACGTGCTCACCGTCGGCCGCCTGAAGAGGTTCCGCAACCAGGCGGCCCGGCTCTTCTCGAACGTGCTCTGACGCACCCGTCCCGGGGAGGGACACTGCCGCAACCCGATCCTCAGCAGCAACCACCCATCCGGATCGTCAAGACGACTCGCCGGGGCAGGCACGCCTCGCAGGCGACCTGGATCAAGAGGGTCGTCGTGCTCGGGCTCACCGGCCTCGGCCTCTACGTGGTCTGGCCGAGCCTGGCCGCGGTCTTCTCGGCCGGCCCGCAGCTCAAGCACGTCAATCCGCTGTGGGGCATCCCCATCGTGCTCGCCGAGATCGCAAGCTTCGCCTGCATGTGGGCGCTGCTGCGGCTCGCGCTCGACGTCAAGCGGTGGTTCCCGGTCGCGACGGCCCAGCTGGCCGGCAACGCCTTCAGCCGCATCGTCCCGGGCGGCGCCGCCGCGGGCGGCGCCATGCAGTTCGACATGCTGCGCCAGGCCGGCATCGGCGCCACCTGGGCGGCGACCAGCGTCACCGCCGTCTCGCTGATCTCGACGGCGACGCTGCTGGGGCTGCCGGTGATCAGCATCGTCTCGATCCTCATCACCGGCGCGTCGGTGGAACACAACCTCTTCCGCGTCGGGTCGATCGCCGTGGTGGTCTGCGTCGGGGCGATCGCCGGCGGAGCGGTGCTGCTGTTCGCCGACCAGCCCCCTGTTCTGGCTCGGCGCGCTGATCCAGCGGGTGCGAAACCGCCTGTTCCGTCGCCGGCCGCCCATGGAAGGCCTGCCCGACCGGCTCGTCGACGAGCGCGACCTGATCCGGCGCGTGCTCGGCGCCGGCTGGTGGCAGGCCTGATCTTCAGCGTCGGCAACTGGCTGCTCGACCTCATGGCGCTGCTCATCGCGCTCGCTGCCGTCGGCGCCCAGCCGCGCGCGTCGGTCGTGCTGCTCGCCTACGTCGTCGCCGCGTTCCTCGGCATGATCCCCATCACGCCGGGCGGCCTCGGCTTCGTCGAGGCCGGCCTCGTGGGCACCCTGAGCCTCGCCGGCATCGGTACCGACCAGGCGCTGCTGGCGACGCTCGTCTACCGCCTCGCCGCCTACTGGATGCCCATCCCCATGGGCGCCGTTGCCTACTTCCTGGCGTCGCGCAAGTACGGCCGGCCGAGGCACGCGGACGTTGACGCGCAGGGCAGGATGATCCACTAGCCGCCGGCGCCACCCGGCGTCTTGCGACCGCCGAGCAGATGAGCTACGGCGAGCACCGGGTGGCGCTTCAGCATCCGCGGTCCGCTGTAGCACATGACCTCCCGCACCCTCTCGCGCATCGCCGGCCCGTAGCAGTGTGTCTCGCAGGCGGAGCAGGCGGGCTTGGCGGCGCCGTAGCGGCACTTCTCCAGGCGGAGGCGCGCGTAGTCCAGCAGTCCGGCGCACTCGGAGCACGGGCGATCGTCTTGCGCCGTGGCAGAGGCTTGGGCGTGGTGGTCGCGGCAGTACAGCGCGATCATCGCCGCGATCGTCTTCTCCTCCCGCGCCAGGCGGCGCGGCGGCTTGGCGGCCCTTTTGCCCATGCCTCAGTGATAGCGCGTGAGAGCCGGCGCCGCCTTGACTGTCGTCAGGTCGCCGGAGCGCCGGGTGGCACGACGGGGGCCGGCGGCGCCTGGCCTCCGGCCGCCCGCGTCGCCTCCCACAGCGCCGCGGCTGCCTCCCACACCGGCTGCCACACGGTGATGGTGCCGGCCGCCGGTTCGCCACAGGTGAGACGCACGGCCCGCCGCCAATACAGCATCGTCATCTCGGCCGCGCGGATCTCCGTCCAGGGTACGAAGATCGCCGCCTGCGTGCCCTGCAGCGGCGGCCGCGCCTGCACCCAGAGCCCGTCCGCGGCGACCACGATGGTCACGCACCAGTCGTAGCGCATCGAGCGCCCGAACTGGACGCAGCGCCTGTCCCATCGCCGGCCTTCGGGTTCGCCGCCGCCGGGGCGGCGCGCCTGCCCCGGGAACCGGGCCGCCAGACCGTCGTACCCGCCGAGCCTGTTGAACGCCCTGGTGAAGATGCTCACGCCGGCCCCTTGTGCCCGTCCGGCATGATGATCCGCTCCAGCGCCTCGCCCCGCTCCCGCGACTCAGCGTCGCCGGGGCCGCTGCGCTGGCCGGTCAGAAGGCGCACGAACGCGTGGAGCCAGAGGGCGAACAGCGCCACGAGCTCGACGACGAACGGCCACGCCGGCCACGATACGTTGCCGGCCAGCGAGCTCGCGAAGAGGAACTGCGCCACGAAGAAGATGCCCCCGGCCACGAGGCCCGCCTGCAGGTACCGGTTGTGAGCGCCGCCTTCCCACTCGCGCGCCGCGTGCCGCACGAGGAGCACGGCGAGGCCCGCGAAGAGCAGCAGGATGACCAGCTGCGCCGGCCAGGAAGTCATGACCTCCCGCAACCAGCGCGCCCACGCGGCATCGGCGGGACTGGCGTCCGCGATCGCGAGCAAGAGACTCATCTGGCCCCCTTACGGGCTCGCGTCCCCCGCGAACCGGTCGCTGCCCTGAAGATACTCCCAAGTACGTCGTCGTCCAAGGACGGCGCCTTTGGCCACGGAGGGGGTAGTGTTATGCGCATGAACGAGCGAGTGGCGCATCGAGCACGACAGCATGGGCGAGGTGCGCGTGCCCGCCGGAGCACTACTGGGGCGCGCAGACGCAGCGCTCGCTGGAGCACTTCCCCATCGGCGTCGCGACGCTTCCGCTGGGGCCGTCCGCGTGATCCGCGCGCTCGGCGTGCTCAAGCTGGCGGCGGCGCGGGCCAACGAGGAGCTCGGCCGGCTGCCGCAGGACAAGGCCGAGCTCATCGCGCGCGCCGCCGCCGAGGTCATCGACGGCGCGCTCGACGCGGAGTTCCCGCTGGTCGTCTTCCAGACCGGCAGCGGCACGCAGAGCAACATGAACGCCAACGAGGTGATAGCCAACCGCGCCGACGAGCTCGCCGGCACCGGGCGGGGCGCCGGCGAGCCCGGTCCACCCCAACGACGACGTCAACAGGGGGCAGTCGAGCAACGACACCTTCCCGGCGGTGATGCACATCGCCGCCGCCGTGGAACTCGAGGACGTGCTGATCCCGGCCATCGGCGAGCTTGCGCGACACGCTGGCGGCCAAGGCCGAGGAGTTCGCCGGCGTCGTCATGGTCGGCCGCACGCACCTGCAGGACGCGACGCCGGTGACGCTGGGCCAGGTCATCTCCGGCTGGGTGGCCCAGCTCGACCAGGCACTCGTCGACGGTGCGCGCGCACGCTGCCCGGCCTGCACGAGCTGGCGCTCGGCGGCACCGCTGTCGGCACCGGCCTGAACACCGACCCGCGCTTCGCCGAGACCGCCGCCGGCCACATCAGCGCGCTCACCGGCAAGCCCTTCCGCCCGGCCGCCAACTTCTTCGCCGCGCTCTCCGCGCACGACGCGGTGGTGAACGCGAGCGCGGCGCTGCGCACGCTCGCCGGCGCGCTCATGAAGCTCGCCAACGACGTGCGCTGGTACGCGTCCGGACCGCGCGACGGTATCGGCGAGCTGCGCATCCCCGAGAACGAGCCCGGGTCGTCGATCATGCCCGGCAAGGTGAACCCCACCCAGGCCGAGGCGCTCACCCAGGTGGCCGTGCGCGTCTTCGGCAACGACGCGACCGTGGCCTTCGCCGGCACTCAGGGCAACTTCCAGCTCAACGTCTACAAGCCGGTCATGCTGCACGCGCTGCTCGAGTCGGCGCAGCTGCTGGCGGAGTCGGCGCGCGCGTTCGACGCGTTCTGCGCGCGCGGCATCGAGCCCGACCTCGCGGTGATCCGCCGGCACCTCGACGCCTCTCTCATGCTGGTCACCGCGCTCACGCCGCACATCGGCTACGAGAAGTCGGCGCAGATCGCCCAGACGGCGCACCACGAGGGCCTGACGCTCAAGGAGGCGGCGCTCGGCCTCGGCTACGTCACGGCCGAGCAGTTCGACGCCTGGGTCCGGCCCGAAGACATGACGCACCCGTTGGGCACGTGAGCGAGCGCACGCGGCCTGAGCGGCGGCGCGCCACGCGCAGCGCGTCCCGCAGGGCCCAGCCGAAGTCGCGGCCGGCGGCGCCGCGGCGGCCGGCCCGGCAGTCCCGGCCGGCGGCCCGCTCCCGCGGCGCCGGCTTTCTCGACTACCTGATCATCGTCCCTGCTGGTCGTGCTCATCCTGATGATCGTGGCCGGCATCCTCCTCGTCCTCCGCGGCGGGCTCTGAGCGACCAGTCCAGGCCGCGACCCGCTTCAGAGGTTCGTGAGGCTCTGCGGCTGCGATCTCGCCCAAGGCCGCCTGAGCCGCGAGGGCGAGCTCGCGCTCGTGCTCGCGGCCGACCGCGAACACCCGGTACAGGTGCGCCTTGGCGGGCACGAACTCGAGGATGCCGCCGAGCAACTGCTCCTCGATGCGCGTCGGTGGCCGGGTCGTAGACCGGCAGCCGCTTGGGGCCGACGAAGCGGGTTGAGCGGCCGCGGGTCCTGCGAGGCGATGTCGACCACGAACTCGATGTCGCGCAGCGGCGGCGGCAGGCGCCGGACGATGGCGGCGTGGAACTCCTCGCGCGTCAGGTCGCGCGTGGCCGGAAGCGGCTGCTGCCGCTCGACGTGGTGCTCGTAGACCATGCTGTACTTGACGTGGCGGTGGATGATGCTCTGCCACTCCTCCGCCAGGTCGCGCCTCTCGCTCTGCAGCGGCTCGTCGAGCCAAGCCTCCACCGTGGTGAACAACGACCACTCGGTCAGCCGCCGGTACGCGCCGGGGTCTTCGAGCGGGCTGGCCGGCAGGATGAGGTCCAGCGTGGGCCGGAAGATCTCGTGCAGGTGCAGGTCGATGGCGTGCCCGATGCGATGGAAGTAGACGTTCTCGTACATGTAGAAGCGCGCGTTGAGGAAGGCGCGCAGCGAACTGAGCGCGCGCTTGTGGAACGTGAGGCCGTCCGCGGTGCAGAAGGTGTAGTAGATGAGCCGGTCGACGTCGATGGGGCCGAGGCCGACGCCGCACATGCGCGCGTCACGGCGCACGTAGTCCAGGTTGTCGACCGTGACCGCCCCGGAGAGCGCACGGTGAAGCAGGCGGACCCAGCGCGGGATGGGATCCGGCGACGGCGCCGAAGCGGCCGCGGCGCCACTCGCTCCTTGCTCCTCCGCGCGCACCAGGAAGGCGACGTGCCACGGGTCGACGGCCTCGCCGGCGGCGAACGGCCCCGAAGGGCTTCGCCGCAGCTCCGCCAGCAGCGATCCCAGCTCGCCGACGATGAGGTGCTGAGAGATCTGCTCATGGTCGATGCCGAAGACGGGCAGCAGGTACTCCTCGTCGCAGAAGTGGCTGAAGGGGCCGTGTCCGAGGTCGTGCAGCAGGCCGGCCATACGCAAGGTCTCTTCGACCAGCGGCTGGGACGGCGTGCCCGGCTCGACCTCGGCCAGCGTGGGATAGACCTGCCGCGCCAGCTCGCCGGCCAGGTGCATGGTGCCCAGGCTGTGCGCGAAGCGGCTGTGCTCGGCCGTGGGGAACACCCACCACGAGCTCTGCAGCTGGTGGATGCGTTTGAGGCGCTGTACCCAGGGGTTGTCGATGACGTCCGGCTCCGCGATCTCGCCGGCGCGCGAGAGGGTGATGCGCAGGTAGCCGTAGAGGGGGTCGGCGATGAGGTGGACGTCGTCGTACGGAAGCTTCATCCGCCTCACCCTACCGCCGGGTCGGGACGGCGACAAGGCAGGCGGGCCTTCGTGCCGCCAGTGGTACATCCGTCCAGGGATTCGTACCCAGACACCGTAGGTACGTGTCCTCATGAACAGCTTTAGGGAGGTTTTTGGCCCCCGATGACCGCCAGCACCCCCATCCGAGCTGACCGGCAGGCATAACGACCTGCTTCACGCTCAAGCGCTTCCTCGTCCTGCGCTCAAGACGCTCTATCGCCTGCCGATACAGGCCGCATGGAGCGTGACGGACAATGAGGCGCGTCAACCACTGGAACGTGCGGACGCGCTTGACGGTGGCGTTCATCGCCGTAGCCCTCGTCCCGCTCGTTGTCTTCGTGCTCGCGCTCCGCGAGTTCAGCGCCATCGCCCTGGTGGCGTTCGTCATCGCCCTGGTCATCGCCTGTGCCTCGGGGATCATCATCGCGCACACCATCAGCGAGCCCTTGCGCGGCCTCGCCGCGGCAGCCACCGCCATTGCCGACGGCGACCTCCATCAGGAACTCCCGACGGAGCGCCGCGACGAGGTCGGCAGCCTGGCGCAGGTCTTCAACACGATGTCGGCGCAGGTCGAGGCCCGGGTCGAGACACTCTCCGCGAAGATCCAGACGCTGGCGCTGGAGATCAGCAACCTCAGCGCCTTCGGCGCCACCCTGGCTCAGACGCCGGACCCGCATGCCGAGCTCCAGCGCCTCGCCGGCATGGTCCGCGCGATGTTCGACGGGGACAGCGCCGGCGTGTACCTCGTCTATGAAGGGCACCCGACCCGAGCGGCCTTCAGCGGCAGCCCGTACTGCCCCGTACCCTCGCCCGCCGCCGACGAGCTCGCGGCCTGGGCGATCCGGGCGCGTGACGGCCTCGAAGTGCGCGACGCTGAGACCGATGAGCACCTGAGCACGCTCGCGCGCGCCACGAACCAGCTGCGCAGCATCCTTGTCGTCCCGCTCGCACGCCAGGAAGGCGTGGTCGGCGCACTCACCGTCGGCTTCCGGGACGCACACGAGTTCAGCCCGGAGGAGCTTCCCCTGCTCACCACCATCGGCGGCCAGATCGCCATCGCGCTGCAGACCGCCGAGGCCTACGAGAAGCTCGACCGCATGTACCTGGAGACGGTGACGGCCCTCGCCGCGGCCATGGAGGCCAAGGATCAGTACACCGCCTCACACGCCGACTCGCTGGCGGCCATGGCCGTCGCGGTCGGCAGCCGCATGGGCCTCAGCGACGGCGAGCTGCGCATGCTCCAGTACGCGGCCGTCCTTCACGACATCGGCAAGATCGGGATCCCCGGCAACATCCTGAACAAGCCGGCGGAGTTGACGCGCGAGGAATTCGAGACCATGGCGCAGCACACGGTCATCGGCGAGCGCATCATCTCCCGCATCGACTACCTGCTACCGATAGCGCGCATCATCCGCTCCGCGCACGAGCGCTGGGACGGCAAAGGCTATCCCGACGGCCATCCAGGTGAGGAGATCCCGCTGGCGTCGCGCATCCTGCTCGTGTGCGACGCGTTCGACGCCATGACCACGGACCGGCCGTACCGCGCCGCGCTACCCATTGACGAAGCTCTGAACGAACTGTCCCGGCACGCCGGCACCCAGTTCGACCCGCGTGTCGTGGACGTGTTCCTGGCGGCGTACCCCTTCAAGAGCCGCGAGACCGAGCGGCTGGTCGGCCGCCTCAGCGGGTTCGCCGGCGTCCTCGAGCTCAACTAGCGGAGACAGGCTCGAAGGAGCGCCGGAGGGGCAGCCACAACCGGCGCTACGCGAGCAGCTGCGAGTACGCGGCCTCGTGAGCGGCCACGAAGGCCTCGCTGCCGAACCGCTCCTCGACCGCCCGGCGGCACTCGGCCGGGTCGATCTCGTCGATGCGCGCGTACGCCTCGATCATCTCGTCGGCCGAGTCGACGATGAACCCGGTGCGGCCGTGCTCGATCACCTCGGGCACCGAGCCCTGCCGCATCGCGATCACCGGCGTGCCGCAGGCGAGCGACTCGATCATGACCAGACCGAACGGCTCCGGCCACTGGATGGGGAACAGCGTGCAGCGGGCACGCGCGTAGAGCGCGACCTTGGTCTCGTGATCGACCTCGCCGCGGAAGTGGACGTTCTCGGAGAGGTGCGGCTCGACCTCCGCCGCGAAGTAGTCGTGCTCGGGGCCTTCGTTGACCTTGCCGGCCATGATGAGGCGCTGCCCGAGGACGTGGGCGACGTGGATGGCCGTGTGCGCGCCCTTGTCCGGCGTCATGCGCCCGATGAACAGCAGGTAGTCTTCCTTGTCGGCGCTGAACGGCATGTGCTCCACGTCGATCGCGTTGGGGATCGTGCCCACGAAGTCGAGGTCCGGGAACCCCTGCCGCTGGTAGTCACTGATGGCGATGAAGCGCAGATCGGCGCGCAGCGAGCTCAGCGCCTGCTGGGTGATCGGATCGGCCGGCCCGTGCAGCGTAGCGACCACGGGCTTGCCGGTGAGCCGGTGGACGAGCGCGCCCATGGCCCTGCTGGCGAGCCCGTCGTGGTCGTGGATGATGTCGAACTCGTTCGCGCGGGCGTACGCGTCGAGACTGTGCATCACCTCGAGGTGACCGCCGTTCTCCATCTGCTCGAAGGGAGCGCGGGCGAAGATGTAGCTGAGCCGCGCGCCCGTCTCGGAGTCGCCGCTGGCGAACAGGGTGACGTCGTGCCCGTGCGCGCACCAGGCCCTCGGTGAGGAGGCTGACGACGAACTCGATGCCGCCGTACCGCTGCGGTGGCAGCGGGAACCAGGGCGGAGCGATCATCCCGATGCGCATTCGCGGACCTCCAGGGGCGTTCGTGACCTGCGGGGGTGGCGCCGCGCGGCCGCCGCGGCGGCCGCACGCCCACTCATCTTACCCGCCGCGGCCGCGAGCTCACCGCGCGGCACGTGGCCGCAGCGGGTAGGCTTAGGAGCACTGATCGATCTGCACACGCACACAACCTTCTCGGACGGCTCGCAGACGCCGACGGAACTCGTGGAGGAGGCCGCGGCGATCGGCCTCGCGGCGATCGCCGTGACCGACCACGACACGGTGGACGGGCTGCCCGAGGCGCTGGCCGCAGGCGAGCGCCTCGGGGTGGACGTCGTTCCCGGCGTGGAGATCAACCTCGAGCACGACCAGGTGACCATGGACATGCTCGGGTACTTCCTCGCCGGCATGCCCACCGAGCGAGCTGCAGGCGGAGCTCGCGGAGCTGCGCGTCTACCGCGAGGAGCGCAACGCGCGCATGGTCGCGCGACTGGCGGAGCTGGGCCTGCCGCTGGATCCCGACGACCTCGCCGCCGCCTCCGAGAACGGCGTCGTCGGCCGGCCGCACATCGGCGAGGCCATGGTGCGCCGCGGCTACGTGAGCTCGATCAGTGAAGCGTTCGAGCTCTATCTCCGCCGCGGCGCACCCGCCTGGGTGGACCGCCGCCGGCTCGCGCTCGGTCCCGCCCTCAAGCTGCTGCGCGCGTCGGGCGCCCTGCCCGTGCTCGCGCACCCCGGCATCATCCGCACTGACGCCGCCGGCCTGAACGCCATCGTCCGGGACGCCGCCCGCGGCGGTATGGCCGGCATCGAGTGCTACTACCCCCTGCACGACGAGGAGACGGTGGCGCGCTGCCTCGGGCTGGCGGCGAAGTACGCACTGGTGCCCACCGGAGGTTCGGACTACCACGGGACCGTCAAGCCGAAGGCCCGCCTCGGCGTCGCCTCGTTCGGCGCGCCCGTTCCCGACGAAGTGCTCACCGATCTGCGCTGCATCGCCGAGGACCAGCTGCAGCGCCTCGCCTGAGCCCCGCACTCGTAGCGGGGCGGCGTGCATCCCAGCGGGACAGCCCGGAGCGTCGCCGTATTGTCCCCGAATCCCCCGGGGGGTATAGTCATTCGCGTGGAGGAGTACATGGATCAGGATGAAGCAGGGCGCCTGATCAACCGTCTGCGCCGGGTCGAGGGTCAGTCCCGCGGCCTGCAACGGATGATCGAGCAAGGCCGTCCCTGCGATGAGATCTTCACTCAGCTCGCCGCCACCAAGGCGGCGCTGGACCGCGTGGGCGTACTGCTCATCTCGCTGAAGATGCGCGAGTGCCTCAACGAGGAGACCGGCGAGGACGTCGCTTCTCCCGAGGCAGTCGAGAAGGCCCTCGAGGCCTTTCTCAAGTACGCGCGCTGCGTGAAGTAGCGGGCTCGGCCGACGCGTGGCCGAGAAGTTCGACCCATCGCGCGCCCACAGGCTCGACAACCCGGAGAGGCTCGTCGAGCTGCCCCCGGCCAGACTGGCGGAGCTGCTCCGCCTGAGCGGCGCCGAGACCGTCGTGGACTTCGGCGCCGGCACCGGCATGTACTCACTCCCGCTCGCCAACGCGGTCCCGCTCGGACGCGTCCTCGCCGTGGACGAACAGCCCGCGCTCCTCGACCGGCTGCGCGCCAAGCTGGAGGCGCACCCGTCCTGCGGCAACGTGCACCCGGTCCTCTCGGAGGACGGCCGCGTCCCGCTCGACGACGGCGTCGCCGACCGCATGCTCATCGTCAACGTGCTGCACCACCTGGACGACGACCCCGCCGCCCTCACCGAGATGTCCCGGCTTCTCGCGCCGGGCGGCCTGCTGGTGGCCGCCGAGTTCGCGCGCATGGACCGGCCCGTCGGGCCGCCCAACGACCACGTGCTGCCGCTCGACGACGTGCGCGGCCTGCTCACCGCCGCCGGGCTCGAGGAGCTCGCCGTGTACGCGCCGGGCACGGTGGGCCTGTACCACAACGTCATCGTCGCCGAGAAGCCGCTTCCGTGAGCGCGCGCTCCGGCGACGCACCGGCCCAGGCCGGTCCGGGGGCCGCCGGCGGGACGCCCGGCCCCTCCCTCGTCTCGCACGTCAAGGCCACGCACGGGCCGGGGCTCGATGACGCCCTGGAGCGCCTCGTCGAGCCCTTCGGCGGCTGGACCGCCATAGCGCGCCCGGGCGAGCGCATCGCCGTCAAGGTCAACCTCCTGCGCGCGGCCCCGCCGGAGAAGGCCGTCACCACCCATCCGGAGACACTCGGCTGCGTGCTGCGGGCGCTCAAGCGGGCGGGAGCGGAGCCGTTCGTGGCCGACAGCCCCGGCGGCCCCAACGGGCCGGCCAAGGTGGCTCGCGCCTACAAGCTCAGCGGCATCGCCGACGTGTGCGCCGCCGAGGGCGTCCAGATCGTCGACATCGAGGACGACCGCGCGTCTCTCGAGGCGCCCGACGGCAGGCTCTATCGCACGTTCCCCATCGGCAAGGCGTTCATGGACGCCGACGCCATCGTCCAGGTCGGCGTCCTCAAGACCCACCAGCTCATGCGCCTCACCGGCGGCGTCAAGCTCACCTACGGCGTCATCCCCGGCCTCGCCAAGGCGCACCTGCACGTGAAGGCGCAGCGCCGCGAGGACTTCGCCGACATGCTGCTCGACCTGCACCTGGCGGTGCGGCCGCGTTTCACCATCATCGACGCGATCATCGCCATGGAGGGCCAGGGGCCGGGCAGCGGCACGCCGCGGGAGCTGGACTCTCTGTTCGCGGCCCACGACTGCATGGCCCTCGACGTGGCGCTCGCCGACCGCACGGCTCACGAGCGCCGACACGTCCACACCATCGCCGCGTCCGCGCGCCGCGGCCTGCTCGACCTCGACGACCCGTACCGCCTCGCCGGCGACCCGATCGAGCCGGAGACGGTCCTTCAAGCCGGTGCGCCGCGACATGCAGGAGCTTCTGCCGCCGTCGCTGCACCGCCTGGCGCGCAACCTCATCACGGCGCGGCCGCGCCTGGTCGACCCCGACGGCCTGCATCCGCTGCAGCGAGTGCGCCGCCATCTGCGGCACGCGGGCGCATCGCCATGGACCCGCTGCCGGACTACGACGACGCGGCCTGCGTCCGCTGCTTCGCCTGCACGGAGGTCTGCCCCACGGCGGCCATCGACAACGTCTCGCCGCTGCTGGTCCGCCTCTTCTCGCGCTGACCATGCGCCGGTGCGGCGCCGCACGGCACGCGTCACCTCGGCCCCGCCGCCCTCCCAGCAGCTACGGCCCCACCGGACCGCCCGGCGCTACTGGTGCTCCGGCAGCGCCTGCAGCTTCGTCGTCTTGCCGCCCGACAGGAGCACCAGCGTGCCCTCGGCCTTGCCGGGCCGCACGATCGTCTGGCCGCCCAGCGGCTCCGCGATGCGGAGCTCGTCGCCGCTCCGTATCGCCTTGTACGACTCCTTGGCGGCGCCGTAGTAGAACCGGTAGGCGTCGCCGTCCTTGCGGATCTCCACCCGGCGTCCCGAGGACGGCTCCCAGTAGAGACCGCTGAACGGATCGGCGTTGCCGCCGCATCCGGCGAGGCCGAGCGTCGCCGCGAGACCCGCGAGCAGCAGGGCGAGCAGGCCGGCGGCGGCGGCGCGCCTCACCCGCCGGCCTCCACGCGGAAGACGACGATCTCCGGCCGACAGAAGGCGCGAAACGGCAGCATGCTGGTTCCGACGCCGCGGGTGACGTAGAGAGCGCGGCCGCCGACGTCGTAGGCGCCCTCGGCGAACTCGGCGTGCAGGTCGCTCAGCATGATGCGGCGACCGGGCAGCGGCAGACAGATCTGGCCGCCGTGGGTATCGCCGGCGAAGGTGAGGTGGAAGTCGCCGGTCTGCGTGCGCTTGATCACCTCGGCGTGGTGCGTGAGCAGCAGTCGCAGCACGCCCGGCCGGCGATCGAGCCCGCGAGACCGCCTGGCAGGTCGTCGTGGCCGCCGTCGGTGTCGTCGACGCCGGCGACCTGCACCTCGGCGCCGGCGCACTGCACGGTCACCACCTCGTTGGTGAGCAGACGCACGCCGCAGTCTCTCGATGAAGGCGGGGTCCGTCGGCTTGACGAAGGGCGCCTTGCTGTCGCCGTGATCGTGGTTGCCGAACACGCCGAAGACGCCGAGCGGCGGCGCCAGACGCAGCAGCTCGCGCCGCAGCCCGTCGAGGTTGTGCGCGCCGCCGGCGAAGTCGCCGGTGATGACGACGAGGTCCGGCTTCGCCGCCAGCGCCAGGTCCACGGCCTTGCGCAGTGGCGCGCAGATTGAAGCTCGGCGTGAAGCCGACGTGGAAGTCCGAGAGCTGCACGATGGTGAGGCCGTCGAGCGCCGCGTCCGCGTCCGGCGCCGCGAGGCGCCGGTCCACGCGGCGCACCCACTGCGCCTCGATGCAGCAGGTAGGCGAGGCCGAGGGCGGCGGTCCCGATGCCGGCCGCCGCCCGCAGCCAGCGTGTTGCGCGCGAGCCGGCTCAGCTCGGGTCGCCGGGCGACGCACCGGCGGGGCCGCCGACCGTGTCCTCACCGCCGACGCCGTTGCCGCCGGCGTCCATCTGGCTGCGCAGACGCTCGCGCGTCTCCTCGATCTTGCGCCGCAGCGCCTCGTTCTGGTCGGCCGCGGAGTCCTTGCCGGCGCCGATCGCGCCCTTGATCCGGTCGACCTGACCGCCGATGCCGCCCTGGCCGAACAGCTGCTCGCGCGTCTCGCGGCCGCTCTTGGGCGCCAGCAGCAGGCCGGCCACGACGCCCGCGATCGTCCCCGAGGAGGAACCTCCGCCGCGTCTCTTGCTCGTCTTCTTCGGCTCCCACCGTCCACCTCCGGTAGCTCAGTTGCCTCTGGTATAGCACACGACCGCGGGCCGCCGCATCGCCCCGGCTCTAGAGCAGGCGCGTCCCGTTGATCACGATGCCGAAGCGGCAGCCGAGGAACTCCGCCGCTCGCCGGCACATCATCATCCGATCCATGAAGATCTCGAAGTACTGCATCACCTGGATGATGTCGGTGTCGATCTCGAGCTCCAGCGTGATGGTGTGCACCTCGGCGTCGACCGCGAGGAACGACCGCGTGGTCGCCATGTTGACGCGGTCGTGGATGTCGTCGGTGTCCGGGTCGAGGACGCGCACCCGGCTGCGATGCACGTCGCTCTTGTCGCCGAGGATGACGGCGGCGGCCAGCGGGCTGACGGCCTGCCCGTACTCCTCCTCGTGGTTGCCGATGGCGCACATGACCTCGGCGTACTCCTCCGGCGGCTCATGCCGAGGCGCTCCAGGATGTGCCGGCTGAGGAGCGCCGCGCCGATGCCGTGGTCCAGGCGGTTGATGCCGTTGCCGATGTCGTGCAGGTAGCCGGCGATGGCGGCCAGCTCGGCCGTCCGCTGCGGAAAGCCGAGCCGCAACAGCACGTTCTCGGCGATGTCGGCGACGAGGCCGCAGTGCCGCGGCCCGTGCTCCGTGTAGCCGAGCACGCCCAGGTTCTCGTTCGCCTTGCGCACGAACACCTGGACCTCGTTGTCACGGCGCACGTCGTCCAGCGTGACCGGCGGCCGGACGTGCGTCTCGTCGCTCTCGGGCATCTACCTCACCTCGAAGTCGTGCAGGGTCTCATCGGCAGGAGCGTCGGAGACCGTGAGCCGCGACACGCGCGCCGCCGGCGGCCCCACGCGGCACCAGTCGAGCATGGCGTCGACGGCGGCGGCCTCGCCCTGCAGGTGCAGGGCCGACGGAGCCGTCGCTCTCGTTGCGCACCCAGCCGCGCAGACCGCGGAGCTGGCCCTCGCGGCGCGCGCTGGCCCGATAGTACACGCCCTGTACGACCCCGCTGACCCTGACGTCGACGGACTTCATGTCTGCGGCCTCCTCGGGATAGGCGCTGTCGCCGCGAGCGTCCTCGCCGCCGAAGCTCGACCAGCCCGCGTCCTGGTCGGCGCCGCTGCCGCGCATCGCGGCTCTCCGCCTCTCGTCGGAGCTGACGTCGCGCACCAGCGGCACGAAGCGGCAGCGCGTGTCGTGCGACTCGCGGAACGAGTCGCCGTCGCGCTCGACGATGGTGAGCACCTGCTCGGCGCGGCCCTTGCCGACGGGGACGATCAGCCGTCCGCCGTCCGCGAGCTGGCCGAGCAGCTCCGGCGGCACCTCGTCGGCGGCAGCCGCCACGAGGATACCGTGGAACGGCGCCTGCTCGTGCCAGCCTTGGGCGCCGTCGCCGATGGCCAGGTGTACGTTTGCGTAGCCGAGGCGGGCGAGCATCGCGCGGGCGCGCTCCGCGAGCGGAACGAGCCGCTCGACCGCGTAGACCTCGCCCGCGACCTCGGCCAGCACCGCCGTCTGATAGCCGCTTCCGGCGCCGATCTCCAGCACGCGGGAGCGGACGTCCACCTCGAGCAGCGACGTCATGAGCGCGACCATGTACGGCTGCGAGATGGTCTGGCCGAGTCCGATGGGCAGTGGCGTGTCGGCGTAGGCCTCGGCCGCCGCTACCCCCGGCACGAAGAGGTGGCGCGGCACCGAGCGCATCGCCGCCAGGACGTCCTCGTCGCGCAGGCCGCGCCGCACGAGCTGCTCCTCGACCATGCGCAGCCGGCGCACCCCGACGTCGGGGGCGTCAGCGCTCATCGGCGCCTCCGCCGGTCCCACCCGGACGGCCGGCGACAGGCCCGCGGGTGGGCTTCACGTCGCTTGTGGCTCCGGCCCCGAGCTCCGGGAGGTCGGGCGACGAGGCGGCGACGGCGGGCACGTCAACCGCCGGCTGCTCGCTGGAGGCAGGCGCCGCAGGCGCCTCGGCCTCCGGCGTGCCGAGCGGCGTGCTCGGCGGCCCCGCCGCGGGCCGCGGGCCCGCCGCCTCGGCCGAGGCGGACGCGGCGCGCTGCGCCGCCCGGGCAGTCCGCCGCATCTGCTTGTACTTGGACCGCCGCCGATCCCCTACGCGCCAGTAGATGAATCCGGTGACCCCGACGCAGGCGTACCCGAAGTAGGGGACCGCGAGCACGAGGACGCTGCCGAGGAACGCGCCGAGGTCCTCGGCCGCGCTGATGAGGGCCACGACGGCCTCGCTCGGCACGCTTCTGGGCCGCGATATGTGCTTGGTGTACTGGGAGAACCACGCCGCCCCGGCTCCGAGCGCGGCGCCGACGACGACGCCCTTCCAGCCGAACGGCGCGGTGGCCGCGCCGGCCACGCCGCCGATCGCAAGGCGATACGGCATGATCAGCCGGTCCTGCAGCCGGTCCATCTTGGAGATCTTGTCGAAGGTCGGACTCGAGGATGGCCAGCACCACGAAGATGACCGATCACCAGCCAGAAGGTGAGAAAGTGGAAGGTGGAGTTGGCCTCGACGCCCCAGTCGAAGTAGCTGACGACCCCGATGACGGCGAGCGTCAGCGATGGCCGGATGCCGGCGATGGACCCGAGCCCCAGCATCCGCCCGATCGCGATGATCCAGGCGGTCACAACGCGTCCTCCATCGCTCGATTGTACCCGCCGGGCGCGAGGCCCGTCGGTGGACATCGACAGGCGCGGGCGCGGCGTGGTCCGAGCGTGGCCGGGGCGGCGCGCGCGGCGAGGTCTGAGCGCGCGCCGCCCTCCCCGTCAACGTCCGGGGTGACGCTCCTTCAGAGGCACGAAGTCAAGGCCGACGCCGAAGTGCCGGGGGCCCAGCGTCGACGACGCCCGCGCCCGTTCGCCTCTGCGCCGCCGCGGCGGCGCCGGCCGGTCAGCTCGACTGGTCCTGGGCTTGGCGCGCGTACTGGGCGCGCCCCTCCTCGTAGAGGTCGCCGCCGTGGCAGTCCATGACGACGATCGCCGGAAAGTCGACGACCTCGAGCCGCGCTATCGCCTCGGCGCCGAGCTCCGGGTAGGCGATCACCTCGTTGGCGACGATACGCTTGGCGAGCAGCGCGCCGGCGCCGCCGGTGGCGGCGAAGTACACGGCGGTCTCGTCGCGCATGGCCTGCTTGACCTCGGCCGTGCGCAGCCCCTTGCCGATCATGCCCTTGAGGCCGTGCCGCATGAGCAGCGGCGCGTAGGCGTCCATGCGGCCGCTGGTGGTCGGGCCGGCCGAGCCGATGACGTTGCCGGGCTTGGCCGGGCTCGGCCCCATGTAGTAGATGACCGCGCCGGCGAGGTCGAACGGCAGGTCCTCGCCGGCCTCGATGAGCGCGACCAGCCGCTTGTGGGCCGAGTCGCGCGCCTGGTAGATCACGCCGGTGATCTCCACGGTGTCACCGGCGCGCAGGTCCTTGACGACCTCGTCCGTGAGGGGGGTCGTGATCTTCTTCGCAGCCATGATCCCCTCCCTCAGAGAGTGACGGTCTTGTGCCGCTGCGCGTGGCACTGGACGTTGACGGCCACCGGCATGCTGGCGATGTGGCACGGCATCTCCTCGATGAAGACGTCGAGGGCCGTGGTGCGGCCGCCGAGGCCCTGCGGGCCGATGCCGAGCGCGTTGATCTTCTCGAGCAGCTCGTCCTCCATCGCCGCGATCCGCGGGTCGGGGTGCGCGCTGCCGACGTCGCGCAGCAGCGCCTTCTTGGCCAGCAGCGTGACCTTCTCGATGGTGCCGCCGATGCCGACGCCGATGATGACCGGCGGGCACGGGTTGGAGCCGGCGCGGCTGACGGTCTCGACGACGGCGTCGACCATGCCGGCCCAGCCCTGCGCCGGCTTGAGCATGTTGAGCGAGCTCATGTTCTCGGCGCCGCCGCCCTTGGCCATCATCGTGAGGCAGACCCGGTCGCCCGGCACGATGCTGGTGTGGATGATGGCCGGCGTGTTGTCCCTGGTGTTGCGCCGGGCGTGCCCCGGCTCTTCGGCGACCGACTTGCGCAGGTAGCCGTCGCCGTAGCCCTGCCGCACGCCCTCGTGGACGGCCTCTTCGAAGTCGCCGCCGATGAGGTGCACGTCCTGCCCCACCTCGGCGAAGATCACCGCGAAGCCGGTGTCCTGGCAGATCGGCACGCGGTCGCGCGGCGGCGATGTCGGCGTTCTCCACCAGCTGCGCCGAGCACTTCGCGGCCGACCGGCGACTCCTCGGTCTTCTCGGCCGCCTTCAGCGCGTCGTACACGTCCACCGGCAGATCGTAGTTGGCGGTGATGCACAGGTCCTTGACCGCCGCCGTGACCGCGGCGACGTCGAGTTCTCTCACGCTCACATCCCTCTCCTTGCTCGGGCGCTCGTCATCCCCCGGCTGCCGTCATGGAGGTCCCGATGCCTGGGGCGATGACCGGGAAGATCGCCGGGTTCTCCTTGCGCACCTGCCGCGGCGTCAGGCTCGCCACCGAAGGCGGGCGACAGCCGGATGGCAGCGGGCGGGGCGGCCGGAAGAGCCGCCCCGCCCGCTGCTGTCATTCGTCCTTCTTGTCGGCGGCCGGAGGCTCGGGTTCGGTGGGCGGAGGCGTCCAGGCCGGCGGCTCTTCCGACACGACCTCGGCATCCTCGACGTCGTCCTTCTTCCTGCCGGCGGTGGCCTTCTTGATCGCCTCGGTCGCGGTGTCGATCGCCGCCTGAGTCGCTGCGGCGATCTTGTCGACGGCCGGCCCGATCGCGTCGACGGCCTTGTCGGCCATCTCGCCGGCGTAGTCCCCGCCGCCGCGGGCGACGGCCCTGCGCCGCCGCCTTGGTCGGCGCCGGCGCGCGGCTGCCCTCGGGCATCGGGATGTAGCCGATGGCCATCTGGTCCTGCACCATGCCGCGGGCGCGGGCGATGATCGCCGTCGCCTCCGCGACCTCCTGCTCGAACGTCAGGTCGGTGCGCAGCGCGATGCCCTGCTCGATGGCCTTCATCGCCACCGCCGCCGCCTCACGCGGGAAGACCTCCCAATCGTCCATCGTCGGCATGATGTAGTCGGCGGTGAGGCCCTTGTCCTCGGCGACCTTGGCGAGCTCCTCGGCCGCGGCGATGCACATCTCGTCGGTGATCGTCTTGGCGCGCACGTCGAGGGTGCCGCGGAAGATGCCGGGGAAGCCGATCGAGTTGTTCACCTGGTTGGGGAAGTCGCAGCGGCCGGTGGCCACGACGGCGGCGCCGGCCTCCTTGGCGTCCCAGGGCCACATCTCGGGGACGGGGTTGGCGCAGACGAAGACGATCGGGTCCGGCGCCATGGCCCTGATCCACTCCTTGTCGATCGTGTCCGGGCCCTGCTTGCTGAGCGCGATGCAGACGTCGGCGCCCTTGAGCGCGTCCGCGATGCCGCCCTGGCGCTGCTCGGCGTTGGTGATCGGGCAGTACTTCCACTTGTCGACCCACTCGTCCTTGACGGCCTCGACGTCCGTGCGGCCCTTGTGCAGGATGCCCTTGCTGTCGACGACGCGGCACTTCGCCGGGTCGGCGCCGTAGGCGAAGATCAGGCGGCTGATGGCGACGTTGGCGGCGCCGGAGCCGATGAAGGCGATCTCGACGTCGTCGATGCGCCGGCCGACGACCTTGAGCGCGTTGATGAGGCCGGCGAGCGTGACGCACGCGGTGCCCTGCTGGTCGTCGTGCCACACGGGGATCTCGCACTCCGCGCGCAGCGTGTCGAGGATGCGGAAGCACTTGGGCTGCGCGATGTCCTCGAGGTTGACGCCGCCCAGCCCCGGCTGCACGAGCTTCACGAACTCGATGAACTTGTCCGGGTCCTTGGTGTCGACCATGAGCGGGAAGCCGTCCACGCCGCCGAGGTACTTGTAGAGGAGGCTCTTGCCCTCCATCACCGGCATGCCGGCCTTGGGGCCGATGTCGCCCATGCCGAGCACGCGCGTGCCGTCGCTGATGACGGCCACGGTGTTCGCCTTGTTGGTGTACTCGTAGACCTTCTCGGGATCCTTCTGGATGTCGAGGCAGGGAGCGCTGACGCCCGGCGTGTACCAGATGCCGAAGTCCTGGAAGTCGCGCACGCAGCACTTGAGGGTGGTCTCGATCTTGCCGCGGTAGAACGGGTGGAGCTTCATGGCGTCGTCCATGGGCTGGTACGCCTTGGCCTTGAGCTCCTCTACGGTCGGTTCGGGACCCTTGGTGGTCTCGTCGGTCATGTGCCCTCCTAGGTACCGGCGGTATCAGGCCGCCGGATCGACGCGGATCCCCCCGGCCGCGAGCGAGTGCTGAATAGATGAACGCTAGCATCAGCCTGCGCCGCGAACAATGTGAGGGGCTCCGGATCGGCCCAGGAGAGGGCCGCGTGCGCGGCTCCGCGGGGGAACAGCCGCGGAGCCGCGCACGCCGGGTCAGTCGCGGACGACGGCCAGAATGTCGCTGCGCTGGATGATGCGCAGCTCGCGGCCGTCTACCTCGATCTCCTCGCCGCCGTACTTGGAGAAGATGACCTTGTCGTCGGTCTTGATCTTGTCCTGCAGGTCCTCGTCGGTACCCACGGCGACCACGAGGCCTGTCCGCGGCTTCTCCTTGGCCGTGTCGGGGATGTAGAGACCTCCCACGGTGCGCTCGTCCTCTTCCTCGGCGAGAGCGATCAGCACGCGGTCGTCAAGTGGCTGGATGGTCGTGGTCTGCAACATGCTCACTCCGTTCCTGTCGCGACGCGGTCTGTGGTCACAGGCCCAGCGCGCGGTTGATACGCGGCTTGTCGAACCCGACGATCGGGCGGTTGTCGATGAGGATGACCGGCACACCGGATTGACCGGTGCGGCGGACCATGTCGGTGGCGGCCCGCTGGTCGCGGCTGACGTCGACCTCGGTGAAGCGAACGTTGTTCTGCTGGAAGTACGCCTTCGCCAGACGGCAGTAGCTGCACGTCGGCGTCGTGAACAGGACGACCTTGGGTCTGGCCGCGGTCATGGCACCTCGCTTGGAATGGGGGTGGGGATGACTCTCCGGCGTGGGCGGCCGGAGAAGACGGGCGCCGTCAGGCGCTCGCGTCAGAATGTGCGCGAGGAGAGACCGGGCGGGTCGTGGAGGCGGACCCTTCGACACGCCGACGTGACCCGGGACAAAGCCGGGCGGGCGGCGGAGCAGGACCAGCGGGCGATGGATGCCATCGCCCCGGGTGGTACCTCACCGGCCCCAGATCGAAACAGCGCCCTTCGGCGGCGAGTCGAAAGCGGTCGCGGGCTACCTGGCGGCGGCCTCCGGCACGAGCGTCCCGAGCGCGTCCAGGCAGAGGTCGACGTTGGACTGGGTGCACGACGTGCCCATGAGGCCGATGCGCCAGACCTTGCCGGCCAGCACACCGAGACCGTTGCCGAGCTCGAGACCGTACCGCTCGAGCGCCTCGGCGCGCACCCAGGCGTCGTCGACGCCCTCCGGCACGCTGACGAGGTTGAGCTGGGGGAGGCGGTACGGGGCCTCGACGTACATGCTCAGGCCGAGGCCCTCGAGCCCCGCGACGAGAGCCTCGTGGAGCTCGGCGTGCCGCCGCCACGCCGCCTCAAGCCCTTCTTCGGTCAGCATCAGCAGCGACTCGTGGAGGCCGTACAGCGGGTTGATCGGCGCGGTGTGGTGATACGTCCGCGCGCCGCCCTCCCAGTAGGGCAGCACGAGGTTCAGGTCCATGAACCAGCTCTGGCACCTGGTCTTGCGCGCCTTGACCTTCTCGAGCGCAGCTTCATTGAAGGTGACCGGCGAGAGGCCGGGCGTGCAGCTCAGGCACTTCTGGCTGCCGGAATACACGGCGTCGAGGCCCCACTCGTCGACCATCACGGGGATGCCGCCGAGCGAGGTGACGGTGTCGGCGATCACGAGCGCGCCGTGGGCGTGCGCGATGGTCGCGATCGCCTCGGCGTTGCTGCCGACGCCGGTGGAGGTCTCCGCGTGTACGAACGAGACGATGCGGATGTCGGGGTTCGCGTCGAACGCCCGCTCGACTTTGTCCAGCGAGATGGGCGTGCCCCAGTCGTCGTCGACGACCACCGGCACGCCGCCGGTCCGCTCCACGTTCTCGAGCTGCCGCCCGCCGAAGGCGCCGTTGCGGCAGACCAGGACCTTGTCACCCGGCTCGACCAGGTTCACGAAACAGGTCTCCATGCCGACGGAACCCGGGCCGGACACAGGGAACGTCACCCGGTTCTCGGTCTGGAACGCGTAGCGCAGGAGGTCCTTGAGCTCGTCCATCATGCGCACGAACTCGGGGTCGAGGTGACCGATGGTCGGCCGCGCCATGGCGTCCAGGACGCGCTGGTGGACGTCCGAAGGCCCGGGGCCCATCAGCACGCGGCGCGGCGGATCGAACGACGTGATTCCTTCGACTGCGGCCATGATTCCGGGTCCCTCCTCGAGCGTTTGTCCTGCGATGACTGGCTGGACTATACCAGCAGGAGCCTGGTGTATACCAGTGGCGGTCCCGAGCGATCAGCGCGCGTCGTCAGCATGCGGCGGCCACGGCCGTGAGACGCCGAAGTCCGCTGCGGGCGGAGGCGCGCCCGGCGAAGGCACTCCCTAGGCGAGTTGCGCGCGGTAGCGCTTGGCCATGTCGCGGAAGCACTGGATGAGCGCCTTCTGCGTGCCGGAGAAGTAGCACTTCTCCAGCTCGGAGACGATCGCGTCCTCGTCGGTGTTCAGGCTGCGTCCCGCGAGGAGGCGGTTGAGGTACTGCTTGGCGAGGTCGGTCGCCACGGTGAACTCGGCCGCGACGATCACTCCGGTGTCCATGTCGACCTCGCACACGACGCTGAGGATCGTGTACATCTGGCCGCTCACGGTGTTGGCCGGCGGTTTCGCGTGTCCGACGAAGATACTGGTGCTCATGGCGGCGCGATTCTCCCACGCCGCTCCGGCCCGCGTCACCCGGACCACGCGGACCAGCGCAACGACCGTGACGAAAGCGATGCCGAAGAAGAACAGCACCCAGAGGAGCGGAGCCAGTCCGCCGCGGACGCTGGCCCAGACCGAACCGGCCGTGAGGCCGCCGGCGATCAGGAGGACCGGCAGCCAGACCACGGCCGAGCGACGGTCGTACAGCAGGAGCAGGGCGAACGCGAGCAGGACCGCGAACGCGGCCAGGAGCAGCGCGCCGACGTACATCACCGAGATCGGTGTCACGAAGCGCGTATAGCCGACGTCGAAGTCCTTGAGGCCCTCGGAGTAGGCCTGCGCGCCGCGGGTGACCGCCCAGGCGCCGGTGATGCCGTAGGCGAGGAACCACGGCAGCGTGACGGCCGCGGCCAGCAGGCGCCGGCCGGCGCCGGGGCGCCCGACGCTGGCGGACGCACCGGCCGGCGGAGCGTCGTCCGCGACTGGCGAAGCGCCATCTCCGGCCGAAGCCCTGTCCTCAGCCGGTACGCCGGCCGGCGCTGCGTCGTCTCCGGCCGGCGCTGCGTCGTCTCCGGCCGGCGGCTCTCTCCGGCCTCTCGGCTCCTCGCTTCTCATGGTGAGTACTTCTCCAGACGTTCGATGGCTGAAGCCAGGCGCACGGACCGGCGCCACTGCCAGAGCGCCACGGCGGCGCAGTACCAGACGACGACGGTGGCGACTGTCGCTTCGCTCGACCCGTCGCCGAAGAGCCAGAGCGCCACCGAGACCGCAACGGCGACCAGCGCGCTCATCACCAGCACGGCGCGCCACCGCCCGATGTCCAGCTGGTCGCGCCACAGCATCAGAGCCTCCCAGATGGCGGCGACCTCGATCAGGGCCAGCAGGGCGAAGAGACCGGCCGTGCCGGGTGTGATCTGCTTCGCCTCGATATCCGCACTGCCAAAGAGGCCGATGATCGCCACCGCCGCGAGCAGCACGAGCACAGGGATGCCGACGAAGCTCCAGGCGATGACCGGAGCGGCCAGAACGAGGCGCAGCCCGCGGCCGCCGTACACGGCCTCCCTGTCGGCGACGTGCTGAGCATCGGCCGCCGCCTTCTCCGGCGTGAGACTGAAGCGGTCCTCCGCGCCGGAGTCAAGCGGCCAGTCGTAGTGGGCGACGTACGGGTGGTCCTGCGGTTCTCGCGCGTCATCCGGCATGGTCGTCCCCTTCAGCGTGGCGGCGGACGACTCTGCCCGCCGTGCCTAGCGTACAATCTACCGAGGCCGGCAGCACACGTCCGAGGAGGCTCAGGTGAGTGAGCGGCTCGACGATCTCCCCCCCAACGACGCCCTGCAGACGGCGGCGCGCGCCGTGGCCCGGTCCGCGCGGCTCGCGGTGTTCACCGGAGCCGGCGTCAGCAAAGAGTCCGGGATCCCGACCTTCCGCGAGCCTGAGACAGGTCTCTGGGCGCACTACGACCCGATGCAGCTGGCCACGCCGGGGGCCTACCGGGATGACCCGGCCTTCGTCTGGAGCTGGTACGAGCACCGCTTCGGCGTGACGGCCGCCGCCGAGCCCAACTTGGGCCACTTCGCCATCGCAGAGCTCGAGCGGCTGCTGCCCAAGGTCGTCGTGATCACCCAGAACATCGACGGGCTGCACCAGCGCGCCGGGTCGACCCAGGTCATCGAGCTTCACGGCAGCATGCGGAGCTTCCGCTGCATCGACGGCCGGCACCGCGGCTATCGCTGGGAGGACTTTGCCGGCCAGACGGAGAAGCCGCCGCGCTGCCCCGAGTGCGGGGACTACCTGCGCCCGGAGGTCGTCTGGTTCGGCGAGGGCCTGCCGCCGGACGCCCTGAACGCGGCGCAGCAGCTGAGCGCCGGCTGCGACGTGATGCTCATCGTCGGCACGTCCGGGGTGGTCTACCCCGCCGCCGCCGTGCCGATGATCGCCCAGGAGGCCGGCGCGACGATCATCGACGTCAACCCCGAGCGCGACGCGCTGTCGCGGATGAGCGACGTCTTCCTCAAAGGACCGGGCGGCAAGCTGCTGCCGGAGCTGGTGCTTGCCGTGCGGCAGCACCTCGAAGCCTGAGCGCGCCGATGCGGGGACCTCCGGCCCCGGAGTGCCGTCGCGGGCGGGCCGGCACGTCCAAGCGCCCAGGAGCACGTACGTGTCGTCGAGCGTACGCCCTGTGGTGCCGGTCCACGGACGGAGCACCCGGGGCGCGAAGTGGGGTACGTTGTCGCTGAACGCACTGATGGAGATGCGGCGAGCACACGAGCGCGCCGGAGGAGGACCACATGAAGTTCGTGCACGTCGCGACGAGGACAAGGGACCTGGAGAGTGCGATCAAGTTCTACGAACAGCTGGGTCTGCACGAGGCGCGCCGTTCGGAGCTGACCAAGGGCAAGGCCACGCTCGTGTTCATGGCGCCTGAGGCCGGCAACTTCGCCATCGAGCTCGTCTACAACTGGGGCAAGGATGACGGCTACCCGGGTGGCGAGCGTTTCGGCCACTTCGCCTTTGAGACAGAGGACATCGATGCCGTGCTGCCGGCGCTCGAGCTGTTCGGGGGCCGCATCACGCGGCAGCCGTTCCTGCTGGAGGGCGACGGACCGCGTATCGCCTTCGTCGACGATCCGGACGGCAACTCCGTGGAGCTGATCCAGCGCTGAGGCCGCCGGGCGGCCGCGGACGGCCGGTGGACGCGCTGAAGGCCGGGCGGCGACACGGGTCGCCGGCGGACCGCTGAGGGCCGGGCGGCGGACGAAGTCGCCGCCCGGCCCTCAGCGCACTCTGCGCAGCGCGCTCAGGTCTGCATCTGCCTGGAGTCCGCGGCGCTCGAGGCGCCGGTCTGGGTCGTGGCCCCGCCTTGCTGGCCGGGTCCACCCTGCATCGCCGAGCTGAGCGCCTTGCCGATGGCGGTCCTCTGGGCCGACGTGATGGTCCCGTCGCTCACGAGCTTGTCGAGCGCCGAAGAGAACAGCCGGCTCGGATCCGGCATCGCGCCCTCCGAACCGCCTTGAGGCGTCGCCCCGGGGCTCGGCATGGAGCCGCCGGGCGGAGTCGAGCCGGAGCTCGGCGCTTGGCCACTCGCGCCGCCGGGCATCGAGGACGTGAGCGCATCGATCACGCTGCCCTCCTGGTCGCTCGTGATGGTCCCGGCCTTGATGAGCGGATCGAGCGCCGTGGTGAACGCGGCGCTCATGTCCGGAGCCTGTCCGCCGCCGGAAGCACCGGTTGCGGTGGCCTGCGTGGTAGCCGTGGCCGTCGTGCCGCCGCACGCGGAGATCCCGAGCCCGGCGGCTGTGGCCGCGGCGAGGATCAGCACCGCCACGGCGACGGCGATGACTGGTCTGCGCATCTCCCACCTCTTCTTCGTCTCTGCTGACGGGAGAGAGTGTGACAGGCGCGTCTGGGCGGGCGCTGGGGGCGTCCTGAAGCCGTGCTGAGAGGTACTGCGTGGCTCAGCCGGATCTCGGCTCAGCCCTGTCGCGACTCAGCCGTATCGCGGCGCGGCGCGGCGACTCCACCCCATCTTGCCGGAGGAGAACGCACGCGGGATGGCGATGAGGGCGAGCACGGCGAGCAGGAGGTAGTACGAGAGGTTCAGATTGGTCGTGGCGCCGGTGACGGCGGCGGCGAGGAAGTAGGCACTGGCCGCGCCGGCGAGCACGGCCAGCAGCGCCCAGGAGCCGCGGCGAGGCGCGGCGCTCAGCTCGAGGATCAGACCGGCGATGAAGAGTCCCGGCGGGATGAGCAGAAGCGGCAGCGACGCCAGCGAGCCTGCCGCGTTGCCGGAGCCGACCGTGGGACCGGTCGCGGCGTACCAGCCCTCGTAGAACTGCCAGGCGAATCCGGCGAGCAGGAACACAAGGACGGCGACGCGGGTGATGAACTGGCGGTCGTGCCGGGTCATCGACGGCAGGCGCCGGTTCCAGGCACGCGAGCGCAGCCAGGCGCGCACCATGAGGAGGACCGCGAGCACGATGAAGATCGGAGCGACCACCCAGGGCCGGGACGTGAACCCCGGGACCCAGCTGAACGGCGGCCAGGTCTGCTCCTTGAGCACCAACTCCGTCTCGCCGTCCGCCGGCATCACCTGGACGACGCGCGAGCCGTCGAGGAGGACGTCGACCTGGAGGCCGCTCACATCGGATGCCCGGATGCGGTAGTCCATCGTGTCGTAGGGCGGCTGGGGCGCGGACGCGTTCGAGCGCAGCAGCGGCCACTCCTCGTTGACGGCTGTGGCCGACGCGGCCGGCCAGCGGTACTCGAGCCGGTAGCCGGCCGGTTGGGCGGCGGTCCCGCCCCACGGCGTCGCTTGCTGCACGGTCGCGCCCTTGCCGGCGAGGACGGCCGCGACGCTCGGGTCGGCCTGCGCGGCGGCGGTCGCCGCGGCCGCGCCGGCGTCGGCCGTCGTCGTCTTGCCGCCCGACTCAGTCGAGCTTCCAGAGGCTCGGGCGGCGCCGGGCATCGTCAACAGCACGGCGCTCGTGAGGCCGAGGCACAGCAGCAGGCAGAGACGGGCCTTCATGCCGTCGTTCCCGAGCCGGGCAAACCGGCGCTCACGCCACTCCTGAGCTCACTCGGCAGCGAGTAGTCCTCCCAGCGGACCCACTCGCCGCCGGGCTCCCGCGCGAAGACCGTGTAGAAGTACGGGCGGTCCTCGGCCAGACCACTGTCCCGGAAGGAGCCGGTGACGTCCTGGTAGACGAGCTCCTGACTCTCGGCAACGCCGTCGTCCGGGGATCCCGCGAGTCCCTCGCAGGATCGCAGGATGCGGACCTCGAGCAGGGTACGTCCGGGGTAGTCCCAGGCGATGGTGAAGCTGTCGTCGTGGGCGCGCGCCCTCACGCGCCGCCGGTTCACGTCGGTGATGACCTCGTCCGCGTGACTCACATGCCTCCCTGGGTGGCTCCTCAGGTCAACGAACCGTATCACGCGGTCCCTGATGGCGGGAGCCGCGAGTCTTGGGTCGGCGCGCCGAGAATCCGCCGACCGACCCACCGGCAGCTCGCCGCGCGATCCGTGCGGCCGCTCAGAACAAGCCGTAGCTCGCGACCACATACCGGTCGAGGCAGCCGAAGGGACGCGAGGAGAGGAGCAGGGCGGGCGGGCCGGTGAAGACCAGCCCGGCCTCCCAGAACGCGCGCTGCGCGCCCTCGCAGGGGCCCGTGACGCCGGCGCGGATCTTCTCGGTGGCGCCGCCTCGCGCGAGGTCGGCGATACCCCAGGAGGTGATGGTCTGCATGTCGCGCTCGCGACGCGCCGCGGCCGGACCCACCCAGCCGTCCGGCCGCACGTACACGTAGGCGACGGCGCGGCCGCGGCGGCGGAAGAGCCAGCCGCGGCGGCCGCCGCCGGTCAGGTGAAACTCGTGGTCCACGCTGCGATCGAGGCCGCTCGCCTCGGCGTCGATCCGGAGCAACTCCGGGATCGCTGCGACCGTGAGCGGCTCGGGAGTGAGCGTGCCCAGTTGGGGAGGGCGCAGCCCATCAAGGGGCTGCCCGCCGAAGCCGACGATGACCTCGCGCGGCAGCAGGCCACGGTGCGCGTACAGCGTGTTCGAGATGGGCTGGAACGAGTCGGTGATGGTGGCGCGCACCGCTCCCGGCGGCGCGCCCGTCGCGGCGAGCTCGAACAGCCGGGCGCCGACGCCGATGCCCTGCGCCTCCGGCAAGATGAACAGACCGCTGAGGAACCACCAGTCGCCGCGCACGAGGCCGGAGGCCCAGCCGACGACCTGGCGACCGCCCACACCGAGCGTGCCGCCGCCGTCCGTGAGTCCTTCCACCTCGGCCTCGGCGACCCAGAACCGCTCGGCGTCGTGATGCAGGAAGTGCCGGTAAGTCGGCGCCTGCTGGTCGTCCTCGGGGATGCCCTCCAGGCCGGCTGCGAGCAGATACGAGTTGAGAGCCGCGCGGAACACCAGGAACGCGCGCGGCAGGTCCGCCTCCTCCGCGCGCCTGTACGCCACCTCGGCTGTGCGTCTGGGCTCACTCACAGACGATAGCCTACACGCCCCTGAGCCACGGATGGCGGGTTTTCCGTGGAGGGGTCTTGTGCTACCCTTATCCGCCGCTGCCGCTGCGCGCCTCGGCCCGTTGCCGCAGCAGCCCCGTTCTTGCGTGGCGCATTCGTCTAGGGGCCTAGGACGCCGCCCTCTCACGGCGGTAACATGGGTTCGAATCCCATATGCGCTACCACCCATTTCCAGGGATTTCTTCCGCACGGCCCTCCGCTTAGACCTCCGTTCTGCAACCATTCTGCAACCCAAATGCAACCCAAATGCTCGGGGGTGGATGGCACGGGCACCAGCGGACTGCGTCTCGTTGTGACTCTGCGCTGATCGTCACCGAGAGTCCTTCGGCTCCTTGCTAGCCATGCGCGATACGCCGCCCATCGCTCGACTGAGGTGATCTGACGCGACCGCGTGCACGCTCGCCCTTGTGCATAGCCAGAGGAGGACGTAGCGTGACCGGCCTGACGGCGGCAGTCGGTGCTCCCTCGCCGGATTGACCGTGCCCACTCTTCCCCCGTAGACTCGCCCTCCCGATGGGGAGTAGCCGGCCCGCACGAGCGGGCGGCGCGATCGACATCCCGGGCTTCGGCCCCGGTCGCGCACCTTGTGGCGAGACCTTCGGCACGATCATTGCCGAGGTCTCTTCTTTTGCCTCGGCAGGACCAGAGCCGAGGAGGAGCCATGCAAGGTGTGCCGAGCGAGCGACCGCCGGGGAGCGCGCCATGAGCGCCGGACTCACCCCCTGGATCGTCTTCCTTGTCGCCGTCGCCGGGCTGCTCGCGATCGACCTCGGCGTGCTCGGCCGGCGCGGCGGGGTCATATCGACGAAGAAGGCGCTCCTGTGGAGCGCGGTGTGGATCGGCCTCGGACTCTCGTTCTCACTCGCCGTTTGGAGCTGGCGCGGACCCGTGGCGGCGCAGGAGTACCTGGCCGGCTACCTCATCGAGGAGTCGCTGAGCATCGACAACCTCTTCGTCTTCTTGCTCGTCTTCGGCTCCCTCGGCATCGCTCTGCGGTACCAGCGTAAAGTGCTCTTCTGGGGCATCCTCGGGGCGATCGTCATGCGCGGCGTGTTCATCTTCGCCGGCGTGGCCGTGCTCGAGCGCTTCACGTGGGTGATGTACGTCTTCGGCGCGCTGCTGGTGTTCACCGCGATCAAGCTGCTGCGCTCGCGCGGCGTGCAGGCTGATCCGCAGCGAAACCCTCTGGTGCGCCTGACGAAGCGATTCTTTCCGGTCGCGCCCGACTACACCGGTAACGCCTTCACCGTGCGCCGCGCCGGCCGCCGGCTGCTCACGCCGCTGGCCGTCGCCCTGGTCGCAGTAGAGTCGGCCGACCTGGTGTTCGCTGTCGACTCGGTGCCGGCAGTCCTCGCCGTCTCCGATGACGCCTTCGTCGTGTTCACGTCGAACGTGGCGGCGATCCTCGGCCTGCGCTCGCTGTACTTCGCGCTCGCGGGGAGCCTCCAGCGCTTCGAATACCTGAGCTGGGGCCTTGCCGCGGTGCTCGGCTTCGTCGGCACGAAGATGTTGCTCGCGGATGTCATCCACATCCCGATCTACCTGTCGCTCATGGTCATTGTCATCGCAGTCGGCGGCTCGATCGTCGTATCCTTGTGGCTCACGCGGAACCGCGAGCGCTCGGAGCTAGCCGACAACGCGCGGCTGCGCGAAAAGGCTGAGGACGCATGATGGAAGGCGCCGTGGATGCGGCTCGGGCGACGCTCAGCCGAAGACACGCGTCCCGCCGCTGACAACGTCGCCTAGCTTGCCAGCAGACGCCGGTAGCCCACACGAGCAGGGCGAGCTACTTGTCAGTAGGATCGCGTTCGTCCGCCAGTCTCCCAAGGAGTCCTATGAGCGCAGCGCACGACCGGTATCGCAGCATCCGCAACGTCCTCTGGGTGGTTCTCGCGCTCAACCTGGCCGTTGCGCTCGCCAAGCTCGTCTACGGCATCATGAGCCACTCCGCGGCGATGGAGGCCGACGGCTTCCACTCGCTCTTCGACGGCGCCTCGAACATCATCGGGCTCGTGGGCATGTGGTTCGCCTCGAGGCCGGCCGATGCCGAACACCCCTACGGGCACGCCAAGTTCGAAACGTTCGCCGCCGCGCTGATCGGCCTCATCCTTGCGTTCGCGGGCTACACGGTCGGCAAGGGCGCCATCGACAGTCTGCTCGGACGCGGCCTGCCGACCGAGGTCACGACCATCTCCTTCGCCATCATGCTCGGCACGCTGGCGGTCAACATCCTGGTCACGACCTGGGAACGGCGGGCCGGGAGGCGGCTCGGGAGCGAGGTGCTGATCGCCGACGCCGGGCACACCCTGAGCGACGTCATGGTGAGCATCGGCGTCATCTTCAGCCTCGTCATCGTGCGGCTCGGCTACGAGCAGGCCGACGGCATCGTCGCCCTCCTGGTCGCGGTCGTGATCTTCCGCACTGCTTGGGGCATCATGCGCGGCGTCCTGCATACTCTCGGAGACGCCGCCCGTCTACCCGCCGACGAGGTTGCCACCGCCGCACGCCTTGTGCCCGGCGTGCTCAGTTGCCACGGGGTCCGCACTCGGGGATCGGAGAGCTACGTCTACATGGACCTGCACATCGAGGTCGCGCGGGGTACGACCGTCGAACGCGGCCACGAAATCGCCCACGAGGTCGAGGCCGCGCTCCGTCGCACCTACGGCCAGATCACCGACGTCGTCGTCCACCTGGAACCGGCGGGCTCTCGGTGAGGGGGCCGCTGAATGATCTCTGAGCGGAACGCTATCCTGACCTCGACCGGGGCCGCGATCACTGAGCCTCTGGACCGCCACGTCCGCCAGCGACGATCGTGTCGGCGCGGAGACTGGGGCTGGCCCGGAGTCGACGAGGGCCTCACGGGGCGTCGAACGGGAATCCCGTGCCCGCGCCGCAGAAAGGTGCGCCGGCGAGCAGCGTCAGCTGGTCGTTGAGGAGCACCGGCCCGAGGATTCTGAGCCGCGCTCTGCGGCGGGCGATCGTCTCGTTCGCCCAACCAGCTACAGCCGACCCTGGCCCCAGATGGGGCATCCAACGGGCAAACGGTCGGGAAGCTACCTCTCGAGTCCACCTGACTCGCCGCCGCGCCACTCCGCCTCGACCACGGTTCCCCCACCGGGCACGCTTCTCACCCTGAGCTGGCCTCCTGAGTCGCAAGCGCGTTCCCTCATGGACTTCAGTCCGAAGTGGCTGAGATCGACGGAGGCGAGGGGATCGAAGCCCCGGCCGTCGTCGCCGACCTGGAGGAGGACCTGCGAAGGATCGACGTCGAGCCGCACCCAGGCGTTCGCCGCCTTCGCATGGCGGACGATGTTGTTGAGCGCTTCCTGGGTGATCCGGTAGACGGCCTCGTGCACTTCCGGCGGAGGCGCAGATCCCTCGTTCACTATGAGGGCCACCTTCACGCGGGCGCGACTCTCCGCCGCTAGGACCTCGTTTCGCAGCAATTGGTGGAGGGGCACGTCCCCGACTGGATCGCCGCGCAGCTCGTGCAGCATGGTCACTGAGCCGAGCGCTACCCCCCCCCCCCCCCCCCCCGAAATCCGCCGACTTTGTCGGGGCGCCGATAGCTGGCGGGGACCGTGGTCGCATCCGGCTCAAGAGCAGCTGCTTCTCCGCTGCCTAGCATGTTGCAGGCCAGATCCCTGATCCGACTTCTTCTAAGAAAGCGCCGGCGACGCCTGACGGCACCGACGCTTTCAGTTCAACGGCGCGTGAGGCGAGCTCCTACAGCCGCCGCCTGCTCAGCTTCACGCGGCCCAGCCTGCTGATCGTCGACGAGGTCGGCTTCTTGCCCCTGGGTGCCGAGCAGGCGGCGCTGCTCTTCGAGGTCATCTCTCGCCGCTACGAACGCGGCTCGATCATCCTCACCTCGAACAAGAGCTTCGGAGAATGGGCCGAGGTGTTCAGCGGCGACGGCGTGATCGCCACGGCGATCCTCGATCGCCTGCTGCACCACAGCCACGTGATCAGCATCCGCGGCGAGAGCTATCGGCTCAAGGACAAACGCAAGGCTGGCGTAGACGAAGGGAGGCTGATGCTACGAACCTGATGAGGGGTCCGTTTTGGACCGTCACAAAGGGGTCCACTTTGGACCGTCATTGACAGCTGTGCCGCAGACCACGAGCTTCAGACCGTGCTTCAGAAGATCGTCGAGCACCTATCCGCGCCCACCGTGCGGGTGCTGTTCCTTGAACTTGATGTAATCGGCCTCGTCCAGTCCGCCGTCAACGTCAAAGAAGTGGTCGACTCGCTCATCCACATGAGTCGCTCGTCCGACCCACCTCGTGATGGTCCAGATACCGCTTGTCACGAGCCATGCGACTATGCCCACGGCGGCGAATCCAAGCACGATGTAGAGCCCGGTCATGGCCTCACTGTATGACGTCCGATGAGGTACGTATAGAGGGCGCATCCATCGAGGGCCAAGGCGGCGGCTACGCCTGCATCGTCTTCAGGGTCTGCATGCGACCGAAGCGACGAAGGAGACTGAAGTCGCAGGGAATTCCCGATGTAGCGGAGCTACATGCCCATTCTCACGGCGAGTATCTCGAAGTCGGAGGCGGTGAGGCCCGTCTGGCGAATCGGGGCTCGACGAATGAGGTCCTTCCGGATGGCGAGGACCAGAGTCCCGGCGGCCAGGGCTCTGTCGTCATCGCTCGCATTTTGGTCGGCCTTCACGCTGTCTAGGAATGCATACCCGGCGTGGACTACTTCATCAGAACCGTACAGCCAGCAGAGTTCGAGTTCCGTCAAGAACGTCTGTTTCGCATCTGGGTCGCCAGTCCCGGCTTGAAAGCCACGGATGCTACGCACAAGTTGTTCGTACCGAGCCTCGCGCCGAGTGTAGTCTTCGAATCTGCGCTTGCCGCGCTCTGTCAGGCCCCAGGTCGCGAAGCCAGCGAGTATGGTGACCGCAACGACAGAGACTTGTGTCCAGTCCATCGTCCGCCTTTCAACTGTCGTTCTGCGGTTACTGCCGGCAGCCCTTGACTCTAAGGGCTGACAACTCCTGCACGCCATGCCCGTCGGCATGTGCAACGACCCATGGTCGGTTTCACTCTACTGCGATGGCGATCGGTGTCGGAACGTGACTGCCTCGGCAGTGGCCCGAAGTTCAAGCACTGCCACGGTCTGTAGCGCTGCGTCTCGCCTGTCGGCGACCGGAGCGACGGAGGAGACCAGTGCTCTGTGCGCAGCCGCTGGTGACATCGATCTCGGGGCGGGAGCCTGGCCGTTGGCCGTCTTCAGTAGCAGCTACAGCGGGTCAACCGTCTGGGCTCCATCAGTGAAAACATGCTCCGTCCACTTCGAGCCGTCGCAGTACCTGAGCTCGTGACGCTCCTCAGGATCCGGATGCCACCCTTCTTCGGGTACGGCTGATGGTTGAATGGGAGGGGTGGGAGTCGGTGGTGCGGGAACTGGTGAGGGTAGCCCCATCAGTTGGGACTTTTGATGCTGAAACTCCTCATCTGTCAGTGCTCCAGCCGCTTTCAGTGCTGCTAGCCTCTCCAGCTGCGAAACGACGTCATCCGATGACACTGCAACGTGTGCCAGGGACGGCGCGACGGCGGCCGGGCGGTGAACGAGGTCGGAGATGATCTGCGCAACCTTCGGCACGTCCCCCTTCTGGATCTGGGTGACCGACTTCGTTCCGCCGGCGGTCGAGACCTCGATCTTGCCGAACAGCATGCCCGTTCGGTGTGAAACGGCACTGATTTGCGTGATGGGCAACTCCATCTGCTTCAGTCCGTACACCATGCCCTTGTCCAAGAACAGCACCCGTTTGTTCGTGACGGTGATGAGCCACGTGTTGCCGTCCAGAACCCCACTGGTCATCGCCTGGATTATCTCGCCCGGGTCATGACTTCATGCAGGTAGTTGCGCTCCTTCTTCGTGAACCACTGGTCGAAGTCCCCGAGAGCCGCAATCTGCTCATCCACCACGCTCTTGTCCACGGCCATGTGTTGCCCCCTACTCAGTCAAAGCCGACTTCGGTGCCAGGTGCGAGACGCCGGGCGCAACTCCACGCGGCAGCTAGTCCCAGGCAACGGCTGCAAGCACCATCGGTCTTCAGCCTATGCCCATTCCTCGGCCTGGTCACGGCAAGCTTGAGCGGCCCGTCGCGGGTCCATGCGGCAGCCGCCCGGAGTCATGCCTACGCGTATTTGTCCTTCGACTTCTCACCGCGGAACAGATGCGGCGGCTTGCGGACGCTTTTGGCGATCCGCTTCGTCTGTATCGTCTTCACCGTCTTCCGCTGCGACCGAAGCGACGCAGCAGACCGAGACTCGTGGCCGGCTTCTCGGTGCGGATCCGGCCCGGCGTCGTCTGTATCGTCTTCACGGTCTTCAAGGGCAATGGCGGCTGCCGGCTTCTGCAACCGTCATGCAACCCGCGTCTCCGCGCTTCAGGTCGCCATCCCCTCACGCGCTATGCTTGTCCCCCTCGTGGGCCGCTAGCTCAGCTGGGAGAGCGCCGCCCTTGCACGGCCTACGGATTCTCCGTAGCCTCCCTCAAGACGCAAGAGACGAAGCGACGCAGGGACTTGCGCTCTGCAACCACGACTGCAACCCACACGGTCGCAGTCGGCCTCGGCGGTATGGGCGCTTTCGTCGCTGCGCGCAGTCCCCGCCCGCTTCCGCGAAGACGCTTTGCGTACAAGTATCAGTCGCTGCCCCTCCCCGGGCCGTCGTGGGAGTGGCCAGGGGTCTCGGGCAGAGTCCACAGGCCTGTCCGGGTGGGCGGGCGGCATCAGAAGGGGCAACAGACTGGCGCACTCCCAGCCGCGTTTTCGCCCAGTCTGTACATGCACGCCAGCCAGTCTCGGTGCTAGGGTCTTGGGGGCAGCTGTCTTGATGTTGAGCAGTTGTCTATGAGCCTACGAGGTTCCGGGGAGGAGCACCGTGGATGAGAATCGGACTCGGGAAGAAGCAGGGGACCGGGAATCGTCATCGCCTTACGTTGGGATGGGCGTGCTCATCGGCATCGGTGCAGGGATCGGGCTGATCTTCGGGACGATGCTCGACAATCTTGCGCTCGGGCTGGCGGCAGGCGCGGCAATCGGCGTCGTCATCGGGGCGGTTGTCGGGTCGCAGCGCCGAGCGTAGAGGGCGACGCTCGACCAACGTACAGTCCTGGCGGCGAGCTTGGGATGACAGGGGCACGGGGAGACGCGATGAGCGCTTTGAGCTTTGGACGGGACATCATCGAAGTGGAGGGCCTCTGCAAGCACTACGGTGAGGTGCGCGCCGTCGACGGCGTCAGCTTCAGCGTCGCCGAGGGCGAGATCCTGGGGTTTCTCGGCCACAACGGTGCCGGGAAGACGACCACCATCCGCATGCTGACTGGCCGTGCGCGCCCGACCAAGGGGCGCGCCTCGATCGCCGGGCACGACGTCTGCCGCGAGCGAGAGCGCGTGAAGCCGCTCATCAATCTGGTCTTCGAGGAGCAGAACCTCTACGAGCGCCAAACAGGTCGCGAGAACCTCGAGCTGTTTGCCGCGCTCTACGGCGCGCCAAAGGGCCGCGTGACCGAGATGCTGGAGCGCGTCGGTCTGGCAGACGTCGCCGGCCGAAGAGTCCGAACCTACTCGAGCGGCATGAAGCAGCGGCTGCTGATCGCCCGGGCACTCGTGAACGACCCTCGAGTCCTGTTCCTCGACGAGCCGACGCGCGGCCTCGATCCCTCCTCCGCCAAGGAGGTGCGCGCCATCGTGCGCGCGCATGCGCAAGCCGGTGCCACCATCTTTCTCACCACGCACTTCATGGAGGAGGCCGACGACCTGTGCGACCGCGTCGCCTTTCTCGCCGCGGGCAAGATCGTGGCGCTTGACTCGCCGCGGGAGCTCAAGCTCCGTTACGGCGAGCGCACCGCCGGCGTCCTGCTCCGCGACCGTTCGGAACACGAGGTCCGCCTGGACGACGCCGCCGACGCGGCCCGTCTCGAGGCGTGGATGGAGGGCGGCGAGGTGCTCACCATGCACTCCAACGAGGGCACGCTCGAGGACGTCTTCGTCAACCTGGCGGGGAGGGCGCTGTGAAGCTCGCGCGCGTTCGGGCCATCTACCGCAAGGACCTGCGCGACGCCCTGCGCGACTCGCGCATCATCATCGCCATTGTGATGCCGCTCGCCTTGGGCCTGCTCTACTCGTTCGTGTTCAAAGACGACGCCAAGCCGACGGCGAAGATGGGCGTGGTCTCGGCTTCCTCCTCGCAGCTGCCGAACGCGCTCCAAGCGGCGGCAAAGGCCGCCGTGCAGCTCAAGCTGCAGCCGGTCGCTGACCAGGATGCGCTTTCGGCGCAGGTCCGCGATGAGAAGGTGGACCTCGGCGTGATCGTGCCGGCGGGCTTTGACCAGGGACTCAGGGAAGGCTCCTCGCCCAAGCTCACGCTGATCCTGCCGGCCTCGCCGAGCTTCGGCGCCGACTACGTGGCGGCGACGCTCGACCGCGTGACGCAGTCGCTCGCCGGTCAGACGCCGGCGGCGACAATCGCACTGGTGAGGCTGCCCGCCGTGGCCGGCAGCTCCGAGTCGGCCTTCACGTCGCTGGGCGCGCGCAAGGTCTTCGTGCTCGTGGCGATCATCATCCTGTTGGCGATGATCGCCGTCTACGCGCTCCCGGCGGTGCTCACGGAGGAGACCGAGAAGCGGACCATGGAGGCGCTCACGCTGATCTCCTCCGACGCGGAGGTGATCCTCGCCAAATCGCTGTTCGGTCTTACCTACTGCGTGATCTCCGTGCCGCTCATGCTCCTCGTGACGCGGATCGTGCCCAAGGACGTCGCACTCTTCGTCATCGCCGTCGTCCTCACGTCGGCGACCCTGGTCGGTCTCGGCCTGCTCCTCGGCGGCGTGATGCGCACGCAGACGCAGCTCAACACATGGAGCTCGTTCGCGCTGCTGCCGCTGATCGTGCCGGCGATCATCGTCGGGATGCCTGTGCCCGCCTGGGTCCAGTCGGTCGTGGCGGTGATCCCGACCGCCCAAACGATGCGCCTCGGAGTGAACGCCTTCGCCGGCCGGCCCCTGTTCGGGGCGGAGTGGCTCTCGATCGCCATCATCCTGGCGTGGGGCGTCGTCGCCTACGGCCTGGTCTCGTGGCGACTTGCGCGCCAAGAGGCTGCCTAGGGGTCTTGGCCAGCGAGATAGCGCTGCTCTCAGTCTGAAGCGACGTAGCGACTGCTTGGTCTTTGGTCGCTCCGGTCTCCGCCTTGGAGGGGGTCGCTTCGGCCCGGGCCATTCGTCTACTCGGCCTTGTGCCGCGTCCACTGGCTGCCTAGTCTGGCGCACCGCGATCCACCTGCATCACGGGAGACACCAGGCAGTGAGACCCCCACAGCGACGCTACAGCCGCGATCAAGTCATGCATGCCGGACGATGGGCGTGGGCATCGTCGAGCGGCCCTCTCGCGTCGGCACGCCCGAGGCAGACGAGCGGGCGGTGCGCAGAATAGACTGAGGCCGAAGGGCGGTGCGTGTGCGATGGCACCGCAGCGGTCCGACGTAGGGCAGCAGATGGAGGGGCGTCATGATCGTGGCCGACGCGCAATGGGAGATACGTCACTCCTACGTCGGTGGCTATGTGGGGCAGCTCATCTCCGCCCTCTTGTGGCTCGGCTCAGTTGTGCTCGCGACGTGGGGATCGCCCCGCTCAGCCATCATCGTGCTGGTGGTCGGCGGGTTCTTCATCTTCCCCGCTACGCAGCTGGGTCTGCGCCTTGTCCCCGACCGGCCCCGCGTGTCGCGGAGCAACCCGCTCAACGCACTCGCGATGCAGGTGGCCTTCACGATTCCGCTCTTGCTGCCGGTGGTCGGCGCTGCGGCCCTCTATCGACTCAACTGGTTCTATCCCGCATTCATGATCGTGCTCGGCGCACACTACCTGCCGTTCGCGTTCCTCTACGGCATGCGCATGTTCGCCGCTCTGTGCGGCGTTCTCGTCTCGGCTGGGCTGCTGCTTGGTCTGTACGCGTCAGGGTCGTTCGCGCCGGGAGCCTGGGTGGCCGCGGTCCTTCTGTTCTTCTTCGCGCTGACGGGTCGCTGGCTCGTTGCCCGCGAGAACCGGCGTGAGCGCAAGAGCTCTCCGAAGATGATTGCGTCTCCGCCGGTAGGGGACGGCCCCCCTCGATGACGTCTTCGGTGCGATAGGCAGAGTAGGCGATTGTCCTCGCTCGTATCGGCGAAGTCGCTGAGGCGGCGTTCCATTCGCCGGGGAGTACGCTGCGTCTGCCAGGGTTCTTGCCTGCGACCGAAGCGACGAAGGGAGACCGAGGGTCAGTCCCTACGCCGGGAGTAGGTCAGAGAGCTGGCCTTCGAGTTCGTCGAAGGCGGTGTCCGACCCGGCTCCCAGGGCGCTGAACGTCTTGCTCGCGAAGCAGCGCATCGTCGCCGTCAGCGCGACGTCGAGGATCTCGACGTCTTCCAGGCCAAAGGCGCGCAGGGCGTCGACATCCGCCTGTGTGATCTCGTTGGCGCTCCGCGCGATCTTCTGGGCGTAATCCATCATCTCGACTTCCGCTGGTTCCAAGCCCGCGTCGTGGAAGTCGGTCAGGATGGCGCGAAGCTGGTCGATGCTCACGCCGTTCTTGGTCAAGACCGCCCCATGAGCGAGCAGACAGTAGCGGGAATTCAAAGCCTGCGCTGCCGCAAGCGTGATCAACTCGTAGCGCCGAAGCGGGAGGTTGTTGCGAATACTCACCTGCAGGCCGCGCCACGCCTTCAGCACATCGGGACGCAAGCTAAAGACCTTGGCGTGATTGGGGACGTAGCCAAAGGTCTCCTGATCGCCGTCGTACACCTCACGGACCTTGCCCCGAGCTTCCGCCTCCGGGACGGTTTCGATGAACATGACATCCTCCAGTCAAAGGGCCAGTCAGTCCCGTTGCTGCGGGCCGCTGCCTGCTTCTTTCCCGGTGCCGAACGATGCTTGCGGTGTTACGAGCCCCTGGCTCACGCGTCGGTGCTGTCCGCAACCCGTCTTCACGTACGAACTGGCCGGGGTGCGGCATCCCGCGGCCCGCCTCGTGGCGGCCGACTGCCTCTGGAGCGCCCATGCCCTTCGGGACGTGGCGCCGGCGCTCGTCACCGCCGTCTCCCAAGCGCCTAGCCCGCACTCGTGGATCCTCGTTGCGGTGTCGCCGCCGGAAGAGCCGAACATGAGACCGCTCCCGTCCGCGTCCGCCGCTGCGGGCCGGCTCTACGCATCGGCATACGCCGTCTGGGACGACGCGGCTGACGAGGCCTCCAACCTGCGCTGGGTCGCCGACACCATGACCGCGCTCTCGCCGCTGACCAGCGGGCGGTACATCGGCGAGGCAGACCTGTTTGCCAGGCCTGACGGCGCCGAGCAGTCCTTCACGCCGTCGGCGTGGCGGCGCCTGGCGCAGGTGCGCGAGCGCTACGACCCCGACCACTTGTTCGCCGGTTATCCCTCCGCGTCTGATCAGCTGCTCTGAGGCGCCCCCCGGGCGTAACGGCGATGCCGTCAGGTATTCCCACTAACCGGGTAGTCCCTGTGCGAGCCCCTCGTTCGCAGGGGCGCAGTCATCTCGGGCGGGGCTTTCACATGGACATCTTCAAGGAGCCTGACGACCAACCAGGGCATTCCGGTCTCCGACAACCGGAACTCGCTGCGCGCGAATGCTGTCGGGCCGACCCTGCTCGAGGACTTCGTGCCGCGAGAGAAGATCATGCACCTTGAAGGTGAGGTCCTATCGTCGCGGCCGGGGCATGATGACGGCCGAGTACGGACCGCACTGCTGCTCGCCGCCGGCGTGGGTGCTCGCCTGGCGCCGCTGACCAACTCGAGGCCGAAGTGTCTCGTATCGGTAGCCGGCACGCCGATCCTCGAGCGACTTGTGCGGGCCCTCGATGGTCACGGGATCGATCGCCTCGTCATCGTCGTGGGCTACAGAGCCGAGATGATACGGGCCTATCTTGGCGAGAGCTTCGGCGGCGTCGCCGTCGAGTACGTCTTCAGTCCGCTGTTCGCGACCACCAACACCCTCTACTCCCTGTGGCTGGCGCGAGACCTGATCGACGAGCCACTCCTGGTGATTGAAAGCGATGTCGTCTTTGACGAGCCTCTCCTGGCGCCGCTACTGCGCCCCGACCGGATTGCCGTCTCGCGGCAGTTGCCCTGGATGAACAGCAGCACCGTGACGCTCGACGCGGGCGGTATCGTCAGCGCCTACTTCTCACAACCCCCCGGTGTCTACGACCACTGCATCGATGCGGACCGCTTCGTGACGGTCAACATCTGCAGCCTCGGACGCGACGCGTGGCGCGAGGTCGGCGTGCGACTCGACCGGCACGTGGCAGCCGGTCACGCCTGCTCCTTCCACGACATCGTCTTCAACGAGATGATCGCAGACGGGAGCATGGTCCTTTCAGCCGTGATCTTCCCCGCCGAACGGTGGTACGAGATCGATGCGCCGGCCGATCGGGACGCGGCGGAACTCGTGTTCTCAAGGCGCACGCGCTCCGCACGAGGGGCACAGCAGCGGAAGCCTCGCAGTAGCGGAGCGACCCGATGAGCCGCAGCGCCTCACGGCCGCTGGCCGGTCCCGGACGGCCGATGCTCTCACTTGTACAAGACCTGCCCAATTTATGCTCGTTGGCCGCGCTGCTCGCTTCGGTGCTCGGCATCTACTTCGCCATTCGCAGCATCTACCCAGCGGCGATGATCTCGCTGCTCTGGGCGGTCGTCCTTGACTGGAGCGACGGTCGCCTGGCGCGGGCCATGAAAGAACGCACGACCGATCAGCGTGCCTTGGGCGTACAGCTCGACTCACTGATCGATCTCGTCGGCTTCAGCGTCGCACCCGCCTTGCTCCTCATGCGGGTGGGAAGCCTCAGCCCGTGGTTCGTGCCCGGCGCCTTTGTCGTCCTTGCCGCCGGAGTCATCCGGCTGAGCTACTTCAACGTGTTCGGACCACTCGACGATTCCACCTATCGAGGGCTGTCACTCGACAACAACATCTACGCCGTCGCGCTTCTCTTCATCTTTGAGCCCCTAGTTTCCGGGACGGTCTTCTCGATTGTTCTCTACGTCGCGCTGATGTTGCTTGCCGCCCTCAACGTGGCCCCGATCGAGACGCCCAAGCTTGGTGGGCGTTGGTACTACGCCGTCATCGCGTATGCGCTCGTGATGAGTGGGGTCTACTGGTGGCAGCTGACCTAGGCGGATGCGCGGGGCGCGGTGTGCGGCCTGCGCGATCGCAGGTCGCCGTGGCTCTACGAAGCGGCGCCAAGTCAACGCGCGCCTGGGTCAAGCGAGGTCAAGCACGGGCGCACCGACGCCCGTTGCACACAAGGCAGGGCGCGTGCGTCCTGGGGTCGGCGTTGAAGTCCCTGCGTACCGTGCGCTGAACTGGTCCCATGGCGGGTACATTAGTCTCGTGAGGCCCATCGGCGCGAGGTGTGAAGTGAAACTCCCTTCTGCGCAGTCGAAAGGGGCCCCAGTCTCAGGCGACGGGGCGCTAGGGTCTCATTTCCCCCCATCCGTACGAGGGTCGAGCCGCCTATGAAATCGAGCACTTAGGGCGAAAAAGACGCAGCACAGGCCCTCCTTTTCTGGGGGGCTTTGTGTAGCTTGGGACCGCCCTACCTGCTGCCAAGAACAGGCGACCCCTGAAGAGAGCGGCGCATGGGCGTGGAAGAGAGCCGGCCGCGCTCCCAGAAATCCGGTGGGGTCCGCAAATGTGGGAAAGCCCTCGTTCTCGACCAGCTCAGCGGCAAGCTGCTCGAACAGGGCGTCGTCCAAATCCCGAGCGCCGAGCGCTTCCTCGATCTTCGTGTAGAACGGGTCTCGGGTGCTCAGTTGGACTCCCCCACACCGGTCGTTGCCGACAGGGCTTGGCGCACCCGAAGTCTACTTCACAGGCCGGATGGGAGCGTCGCACACTACGGCGCGGCGGCAATGGCGCTCTGCAAGCATTCTGCAACCCAAATGCCCGCCCCGCGATGGGCTTCGTCGGGACGCGCCGGGAATTCGGTCCCTCATTTTCGCTGCAAATGGCCACAGTTCTTGGGACTGTCCGTGACCTGACGCACCCCTCTGGTCCCTATCGAACATACGTTCGTGACGCCCTCTCACGGCGGTAACATGGGTTCGAATCCCATATGCGCTACCACCCATTTCCAGGGATTTCTTCCGCACTGCCCTCCGCTCAGACCCCGTTCTGCAACCATTCTGCAACCCAAATGCTCGGCTGTGGCTCGGGTGTGAATGGCACGGGAGCCCACCGGACGCGTCTCGTCGTGACTCTGCGCCGGTCATCACGCACGTCACCGCCGGTCCCTTGTCCGCCATCCGCACTCCGCCGCCCAGAGGTCGACTGAGGTGACGGAACTGACACAACCGACGGATCCGTGCGCGTCATGAAGACTCTCTCGCACACCACTGTGAATCGTGGCTCCTCCTCGAGTGCCCGGACGCGCGGCTGCGGGGCTCAAGATTTCCGCGCGAGCTAGCGCCTCCCGACGTCAACCTGGTCGAGCTCGTGGCCGGCCTAGCGCTCACCCACGACGCCCTCCATCCCGGCGAGCCGCTCTACCTGCGCGAGGCGCTCGCCACTCACGGGGTCGAGGCCGATCACGTCAAGATCTGGCAGACGGTCGGCAAGCTACGGCGTCAGCACGGGCTCGTGATGACCGGGGAGCCGCGGGAGCCCGGCTACCGCGTCGTGGACTGGTTGTGGGAGGCTAAGAGGGTGAGGAGTACCCTTCAGCGTTCCTCTCCAGCTCGGTGAAGGCGAGTCCGATCTAGCTCGCCGGCCCACTGTACACGCCGGAGAATCGCGCGAATGCGCGCCACGAGCTCCTCGACACTGAACGGCTTGGTCATGTAGTCGTCACCGAGGGTGAGGCCACGCACCCTATCCTCGGTGGCGTCGCAGGCGCTGAGGAACAGTATGGGCAGCTGGATGCCCTGGTTGCGGAGTAGCCGAGCAACTTCGAGTCCGTCGATGCCCGGCATCATGATGTCGAGCACGGCGAGGTCTGGGGCGAAGGTCTCGACCGTGTCGAGGGCCTCGCGGCCGCTGCCGGCGACGCGCACGTCGAACTCCTGGTACCGCAGGGCCATCGACACCAACTCGGTGACGCTCGGCTCGTCGTCCACGACGAGCACCTTGGCGGCTTCTGTCCGCGTCCCAATCATTTGACCCTCCGCTAGCGTTGACCCAGCGTCCCAGCGGAAGTGTAGGCCTCTCTCCTGAGAGCCGCCTGTGAGTCGCTTGCATCGTCTGAGGTACTGAGGTCGTCGGCCGAAGGAATGTGAGAGGCTTTCCCGCCCACTGCCTGCCGGCGGCTCTTGGCTAGCGGTGCCGCAGCGCTTCCGTGGGTGACTCGTACAGGCGGAGCACCCGGTCTAGCCCGACGATCTGCAGAGTGCGGCGGATCTCGGGATTGGGGGCGACGAGGGCGAGCTCACGCCCCCGCGCATGTTTGAGCACGGCGACCAGTACGCCCAGTCCGGTCGAGTCGACGAACGTGCAAGCGCTCATCTCCAAGATCAGCCGATTGAAGCCGCTGTCGAGGCAGGCGAACAGTTGCTGCTTGAGATCGGGAGCGGCGAAGGCATCAAGTTCGCCCTCGATGCGGATGACGACGGCGTCAAGATCAGCACTTGGCGCTTCATAGCTGGTGTGCATCACGAGCCTCCCGTTCCATGGGTCTCTGGAAAGCCAATCACTGGGACTGAAGCGGCCCTTGCATGTGGGGCCGAGGAACCTTGGTCTTGGCGATCGCCGACTCTCAGGCCAGAGCGGGCGCCGTCCTCAGCTCTCCCCGGCTCGGGGCTCAAGGATGTTGGGCGGAGATGCGCAGCCGCGTTCCAGGCGATCACGCGAGCACCTTCGTCAGATAGGAGCGGCGCGCAAAGCGGGCACGCGAGCCGCAGGGCTTCGCGGTAAGACATGAGCACAGCATGCTCGCCGAGGAGCAGTTCGCGGTGGCATCGGTCACAGTGTTCCGGGGGCATCGTCCAATGAGGCATACCTCTTGCTGCCATCTGTTCAAGGCGGCGTTGGCGTTGATCGTCTCGCCCCGGCGCCTCGGAGCGTGGTCGCCGGCGAATCCACGGCGCCCAGTGGGCGAGCGTCGACCAGATGTCCTTATCGATCATGCATCCTCACGCTGTTCGCGGGGCCTGACCTTGGCCGGATCCTAGAGACCTAGCCTGAGGAACAAATGGTTGCTAGCTGAGCGTGAGCTGTGAGTTAGCACGATCCTCGCGCTTATCAGCGAACAGACTCGTCGTTTCGCACTGCCGGCGGAGACGTACGAGCCCCTGCGTCGAGTCGGGCTGCGCATCGGCGGAGGGGTGTCGTGGAGCGACCTTCTGAGCTCGGAGACCCGCATCAGCGCGCATCATGCCCGCTGCATTCCAAGTCGACCCAGCAGATCCGAGAACCTAGTCAGGAACAGGTCGAGCCTCTGGTCTGATGATCCGACGTTCCCCTGACGAACCGGCGGGTTCGCGGCGGCTTGCGGCTGCCTCTCAGTCCCCTCCCAGCTCAGCCTCAGTGAAGGCCAAGGCGCAGGGCGTATACGTATGTGCTGAGACGGCAAAGCAAAGGGGGAGCGCTCATGAGACACCTCTGGTCCCGGGCAGGCTTGTTCGCCTTCGGGATGCTGACCGCCGTCCTCGTGGTCGTCGTGCTGATGGCGGCCGGTGTGCTGCCCGTGAAGGTGAAGACCCAGGTGCTGATGCGGCAGGTTGCCTCGAGCAACTCCGCCACGACGACGAGAACGGCCGCCGAGACATCGCTCTCGCCAGCCGATATCTACGAGGAGAATTCGGCCGGGGTTGTTGAGGTCCTGGCTTCATTCACGGCAAGCTCGAACCCGATGTACGGCATGGGCAGCACGACGGCGCAGGCTCTCGGATCAGGCTTCGTCGTGAGCAGCGACGGGACGATCCTCACCAACGCGCATGTTGTCACGGACAGCGGCAACAGGGCTACGTCGGTTAAGATCGTCTTCAAGCTGCAGAAGGGCGGGGACACGGAGACCCGAGAAGTGGCGGCCACTATCGTCGGCAGTGACGAGACCAGTGACGTGGCCGTGCTCAAGGTGGATCCCGCGAAGGCGCCGCGCCTCATGCCGCTGAAGCTCGGCGACTCCGCCAGCGTCGAGGTCGGCGAGGCGGTCGTCGCCATCGGCAACCCCCTCGGTTACGACTTCTCCGTCACCTCCGGCATCGTCTCGGCGACCAACCGCAATCTCGAGTCGCCCAACGGCTCCGTCATCGCCGACGGCATCCAGACGGATGCAGCCATCAACGAGGGCAACTCCGGTGGTCCACTCATCGACTCATCCGGCAAGGTGATCGGCATCAACGAACAGATAGCCTCCCAGAGCGGCGGCAACCAGGGCCTCGGGTTCGCGGTGCCGATCGACACGGCGCGCGACGTTCTGCAGCAGATCGAGGCCAAGGGCTCGGTGAGCTACGGCTACCTCGGCATTCAAGGCCAGACGCTGACGTCGGATGTGGCGAGGGCCTTGGGCCTCAGGGCGAGCGACGGCGTGCTGGTGGCCGCCGTCGATCCGGGCGGCCCCGCCGCCGACGCCGGGCTGCGCGGCGGGAGCGCGCAGCTGATGCTGCAGGGCCAGATGTACGTGACCGGCGGCGATGTGATCACGGCGCTCGACGGCGTGCCGGTAGCGAGCGTCGAGGACTTCCTCGCCGCGCTCAACAGGCGCCAGGCCGGTGACTCTGTCACGCTGACCGTGCTCCGCTCCGGCAAGACCATGGGCATGAAGGCGACGCTCGGACAGCGCTCATCGTCCTGAAGCGGCTGCGGCGCGGCGCGCGGTGGCTGACGCCGAGGGTGAAGTCGGATGAGCCCAACTGTCCGATCCTCACGCAGCCCTCCCGGAGATCCGCCTTGGATGCCGGCGGCTCGTCGAAGCGCGGACCCGGGCCGATGAACCCTTCGCCGTTCAGTCGATAGCGGTCATCGGCACCGCATCCCCCCGCGCCGTGGACAGTGTCTGCCGCAGTCGCGAGCCGAACACCTTGAGCGACTCTCCCCAGTAGCAGTAGATGCGCGGCAGGGCGTAGAGGTGCGACGGTGTGGCCGCCGCGTAGTCCGTGCTGGTCGCCCCAGGTACCCGGCGGCCCGCGCCGCCCGTTCGACGCGCAGGTTGTAGCTACCGCCCGGGTAGCAGACGAAGTCGATCGACACGCCGAGGATCTGCGAGAGTCTCTTGCGTGAGTACGCAAGCTCGTAGCGCAGCTGCGCGGCGTTGAGACCGGTCAGATCTGGATGGGAGACCGTGTGCGACGCGACCTCCCAACCTTGCTCGATGAGTGCCCTCACCATCGCCGGCGTCAAACAGTTGGATGGCGCCGGCGTGTCCTTGTAGAGCATGTCGAAGACCACATCCATCACCGCCGGCCAGCCGTACCGGCGAAGCAGCGGCGCCGCAGTCCGGACCTGGTCGACGTAGCCGTCGTCGAACGTGATCACCGCCGGATGAGCGGGAAGCGACCCCTCGCCGGTCCAAGCATCGTAGACAGCCCGCAGAGTCACTGCCTGGTACCCGTGGCGCTTGAGGTAGGCGAGCTGGGCGGCGAACTCAGACGGGCTGACGTAGAGCAGCCGGTCGGCGCCTCGGGTCGACGTGACGTGGTGGTAGACGAGAAGGGGCACCGGCTGCGGCGAGGCGACGAACTTCGGGCGAGCCGGCTGAGTGCCCATCGCGCGCGCGACTGGTCCGGTCGACCCCACCGTGCCCCCAGCGGCCTTGCGCGAGCGCACGACAGACGCGCCGGCGATGGCCACAGCAAGCAGGAGTACCGCGACTGCGCACGCGGCCAGAAGTCGTCTCTGCTGCGTTGAGACGAAGGGCGGGCGAGGCCGCGCAGCCAGCCCACCAGTCCCAGGTCGCGCGCTTCCAAGTCTCTGCGTCCTCTATGGCAGCGCGGGCTTACGGGTGCCGTCCTCGGCTGCTGGAGAGCCGTGCCTGCGTACCGACAGCTCACGCGCCATCGAGGACGCTAGGGCCCCACGAGAGAGAGGCGATCCTCCGTACTTCGGAAGACCGCCTCGCGTCGGCAGTGGATTCTCCTGGCGACGCACAACGCGCGTTCAGCTGAGAGCGAGTTGAGGCGCGGGCCGCCCTCCCTCACTCCCATCGCAGCGCGCTCGTCGGCTCGACCGACGACGCCTGCGCGGCCGGGCCGATGCCGGCCAGCACACCGACGGCGACGGCGACCACGATGGCGAGGATCACCGCTGTCCACGAGAACACCGGCGTGACGCTGAGCGCGGACCCGCCGGCGTAGGCGGCGACGAACCCCAGAGCGAGCCCGATGGCACCGCCGATGAGGCTGATCACGACGGCGTCGACGAGGAACTGGACGACGATATCGCGCCGCGTCGCGCCCACGGCGCGGCGCACGCCGATCTCCCGCGTCCTCTCGCGCACGGTGACAAGCATCACGTTGGCGACACCGATACCGCCGACGATCAGGCTGATGGCGGCGATGGCCGCCATCAGCCTGGTCAGCGTCTTGCTGCTCGACGACACCGCCGAGGAGATCGAGCTGGCGTTGGTGATCTGGAAGTCGTTCTGGGCGCTTCCGGTCAACCCGTGCTGCTCGCGCAGCGTGGTCTCAACGGCCGTCTCGAAGGTGTTCACCGAGGACGGCTGCGCCTGGACGCGCACCTCGCTGATGTCGGGGTGGAAGGCGACCAGTCTGCCCTCGATGGAGCTGAGCGGCACGAGGATAGCGGAGTCGACTGAGCCGAAGCTCAGGCCGCCCTGCGAGGCCAGCACCCCGATCACCTGGAAGCGCACGCCCCCGACATTGATGGTCTGGCCAATCGCGCGTAGCGGGGACAGGCCCAGGTCGTCGGCGGCTGTCGACCCGAGCACCGCGACCGGGAGCGCGTGGTCCACGGCGAACTGGGTGAAGAACGTACCGGCCTTGACCGTCAGGTGGTTGATGGCCTTGTACTTCGGGAAGGTCCCCGTGACGCTGGCCTGGGCCGTGGTCGAGCCGTAGGTGACGGCGGCGTTGGTGTCGACCGTGTAGACCGTCGTCTTCACCCCGGGGGTCTGCTGGATGGCCTTGAGGTCGCTCTGCGTGATCGGCGTGGCGTTGGACGAGAAGCGGCTCGTCTGCACCGTGATCGTGTCGGTGCCGAAGGAACTGAACTGGTTCTCGACGGCTCGAGTGGAGCCGCCGCCAATCGAGGTCAGTGCGACCACCGCGGCGACGCCGATCACGATGCCGAGGATCGTGAGGAACGCCCGCAGCGGGTTGGCGCGCAGGCTCGAGAACGCCAGGCGCAGCGACTCGAGGAAGACGGTCACTGGCCGCCTCCGGCCGGCGGCGCACCGCCGCCGGGGAAGCCGCCGCTCGGGAAGCCGCCGCCGCCAGGGAAGCCGCCGCCCTGCAGTAGCCCGCCGCCAGAGCCCCGGGTCGAACTCGAGCTCGTGCTGTTTGCGCCATCGCTGTACTGGCCGGTCACCACGGTCTCACCCGCCGTCAGGCCGCTGGTGATCTCCGTGTAGGAGGCAGTCGCCATGCCGGTCTGCACCTGGCGGAAGACCGGCTTGCCGTCCTGCATGACGCGCACGAACGAGGTGCCGGCGCTGCCTGAAACGGCTGAAGTCGGCACCATGAGCACGTTGCTCGCCTGCTTGAGGACGATGTCGAGGGTGCCCGTCATCCCCGACTTGGCGAACTTCGGTAGGCTCTGCGGCGAGACGGTGATCGAGTACTGGGTGGAGCTCGAGGAGCTCGTGGCCGAGGAGCTGCTCGACGCCGGCTCGCTCGAGATGAAGCTGATGCGGCCGGTGAAGGCATCGGTCGCGTAGCCGTCGATCGTCATCTGGGCCTTCTGACCGACCTTGAGGCTGGCGATGTCTGACTGGCTGATCGACGCCGAAGCGGAGAGCCGACTGGGTGAGACCACGGAGGCGAGGGCGGTACCAGAGCTCACGTGGCTGCCGAGGTTGACCGACCAGGCGGTGAGCACGCTGCCCGTCGGCATCCAGACGAACTTCGTCACGTCGACGACGCCGGTCGCCTTGACGCCCATGGCCTTCTGCCAGCGCTTGAGCGCCTTCTTGGTCGCCGAGTTGAAGTTCCCGTTGACGGCCTTCTTGTAGTAGCCCTGCTTCTTGAGGGCCTTCTGGAGCGCGGTGACGTTGACACGCTGGGCGCCAGTCGCAAGGCTCGTGGAGAGGTTCTTCCAAAGCGGCGTCGCGCTGACGAAGGCGAACACCGGCTTGCCGGAGACGAAGAGGAGCTTCTCGGAGCGTCTCCGGCGTGGCGCCGGCCGGCAGCACGAGGCGCGTGACGACGCCGCTGTAGGTCGTAGTGGTCGACGAACCGGTCGTCGTGGAGCTGGTCCCCGCCGCAGAGCCGCCTGAGAGGCCCCCGCCTGAGATGCCGGAACTTCCGCCGCCGCCGGACGGGAAGCTGGTCTCGGACGGCGAAGGCGAGGGGAACGGTGTCTTCGTCTTCGTGGGCGACGGGGTCGGCGTCGGGGTCGGCGTCACGGTCGCGGTCGGAGAGGGGGAGGGACTCCCCGAAGCATCGGAGGCCGCCGGTAGACCCTGGCTCCCGTACAGCCTCACGGCCGAACCCTGCGCTGTATAGGCGGCGTAAGCGGTCGTGGCCGTCCCGTCCGCATGGCTCGACGCCGGGACCTCGGCTGAGGCCAGCGAAGTCGACGAATCGACGCTGGATGTGGTCGCGGACGGAGAGCTGGTCGAGGATGAGCTCGACGAGGAACTCGACGAGTCGCTCGCCGCTCCGCCGCCGAGGGCGATCGACGTGGTGCCGTTGGCGGAGCTCAAGCTGAAGTCGGCGGAAACGGTCTGCGAGATCGTGCCCTTGGTCACCTTCGTCGTCAGGTAATGCACGCTCGACGACGTGCCACGGCCGAACCACAGGTAGGCCCCAGCCGCCACGGCGGCAACCACGATCACGAAGACCGCGACGATCAGCCAGCGCTTCTTCTTCATGCCCGCACTCCTCTGCTCAGCGCCGCGAGGCCGCAAGAAATGGCTTGCTGGCATCGACTCGGCATCCTCATCAGTTGCTCCCTCCGGACTGGCCGCCCTGCTGCGGGAAAGGCGCGCCGCTCTGGCCGCCCTGGGGGAAGGGCATGCCGCTCTGGCCGCCCCCACCGGGGAAGCCGCGGAAGGCCTGCGAGTACACGACGTTCTCGCCCTCGTTCAGTCCCGAGACGATCTCGGTCATGCCCCCGGACTGCTGCCCAGCGGTGACCGTGCGCGTCTCCGTCGTGCCGTTCGCGCTGACCTGCACGGTGGCCGAGCTGCCGCTGCCCTTGACGGCTGCGGTGGGGATCAAGATGACGTTGCTGGCCAGGACCTTGACCTCGATGCGGGCAAAGCCCGTCGAGCCGTCCTTGACGTTCGCCGGGTGCTTGTCCACGGAGATGGTGGCGGCGGCGCTGCCGTCTGAGTTGGTGGTGACTGCGGTCACCGTGCCGGCGGTGCCACCACGCTGGCCGCCGGGGAAGCCACCCTGGCCGCCGGGGAACCCGCCCTGGCCGCCTTGGGGAAACGGGGCGCCACTGCCCTGCGGCTGGGGCACACCGCTCCCCTGGGGCTGAGGCATGCCGCTCGGTGCACCCTGGGGCAGGCCGCTCCCCTGCGGCTGCGGCACGCCGCTTTGGCCGGCCTGCGGGAAGCTCCCGCCGCGCAGGAAGAAGACCGTAGCCTTCTGGCCTTCCGCCACCGACGAGGCGCTTTGCGCAGCGATGGTCGCAACGACCAACAGTTTGCCGCCGGACTTCGTCACCTTGGCCGTGCCCACGGTTGATTGCGTGAGATCGCCGCGCGTGGCCGTCGCCATGACCTGGATCGCCGTCGGCGTGGCGGCCGCTGCGGGCGTGTTCGAGGACTTCGAGCCGCAGCCCGCTAGGGCGGCGGGGAGCGCCGCGAGGACGAGGAGGGAAAGGAGCGCCATGCCCGCTGGCCGGACTTTCCGGCGTGGCCCGCCGGTGAGGGATGGATTCACTTGTGCGCCTCCGCGGATTCAGAGTGGAAGTCGTGCAGGATGCCGTCGCCGAGCACCAGCCGCCTGTCGGCATGCTCGGCGACGTCCTCTTCGTGCGTGATCATGACGATGGTGCGACCCTGGTCGTGCAGCCGGTCGAGCAGTCCCAGGACCTCGGCCGTCGCCGTGAGGTCGAGGTTGCCGGTGGGCTCATCAACGAGCAGGACCTCAGGATTGCCGACCAGCGCGCGCGCGATCGCCACCCGCTGCATCTGCCCGCCCGAGAGCTCGTTCGGATCGTGGTCGGCGCGGTCGGCCAGGCCGACCTGCTCGAGCGCCTCCCGCGCGAGGCGAAGCCGCTCAGAGCGCTTCACGCCTCGATAGACCAGCGGCGTCGTGACGTTCTCGAGAGCACTCGTCCGCGGCAGCAGGTTGTGGAGCTGGAAGACGAAGCCCAGCAGCTCGTTGCGGATGTGTGCCCGGCCAGCGTCGTCGAGTTCGCTCACGTCCTGGCCGGCGAGCACGTAGGTGCCCCCATCGGCCTTGTCCAGCAGACCGAGCACGTTGAGCAAAGTCGACTTGCCTGACCCGGAACGCCCGGTGCACGCGACCCACTCGCCGCGCTCCACTTGGAGGTCCAGTCCCTTGAGGACCGGCACGTCGAACTGGCCCCGCCGGTACGTGCGCACCAGGCTGCGTGCGTCGAGGACGACCTCGCGGTCGTTCGCGTTGGGCGGATCGTACAGTTCAGCTCCGGAATCACCGGTAGTCTCGTTGACCATTCTTCCTCGTATCTCTCGGTCGCCGAAGTCTGCCAAGCCAGGTTGAGATGTCGATGGGAGCAGCCTGAGACGCGACTGAGAACTCCCCAATCCCGTGCTCGGCGAGACGGTCAGTGTCAGGCAAGGTAGTTACGAAACGGCTGAGGCGTCTTGGGGGCGTGCCTTGGGCTAGGCACTTCATCAGCCACCGGAAGAAGAAGCGCTGGCGGAGGGAGAAGCTGTCAGCTGTGCGGGGTCGTACCCTGCAGCGTAGGCGACCCCGAGAGCCTTCTCTCTGGCCGAGAGCCATGCGCTCCAAAGCTGCTGCTGGTTGGCGGACAGGAGGGTCTGCTTGATCGTCGCTTTCGCCTTTGCCAACGTGTTCGTCTTCTTCTTCTTGAGGTACTGGGCTTTGTGCGCCTTCCAGTAGGCCTGGATCTGCGCATCACTCACAGACGCCTTCTTGGTGACGACCGCTGCCGCTCGCTGGGCGAGACTCTGGTTTCTGATGGAGCGCTTGAGCAGCTCCATCGTCATCCCTTGCTGCTTGAGCAGCGAGAGGACCTTCTTCTCGCCGCCGTACGCCTTCTCGATCTGCGCGATCTGGTCGTTGACTTCTTTGTCGGAGACGGAGACTCCCAGCTGTTTGGCGCTCTGGGCCACGACCTCCTCCTGGATGAGGTAATCGACGATTTGGGCGACGTAGTGGTCGTACGTGGCGCTGCCCTTGGCCGGCATAGTCATGCCTGACGCCTTCATCTGGGCCTGCACTTGAGTGAGCAGCTGCTGGTAATCCGCCTTAGTCACTGACGCGCCTCCGACCGTGGCGACGGCATCGCTCGGTACGCTGCTGCCGCCGCAGCCCGCGGCGAACCCACCGATTGCGGCGACTGCAACGAGCGTCGCGGCGGCGACCAGGGCGATCGTGAGTCGTCTCATGCAGGGTCCTCTCGTCGTGATAGTCGTGGGCCTCACGCTCGGCGCCATCACGTAGCCCCCGACAAGCGCAATCCAAGGCAGCCTAATCGGCTCCGCTGAATCGGCCCTGTGCGAGAACTGAGAATCCCCTGTGAATCTCTTCTTGCGTGATCACGAGGAGGATGCTCGCAAAGCCCTGTTGGCGCGGACGGGTCCACCGCCGGGAGGCTAGGAGCGGTGGACCCAGGAGCAGCGCTCGCGAGCCGAGGCCGGAGCGCGTTGTGCGGTGGGGAGGACCGCACATGGCGTGTTAGCCGTCGCGAAGGTTAGTCGACTCTCCTGTGCTGGGCCTGAGATTTGGCTTGGCAGGTCCTGTGAGATGTGGACATCGCCGCGGCAGCCCCCGGAACCGGGGCCGGAAGAGTGTTACATGACGGCAGTCGCGCAGTGTCGCTCGACACGCGCGGCCATGAGGCGCTACTTCACAGCATCAGGGCGCAGACTGACTGAAACTCGCGCTCGCGAAGAGGTCTTGATGACCTCCTCCGACCCTGTGCACGGCCAAGATGCAGCGACTCTCCGATCTCGGCCGACCACACGCCACCGAGGAGCAGCGCCTCCGCGAAGGCTCCGTGACAACTCGTCCGAAGAGCCAGCAGCACGAGTGACAGCGGCTGGGCTGCGGACTCCGACTCTCGCACTTCCTCCGCTGAAGGCAAGGAAGCTCACCGTTGCACAGTGATCGTCGCGAGACGGCCATCCTCAAGCGTGACGCTCCGATGAGCGGCGCGAGCGATTGCCGGTTCGTGCGTCACAAGCACCAGGGTGCGCTCGCCCGTCGCGACGAGATCGGTGAGCAGTTCCATGATCTCGGCGCCGACCGCCGTGTCGAGGCTGCCGGTGGGCTCGTCGGCGAGCAGAACGGCGGGACGGTTGGCGAGCGCGCGTGCGATGGCAACGCGCTGCTGCTCGCCGCCCGAGAGCTGCGACGGAAGATGGTGCCCCCTGTCCGCAAGCCCCACGGCGTGCAGCAACTCGCGAGCCCTGGTTGCACGCTCGCGCGCGCTCCCAGGACGCGACCGCCTCCGTGGTCCGCCTCGTCGATACCACCGGCTACGTGAGCTTCGCCGGCACCGGCTACTGGCTCGGGACCCGCCATCGCGGCCAGCAGGTCGAGGTGCGCCGCGTCGGGGACAGCGTCGAGATCCTGCAGGGCGGCGTGCTACTGCGAACGCAGCCGGCGAGGCACGACCGCTCCAAGGAGCACGGCGCCTTCTCGACGCCCAACGGCCGTCCTCATCGCAAGAACGCGGCACGGCACTCAGGCACTGCGAGTGGAACAGAAGTGGTGGAGCCAAAGTGGAACACGGGTGGTGGGACTTGACACCACTCACCCACACTCACCCGCTCGCTCCTTTGCTCAGGCTCGAGTGAGCATCCGAAAGCGCCGCGAGAAGCACAGCGTGACAGCCGAGTGCGGCGTCCGTCGAGGGGGAAGGTCCGGCGTACCCGGCGTACCCGCTGCATGGAGACCAGGCAGCTCCGGGCATCGTCTAACGAGGAGCGGCAGGCTCGCGCTCTTCACGCCCAACGCCCATCGTCAGCGCCCTCAGTCGTGCGAACCCCCGTCTCCACCGTCCGACGTGTCGCCACCGTCGTGAGTGGTCGTCGTGCGTCGTCGAGTGATCGCTGGTGTGGCTCGTGCTCGTCGAGCCGTCATGCGTCGTCATGGATGCCGACGCCGAGGCGGCGCCACGGTGGTCGGCAGAGTGCGCCGCTGAGTCGTGACTGCCACTGCCGGAATGCTCGCCGGAGTGCCCGCCCGCGTGATGATCGCCGGAGTCGTGCTCGCCCGGCACCGCGTCACCACAGGTCGTGTCGGCGCAGGTCCCGAGCGGCACCTGATGGCGAGCCCAACGAGCGGCGTGAGGCGGGCGCATGCCCAGCGATGCGTAGTGGGCAGGCGCGCCCGTGTGGGGCGTCGACACCGCAGCCGCCGCAGGCGCGGAGTGATGATCCCTCTCCGCCTCCTTCACAGCAACGACCGCGCCGCCGACGACGAGGGCCGTGGCAGCGGCCGTGATCGCCGCCTTGGTCGTGAGCGCGGCGCCGATCTTGGTCAGCAGCCCGGCGCCGGCGGGGCCGACGCTCGCGGGGATGCTCGGGTGCACCGGTGCGTGCACCGGCGCAAAGTGAGCCGGCAGCGGCGGCATCGCCTGCAGCGCCGCCGGCACGCTGAGGGGCAGGAGCACGAGCCCGAGCGCGGCGGGAGCGGCGGCATCGGAGCCGGCGAGCCTGCTGAAGACCGTCTTGAAGGAGGCGCGCGCCCGGTGGACCAGCACGTCGGCGTTCGCGCGCGAGACCTCCATGACCTCGGCGATCTCTTCGGGCGGCAGACCCTGGAGGTCCTTGAGCACGAGCGCGGTGCGGTAGCGCTCGTTCATCTCGCCCAGCGACCGCTCGACCAGCGCCACAGTCTGGGCGCGCTCGAACTCGTCGACGCCCGACGCGGCCTGCGCGAGGCCGGCGTCGCCACCGTCGTCGATGTGGCGACGTGAGCGCAACTGGTTGAAGCAGGCGTTCGTGGCCACGCGGTAGAGCCAGGGACGCAGCCCGAACGACTCGGCGTCCGTCGCCGGCAGCTGATGGAACGCCTTGATGAACACGTCCTGGGTCACGTCCTTGGCCTCCTCGCGGTCGCCGAGGACCCGCGCGCAGAGGTTGTAGATGGGTGCGTGGTACTCGCCGTAGAGGCGCTCGAAGGCGTCGCGGCGCCCGGCCCGGAGGCCGCGCACGAGGTCGGGGGCTGTGGCGGGGGGTTGGGGCATCAGCTCAGGAGTTCCGAGCTTGAGGCTACTCTGATGCTTCGGGGACGCAACCGTTCGCCGCGACGCAGGGGCCGGCCGTCGCCGGTCGGCCCCTGAGCTTCTTGCGCTGCCCCATCAGTCACCGCAACTGCCCCCGTCGTCACCGCAGTCGCCGGAGTGACGGCTCGTCTCGGCGTGATGTCTGCCGGAAGCGGAGGCCGAGTAACTGGCCTGGTGAGTGGGCTCATAGTGGTGCGTCCCGCTGGAGCCGTTCGCCGAGGCGTGCGACGCATCGCCCGGGTGGTGGCTGGCGCTGTGGTGACGCGCCGCCTTGGCGTGGTGCTGAAGCGCCGCCTTGGCGTGGTGCTTCGTCTGGCGGACGTGCTGCGCGCCACTCGTCGTCGCGGCCTTGCCGCCGTTCATGAGCCTGGCGAGCTGCGCGGCGGTGAGCGGGACCGTGTAGGTGGGCTGCGCGGTCTGCGCCTGCGTGACGCTCGCCCGGCCGCCTTGCTTCGTGAAGTGCTGCACGCCCGCCATGGCGACGCTCGTCAGCGCGAACACGATCACCGCTGTGGCGACGATGGTCTTGAGGACTTTCATGACTCCTCCTGGTCTCTGCTTTGTCCTTACACCTGTCAGGACACGGGAGGGCGGTGTTTCTTACACCGGGGTCCAAACCCGGCCGTCGCGAGTCACGCCGGGCCCCGGCGGCGGGAGGAACCAGCGTCAGTCGTAAGCCGGTGAGAAGGGCCCCGGAACCGGTAGAGGTGGCCGGCCCGGGGCGGGGCACTGAAGCAAGGCGGGGAAAGGATTCCTTGCCGTGGTGCCCCGCCAGACTACCAACGCATTCCGTCGCGAAGAGCCCCGGCGCCGTTGACGCCGGGCGTCTGCGGCGACCGCCTGCTCGGCCGCAGTCCCGCCAGGACCTGCGCGATCGTGCCCGGCACCCGTCGGGCTGCGTCGTCAGAGCTCACCCACCTGCCGACGTAGCGTCTCGAGCGCGGCCTCGCGCGTCGGGTGGACGGCGAAGACGAGATCCAGTGCGGTGAGCTGTAGCAGCCTGATGAGCTCCGGCCTGGTCGGCACGAGGTTGAGCCGGGCCTTGGCGGCCCGCCGCGCCGTGACGAGCACGGCGAGACCCGTCGAGTCCACGAAGGAGCACGCAGTGAGGTCGACGACCAGATGGTCGCCGATGCCCTTGGCGCGCAGGTCGGACAGCAGGTCGCGAAGGCAGTCTGCGGTGGCGCCGTCGAGCTCGCCGACGACAGTCACAATGGCGCTGCTGTCGCCGACCCACTCGGCCTCACAGCGAAAGACTTCCTCTTCTGTCTGACCGTCCATGTATAAGACCTACCCGCCCGGCCGAGGCGGATCTGGGAAGCCGTTGCGCTTGCTCGTGCACGGTTTTGTCTGCAGGTCCGCGGGCAGTGCATAGGTGAAAGATGAGGCGCTCCCACGCGAGGGGTCCATGGCAGTCCTGCAGCTATATGAGTGGTGCCTGTACCCCCGTAAAGGCGTCTGTGGAAACGTCGCCATACGGGAGGCGGTCGCGCAGCGTTCGGCGACGATGGCGTTCGGTACGCATCTGTTCGCCTACCGGGACCAGGAGCTCCCTGAGGGAGGCCACTTGCTCACCCTCACTCCGCTGCCCGGGGACGGCGAGGAGGAAGTCCTTGATGGCTACACAGTCGAGCAGCGTGTGCCTCCGGGGCTTCCGCATTGGGACGAGGAGAGCAGGTCGAGGCTCGTGCTGGTCATGGGCCATGTGCTCTTTGAGGACACAGCTCGTCTCCTGACCGTGGACGCCCGCTTCAGGTAGCCGGCGCGGAGGAATGCTCGCGCAGTCGTCCAACCGGAGAAGGCCCTGCTCCCCCGGCGCGCTGGTCTTCAGGCGCAGAGCTCTCCGGTGTGGATCAGCTCCCCCCCGATCGAGCAGACTTCACCGATCCGCCTCCGGAGCGAGTCGACAGCCGCGGGCCGGTCTGCATGAGCCAGAAAGAGGCGATCCAGGGCAGTGATGGTCAGCAGGTTGCGGATCTGCGCACTGGTCACGACCAGGTCCAGCGGTGCGTCGGCGCGTCTCTGCACGGCCACGAGAAGGCCGAGACCGGTGGAGTCGATGAAGGTGCACAGGCTGAGGTCGATGATGAGATGACGCGCGATCCCGCGCGCCTCGAGCTCCTCAAGTACGTCCCTGAGCTGCGGCGACGTGTGTATGTCGAGCTCGCCCTCGACGATCACGATGGCGCTGCCCTCGCCGATCCATTCGCCCGCGCACCGGAAGTGAGGACTGCTTTCGAAGCGTACGCTCTGGTCAGGCATGCTCGCCCCCGGTGTCCTGCTCCAGTGCCGCCAGGCCCACGACGAGCTGCCGCTCGCGGCCGTGCGCCCAGTCGACGTGTCCCGCGGCGTCGAGCTCCATGATCTCAGCGGGAGTGATCGACTCCTCGTCGAGCGCATAGGTACCTTCGTGGACTCGGAGAGAGTGATTCGCTCGGGGGGACGACGTATTCATCAAGGCGATGACGCGCATGACCTGCTCCTGAACCTCGGTGAGCCGCGCGCATTCGGCGTACGTTGTCACCTGACCAACGTAGTCGCTCTGCCCCGGAATAGCGAGGATGCCGTCGCACAGTCCCCTCGCGCCAGTCACACGATTCGTATCCCCTCTGCGCTACTACCCGTCGAAGGATCTCAGCCTGTCCCCTCACCGGGGCGTGTGCGGGGGAGCTTCGCGCAGTAGTTGGAGAAGCCGCCGATCACCGCCTGGAGCCGCCCGCGGGTCGGTTCGTCCGTCAGCCGGCCGCTCTCATCGAACCGCTCCCAGCTGCGGTCGATGAAGAGCGACTCACCGAACCAGGGCCGCATCTTCAGATAGTGGAACACGGACACCCAGGCGGTCTGGGCGTAGCGGGTGCCGGCAAGCCCCCCGGCGCCGATGAGCGCGACGGGCAGGTCGCCGAACACCGCCGCAACGTCACTCGCCGGGCGGGAGGCCCAGTCGAGCGCGTTCTTGAGGAATCCCGGGATCCCCCAGTTGTACTCCGGCGTGGCGATGAGCAGACCGTCCGCCGCCCGCAGCGCGTCCTTCAGCTCCACGGCCCCGGAAGGGAAGGCGCGAGCGGCGACGTCCTGATCGAAGAGCGGAAGCGAGCCGATGACCGGCAGGAGGCTGAGGTCAAGGTCCGCGCCCGGCGGAGCCAGCACCGCAGCCTCAACGAGCAGTGTCCGGTTGAACGAAGCTCCGCGAAGGCTTCCGCCGAAGCCGAGGATGCGCACAGGCCCGCCCCTTTCTTCGCTTGCTGGGTCGCCTCATCCTACCCGCGTCAGGTGGCGCTGGAGACGCCCGTCCGTGACGACGCAGGCGCTGCAAGAGCTCGGCCGCGAGTCGACCGGGCGCAGCAACAGGCCGAGCTCGTCAGCCCGTGTCGTCAGCCTGCCAGTCGAGGAGCACCCGCGTGCCGTGCCCCGGCTCGGTGACGAGTCGCAGCTCCGCGCCGGCCTCGGCGGCTCGCTCCCTCATGGAGCGCAGGCCGATGTGCGTGGGATCGTGGGCGCCGGGCTCGAAGCCGCAGCCATCATCCGCGACGACGAGGTGGACTTCATCCGCCGCCAGCTCGAGGTCCACCCGGGCCGTCGACGCACCAGAGTGGCGGACAACGTTGTTCAGCGCCTCCTGGGTGACGCGGTAGAGCGCGATGTGCAGCGCGGCCGGCAGTGCGGCCTCGCCACGTACATCGAGATGGACGTCGACGGGCGCACGGCTCTCGACCGATTCGACCACGTTGCGGAGCAGTTGCCGGAGAGGGATCTGCTCGAGGTCCGCGCCCCGCAGCTCGATCAGCAGCGTGCGCATCTGCGCCAGGGCGCCGCGGTTCAGGCGCTGCAGCTGCTCGATGAACTCGTCGGCGCGCTGGTCGCTCTCCAGCGTCAGCGCCAGTGCCTCCGCCTTCAGGTTGGCCGCGAACAGGGATTGCGTGACCGAGTCGTGGAGGTCGCGCGCGATGCGGTTGCGCTCCCTCTGCGTCGCCTGCTCCGCCGCGCGCTCGCGCAGCGCGGTCTCGGCGCGCGCCCGCTCGACAGCCGACCAGGTGCGCTCGGCGACTTCGGCGACGAGCGCGGCCTCCTCGTCGGTCCAGCGGCGCCGACCGGCCGTCTGGACGAACATGACCGCCGCAAGGTCACCCTGCCTGAGCAGCGGATGCACGATGCCGGCGCCAGCCTGAAGGGCATCCAGCGTCGCGGCCCCCTCCGCGACCGTCAGCTCGGAGCTGTGGGCGTCGTGAACGACCAGCGTCTTGCTGCGGCCAAGGGCCTTGACCAGCGGCCGCCCGAAATCGCCCGCGTGAAGGTGCCTGGCCAGCGTCGTCGCCGGCGCAGCCCAGTCGTCGGTGATCGTCACATGGTCACCCGTCGCGTCGACTTCTCCGAAGCCGCAGCGGTCCACGGCGAGATAGTGGCCGAGCAGACGATCGGCCGCTTCCTCTATGGCCGCGGCGTCGTCGAGCAGCCTCAGCGCGTCGCTCAGCTCGAGCATGAACGCCTGCCGCTCTTCGCTCGCTCGCACGGCTTCCAGGGCCCGGTTGTGCTCGGTCCGGTCGAGGACCAGCGACATGACCGACGACATGCGGCCTTCCTCGTCGAGCAGCACCGAGTTGTACCAGGTGCAGTCGATCACGCGGCCGTCCCTGGTCACGTTGCGGTTGGATCCGACCACCTGGGTGTGCCCGCCGTCGACGAGCTTCGCCATGGTGCGCTCGACGATCGGGATGTCGTCCACGTGGATCATGTCGAGCTCCATGATCGGCCTGCCGACCGTCTCCGAGGCGGGCCAGCCGAACATCGCCTCCGCCTCCCCGGCCCAGTGAGTGACGACAAACTCTGAATCCCACTCGACGACAGCCAGCGGGGTGTTCTCGAGGTGGAACCGCAGGCGCTGGGCGCTCTCCCGGAGCGCCCGCTCGGCCTGCAGGCGCTCACTGACGTCGCGCAGGTAGACGGCGAGGCCTCCGTCGGCGAGCGGATACGCTTTGACCTGGAACTGGCGTCCCGCCTGCCGGCTCGCGCTCTCGAACTCGACGCTGACGCGGTCGGCCATGGCCTTGCGCAGCAGCCGAGAGGCCTGTCCGTCGGCATCAGGCGGCATGAGATCCAGCAGGTCGGCGCCGAGCAGCTCGTCGCGGACGGCGTGCGCCAGCTGGGCGGCCGCCTCGTTCACGAAGGTGAGATGCCAGTCGCGGTCGACCGTGACGAAGCTCTCGAGGCTGCCCAGGATGCCCTCGAGAAAGCGCTCGCGGGCGCGGACCGCCCGGATCAGGTCCTCGGGCGACAGCGCCTCAGAGCCACGCTCGTCCGCGCTTCCAGGTCTGACTTCCGCCAATTGAGCCCCTCCATCCAGGCGACCCTGCCGCCGAAGCGTCGAAGCCGAGGGCTGACGCAGGACCAAAGCCGAGTCCCATGGTAGGCAGACTCAAGCCCTGGGACAAGACGATGGCACCGCAGATCGGCGTGATGGGCGAAACTCCCGGGGAGGGGCGGGAGCGCCTCGCCGGCCCGCGCCGGAGCGCCCTCCGGGCCTTGGCGCTTATCGGGAATCCAACTCCAACCGGACGAGGTGAGCCACATCGTCAAAGAGGCCCCTGCCGAGGATCTCGAGATAGCGGGCCTCCAGCGATGCACGCTCCTTGGCCGGCAGACTCTTGGGCGCTCTCGGAACGAGTTGCTCGTTGTGGGCAAGCAGGTTCGTACGCTCGGCCATAGGCGTGGCGCCGTCCAGTCTGAGCGTGAGGACCACTTCGCCGCCCGGCGCGCGCGACTTCGCGAACTCGAATTCCAGCGGCCCGTAGCTGAGCTTCGCCACCTCGAGGCGAAGAGCGGCTTCGACCGCGTCGCCGGCCGGAGACGGGGACTCTGAGAGCCGCCAGATGAAGGGCTCGGAAGTCATGATCGACCTGACTCGAGCTCGAACGAGCGAGCGAGCCCGGTGAACAACGCCCGCCCAGGGCGACGAGCCACTTCGCCGCCGTCGCCCTCGCCGGCGATGCGCCACGTGCCTTCAGGTTCGTCCATCGGCCTGATCTCTTCCATCCCTGGTCATCGTTTTCCGGGAGCCTTCCCGGCCGCGATGAGTAGGCGAGCACGTTGGCGATGCCGAACCCGGCAGCGCGTGAGCATCGACAGCGAGCATCACCGAGAAAGATACCAGCGGACGGGAGACGGGGCACCTACTCGGGAAGGTCCAGCACTCGTCGACTGCAGCCGACTGGAGTCCATCGATTCTTCAGCGCTCGGCGACCTTGTCGGCGCGGCCCTTGCCGCGCGCAGACGGCTCGCCGACGAGGAGCCTCGAGATCGACGCCGACCGGTTGGCGTGGTCGATGCGGCTGAGCTCGGCGTGCCCCACGACCTCGCCGGCGTCGACGGCGGAGAAGATGCGCCTCGTGGCCTCCGGGCCCTCGGCCTCGGCCCGATGCGCCTCCAGCTGGGCCTCGGTCAGCGGGTACTCGAACGACGTGCCTGCCCAGCGCAGAAAGGCCTCGGATCCGCCCGAGTCGACCCACCCGATGAGACGCGAGAAGTCGTTGACGAGCCTCAGCCGGACTGAGGGGCCGGCGCGCCTGCCTCGCTCCAGTCGAACACGACGAGTGTCCCCTCGTCGGGGGCGGAGACAAGGTGCAGTTCGGCGCCCGCCTCCGCCGCCCGCTCGCGCATGGAGCGGAGGCCGAGATGACTCGGGTCGACGGCGGCCGGGTCGAAGCCCCGGCCGTCGTCGCCGACCACGAGGTGGACAGCGGACGCGGCGGCGTCGAGGACCACCCAGGCATTCGCCGCCCTGGCGTGGCGGGCGACGTTGTTGAGCGCTTCCTGCACGATCCGGTAGAGCATGCCGTTCAGGCCCGGCGGCACGTCCGCGTCCCCGCGGATGGTGAGCCGCACGGCGGTGCCGACCCGGCCCTCGGTGGACTCGACCAGGTGCCGCAGCAACTGCTGGACGGGAATGTCTTCGAGCGGGTCGGCGCGCAGTTCAAGCAGAAGCGTACGCATCTGTGCGAGGGCGCCGCGCGTCAGGCGCCGGACGTCCTCCACGGTCTCGGCCGATCGCACGGGGAGCTCTCCGTCCAGCGTCAGCGCCTCGGCCTTGATGGTCGCGGCGAACAGCGCCTGCGTCACCGAATCGTGGAGCTCACGGGCCAGGCGATTCCTCTCCCGCTGCGCGGCCTTGTCGGCCTCGCTCTCGCGCAGCGCCTGTTCGTTCAGCTTGTCCTCGGTGACGTCCTCGACGGTCCCGACGAGGCGGACCACCTTGCCATGCTCGAAGATGCCCCTGCCGGTGGTGGTCACCCAGCGGATGGGGCCGTCCGCAGGGCCGACGGCGCGGTAGGTGATGCGATACCGTGCATCGCTCGAAGCCTGGAACGTCGTCTCGACCACGGCCTGCATCGCCTCGCGGTCGTCCGGGTGCACGCCGGCGAGGAACGTCTCGTAGGTGACCGGCTCGTCAGGTCCGACTCCGAACATCTCGCGTACACGGTCGTCCCAGTCGATCGATCCCGTGCGCACGTCGTAGTCGTAGATGCCGAGGGACGCGGCCTCTGTGGCGATCTGCAGCCGCGTCTCGCTCTCGCGGAGCGCGGTCTCGATCCGCTTCTCCTCGGTGATGTCGCGGCTGATGCCGACCAGAGCCACCGGCTCGCCGGCCGCGTCACGGACGATCTTGCGGCGGTCGCTGAACCAGCGGTACTCGCCGCTTTTGACCTTCCAGCGGTACTCCACCGCCTCGTCGGTGTCCTCGCCGCCGGCCACGAGCTGCTGCTGCCGCACTGAGATCTGGCGGTCCTCGGGGTGCACCCGCTCGTAGGCCTCCTCGGCGGAGATCCCGTTGATCTCCTCGGCGCTGAACCCGGTCAGGGCCACCTGGGCGGGGTTCATGAACACGTACTTTCCCGACCTGAGATCCATCATGTTGATGCCGTCACGCGAGTTGTCGAGCACCGTGCGCAGCAACTGCTCGCTCTCGCGCAGGGCGTCCTCGGTGCGCCGGCGATCGGTCACGTCGTTGCCGACCGCGAGCACCTCGCGTACCGAGCCGTCCCCATCGAGCAGAGCCCGGTTGGTCCACGCTATCCAGAGCCGGCTGCCGTCCTTGCGCACGTTCTCGTTCACATGGGTCGTATAGAGCTTGGGATGGTCGAGGATGTCGTCGGCCAGGTGCGCGAGGCCTTCCCTGCCGTTGTCCGGCTCGGGAAGCAGGAGGCTGACGTGGCGACCCACGACCTCGTCCGCACGCCAGCCGAAAAGCCGCTCGGCGTGCTCGTTGAAGAACGTGATCGTCCCGTCGCTCGTCCAGCGCAGGATAGCGCTGTTCACGCTCTCGACGAGCTCGCGGTAGTGTCGCTCGGCCTCGAGCCGCCCTTCTTGAGTCCGCGCCCACGCGGTCACGTCGCGGATGTAGATCGCCAGCCCGCCGTCGGAGAGAGGGTAGGCCCTGGCGTGGTAGACCTGCCCCTCCGCGGGGTCGATGACCTCGTACTCGACGCTGACGCGCTCGGCCATGGCCTTGCGCAGCGGGACTTCGGACTGCTCGCGGGCATCGGGCGTTGCGAGCTCGTGGAAGCTCTTGCCGAGCAGCCCGTCGGGGCCCACGCTCGCAAGCTTCTCGGCGGCCGCGTTGGCGAACGTGCAGCGCCAGTCCCGGTCGACGGTGACGAAGCTTTCGAGGCTGCCCAGGATGTCCTCGAGGAACCGCTCGCGAACGCGCACGGCGTCGATGAGCTGCGCGCCCTCGAGCTGCTCCGACCTGGGCTCTCCTGACTCTGACGATACGTCGGTCATCGGCGGACACCTCGCTGCTGACGGCGGTCATCCGATTCTAGGCGAGAAAGATCGCCCTCCGAACGCGGTCCCGTAAGAGTTCGCGGTCGCAGACGCGCGGCGCGGCGTGAGCGGGGGCGGATGAGACCGCGAGGAGAAGGCGAAGAAATGGCTGGCGAGGAAGGACTCGAACCTTCAATCCCCTGATCCAGAGTCAGGTGCCTTGCCAATTAGGCCACTCGCCAGCGGCTTGCGAAGTGTACCCCGACGTGACGACTGGCTCAACCGTCCCGAGCACGAGGAATCGGCGCGGAGCGGGCGCTTTGTGGCCGGCCGGTGACGCTCAGGCGTTGTCCTGGCGCCCTTGTCTCTGCAGCTTCGCCCAGGTGTCCCTGAGGGTGAGCGTGCGGTTGAACACGAGCGCATCCGGCACAGAATCCGGGTCAGGACAGAAGTAACCGAGCCGCTCGAACTGCACGGTCTGGCCGACCGGCACGTCCGCGAGCGACGGCTCCACGACGCAGCCGCGCAGCACGGTCTCGGAGTCGGGGTTCACGTCATCGAAGATGTCGCGGCCGCCGGCGCCGGGGTGCGGGCTCTTGAAGAGGTGGTCGTACAACCGGACCTCGGCCGGCACGGCGTGGGCGACCGACAGCCAGTGCAGGGTCGCCTTGGGGCGGCGGCCGTCCGGCGCGTCGCCGCCGCGCGTCGCCGGGTCGTACGTGCAGCGCAGCTCCACGATCTCGCCGGCGGCGTCCTTGACGACCTCGGTGCAGGTGACGAAGTACGCCGAGCGCAACCGCACCTCGCGACCGGGCGCCAGGCGGAAGAACTTGCGCACCGGCTCTTCCATGAAGTCGTCGCGCTCGATCCAGAGCTCCCGGCCGAAGGCCACCTTGCGCGTCCCCGCGGAGGCGTCCTCGGGGTTGTTGGGGACCTCCATCTCCTCGGTCTGGCCCTCGGGGTAGTTCTCGATGACGACCTTGAGTGGGTCGAGCACGGCGAAGCGGCGCGACGACGAGCGGTTGAGCACGTCGCGCACGCAGTGCTCGAGCATCTCGACCTCGACCGTGTTGTCTGCCTTGGCGACGCCGACCAGGGTAGCGAAGTCACGGATGCCCTCGGCGGGGTAACCGCGCCGGCGCAGAGCCGAGAGCGTGGACATGCGAGGGTCGTCCCAGCCACGCACGACTCCGTCATTGACGAGCCGCAGCAGCACGCGCTTGGACATGACGGTGTGCGTGAGGTTGAGCCGCGCGAACTCGTACTGGTGCGGCACGGCCGGCACCGGCAGATTCTCGATGAGCCAATCGTACAGCGGCCGGTGCGCCTCGAACTCGAGCGTGCAGATGGAGTGCGTGACGCCCTCGATCGCGTCGGACTGGCCGTGGGCGAAGTCATAGGTGGGATAGATGCACCAGGCGTCGCCGGTGCGCGGGTGCACCGCGTGCAGGATGCGGTACAGCACGGGATCGCGCAGATTGATGTTGGGCGCCGCCATGTCGATCTTGGCGCGCAGCACGCGCGCGCCGTCGAGGAACTCTCCGGCGCGCATGCGCGCGAACAGATCGAGGTTCTCGGCCACCGGGCGGTCCCGCCACGGGCTCGCGACGCCGGGCTCGGTGAACGTGCCCCGGTGCTCGCGGATCTGGTCGGCGCTGAGGTCGTCCACGTAGGCCTTGCCGGCCGCGATGAGGGCGACGGCCCACTCGTACAGCTGCTCGAAGTAGTCCGAGGCGAAGTACAGATGGTCGCCCCAGTCGAACCCGAGCCAGCGGACGTCCGCCTCGATGGCGTCGATGTACTCCTGCTCTTCCTTCATCGGGTTGGTGTCGTCGAAGCGCAGGTTGCAGCGGCCGCCGAACTCGCCCGCGATGCCGAAGTTGAGGCAGATCGACTTGGCGTGGCCGATATGGAGATAGCCGTTGGGCTCCGGCGGGAAGCGGGTGACGACGGACTGCACCCGGCCCTCGCGGAGGTCGGCGGCGACGATCTCGCGGATGAAGTCGCCGCGCTCCGGAGGAGTTGGTGTGCCTGTGCTCATGGCGCCGAGGATAACACAGGGCGCCTCGCGACCTGCGAGGCTGCGGCGCGAGTCAGGCGGGCTTACACGGAACGCCGCGGGAGCCCGAGCCGGAAGCCGGAGATCGGCGTGGCCATGCGGCCGTCGGCGCGGCCGTCGCGGCCAGGCGTCCCGTGCCGCGAGGCGGCAAGAGGTTCGGCGGGCGGGAACCCGGTGAGCCTGACGGCCGCAGGGTACAGTCAGAGTGTGATTCATCCCGAGAAACGGGAGTCCCTCATGACCATCAGAAGCTGGATGACCCGGCGCGGGACGGCCTTCGTCCTCGTCGCCGTGATTGCACTCGTGACCTTCGCCGTGCCGGCGTGGTGCGTCGCCTCCGGCACGTGGAGCTGGTGAGCCCGGCAACCCGCTCCCGGCCGCCGGGCCGCCTCAGTCCGCGTCGCCGCCGGCCTCCCCGGACGTCCAGCGCTCGAGCCACCATGCCACCGAGCGGTTCATCTCGACGGAGAAGTCGGCGGTGAACTTGCGCGCGTAGACGTCCTGGACGCATCCGGTGACGCCGTCACGCGTCTCGCGCACGCCGTGGAGCTCGTCCAGCTCGCGCGAGACCTCCAGCAGCTCCGGCGCACTGAGCCGGCGGTAGACGTTCTGGTGCACGACGTGCTCCTCATAGCGCTCCGTCCGCTTCCGGCTCACCTTAGGGCGGCCGAGGCAGAGCAGCGCCGCGGGGAACGTGTAGCGAGGCAGCTGCAGCAGCTCGGCGTGCGTCTCGCCCAGCTCCATGATGTCGCCGATGTAGCAGGAGCCGATGCCGAGTGACTCGGCCGCCACCACGGCGTTCTGCGCCGCGATGAGGGCGTCGTTGCAGGCCAGCAGCAGGTCGCCGAGGCCCGGCGTGACTCCGTGCGGCACACCGGGTAGTTCGTCGCAGCCGCAGACGCCGAAGAGGTCCATCCACTTCTGGAAGTCGGCCACGAAGAGCAGCAGCCACGGCGCCCGGGCGATGAACGGCTGGTGGTCGCAGGTCACCGCCAGCCGGTCTTTGAGCGCCTGATCCCCGATCTCGATGATCGAGTAGAGCAGCAGATTGCCGGCCGTGGGGGCGCGCATGGCCGCGTGAAGCACCGCGCGCTTCTCTTCGTCGGTCGGCGGAACCGGGTCGTAGGCGCGCGTCGAGCAGCGCGCGTCGAGCAGCCGGATGGTGTCGTTCACGGTTCCTCCTACGGGCGGGCGTCGACCATACCACCAGATCGGCGATCGTCAGTCCCGGTCGAACTCGCTTCCGCCGTATCCGACCTGGCCGCCGGCGGGACACGGCAGAGACGGGGCTCCGCGCCCTACGAGACCTCGGCCGCGACCTCGTCGAGGCTCTCCGCCCGCGGCCGAGAGGCGGCGAACTCGAGGACCAGGGACGTCCGCCCGGGACGCGTGCTCAGCAGCACGCGCTCGCAGACCTGGAGCATGATCGTGAAGCCCATGCCCAGGCTGGAGGCGGTGGAGAACCCGCGCTGCAGGGTGGCGCGCGGCAGGGTGCGGAAGTCGATGCCCGGCCCCTCGTCGCGGATGAGCACCTGGAGCCTGTCGTCGTGGGCAAAGAGCTGGTAGGTGCCGCCGCCGGCGTGACGCAGGGCGTTCACGAGCGCCTCGCATACCGGCGTGCGCACGTCCGTGTGCGGCGCCCACTCCGGGAAGCGCCCGGCGGCGACGCTCGCGACGACGCCGCGCGCCGCACTGAGCTCGCGCGTCTCCCCGATGTGCGCGGCGTCCATGAGCGCCACGCCGAGCTGGCCGGACAGCTCTTCGTCGGTGAGCAGGATGAGCTTGCCGCCGGTGACCGCGTCGAGCACATCGACGTAGGCCCGGCGGATGCTCTCCTCCTGCCTGCGCAGCGCCCGCTCGGCGTGTCGGACCCCGGTGATGTCGAGCGCCGAGAGAGCCCAGCGGTCGCGTCCGACGGGGTACGCCTCGAGGAGCTCGTAGGCGTCCTCGCTCTCGATGTGGAGCTCGGACCGGGCCGGCGCACCGCCGTCGGCCGCGCTCGCCACGACCTCGAGGTATGAACGCGTGCGCTCGTCGAGGCCGTCGGGCCGGCTGAGCCGCTTGCCGACGGCCTCCTCGCGCGGCAGCCCCGTGCGCACCTGCTGTGTCGGGTTGATGTCGACGAGCTCCAGATCGGTGATCGCGCCGTCTTTGTCGCGGAGCACGGTGAACACCGTGAGCCCCTCGACGGCGTTCTCGAACAGGCGCGTGTAGCGCTCCTGCGAGACTTCGAGGCGCCGGAAGTAGCGCAGCGCCAGGAGCAGGAGCAGCGTCGCCGTCACGGCGACGAAGAAGACTCCCTTGACGGATGCGAGGATCAGCTCGGCGCTGTGGGGGAGCCCCAAGAGGCCCAGGATCCGGTCCGAGGCCACGATCCAGACGATGGACACCACCGCGTAGATCAGCGCGTACTGCAGCGCCAGTCGGCGCGCCGCGCGGCGGCGTAGTCTGCGGGCTTCCGCCCAGTCTGTCGTCACTGCAGCCGGCATCGGATAGGTCTGTACCTCGGGGATTCCTCGGCGATGGGCAGGAACCTTCACGAGGGTGGTACCCGTGCGGGCCGGATGGAACCGCACGGGAAGCGGAATTAGTTTGCCGGCTAATGGTTTACGTGCTAACCTTCCCCGGATTGCGAGCCGCGGGGGAACCGGAGACCGATGCACCGTCACGCCATGCCGATACTGCCGACGAAGCTTGAAGGTGTCGACGAGCTCTCGTCGCAGGTCTTCCGCGCGCTCATGGCGACCATGCGCCAGCACGGCCGTCTGATGATGCAGCAACTACGGGCTCACGGCCTGCATCCCGGCCAGGCGATGTGCCTGCGCCTTCTCAGCGTCAATGACAGCATCACGCAGCGCGACCTCGCAGATGTGCTGCACGTGGCGCGCCCGACGGTGACCAAGATGCTGAACTCCATGGAGAAGGCCGGGCTCGTGCGGCGTCGTCCCGACGTCACGGACGCCCGGCTGACGCGTGTGGAGCTCACCGCCGCCGGCCGCGCCGAGGAGACCAAGATGAACGCCGCCGCGGCCGACTACGTGAACAGCACCATCGCGACGCTGCCCGAGGCCGACCGCCGCGAGCTGGCGCGGCTCCTCGAAGGGCTCGGCGCCAGCATCCAGCGGGCGAGCGCCGTCCGCGACGCCGACGCCTGTGTGGGAGACGGCGAGTGATCCGTCTCCTGCGCACCGGCCTGCGCCCCTACCGGTGGCCGATCGTCCTCGTGCTGGTGCTCGTGCTCGTGCAGGTGATCGCCAACCTGTACCTGCCGACCCTTAACGCCGACATCATCAACAACGGCGTGGTCACCGGAGACACGGCCTACATCCTCAAGGTCGGCGCCATCATGCTCGGGGTGACGCTGATCTACGTGATCGCGTCCATCGCCGCCGTCTACTGGGGCTCGAAGACCTCCATGGCCCTCGGCCGCGACACACGCGGCAACCTGTTCCGCCGCATCCAGGTCTTCTCCCAGGCCGAAGTCAACAAGTTCGGCCCGCCTTCGCTGATCACGCGCACCACCAACGACGTGCAGCAGGTCCAGATGGTGGTGCTGATGATGCTGAACGTCGTCGTCGCGGCGCCGATCACCGCCATCGGCGGCATCATCATGGCGCTGCGCCTCGACGTGCCGCTCTCCGCGGTCATCCTGGTCGCGATCCCCATCATGGGCCTCGTCATCGGCCTCGTGATGACGAGGGCCATCCCGCTGTTCATGTCGATGCAGAAGAAGATCGACCGCATCAACCAGGTGACGCGCGAGTTCCTCAGCGGCGTGCGCGTGATCCGCGCCTTCGACCGCACCGTGTACGAGGAGGAGCGCTTCGACGTCGCCAACCTCGACCTCACGACCACGACGCTCAAGGTCGGGCGCCTGTTCGCGCTCATGTTCCCGGCCATCACGATCATCCTGAACTTCTCGACGGTCGCGATCATGTGGTTCGGCGGCAAGCAGATCGCCGACGGCAACATGCCCATCGGCGACCTCACCGCCTTCCTCACCTACATCATCCAGATCCTGTTCGCGGTGCTCATGGCGACCATCATGTTCGTCATGGTCCCGCGCGCCGCGGTCTCGGCCCAGCGCATCATGGAAGTGCTGGACACGCAGCCCACGATCGTCGACCCGGAGGAGCCTCTGACCGACGTGGCCCAGGCGGGCGTCGTGGAGTTCCGCGACGTAGAGTTCCGCTACCCCGGCGCCGAGGAGCCGGTGCTGAGCGGCATCAGCTTCACGGCGCGGCCGGGCGAGACCACCGCGATCGTGGGCAGCACCGGCAGCGGCAAGACGACCCTCATCAGCCTCATCCCGCGCTTCTACGAAGTCACCGGCGGCAGCGTGCTCGTGGACGGAGCGGACGTGCGCGAGCTGACGCAGCAGGACCTGTGGCGCCGGATCGGCCTCGTGCCACAGAAGTCGTTCCTCTTCAGCGGCAGCGTGGCGGACAACCTGCGCCACGGCGACCAGAATGCCGCCGACGAGCAGCTCTGGCGCTACCTCGAGATCGCCCAGGGCCGCGAGTTCGTCGAGGAGATGCCCGATCAGCTGGAGACGCACATCGCGCAGGGCGGCGCCAGCGTCTCCGGCGGCCAGCGCCAGCGCCTCGCCATCGCCCGTGCGCTCGCCAAGCAGGCCAAGATCCAGATCTACGACGACAGCTTCTCCGCGCTCGACTTCACGACCGACGCCAAGCTCCGTGCGGCGCTGCGCAAGCAGACCGCCGACGCGACCGTGATCATCGTCGCCCAGCGCGTCGGCACCATCATGCACGCCGACCAGATCATCGTGCTCGACGACGACGGCACGATCGCCGGCATCGGCGCCCACGACGACCTGCTCGAGTCGAGCGAGACCTACCGCGAGATCGTCACCTCACAGCTGGGCGCGGAGGGGGCGGCGTGAGCACTCCCGAGAAGAACGAACAGCCCGCCGCCGGCGCCACGCCGCCGCCGCGGCCGCGCGGCCCCCAGGGCCCCGGCCCGGGGGGACCGGGCGGACACGCGCTGGTGGCGCCGACGGCCAAGGCCAAGGACCTCCGCGGCTCGCTCCGGCGCCTGGCAGGCCAGCTCAAGCCGGAGCGCGCGCTCCTCATCCTCGTCGTGCTGCTCGCCGTGGTCAGCGTGGCCTTCGCGGTCGTCGGCCCCAAGATCCTCGGCAACGCCACGAACATCATCTTCGAGGGCGTCGTCAGCAAGCAGATCCCGGCCGGCGTGAGCAAGGCGCAAGCCATCGCCGGCCTGCGCGCCAAGGGCCAGGGCCGCATCGCCGACATGATCTCCGGCATGACCCTGAACCCCGGCCACAGCATCGACTTCAACGCCCTGGGGCGCACCCTGCTCCTGCTCGTCGGCGTGTACGCCCTGAGCGCGCTCTTCGCCTGGCTGCAGGCCTACCTCATGGCCGGCGTGGCGCAGCGCACCATCTACCGCCTGCGACGGCTGGCGGACGAGAAGCTCGCCCGTCTGCCGCTCAGGTACTTCGACGACCACCCGCGCGGCGACGTCCTCAGCCGCATGACCAACGACATCGACAACATCTCGCAGTCGCTGCAGCAGAGTCTGACGCAGATCATCACGTCGACGCTGACGATCATCGGCGTGCTCATCATGATGCTCACCATCAGCTGGCTGCTGGCGCTCATCTCGGTGCTGGTCGTGCCGATCTCGGTCGTCGTCACGATGATCATCGCCAAGCGCTCGCAGAAGCAGTTCGCGGCGCAGTGGGAGACCACGGGCGATCTCAACGGCCACGTCGAGGAGATGTTCACCGGCCACAACGTGGTCAAGGTGTTCGGCCGTCAGCAGGCCGCCATCGACACCTTCGACGCGGCAGAACGAGAAGCTCTACCAGGCGAGCTTCAAGGCCCAGTTCATCTCCGGCATCATCATGCCGGTCATGAACTTCGTCATGAACCTCAACTACGTCGCCATCGCCGTGATCGGCGGCGTGATGGTCGCCAGCGGACGCATGTCGCTGGGCGACGTCCAGGCCTTCATCCAGTACTCGCGTCAATTCACGATGCCGATCACCCAGGTGGCCAGCATCATGAACGTGCTGCAGAGCACGGCCGCCTCGGCCGAGCGCGTCTTCGAGCTCCTCGACGAGCCCGAAGAAGAGCCCGACAAGGCGGAGTGCGTGGTGTTCGAGCACACGCGCGGTCACATCGAGCTCGAGGACGTGTCGTTCCGCTACGTCGCCGACACGCCCCTGATCACCGGCCTCACGCTCGACGTGGAGCCCGGGGAGACCGTGGCCATCGTCGGACCGACCGGCGCCGGCAAGACCACGCTCGTCAATCTGCTCCTGCGCTTCTACGACATCGACGCAGGGTCGCATCCTCATCGACGGCGTCGACACCAGGGACATCAGTCGCGCAGCGACCTGCGACGCCTGTTCGGCATGGTGCTGCAGGACACCTGGCTGTTCAGCGGCACCATCCGCGAGAACATCGCCTACGGCCGCGAGGGCGCGACCGAGGACGAGATCCGCGCGGCCGCGCAGGCGGCGCGCGTCGACCACTTCGTGCGCGCCCTCCCCGACGGCTACGACACGATGCTCGACGACGACGCCACCAACGTCTCCCAGGGCGAGCGCCAGCTGCTCACCATCGCGCGGGCCTTCCTCGCCGACCCCGACATCCTGATCCTCGACGAGGCGACGAGCTCCGTGGACACGCGCACCGAGGTGCTGATCCAGGAGGCGATGGCGGAGCTCATGAAGGCCCGCACCAGCTTCGTCATCGCGCACCGCTCTCAGCACCATCCGCGGCGCCGACATCATCCTCGTGATGGACCAGGGCGCGATCATCGAGCAGGGCAGCCACGAGGACCTGATGGCTGCCCGCGGCTTCTACTACGACCTGTACTCCAGCCAGTTCGAGCAGGCGCTGGACGAGGCCTCCTGAGCGAAAGCGCGACCTTCTTCTCCACCCCGCTGATGCCGCTTCAACACGACTGATCGCCGCCGTCTGCGGCACTTCTTCGGATGAAGGCGTGCGAACTCCGCTCGCTGAGGGGGCGATCGCACTGTTCGAGCGAATCCTGCCGGCAGCCCGCCACCCATCCGTGACGCTCTAACTCTGGAAGGTGAACCCTGCGGCGAACGCCCGCTCGCACGCACCCACCACGTCGGCGTCGTAGAGGCGGCCGGCGCCAGCCGCGACTTCGGCCAGCGCGGCCTCGACGCCGAGCGCCGGCCGGTACGGCCGGTGTGAGGACATCGCCTCGACCACGTCGGCGACCGCGAGGATGCGCGCCTCGAGCAGTATGGCGTCACCGGTCAGCGCGTGCGGGTACCCCGAACCGTCGAGCCGCTCGTGGTGCTGCAGGATCACGTCGGCGATCGGGCGCCCGAAGTCGATCGACGAGAGGATGTCGAAGGCCACCTGCGGGTGCGCCTTGATGAGCGCGAACTCGTTCCGCGAGAGGCGGCCGGGGCGCGTGAGGATCTCGGCCGGCACCGCGATCTGGCCGATGTCGTGCATGCGCGCCGTGAGGTCGAGCGTCTCGATCTCGTCGTGACCGAGGCCGAGCTCGCGGCCGATGGCCACGACGAGCTCGGCCGTCCGCCGTTCGTGACCGGCCGTATACGGGTCGCGCATCTCGACGAGCGCGCCCATGGCGGCGACGGTACCGCTGAGAGCCTGCTTGAGGCGCCCTTCGGCGTCGCGCTGCATGGAGATGTCCGCGACCATCGCCAGCGAGCCGGCGAAGCCTCCGTCGTCGTCGAAGATCGGCGACGCCGAGACGTTGACCCACAGCGGCGAGCCGTCGGCGCGCACGAAGCGGCTCTGGTACTGGGTCGACTCGCCGGCGCGACGCCGTTTCTCCTGGCCGCTGCGGAACCCGGCATCCTGAGGCACGTGGAGCTCCGAAGCGTGCCTGCCGACGAGCGCGCCGGGGGGGTAGCCGAGCATGCTCGACATCCGCTCGTTGCAGAAGACGATGCCCCACTCCTCGTCGGTGACGAGGATTCCCTCGGCGGCGGTCTCGACCATGCGCCGGTAGCGGGTCTCACTGGCGCGCAGGGCGGACTCAGCCTCCAGACGCGCGCGGTGATCCGAGGCCGTCTCGAGCGCGCGCCCGACCACGACCGGCAGGCGCGCAAGGTGGTCCTTGGCCACGTAGTCGGCGGCTCCGAGCTTGAGCATCTCGACCGCCGTCTCCTCGCCGATGGTGCCGGCGACGGCGATGACCGGCAGGGCCGGGCAGGCGGCGAGCAGCTGGCTCAGCGCCGCCCGGCACTCCCATCCCGGGAGCGTGTAGTCGAGAAGAGCCACGTCCCAGCCGCACTTCTCCAAGGCCTCGGTCAGCTGCGCCTCCGAGGCCACCCGAGTCGCCTCGACCTTGTAGCCGGCCCGCGTGAGGCTGAGCTGCTCGAGCTCCGCGTCCTCCGAACGGTCGTCGATGCACAGAAGACGCAGCGGCGTGCCCGGCGCGACGGCTCCGCCGTTGACGTCGCTCACAGCTCTCGGCCCCTGGACGCCGGCTCGTTGAGTAGGGTCCGGAATCCGCCCTCAGCGAGGAGTATGTGAGGCAGGTTCACGGCCATGCGCTGTTCCCCCGGTTGGAAGGCTGAAGAAGAACGTTGCACCCTTGCCTTCTTCGGCCTCGGCCCAGCACCGGCCTCCGTGCCGGCCCACGATCCGCTGGACGTTGGCCAGCCCGATACCCGCGCCCTCGAACTCGTCCGAGCGGTGCAGCCGCTCGAACACATGGAACAGCCGGTCGGTGTACTGAAGGTCGAACCCCACGCCGTTGTCGCACACCCAGTAGACCAGTTCGCCGTCATCGCGCCGCGAGCCGACCTCGATGACGGCCGGATCGCGCGGCTGTGTGTACTTGTACGCGTTGTCGATGAGGTTGGCCCACACCTGGCGAAGCAGGGTGTGGTCGCCGGTGGCCGGCAGGATCTCGCCGACGGCGACCTCGACCCGCCGGTCGCCGCAGTCGCTCCCTGCGACATCGAGCACCTCTCGCACCAGCCGCTCCATGTCCGTCGGTTCGACGTGCATCTCGGCGCGGCCCACGCGGGAGAACTGCAGCAGATCGTCGATGAGGATGCCCATGTCGCCGGCGGACCGCGTGATGACATCCACGAAGTGCTGGACTTCTTCCCCGCCCTGATCGCCGACGGCCTCGCGCAGCAGCTCGGCGAACCCCGCGATGTGCCTGAGCGGCGCCCGCAGGTCGTGCGAAACGGAGTAGCTGAACGACTCCAGCTCCTTGTTCGCCGCCTCCAGGTCGGCCGTGCGCCGGCGCACGCGCTCCTCGAGCTCGAAGTTCAGCCGGCGCAGACCTTCCTCGGCCTGCTTCTGCTCCGAGAGGTCGACGACGAGGACGATCCCTTCCGTCTTCTCGTCGTCGAGCATCGCCCCGGCGACCAGCACCGGAAGTCGCTGGCCGCTCTTGTGGTAGTACTCCTTCTCGAAGGGAACGGCGTTGCGGCCACTGGCCATCAACTCGTCGAGCGACGCGGCGTCTCGCTTTCTGTACTCCGGAGGCGTCATGGCGACCCAGTCGATGCGGCCCTGGCCAAGCTCCTCACGCGTGTAGCCGAGCATCTCGAGGAAGCGCTCGTTGGCGCCGGTGATGCGGCCGTCCGTAGACCAGAACGCGACCCCCACGAGCCCCGCGTCGTAGAAGCGGCGGAAGCGGCGGTCACTCTGTAGCCGCGCCTCCTCCGCCTCGCGCACCTCGGTCACGTCCTGCATGATGCCGAAGGCACGCGTCGGCTCGCCCTCCGGCGTCCGGTCCACCGCGAGTGTCTGGAAGATGTGGCGGACCGCTCCGCCGGGGCGCACGATGCGGAACGTCAGAGTCGCCGAAGACCGGTCCACGTCGTCGAGGAATGCCTGTGTCGCGCGCAGGCCGGCCTCACGGTCCTCCGCGTGTATGAACGGGACGATGTTGTCGAAGCTGGTCACGAATTCGGGGCCGACGCCGTAGATGCGATAGAGCTCTTCGGACCAGCGGACCTCGCCGCTTGCGAGGTCCCACTCCCAGTCGCCCATGCGACCGAACTGCTGGGCGCGCGAGAGACGAGCCACCGTCTCGCGTGCCTCCGCCTCGCTCTGCCGCAGGGCGCGCTCCATCTCCCGGCGCTCCGTGATGTCGCGCATCATCACGAACGAGAGCGGCGGGTCCGTCATCTCCGCCTCCGTGTGGCCGAGCATGCCGCAGGCGGCCGGGTTGGCGGCCGTGACGGACCCATCGGGCGCGCCGAAGAACACGCCGATGGGACTGTGCTCGAACAAGGACCGGAGGCGCTCCTCGCTCTCCAGCAGGTCGCGCTCGGCCTTCTTGCGGTCGCTCACGTCGCGGGCGACGACCACCGAGCCAACGATCTGCCCGGCCTCGTCCCGGATCGGCGCGAAGCTGTAGGCGCCCGTCCAGGTCTCACCGGTGTCCTTGCGGCGAAGCTCGTACTCGGCATCGACGGCGACCTCCCCCCGCAGCGCGCGCGGCACTGCCCACTGGTCCAGCGGCGCCGGCTCGCCCGAGGCCAAGTACACCTCAAGGACGTCGGGATACTCCGCGAGCGACCACAGGCACTCCTCCCTGGTCGCGAACCGGTGGAACGTCGCGAACGCTTCGTTGACGTTGACGAAGCCGCCTTCGGCGTCCGAGATGAACACGGCGTCGGTCATGCTGGCCAGCGCTGCGTCGAGCTTGGCGCGGCTCCCCTGCAGTGCCTCCTCCGCAAGCTTCGCGTCGGTGATGTCGCGGATGACCGTGAGGACGTGGTCCTCACCGCCGATGCGGACGCGTGTGAGGTTGATGGAGAGCGTGAGGCTCCTGCCCGCCACGGTCCGGCGCTCGACCTCACGGTCCCGGACGGCTCCGTGTTCCGTGAGTTCCACGGCCATCGCCGCGATCGCCGCCTCACTCGCGATACCCACCTCCGGGATGGTCCTTCCGAGAACCTCCTCAGGAGTGCACTCGAACAGCTCGCCGAATGCCGTGTTCACGCTCACGATCGATCCGCCCGGCATCCGGGATACGAGGATCGCAAAGGGAGACTCGTTGAAGATGGCCGAGTAACTCTGCTCGCGCTCGCGCAGGGCCTCGAGGGCCAGCCTGCGCTCCGTGACGTCGACGACGACGCCGCGATACCGGACGATCTCTCCGGCTGCGTCGCGCTCCGGGCTGCCTCGCGAGAGAAGCCAGCGTGCGGGCCCATCGCGGGTCTTGACACGCCATTCGAAACTGAGTTCACGACCCTCCGCGACGGCCGCGGACAGTCCGTCCTGGACCGACGCGCGGTCTTCCGGCGCGACCGACTCGAGCCAGGCGTCGTAGGTGGCCGTCCCGCCGTCGCGGTCGAAGCCGTAGAGGTCCCACAGCTCATCCGACCAGGTGTTCTCGTTGCTGACGAGGTCCCACTCCCACGTACCGGCGCATGCGGCTGCCAGCGACAGCCGCAGGTGCTCCTCACTCTCCCTGGCCTTGCGCTCGGCCTGCACGCGCGCGGTGACGTCTGAGAAGAACGCGACGAACTCCCCCTCGCGGGGGCGCGTCGCCGACACGTGCAGCCGCTTGCCGATCGGCGTGAAGTCGATGTCGAACTCGGCCGGCTCCCCCGTCCCCGCGACCCGGCCGTATATCTCGAGAAGCTCCGGACTCTCCTCCTTGATGGTCGGCATGAGCTCCGTGGCGCGCTTGCCGACGGCGTCCGGGAGGCCGGTCAGGCGATAGAAGGCCGGGTTCACGTTGAGGTAGACGAAGTCATCCGGCCGTCCCTGATCGTCGCAGAGCACGCGGCAGTAGGCGAAGCCCTCGAGCATGCTGTCCAGCAGGGCGCGGTACTGCGCGGCGCTTTCCCGCGCCTCGTCCTCGGTGCTACCGCTCATGCATGCGTTCCAGAATCGCCCCTGCCCCCGGCTTCTTCGGCGGCCTCCCCACTGGAGCCACCGAGCCCTTCGACACACTCTGCCCGAATCACACCGACCTTGGAAGCGCCAAAACGATTCTTCACGCGACTGACTCTGGCGTATGTCAGTCGGCTTGGCCGTCGCTCCAGTCCTGCTTGATCGCCTGCCACACGGCCCTGGCCACGACCGTCGCGCCGGCGTCCGTGTAGTGCACCCCGTCGCCGCTGCGCAGCGAGGCCTTGAAGCCGCCACTCTTGGCTGAGAGCAGGTCGTAGCTGTCCACGTAGACGATGGCGGGACTGCTTGCGGCCACGTCCTCGAACAGCTTGTTGAGGGCGCGCATCCTGGCCGACTCGCTGCCGCTCGGCATGATCGGCATGCCGACCCAGTACACGCGCTTCACGCCGCTGCGCAGCATGATCGCGGCGATCTGCTTGGCGCGGCTCTCGTACTCGGCCAGCCACTTCTTGTTCGGGTACATCACCGACCGGCCACCGGCGAGCATGGGCATGCCGCTGTCGTTGGCGCCGATCATGAAGACACCCACATCGTAGTGGCCGGCGCCCATCTGCCGCTTGAGGTGCGCCGGCCAATCGACCGGCTGGTCGTACGTGAGCCGGGAGCTCTCGACGTAATCGGCCTTCACCTTCGCGAGGCCACTCCTGGCGGTGAGCTGGCCGAGCATGATGCCGGGCATGCCGGAGAGCGAGTCGCCGCCGAAGTACACGCGCAGCGGATGCTTCTTCGTCGGCTTGTCCAGCGGTGGCTCCGGAAGCGGGCTCGCGGACGGCGAGGGGGCGACGCCGGCGGAGGGGTTCGCCGACGAGCCCGTCGCGGCGACGGAGCCTGCCGCAGCCGGCGAGGCTGCGGACGAGGCGGCCGGCGGCGGCGTACTCGTGCTCGCCGCCCCGCCCGAAGGACCCGCCGTCGCCTGCGGAGCGGCCGTACCACAGGCGGCCACCAACGCAGCGGCGAGCGGCAGGGCGAGCACGGCCGTGAACACCGCGGCGACGCTCGCCACCCATCCCCAGGCGCTTGTCCGGTCGCTCCTCATGCGCACAGTGTGCCATCGGCCCGGCGCCGGCGCGACTTGACGGGCGTGGCGCGCAGGAGCGGCGGGAACACTCGGGGACGGACGGCCCACGGAGGACCCATGACCGAGACGGCACCAGACCGGCCGCGATGGCCGGAGTTGCGTTACGACGACTTCGCGCCGACCATGCACCTCCTGCACATGGGGCTGCAGATGGTCGGCAAGCTGACGTTGCTCAAGCCCTTCGAGCCCCAGTGGGCGAACGTCGTCCTGGGGCTCACCAGCACCGGCCTGACGACCGGGCCGGTCCCGTGGAAGGGCGGCACCTTCACGGTGAATGCGGACTTCAACCGGCACGAGATCGCCATCACCACCTCCTGGGGCAGGACCAACGGCTTCGAACTCGGTCCCATGAGCGTCGCCGGCTGGCACGACCGCTTCTTCGGCGCGCTCGCCGGAGCCGGCGTCGCCGCCGCGATCAACGAGAAGCCGCAAGAAGTAGCCGACCCAGTACTCTTCCCCGACGATTCCGCGCCGCGCCCGTACGAGCGCGTGCTCGTGGAGACCTGGTTCCAGGCCATGCACGCGAGCGCCGGCGTGATGGAACGCTATCGCGCCTGCTTCAGCCGCAAGACGCCGCCCATCGGCTTCATGTGGGGCACCTTCGACCTGCGCGACCTGCGCCTCGGCGGCACGTCGGCGCCGCTGGACCCCGACCCCGGGTACATAGTCCGCAACGCCATGGACGAGGACCTGATCGAGAGCGGCTGGTGGCCGGGCAGCGAAGCCTATCCCCGCCCGGCCTACTACTCTTTCACGCACCCGAGGCCGGAGGGGATCGAGGACGTCGACCCGGAGCCGACGGCCGGTCGCTGGGACGTTGAGCTCGGCGAGTTCGTTCTCGACTACGACGACGTGCGGGCGGCGAGCGACCCCGGGGCGGCGCTGCTCGCCTTCCTCGACTCGACCTACTCGGCCGGGGCCTCTCTGGCCGGGTGGGACCCGGCCTGGGTCTGCCCCGGCCGGCCCCGCGAAGCTCCCACAGGAGATATGCCATGAGCGACCAATGCGCCCATCTCGACCAGATCGACATCGAGGCCGTGCCCAGCGGCAACGGCTGCAAAGAGTGCATGGAGACCGGCGGCCGCTGGCTGCACCTGCGCCGCTGCGCCGTGTGCGGTCACGTCGGTTGTTGCGACTCCTCGCCCGGCAAGCACGCGACGAAGCACGCCCATGAGACCGGCCACGCCATCATGCAGTCCTACGAGCCGGGCGAGGACTGGTTGTACTGCGTCGAGGACGACCTCATGTTCGAGATCGAAGAGATGACGGACTCGCCGAGCCACCCGCCGGGCTGGTCGCCCGGGCCGCCTCGCGAGGCTCGCCGGTAGGCGCAGCCGGAGCGAACCGACCGGCGGCCGGCGCGAGTGCGGCGGCCGCACTTTCGCCGCCGCCGCCGAGTGCGAAAGAATAGCGGGCATGCCGGCCGTCCCCAAAGCCCGCGCCAAGCTCTTCGCGCCGTTCAGCTACGGCGGCTTCATCGGCGCGCTCGTCTTCTTCGGCTTCTCGCTGACTCCGTCACTCCTGCCGCGGAGCCCGCTGCTGCAGGGACTGGTCAGCGGCGTCTCGCTCGCCGGCGGCTACGGCGTCGGCGCGCTCGTCTTCTGGGCGGGCGCCAGGGCGATCTCCTGGCGGCCCACGGAGCGTGGCCGCGGCGTCGCCTGGATCGTGCTCGCGGTGGCCGGCATCGCCTTCGTCGTGCCGGCTCTCTACGTGAGCGGCGTCTGGAACAACGAGACCCGCGAGCTCATGACGCTCGACCCGGTCTCGCCGTGGACGCCGGCCCTGGCGCTTCCGATCGCCCTCATCATCTGGTTCATCCTGCTGGTGCTCGCGCGCCTGCTTCGCTGGCTGGCGCGCGCCGTCGGCAACGTCCTCTCCCGCTGGCTCCCCAGAAGCGGCGCCGTCGTCCTCGGCGCGGTGATCGTCGCCATCCCGCTGCTCATCATCTTCAGCGGCCTGCTCAGCCAGGCCGCGTCGCTCGCCGACACCGTGTACGGCAAGACCAACGACACCACCGCGCAGGGCGCGACCGAGCCCACGAGCGCCCTTCGCTCCGGCGGGCCGGGCTCGCTGGTCGCCTGGGACTCGCTCGGCCTGCAGGGCCGCAACTTCATCGGCCGCGGCCCGGACGCCGCAGCCATCCAGCAGTTCAGCGGCAAGCCGGCTGAAGAGCCCATCCGCGTGTACGTGGGCGTGGAGAGCGCGCCGACGGCGGAGGAGCGCGCGCGGCTCGCCGTCAAGGAGCTCGACCGTACGGACGCCTGGTCACGCAAGGTGCTCGTCGTCATGGGCACCACCGGCACCGGCTGGATCGAGCCGCAGTCCTCGGACTCGCTGGAGTACCTGTGGAACGGCGACACGGCGGAGGTCACGATCCAGTACTCGTACCTGCCGAGCTGGATCTCGTTCCTCGTCGACAAGGCACGCGCCAAGGACGCCGGACAGGCCCTCTTCAGCGCCGTGCGCGAACGCTGGGCACAGCTGCCGGCGGGCGCGCGGCCGAGGCTGCTGGCCTACGGCCTCAGCCTCGGCTCGTTCGCCCAGCAGGCCGCATTCCCCGACGTGGACGCCGTGACGTCACAGACGGGAGGAGCCGTCTTCATCGGCACGCCCAACGACACGGCTCTCTGGCGCGACGTCGAGGACGGCCGCGACCCGGGCAGCCCGGAGTGGCAGCCGGTCGTCGGCAAGGGGCGGACGGTGCGGTTCGCCGCGTCTCCGAAGGACTACGCGGATCCGCCGGGTCCGTGGAACGAGCCCCGGCTCCTGTACCTGCAGCACGCCTCCGACCCCGTGGTGTGGTGGTACTGGAGCATCCTCTGGAGCCGGCCCGACTGGCTCGCAGAGCCCCGCGGGCCGGACGTCAGCGATAAGTCGATCTGGTTCCCGTTCGTCTCCTGGGCGCAGGTGACGGTGGATCAGTTCCACGGCACCGGCGTGCCCAACGGCCACGGCCACAACTACGGCAACATGATGGCCTCCGCCTGGGCGCAGATCGCGCGTCCGTCCGGCTGGACGGACGCCGAGACCGTGCGCCTGCAGCAGCTCATCGATGCCTACGCGATCGAGTAGTCCGCTCGCGGGCGGCACGCGGGCGGAAGGCATGCGCGCGCGCAGCCGGCGCACGGCCGCGGCGCTCGAGATCGGCGGCGCCGCGGCCGTCCTCGGCTACGGCGTCCTCATCGACAGAGTGATACCGGGCGAGCTCTACGTGCCGGTGAACCTCGCCGCGGCCGGCCTCGCGGTCGCCGCGGCCCACGCCCTGGGAGCCTCCTGGCGCGACCTCGGGCTCGCCCGCGACCGCGTCGCGGCCGGCCTGAAGCTCGGCGGCATCACGCTCATCCCCATCGCCGCCGCCGTCGCCCTTGGCCTGGCGATCCCCTGGACGCGCGAGTTCTTTCGCGACACGACCATCCTGAACGCGAGCACCGCCGAGGCGATCTACACGCTGCTGCTGCGAATCCCCTTCGGGACGGCGATGGCCGAGGAGCTCATCTTCCGCGGAGCGCTCCTCGGCCTTTTCCTGCAGCGCCACCGGCCCTGGGTGGCGGTCGTCCTGAGCTCCGCCGTCTTCGGCGTCTGGCACGTGCTGCCGACTCTGCACACCCTCGGGACCAATCCCGGCGCCTCGGCGACCGCCGGCAATGCCCTGCTGCAGGCCGGCGCGGTCGCTCTCGTCGTGCTCGCCACCGGCGTCGCCGGCTCGTTCTTCAGCTGGCTGCGGCTGCGCTCGGGCAGCATCCTCGCGCCGTGGCTCACGCACACCGGGTTCAACTCGATCGGCTATCTCGGCAGCCGCCTCGAAGGGCTGCTCTCGAAGTAGCGCAAGACGGACCGGACCGGGAGGGCCGGTCCGGGACGCCTACTCTCCGGCCAGCAGCGTCCGGTTGAAGAAACCGACGACGATGCGCCGGTACTCCTTGGGCTGCGTCTCGAGGCCTTGGGTGTGCCCCGAACCCGGGACCTTCCAGATGGCCTTCGGCTGGTTCGCCGCCTGGTAGTACGCGGGGTTGACCTTCTTCTCGGTCTCCTGACCGTTCGCGCCGTAGATGAAGAGCACCGCCCGCGGCGAGATGCGCAGCGACGCTTCACTGAGGGAGATCGGCACCGGCTCGCCGCCGAGCAGCCACACGGACATCGTCTGCACGAGATCCTGCGGGTACCGGGCGACGAGCCCCCACCAGCTCTCGTCGCCGACGAGAGCCTCGCGGGCGGAACGGACCCCCGCCCCCTCGCTGACCACGGCCTTGAGGCCGGCGTTTCTGGCGGCGGCCTCGAGCATCTGCTCGCCGCCCATGGAGAGGCCGAGGCCGCCGATGCGCCGATTCTGTACCTCGGGCCGGCGGCGCAGCCACGCCACCGCCGCGTCGATGTCTTTGGTCGACCCCCAGCCGTAGGCGTTCGGGTCGCCTTGGCTGTCGCCGTAGCCGCGCGGGTCGACCAGAAGGACGCCGTAGCCCGCGTGGGCCAGCATGCGCGCCTGGTCGGTCGTCCACTGGCGCGGGAACGTGACGACGGCGGCATGGTTCAGCGAAGGGACGTACCAGGCGCTCAGCTCGAGACCGTCGCGCGTGGTCAGCGTCACGTTCTCGTACGGCCGCCCGAGATCGGCGGCCCCGACCGGAACGGTCGGTCGCTCGGTGGCCACGATCGCCAGGCTGACCGGCAGCACGATCCAGTAGGCGACGATCAGGGCCGCGACCACCAGCAGCGCGCGGCGCACGATTGTCCACCACAGCCGCCCGCCGCGCTTGCGCGACACCGCGAGGAGCCACACGCCCAACACCAGAAAGACGGCGCCGGCGGCGAGCGGCAGCACGCCGACCAGGCCACCCGCAGAGAAGCCGCCCACACGCAGCTGGTCGACCGCGACGAGGCCGGTCACGAGGGCGAGCGCGCCGTACATGAGAGCGAGCGAGGCGCGCAGCCCGGCGGGCAGCCGTGTCCAGAGGTCCGCGGAGAGAGCCAAGATGGCCGCCGGCAGCAGCACGGCGAGGAGGTGCTCGGTGCGTGAGGCGCCGGCGCGGACGAAGACGAGGTAGGCCAGCACGAGGTAGACGATGATGGCGGCGACGCAGACCAGCACGGCGGTGCGCTCCCGGTGGCCGGGGCGCGCGGGACTGGAGAGGCCGCCCTTGCCGGCCCCGCCGTGCGCGCCGTTGCCGGCGCCGTTCGCCGCCACCTGCGCGATCGTCGCGTCTGGGCTGGCCATGCTCACGCGGACCCTCCCAGGTCGCTCATCCGTGCCACGCGCCTCTAGCCTACCGCCGCCGGCGGGCTCGGCGCATCCGGCCCCAGAGGCGCCGCGCCGGGCGCTGCGCCGGCAGTCGCCGCCTCTCGCTGCAGATCCATGGCCGAAGGATCGCGCAGCCGCGACACGACGATGGCGCTCACGGCAAGCAGCGCGCTCATCAGCACCAGCGAGACCGCGAACGACCCGCCGCCGGTGCGCAGCACGCCCATGATGTAGACGAACGCCACCGAACACTGTCCGAACAGCTGCACGAGGCCGTTCGACGTGCCCTCCGGCGTCGGGAACGTGACCTCGGCGGCGTACTGCATGCCGATCGGCAGCGCGCCGACGATGAAGAACCCGAGCGCAGCCGAACTGAGGTACAGCAGCCAGGTGGTGGAGACGAACGCGACGCCCACCAGGCTCGGGATGGCGAGCGCAAGCGTGAGGACAAGGTAGCGCACGCGCTTGCCCTGGCGATCGGACATCGCCGAGAGCACGACGGCGCCGACGACGCCGGCGACGAGCATGAGCGCGCCGAGGATGCCGGCGTCGGTCGCGCCGAACCCGCGCGGCAGGATGATGTCGCCGACCCACGTGGTCACGCCGTTGAAGACGCCCATGATCACGAACGCCACGCCGAGGATGACCAGGAAGGGCCTGACGGTGAGCGCGTGCTTGAGGCCGTCGAGCATGAGCGCCCGGACCTCCGCCTCGGCGGGTCCGGGCGGGGTCGCCGGCCGCTCGCGCGCGATGAGCAGGAACGCCACGGCCGAGAGCGCGGCCGCGGCACCGTACACGAGCTGCATGCTCGAGATGGACATCACCCCGGCCAGGATCGGCGAAGCGGCCATGCCCACGGCCACGCCGAGCATGCTGGCCAGCGTGATGAGGCCGACGGCCGTCGCTCGCTCACCGGCGGGGAACCAGTTGGCCGGCACCTTGGTCCACGAGTCGAGCAGGAACGGCTGCGCGATGGCGATGCCGATCGTGCTCGCGAGGACCAGCGCGTAGTTGGTCCCCGAGAGGCCGCGGAGGACGCCGAACACGCCCATCATCACGACGCCGAAGCCGACGGCGGTGCGGAACCCGCGGGAGTCGATGACCCACGCGGCGGGCAGCGACAGAGGGATGAAGGCGATCATGAACACCATCGCCAGCAGGCTGACCATCTGGTGCGAGACGCCGTAGTAGCCCGCGGCGTCGCTGATGATCGGGGCGTAGCCGATCCACAGGACCTGGATCATCACGTTGACGATCATGAACACGCCGAGGACGACCCAGCGGTAGCCGTAGACACGATAGCCGGCGTCCTCCGCCGTCGGCGCCCGGCCGGCCGTCTCTTCAGCCCGTCCGCTCACGACTTCCCCCGTCCCTCGCGGTTGATGCGCCGGAACAGCGGACGCATCCGTTTGTGGATCTCGAGAAAGGTCCGGTAGCGCGCATCGTACACCTCGCGGGTCGCGGGCGACGGCTCGAACACGCCGTCGAATTCCACGAGCCGCGGCACGTCGCCGAAGGCGATCTCGCCGAGCCCGGCGGCGGCGATCCACGCCGCTCCCCGGGCGTTCGCCTGGATGGGGTCGCGCACGCGGCGGACGGTGACGCCGAGGACGTCGGCGACGATCTGGCACCAGACGTCCGACTGCCCGCCGCCGCCCACCAGGTTGATGGCGCCGACGGGCCGGCCGAGGAACTTCTTGACCGGCCCGAGCAGCCAGCGCGTGTTGAGCGCGACGCCCTCGAAGAACGCGCGCACGATGTCCTCGCGCGTGGTCTCGAGCGAGAGGTTGGTGAGGCTCGCGCGCAGCGCGCCGTCGTCGACCGGGGCGCGTTCTCCCCAGATCCACGGCGTGTAGAGCACGCCGTTGCTGCCGGGCGGGACGCGCCTCGCGATCTGGTCGAAGATCTTGAACACGTCCGGCTGCTCCTCCTCAGCCAGCAGCTCGTCCTCGTGGTAGAGCACGTTGTCGCGCAGCCAGGTGAGGTTGCCGCCGGCGGTGGCCTGCAGTGCGGTGAGCAGCCAGCGGCCGGGGAGGGCGCACGGGACCGACGCGAGGCTGGCGAACACGTCGGTCTTCTTGAACGGCACGTGCGCGGCCATCCAGGACGACGTGCCGAGGTAGAGGTGCAGGGCGAAGTCGTCCGTGGCGCCGGCGCCGACCGCCGCGGCCGTGGTGTCGATGGCGCCGGCGACGACCTGCGTGTCCGGCGCCAGCCCGAGTTCCTCGGCCGCGGCCGGCGTGAGCCGGCCGAGCACCTCGGTGCACTTCACGATCTCCGGCAGCTTGTCGCCGTCGACGCCGCAGTCCCGCACCAGTCCGGCGTCGTACTTCACGCCGTCCGCGTCGCGGTTGTCGGTCACCCAGCTGGTCATGATCGAGTCGTAGCTCGCGGCCATGCGGCCGGTGAGCTTGAGGTTGAGGTAATCCGGCACGTTCAGGAACTTGTACGTGCGCTCGTAGACCTCGGGCAGCTCGTCGCGCACGTAGAGCATGTGCGCGGCGGGGTCCTTGCCCGTCGGCGAGGGCATGCCGCCGGTGAGCTTCACCCAGCGCCAGATCCGCGGAAGGCTCATGCCCTGCATGCTGAGCGGACCGCCGAACTGGCGGCGCAGGTGCGGCGCGCCGCGCATGTCCATCCACAGGATGCAGTTCGTGAGCGGCGCGCCGGCCTCGTCCACCGGCACCGTGCCCTCGCTCTGGGTGCTGCAGCAGACGGCGGCGACCTCGGCGGCCGGACCCGGATGGGCGGCGAGCAGCCGCCGCGCCGCGGCGACCAGCGCCCGCCACCAGTCGTCCGGACGCTGCTCCGCGCCGCCTCCCGGCAGCACCAGCAACTCGACGGGCTCGGAACTCCCAGCCCGCGACGCGCCCGTCGACGCCGACGAGCGCGACCTTGGCCCCCGACGTGCCGAGGTCGACGGCAAGGATGTACTTCGCGACGGGTGGGTCTGCCACGCCGCGAGCATAACACCGCGCAGCCCGGTCTCCTCGGGAGTCCCACGCCTCCGCCGCGACCTCGCGGGGAGGCGGGCGCGAGCCTTCAGCCTCTCAGCGCAGCGCCAGCAGCTGGGAGACCTTCAGGAACGAGTAGCCCTCGTCGCGCAGGGCGGCCATGATCATGGGCAGCGCACGCCGCGTGGCCGCATTGCCGGCCGCCCACGGGTGCAGTTCGATGATGGAGCCGGGCCGCACAGTGTCGACGACGTACTGCGTCATCGCCGCCGCGTCGGCGTGGATGGCCAGAGAGTCCGGCTCGAGGTCCCACATCACCGTGGTGCGACCGCCGGACACCATCTCGAACGGGTACGAGAAGAGCTTCTTGGCGTACGGCGGGCGGACCGTGATGGGCCCGGTGTAGCCGGCCGCGCGGATCACGGCGTCGGTCGCGCCGATCTCGTTACGCACCGTGGTGGTCGAGACGAACACGAGCCTCCGGTGGTCCCACGTGTGGTTGCCGATCTCCTCGCCGGCGACGACCAGGCTCTTGAGGGCGGCGGGATGCGCCTTGGCCTCGGCGCCGATGACGTAGAACGTGCCGTAGGCGCCGTACTGCCGCAAGTCGCCGATCAACTCGCTCGCGTATGCGTCGTTCGGCCCGTCGTCGAAGGTGAGCGCCACGACCTTGCGGGTGGTGTCGACACGAGACACGTGGGCGCCCATCACCTGCACGGTGCGCGAGTCCATGAGCCAGTACGCGCCCCACAGGACCAGCGCCAGCGCGACCACGAGCGAGACGACGAGCCGGATCACGGTCCACCAGCGGCGGCTCGCGTGGCCGCGGATCACGCTCCACCAGAAGGCGAAGAACGCGGTCAGAAGAGCGACGAGGACGACGAGCGCGATGGTGTCGATATCCACCTCGGGCGCGCGACCTCAGGCGCCTTCGACGCTCGTGAGCACGTGTTCGAAGCGCTCGAGCGCGTCGTCGATGACCTCGTCGGTGTCGGCCATCGAGGTGTACATGCGCGAGCCGGCCAAGGTGATGACGCCGCTGGCCGTGTAGGCCGCGCCCATCTCCTCCATCATGTGCTTGCGCGGCTTCATCTCCTTGGCGAAGCGGAGCGGATGCTTGAGGTCGAGGAGCATCACGCCGGTCGTCTCGAGGTGGACGATCGAGCCCTGGTTGTAGGCGACGAACGGCAGGTCGTTGCCCTCGATGATGCGCTGCAGGCCGGCCGTGAGCCTGTCCCCGGCGAGGCCGGCCAGCACCGGCGCGTTGGTGTGCTCCATCTCGGTGATGGCGAAGTAGCCCGCCGCGCAGCTGAGCGGGTTGGCGCTCAGCGTGCCGCCCACGTAGGCGCGCTCGCCGCTCTTGCCGCCGATGCCGGAGGCGAAGCTGGCCATCACCTCGCGGCGGCCGCCGACGCCGCCGGCCATCGGGTAGCCGCCGGTGATGCACTTGCCGAAGATCGTGAGGTCGGGGCGCACGCCGAAGTAGCCCTGCGCCCCTCCCAGCCCGAGGCGGAAGCCGCTCACCACTTCGTCGAAGATGAGCAGCGCGCCGAACTCGTCGCAGAGCTCGCGCACGGCGGCGTTGAAGCCGAAGGGCACCGGCCGTGTGCCGCTCTCCGGGCCGATCGGCTCGACGATCACCGCCGCCGTGCCTCCGAGCCGCTGGTTCTGCTTCAGCTTCCTGCGCAGCGCGCTCAGGTCGTTGGGGAAGAACTCCCGCGTGCGCGAGGTCGCGCCGAACGGGATGCCCTTGGCCTCGAACCGCCAGGTGCCGGGCACGTGCAGCCCGTAGACCATCTGGTCGCTCCAGCCGTGGTACGCGCCGCCGACCTTGACCACCCACTTCTTGCCGGTGTGGGCGCGCGCCGCGCGGATGGCGGCCATCACGCTCTCGGTGCCGGAGCCGAGCATGCGGAACATCTCGCACGCGGGCATGAGGCGGTTGACCAGCTCGGCCAGCTTGAGCTCGTACTCGTGGAAGAGGCCGGTGACGGGGCCGGACTGCTCCACGACCTCGGCGACCTGGCGGCGGAGCGGCTCGTAGTTGCTGCCCAGCACCGTGGGGCCGCCGGCCTGGAGAAAGTCGATGTACTCGTTGCCGTCGACGTCCCAGAGGCGGGCGCCCTCCGCCTTCTCGATCGCGAGCGGGAAGGGGTAGTTGAAGGCGAGGTTGTGCTGCACGCCGCCGGGGATGAGCTCCATGGCCTGGTCGGTGAGCTCGCGGCTCCGGCGGCAGCGCTCGTCGAAGTAGCCGAGGTAGCCGTCCATGACGTCGCGGCGGATGGGGCGGAGCGGCTGCGAGACCAGGCCGTCCAGCCGCCGGTAGACGGCGGGGACGTCCGGATAGCGACTGATGGCGTAGCCGGCGAGCTGGGCGCCGGAGGGGCCGGCCGGCGAAGCGGGGCCGGCCGGTTGGGGCTCTCCGGCGGCTGAAGGCGCGCGCTCGCCTGCGGCCGCGCGCGCCTCGTCCGCGGCCTTCTCCTGCACCGCGCGCTCCTCCGCCGCCTCGCGTGCGGCGCGCGCCTCCTCCACCTGCGCCGCCAGCTTCTTCTCGTCTTTGCGCAGCTTCTGGAAGGCGATCTCGCGGATCGGCAGCGGCACCTTCTCGGCGCGACCGTCGGTGAGCAACGCCAGTAGGTAGTCCAGCGCGACCTTCTCGAGCAGCGCCATGTTGTGTACGGCCTGCTCCGGGTCGCCACCCAGCACGAGGACGCCGTGGTTCTCGAGGATGTAGGCGTTGGCGCCGCTGGCGAGCTTCTTGGTCACGTTCTTCTTGAGGAAGCTCGTCCCCGAAGGCGCGTACGAGACGAGCTCCACCGAGCGGCCGAGGTAGCGCACCTGTTCGTCGAACAGGGCGGGGATCGGCCGCTCCATGAGCGCGAGCGCGCTCGCGAACGGCTGGTGCGTGTGGATGATCACGCTCACGTCGGCGCGGTGCTCGTAGACGGCCGCGTGCATGGACGCCTCGATCGACGCCTTCTTCGTGCCGAGGATGTGTCGCCCGTCGAGGCCCAGCACGCAGATGTCGCCGGGCTCCATCTTGCCGTAGTCGTAGCTCGACGGCGTGATCGCGTAGGCGTCCTCGCCGGGCACGCGCACGGAGATGTTGCCCTCCGTCGCCTTGAGGTAGCCGCGCTCCAGCAGCGTCCGGCAGATGTCGACCACGAGTTCCCGGGACGGGCCGTAGTGGCTCACTGGATTCACACCTCGGCGAAGACGAGGACGATGGTCGCTACCGCGAGCACGAGACTGAAGATGGTGAGCGCCCAGATCTCCCAGAAGTCGGCGGGCATAGACCGCCCGCCGACGAGAGCCGAGCGGATGCGCTGGGCGCGATAGGCCCCGAGGACGAGGACAAAGCCTCCGAGGAGACCATACCCCGCGCCCAGCAGGCCAAAGGTGGTGTGATCGACATTGATGAGTGCCGGGAGCAGCCTGCCGACAGCCAGCGCCAGACCGAGTGCGCCGAGGGCCGTGCGCAGCCAGGCGAGGTACGTGCGCTCCGCAGCCAGCCACGTGCGGCGCGGCGCGGAGTCGGCGCCGGTGAGGCCGTCGGGGGCACCGGCGCTGGAACTCTTCACCGAAGAGGGATCAGGCGAGTCCATGTCCGCAATCCTAGTCGATTGCGTATCCGATATCCGGCGCCGTCCATCAGGTCACTGCAGCGCCAGCTCGAGAAAGCGCCGGGCCGCCGGAGCAAGAGGGCCCGGCCGATGGGCGAGCACGACGCGGCGCGTGATCGCCGGTCGCGGCGCCGCGACGACGGCTCCCAGCCGCGACGCCCGCTCCGCAAGAGCTTCCGGGACCATCGCGGCGCCCGCACCGGCGGCCACCAGCGGGAGGATCGCCTCACGCTGCGCGGCGATCACCACGATGTTGGGCGTGAGTCCCACCGCCGCGAAGGCCTCGTCGAGGAGCCGGCGGCTGGAGGTCCCCTCGGGAGCGGCGATAAAGGGCACCCGCTCCAGCTCCTCCACCGGCAGAGACCGGCGCCGGCGGCGCGTCCCCGGCGGCAGGATGACGAGGAGGCGCTGATCCCCCAGCTCGTGTGTCTCGAGCGCATCCGGCAGGAAGACCGGCTCGGCGAGCGCGAGCTCGCAGCGCCCATCGCGCAGCAGAGCCACCAGATCGGCCGTGTCCTCCGGCGCGGCAAGATCGACGAGCACGTCCGGGTGCGCGACGCGAAACCGGCCGACGAGGTCGGCCAGCGGATCCGCGGCAAGCGTCGGCAATGATCCCAGCGCCAGGGTCCCGCCCTCAAGCCCGGCGATCGACGCCGCCGACGCCCGGGCGATCTCGATGTCGCGAAGCGCCTGCCGGGCCGGCCCGATGAACGCCTCGCCGGCCGCGGTGAGACGCACGCCGCGCCCGAGCCGGTAGAGAAGCTCCGTCCCGACCTCCTCCTCGAGCTCCTTGACGGCCAGCGACAACGCGGGCTGCGAAACGAAGACCGCCTTTGCCGCGCTGGTGAAGCCTCCGTGGTCGACCACGGCGAGGAAGTACGTCATACGCCTGATATCCATCAAGAAATCATATACCTCTGAGCCAAAGCCGGTATTCGACTTCTAGCATCGCTTGCCCGAACATTACCGTGGCCCGCACGGGCCCACCGCCCCGAACAACGGAGACGATTGGCTTCCGACCTGTCCAGCGTGAGCGAGGTGGCCCGGCCCCGTTGGCGACGGCTGCTCGTCGAACCCCGGCGACCTTCGGTGATCGCCGGGCACAGGAACGCGCCTTGGTTCGTCGTCGCGACCGTCTGCGTCGGCGCGTTCATGGGGCAACTGGACGCCAGCATCGTGGCTCTCGCTTTCCCCACGCTGCAGCACGATTTCCACGCCTCGCTGGGGGCGGTGACCTGGGTCGGCCTCAGTTACCTGCTCGTGCTGGTGGCGACGGTCGCCGCCATGGGCCGTCTCTCCGACATGGTCGGGCGCAAGCTCCTCTACACGTACGGCTTCGCCGTCTTCATCATCGGCTCGGCGCTCTGCGGCCTGGCTCCGAGCCTGCTCACGCTGGATGGCTTCCGTGTGCTTCAGGCGATGGGCGCCGCCATGTTGCAGGCCAACAGCGTCGCCATCATCTACCTCGCGGTGCCACGCCGGTCGCTCGGCCGGGCCATCGGCATCCAAGGCGCCGCCCAGGCCGTAGGTCTCGCGCTCGGGCCGGCGGTCGGCGGCCTACTGCTTGCCGCCGGCGGCTGGCGGCTGCTCTTTCTCATCAACGTACCCTTCGGCCTGGTCGGCATGGTCGCAGGCCTGCTGCTCATCCCCCGCAGCCGCGACCTTGTGGGCCGCGTGCGCTTCGACTGGATCGGCCTGTTCCTGTTCATGCCGGCGGTCGTAGCGCTCATGGGCGCGCTGTCGCTGGGCAAGGATCTCGGCTGGACGTCGGTCGCCCTCATCGGGACCGTCGTCGTCGGCAGCCTGCTCGCGACCCTCTTCGTCCGTCGCGAGCGCAGGACGCCGGCTCCCATGCTCGACACCCGCCTGTTCCGCAGCGTCTCGTTCTCGACCGGGGTGGCCAGCGGGCTCCTCTCGTACCTGGTGATGTTCGGAGTGCTCCTCGTCACCCCGTTCTTTCTCGAGCGAGCCCTCGGCGTCGGCTCCGGGCGCACGGGGCTCGAACTGGCCGTCATGCCGCTCTTTCTGGGTCTGGTCGCGCCGTTCGCCGGCCGACTGGCCGACAGGTTGGGCGCGCGACCGCTCACCGTGAGCGGCATGCTCCTGGTGGCCGTCACGCTGACCATCCTGGCCCTGTCCCACCCGGGCCAGGTCATGCTCGTGACGGGACTTGCCCTTGTCGGCGTCGGACTCGGGCTGTTCACGCCGTCGAACAACGCCTCCATCATGTCGTCCGCCCCGAGACAGGAGTCGGGAGTCGCCTCCGGCGTGCTCAACATGACTCGAGGCATGGGCACGGCCCTCGGGCTCGCACTCACCGGGCTCGTGTACGGCCTGGTCTCCTCACCCGGTCAGGGACTCCGGCTCTCGATGGCCTTCCTCGCGGCCGTCTCGGCGGCCGCCGTGCTGGTGACGGCCTTCCGGGGAGGCCGTGCCGGCATGAAGCCGCCGGCCGCCACACTGCGCAGCGCCGGCGGCTGATCTCTCCGCGCGCCGGGCGAATCACCCTTCCCGGGTGAGGCGCAGGCCCTCCTCCCATCCGTAGGCTGCATCCGACACCACAAGGTTCCGGAGGGCGACCGCGACGCACGCGACGCAAGGAGGACGACCGATGACCATCCACACCGCAGACAGACCGTTCACGACCTCCGCGGGCCGGGGAAGAGAAGCGCTGGCCCATCCGTCGCTGTCGACCGCCGCGACGATCATCGGCTGCATTCTGGTCGCGGTCGCGATCGGGCTCCTGCTCATCGCACTGACCTCCGGCGGGCAGGCCACGACGGTGCAGCATCAGATCGGCCACGCGGCCGTCGTCGTGACGAACGGGACCGCGTCCGCCGGCACAGCGCAGACAGCCGCCCAGGTGGCCGCCGCACACGCCGTCAGCGTGCGCCCGGGGCGTGAGACGCTTCGTGGCCCCGCGCTCGGCGCAGGCAGGACTCCCGCGACGGCGCTCCCGCAGCCGCGCGTGGCCCAGCAGTGACCGAGAGCTGAACACGCGGCGGGGCCGCCGCGAGTCAAAGGAGAGGCCGGGTGTGCCTGCGGGCAGACCCGGCCTCTTCGCGGATGCGTGCGGGGTCACGACCGAACATGAGGGGTCACGACCTCACGGGCGGTCCCTCGCGGGAGGCTGTCGCCCGGTATCTTCGAAGATACCGGCGGACGGTCGCGCGAGAACGATCGACTCGCCAAGGCGTCGCGGTAAGAGGGAGCCGCGCCGCTCGCAGGCAAGGCGGAGCGGCGCTCGCAGCCTATCCGCGCCGCCTCAGCCCTCGAGCGTACGCAGGTACGCGGACACGGCCGCGAGCCCGCCCTCGAGCACGGGGCGGGCGCTCGCGTACCCGAGCCGGAACGAGTGCTCCTCGCCGAAGGCGATGCCCGGCATGACGAAGGCGCCGTTGAGGTCGAACATCCCTTGGCAGAACTCCACGGAGGGCAGGTCGTAGTCGTAGTGGATGAGCGCGATCGTGCCGGCCCGCGGCCGCACGTAGTGCAGCCGCGGCTCACGCGCAATCCACTCGTCGACCACTGCGAGGTTGCCGCGCACGATCTCGAGGCTGCGCTCGAGGACCCTGTCCCGGTGCTCGAGCGCCGCCGCAGCCAGCGCGTCGTCAAGCACGCCGGCGCTGATCGTCGTGTAGTCGCGCACGTCGAGGCAGCGCTGGATGAGCTCGGGCGGGCCGGCGACCCAGCCGGTGCGCAGGCCGGCGAGCGAGTAGCTCTTGCTCATGCTGCCGCTGCTCACGCCCTTCTCGTACAGGTCGGCGACGGACGGCGCCGTCGTGCCCGGCTCGTGCTCCAGACGGCGGTACACCTCGTCGCAGAAGAGCCAGGCGTCGCGCTCACGCGCGATCTCGACGATCTCACGCAGCAGCGGCTCGTCGATGAGGGCGCCGGTCGGGTTGTTCGGGTTGTTCAGCACGATGAGGCCGGTACGGTCGTCGCAGGCGGCGCGGAGCGCGTCGGGGTCCGGCAGGTAGCCGTCCTCCTCGCGCAGGCGCACGGAGTGCACGTCGGCGCCCAGGGACGCCGGCACCGAGAACAACTGCTGGTAGGTGGGCTGGACGCTGACGACCGTCGTGCCCGGCTCCACCAGAGCGTAGAGGGCGAGGAAGTTCGCGCCGATGGCGCCGTTGGCGGTGAGCACCTCGTCCGGGCCGATGCGCTCGCCGTACAGCGCCGCGATGGCGGCGCGCAGGCGCGGCGAGCCGACGATGTCCCCGTAGCCGAGCCACGTGTCCTTGAGGCGGCGCAGCACATCGTCGGCGCCGCCGCTCAGCTCCAGCAGTTCGTCGAGCGTGAGCGAGTGCACGCAGGTCTCGGCGATGTTCCAGGTGGCCGTCGTCTCGTGGGCGTTCATCCACTGCTCGACGAAGAACGGTTCGATGTGCACGCGGAGCCTCCGGAAGCTGGGTGGACGGACCGTGCACATCGTGACTCGGCCCGCGTCCGCGGGCAAGCGCCGCACGGTCCGATCTCGCAGGCAAGCGCCGCGGAGCAGCTCCCCGGGGCAAGCGCCGCACGGTCCGCGGCGGCGCCCGTGCACCGCGAATCACCCCGGGCGGGTGAGGCCGCAGACAGCGTGCGCTCCTAGACTCGTGTCGAGGCCACCGCTAGACGGCAGGAGACGACATGAGCGAGTACGACGCCTACGGCTCATTACACGTGCGTCGCGTGATCGCGATGAACCAGCACCCGTTCAGCGCGCCGGCGGGCGCGGACCTGGCCCAGGCGGCGACGGGAGCACTGAGCGCGCTCCGGCCACGCCGTCCGGCGACAGGCCGGCGAAGCGCGAGACCGCGCCGAGACAAGACGGATCCTCTCGGCCTCGCCTGATCCGTCGCCGGGTAGGATGACCGTGCCATGTCGGCACGGTTCATCAGCCACGAGCAGGCGCGCCGCTTCTACGACCGCATCGGGCGCGGCCAGGACGCGCGGCCCATCTCAGAGCGCCGCGCGCTGGACATGCTTGCGGCGCGCGGCGACTTCCGGCGCGCCGGCGCCGTGATCGAATTCGGCTGCGGCACGGGGCGGTTCGCCGCCCGGCTGCTGCGCGAGGCTCTGCCGGGCGACGCGACCTACCTCGGCCTCGACGTCAGCCCGCACATGGTGCAGCTCGCGAGCGCGGCCGTGGCGCCGTGGGCCGGCCGCGCTCGCGTCGAGCTCACCGACGGCGGCGTCCACTTCCCCGTACCCGACGTTTCCTGCGACCGGGTCGTGAGCACCTACGTGCTCGACCTGCTCAGCCCCGCCGACGTCGCCGCGTTCGTGGCGGATGCACGCCGGGTGCTGCGGCCCGGGGGATTGCTCGCCCTGGCGAGCCTGGCCCCGGGCCGCACGGCGCCGGCGCGCCTGGTCACCCACCTCTGGCAGGCAGTCTGGAACCTGAACCCTGCCCTGCTCGGCGGGTGCCGCCCGCTCCAGCTGCGCACACTGCTCGACCCGGCGGACTGGGACCCGCTCGCCGGGTCCACCGTCACCGACTGGTTGCTGAGCTCGGACGTCCTGGTCGCCAGGCTTCGCTGAGCGCGTGTAGGCTTACCCGGACGACGAGGGAGAGCCGATGGACACCGACGAGTTCCGCAAGCTTGGGCACGAGCTGATCGACTGGGTCGCCGACTATCGCGAGGAGATCGACGACCTCCCCGTGATGAGCAGGGTCCAGCCGGGCGACGTGGCGGCGCAGCTGCCCGCCGAGCCGCCGCTGCACGGCGGCGACCTCGGCGGCATCGTCGCCGACCTCGACCGCGTCGTCATGCCCGGTATCACGCACTGGAACCACCCCGGCTTTCTGCACTACTTCCCGAGCAACAGCGACCTCTCCTCGGTGCTCGCCGACCTTGTCGCCTCGGGGCTCGGCGTGCAGGGCATGAGCTGGCAGACCAGCCCGGCAGCCACCGAAGTCGAGGACGTCGTCATGGAGTGGCTGCGCGACATGGTCGGCCTGCCCGACACGTTCACCGGCGTGATCGAAGACACCGCCAGCACCTCGACCTTCACGGCTCTGCTGTGCGCGCGCGAGCGGACGTCGAAGTTCTCCCAGAACCGGGGCGGCCTGCAGGCCGAGGCGGCGCCGCTCGTGGTGTACGCGAGCGACCAGGCGCACAGCTCCGTCCCCAAGGCGGCGCTGCTCGCCGGGTTCGGCGCCGAGCACCTGCGCCTCGTCGAGACGGACGACGAGCACGCGCTCCGGCTGGACCTGCTGGAGCGCGCCGTCGAGGACGACCTCGCGGCCGGCCGGCGGCCTTGCGCCGTGGTGGCCGCCGTCGGCACGACCGCCACCACGGCGCTCGACCCGGTGGCCGGCATCGCCGCGCTGTGCGAACGCCACGGTCTCTGGCTGCACGTCGACGCGGCGCTCGCCGGCACGGCGATGATCTGCCCCGAGTACCGCTGGATGTGGGAGGGTGTGGACCGCGCCGACTCCATCGTCTTCAACCCGCACAAGTGGATGGGGACGGGCTTCGACCTTTCCGCCTACTACGTCCGCGACCCGGAGCACCTGGTGCGCGTGATGAGCACGAATCCGAGCTACCTGCGCACGGCCCAGGACGGCCTCGTGCGCAATCTGCGCGACTGGGGCATCCCGCTGGGCCGCCGCTTCCGCGCGCTCAAACTCTGGTTCCTGCTGCGCTCCGAGGGCGTCGAGGGCCTTCAGGCACGCGTCCGCCGCGACGTGGACAACGCCGCCTGGCTGGCGGAGCAGGTGGCGGCGGCGCCGGAGTGGGGGCTCATGGCGCCGGCGCCGCTCCAGACGGTGTGCCTGCGACACCAGCCCCCGGCGCTGGCCGGCGACGAGGAGGCGCTGGCGGCGCACAACGCTGCGATCGTCGAAGCCGTCACGGCAGGCGGCGAGTACTACTTCGGCACGTCGCTGCTCAAGGACCGGCTCATCATCCGCATCTCCGTCGGCGCGCAGTCCACCGAGCGCGAGCACATCGCCGGCGCCTGGGCCGCGCTGCAGGAGGCCGCCGCCGGCAGCTGACCCCGTCCGGCGCCGGCCGTCGACGGATGCATGCTCCCGCGTTGCGGAGAAGAACACCTCGGGGGGTCGCCTCGATGGCGCCGCACAGCGGCGCCAGAAAGGGGGGACCATGGCCATGGGACTCTCAGAAGACCGTCGGGAGCGGGTACCCAGACTGAGCGTCGGCGGCGATGTGCCGATGCACCCGGCGCTCACCGATGTGCCCGTCGCGACGTCCACGCTCGCGCCCGTCTTCGACGCCATCAGCCTGATCGCCGGGTCGCCGTCGGCCGGCGCCGCCGGCCTGTGGACCGGAGCGGCAGCCGTCCTCTGGTCGTTGCCGACGGCCGCGAGCGGTGTCCTCGACTACGTTCGCGCGCCGGTCGACAGCCCCGTGAAGGGCATCGGGCGGCGGCACGCCGCCCTCAACTCCGCGGCTCTGGGGCTGATGGCGGGGTCGCTGGCGGCCCGGCGCTTCCGCGCCGCACCGACGCCGGTGTCGCTCGCCCTCTCCGCGGCGGCCGGAGCGGCCGTGGCGTACTCGTCCTATCTCGGTGGCCTGATGGTCTACCGGGAGGGCATGCGCGTCCGTGAGACCGAGGAGCAGCCAGAGGCCGCGGACCCGGTCGACGAGTGGGAGCCCGCAGCATTGACGGGCGCGGGCGGCGCGGGCGATCCCGCGATCGCCGGCGACGTGGCCGAGGGCTGACCGGACGCGCCGGGCGGCGGCGCGGTGGCGTCGCTGCAGTCTCGTCGCTACGCTCATGCGAGAGGGTTTCGCGCGACCGGCGCGAAGGTCCCCGTACAGGCCGGCGCCTCGGCGCCGGCCTGTCCAGCGGTCAAGAAGCGCCCGGTCGGGCCGATACCCGAACAGTGAGCATGCAGGGCAGCGACATGGTCGGAGACAGCTTCATCCCCCGGACGGACACCCATCGCGAGAAGAGGCCGCGCCGCGCGACGGCGGCTGGCGCGGCGCTGCTCGCCGTCCTCCTCGCGGCGCTCGTGGTGGCCGCCGCGGCCGCACCGCGTGCGGCGGCCGCCCCCTCGCTGTTCGACCTGCAGAAGGAGGCCAAGCGCACGCGCACCGAGATGGCCGGCCTTCAGAACGAGCTGCAAGCGGTCGGACAGAAGCTCGCCGAGGCGCAGCAGAAGCTCGACGCGGTCAACCAGCGTCTGGTGCGCTCGCGCATCGACCTCAAGCGCGCCGAGAACGCGCTCGACCTGCAACGCGAGATCCTCGCCAGGCGCGCCGCGACCCTCTACAAGACCGGAGGGCTGGACTGGCTCGACGTCATCTCGAGCATCCAGAGCCTCGCCGACCTCGACACCATCCGCTCCATGGAACGGGCCATCGCCGAGCAGGACCGGTTGTCCGAGAACGAGGCGCAGCGACTGGCGCGCCAGTCGCGCATGCTCGAGGGCCAGGTGGAGAAGGACCACACGGACGCCGTGGCCGCGGCCCAGGAGGTCCAGAACCAGCAGATCGAGCTCGACCAGAAGCTCGCGGAGCGCACCGCGATCCTGCAGGACGTCACCAGGCGCATCAAGAAGATCCTCGCCAGCGGCGGTCTCGGCGCGGCGCTGCGGATGGCCAAGGACGGCCGGTTCACACAGTTCACGTGGGCGCAGGCGCTCCTTGTGGCGATGCGGCTGCCGGTCACCGCCGACAACGTCGCCGCCGTCACCGCATGGGAGATGGCGGAGGGCGGGCACTGGTACAACACCGCCTACTACAACCCTCTGAACACGACACAGGACATGCCGGGCGCCAGCGTGTTCAACTCGGTCGGCGTCAAGGCGTACACGAGCTGGAAGCAGGGCCTCGAGGCCACCGTGAAGACGCTCAAGAACGGCTATTACGGCGGCATCCTCGACGCGCTGCGCCGCGGCAACGACGCCGGGGGGGTCGCGCAGGCGGTCGGCAACTCGCCCTGGGGCACGGGCGACTTCAGCCGTCTGCTCTGAGGGCGCCGGTCGCGCCGCGGATCCTCGACCGGCCGGCGACCGGAGGACTCCCCCGCAAGGGCGCCGGGAACAGTACGAGCATGTTCCACCGCACAAAGCCCAGACCGCCCGAAGTCGACCCGCTGGTGACCGGCCGGGATGGCCGTGTGGTCGGCGTGCGCACGCTGCCGCCCGCCGCGCCGCAGGAGGACGCAGCGGCCCGGCTGTGGCGGCGGCGAAGGAACCTCGCGGCCACCGGCGAGCTCCGGGCTCAGGCCGAGCTCCGCAACCAGTTCTCCGCATTCCACCTCGATCCCGGCCCCTCGCCCAAGCGCTGACTCGCTCCGCGGGGCCCCGCGCGCCCGAGGCGGCCGCGCAGCGGCAGCCTCTCCCGTGTGAAGTCCTGTGAACGGCCAGTTAGGATGTGACTTTCGTGGGTTAGCAGCCATGCATGGCGGGGAACCAGCCCACAGGAGAGAAGCCACGTGAACGCCGCGCCCGCCTCTGCGGGCGCAGCTGCAGGAGGAACCGGATGTTCGCCGTCGACCGCCGCACCAAGATCCTTACTCTGGGGGCGATGTGTTTCGCCCTCTTCATGGCCATGCTCGACAACACCGTCGTCAACGTCGCCTTGCCGAGCATCCAGCTCCACTTCGGATCGGGCGTCTCCGGCCTGCAGTGGATCATCGACGCCTACACGCTGGTCTTTGCCGCCTTCATGCTCACCGGCGGCACTCTCGGCGACCTCTACGGGCGCAAGCGACTCTTCCTGATCGGTCTGACCGTCTTCACCGGCGGCTCGCTGATCGCCGGTCTCGCACCGTCGCTCAACGTGCTGATCGCCGGACGCGCCATCCAGGGCCTGGGCGCGGCCGCCCTGCTGCCGGGAACGCTGTCGATCCTCACGCAGGCGTTCCCCGACCCGAAGGAGCGCGCGCAGGCGATCGGCATCTGGGCCGGCGTGAGCGGCATGGCGCTGGCCGCCGGCCCCATCGTCGGCGGCGCGCTGGTCGACAGCCTCGGCTGGCAGAGCGTCTTCTTCCTCAACATCCCGATCGGCATCGCCGCCTTCATCGTCGCACGGCGCGTCGTCCACGAGTCGCGCAACCCCGAGGGCCGGCACCTCGACCTGCCCGGGCAGGCGCTGGCGATCATCGGCCTCGGCGCGCTGACCTACGCGCTCATCGAGGCCAACTCCTACGGCTGGACGTCGGCCGCTGATCCTCGGCCTGTTCGCTACCGCGGCGGTCGCCATCGGACTGTTCATCAGGGTCGAGTCGCGCAGCTCCAGCCCCATGCTCGACCTCACCTTCTTCCGCAACCGGACGTTCGCCGCCGCGGCCACCGTCGCCGGCCTCGTCAGCTTCGGCATGTTCGGCGTGTTCTTCTTCCTCACGCTGTTCCTGCAGAACGTGCAGGGCTACTCGGCGTTCCAGATGGGCCTGCGCTCGCTGCCGATGACCGGCGCGATCATCTTCACGGCGCCGATCGCCGGCAACGCTGGCCGGCCGCATCGGGCCGCGCATCCCCATGACGGTCGGCCTGGCCATCGTGGGCACCGGCATGCTCCTCATGGAGAGGATCACCCCCGGCATGCCGTACAGCGCGCTGTGGTGGAACCTGCTCATGATGGGCATCGGCATGGGCCTGGTGATGACGCCGATGACCGCGGCCGTGATGAACGCGGTGCCGCGCCGGCGAGCCGGGATGGCCTCGGCCACCTCAAACGCCAGCCGTGAGGTCGGCGGCGTCTTCGGCATCGCCCTGCTGGGCGCGATCGTGACGCACTTCTTCGCCAGCGACCTGCGCGGCTCGCTCGAGAAGCTGCCGCTCCCCGCCGGGGTCAAGAACCAGATCGTCGCCCTGGCGGGCCAGGGTGGCGGGACGGCGAAGGGCAGCCTGCCGACGGGGCTCGACCCCCAGGCGCTGCACCACATCGTCGACAACGCGTTCGTCTCGGGCATGCACGTGGCTTTCTGGGTGTCGGCGGGGATCCTGCTGACCGGCTCCGTCGTCGCCGCTGTGTTCGTGCACAAGGGCGTGCCGGACGTGGCGAGCGAGGCCTTCACCCCGGCGGAAGAGTCCTCCGCACAGGCCGGGGCCGACAGCGGGCGGCGCGCAGCCGGCGCCCAAGCCGGCCGCCGCAGGCGCGCCGGCTCGCCACTGATCGCCCGCCGGGCGCGGGCGGCGCGACGTGTCGACCGCGCCCGCACCGGGCACCACCTGACCATGGGTTCCTGGATCCTGCTCGCGATCGTCATCATCGTGGCGGCTGCTGTGGGGGCTGCCGCGAGTGTTCCGCTGGCGCCGTGACCGGAACCGGCGGAGCCTCCTTCGGCGTCTCGAGCAGGAGCGCGGCTCCCGCGTCATCACGCTGATCCACCGCCAGGAAGGCTCCGGCGATCTTCGGCCTGGCCTTCGGCCGCTACATCGACATCGACGACTCCGAGCAGCTGCTGCGAGCCATCCGGCTCACCCCGGACGAGATGCCGATCGACCTGCTGCTGCACACGCCGGGCGGGCTGGTGCTGGCGAGCGACCAGATCGCGTACGCGCTCAAGCGACACGCCGGCAAGATCACCGTCATCGTGCCGCACTACGCGATGTCCGGCGGCACGCTGGTGGCCCTGGCCGCCGACGAGATCCTCATGGACCCCGACGCGGTGCTCGGCCCCGTCGACCCGCAGCTCGGCAGCCTCGCCGCGCGGGTCGTGGCCGGCGGCGTCGATCCTCAAGGCGCTGGAGCACGAGAACCCCAACCGCGACGACGAGACGCTGATCCTCGGCGACGTCGCGCGCAAGGCGATCGACCAGGTGCGCGCGACCGTCGAGGAGCTGCTGGCCGGCCGCTTCGACGAGGCCGAGGCGGAGCGGCTCGCGTCCCTGCTCAGCGAGGGCCGCTGGACGCACGACTACCCGATCCGGCTGGAGGAGGCGCGGGCGCTCGGACTGCCCGTCTCCGACGCCGTACCCGAGCTCGTCTACCAGCTCATGACGCTCTACCCGCGGCGCAGCCAGCGGCGGCCGTCGGTCGAGTTCATCCCGACGCCGTACCGCACGCGAGGGCACGACGACTGAGCGCCCGCGGCGTGAACGACCTCGGGCGGAGTCACCTGCGCGCCACCCGTCACGACCGGGCCCGCCTGACGGGCATGAGCGCGGCCGGACGACCGGCCGGCGGCTAGGCCTGCGGCGCCGGCGCCCGCTCCGCGATCCAGGCCGCGAGGTCGGCGTACACCTTCTCGCGGCCCACCTCGTTGAAGCACTCGTGGTAGAAGCCCTCGTACCGCACGCACGGTCTTATCCGCGGACGCGGCACGCGAGAAGACCTCCTCGGCGTACCTGGCGTCGGCCACGTGATCCTCGGTGCCGAAGAGCAGGAGCAGCGGCAGCGTGATGCGCGCGGCGTCGTCAAGGGCGGCGGCCTGCGCCTTCAGCGTCTGGACCGCCCAGCGCGCCGGCGCCACGTGGTGCACCAGCTGGTCGGTGACGTAGGCCTTGACCACGGCGCCGTCGTGCGAGAGGTCGCCGGCCTGCACCGTGTTGCCGATGTCCCTGCCGGGCCACACGACGGCCAGCAGCTTCGCGCCGAGCAGCCTCTGGGGCAGCACTTCTTCGGTCAGGGCGAAGAAGGGCGAGGAGAGGACGAGCCCGCGGACGTCCGGTGAGCGCTCCTCGGCCAGACGGGCGCAGATGAGGCCGCCCATGCTGTGGCCGAGCAGGAACAGCGGTTTGCCGGGCTGCAGCCGGCGCACCTCGTCGAGGAACAGCGCCGTGTCGTCGAGATACTCGTCGAAGCGCCCGACCTGCCCGCGTGTGCCGGACGACTGCCCGTGGCCGCGCAGGTCGTAGACGTACACGGCGAGGCCGCGCGCCGCCAGCGCCTCGCCGAACCAGGCGTAGCGACCGCCGTGGTCGCCGTAGCCGTGCACCACGGCGATCGTGGCCGACGGCTCCGCCCGGGCCGTCAGGTCCGGACCGGCCGGCAGCCACGCCTGCGCGTGCAGGCGCACCCCGCCGGCACCCAAGAACTGGTCCGACGTGTGGCGGACCTTGACGTCGTCCTGCGCGCTCACGGCGTCAGAGGGTCAGCGCAGCCCGGACCGACCCGGAGATGGCGGCGAGGCCGCCCTCCAGCTCCTCGGCCGAGGGCCACGCGTAGCCGATGCGCATGTGGCGCCTGTCCTGCTCGAACCAGTGCCCCGGCCCGACGTAGGTGCCGTGCACCTCGCCGAGCACGCGGTAGAACTCGTCGACGTCCACCGGCAGCCTCGGGCCTGATGCGCGGGAAGCAGACCACGCCGCCTCCCGGCTCGACCCACTCCATGAGCTCCTCGCCGGCGATCCAGTCCCTGACGACCGGAGAGCCGCTCGGCGATGAAGGGCCGGAGTCTCGGCGAGCCAGGCCTCGCGCTGGGCGAAGGCCAGCGCGGCGATCTCCTCGTCGACGACGCTGCCGCAGATGCCGATCTGCTCCTTGGCGGCGAGGAACGTCCGCATCAGCTCGCGGTCGCGGCACACCAGCCAGCCGGTGCGGATGCCGGGGATGCCGTAGGTCTTGCTCAGCGAGCTGACGCTGATGGCCCGCTCGCTGAGCGTCGCCGCCACCGGGAGCAGCTCGCCGAAGGTCATCTCGCGGTAGGTCTCGTCGACGAGCAGGCGGCAGCCGGCGCTCTCGACCCGGCCGACCAGGCTGCGCAGGTCGGCCTCGGCCATCATCACCCCGGTGGGGTTGTGCGGCACGGTGACGCTCACGTACTTCGTGCGCGGCGTGACCAGCGCCATGAGCTTCTCGGGGTCGATGCGGAAGCCGTCCTCGAAGGTGAGGTCGAGGAAGCTGATGTCGGCCTCGATGGCGCGCGGCGTCTCGATGTTGGTCGCGTAGTTGGGACGGACGACGACCAGGTGGTCGCCCTTGTCGAGCAGCGAGGTCGCGATGATGAAGAGCGCCTGGGCGGCGCCGGCCGTGACGAGCACGTCGTCACGGCTCACGCCGCCCGCCGCGCCCCCGGCCGCCCCGGTGACGAGGTCGCGGAACGACTCGTTGCCCACGTGATCGCCGTAGAAGAGCAGCAGGTCGCGTAGTTCGATGCCGAGGTCGGCGAGCGAGCGGTCGCGCACGGAGCTCTCGGTGAGGTTGTAGCGGATGCGATCGTAGCCGAACTGCTCGGGAGACTCCTCCTCGATCGGCATGCGGCGGTACTTCACGGCGTTCCTCCAAGCGGCTCGAGCGGGCTGCCGGGCAACCTTACATCGACCGCGGCGGACGCGCACGGCGGGCGCGCCGCGCGCGTCTTCCATGCTAAAGTCAGTGATCGCTCCTGGAGGGAAGCATGGCCCAATGGCACCGTCGTACTTACGTCACCATAGCCTTGCTGGTGGCTCTCGTGTTCTCAGCTGCCGCCGCGGTCGCGTGCTCGGCGCAGGCCACAGCAGGCTCGAGCCCTCTCGGCGCCGGTTCGAACGCCGCGACGAGCGGTAGCGCCGGGACGGCGACCGGCGCCAAAGCCGGGTCGACCGGTGACTGGTCACGCGTACTCGCCGCCCTCGCCTCCATGCGGGCGAGCACACCCACCAAGCCGGTGGTCGTCCTGCTCGGCGGGTCGGCCGCCCGAGAGTCGACGATAGACGACCAGAGTTGGCGCGACCAGATCGTCGCCAGCGGCGGCCCCGCCACCCTCGCCTGGAACATGGGCTCCGGCAACCGCACCATGGCGCAGAACGTGGCCGTCGTGAAGGACCTGCCCAAGGGCGCCCACGTGCTCGTCTTCATCGGCATCAACCTGGGCGCGTTCACCTCAGCCGCAGAAGACGGCGTCGATCACCCTGCCCTCCCCGGCGCCGACGTCGGTGTCTCTCAAGCAGCCGCACCAGTACAGCGTCAGAGACGACATCCTCTCCACCGCCAAGAAGAAGGCGCTGCTGCAGAACTGGCTGGCCAAGCGGTACCCGGTGTTCAAGCGCAACTTCGCGAACAGCGCCGCCGTGCTGGAGACGCTGATCAAGACCTGCAAGACGCGCGGCTACAAGCCGGTGCTGTTCGAGCTGCCGCGCAACACGCAGATCATCGGGAACTCCCTGAATGCGCCGACCACCAAGTTCCGTGAGAAGTGCAAGACACTCGCGGCCAGGTACAAGATCCCGTGGGTCAGCCAGGTGGCCGCGGCCAAGCTGCCGAGCACGGACTTCTACGACCTCTGGCACCTCGTGGAGCCGGGCCGCACCGTGTGGCAGAGGCTGCTCAGCGTCAAGACTGCGGCCCTCCTCAAGCAGTACAAGTAGATGGCGGCGCCTCGGAAGGCGCTCGGCCGCCGTCCGGTGCGGGTGGCGGCCAGGCTCTCGCTGATCCTCCTCCTGGCCGCCGGCCTGGCGGGCCTGACGCTCGTCGCCGCCCCGGCCCACGCCGGCGGCGACTCCGGGACGGCCACCACGGCGCTCCTCGGCGCCGCGCCCGCACCGGCCCCAAGCTTCGCTCCGGGCCTGCCCGCACCGCGCGGCGAAGAGCTTCGCGGCAACGACTACGGCAAGGACTGGCAGCACTGCGTGCAGGTGGTGGCCGACCTCCGTGCCGACCCTCCCACGGTCCCGCTGGTCGTCCTGCTCGGCGGCTCGGCGGCGCGGGAGTGCACGGTGCTGGACGACAACTGGGAGCAGGAGATCCAGCGACGCAGCGGCTATGTCGTCGACGCCTACAACCTCGGCTCCAAGCACCGCAGCTACGCGCAGGACCTCGCCTTCGTGAAGCTCCTGCCGGGCAATGTGCCCACGATCGTCTACATCGGCGTGAACCTGGGCCGCTTCTGCCTGCCCGTCAGGTCGACGTCCGTCACGCTGCCCGAGCCGCAGCCGCTCTCCTCCTACTCGCAGCACGTCTACTCCGAGGACCACATCCAGAGCCGCTCGGAGAAGCGCTACTACGTCCGCTACTGGCTCTCGGCCCGCTACCCCGAGTTCCGCGCCCACTACAGCAAGGAACTCGGCATGCTCCAGCAGATCATCCGCGTGTGCAAACGACGGAACCTGCGGATCGCGCTGCTCGACCTGCCTCGCGACCTGCCCGCCATCGGCTCGTCGTTCGACCGCCCCGTCTCGCGCTTTCACGCCGGCTGCTCGGTCCTCGCCGGCGCGTGGGACATCCCCTGGCTGCGCTTCAACGGCTCGGCGCACTTCGTGGACCGCGACTTCTTCGACATCTTCCATCTGGTGGAGCCGGGCCGCGTCAAGTTCCAGAGCATCCTGTCGGACAAGACCATCGGGCTGCTCAAGCGGTACCACATGCCGATGCCGTCGCCGTCACCGAGCCCGTCGCCGTCGCCGAGCCCGTCACCGAGCCCGTCACCGTCTTCTTCGCCCTCGGCCTCGGCATCCCCGGCGCCCGCCGGCTGACCGGCGAGGCGGTACGGGCGCCCGCCGCGCGGCGGCAGTGCGCGGCGTCGTCCGGCGCCGCCTTGACGCCGGGCGCCACGGGTGTCAGGCGCGGCAGCTGAAGCTGGCGTGCTTCTCGAAGTACTGCTGGTGGTACTCCTCGGCGCGCCACCACTCCGGCGCCGGCACGACCTGCGTCACGATCGGCCGCTTGAAGAGGCCGCTCTCGGTGAGCTGCTCCACGGCGGCCTGCGCCGACTTCTCCTGCTCGGGCGAGTGGAAGAAGACGGCGGAGCGGTACTGGTCGCCGACGTCCGGCCCCTGCCGGTTCCACTGCGTCGGGTCGTGCATGCCGAAGAACGCGGCGAGAAGCTCCTCGTAGCTGATCTTCTCGGGGTCGTACTCGAGGCGTACCGCCTCGGCGTGGCCGGTGGTGTGCGAGCAGACCTGCTCGTAGGTGGGGTGTCGCGGTCGTGCCGCCGGTGTAGCCGACCTCGGTGCTGGTGACGCCCGGCAGCGCCGCGAAGCGCTGCTCGACTCCCCAGAAGCAGCCGGCGGCGAAGGTTGCGGTGGCCATAGTGTGCGTCCTGTCGTCGAGGTGGCGCGCACCGCTGCGGGCGGCGCGCCGTACTACCACGACTGTTCCCCGGGCGCACCGGAGGCACGCCCTGGCGAACGGGCGCGAGAGCCCGTCCAAGGGCCGGCTGGGCGAAGCCCGCCGGGCTCAGACCCGCTGCTTCTCGGGCTCGCAGACCTTGGCGACCGGAGCCGGCGCCGGCTGCTTGCTCAGTTCCTTGAGCCGGCGGCGCTGCGCGCGGTTCTTGGCGGCCGTCCACCACGTGCGCGAGTAGTACCAGAGCCAGCCGTACTCGAGCATGCGGTCCCAGAACGCCTTCTTGCGCTCGGCAGCCCGCGTCTTGCTCGTCCACAGCCACTTGTGGAACGCCCACACCGGCCGCCACGTGGCGTAGAAGCGCTTGTTGGCCCTGATCGTCTCCTGGAGGAGGTGGTACGGCCGACATCTGCCTGGGCCGGAACACGACGTGCTGGGCGTCGTAGAACGACCAGTCGCGCTCGAGGATGCGACCCTCGGCGTCCAGCTCCTCGAACTGCTGCGTGCCGGGGAGCGGCGTGAGGATGTTGAGCATCACCGTGTCGATCTCGTTCTTCTGCGCGAACGTCACGGTGTCGCGCACGGAGTCCGGCGTGTCGTGGTCGGCGCCGAGCACGAACATGCCGTGGGCGCGGATGCCGTACTCGTGCAGCACCTTGATGGCGTGCTCGATGTCGTCCACCGTCTGCGACTTCTCGAAGCTGTCGAGCGTGGCCTGGTTGACGGACTCGAGGCCGAGAGCGACGAAGTCGGCCCTTCGAGGCCCGCATGAGCTCCATCAGCTCCGGGTCGCGCACGACGTCGGTGCGCACCTGCGCGCCCCACGGCACGGTGATGCCTTCGTCGATCATCATGCTGCAGCAGCCTCTTGAGCCGCTTGCGGTTGGCGGCGATGTTGTCGTCGTAGAAGAAGATCTTCTCGGGGTTCTTCTGCTTGATCTCCGCGACCACGCTCTCGGCGCTGCGGAATCGGTACTTCTTGCCGAACATCGCCGTCACCGAGCAGAAGGTGCAGTCGAACGGGCAGCCCCAGCTCGTCATGATGGGCGTGTTGGTGATCCGCTCCTAGCCGTCCACGAGCGTGAGGTCCGGGAACGGCAGCGTGTCGAGGTCCTCGCAGCGCTCGTGCAGCGGCGCGTGCACGGCCTCGTCCGTCCGCGCCGCGGTACGAGATGCCGGCGATCGAGCCGAGCTCGCGGTCGCCGGCCAACGCCTCCGCGAGCTCCACCATGATCGTCTCGCCGGCCTCGCCGCGCGCCACGTAGTCCGCGTGCTCGAGCGCCTCGTCGGCCATGAAGGTGACGTGGGAACCGCCGATGATGACGGGGATGCCGCGGCGGCGCAGGTCGTCGCCGATGCGATAGGCCTCGGGGATGGTGGACGTGGTGCTGGAGAGGCCGACGATGTCGGAGGAGTACACGTCGGCCCAGTCGATGGGCGCCAGCTGCGGGTTGAAGATGCGCACATCGTGCCCCGCCTCCACGAGCGCCGCGCCGATCATGGGCAGGCCAAGGCGCACGAAGTACGACTTGGACCAGAGATGGCGGCTGGGTGAGACGGGTTCGATCAGGCGGATCTTCATACGAGGCGTGTCCTTAGGCGGGAATGGTCCATCAGGGGATGCTACTGACTCTGGACCCTTTCTGGCAAAGAGCGCAACCCAGATGGGCAGTATACAGGACTAAAACAGTCCTATTGTTCCGGATGAGGGCCGCCGAGGGAAGAACGGCAAAAGGACGATCCTGTCATCGACGAGGCATCTGGCGGCCTCCGCCTTCGCGAGTCACTGCACCGATGCCCCGAACGAGCAGAGTGGCGACCAGGGAAGCGTGATCGAATTGGATGTCGAGACCAGAGGCAGCTGGCAGCCTCCGGCTTCGGGGCGCAGAAGCGACAGGGTACGCACCTACCGCTTCGGCCGCGTCTGCTCCGAGCCCGGCTGCACCACCGTCCTCTCCATGTACAACCCTTCGTCCCGGTGCGCGCTCCACCAGCACCAGGGAACGCTCGTGCGGCTGCGACGCTTCGAGTCGCAGGAGATGGAGCGGCACTGCGCGCAGTGCGGCTCTTCGTTCGTGACGTCGAACCCGCGGCGCAAGTACTGCACCCCCCGCTGCCGCTCGCACGCCTTCGCGGCGCGCGAGAAGACGATGCGGGAGACCGTGCAACGGGCAGAGGGGCGCGAGCGGCTCGCGGCCTGAGCGACAAGGATGCCCATCCGGGCGCCTGTCCGCGCCGGGTGGCCTCGCGGATGTCACCGGCGGGGGAGCGACTCGAAGCCGGCCCGGCCGGTCTGGTAGCCTGTGCCCGTGGACTTCGACTTCGACGCCCCCATCGAGCGCAGGGGCACCGCCAGCTTCAAGTGGGACCTCTACGGCCACGCCGTGCTCCCGCTGTGGGTCGCCGACATGGACTTCGCCTCGCCGCCACCGGCGATCGAGGCACTCGAGGCTCGCGTCGCTCACGGCGTGTTCGGCTACTCGCTGACCACCGATTCCCTGGTCGAGGCCATCGCCGGCCACCTCGCGCAGCGCTACGGCTGGCACATCGAGCATGAGTGGATCGTCTGGCTGCCGAGCGTGGTCCCCGGCCTGAACCTCGCCTGCGACGCGTTCGCGGCGCCCGGAGAGGCCATTCTCTCCCTCACGCCGGTCTACCCGCCGTTCCTCGAAGCGCCCGGGCAGCGCGGCCGGCGACTGATCACCGTGCCGGCCCGGCTCGGCGACGGCCGCTGGGAGCTGCCCCTGGAGGCGCTCGAAGCTGCCGTCACGCCGGATTCGCGAGTCCTGCTGCTCTGCCATCCGCACAACCCGATCGGCCGCGTGTGGCGCCGGGACGAGGTCGAGGCGCTGCTGGGCTTCTGCCGGCGACACGACCTCGTGCTCATCAGCGACGAGATCCACTGCGACCTCATCCTCGACGACCTCGAGCACGTACCGGCGGCGCTGGCGTGTCCCGACGACGCCGAACGCATCGTCACGCTCATGTCGCCAAGCAAGACGTTCAACCTGCCCGGTCTCAACTTCGCCTTCGCCGTCGTCGCCGACGAGGAGCTGCGGCGGAAGTTCCTGCAGCCGGGCAAAGGACTCCTGCCGTTCCCCGGCTGCTTCGCCGTGACCGCCGCCGAAGCCGCGTACCGCGAGGGCGGCGACTGGCATGAAGGCTTGCTGGACTACCTGCGCGGCAACCGCGACGCGCTCGAGGCGTTCGTCGCGGCCGAGCTCCCGCGCGTGCGCATGACGCACGTCGAGGCGACGTACCTCGCCTGGCTCGACGTGCGAGACCTCGGACTCGAGGACCCGGCGGCGGCGTGCCGCTCCGCCGGGGTGGCCCTCTCGGCCGGGGCCGCCTTCGGCGACCCGGCCTACCTCCGCCTCAACTTCGGCTGCCGCCGGGCAACGCTGGATGAGGCGCTCCGCCGCCTCCGGACCGTCCTGCGCTAAAGCGCGCGGCGGCCCTCCGCGACCGCGTCCCCACGTCCTCCCGGACCGGCTGGTAGACTGCCGACCCATGAGCAGTCCGAGCCGCAGTTCCAGACCGCCCGGCCGGCGCGTGCGCCGCGCCCACAAGGCGCGCGTGTACCGGCGCCGGCGGCTCTCTGCCCTTATCGCCGCCGTGGTCGTCATCGCCGTGCTCGGCGCCGTGCTCTGGTCCGCCGTCGGCGGCAGCGGCTCGAGCGGCGGCAGCGGCTCGTCCGGCGGGCCGTCGTCCTCCGCGTCATCCGGCTCCTCCGGCGGCAAGAACGGCGGCGCCCAGGAGGCCGTGCTCGCGCCGTCGCCCAGCCCCACGGCCTGGACCGGCCCGCCGTCGTCGGCGCTCAAGCTCTCGCTGCGCAAGACCATCGTCAGCTCCGAGATCTCGCCCAAGTCGGTGGTCAGTTCCGGCAGCGGGCTACGTGTTCGCGCAGAACATGATGTACAAGCACACGCTCACCGTGTACGACTCGAGGACGCTCAAGCTCGTCAAGACGATCCCGGATGCGATCGACCCGGCCAGGTTCCACATCAAGGGACACGGCAGCGACCCGATCCGCGGAGCGCCCGTCGAGTGCGCGTTCCTGCCGGACGGGCGCTACGCCTACGTCTCGCAGTACTCCATGTACGGGCCCGGCTACGTCGAGGGGCACGACGCCGGCTCGCCGGGCCAGGCCTCGGACAGCTACGTCTACCGGGTATCCGTCGCCGACCTCGCCGTCGACAAGATCGTCAAGGTCGGCGAGGTGCCCAAGTACGTCGCCGTCACGCCCGACTCCAGGTACGTCCTCGTGAGCAACTGGCAGTCGTTCACCCTCAGCATCATCGACGTCCACACCAGCAAGGTCATCAAGACGATCTACCTCGGCCCGTACCCGCGCGGCATCGCCGTCTCGCCCGACTCAAGGACCGCCTACGTGGCCGTCATGGGCACCACCAACATCGCCGTCGTCGACCTCAGCGACTTCCACCTCTCCTGGATCAGCGGTGTCGGCAGCGGTCCGCGACACCTCTGCATGGCCGGCAACGGCAAGTACCTCTACGCGACGCTCAACGGCGAGGGCAACGTCGCCAAGATCGACCCCAGGACCGACAAGGTCGTCGACAAGGTCTACACGGGATCCGAGCCGCGCAGCATGGCCATCGCGCCCGACGGCAAGTCGCTGTTCGTCGTCAACTACAACTCGAGCACGATGACCCAGGTCCGCACCAGCGACATGAAGGTCATCCACACCGTAGGGACCAACTCGCTGCCCATCGGGATCACGTACGACGCGCCCACCAGGAGCGTGTGGCTCTGCTGCTACACCGGCAGCATCATGGTCTTCAAGCAGAGCTGAGGCGGCGGGCCTCGCGGCGCCCGCCCGCCGCCGCCCCTCTCAGCGCAGCCGTGCCCCGTCCTCCAGCAGCAGCCAGTACCTGGCCTGATCACCCTCGGCAAGACGCACCGCCGCGCGGCCGAGCACGGTCGCGCCCGCGCTGACGGCGAGCTTCAGCGGCGAATCCGGCCTCAGCACGACTGAATCGTCCACCCTGCCGCGCTTGTCGAGCAGGATCGCCCGGTAGCTGCGGCCGGCGAGCAGCGACACCGTGCGCGTGGGGTCGTAGGCGCGGACCACGACGGCCCCGTCCGCGTAGACCTTGCCCGGGCGCTCGGCCAGCCACCAGCCGGGCCACGGGGCGGCGGCGACCCGCAGGTAGACCTTGCCGCCGCGCACCTGCCGCTGGCGGCGCGTCACGCGTGTGGTCACCGAGCGCCGCGCCGTAACGGTGCGCCGCGCGACCACGACGCCGGAGGCGCTGAACCGCAACGCGGCGTAGGCGCCCGGCTCCACCGTCATGGTCGTCTCGAGGCCGGGCCGGGGATAGTCGGCGGAGAACAGGTCGGCGTCGTGGGCGAAGGCGACGGCGCCGGTCATGCGGTAGAGCTCCAGAAGCTGGCCCACATGATAGTTGTGGTAGAAGGGGTTCATGACGTGGTGCGCCAGGCAGTAGAAGCTGAGCCACCCCGGATCGCGGAACGAGCCGGCGTACGCCTGCGAGGTCGTCGCCGCGCCCTGGAACACCTCCAGCGCGGTCGCATCCTTCGTCAGGTGCCAGTACTCGTACACGCCGAACGCCGCCGAGTTGTGCCCGTTGAAGGTGTCGTCCGGACGCATCCCCGGCCACGGCCACTCCTGCAGCCAGAGGCAGTCGCGGGAGTCGACCTCGTCGACGTAGGGCCCGTCGGAGCGTGGGCCGGTGCGTAGGAAACTCGCGAACGTGTGATCCGCCGCGTCGCGCCACGTCGCGTCACCGGTGATCTCCGCGAGGCGTGAGAAGAACATGAGCACGCGGCCCTGGGCCAGCGACGAGTAGTACGGCGCGGCGATGAACTCGTCGGGGTTGCCGTGCCGATGTTTGGACGGCCGGTTGGGGTAGTACCAGGCCTCGCCGGCGACCACCCTGTCGTCGCGCAGCCGCTGCGCCTGTGCCACGGCGCGGTCAAGGTAGAAGGTGTCGTCGGTCACGCGGTAGCTGCTCAGGTTGAGAAGCCCGTAGGTGGCCTGGCCGCGCGGGAAGTCGTAGAGCACCCCGCGGATGCGGCGCATGCGCACGCCGTGGCTGTCGTGGACGCCCGGGTCGACGCGCGGCAGGACCGCCGACACCGAGTACTGGCGGGCGCCCATGCCCAGATCACGCACGGCATAAGGGTAGGAGCGGAAGGAGACGGCTTCGGCGACCGGCACGAAGACCGCCGCCAGCACGAGCGCCGACGCAACGAGCAGGACGACGCCGCGAAGCCATGCCGCAACAGAGTGCTGCGCGTTGGTCATGACCCCTCCCCGGTCGCGGCTCCCCTCCGGCCCCACTCTACCGCCGCGGACGGCGGGGTACACCTCCCCGTGGACCGGCACGCGGCGAGTCGTCCGGCGGGGAAAGGCTCAACCGGCGGCGATGGTGCGGACGCCTTCGCCGGCGCCGGCGAGGACCACGTCGGCCCGGCGGCGCGCGAAGACGCCGCACTCCACGACGCCGGGGATGGCGTCGAGCTCGGCCTCGAGCCGCTCCGGATCGTCCAGGTCGAGGCCGGCGACGTCGAGGATCGCGAGCCCGTCGTCGGCGACGAAACCCGGGCGGGCGGCGGGGCTGCCGCCGAGCGCGCGCACGCGCTCGGCCACGAGCGCCGCCGCCATCGGCAGCACGGCGAGCGGGACGGGAGCCGCGCCGGCGTCACCACGCGCAGCGCCGAGCCGCTCGACCAGCTTGCTCTCGTCGACGATGCAGACGAAGAGCTCGGCGGCGCTCGCCACGACCTTCTCCCGGGCGAGCGCTCCTCCCGCGCCCTTGATCAGACGGAGCTGAGGATCGACCTCGTCGGCCCCGTCGACGTACAGCGGGAGCGACGGGGTCTCGCCGAGCCCGACGACGCGGATGCCGGCCGCGCGCAGCGAGGACGCTGATGCCTCCGAGCTCGCTACGGCGGCGGCGATCAGCTCCGGCCGCGCCGCCAGTTGCTCGATGAAGAGGGCAGCTGTGCTGCCCGTTCCCACGCCGATCGTCGTCCCGGGCGTGACGTACGCCACGGCGGCCGCGGCGACGGCGCGCTTCTGTTCGTCACGGGTCATGGTCGTACACTACCCGTGTCCGGCCCCGGTCTGGCTCACGGCACCGTGCGCAACACGACAGTCGACGGACGTCGGGCGGCGCCTGGCGCGGTGTCACGACCTACCTCACTTCGCCGCTGCTCGAGGCGCCGCACCTCTGGGCCTGGCACGACGGGGTGCTGGTCACGATCGGCGGCGATCTCACGCCCGATCAACTACTCGGGTTGGCCAACTCGCTCGAGCCGATGAAGTAAGACCGGGAGTGCCGACGCGGCGGGCACTCGCAAGAGACTGGCCCCTGGTATCTTCGAAGATACCAGAGGCCAGCTTTGCCGTTGGATCTGCCCCGCGGGCGGTCCTCGAGGCGACACAGCCGCGACGGGGGCTCCCTCGGGCCGCAGGCCCAGCCGGCCGCCGGCTCGGCCGGCCGCCCTCCAAACGGCAGCCTTCAACCCACGCGCGGCTCCCAGCCCATCACCGCCTTGACCTCGAGGAAGTCCTCGAGCCCGAACCGGCCCCACTCGCGGCCGTTGCCGGACTGCCTGTAGCCACCGAACGGCGCGCTGCCGTCGGTCGGGGCGCCGTTGAGGTGCACCATGCCGGTGCGCAGGCGGCCGGCGACGCGCCGCGCGCGCTCGAAGTCCGCCGACTGCACGTAGCCTGAGAGGCCGAATGCGGTGGCGTTGGCGAGCTCGATGGCGTGCGCCTCGTCCCGGAACGGCGTGATGCAGAGCACGGGACCGAAGATCTCCTCCTGGAAGATGCGCATGTCCGGCGTCACGTCCGCGAAGACCGTGGGCCGCACAAAGAAGCCCTTGTCGAGCCCGGCCGGCCGCTCGAGCCCACCCGCGACCAGGCGGGCGCCCTCGTCGATGCCGGCCCGGATGTAGCCGCGCACGGTGTCGTACTGCTTGCGGCCGGCGACCGGGCCCATGAACGTCGCCTGGTCCCGCGGGTCGCCGACGGCGACCGCCTCGGCCGTGCGCGCGGCGACCTCGACGGCCTCGTCGTAGACCTCCTGCGCGACGAGCATGCGCGTGGGCGCGTTGCAGGTCTGGCCGGAGTTGTGCATGCAGCCCAGCGTGCCGGAGGCGACGACCCGCTGGACGTTCACGTCGCCGAACACGATGTTGGCCGACTTGCCGCCCAGTTCCAGGGAGACGCGCTTGATCGACGGCGCCGCGGCGGCGCCGACGACGCCGCCCACGGCGGTCGATCCGGTGAGAGAGATCATGTCGACGAGCGGGTGCGTGGCAAAAGCGTCGCCCAGGGCGCTGCCGGTCCCGTTCACCAGGTTGAACACGCCGGCGGGAAGGCCGGCCTCGTCCACCGCCTCGGCGAAGAGCAAGGCGGAGAGCGGCGAGAGCCGGCTCGGCTTGAGGACCATGGTGCAGCCGGCGGCCAGCGCCGGCCCGACCTTGCAGGTCACCTGGTTCATCGGCCAGTTCCACGGCGCGAGCAGCGCGCAGACGCCCACAGGCTCGCGCACGATGCGCGTCGAGCCCCAGTCGTCGGTGAGGGGGTAGTCGCGGAGCGCGTCCATGGCCTCCTTGAGGTGACGCGCTCCGGCCAGCACCTGGCCGCCCTCGGCGAGGCCGCGCGGGATGCCGACCTCGGTCGTCATCGCAGCCGCGATCTCGGGGATGCGTTTCTTGTACGCCTCGCGCACACGCCTGAGGTACTCGAGACGCTCCTCACGCGTCGTCTGCGAGTAGCTCTCGAAGGCCCGGTGGGCCGCCTGCACCGCCGACTCCACGTCGGCGGAAGAAGCGGCCGCCACCCGCGCCGCCTCTTCTTCCGTCGCCGGGTCCACCACGACGATCTCGTCCCCGGGGTGGACCGGCTCGACCCACTCCCCGTCGATGTAGAACCTGCTTCCGTCAGTCACACGACCTCCCAGTGGTCAGAACCCGTAGCCCAACGCACGATACTCCATTGCGATACGCTTGCCGCGATGCACAAGGCTGGACGATAGATGCTCGCCGCGATCCTTGCCCTCGCGGCGAGCTTCACGTGGGGCACCTCGAACTACCTCGCGGGCGTCGAGACCCGCACGCGCTCGGTGTGGCACGTCTCGGCGCTCAGCCAGATCGCCGCCGCGGCGGCGTCCGCGGTCGCGCTACTCGCGACTCGCCAGGCCCCACCCGGGGGCTGGGACCTCTTCCTGCTGATCCTCACCGGCGTCGCCACGGCAGCGGGCCTCGTCATGTTCTACAAGGCGCTGGCGATCGGCACGATGAGCGTGGTGGCGCCGATCATCGCCGCCGAGGTGCTCATCCCCGTGACGGCCGGGATCCTGCTCGGCGAGCGCCCCGGCCTGCACGCCTACCTCGGCATGGTCCTCACGGTCGGCGGCGTGGTGCTGATCTCGCGCACGCCGCGCAAGGAGAAGCAGAGCCGCACCGAGGCGCACCACCGGGCCGCACGCAAGGCCGTGATCCTCGCCGTCCTCACGGCCGTCGCCTGGGGTTTCATGCTGCTCATCTACGGGACCGTCGGCAAGGGGAACCCGGTCTGGACCGTGTTCGACACGCGCGCGACGTCCGCGGTCGTGCTCGCCGGCTACGTCCTGGCGACCGGTCGCGGCCTCTCGCTGAAAGGCCAGAACGTGGCCGTGCTTGCAGCCATCGGCATCCTGTTGGCGATCGCCAACTTCCTGTTCATCGTCGCCACCGGCATCGGCTACCTGAGCGTCACGAGCATCCTGGGATCGCTCTCGCCGGTGGTGGTGACCGCCTACGCCCAGGTGCTGCTGCACGAGCGCCTCGCGCCGCGGCAGTGGGCCGGGTTCGCGGCGGTGCTCGCAGGGATCGTGCTGCTGGCGGTTTGAGACGCGGCCGAGGAGCGGCCGAGGCTCAGCCCTCGGCGCCGCGCTTCTCGAACTTCTTGCGCTGCTCGGTGCTCAAGATGTGCTTGCGCACGCGCACGATCTTGGGCGTGACCTCGACGAGCTCGTCATCGGCGATCCACTCGAGAGCGCTCTCGAGGGTGATCGCGCGCGGGACCTTGAGCCCCGTGTCGATCTCCTTCGTCGACTGCCGGTAGTTGCCCAGCGCCTTGCGCTTGGTGGGGTTGCAGAGCATGTCGTCGCTGCGTGAGTTTTCGCCGACGATCATCCCCTCGTAGACCGGGGTCATGTTCCCGACGAAGAGCGTCGCGCGCTGCTGCAGGTTCTCGAGTGAGTAGCCGGCGGCCTCGCCGCCGGTCTGACTGACCAGCGAGCCGCGTTCACGGCCGGGCAGATCGCCCTTCCACGGGCCGTAGCCGGTGAACCGCGAGCTCATGACTCCCATGCCGCGCGTCTCGGTGAGGAAGTCGTTGCGATAGCCGATCAGGCCGCGCGTCGAGATCGTGAACTCCAGGCGGATGAGGCCGGTGCCCGTCGCCTCGACGCCGATCAGCTCGCCCTTGCGCAGGCTGAGCTCCTGGATCACGGTGCCCTGGTACTCCTCGGGGACGTCGATGATCAGCTGCTCCATCGGCTCCAGCAGCTTACCCTTGGAGTCGCGCCGCGTGATGACCTCGGGCCGGCTGACGCAGAGCTCGAGGCCCTCGCGGCGCATCTCCTCGATGAGGATGGCGAGGTGCAGCTCGCCGCGGCCGCTCACCTTGACGCCGTCTGGGCGTCCGAGGTCCTCCACGCGAAGCGCGACGTTGACGCGCAGTTCGCGCTCCAGCCTGTCCTTGATCTGACGGAGCGTCGCCGGGCGGCCATCCTGGCCGGCGAACGGACCGTTGTTGACGAGGAAGAACATGCTGACCGTCGGCTCCTCGATCTCGAGCGGCGGCAGCGCCGCGTCGGCAGCCTCCCGCTCCGTCGACGCCAGCGTGTCGCCGAGCGTGATGTCGGCGGGGCCGGCGAGCCAGACGATGTCGCCGGCGGACGCCTCCTGGACCTCGCGGTTCTCGAGGCCGTGGGTCACCCACAGATGTGTGACCCGCGCGGACGATGCGCCGGTGAACTCCCAGCCGGCGTTCGGGTCGCCGATCTCGAGGTGGCGCGTCGTGATGCGCTGCACCTCGTCACCGACCTTGAGAGCGCCGGCGAGCACACGCCCGCAGCCGATGCGGCCGATGTAGTCGCTCCAGGCGAGCGTGCTCACCTGCATGAGGAACGGCGCATCCTGGTCGACCTGCGGCGCGGGGACGCTGGCGATGATCGTCTCGAAGAGGTCGGTCATGGCGGCGTCGGCCAGCTCTTTGAGCAGCGTGGGAGAAAGCGTCCCGCCATCGGCGAGGTGCGCCTCGCGCTCTCGCTCTTCCTTCTGGTACTCGTCGATGTCATTGACGATCCAGCCCTCGAGACCGGAGCCGTAGAGCACCGGGAAGTCGAGCTGCTCGTTGCTGGCGCCGAGCTCGACGAAGAGGTCGAAGGTCTTGTCCAGCGCGCCGGACGGATCCGCGTTGGGCCGATCGGCCTTGTTGACGATGACGATCGGCCGCAGTCCGAAGCTGAGCGCGCGCATGAGCACGTAGCGCGTCTGGGGCATGGGGCCCTCGTTGGCGTCGACCAGGAGGAGTACCGAATCGACCATGCTGAGCACCCGCTCGACCTCGCCACTGAAGTCGGCGTGGCCGGGGGTGTCGATGATGTTGATGAGGTAGTCCTTCCACTCCACCGTGCAGTGCTTGGAGCGGATGGTGATGCCGCGCTCGCGCTCGAGGTCGTTGCTGTCCATCACGCGTTCGTCGACGTGCGCGTTCTCCCGGAACACGTGAGCGGCGCGGAAGATGCTGTCGATCAGCGTCGTCTTGCCGTGGTCGATGTGGGCGATGATGGCGAGGTTGCGGATCTTGTCGACGGCGTGCACGAGGGTTCTCTCTGTCGGGGTGGCTGATGATGGAGGCGGGTCAGCGACTGCTGCCTCACGCCCGAACGCCCGGCTGGGCTGCGCCGGCCGGGCGGACTGCTCTAGTGTACACGCGCGCGGCCGCTCCGTCGCCCTCCGCGGCTTCTTGCGCGAAGCGGACGGACGCCACCGTGCCTGCGGCGCGCGCAGTATCATGGCGTCCTGACCCACGCGCGAGGGCCCACCTTGCGTCGGAGTCGAGAAGGGACTGCTTATGGGCGATGAGCGGACCGTTCGCATCGCGCAATCGTGTGCACACGATCCCGGCCGAGCCGTTGAGGAACTTCACGCCGGGCTCGCGCAGCCAGACCCCGCGCTCGTGCTCTTCTTCTGCTCCAGCGAGTTCGACCGCGACGTGCTGGCTGCGGAGATGACGCGCCGCTTCTCCGGCGTGCCGGTCGTCGGATGCACGACGGCCGGGGAGATCGGCCCGCTCGGCTGCCAGGACCACAGCATCTCCGGAGTCAGCTTCGCGGCCGACGTCTGCACCGCCCGCATCGGCCGTCTCGAGGAGCTGCGCCGGTTCCAGATCTCAGACGGTGTGACGTTCGCGCAGGAGCTGCGCCGTTCGCTGGAGGAGGCCCGTCCCGAGAGCACCGCGAGTAACAGCTTCGCCTTCCTGCTCGTGGACGGCCTCACGGGACATGAGGAGCAGCTCGCTCATTCGCTCCAGCAGGGACTCGGCGACATCCCGCTGATCGGTGGCTCCGCCGGCGACAGCCTGAGCTTCGAGCGCACGTTCATCTACTGGGACGGCCACTTCACCACGGACGCCGCCGTCCTCGTCCTGGTGACCACGCCGCTGCCGTTCACCGAGTTCAAGACCCAGCACTTCGTCCCCACCGACGAGAGACTGGTCGTCACGGAGGCCCGGCCGGCGGAGCGCACCGTCGTCGAGATCAACGGACTGCCGGCCGCGCAGGAGTACGCGCGCATCCTGGGGCTGGACGCCGGGGACCTCGACCCGGTCCACTTCGCCGCGTCGCCGGTCGTGGTGCTCATCGACGGCGCCAACTACGTGCGCTCGATCCAGAAGGCGGAGCCCGACGGGAGCCTCAAGTTCTACTGCGCCATCGAGCGTGGCGTCGTCCTGCGTGTCGCGAGAAGCGGAGACCTCGTGGACAACCTCGAGTCGGCGCTCGCGCAGGTGCGCGCGCAGATCGGGCCGCCGCAGCTGGTGCTCACCTTCGACTGCATCCTCCGCAAGCTGGAGATCGCCGAGACCGGGATCGAGGACGCCGTGAGCGACATCCTGCGGCGCAACAATGCGGTCGGCTTCAACACCTACGGCGAGCAGTTCTGCGGCGTGCACGTCAACCAGACCCTGACGGCCATCGCTCTGGGGGCCGGCGCGCCTGCAGGCGCGCCGGAGGCCCACGATGGCTGAGCGAGAGAGGCAGGACAAGTCGCCGGACGTACAGGCCCTCCGGGCCGAGATCGTCCGGCTCAACAAGGTCGTCGACGCGCTCATGGACCGCTCGGAGGCGAGCATGAACGCCCAGGGCTCGGACTTCGGCCTGTTCCAGGCGACGATCATGCTTCAGGACCAGGTCCGGCTGCACACGGAGGCCCTCGAGACGGCTTTGCAGGAGCGGGCGACGGAACCGGACGACTCGCCCGCGTCCGCCTCGCGGGACATGCAGACGCTGCGCCGCACGGCGGCGCTCCAGATACAGCTGCTCGAGCTCGTCGTCCAGCAGAAGGACGTCGGCGAGCTCATCGACAGGGTCGCCACGATCCTCGACATGCCCATCGTCCTCTTCGACACGAACGGGCATGTCGTGTCGTCCTCGCAGAGCGCGACCGGCTCTCCCGACCTGGCGCCCCGTCTGTGGAAGGCGTACGGCGCCGGCCGCGGCGGGCCGGACCCCGCGCTGTCCGTCACGGACGTCGGAGAGCGGGTCCTGTTCCGCGATGTCCTCGTGATGGGCCGGGTCGAGCGCGTGCTGGCGGCCGCCACCGCGCGTTCCCGGCCGACGGAGTTCGCCGGCGCCTCGCTGCTCTTCCTCCAGCAGCTCGTGACCCTCGACCTTCTGCGCGGCAAGGACGAGCTCAGGATGCGGCGCCGGCTGCGGCGCGGCCTCCTCCGCGACGTGCTCGCCGGTGACGACGCGCCGGATCAGCTCCGGATCCGGCTGCAGGCGCAAGGGTTCGACGACGAGAGCGTGCTCCGCGTCGCCATCGTCGAACCGGTGGCGCCGGCGCCGCAGGCGCCGGAGGCCAAGCAGCGGCAGGCAAGCCTGCTCAGCGCTATCGACGCGGTGCTGAGCGAACGGCGCCTCCCCTACCTGACGACGTCGAGGGGCTCGCTCGCGGTGGTGCTCACTGCGCTGCCGGACGGGGAGGCGGCGACCGCCCACGCGCTGCTCGCCGAGCTGCGCGACGCAGCCACGGGAGTCGCTCGTGACGGCGTCGTCGTCGGCTGCTCCTCGCCGCTCACCGGTGTCGCGAACGCCGCTCGCGGCCTGCAGCAGGCGAAGGCCGCCAGCATCTCCGCGCGCCTCGCGCAGCGGGCTGCCGGCACCGGCCTCTTCGAGGAGCTGAGCGGTCACTTCCGCCTCCTGGATGCGCTCGACGAGGAGGAGCTGAACGACATCGTGCAGCGCACCTTCGGCCCGCTGCTGGAGTACGACGCGGCGCACCGCGCAAGCCTCTACAAGACGCTACGCACCTTCTTCGAACGTCGCCTGGCCGTGCAGGAGACGGCGGACGCGCTCCACATCCACCGCAACACGTTGCAGAAGCGGCTGGCCAACGTGGAGCAGCTTCTGAGCATCGACCTCGGCGACCTCGACGCCATCGTGGACCTCCGCCTGGGCCTGCACGCGGCCGAGCTCCTCGGCGAACCGATCGACTAGCTCGCCGCCCGGTTCGGCGCCGCCGCCTCGGCGCCCTGCGCCCGCGCGGGTCCGCTGTGCACGGGACCATCTCGCCGGCGGCAAGAGTGGTCACAGGTCTACTCGACGCTCCTCCCGACCGGCCGCATCCTTCTGAGCGACGGTCCGCCGCCATCGTCATGCGGCGCCCCGGTCCAGCCGTGCCTGCGGCAACGACACTCCTCCAGGAGGATGCCATGGCCAAAGTCCTGATGATCCACCCCGACAAGTGCACCGGATGCCGTAACTGCGAACTGGCCTGCTCGTTCGAGCACGAGGGCCAGTTCCGCCCCGGCGCCTCCCGCGTTCAGGCGTACACCTGGGAGCGCGAGGGCATGTCGGTGCCCATGATGTGCCAGCAGTGCGACGACGCCGCCTGCGTCAACGTCTGCCCCACCGGCGCCATGCACCGCAGCACCACGATGGCGAACCTCGTCGATTGGGACGCGGCCACCTGCATCCGCTGCAAGATGTGCACGATCGCCTGCCCCTTCGGCAACGCGCGCTACGACGCCGCCTCGAGCAGCATCTTCAAGTGCGACACCTGCCAGGGCGACCCCGAGTGCGTGACCTTCTGCCCCAGCGGTGCGCTCGAGTTCGTCGACGACGAACAGCACGTGCGCTCGCGCAAGAAGGCCTACGCGGCCAAGTTCAAGGACGCCTTCCAGGAGGTGAGCTGAGATGTTCGGCTGGACGGGCACCATCCTCCGCATCGACCTCACCAAAGGCAAGGTGACTCGTGAGGCGACCGACATCAAGATGGCTCACGACTACATCGGCGCCCGCGGTCTGGGCGGCAAGATCATCACCGACGAGCTCGATCCCAAGACCGACGCGCTGAGCCCGGACAACAAGCTGATCTTCGCCCCCGGCCCGTTCACAGGCACGTTCGCACCCTCAGCGGGGCGCTACGAAGTGGTCACCAAGGGGCCGCTCAACAACGTGATCGCGGCCTCCAACTCCGGCGGCGCCTTCGGCCCCGAGCTCAAGTACGCCGGCTACGACGCCGTCATCGTCGAAGGCAAGGCCGCCAAGCCGTCCTACCTGTGGATCAGCGACGACAAGGTGGAGATCCGCGACGCCGCCGCCATCTGGGGCCACGACACGCAGGACACGACCGACCTGGTGCGCGCCGAGACCGACGAAGAGGCCAAGGTGGCCTGCATCGGGCCGGCCGGCGAGCATCTCGCGCTTCTCGCCAACATCATGAACGAGATGCACCGCGCGGCCGGGCGTACCGGCGTCGGCGCCGTCATGGGCTCCAAGAACCTCAAGGCGATCGCGGTCTACGGCACCGGCTCCGTGCAGGTCGCCGATCCGGACCGCTTCAAGGCCGCCGTCATGACGTCGCGGAAGCTCATCCAGGCGCATCCCGTCGGCGGCGCCGGCCTCAAGGCCTACGGCACCAACGTGCTCGTCAACATCCTCAACCAGACGGGCGCGCTGCCCACGCGCAACTTCCAGGACGGCTACTTCCCCACCGCCGACAAGACCGGCGGCGAGTCGCTGGCCGCCAAGCAGCTGCAGCGCAGCAAGGGCTGCTTCAGCTGCATCATCAGCTGCGGCCGGGTCTCCAAGGTCGACGACCCGGACTACAAGGGATTCGGCGAGGGGCCGGAGTACGAGACCGCGTGGTCGTTCGGTGCCGACTGCGGCATCGACAACCTCGACGCCATCACCAAGGCGAACTTCCTCTGCAACGAGTACGGCATGGACACCATCTCCATGGGCTCCACGATCGCCTGCGCGATGGAGCTCTTCGAGATGGGCGTCATCACGACCAAGGACACCGACGGCATACAGCTCACGTTCGGCAACGCCGCGGCCATGGTCGAGATGGTGCGCAAGGCCGGCAAGGGTGAGGGCTTCGGCGCCAAGCTCGCGCAGGGCTCGTTCCGCCTCGCCGAGAGCTACGGTCACCCCGAACTCTCCATGACCTGCAAGAAGCAGGAGATGCCGGCCTACGACCCGCGCGGCGTGCAGGGCATCGGCCTCAACTACGCCACCGGCAACCGTGGCGGCTGCCACGTGCGCGGCTACACCATCGCCATCGAAGTGCTGCAGAACGGCGCCGTGATGGACCCGCGCGTCACCGAGGGCAAAGCGGGCCTGGACATCCTGTTCCAGAACCTCACCGCGGCCCTCGACTCCAGCGGCGCCTGCCTGTTCTCGACGTTCGGGATCGGCGGGGGCGAGCTGGCGGAGATGCTCTCGGCGCTCACCGGCGTGGAGTACTCCCTGGACGAGTTCCTCAAGATCGGCGAGCGCATCTGGAACCAGGAGCGCCTCTGGAACCTCAAGCAGGGCTACACGACGGCCGACGACACGCTGCCGAAGCGCCTGCTCAACGACCCGATCAAGACCGGCCCGGCAAAGGGCGAGGTGAGCCACCTCGACCAGATGCTGCCCGAGTACTACTCGCTGCGCGGGTGGGACGAGAAGGGCGTGCCCGGCAAGGCCAAGCTGAAGGAACTGGCTCTCAACTGACGGGAGACTGCCGGGGCCGGCGAGCTGCGCGAGCAGCTCTCGCCGGCCCCGGCGTACCCGCCGCAGAGCCCCCACGATGATAGTCAAGTACTTCGCGACCGTCCGGACCTACACCGGAGAGAACGAACGACGTGTCGACGACCCGCCGCCAACGCTCCGGCCACTCATCGAGGAGCTCGCGGCGCGCTACGGCAGGGCGTTCCGGCGCGCCGTGCTCGCCGGTGATGAGCTCAATCCCGAGATCATCATCCTGGTGAACGGGCGCAACGTCCTCTACTCGGGACGCCTCGAAGCACCGCTGGGCGCGGAGGACGAGGTCTCCATCTTCCCGATGGTGGCCGGCGGATGAAGAAGGAGCGAGCGTGAACGAGACCGAGGCCTCCAGCGAGACGCGCCGCGCGGCGGCGGTCCTCGAGCGCTATCCGCGGCAAGACCCCGGCGACCTCGTGAACATCCTGCACGACCTGCAGGCCGAGTTCCGTTACCTGCCCGAGCCGGCGCTGCGGCAGACGGCCGCCCACCTGGGCCTGCCGCGCGCACAGGTCTACGGAGTGGCCACCTTCTACCACGGCTTCCACACCGAGCCTCGCGGCGAGCACACCTGTACCGTCTGCATGGGCACCGCCTGCCACGTGCGCGGCGCGGCGCGGCTGCTGGAACAGGTGGAGCGGGACACCGGGGTAGCGGCCGGCGGCACGGCGCCGGACCTCTCGCTGAACGTGGAAGAGGTCAGCTGCGTCGGCGCCTGCGCCATCGGCCCACTGGTCATCGTCGACGGCGAGACGCACGGTCACATGACGCCCGACAACCTCTCCCGCCTGGTGACGAAGGTCCTCAAGAAGGAGGCGTCGGAATGACCGCGCGGCTTGCCGATGCCGGAGCGCTGGCGCGCCGCCGCGAGGCGCTCGCCGCCGTCAGGAGCCCCGAACGCGGCGTCGTCGCCGTGTGCGTCGGCACCGGCTGCCGCGCCAACGGCGCCATCGAAGTGTACGAAGCCCTGCGCGCGGAGATCGAAGCGAGCGGCGCCGCGCGCGACGTCGAGGCGCGCGCCACCGGCTGCCAGGGCTTCTGCCAGGGCGGCCCGCTGCTGCTGCTGTTCCCCGAGGGCATCGTCTACCAGCACGTGCGCGTCAAAGACGTTCCCGAGATCGTCGAGAAGACGGTGCTCGGCGGCGAGCTCGTCGAGCGGCTTCTGTACGTGGACCCGCCGACGGATCTGCAGTGCCGCCGGGAGGAGGAGATCCCGTTCTACCGCCACCAACAGCGCACGCTGCTGCGCGACAACAGCCTCCTCGACCCGACCTCCATCGACGACTACATCGCCCTCGGCGGCTACTCGGCCCTGAGCAAGGCCCTCGAGATGGGGCCCGAGGCGGTCCTCGAGGAGGTCAAGCGCTCGGGCCTGCGCGGCCGCGGCGGCGCCGGCTTCCCGACGGGCCGCAAGTGGGAGGCGTGCCGCAGGGCGGAGGGTGACCTGAAGTACGTGGTCTGCAACGCCGACGAGGGCGATCCCGGAGCCTTCATGGACGACGCCCTGCTCGAGGGCAACCCGCACAGCGTGCTCGAGGGCATGATCATCGGCGCCCTCGCGATGGGAGCCCGTGAGGGTCACGTGTACGTGCGCCAGGAGTATCCGGTGGCCGTCGAGCGCATCACGCGAGCCATCGACCAGGCGCGCGAGCTCGGCCTGCTGGGCGAGGCGATCCTCGGCAGCGAGCTGAGCTTCGATCTGCGGGTCAGCCGCGGCGGCGGGGCGTTCGTGTGCGGCGAGGCGAGCGCCATGATGGCCTCGCTCGAGGGCCGGCGCGGCGTACCGCGCCGGCGGCTCATCCACCTGTCCGACAAGGGCCTGTGGGGCCGGCCCACCAACCTCAACAACGTCGAAACGTGGGCCAACGTGCCCCACATCGTGCTCAAGGGCGCGGACTGGTACCGCTCCATCGGCACCGAAGGCTCCACGGGCACCAAGATCTTCTCGCTCGTCGGCAAGGTCAACAACACGGGCCTCGTCGAGGTGCCCATGGGCACGACCTTGCGCGAGATCGTGTTCGGCGCGGGCGGAGGCGTTCCTGGCGGCAAGGCGTTCAAGGCGGTCCAGACCGGCGGCCCGTCCGGCGGCTGCCTGCCGGCGGACAAGCTCGACGTCCCGGTCGACTTCGACACGCTTGAGGCCGAGGGCTCCATGATGGGCTCCGGCGGCATGATCGTGATGGACGAAGACACCTGCATGGTGGACGTCGCCAAGTACTTCCTCCGCTTCCTGGCCTCAGAGTCGTGCGGCAACTGCACCTCGTGCCGCGACGGGCTCGCCATCCTGCACGAGCTGCTCGGCGACATCACCGAGGGCCGCGGCACGCGCGAGACCATCGCCCTCGTCGAGGAGCTCGCCGACACCGTGGAGGCGACGTCGCTCTGCGCGCTCGGCACGAGTGCGGTCAACCCGGTTCTGTCCACGCTGCGCTACTTCCGCGACGAGTACCTGGCGCACGTGGACGAGGGGCGCTGCCCGGCGGCGGTGTGCAAGGCGCTGATCACCTTCAGCATCGACGCGGAGCGCTGCAACGGCTGCACGCTCTGCGCGCTCCGCTGCCCTCAGGACGCGATCGCCGGACAGAAGAAGCAGTTGCACTCGATCGACCAGGAGCTCTGCATCAAGTGCGGCATCTGCAAGGACGTCTGCAACCGCGACGCAGTCCTGGTGCAGTGAGGAGGCCGTGGTGGACGTTGAACTGATCATCGACGATGTGCAGGTCACGGCGGTGGCCGGCGCGAGCGTCCTCGACGCCGCGCGCCGCGCCGGCGTGGACATACCCGCCCTTTGTCACCACGAGGCCGTGCCGGCCATCGCGTCCTGCCGCCTGTGTCTGATGGAGGTGCGCCGCCCGGGCCGCGACTGGGTCCAGCTGACGACCTCGTGCGACTATCCGGTGTCGGCCGGTCTCGTTGTGGTGACGGACTCGGCGCGCATCCGCAAGCACCGGGCCATGAACCTCCAGCTGCTGCTGCGGCGCGCCCCGGATGCGCCGATCCTTCGGCGGCTCGCCGAGGAACTTGGCGTGACGGAGCCGCTGTTCGCCCCCGTCACCGACGCCGCCATCCCCGGCTGCATCCTCTGCGAGCTCTGCGTGCGCGTCTGCTCGACGCTGGGCTACGACGCGCTGGCGGCGATCGGCCGTGGAGAACACAAGCGGATCGGGCCGCCTTTCGGGCAGACTGCGGCCCAGGACTGCGTGGGTTGCGGCTCCTGCGTCGAGGTCTGCCCCACGGACTGCATCGCGATGGAAGACACGGCCACCACGCGCACGATCTGGGGCCGGACCTTCGAGCTCCAGACCTGCGAGCGCTGCGGCAGACCCATCACGACCAGGGAGCACGCCGCCGCGACGGCCGCCGCCGTCGAGCTGCCGGACAAGAACGACGGCCTCTGCGACGGCTGCAAGAAGCGCGTCGTGAGCGAGCGCCTGGCCTCGCCGGGCAGATAGAGAGCGAAACGCCCGGCGGCCCCGCGCCGCTCGGCGCCCGGGATCGGCGTCGACCGCCGGCCGCGCATCTCCCCTACACGTCCGCGCGCTCCGGGCTGCCCGGGACCGGCGCGGCCACGGAACCTCGCGCGAGGACGAACAGCGAGTAGCCGAGCAGCACGCCGGCGAAGTTGAGCAGCACGTCGTCGACCTCGGTCACCCGGTACGAGTAGCCGAGCACGAGCGAGATCGCCAGCTGGCTCAGCTCGACGGCGAGCGGAAACAGCACCCCCGCCAGCGCCATGCGTCGCCACGTCGCCAGCGGCGGCGCCGCGAACGGCAGCAGAAAGCCGAACGGCGCCAGCGTGAGCACGTTGCCACCGAGGACCCAGGCCTCTGTGAAGAGCGTCCCGTGCCGCAGGACGTCGCGGATCGACGCCAGAGGTACGAGGTCGACCGAGACACTTCTGCCGGCCGCCTCCAGCTCGGCGACGCCGGGCCGCACCGGCAGCGGGAACAGCGTGGCGCCGGCGACCCAGCCGACGTACAGGACGAAGAGCGCCCGCATGGCGACGACGAAGGCGGGCTGGCCGCTGCGGGCGGCCCGCCACGCCACAACCACTGCCAGCAGTGCAGCCGCAGGATAGACGATCACTCCGGTGAGCATGGTCCTCCGTGAGAGCGAACCGGTCGCCGCAGCGTACCCGATCGACGCGCCGCGCGGCCTTACGGACGTACGGACGTTCCGCCGCTCACCGGTCCTCGTCCCGGCCCTGGTCCTGGTCCCGCTCGTCGGTCTCGATGCCGTAGCGACGCAGGATGCGCCGCGCGGCGGCCGTGAGCAGCCAGCCGGCGGCGGCCACAGCGAGGAGCGCGATGACGACGGCGAACGAGTTCATCTCACCAAGGATACTCGGCCGCCGGGGACCTGCCAGTCAGTCGTAGTGCTGGAACTCCGGCCACATCTCCGCCCACGGGCGCAGCGGCTGCCGGCACACCCAGATCGACTGACCCTGCTCCTCGTTGTCGACCCCCGCCGCGTTCTCGATCCTCGCCGTGCGGGTGACCTGTCCGAAGTGCTGCCCGAGCCAGCCGGGGTCCTCGCCCATGCCGACGGCGATGATCGTGGTGGCTCGGGCCGGCGGCCTTCCCCACAGGTAGAAGTTGTTCTGGCCGGAGTAGACGGGCGGCAGCCGGTAGGCCGGTCCGTAGCGCTGCAGGGCGCCGGCCTCCCCGTAGTTGCCGGTGACGATCACGGCCCGCGCCTGCTCGCCGACCGGGAGCGACCGGTAGACGCCGGCGACCGTCTTCGTGAGGTCCTGCCAGCCGATCTCCTCGCCCAGGTTGTAGTCGATCTTCTGGAGAGGGACGGTGTGCAGCCAGTGTGCAGGGAACACGGGCAGCGAGAGCGGAAGAAAGACGGCGGCCAGCACGACGATCCACGCGTACGCCGCCGCCGGTGAACGCCACATCGAGCGGGGCGAACGGACGGCCGGCGGCTCGGCCGAGAAGAAACGCCGCGATCCTTCCACCACGCGGGCCGTGATCACGGATCCGGCGCCAAGCAACACGAGATACAGCGGCCCCAGGTAGTAGGGCCGGTCCCCCATGGCCACCAGGAGGACGACGAACAGCAGCAGGTAGGCGACGGCGAACGCACGGTAGTCGCGCAGCCGGCGGTCCCGCAGCAGCGCCCAGAGCCCCGCCAGCCACACGGGCGCTGCCCACAAGCCGGGAAGCACGAACTGCAGGATGACGAAGGTGACCGAGTATCCCGCCCCCGAGTGCTTCGCCCGCAGCGCTCCGCTCATGGCCAGAGTCGGCCAGCCGTGCTGCGCCTGCCAGAGCAGATTGGGCACCCACAGCATGATCGCGAGGCCGGCGCCGAGCCAGAGATACGGACTGAGGAGTACCTTCCACTGGCGGTTCGCGATGAATCCCACGAGCAGCGCGATCACCAGGAACAGGATGGTCTGTTTGGCGTAGAGAGAGACGCCGACCAGCAGGCCGACGAGGAGCCAGAGGCGCTGGTCGCCGGTACGCAGGATGCGCAGCACGACCAGCATGACCAGCGCCCAGCCGAGGAGGTCGTAGACCGTGGGCCCTGCCAGGTGCGCCAGGATCAGGAATGGGGAGACGGCAAGGAGGAGCGCGGCGAGCGTCTGGGCGAAGCGGCGGCCGCCCAGCTCGCGAGCCGTGAGGCCCACGAGCACCACGGCCGCCGCGAACGCCAGCGCCGGGAAGAGCCGGAGTCCGTAGAGCGAGTCGCCGAAGAGGCGCCGTGAGAGCCACACCAGCGCGACGCTCAGGGGCGGCTGGTCGACGTACCCCCACGCCAGGTGCCTGGAGGCGGCCACGAAGTAGAGCTCGTCGCGGTGGTAGCCGTAACGCCCGGCCACGAGCATGAGCACGGCCAGCGCGGCCAGCGCGACGCCGGCGACCGGCAGCCATGCGACGGGAGCGAGCACGCGCGGCCAGACGTGCTCGTGAGAAGCGTCCTCGGCGACCGTCGACATGTCGGCATCGTATCCGCACCGCCGGGCCGTGCAAACTCAGAGACGGAGCCGCGGCGCGGGCGGGCCCCGCCAGGGCCGCCACCGCGCCGCATACGGCCGGAACGACCAGCAGGACGAAGGCGAGCCGGCGGGTCCCTTGGCTCCACGATTCGGCGCCGCGACTCCATCTGCGGCGGGGCATCGGCCGTCGCGGCCGGCGGCTCAAGCGGAAGGCGTGTCCCGGGCGGGCGACGCCTTCCCGAACCCGCCCGAGAACGCCTCCACCTCGATGAAGATCCGGGTGACCTCAGGGTAGGGATCGTTGATGCGTTCTTCGATGCGGTGCACGGCGGCGTGGATGTCCTCGGCCGGCAGACCGGGCGTGAACTTGACCTCGATGTTGAGCAGCACGTCATCCGGGCCGAGGTGCATCGTCAGCACCACGCCCAGGCCGGTCACGGCCGGATCGTCGAGCACGAGGCGGCGGATCTCCGCGACCATCTCCGGATCCGCCGCCTCGCCCACCAGCAAGCTCCGGCTCTCGTACGCGAGCCAGAGCGCCGCGACCACCAGGATGCAGCCGATGACGATCGACGCCAGGCCGTCGAAGACCGGCTGGTGGAGCAAATGGCTCGCAGCCACCCCGACGAAAGCGACCGCGAGGCCCAGCAGCGCGGCCGTGTCCTCGAAGAGGACGGTGAACAGGCTGGGGTCCTTGCCGTGGTGGATGGCCGACAGCGTGCGGCGCGAGCCGCGCGTGCCGCGGAACGTGCGCCAGGCGACGCTGAAGGAGAGGCTTTCGAACACCGCCGCGAGGGCCAGCACGACGTACGCGACCGTGGGGTCCGAGACCGGGACGGGGTGCCGGATGTGGGTGATGCCCTCGTAGATCGACATGCCGCCGCCGATGCCGAAGATGCTCACGGCGACGATCAGGCTCCAGAAGTAGACCTCCATGCCGTGCCCGAACGGGTGATGGTCGTCGGCCGGCCTGGCGCCTCGATTGAGGCCGTGGTAGAGGAGGCCGCCGTTGCCGGTGTCGACGAGTGAGTGGATGCCCTCGCTCATCATCGCCGAGCTGCCGGTGATGGCTCCGGCGACGAACTTGATCGCCGCGATCGCGACGTTGCCGATGATCGCGGCGACCACCGCTTTCTTCGATTCCTGCGCCATGGGCGGAGTCTACCCCACGTGAGCGGACGTACCGGGTCTTCACCGGACTTACAAAATGGCGCCCAATGCGTCAGAATGAGCGTGTGGCTACTTATGAAGGGAGTACCACAATGCCTGGCAGCGAGTATGAGTGTGGCGAATGTCGCCACCGCTTCCGCGCGCCGGAGGGAGTGCCGCGTGACACGCGGTCGCTCATGTGTCCCGCGTGCGGAAGCATCGATCTCAACCTCATGGTCGTCGCACGGCCGCAGCCGGCCGTCATGATCGCCCGTGAGGGAGCGCCCGCCGAGCAGTGGCGCACGCCGCAGGAGCGCGGCGTCTCGTAGCGCTCGGGGTCACAGCCGTGCCGCGCCCCGCAAGCGGACGCGCGGCACGGCTGCAGCGGCCCGTCTGGTACGCTAGGTCCATGCTGAGGGCCGTCACGTTCGACTTCTGGAGCACCCTGTTCGCGGACCCGTACGGCCGCGAGCGGGAGGCTCTGCGCGCCACCGTCCTCGCGGACGCACTGGCCGCAGCCGGTATGCAGGCATCCGACCTTGCGCTGGAGGAGGGACTCCGCGCCGCCTGGGACCGCTTCGACGTCGTGTGGACCAACGAACACCGCACGCCCGCGTGCGCGGAGCTCGTCGACGCCATCCTGAGCTCGCTCCGCGTGCAACTGCCGGACGACCTGCTCCCGCCGCTTGTCGAGCGCTTTGAACGCCTCGTCCTCGAGCTGCCTCCGGAGCCCGTGCCCGGCGCCGTGTACACACTCCCCCAGATAGCCGCGCGCTACCGCCTCGCGATCATCTGCGACACCGGCTACTCGCCGGGGACAGTGCTGCGCGAGCTGCTCGAGCGGCACGACATGCTCGCCCACTTCGAGTACACCTATTTCTCCAACGAGCACGGCATCAGCAAGCCGGACGCGCGCGTCTTCGTGCACGTGCTCGAGGAGCTCGGCGCGCGCCCCGCGGAGGCGGCCCACGTCGGCGACATCCAGCGAACGGACATCGCCGGCGCGCAGGCCGCCGGCATGTCCGCCGTGCACTTCGTGGGCGCCAACAACGCCGACGTCGCCCGCTCCACCGGCGACGTCATGGTCAGCCACTTCGAAGAGCTGCCGCAGGCGCTCGGCAGTCTGATCTGTGCCGGCTGCTGAACGCATACGCCGCCTGAGCCGGCAGCGCCGGCCGTTCCTGATCGCAGCCGGCGCGGGACTGGCGGTCTTCATCGTCATCGCCGTCCTCTACCGCACCGGCGCCCTGGACGGTTTCGACGCGAAGGTCAGCACCTTCGTCACCGGCCACCGCAAAGGGGCGCTCACCGGCGTCTCCGACGCGCTGGACAAGCTCGATGTGTGGTGGCTTCTCGCCCTGATCGTCGCCGCACTGCTCGGCGGCCTCTGGTGGTCCGGACGCATGGTGCAGACCGTCTACCTCGGCGTGAGCATCGCCGCGGCGCTCGTCATCAACCCGCTGCTCAAGCTGGCGTTCGCGCGCGAGCGGCCGACCGGCAACGCGCTCGTCCACGTGTCGAGCGCGGCGTTCCCGAGCGGCCACACGACCACGGCCACCACCATCGCGACGGCGCTCGCCGTGATCGCCTGGCCCACGCGCTGGCGCTGGCCGGTGATCGTCGTCGCGGCGCTCTTCTCCGTGGCGATGGCGGGCTCACGGGTCTATCTCGGCGTCCACTGGCCGACCGACGTGCTCGCGGGCCTTGCTCTGGGCTTCACCATCGCCATGGCCGTGCGCGCGTTCACGCCGTGGCCGTCACCCGAAGAGGCGGCGGCGGCGCAGGGCGAAGGCGCCGCGCCGGCCGCGGGCGAGCGCGACGCCTGGATCACCCCTGCTGCCGCCGGCGGCCCGACCGCTCCCGGCGCCGCCCCCGGCATCGATGTCGTCTTCCTTGACTGGGGCAACACCCTCATGGTCGACAACGGGATGCGCGAGGGCCCCATGAAGGACTGGGAGAAGGTCGAGGCGGAGGCCGGCGCGCAGGAGGCGCTGCTGCGCCTGCGCGCCCGCTACCGCCTGGTGGTCGCCACCAATGCGGCCGACTCGCCCGCCTCCGATGTGCTCGCCGCGCTCGCGCGCGTCGGGCTCCATCAGTACGTCGACGACGTCATCTCCTCAGCGGACGTCGGCGACCACAAGCCCAATTACGCCTTCTTCCGCGCGGCCCTGCTGCACGAGGGCGCCCGTGGCCTGCCACTCGACCCGCGACGCGCGGTCATGGTGGGCGACGGCACCACCAACGACATCAAGGGCGCGCAGCGGGCCGGCATCCGGACGGTCTGGTACAACCCGACCAAGCGCCGCTTTCCAGACGGCGCCCAGCCGCCGGACGCGGTGGTCCGCAAGCTCGCCGAGCTGCCGGCGGTCGTGGACCGCATGGCCGGCGTCGTCCCGGAGAAGCGGTCGCGCAAGCAGCGCAAAGCCGACGCCGAGGCGGCCGCCGCCGCGGCTGCGGCCGCGGCGGCCGAGGCGCTTCGCGCGGAGACGGCCGCAGAGGACGCAGCCGCCTCCGCCAAAGCAGCGATCCCCGGCGCCGACGAACCCGGCGCGCCGGCCGAGCCGGCGCCGGACGCGCTCGCGAACGCGCCGGCCGGACCCCCCGACGGGAGGTAGCCATGGACCTGTCACAACTGGACCTGTCAACGCCGGACCAGTGGCGTCGTCGAGCGCTGGAACTCGGCGTCGACGAGGCGACGCCGATCGACGCCGACGCCGTCGTCGCCGCCGAGTGGGTGCGCATGAAGTGTCTGTTCGGCTGCGACGAGCCGGGCGGCCACAAGACATGCCCGCCCAACCTGCAACCGGTCGCCGTCACCCAGAAGCTCCTTTCGGAATACCGCCGGGGCATTCTCCTCGAGGTGGGTCCCATCGTCGGGGACGAGTACAGCGACCCCGAGTCGCGCCGCCTCAACGACGGTGCTCTCGCGCTCGAGCGCGACCTCTTCCTCGCCGGTCACCACAAGGCGTGGATGATGGGCGCCGGCCCGTGCGACCTGTGTGGGTCGTGCGCCCAAGGCACAGAGTGCCCCACGCCGGAGAAGGCCCGGCCGTCCATGGAGGGCTGCGGCATCGACGTCTTCGCCACGGTGCGCAACGCCGGGCGGACCATCGATGTAGTGAGGGACGAGGGCGACGAGTATCGCTTCTTCGCCCTCGTCCTCGTCGACTGACGGCGGGTATCAGCCCGCCCTGTTCACGCCGTCGCCCTCAGGCCGCCTGCGGCGCGCGGGCCGGCCCGACGTGGCGCCGGATCAGCGCGAGCCCGCCGCCCCGCTCCATCCAGCTCCGGAAGGTGTGCAGTTCCGGGTAGACGCCGCGCAGCCACTCGGTGTCGTGGACCTGGGTGGACGCCTCCTGGTAGACGAACACGCCTTCCACCTGGACCTCCTCGTACCGCACTCGCTCGCCCAGGGCTGCCTCGAGCTGTGCGGCGATGGCGAGAGGCGTCTCCGTGTCGCCGGCGAGATCGATCGCGCGGCCGGCGAACTCGTCCGGCCGCGTCGCGGCGATCGCCGCGAGCGCGCCGACATCGTCGAGCGCCACCAGCGGCAGGTGCTGGTCCTGTTCGAACGGCGTCGCGAGCGTCAGGTCGCGTCCGAAGCGGCTGAGCCAGTACCAGGGCACCTCTTCCATGAAGGTGGCCGGCCGCAGTACCGTCGCCGGCACGTCCAGCCGCTGCAGGTAACGCGCCGTCTCGGCGCTCACGTCGCACGACAGCCGGTGATGGTCCGGCCCGGTGGTGGCGACGAAGACGACGTGGCCGACGCCGCCGCGCACGGCCGCGTCGATGATGTTGCGGCCGTGGCGAAGCCGCTCGGCCGGGCCCGTGTCCGGATCTTCGAGGACGAGCACGAGCGCCCGGGCGCCGCGCAGGGCGCCCTCGACGGCGACGGGATCGTCGAAGCGCACGAGCCGCGTCGCGGCTCCGGCCCAGTATTCGTCACGCAGCCGGCGTCCGTCGCGCTCGTCGAAGAGCGCGTGCGCCTGGACGCCGAGCGCACGCAGATGGCGGATGGCCGCTCCGCCTTGCTGCCCGGCCGCGCCGACGACGTAGACCGGGTCCTTCTCAGTAGTCATGCCCTTCACCCGCCTCCGTGCTCACGGGAATCGCTTCCGATATGCGAGTTGTTCCCAGAAAGCGACTCGCGCACCGGCGTCAGGAGGAGTGCGGGACCTCCGCGGCCGTACGGGCCGCGGCCTGCGTCAGTGAAGAGCCGCGGCCGCCCGTTCGAGCCGGGCGACCGCCTGGTCGCGGCCGAGCGCCCAGAGGCTCTCGAAGAGGCCGGGAGTGACGCTCTGGCCGCTCATGCCGAGGCGGAGGGCCGCGAAGACCGCTTTGGGCTTCAGCTCGAGCGTCGGCGGCAGCTCGCGCACCAGGGTCTCGATGAGCGGGACGTCCCACTCCGAGAGATCCCTGAGGCCGGCGGCGGCGGCGGCGAGGGTCTCCGCCGCGCCCGCCGTGCCCTGCAGCCGCTCGAGCGCCTCCGGCGCGAACGCGAGCGGCCGGAAGAACCAGCCGGCCATGGGGATGAAGTCGGCGAGCACCTCGGTCTTCTCGTGCACCAGCGGCGCGATGGCGCGCGTGAGCGCCTCCTGCTCCTCGTCCGGCACCGTCGGCGGCAGGTGCTCGTTCTCGGCGTCCTCGACGGCGGCGGCGAGGACATCCAGTCCCTCGGTCGCCAGCTCTCCGACGCCGGCCGGGTCGCCGTAGAAGCCCACCCGCGTGAGGTACTCGACGAGGCGGCCGCCGAGCCACTCGTCGGTCATCGCGCGCACGTAGCGGCCGTTCATCCAGCGGAGCTTCTCCGGGTCGAAGATGCTCGGGCTGGTGCCCAGCTTGGTCACGTCGAAGTCCCGGACGAGGTCGTCCAGCGTCCAGGTGATCATGCTCTCGTCGAACTCGGCGCTCAGGAAGCACAGGTAGTTGCGAACTACCTCGACGAGGAAGCCCTCGGCGGTGAGCTGCTCGAGCTTGGTGGCGCCGTGGCGCTTGCTGAGTTTCTTCCTGTCGGTGCCGAAGAGCAGCGGCATGTGCAGGAACTCGGGGACGCCGGCGCCCATGGCTTCGTAGATCACGACCTGCTTGGGCGTGTTGCTGATGTGGTCGTCGCCGCGGATGACGTGGGTGATCTCCATGGTGACGTCGTCGACGACCACGGCGAGGTTGTACGTGACGGTGCCGTCCGAGCGCTGCACGATGAAGTCGCCCATGGTGGCGTTCTCGAAGGTGACGTCACCGCGCAGGATGTCGTGGAAGACGGTGCGGCCTTCGGGCACCCGCACGCGCAGCGTGTACGGCTCTCCGGCCGCCTGGCGGCGCTGGGCCTCTTCCGCAGCCAGCGCCCGGCACTTGCCCGAGTACACCCAGCCCCGGCCCTCCGCCTGCGCCGCCGTGCGCTCGGCGTCGAGCTCCTCCGGGCTGCAGAAACAGGGGTACAGGTGGCCGCTCTCGAGCAGGCGCGCGACGTGCTCGTGGTAGATGCCGTCGCGCTCCGTCTGCCGATACGGGCCGTGGGGGCCCGGCACGCCCGGCCCCTCGTCCCACTGCAGGCCCATCTCCTTCATCGACGCGATGATCTGGACGATTGCCTCGTCGGTGCTTCGCGTGAGGTCCGTGTCCTCGATGCGGAGGATGAACGTGCCCTCGTTCCGGCGCGCGAAGATGTAGTTGTAGAGGCCTGTACGCGCGCTGCCCAGGTGCAGATAGCCCGTGGGCGAGGGGGCGAAGCGGACGCGGATCTGGGCGTTCTCAGACATGGGCCGCCCATGATACTCCATCGTCGCCCGGCGACGATGGAACTCGGCTTCTCTGCGCGAGGAAACGGACTACAATGGCCGGATGGAGACTTCTCCGCAACAGGTACGGGTGATCGAGTCGCGGCCGCGCGACCACGTGGTCACCATCCACATCAGTCCCGGCGACGTGGTCGGTATCGGGCATCGCAACCAGCAGTTCCCCGAGTTCATCTGGTGCGCGTCCGAGGACGGCCATCAGGGTTGGGTGGCCGAGTCCTACCTCGAGATCGGCGACGAGAAAGAGGCCGTCGCGACGTGCGAATACGACGCGGCGCAGCTCACCGTCATCGAGGGTGAGGTGCTCGAGGTCCTCGACCGGCAGGGCGCCTTCGTCCTCTGCCGTAACGCCGCCGGCGGTCAGGGCTGGGTCCCGCGCCGCGTGCTCGAGGACGTCGCACCCGGCGACTCCTGACCGGCGCCGCCATGACCACGGGTCCACAGCACCGGCGCGTCCGGGTCGTCACATCCTGCACGCGCGAGCAGGTCCAGGAGGTCCGCATCCGCGTGGGCGACAGCCTCGCCGTCGGGCACCGCAACCAGCAGCACCCCGCCTTCATCTGGAGCGCCACCGAGGACGGGCACCACGGCTGGGTGCCGGAGGACTACGTCGAGATCACCGACGGGCACAACGCCGTGGCCCGTCACGACTACGACTCGACCCACCTCACCGTCGTGCAGGGCGAGGAGCTCGAGGTGCTCGAGCAGGTGGGCGACTACCTTCTCTGCCGCAACGCGGCCCGCGCCGAGGGCTGGGTGCCGGAGCCGTGCGTCGAAGAGACCGTGGAGGGATCATGACTGAGCTGAAGCTTCCACAGCGGGTCAAGGTGATCGAGGCGCATGTGACCAGCGATCCGGACCCCATACGCTTCCGCGCCGGCGATACGCTGGGCGTCGGCCACCACGATCAGGTGTGGCAGGAGTACATCTGGGGCACCGACCAGGCCGGGCGCTCCGGCTGGGTGCCCGATGAGTACCTCGAGATCGACGCCGACGGCCACCAGGCCACGGCGCTGCGCGACTACGACTCCACCGAGCTGACCGTGGGTCGCAAGGAGGTCCTCGAGGTGCTGGACGAAGTCGGCGGCTGGTACCTCTGCCGCACGCAGGCGGGGATGTCCGGCTGGGTGCCGAGCACGTCGGTCGAGCCGCTGGAACCTGCCGGACAGTCCTGAGGGCGGGCCCCGCGGCCGCAGGCCGCCCCGCCCGCCCCGCCTCACTCGCCGGAGTAGGTCACCACGCCGGAGAGCCGGCAGAACCGCACCTCCGTGAAGTGGGCCGGATACCAGTGATCGAGCGCCACACGCCGGAGCGCGGTGGTGTGGCTGTCGTAGACCCACTCACCGTCCTGCCTGCCGGCGCAGATGATCACGTGCTGCCACTCCACCTTGCCGTCGACCATGTCGCCCAGGTACACGATGTCGCCGGCCGCCCATCCCGAGGGCAGCGTGCGGGTGACTCGCACGACGTAGCGTGAGTGGCTCGCGGACCGCACCGACAGAGCCCGCAGCTGCGCGCCGCAGTTCACCCAGGCCAAGGCCGGGAAGTCCCTACCGTTGGAGCGCCACTCACGGCCGGCGTCGTAGGTGGGCCGCAGCCCGCCGGCCGCGAGGCACTGCGAGACGAAGTTGGCGCAGTCGTTGTCCGCTGACGACCAGTACTCGGGGTTCACCCTGAGAGCCCAGGCGTCCGCGTAGTCGGTGGCCGCCCGTCGGTCGTAGGTCACGCGGACCGGCTTTCGTGTGGCGCCCTGGGCGGCGACGATGACGATCAGCGCGAGGGCGACCGCCACGAACACCGCGAGCGCCGACCGGCGCCGCCGCACGGCGCGAGAGCGATAGATGCGGCGGCGCCCCTCTTCACGATGCATCGTCCTGCGACGCCGCAGGCGCCGCCGGATCTGGACCGGCCGAGATCGCCGGCTGGGCGGCACTCGCCGTCGGGACGGCCTGCTGGACGGCCGTGCTCGCCGCATCGGCCGCAGGTGCTGCGGCAGCGCCGGCCGGCGCTGTAGTGGGCGCGGTCGACGTTTCCGGCGCGGCCGGGGTCGCGACGGTGACCGCCAGCGAGCCGTCCGCCGGCAGCGCCACCGTGAACGCGGTCCCGACCCCGACGGCGCTGGACACGCTCACCGTGCCACCCATGGCCTCCGTGAGCTCCTTGACGATCGCGAGCCCGAGGCCGGTGCCGACGGGCCTGTCGGTTCCGTACCGGCTGTAAAGGTAGAAGCGCTCGAACGCGCGCGGCAGATCGTCGCTCGTCAGGCCGCGCCCGGTGTCCGCCACGGTGATCGCCGCGGGCGCCGTGGTGATGGTCACCGTGCCCGGCGCCGGCGTGCAGCGGATCGCGTTCTCGACCAGGTTGGAGACGACCTGGAGGATGCGGTCGTGGTCGGCGAGGGCGCCGCCGCCGGCCTCGGTGTTCACGAACAGCGTGAGGCCGGCGTCACGAGCGGTCGCCTCGTAGCGGCGCAGAACGTCCTCGGCAACGGTCGCCAGGTCGACCGGTTCGCGGCGCACGGTGAACGCCGACTTGCGCATGCGCCCGGACTCGAGCAGGTCGCCGACCAGTCTTTCCAGCCGGTTCGACTCGGCGCCGATCACCTCGGCGCCGTCGTCCGGCTTGACGGTCCCGTCGCCGATTCCCTCCGCGTAGCCGCGAATGGAGGTGAGCGGCGTCTTGAGCTCGTGGCTGACCGAGAGCAGGAACGCCTGCTCGGTCTCCTGCGCTTTGGTCAGCTTGGCGTTCATGTCGTTGAAGGAGACCGCGAGCTCGCGCAGTTCGCGCGGTCCCTCGGGCTTGACGGTGACGCCGGCCTCCCCGTCGGCGAGGCGGCCGCTGGCCGCGGCGAGCCGGCGCACCGGTCGCACGACGCTGCGCGACAGCAGCCACGCGCCGAGCAGCCCCAGGATCGCAATCAGCGCGATCCCGATAAGAGCGATAGGCAACAGGCGATGGATGGGGACCGGGGCCGAGAAACCTTCGCTCGCGCCCCAGACGTTCGTGTAGTAGCGCACCGTGCTGGGGCCGGCGCGCCACGCGACGATCTCGGCCCCTTCGGGGGAGGTCGGTCCGTTGGTGCCGCCGATCGCGAAGCCGCGCCGCCGCAGGCGCCTGACCGCCCAGACGGGGAGCACACGCTGGTCACGGACCGCCGCGAGCGTCGACCAGTTCGCGCCCTCGGTGTGGCTGAGCGCTCCGTACTGGTTGGCGATGGCACGCGTGAGCAGCGCCCGGGCGGTCGGCGAGAAGCGTCCCGGCACCTTGCTGAGGCCGGCGATCTCCGAGGACAGCTCGCCGGCCCGGTAGGCGGCCTGGTCCGAGTACAGGACCCTGGCCGTGTTCCAGCTGCGGTAGTAGGCCCACACGCCGAGCGCGGAGAGGCACAGCGAGGGGATGAGGATCGCGACCGCGATGACGAAGAACGATCGCGTGCGCAGCGATGTCGTGCGCCCGCCGCGCCCCAGCACGAACACCACCACGGCCGCGATGATCCCAGCCGGGATGAGCAGAGCAAGGATGCCGACGCCGACATCGACAAGCACGCCGTAACCGAGCGGGTAGCCCGCACGGCGAAGCATCATGACGAAGCTGAGCCCGGCGAGGAACAGCAGGATCGGCCCGAGCAGCAGAGCCGCGGCGACGAAGAGGTGGCTGCGGTCGGGTGTGCCGCCCGGCGACCGCGGCGCGGCCGGCGGCGAGACGGGCGCCGCGTTCACGGCGCTCACGGCCGCACCAGCTTGTAGCCGACGCCGCGCAGCGTCTCGATGGTCAGCGCGTCGCCCAGTTTGGCGCGCAGCTGCGCGACGTGCTGGTCGACGGTGCGGGTGCCTCCGGCGAACTCGAGGCCCCACACCTGCTCCAGCAGCTGTTCGCGCGAGAGCGCGAGGCCCGGATGCTCCAGGAAGCAGGCGAGGAGGTCGAACTCCTTCATGGTGAGGTCGAGGGCGGCGCCCGAGGACGTGGCCTCGCGGGCGCCGCGCCGGAGCTCGACGCTTCCGAGCGTCAGCACGTCGTCCGGCGGGCGAGGCTGCGTCCGCCGCAGCACGGCCTTGACCCGCGCGACGAGCTCGCGCGGGCTGAAGGGCTTGGGCACGTAGTCGTCGGCGCCGAGCTCGAGGCCGAGCACCCTGTCGACCTCTTCGTCCCGCGCCGTGAGCATGATCACCGGCGTCTCACCGAGAGCGCGGATGCGCCGGCAGACCTCGAACCCGTCGATGCCCGGCAGACCCACATCCAGGACCACGAGGTCGGGGCGCTGCCGTCCCAGCTCGACGATCCCGTCTTCCCCGGAGCGCACCCACGTGACTCGATAGCCATCGCGCTCGAGGTACGTCTGCACCAGGTTCCCGATGTTCCGGTCGTCTTCGACGATGAGGATGCCGGCAGTCATCCACCGCACTCTATCAAGCCGTTCGCCGGGCCGGACCGCGACCGACGCTCTCATGAGGACCTCCCTTGCCCGCTGTCGGAGACATCCTCAGGGCGCAAGGTCACGGGCGTTCGGTGCGAGCGTCAGCGGAGTGTAAAGCGTGGCCGGGAAGGCGGCGAGGCACCCTACTTGACGGTGATGGTGATCGGGCCTGCGGGGGCAGCGGCCTCGAACTGGCCGGCGCCGGCGAAGCGCACCTCGTAGGTGCGCGTCCGCGCCGGCGTCAGCGTCCCGGTCCAGACGCCGTTCTCGCCGGTGGTGAGCCTCGCCATCACTCTACCGTCGAAGAGGCGTACGAGTCGGAGCGGCTTGAGGCGCGCGACCGGCAGACCGGCGCTCGTGCTGCGCACGTACACGCGCGCAGCGGCGCCGGCCGCGACCGTCACCGCCTTCTTGCTGAAGGCGGCGTTGGTCGCGAGGTCGAGCGTGACCGGCGTGGGGCCGGCCCAGAGGTCTCTGGTGCGGCCGGCCGTCTCGCCAGTCGTCCCCTCGAGCTCGAGCACGTGATGGCCCTGCGTCAGCGGCTCGGTGGTCAGCGTCCAGCCCTCGGCAGGCTCGCCGAAGGCGCCGTCCGCGGGCGTCAGAGCCTGCCAAGCGCCACCGTCGACCCGATAGCCCAGGTCGTGCGGCAGCATGATGCTCAGATCCTGCCTGAAGTAGACCCCGGTGCTGATGACGCCGCGCTTGCGGGGCTGCTCGGCCACGGCGCCCCGAAGGGTCACGGCGCCGCTCGCGTCCGTCGACTCGAGCCGGGTGGCGAACGCCGGCCTGGTGTCCACGACGTCGGGTCGCGAATCGGCATCGCTGTCTCGCAGTCCTGTCTGCCCGATGGTCGAGGGGCAGAGCTCGCCGTTCGCGAACGCATTCAGCGTGTCGTTGGATCCGCGCATGATGCACGGCAGATCCGTGGTCCCACCCCTCACGGCGTTGCGGTTGCGCACTCCGAGATACCCCGAGGCGAGGTGGCCGGTGCTCGGGTAGCCGGGAGAAGGCGGAGCGTACTCGTCGAGCGCACCGAAGACGTGGCCCATCTCGTGCGCGAGCACGGCGTCGAAGTTGTTGAAGTGGTAGCCGTCGTTGTCGTAGGTGAGCATGGAGTACGGGCCGAACAGGTCGGCGGTGTACGCCACGACCTGGTTGCGGAACATGCCGTCCTTGTCGTTCAGGCTGTCGACCACGTAGACCACGAACGCCCAGTCGGCGTTGTTGCGGGTCCGGATCCGGTCGGCATAGAACGTCTCCGGATACGGCTTGTCGTTCTTCGCCCCGGGCGGGAAGCCGAGTTTTCTCATCGCCTGCCAGCGCCAGGCGGCGTCGGAGAGGACGGCGTGGCCCTTCCAGCCGTACTTGACGTCCAGGCGGATGGGCTCGTAGCCCACCTTGACCGTCTGCGGCGCGCCGTAGAAGCCCGCCGCAGGCATGAAGAGCTCGAGCGAGCCGTCCGGGGACTGCGCGTTCCACCAGTCGAGCGCGTTCTGGACCTTGGCCAGGACGAGCTGGCGGCGGTCCTGACCGGGATAGGCTGGATCCTCTCGTGACCAGTTCTCACTGCTCGACATCAGCGAGCCGTCGCTCTCGAGAAAGACGACGCCGACGGCCACGCGCCCGGCGGCGAACGCCGCCGTCTCGCGGGCGCCCGGCAAGGCGCCGAGGCCGACGGGGAGCGGGAGCGCGGCCACGCCGGTCCCGCGGCCCATGAGGTCGTCGAGCACCGGGGGCGCCGGCTGCACCGGGCCGGCGGTGAGAGAAGGAGAGCGGCCGGCGGCGCTCGCGCCGGCCGGCAGCCACGCACTCGCGCCAAGCATCGCGCACGCGAGCACGACGATGACGGCGAGCGACACGCTGTAGCGATGGCTGCCCCGTGTCATGCGCCCGATTCTCGCACGGGGCCTTCTGCCGGTCGACTCAGACAGCGTTGGAAGCCCGCGGCAGACCCGGAGAGGCCGTGCCGCGCGCCCCGTCCCAGCGCGCAGGTAAGACGTGCGCGAGAGATGGCCATCTGGTAACCTTCCGGCTTCGTGCACGTGGTTCACCACACTCCCCAACCCCCGAGCCTGGACGCCTGACATGCCGCAGCTGCGCATCGTCGTCCTCGTCAAGCAGGTCCCGGACACGGCCAACGTGACCGGCGAGGCCATGAAAGAGGACGGCACCATCAACCGGTCGGCGCTGCCGGCTGTGTTCAACCCGGAAGACCTGAACGCGCTGGAAGAGGCGCTCAAGCTCAAGGACCGCCACGACGCCCGCGTCACCGTTCTGACCATGGGACCGCCGGCCGCCGTGCAGGTGCTGCGCGAGTCGCTCTACCGCGGCGCCGACGAGGTCATCCTGCTCACCGACAAGGCGTTCGCCGGCGCCGACACGCTCGCGACCAGCTACGCCCTCTCGCTCGCCGTGCAGAAGCTCGGCGGCGCGGACCTCGTGCTCTGCGGTCGCCAGGCGATCGACGGCGACACGGCGCAGGTGGGCCCGCAGACGGCCGAGAAGCTCGGCTATCCGCAGATCACCTGCGTGAGCCGGGTCGACGAGCTGGCTGCGCCGGCGGCAGGCGAAGCCGGCTCCGGCGTCGATCACCGCCACGCGCAGCATCGAGGGCGGCTTCGAGACCCTCACGAGCTCGCTGCCGTGCCTGCTCACCATCACCGGTGAGGCGAACGATCCGCGGCCACCGAGCGTCAAGCTCGTCATGACCTACAAGGGCATCGCCGCCGAGGTCATGCCCGAGTACGACGACAGCTACCTGAACCCCGAGAGCGACGAGGCCGAGGTGTGCATGATCGGGCGCGAGCGGCAAGCCCGTCTGTCGCGCCAAGGTCGTCCAGTGGGACCACGAAGCCCTGGCCGCCGACCGTGAGGCGCTCGGCCTGCGCGGCTCGCCGACGCGCGTCAAGGAGATCGAGAGCGTCGTGCTCGCGCAGAGCGAGGCGCGCATGGTCGCGCCCGACGAGGCCGGCATCGCCGGGCTCGTGCACGAGCTGATCGAGGAGCACATCCTTGGCTGACAAAGCGAACACCAACGATGTCTGGGTCGTCGTCGAGCAGCACGACGGCGTGGCGGCCGAGGTCAGCCTCGAACTGCTCGGCCGCGCCCGCGAGCTCGCCGACCAGCTGCACGTGCAGGTCGGCGCCGTGCTCGTCGGCGCCGGCTCCGCCCTGAAGGACGTTGCGACGGCGCTCGTCGCCCGCGGCGCCGACACGGTCTACTTCGTCGCCCACACCGACCTCGCCCAGTACCTGGCGCAGCCGTACGCGCAGGTCGTCACCAGCCTGATCCGCGAGCACGAGCCGCAGATCGTCCTCTACGGCGCCACCACCACCGGCCGCGACCTCGCGCCGCGCGTGGCCAGCGCCCTGCGCACCGGCCTCACCGCCGACTGCACCGACCTGCGCATCGGCGACCACTCGCTCAAGGGCGAGGAGTACAAGGACCTGCTCTACCAGATCCGGCCGGCGTTCGGCGGCAACATCATCGCCACCATCATCAGCCCGCTGCACCGGCCGCAGATGGCCACCGTCCGCGAGGGCGTCATGGTCATGCCGGAGGAAGACAGGCGCCGCGACGGGCGCATCATCGCCGTGCCCGTCACGCGCACGCCGAAGCCCATGAAGGTGCTCGCGGGCGTCGCGCTCAGCGACGCCGACTTCGTCGTCAAGCTCGTGAAGCGCGTGCAGGAGGAGAAGCGCGTCGACCTCAAGGGCGCGCGCATCGTCGTCTCCGGCGGCGTCGGCGTCGGCTCGCGCGAGGGCTTCGCGCTGGTCGAGGAACTGGCCCGCACGGTCGGCGGCGTCGTCGGCGCCAGCCGCGCCGCCGTGGATGCGGGCTGGGTCGCCCACGACCACCAGATCGGCCAGACCGGCACCACCGTGCGCCCCAAGCTCTACATCGCCTGCGGCATCAGCGGCAGCGTGCAGCACCGCGCCGGGATGGACCAGAGCGCGCGCATCCTCGCCATCAACGACGATCCGCTGGCGCCGATTTTCAGCGTCGCCCACTACGGCGTGGTCGGCGACCTGCACAAGGTCATCCCGCTGCTGATCCAGGCGTACAGGACGAAGGGCGCGGGCGGCGAAGCCGCTCCCGCGCCCGCTGCGGCCGACGGAGGTGCGTCGTGAGCAACTTCTTCACCGACAACGCAGACCTCCAGCAGACCCTGCGCAGCCTCGACCTCGCGCGCATCGTGCGCCTGCGCGAGGACGACTACGCGCAGGCCCGCGACTTCGCCTACGCGCCCGGCGACTTCGAGGACGCGGTCGACTCGTACGCGCGCACCCTGGAGATCGCCGGCGACCTCGCCGGCGAGTACATCGAGCCCCGCGCCGAGGACGTCGACCGCGCCGGCAGCGAGCTCGATCCAGGGCGAGGTCTGCTACGCGCCCGGCATCGCCGAGGGCCTCGAGCGCCTCAAGCAGGCCGACCTCATGGGCATGACGCTGCCGCGCAAGTACGGCGGCCTCAACTTCCCCGTCTCGCGTCAGCGTGATGATCGTCGAGATGGTCAGCCGCGCCGACCCCGCGCTCATGAACATCTTCGGCCTCCAGGACATCAGCGAGACCGTCAACAAGTTCGCCGGCGATGAGATGAAGGCGGCCTACCTGCCGCGCTTCGCCAGCGGTGAGGTCACCGGCAGCATGGCGCTCACCGAGCCCGAGGCCGGGCAGCGACCTGCAGAACGTCCAGCTCAAGGCCACGCGAGCAGCCGGACGGCACCTGGCGCCTGAACGGCGTCAAGCGCTTCATCACCAACGGCTGCGGCCAGATCAGCCTGGTGCTCGCGCGCTCCGAAGAGGGCACCACGGACGCACGCGGCCTGAGCATGTTCCTCTACGAGCGCGACGAGCACATGCGCATCCGCCGTCTCGAGGACAAGCTCGGCATCCACGGCTCGCCCGACCTGCGAGCTGCAGTTCGACGACGCGCCGGCGCTGCTCGTCGGCGAGCGCCGGCGCGGCCTCACGACCTACGTCATGAGCCTCATGAACGGCGCCCGCATCGCCATCGCGGCGCAGGCGCAGGGCATCGCCGAGGCGGCGTACCGGGCGGCGGCCAAGTACGCCGGCGAGCGCATCCAGTTCGGCGCGCCCATCGGCGAGCTCACGGCCGTCAAAGGACTGCTCGCCGACATGCGCGTGAGCGTCGAGGCGGCGCGGGCTCTGCTCTACGAGACCGCGCTCATCGTCGACACCAAAGAGGTGCTCGAGCACCGCATCGCGCAGCTGCAGGCGGCCGAGAAGGCCGGCGAGGCTCCGCCGGCCGGCCCGGACACCGACGTCAAGGAGCTGCGCGGCGAGCTCAAGACGCTGCACCCGGCTCGCCGCCCTCTACACGCCGCTCGCCAAGGCCTGCTGCACGGAGATGGCCAACCAGGTCGCCTACGACTCGCTGCAGGTGCACGGCGGCTCCGGCTACATGCGCGACTTCGCCGTGGAGCGCTACGCCCGCGACGCGCGCATCACCAACATCTACGAGGGCACGACGCAGCTGCAGGTAGTGGCCGCCATCGGCGGCATCCTCGGCGGCACGCTCGCCGCCCGTCTGGACGGCTACGACGCCGAGGACTTCTCGGCCACGCCGGAGCTCCTCGCGAAGGTGCGCGCGCGCGCGAGCGCGACTCGCCGAGGCGATCGCCCGCGTCCGCGAGCTCGACGACGTGCGCTTCCGCGACTTCCACGCCCGCCGCCTCGCCGAGATGGCGATCGACGTGAACTGCGCCTACCTGCTGCTGCGGGCGGCGCAGACCGACGCGCGCCGCCTGCTGGCGGCGGAGTACTTCGTCGCCGCCGCCTCGGCGCGCGTCGAGGGCGCCGCCGCCCAGATCCTGGGCGGCGACCCGTCCCTGCTGGACGCGCTCACCACGCTGGCCGCAGGCTGACCCGCAGACTGCGCTGATCGGACCGGCCGGCCGGGCTTCGAGCCCGGCCGGCCGGTCCGCGTACGGGCGCGCGCCGGCGCTGGGCCGGCCGTCAGGCCGGCCCGTCTCCCGGCGCGCGATCCTCCCCGGCGCCGTCCCCGGCGTCCTCGTCCGCCGGCTCGGGCAGCGGCGGCTCGATGCGGTCGCCGCCGGCGGCGCGCGCCGTCGCAAGCCGCACTTCGGCCGCACTCGCGAGCTCGTCCGCGTCCTCGGCCGCCTCGGGGTAGCCGGCGACACCCAGGCTCATGGTGAACCGGCCGAGCGAGCCGAACTCGTCGTTCGAGAGGCGCGTGCTCGCGACCCGGACGCGGATGCGCTCCGCCACCAGTCCTGCGGCCTCCGACGTGTGCGCGGTGCTGGGCAGGAGGAGCGCGAACCTGCCGCCGCCGAGGCGGCAGGCGACATCGACCTTGTCGCGGAGGCTGGCCTGCAGCAGCCGCGCCATGGCGACCAGCACCGCGTCGCGGAACGCCGGCCCGCGCGCGCGAGCCAGGTCCTCTTCACCGTCCACCTCGCACACGACCAGCGCCAGCGGCTGACGGTAGCGGCGAGCGCGCGCGACCTCCGCGTACAGGCGCTCGTAGAAGTACCAGCGGCTGTACAGGCCGGTCAGCGTGTCGGTCGCCGACCGGCTCTGCAGCGCGCGAAAGGCGCGCGCCTGCTCGAGCGCGGCGGCCGTCTGTGCGGCCAGCAGGGACGCGAGCTCTATCTCCGCCGTCCGGAACTGACGCAGGAGCGGCGCCGTCAGCTCCAGGTAGCCGGCCGTCCGCTCGCCGGCCACCAGCGGCAGCACTATGCGCGCGCGCCCGTCGGCGGTCCGCGCCTGCTCCGGACGCCCCAGGTCCACCGCCTGCCGCGCGACCGCGTCCGCGCGCCACGCAGTCCGGGCGCTCTCGCCCTCGCCGGCCGCCGTGACGCGCGAGAAGCCGCCGTCGTCCTGGCGCAGCACGACCTCGGCGTCGCACACGACGCCGCTCACGAGCTGCGCCGCTTCCTCGCGCACGGCCGCAACGACCTCATCGGGAGCCAGCGACGCAGAAAGCCCACGGCCGGCCACGAGCAGCCCGACGAGATGCTCGGCCCGCTCGGCCTCCGCCTCGTACAGTCGTGTCGCGCGGAGCACGGCCGCCGCCAGGCGCGCCAGCGTGCCGAGGCGCGCGCGCTCGTCCGGCGTGAGCCGGCGTACCGCGCGCTTCTCCGCGAGGCTCAGGACGCCGAGCACCTCCGCTCCGGCGAAAAGCGGCACGTCGATCCTGCTGGTGAAGCCGGCCTGCGTCAGCGCCGCCGTGTCCGCCGGGGAGAGGTCGTCGCCGAGGTGGCGCTCGACGACCTCGGCGGCGAGCACCAGGCGGCGCAGGTCGTGGCTCTGGTCGAGGCCGACCACGGCGCCCATGCAGTCCCCGGTCAGCGCCGCCGCCGCGTCCCGGCACCAGTACGCTCTGCACTCCAGCGTGTCCGCGTCGCCGCTGAAGGCCCAGAGGTCGACGGACCACAGATCCAGCGACTCCCCGACGTCGGCGACGACGGCGTGCAGCAGTCCGTCGACGCCGCGCGCCGCCAGGGCCCTCGGCCGCGGCGCCTCATCCATACGTCTCCACCCTGTCCTTGCCGGCACGCTTGGCCGCGTAGAGCGCGGCGTCGGCGTGCCCCACCAGGTCCTCCGGCGACGATGTGCTCACGGGGAACATGGCCACGCCGATGCTCACCGTGAGCGCAGGAAGCATCGAGCCGTCCACGCCCAGGAACCGGGTACCGGCCACGCGCGAGCGGATGCGCTCGGCTACCTGCTCCGCACCTTCCCGGTGCCCCGGCGCCGGCGGCGGCTCCTCGCCGCCGCGCGACTCCGCCAGCTCGCCGGCGAGGTCCATCTCCATCTGGGTCTCCCGCCCTGCCATCGGCGTGTTGGGCAGGATCACGGTGAACTCCTCGCCCCCGTAACGGGCCGCCACGTCCAGGTTCTGGCGCAGCTCGGACTGGAGCACCGCGGCCATCCCCCGGAGCACCGCGTCCCCGGCGAGGTGCCCGTTGCGGTCGTTGAAGAGCTTGAAGTCGTCGAGGTCGATCATGAGCAGTGAGACGGGCGTGCCGTAGCGCCGGGCGCGTGCGATCTCGTGCTCCAGGCGCTCGAAGAAGTGCCGGTGATTGTAGAGGCCCGTGAGGCCGTCGGTCACGGCCTGGTCCTGGACACGCTTGTAGAGCCGGGCGTGCTCGATGGCCACGGCGGCCTGCTCCGCCAGCGCCGTCGCGAGCAGCACCTCGTCCTGCGTCCAGTGCCGCTCGTGCGTCCTCTCCACCAGGACGAGCACGCCCACAGGCGCGCCACTGAACATGAGCGGCACGTTCAGATAGGCGCGGTCGCCGTACTTGTCGAGCGCCCTCCGCGTCGACGCCGGGAGGTCCGGGTCCGAATAGCGCTGCTCAAGCACCTCGCCCGCCTCGAGGAAGGCGCGTTCCTCGGCGTCCTCATCGAGCGAGAACACCTGACCGATGCTCTGCCGGGCTCCCTCCCAAGGCACGCGCTGCCACAGAGCCACCGGCCGCACCGTGTTGGCGGCCGGGTCGAACTCCTGGATCTGGCACTCCGCGCTTCCCAGCAGCTCGCCGGCGCTGCGCGCCACGGTGTCCAGCACCTCGTCGAGGTCGACGCTGGAGCTGACCGCACGCGTGGAGTCGAGGAGCAGGCCGAGCTGCCGGTTCTGGGTCTCGGTCTGCTGCAGCAGCTGCGCGTGGTGGATGGCCGCCGCCGCCTGCTCTCCCAGGGCGGCGGCCAGCCGACGCTCCTCGTCCGAGAAGTGCCGCTCCACTTCCGTCTCGATGAACACCAGGAACCCGATGGGCCGCCTCTCATAGACCAGCGGCACGTTGAGGAAGCTCTTCTCGCCGTTCTCGAGCATGTCGGCGCGGTTCCGGTCGTCCATCGCGGGATCGGAGACACGCTCCTCGACGATCTCGCCGACCGACAGGATCTGCCGGTCGAAGGCGTAGTCGTCCAGAGAGTACACGCGGCCGAGCCACTGCTCCCCATCCGGTTCCGGTGAGCGCTGCTCGAACGCAGCCACCGTGATGGTCTCCGTCTCGGGGTCATACACGTTGACGGCGCACTCCGCCGTGTCCAGCGCCTCGCGCGCCGCGTGGGTGATGGTGGCGAGAAGCTGGTCGAGATTCATGGTCTCGGTCATGGCGCGACTGGCGCTGAGCAGCGCCCCCATGCGGCGCGCCTGCTCGGACTCGCGGCGCAGGGCGCGGGTCGCGTGCACCGCCACGGCGGCCGGAACCGACATCAGCTCCAGCAGGCGCAGGTCGTCGGGCGTGAAACGGCGTGGGGCGCGCTTCTCGACCAGGGTGAGCGCGCCGATGACCTCGTCCTGGAACACGAGCGGCACGGAGAAGACGGTGCGCTCGCCCCAGCTCTGCATGATCGCCTTGTCCGCCGCCGGCACTCCCGGATCGTCGGCTTGGCGCTCACGGACGCTGCGCTCGGCCAGCATCTGCTGGTAGCTCGGGCGGTCGGCAACGGGATAGACGGTCCCCAGCCACTCGCGATCGTCGGAGGTGATCTCGCTCGACCACAAGGCGGTGGCCACCAGCGAGTCCGTCTCCGGCCGGTACTCGTAGATGTTGCACTCCCACACGTCGAGGGCCTCAGCCACCCGGCGCGCGATCGCGGACAGCATCGCGTCCAGGTCCGGGCTGACGGCGATCGCGCGGCTGACGCCGGACGCGAGCGTGATGGCGTCCGCGCCGTGCCTGCCGCTCACGGCGTCCGGGGCACCGTCCGCAGCAGGCTCATCGGCCACGTACGGCCACCTGGTCGCGGCCGGCCCGCTTGCCCTCGTAAAGGGCCGCGTCGGCGGCGGCGAGGAGCGTCGCCGGGTCGTCGGTCGCGCGCAGGTCGGCGACGCCGACGGTGATGGTGGTGTGCGCGTACCGGCGGCCGCCGTGGCCCGGGAACGCGTGCCCCGCGATCGCCACGCGCACGCGTTCGGCGACGACGAGCGCGCCGGCGCCGGCCGGCGGCGGCGCCTCGGCGTCCTCCGCGGTCGCCGGCGCACTCTCCGCGGGAAGGTCGGAGGCGCGCGTGTGCGGCAGGATCACCGCGAACTCCTCGCCGCCGTAGCGCGCGGCGAGGTCGACGCCCCGCCTCGTGACGGCGAAGAGGATCTGGCCCACCTCGCGCAGCGCCTCGTCGCCGATCTGGTGCCCGTACTGGTCGTTGAACGACTTGAAGTCGTCCAGGTCGCACATGAGCACGGACAGGGGAGTGCCGTACCGGTGGGCCCGACGGACCTCCTGGCGCAGCCGCTCCTGGAAGTGGCGGTGGTTGTAGAGACCGGTGAGCCCGTCGCGGATGGCCTCCTGTTCCGCGCGGCGGTACAGTCGCTCGTTCTCGAGCGCCGCAGCCGCCTGGTTGGCGAGGACCTGAAGCGCCTCTCGCTCGGCCGAGGAGAAGCGGCGGTGGCCTTCGGCCTCCACGACGATGGCGCCCTCGACCCGGTCCTTGACCGCGAGCGGCACGGCGAGGCCCGACCCGGCGGCATGGACCAGCTCGGCGGGGCTGCCACCCTCGAGCGCCTGCCGGACGAGCTCGGGGACGCCGGGCGCAGCGCCGCCGGCGTCGTCCCCGGCCAGCCGGCCCTCCGCGTCGCGCAGCCAGACGCGCGCCCGGGGCGCCCCGGCCAGGAGCTTGCCGGCGGCCTCTTCGAGCGTGGCCACGACCGCCGCGCGGTCGAAGGTGGAGCTCAGACGGCGGCTGACTCCGAAGAGCCCGAGCAGCCGCTCGCTCTCCTCCTCCTGCGCGCGGAACAGCCGTGCGTTGTGGATCGCGGCGCTCGCGGACTCCGCCAGCGCCTCGAGCAACTCGAGATCGCCGGCGGTGAAGCAACGCTCCGCATCGACGGTCGTGAGGCGCAGGATGCCCTGCGCCGCTCCGCCGGCGCGAAGCGGCAGGCTGAGGCACGTCTTCTGCCCCCAGGCCACCATCGCGTCACGGCGATCGACCGGCAGCCCGGGGTCCGACACGTGTTCCTGCACGGCCTCCGCCGCCTCCAGGATCGCGCGCTCGCCGGGGCACTCGGCGAGCGCGTACACGCTGCCGAGCAGGTCATCGTGCACTCCCGTCAGCGGCGCCCCGAGCTGGTAGTCCGCGCGGTACACGATGGCGTCGTGGTGCGGGCGGTACTCGTACACCGTCGCGTACGAAGCGCCCGCCGCCTCGGCGGCCAGCCGCGCGACGCCGGCCAGCACCTCGTCCATGTCCACCGACTCTGCGAGCGTCCGGCTGGTGTCGAGCAGCGAGCCGAGGCGGCGCGCCTGCTCCTGCTGCTGCCGGTAGAGGCGCGCGTTGCCGAGCGCCGTCGCGGCCGGCCGCGCGAGCAACCGCAGCAACTCCTTCTCGTCATCCGTGAAGCGCCGGTCGCGGCGGGACTCCACCACGCCGAGGACGCCGAGCGTATCCCCGCCGAACACGAGCGGGATCTCCATCACCGCGCCCTCGTCGTATTTGACCATGACCTCGCGCTCGAGCGGGTCGAGGTCCTCGTCGTCCACGTAGGCCTCGAGCAGATCGCCCTTGCGGATGACGGCGTCGCGCTCGGGCCGGTCCTCGAGGCTGACGACGGTACCGACGTAGTCGATGTCGACGCCGCGAAGCTCCGCCGACCACACGGCGACGTAGGTCATGGTTCGCGCCTCGGCGTCGTACGCGTTGATGTCGCACGACTGGACGTCGAGCGCCTCGCCGACCTGACGGGCCATGGTCTGCATCACCTCGTCCAGATCGAGAGAAGACGCCAGCGTCGTCCCCACTTCGAGGACGGTGCGGTAGGGGTCGCGGGAGGCCGGCACGGCCCGGGCATCAGTCACCGAACACCTCCACCCGGTTCTTGCCGAGACGCTTGGCGAGATAGAGAGCCTTGTCGGCGTTGCGCACCAGCTCGCCGGGACCGCCCGCGGCGCCGGGGAAGCAGGCCACGCCGATGCTCACGGTGATCCGCGTATCCACGTCCACGCCCGGCAGCGATGAGCCGGCCACAGAGACGCGGATGCGCTCGCTGACGCTCACTGCGCCCTCTTCGTTGGGAGGCGGAGCGCCGGGCAGCGAGGAGAGCTCGCGGGCAAGTCGCGTGCCCACCACCTGCGCGCCGTCGCGCGCTGTGTTGGGCAGGACGATGGTGAACTCCTCACCGCCGTAGCGCGCAGCGATATCGATGCCGGCGCGGAGGTTCGTGCTGAGGATCTGGCCCACCATGGTGAGCACCAGGTCGCCGGCCGGATGGCCGAAGCGGTCGTTGAAGTGCTTGAAGTCGTCGATGTCGATCATGAGCAGCGAGAGCGGCAGGCCGTAGCGCTGCGCCCTCGCGATCTCCTGGTTGAGCCGTTCGTAGAAGTAGCGGTGGTTGTAGAGACCCGTGAGCCCGTCGGTGATGGCCTGGCGCTCGAGGGTGCGATAGAGCGCGGCGTTGGCCAGCGCGGCGGCGGCCTGGCTGGCTAGGATCTGCAGGAGCTCGATCTCGTCGTCGCCGGGCGCGATCGGGACGCCGGTGCGGACGTCGAGCAGGCCCTCTACCGCCTCGCCCGAGACGAAGGGAACGACGAGACGGTAGCCTCCTTCGTCCTCGCCGGCGGCCGGCGCGAGGGCGGAGACGGCACGCAGGCTGAGCTCGTCGAGCTCCACCGCCGCGGGCTCGTCCGCGGAGGCCGCGACGAGGCCGGGAACGAAGGGCACGAAGGCCTCGCCGCGGCGCAGGAGCAGCCTGACGGCGTCGCCGCGGACGGAGAACAGCTCGGCGACCTCACGGCGGACCTCGCCGAGCACGGCGGCGGAGTCAAGCGACGTGACGAGGACGCGACTCGTCTCGAGCAGCGCCGCGAGCCGCTGGTTCTGGCGGACGCCGCGCCGGTACAGGCGGGCGTGACGGATGGCCGTCGCCGCCTGCTCCCCCAAGGCGCGCGCGAGCTCCACTTCGGCGGAGCCGAAGACCCGCTCGCGCGCCGTCTCGATGAGCACCAGGATGCCGAGCGACTCGCCTTCGACGATGAGCGGCACATTCAGGCACGCTTTCTCGCCCCATCGCTCCATGGAACCGCGCACGTCCGGTGGCAGCCTGTCGTCGGAGACACTCTCCTGGACGACCTCGCCCCGGCGCAGGATCTCGCGGTCGGTGGGGTAGTCGTCCAGCGGATACGTCGCCCCCGGGTCGAGGGCGGACGGCCGGCCGTCCCTGCCGGAAAAGGCGCGGAAGACGATCGCGTCGCGTGCCCGGTCGTACTCGTAGGCGACGCACTCTCCAGTCCGGAGCGCCTCGGCGGCGGTGCGGCAGATGTGCGAGAGCGAATCCTCGAGAGTCACCGTGGAAGTGATGGCACGAGCGGTGTCGAGCAGTGACTCGAGGTAGCGGTTCTGCTCCTGCTGCAGGCGGAAGAGGCGCGCGTTGCGGACGGCGATGGCGGCCGGTCCGGCGAGCAGGGTGACCAGCTCGCCGTCCTCGTCGGTGAAGCGCCGGCCCTCGCGCTTCTCTATCAGCGTGAGGCACCCGACGACACCCATCGCGCGGAAGCTCAGCGGGACGGCCAGCGTGGCGACCTCCCCCCAGTCGGCCATCGCCTCGCGGTCGGCGGAGTCGAGGTCGGGATCGTCGCTGCCCGTGAGCACGCAGACGCCGCCCTCGATGACCGGCACGTAGCCGGGGCGGTCGTCGAGGCTGATGCGCGTGCCGACCCAGGCTTCGTCCTCGTCCGTGAGCTCGCGCGCCCAGAGGGCGGCGGCGTTAAGAGTGCGGCTCTCCGGATCGTATTCGTAGAGGTCGCACTCCCAGGCGTCGAGCGCTTCGGCGACGCGCCGGACGATGACGGTGAGCGCGTCGTCACGCACGAGCGCCTGCGTGATATCCGCCCCGGCCTCGACGGCCAGCCTGACGCGCTCGGTCTCGCCGGCCGGCTTCACTGCACGGCTCGGGGCTCAGCGGGCCGTAGACGTGCGGGCCGATGGCGGTCCCGGGTCGCCACCGGCGCGCAGAGGGGCGACGCGACCCGGCACTGCACGAGAGCGCGAATGCGCACCGGTTCGACGCCACCCGCCGCCGCAACCCGCTCTGCGCGCGTGCGCACCTCCGGATGCGCGGCGGCCGGACGGTCCGTCGAGTGCTCGAGTTCGCCCAGACTCGGGTATCGCTCGAGGGCCGGGATCCCTGCAACGATCTCGCCGAACCACGGGAACACGCTGACCCCCCAGTCGCCGCGGCCTTCTCGTGTGGCCGTAGCTTACCAGACGGTCACGCGCCGGTGAGGCGATCGCTCAAGGTCTGCGCGCAACTGCCGATACCAAAAGTGGTACCCCCTTCAAAGGGCCGGGCCGGCGCCGTTCGCCGGTCCGGCCCTTCTGTCTGCCGGCCGGCCCTCCGCCCCGGCCACGTCCCACCCGGCACCGTCCGGCCGCGGATCGCCATCCCTGCCAGGGCCGGCAAGCTCTAGCCCCCGACGGCGGCCATGTGCTACCGTTGCCGCAAGCTTGGAGGCCTTCAGTGATCTATTGCGTGGTCCCTCCGGAGCTCGGCGAAGACGCATTCAAGCGTCTGGTGGAGCACTACCGGGACAACCCGAACGTCAAGGTCATCATGGACCGCCGCCACGGCGAACGGCGCACCGACCGCTCCAGCGGCGGCGAGCGCCAGACCCGCGACCGGCGGCGGCGGCGCGCTCCGGGCTCGTTCGACATCTGACCCCTTCCACCTCCAGGTGACCCCATGAACGAACCACTGCCGCGCGGCAGCGAGACCAGCCTCGTCCTCACGCATCTCACGCAGCCGGCCGACGCCAACTACATGGGCAACATCCACGGCGGCATCATCATGAAGCTCATCGACGAGGCGGCCGGCGCCTGCGCCTTCCGTTTCTGCCGCACGACCATCGTCACGGCGGCGATCGACCGCATCGACTTCCACCACCCGGTACAGGTCGGCAACCTCGTGCGCTTCAGGGCCAACGTCAACTTCGCCGGCAACAAGTCAGTCGAGGTCGGCGTGCGCGTTGAGGCCGAGGACCTCATGACGGGGATCACCACCCACACGAACTCCGCGTACCTGGTGTTCGTGGCGCTCGGCGACAGCGGCAAGCCCATCCCGGTGCCCAGGCTCGTGCCGCAGACCGACCAGCAGAAAGTGTGGTACGCCGAGGCGCAGGAGCGGCGGCGCAAACGCCTCGCCGAGCGCGAGCCGGCAGACTGACGCGTCCCGCCGGCCGGGCGATGGGTGGGCGGCCGCGAGCGGCCGCCCAAAGGACTCAGGCGGCCGGCGCTTCTCCCTCCAGGCGCAGCAGTTCCTGCAGCGCCATGTCGGCCACGTCCAGCTGGTCGCTCGTGGGTTCACTGGTCGTGAACAGGCGCTGCATCTCGATGCCGGGCCGGCCCAGCGTCCGCGCCAGCGGGTGGTCCTGGTGGCGCGACATCCAGGAGAACAGCTCCATCGCCGTGCCGATGCTGACGAGCCCGGCGACGAAGGTCGCGAGCGGCTGCCGCTCTTTGCCGGCGGCCCGGAGCACCAGGTTCGTCGCGAGGCTGGTGACGACCATCGGCGCGATCAGGTTGGAGCCGCAGCGGGCGTGTTCCTTGTCCGCGGTCGCGGCGTCGCCCCCGGTCTCGTAGGCGGAGACGCTCTTGTGTTCGGCGCCGTGATACCGCGAGAGCCGGGAGTCGCGCAGCGCGAGGAGCACCGGGGCGAGGCCCGCACCGGCCACGGCGATCTCACGGAGCAGCGGCGAGCCCCGCCGCGAGGCGCGCAGCGCGACCGTCGCGACCGCGGTCGCCGCAGTCGCCGCCAGCATGCGCGGGTCCTCCTGCGGCAGCACCGGTCCGCCGGTGCCGCGACGCACGGCCGGCAGGACGGCCATCGCCTCACCGAGGCGTACCACCCCGCGAAGCACGGGTATCTGCCGGAACACGTCTCTCCCCGGGATCCGAGCCTTCGCGCCGGAGACGACCTTGACTCCACCGCTCTCCTCGCGCACGGCGGCGGCCCAGTGGCCGTCGCTCTGCAGGAGGACTCCGTCTCTCAAGGCCATGCCGCCGAGCTGCATCGTCATCGTCTCCTCTGAAGAAGGTCGCGCCCACAAGGAGTGGCGCCTGCGCCACTCTCTGGAGTCTTCCCCAAGACTGGCGGAAGCGCTCCTGCGGCACAACCCAGTCATCCGGACGGTGGGGGCTGGACTCGGCGCAGCGCAGGCGACAGACTGATGAAGATCTGGCGAGAGACGCCGGCCCTCGGGCGGCGCATGGCATGGAGGCCGGGATGGGGTTCTTCGACACCGTCAAGGACAAGGCCGGCGGCCTCGCGGCCGACACCCGGCGCGCCGGCAAGGTGACCGCCGCCCAGGCCCGCCTCGTCGTCCTGCAGAACGACCTCCGCAAGGCCGAGCGGGAGCTCGGCCACGCCGCGTTCACGCTGGCCGAGCGCGGCGAGCTGGATCACCCGGATCTCGCGCCCGCCGTCGACCGGCTGCGTGGCACAACAGCCGAAGTCCGCGCTTTGGAGGCGGAGATCGCGGCCTGGCGTGGCGAGACGCCGGTCCCGGAGGCAACGGCGGAGGCTGCGGCAGAAGTGGCGGGCGCGGCCGAACCCGTGACGGCCCTCGCCGTGCCCGCGCCGCCGCCCCCGGCTGCAGCGCCCGAGAAGCCGCGCGCGCCCACCACGGCCACCGTGGAGACGGCCGCCGGCCCCGTGACCGTCGCCTCAGCGGCCGTCATTGCGGCGGCCGCGGCGGAGGCCGAGGTCCAGGCGGCCGCCATCGAGCCGGCTACGGCTGAGACCGAGGTCCAGTCGGCCGCCATCGAGCCCGCCGTGGCGCCGCCCGCGGACGAGCAGACGAGCGCCGGGGCGCCGGCCGGAAAGCCGGCGGCGCGCAAGGCGCCGGCCAAGCCGGGCGCGGTCGTCGCGCGAAAGAGGCCGGCGAAGCAAGCCGCCGCGAAGAAGCCGGCGGCAAAGAAGTCGGCGGTCAAGGAGGCGCCGGCCACGGCCGTCGCGCCGCCCGCCACGACGCGCAGCCAGGCCAAGGCCGGGGCCACGCCCAAGAAGTCGTCGCGGCCTTCGTCGTCGAAGCCACGGCCCGCCGGCAAGAAGCGGCCCGCCGGCTCGTGACCGGCGCCGGCGCTCGCCGGCCAACGTGAACCGCGCGTTCCGCGGCCCCCGTCCGGGTCGTCTGGTACCCTGACGGGGACCAAGGAGATCCCATGACCGATCAGGCCAGTTTCCCGGGCGCCGCCGCCCGCATCGCCATCATCGACCTCCAGAGCGGACAGACCGTCGACGGCGTCTACGCCTGCTCTGAGCTCACTGCCGCCACCGACCGCAACGGTAAGGCCTATCTGCGGCTCAAGCTCCGCGACGCGAGCGGAGAGGTAGCCGCCATCCACTTCGACCCGTCCGACGAAGCCCTCGGCGTCACCGCCGGCGATGTGGTCTGCGTCGGCGGCACCTACAGCGTCCACCCGCAGTACGGCTCGCAGATCCAGATCCGCCGCCTCCGCGCCGCAGAGGACGACGAATACGAGGCCGGCGACCTCGTGCAGGTGTCCCCCATCGGCACCGCCGAGCTCGCCGAACGGCTGCACACGCTCATCGACTCTGTGGAGGAGCCCCACGTGCGAGCGCTGCTCGAGCGCGCCTTCGACGGCTCCCGCGAGCCCGGCGCCACGTTCTCCGTCGCGCCTGCGGCCGTGCGCAACCATCACGCCTATCGGCACGGCCTGCTCGAGCACTCGCTCATCGTCGCTGAGGCGGCCGGCGGCGTAGCGTCGCGGTTCGGCTCCGTCGACCGCGACCTCGTCGTCGCCGGCGCACTGCTCCACGACATCGGGAAGACCCTCGCCTACACCAGCACCGGCCTGGCCCCCCAGATGACCGACGAGGGCCGCCTGCACGGCGAGATCGTCATGGGCCACGACATGGTGCGCGAGCTCATCGATGAGGACCAGGACTTCCCGCCCGAGGCCGCCAAGCTGCTCAGGCACATCATCGTGGCCCACCACGGCATGCGCGAGAAGGGTAGCCCCGTGGTGCCCCAGACGCGCGAGGCGATCATCGTCCACTACTGCGACGACATGACCGCGCGCATCGGCGCCATCGACGACGCCGAGGCGGTCACGCCGGCCGGCGAGCGCTGGTCAAGCCGCATCTTCATGATCGACGCGCCGGCGTACTTCGGCCCGCGCGACGAGCCGGCCGACGAGTAGAGGCAAACGAGAGGGGCGGGCAAGGCGCAGTGCCCTGCCCGCCCCTCTCGCGTCACTCTCAGCTCCAGATCTCCCGGCAGTCGGCGAGCACCTGCGCGGCGTGACCCTTGGCCTTCACGGCGGGGTAGACCTTGCGCAGCGTACCGTCGGGCTCGATGAGCCAGGTCGTGCGCTTGGCCACGCCGACCATCGGCCGCGCGACGCCGAAGGCGCTGGCCACGGTGTGTTCGCCGAAGTCGCTGACCAGCGGCATCTTGAGGTCGTACTTCTGCGCCCAGCGCTCGTTACTCCCGGGCTTGTCGACGCTGGCGCCGACCACCTGGATGTCGAGGGCTGCGAACTCGTCCAGCAGGCCGTTGAACTCAACGGCTTCGGTCGTTCAGCCCCCGGTGTTGGCTTTGGGATAGAAGAAGAGGACGGTGCGCCTGCCGGGCGCGCCCAGGTCGAAGGTGGCTCCGTCGTAAGACGTACCGGTGACGGCCGGCGCCTTGTCGCCTTCCTTGAGCATGGAGCCCTCCAGGTTCGTGGCCGGTCGCGGCGCCCGAGGCGGGCCCGCGAGTCCCTTCGGGTGACTGTTGCCCCCGCGCGATGGCGCCGAAACGGCGGGGACTTACCGGGCGAACGCGCGAGGTAGACTCCGCCCATGGCGCGCAGGCTGAGAGTGAGCGTCGATCAGGCCGAGCGGCCGGCTGCGATCAGCCGGCGACCTCGGCGGCGTCGTCCACCGCGGGGGCCGCTACCACGTAGAACGTGAGCGGCCCGACGCCGACATTCGCCACGCGGTGCCAGGCCCGGGCGGGCACCGCCAGCGCCTCACGCTCCCCCACCAGGAGCTGTTCACCGTCCAGGTCGATCATCGCCGTACCGTCCAGCACGAGGTAGACCTCCTCCTGCTCACGGTGCAGGTGGCGCGACAGCGATCCCTCGGCGAGGGTGAAGACGTTGGCGCGCAGGTGGCGGACGCCGAGCGCATCGCTGAGCCGCTGCACGCTGAGCTTCTCCGAGATGGTCTCCGTCGGTACGGCACGGACGACGTTCATGGCCCCTCCTCGGCGTCCGTGGACGCGCGTCGTGGTGACAGTGCCGGGCGCCGCTCCCGTGGACCAGCTTACCCGCGCTCGAGCGGCAGGATCGTGACGGTGACGTTGCAGCGCTCGCGGAACCGCTCCGCGTCGCCCGCGTCGCCGACGATGTCGCCGTAGTGCATCGGGACGGCGGCGGCGGTGTCGATCAGCTCGCACGCCCCGGCGGCCTCTTCAGCGGTCATCGTGAACGTCCCGCCGACCGGCAGAAGCGCCACATCGCAGTGCACGTCCTTCATCTCGGGGACGGCGTCGGTGTCGCCGGAGTGGTAGTAGCGCACGCCGTCCAGCGCGACGACGTAGCCCACGTGGCCGGCCTCTTTGGGGTGGTACGGCTGGCCGGGCTCGCGGAACTTGGTCAGGTTGTAGGCCGGGACGGCCTCGATGGCGACGCCTTTGAGCTCCGTGCTCTGGCCGGGCGCCACGGTGACCGTCTCTCGGTCGCCGAGCTGCGCGGTGACGGAGGCCGGACCGACGACCACGGTGTCCGGCCCGGAGAGCGTCGCGATGTCGGCGGCGCTGAGGTGGTCGAAGTGCTCGTGGGTCACGAGGATGAGGTCGGCCGCCGGCATGCCCGGCGGCAGCTTCCAGGGATCGATGTAGACGGTCACGCTGCCGTCCAGCCGGAACGAATCGTGACCGAGCCAGTGGATGTTCTCCAGCATCGTCCGCCTCCCGTGGTATCGCCGCTCGGAGTCATACCCGCCTAGCGGCAAAACGACGACGGGCCGGCAGCCGGATCCCGAGCGATCCTCCGGCTGCCGGCCCGTCAGGGACTCGGAGAGTCTTACTCGGCGTCGGCCTCTTCCCCAGCCTCTGCCTCGGCCTCATCCTCGGCCTCTTCCTCGGCCTCTTCCTCGGCCTCGGCTTCGGCTTCTCCCCCGGCCTCTTCCTCGGCCTCTTCCTCTTCCTCGACCTCGACGATGACTACTTCCTCGACGTCGCCGGCCTCATCCTCGACCTCGACGACCTCGACGGTCTCGGTCACCTCGGCCGCCGGGGCGGCCGTCGCCTTCGCGGGCCTCACGTTGGTGGCCTGCGGGCCCTTGCGGCCCTGCTCGACCTCGTACTCAACGAGCATGTCCTTGTCGATCGCGGTCACGCCGTCGGCCAGGCCGGTGACGTGCACGAATATGTCGTTATCGTTCTCCTGCTCGATGAAGCCGAAGGCCTTCTCCGTCGAGAACCACTTGACTTTACCCTGAGGCACTTGAATCTCCTTTTGATCTTGAAACGCACCGCCGCCGGTGCTCGGTGTTGTGGCGTGGGAGCGCTCCTTGTGCCGCTCGCGCCGGTCTCTGGGGCGCAGAACGTAGGGGTAGTGTACCCGCGAAACGGGACCCTCGAAAGCCGGACGCCGTGGCGCGCGGGCGGCGCGGCCGCAGCAGGCCGCAGGGGGCTGCGGCTAGCAGCGCGTGACGACGAAGATCGCGATCCGCGCCAGCAGGTTCGGCGCCAGCAGCCGCGCCGGCGGCGGCTTCTCCACCGAGCGCAGGTACTGCTCCTGCTCGATGCAGAGGCCCTCCGCACGGCACAGCGCACGGAAGTCCTGGATCGTGCAAAGGTGGATGTTGGGCGTGTCCCACCACTGATACGGCAGGTCGCGCGAGACGGGCATGCGCCCGCGAAGGAGCAGCTGCGAGCGCGGCACCCAGTGGGCGAAGTTCGGGAAGCTGACGATCGCGAGACGTCCGACCCGGACCATCTCGCGCACGATCATCCGCGGCCGGCGCAACTGCTGCAGGCTGAGGCTCAGGATCACGACGTCGTGCGACTGATCGTCGAAGTCGGCGAGGCCGGCGTCGAGGTCGCCGTGGAACACAGAGAGGCCGCGGCCGATGCACTTCTCCACCGCGGCCTGGTCGATCTCCACCCCGCTGCCGCGGACGTGCTTCTCGGCGATGAGCTCGCTGAGCAGCTCTCCGTCGCCGCAGGCGAGGTCGAGCACGGTGGAGCCGTCGGGCACGAGGTCCTCGATCAGCTTGTAGTCGATGCGGCGCATGCCCGCCCCTCGTCAGCCGGCCGGCTCGATGGGCGCGAGCGGCGTGTAGCTCCGGGCGCCGCTCGCCAGGAACGCGGCGATGATGCCCTCCATCTTCTCGCGCTCGAGCAGGAAGGCGTCGTGGCCGTAGTGGCTCTCCACCTCGTAGTAGCTCACGTGCTTGTGGGTCGCGCGCAGCGCGCTGACGATCTCCTTGAGCTGGTACGGCGGGTGCAGCCAGTCGCTGCTGAAGCCCATCACCAGGAACCGCGCCTTGACGTCGGCGAACGCCTTGACCAGCGTTCCGTGCTGGCGCGTGAGGTCGAAGTAGTCCAGCGCGCGCGTGATGTACAGCAACGTGTTGGCGTCGAAGCGGTTGGTGAAGCTCAGCCCCTGGTGGCGCAGGTAGCTCTCCACCTCGAAGTCGGCCGAGAACGTGAACGTGTAGTCGTGGATGTCCTGAAGGCGACGGCCGAACTTCTCCTCCATGGCCTCGTCGCTGAGATACGTGATGTGCCCGACCATGCGGGCGACGCTCAGGCCCTTGGCCGGCGGCTTGCCGCCGTAGTAGTGGCCGCCGCGCCAGTCGGGGTCGGCCATGATCGCCTGGCGGCCGACCTCGTTGAAGGCGATCGCCATCGTCGGCTGACGCGCCGCGGTGGCCAGCGGCACGCAGAGGTGGGCGCGGTCCGGGTGGGAGATGGCGCAGCTCGAGCACCTGCATGCCGCCCATCGATCCCCCGACGGCGGCGAGCAGCTTGCCGATGCCGAGGTGGTCGAGCAGCGGCATCTGTGCATTCACCATGTCCTTGATGGTGATCATGGGAAAGTCGGTGCCGTAGGGCCGGCCGGTGGCGGGGTTCTCCGAGGCCGGCCCGGTGCTGCCGCTGCAGCCGCCGATCACGTTGGCGCAGATGACGAAGTACCTGTCGGTGTCCAGTCCCTTGCCGGGGCCGATCATCATGTCCCACCAGCCCGGGCGCTTGTCGTTGGCGCTGTGCAGGCCCGCCACGTGCGCGTCGCCCGAGAGTGCGTGAGTGACGAGGACGGCGTTGTCGCGCCGCTCGTTCAGCGTCCCGTAGGTCTCGTAGGCGAGCGTGAACGGCGCCAGGGTACCGCCGCCCTCGAGGGCGAGCTCCTGGCCGGGCTGGTCGAACGTCACGTACCTGGTGCGGACGACTGCCGGCGTTGCCGGCGTCGTCGCCGTATCCCATGGCGACGTCGCCGATCTCCTTGCGGGCTGCGGGCTTCTTCTCGGTCATGGCTCCGGTGATTCTAGCGAACGCGGGCGGGACGCGGGCGAACGTGCCACGGGGCGGAGGTCTCTACGCCGCCTGCCCCGCGGCGGCCACGCCCGCGCTGTGCGCCCGTCAGGCCTTGGCGAGCGCCTGCTCGATGTCGGCGACGATGTCCTCGAGAGACTCGATGCCGATGCTCAGGCGGACGAAGTCGTCGGTGACGCCGGTCTCGGCCTGCTCCTCGGCGTCAGCTGCGAGTGCGTCGTCGTCGCCGGGTGGATGACCAGCGACTTCGCGTCGCCGATGTTGGCCAGGTGCGAGAGCAGCTGCGTGCTCTCCACGAACCGCCGGCCCGCCTCGCGGCCGCCGGCGATCCCGAAGCCGATGATGGCGCCGTAGAGCCCGCGGTAGTGGTACTTCTTCGCGAGCTCGTGGCTGGGGTGGCACTCGAGCCCCGGGTAGCTGACCCAGCGTGACCTTGGGGTGCTCCTCCAGGAACTCGGCCACGCCGTACGCGTTGACGCTGTGGCGCTCCATGCGCAGGTGCAGCGTCTCGAGGCCCTGGAGGAAGAGGAACGAGTTGAAGGGCGAGAGCGCTGCGCCGATGTCGCGCAGCAGGCTGACGCGCAGCTTGATGATGTAGGTGAGCGGCCCCAGCGCCTCGTAGAACTTGAGCCCGTGGTAGCTCGCATCGGGCTCGACCAGGCCCGGGAACTTGTCGTTCTGGGCCCAGTCGAACCTGCCCGAGTCAACGACGACGCCGCCGATGGAGGTGCCGTGGCCGCCGATGAACTTGGTCGCCGAGTGGACGACGATGTCGGCGCCGTGGTCGATCGGCCGGATGAGGTACGGCGTCGCCATCGTGTTGTCCACGATCAGCGGGATGCCGGCCTCGTGGGCGATCGCCGCCACGGCCTCGATGTCGAGCGTGTCGAGCTTGGGATTGCCGACCGTCTCGGCGTAGAGCAGCTTCGTGGTCGGCTTGATCGCGCGACGGAAGTTCTCCGGGTCCGCGGGGTCGACGAGCTCGACGTCGAGGCCGAAGCGCGGCAGCGTGTGCACGAAGAGGTTGTAGGTGCCGCCGTACAGGCTGTTGGCGCTCACGACGTGGTCGCCGGCGCCGGCGATGTTGAGGATGCTGAACGTCACCGCGGCGGAGCCCGAGCTGAAGGCCAGCGCGCCGACGCCGCCCTCGAGCGCAGCGACCCGCTTCTCGAAGACGTCGTTGGTGGGGTTCATGATCCGCGTGTAGATGTTGCCGAACTCCCGCAGGCCGAACAGGTCGGCGGCGTGGTCGGCGTCGTCGAACATGTACGACGTCGTCTGGTAGATCGGCACGGCGCGGGCGTTGGTGGTCGGGTCGGGCTCCTGGCCGCCGTGCAGGGCAAGGGTCTCGAAACCCTGCGTGGCCGTGGTGTCGGTGTCGGTCATGTCTGCACTTCTCCTGTCAGATGTAGTACATGGGGGCCTCGGCGGCCCGGGCGGCGGCGTCGGCGATGGTCGCCGATCCGAGGATGGCGCGGGTGCACTCGCGCACCTCGCGCCAGACTGGGGCGACCAGGACATCGACCTGGTCGCCGCCGCGCATTCGCCCCTTGCCGCCGTGGGAGCCGGGGGCGCCGGCGTGCCCCGGAGGGGATCGGCGCGCCGGCCGTCGATGAGGTCGATCACGTCGGCGAAGCTCAGACTCGCGGGATCGCGAGCGATGACGTAGCCGCCGCCCTTGCCGCGCTGGCTCTCCACCAGACCGGCCTGGCGCAGGTCGTGCATGACCTGCTCGAGGAACTTGGGCGGGATGCCGGTGAAGGCGACGATGTCGCGAGCATTCACCGGCGCCGCGCCATCCGCCAGCGCCAGCCGGACGAGGGCCTTGATGGCGTAGTCGCTCTTGGTGGAGAGATGGATCACGTCGCTCCCGCGGGGTACCAAGGCTAATTCCTACTTCTCACTAGGGTTAGGGATTTTATTGACGGAGACGACCGCCTGTCAAACACCGCCACAGCGTCTGTCAAACGCCGCCACAGCCTTGTTCCCGCGGGCGCGAAACGGCACGCGGCGGCTCCTGCTACCATGGCGGACATGACCGCGCGCGACGATCAGGCCGCCGACCCTCGCCTGAGCGAGGTGCTGCGACGCGAGCTGCCCGGCCTCGAAGAGGCCGTCCCTCTCGCGTCGTTCACCGCCTACGGCGTCGGCGGCCCGGCGGAGTTCCTGGTGCGCGCCCTCACGACCAGCGTGCTCATCCACGCCGTGCTCACGGCGCGCGAGCTCGGCGCTGCCGGTCACCGTCCTCGGCCGCTGCACCAACGTGCTCGTCGGCGACGCCGGCGTGCGCGGGCTCACCGTGCTCGCTCGCAACGAGGGCACCACGCTGCGACGGCGACGCGCTGCGCGCGGAGGCCGGCGTGGAACTGCCCGGCCTGGTCGCCGACCTGGCCGGGCAGGGCCTCGCCGGCCTCACCTTCGCCGCCAACATCCCCGGGTCCGTCGGCGGCGCCATCGTCGGCAACGCCGGCGCCTACGGGGAGTCCGTGAGCGACTGCCTCCTCGACGTCCACCTGCTCGAAGAGGGCAAGGAGCACGTCGTCGAGCCCGGGCGCCTCGGCTTCGGCTACCGCGACTCGCTGCTCAAGTCCCGCCGGGACATCATCGTCCTCTCCGCCTCCTTCCAGCTCCACCACGGCCACCGCCACGACGTTGCTGGAGCGCATCGCCAGGGACGCGGCCCTGCGCAAGAGCAAGCACCCGCTCGAGTACGCAAGCTGCGGCAGCTACTTCAAGAACCCGTCGCGCGAGCTGCCGGCGGCGCGGCTCATCGAGGACGCCGGCCTCAAGGGCCTGCGTGTCGGCCGCGCGCACGTGAGCGAGAAGCACGCCAACTTCCTCGTCGCCGAGCCGGGCGCGACCGCGGACGACATCACGGGTCTGGCCGCAGAGGTCGTGCGCCGCGTCAAGCGAGACGAGCGGCTACGAGCTGCACGAAGAAGTGCGCCGCCTCGGCTTCGCCTGACGGGGCCCCGGCGGACCCGGCAGCGGTAGCCCGGGCACCGGCCGCGGGACGGTTGACGATGCCGTTGAGGCGGCCGCGGCCACCTTCCGCCGCGCTATACTTCTCGCGTCCGGCGCGGCGAACCCGCCCGGCGGCACAGGCGTCTCTCACCCAGGAGGAAGGCAATAGAGGAACTGCCGCACGGTCTGATCGACCGCTTGCGAAGGGGGCAGCCCGAGGCGCGCGCCGAGCTCTTCCGGCGGTACGCACCCCAGGTGCGGCGCATCCTCTACCTCCAGGGGTTCTGCGAGGAGGTCGACGACGCCGTGCAGGAAGTGTTCATCAAGGTCTACCGGGCCGAGATCCCTCGCGAGGAGGCGTTCCTCGCGTGGTTCTACCGGGTCATCCTCAACACCGGCCGCGACGCACGGTCGCCGGCGCAAGACCCGCTTCGGCCTGATGGACAAGCTGCAGCAGATCGCCCCCGAGGCGACGGTGGACCCGCCGTCGGAACCGTCCGATCCGGCCCTGCGAGACGCGCTCGCGACGTTGCCGGACGAGCTGCGCGAATGCGTGGCGCTGCGGTTCTTCGCCGACCTCCCGCTGGACGAGATCGCCAAGGCCCAGGGCATCCCCGTCGGCACCGTGAAGTCGCGCCTGCACGGGGCGGCCAAGAAACTGAAGATCGCGCTGGAGTCCTGCGGCTACGAGCGGGACGCGTGACGAGCGACGATGGATGACGACGGACGATGACTGACGAGCACACAGAGCGTGACGCGATGAAGCCGGGCGGCTTCGACGACGACCGCCTGCTCGCCTTGGCGCTCGGGCTCGACGACGACCCCGAGCTGCTGACGGCGGCCGAGGACGACGCCGAGCTGGCCGCGCGTCTCGCGACGATGCGCGCCGACGTCGCCGCCATCGGCGCGCGGGTCTCGGCCGCCGTCCCGGCGCCGGACGCAGAGCTACACCGACCTCTCCGGCGACCGCTGGAGCGGCCTCCGGGAGTACTTCGAGCAGGCGCCGGCCGCGAAGCCGCGCCGCGAGCGCCGCTGGTGGCGCGTCGTCGCGCCTCTCGCGGCGCTCGCCGTCCTCGCCCTGTTCGTCGGCATCATCGCCGTCAACAGAGGCGGTGGGTCCTCGGGCAGCTCGTCGTCCCTGGAAGCGCCGACGGCCGACCAGGCGGCCAACGGACGGAGTGGCTCCGGGGCGGGGACGACGACCCGGCAAGCGCAGCCCGAGTCTGCCGCCGAGCAGGTCGTCGACCAGCTCGACCGCTTCGCCGTCGTCGTGCTGGCACGGGCGCGTCAGGCCACCGGCGCCCTGCAACGGTTCGCCGTGCTGCGGATCTTCAAGGGCGACGCTCCCAAGGTGGTGGAGCTCGAGGTCGACGGCAGACCGGCAGACGCCGGTCGTCTGCACCTGCTCATGCTTGATCCGGCCCCGGCCATCGCCCAGGAGTCGGTGTCTCCCCGACCCATCCCGTCGCTGACGGCGACCAAGGGCGGCGACCTCGGTCTCGGCAAACCACTCGCCGTCGCGTACACCTACCAGGGCGAGCCCACCGTGGTGCGCGAGTTCGCCGCGGGCACCGACCCGAGCACCGTCAGCCTGCCGGTCCCCTGACCGGCGCAGTGCGTCCACCGGCCCCGCGGCGGACGGTGGCCTCCCGCCAGGGCTGTATGATGCGGCGATGGATGTGCCCGCCCGCTACTTCCGCGACGCCAAACCCGCCTTTCTGCAGCTGATCGACCCGCGCGGCCTGCGCGTGCTCGACCTTGGCTGCGGCGGCGGGCACAACGGCGCGACTGCTCAAGCAGGCCGGCGCGCGCGAGGTCGTCGGCGTGGAACTCGACCCCGGCGCCGCCGCTGAGGCGCGCAAGCGGCTTGACCGGGTCGTCGAATGCGACCTCGCGAAGCTCGACCCGGCGGACCTGGGCGACGCGCCGTTCGACGCCATCCTCGCCAGCGACGTCCTCGAGCACCTGCTCGACGCCGAAGGCGTCCTCGCCCGGGCGGTCACGCGCCTGCGCCCGGGCGGCGCCGTCGTCATCTCGCTGCCCAACGTGTCCAACGTGTACGTGTTCTCGCAGCTGCTGCTCAAGACCTGGCCGCGGCGCGCCTCGGGACTCTTCGACCGCACCCACGTGCGCTGGTTCGCCAAGCGCGACATGGTCGGGCTGCTGCAGGGCGCCGGCCTCCGCGTGCTGCGCGTCGAGCCGTACTTCACCCGCTTCTGGGCGATCAGGGCCGCGGCGCTGGTCCTGTCGCTGTACATCTTCCGCGACTACTGGGCGAGGCAGTTCCTGCTGCTCGCCGTCAAGCCGGACTGACCGAAAGGAGGCACCGTGACCGATCTGCTGGACGGCAAGAACTTCCTCGTGACCGGCGCCGCCAACTCGCGCTCGATCGCCTGGGCGGTGGCCAAGGCGGTCAAGCGTCACGGCGGCGCGGTCGCGCTCACCTATCAGGCGCGAGCGCCTCCGGCGGCGCGTGCAGCAGCTCGCCGACGAACTGGGCGGCGCGCCGATGATCGAGCTCGACGTCGGCAGCGACGCGGCCGTGAAGCACGCGGTCGACGAGCTCCAGGAGCAGATGCCGGTGCTCGACGGCCTCGTGCACAGCATCGCCTGGGCCCCGGCGCACGACCTGCAGGGCAGCTTCGTCGAGACGACGCGCGACGGCTTCGCTCAGGCCAACGACATCAGCTCGTACTCGCTGATCGCGACCGCGCGCGAGGCGCGCCGCCTCATGACGGGCGGCGGCGCGATCGTCACCATGACGTACGCCGGCTCCTGGCGGGTCGTGCCCAACTACAACGTCATGGGACCCGCCAAGGCTTCGCTCGAGAGCGCCGTGCGCTACCTCGCGGCGGACCTGGGGCCGGAGGGGATCCGCGTGAACGCGGTGTCCGCAGGCCCCATCGCCACCGTGGCGGCGCGCACGATCAAGGACTTCAGCGGCATGCTCGAGCTCCTCGAGAGCCACACGCCGCTGCGCCGCAACGTCACCACCGAAGAGGTGGCCGACGCGACGGTGTTCCTGCTCAGCGACCTCAGCCGGGCGATCACCGGCGAGGTCGTCCACGTGGACGCCGGGGCTCACGCGACGATCTGAGGCTGGATCCCGCGGCTCTCTTCGGGCAGCCGTCTGAAGTTCTGCTCGTACGGTAGACTCAGGAGTGATGATCGCGTACGTCGCCAGGGAGCTCGACACCGGCAGGACGCTGAGCGCCCGCGAAGACGTGCAGCTTCCCTCCTACTCCACGATCAAGGTGCTGCTCGCCGCCACGTTCTGGCGTCTCGTGGCGCGTGGCGTGCTCGACGAGGCGACGCCTTACTGCTTCGAGCCGGGGTCGTGCGTGGGCGGGAGCGGCGTGCTCAGGGGCCTGCGGCACGCCGCCGAGCTCAGCCTCGCCGACCTCATGCATCTGGCACTCGTGGTGAGCGACAACGACGCGACCAACATCATCGCGTCGGTCGTAGGGCTAGAGCGCGTCAACGAGCTCGCCCGCGAGCTGGACCTCGCGCAGACGCGGATGCAGCGCTTGATGATGGACCAGGACGCGGTGGCCGCCGGGCGTGAGAACTACACCTCGGCCGGCGACCTGGCGCACCTGCTCGAGGAGCTGGCGACCGGCGACGCGCTCGAACCGTTCGTCGGCGAGCGCGTCCTCGCCTCGCTGGAGCTCCAGGAACACCTCGACGGTATCGCCCGCTACCTGCCGCCCGAGGCGTGCTACGCGGGCAAGTGCGGCGACGACTCGCCGGCCGGGAGGTTCGCGCATGACTGCGCGGTCGTGCGCGCCGGCGAGCACCGCGCCGTGCTCGTCGTGATGACGCGCGACTCCGGAGGGTTCGAGACGGTCGCGCGCACCGGCGCGGCGCTCTACGCGGCGCTCGATGATTCCCCGCTGCAGCCGCAGCGCGGGCGCTACGCCTAGACCCGCCGCACCCCCAGCCCAGGCTCCTCGGAGGCGGTGAGCAGGTCGCCGTCCACACCGATCCCGGTGAAGGGGTCCTCTGCCAGCAGCAGCGCCCCGTCGAGGTCCACGTAGTCGGCCAGCCCCGCGAGCTGCAGAGCCGCGGCGATCCCGAGACTCGACTCGACCATGCACCCGATGAGCACCCGCAGGCCGAGCTCGGTGCAGGCGGACACGAGGGCGAAGGCGGAAGCGATGCCGCCAGCCTTCGCCAGTTTGACCACGACGCCGTCGTACGCGTCGCCCACGGCGTCGAGGTCGTCCAGCGTCAGTACCGCCTCGTCGGCCAGCAGCGGGATGTGCGTGCGGCCTTTGAGCCACGCCATGCCCTCGACGTCCGCGGCCGGGAGCGGCTGCTCGACGAGCTCGGCGTCGAGGTCCTCGAGGACCGCGAGGGCAGTGGCCGCCCGCTCGCGGTCCCAGCCCTCGTTGGCGTCGTAGCGGAAGGCGACATCGGGCAGCTCGAGCTTGAGCCGGCGCGCCAGGTCCAGGTCGCCGTCGAACCCGAGCTTGACCTTGAGCGTGCCGAACGCGGAGGCGGCGCGCGCCTGCGCCAGCATCTCGTCGGGCGCGCCGATGGCGATCGTGTACGAGGTCCGGACGGACGGACGCTCGAGGCCGAGCATGCGCCAGACGGGCTCGCCGGACTGCTTGCCAGCGAGGTCCCAGGCGGCGGCGCTGAGGCCGGCCCGCAGGGCCGGCACGCCCGCCGCCGTCAGCGACTCGCAGAACACCTCGACACCGGCCGGCCCCTCGAGATCGGCGATCTCAGGAGCGAAGTCGGTGAGAAGCGTCATGTCCCGCTCGCGCTCCTCCCCGTAGCGGGCGTTGGGCGCGCCCTCCCCAAGCCCGACCAGGTCTCCCTCGCGCAACTCCACGACGAAGCGGGCAAACTCGCTGTGCGTCCAGCGCGAGATGCCGAAAGGCGCCGCGGTGTGCAGGTCGAGAGCGTGTGCCGAGACATGAACCATGTGCTTCATCCTTCCATTGCGACGCGGAAGACGCCCTCCGCCGGAGCGAACGCCGTGCGCCGGTCGGCGGCCCGGACCGTGACATACCAGGCGTACGTGTGACCTGAGCGGAGGACCTCGCCCGGGACGGTGACCTTGCAGACACGCGCCGCCGGTCCCCGTGCCTCCGTATCGTAAACGGGCCTCGCATCATCCGTGAGACAGGCGTCCTCGAGCACCTCGACGCGGAACCACGACTGCGACACGAGCGGCTGGCGGATCGCCCAGGTGAGGTCGACGGGCACTCCCGGCGGCACGACCGCGCCTGCGTCCGGGGCGAGGCGCTCGGGACGAACCGGGTCGTACTCGAGCAGTGGATCGTCGTCGGCCGGGCGGTAGAGGAAGGGCGCCAGCGCCGTTCCCGAACAGCCGCCCGGCCCGCGCGCCCAGACGACCACGGCCAGGCGGGAGCCGTCCGCGAGGACCTCGCCCGGCACGGTGAAGGCCGAGAGCGGCTCGTCCGCGTCCCGCCGGAAGAGCCGGCGCTTCCAGCAGTCCCAAGTCTCTTCCCAGACCTCGATACGGCAGCCGCTGACGCCGGGGAGGTCCTGCGCGGCGCCCTGGACGGGACCGGCGTCGCGCGCGTCACTGTGGCGTGGCGCCGGGTACTCCCACTCCACCGTCACCGGCCCGTCGCGCACGACCCAGAGCGGGGCCTTGGTGAGCCGCGGCGCCGGCGGGCGCTGAGCGCCCGGCGCCGGCCACCGGCCGCCGCCGCTGGACCCGTCCGCCGCGTCGGGGTGGTCGCGCAGGGGCTGGTGCCTGGTATCTTCGAAGATACCAGGCACCAGCCTCGCGGGACCATGGTCCCCCACCTCCGCGCTGCCATCCATCAAGGACTCGTAGGCATCGTCCAGCACCGGTGCGCCATCCGGGACGTAGTAGTCCAGATGGCGCGTGCAGAGATTGTCGTACACCTCCCGGCCGGCCGCGTCACGCGGGAGCCGCCGGAGGCAGTAGAAGGGCAACTCGGAGAAGCCGGCCGCGCGGCGCAACGCGACGAGGTCGCGGCCGGCCGCGGGGCCAAAGGGGGACGAGGCGCCGGATCCCGCCGCCGTGCCGGGTGCGGGCTTCGGGGCGCCCGCCGCGCCGAGCCCCGCGAGCCGGCGGTCGGCGGCGGCCCCGGCGAGCAGCCGGGCGCGCAGACCCCTGTGGTAGTACCGCACGCGGTCGTCCCACAGGCGCAGGTACGCGCCGCCATCGTTGCGCAGGCGGTCGGTCGTTTCAGTGGCGCGCGCGTAGCGTGTGAACAGCGCGCGCGCCTCCACCAGCCGCCACTCCGCCGTCTGGGGCTCGCCCGGCGACGAGCCGAACGGCTGATCGCGCCGCGGCGCCTCGGGTCGCCGGCGGCGGCGAGAAGCATCGGCCGGCTGGCGCCGTAGGGCCTCGGCCGGCCGGCCGCCCCGCGGGGCGTCGGCCGGCTCGACCAGCGGGACGTCTCCCCGTGGCGATGCGTCGTACACCAGGTCGAGCCCGGCGACCTGGCCGCAGTAGAAGACCGTGTGGAACTCCTCGCTCACGTGCGGGTGCGTCACCAGCAGGTCGCCCGGAACCAGTCCGTCCGGAGCCGAGAAGGCGACCCAGTTGGCCTCCTCCGGGTCGCCCGGCCCTTGCAGCTCCCCGTCCATCTCGAAGCCGTCGTCCAGATGGTCGAACACACGACGCACGAGCCCCCAGCAGTCGAAGCAGTCATCGAAGTTGTACGGGCGCGCCTGGGGGCCGAACAGCTCGAGGGCCAGAAGGACGTCTACGGGGGAGATGGGGTCGCGGCGCATGGCCCATGCTTACCAGCCCGGCGTACCGCGGTCAAAGCGACAGCCCAGTCTGCTGCCGACTTTTCTTTTCTCCGTGAGATACACTGCCAACGCATGGGTGCTGTGGGCAACACGCTTCTCCGTCTCACCGATCTGACCGTCGACTTCGATTCGCAAGAGGGCACGGTCCACGCGGTGAACCGAGTCAGCTTCGAGGTGGCGCCGGGCGAGCTCGTCGGGCTCGTCGGCGAGAGCGGCTGCGGCAAGAGCGTCACCGCCAGCGCCATCATCGGGCTCACCGGCATGGTCCCCAACGCCACGATCAGCGGCCAGATCGAGTTCATGGGCAAGGACCTGCTCGCCCTGCCCGAATCCGAGGTCCGCGCCATCCGCGGCCGCGACATCGCGATGATCTTCCAGGACCCGGTCACGAGCCTGAACCCGGTGCTCAGCATCGAGCGGCTCATGACCGAGGGCCTTGAGTTGCACCTGGGCATGAGCCACTCCGAGGCCGTCAAGCGCTCCATCGAGCTCCTCGGCGAGGTCGGCATCCCCAAGGCGGCGGGCCGCATCAAGGACTACCCACACCAGTTCAGCGGCGGCATGCGGCAGCGCGTGATGATCGCCATCGCGCTCAGCTGCAACCCCAAGCTGCTCCTCGCGGACGAGCCCACGACCGCGCTCGACGTGACCATCCAGGCGCAGATCCTGCGCCTCCTCAAGAAGCTCTCGCGCGAGCACGAGGCGGCGGTGATCGTCATCACCCACGACCTCGGCGTGGTCGCCGGCATGTGCCGCAGCATCCTGGTGATGTACGCCGGCCGCATCGTCGAAAGCGGGCCGGCCAAACTGCTCTTCGCGCACCCGCACCACCCGTACACCGTCGGTCTGCTCAAGAGCGTGCCGCGGCTCAACGAACCGCGGCGCGACACGCTGCAGACCATCAGCGGGCTCCCGCCGGACCTCGCCCACCTGCCGCCCGGCTGCTCCTTTGCGCCGCGGTGCTACATGGCCACCGACGACTGCTGGGCGGCCGGACCCGAGCTGGAGCCGACGGACGCAGGGCGCATGTCGGCGTGCTTCCACAGCGACCAGTTGCGCGTGGACGCGACCGCCGAGGAAGCGGCGGAGGTCACGATATGACCGCGGCGACCGCGGCCGGCGACACCCTGGTGCGCGTCGAGGACCTTCGCGTCCACTTCCCCATCACCAGCGGCGTGGTCTTCCAGCGCAAGGTCGGCGCGGTGTACGCCGTCGACGGCTTGACGTTCGACGTGCTCCGCGGCGAGACGCTCGGCCTCGTCGGCGAGAGCGGCTGCGGCAAGAGCACCACCGGACGCGCCATCCTGCAGCTCATCCGCCCTACCACGGGCCGCGTGCTGTACGAGGGCGGCGACCTCGCGAACCTCAAGGGCGGCAAGCTCCGCCAGCAGCGCAAGCGCATGCAGATGATCTTCCAGGACCCGTACGCGAGCCTGAACAGCCGCATGACCATCGGCGACATCATCGGCGAGCCTCTGCTGGTCCACAAGATGGGCGCCAGGACCGAGCGCAAGGCCAAGGTGCGCGAGCTGCTCGAGACCGTGGGCATCAACCCGAACACACTGAACCGCTACCCGCACGAGTTCAGCGGCGGGCAACGCCAGCGCATCGGCATCGCGCGGGCGCTGGCGGTGGAGCCCAACTTCATCGTCTGCGACGAGCCCATCAGCGCCCTCGACGTCTCCATCAGGGCGCAGATCATCAACCTCCTGCAGCAGTTGCAGCGCGAGTTCGGGCTCACCTATCTGTTCATCGCGCACGACCTCTCGGTCGTGCGCCACATCAGCGACCGGGTGGCCGTCATGTACCTCGGGCGCGTGGTGGAGCTCGCCGAGAACGCAGAGCTCTACGGCGAGCCCATGCACCCGTACACGCAGGCGCTGCTCTCGGCCGTGCCGATCCCCGACCCGGAGGCGGAGGAGCGACGCCGCGCCGTGGTGCTCACCGGCGACGTACCGAGCCCGGTCGAGCCGCCGAGCGGCTGCCACTTCCACACGCGCTGTCCGGCGGCCCAGGACGGCCTCTGCGACGTCGAGGACCCGGAGCTCGTGGAGGTGCGCCCCGGCCACTGGGCCGCGTGCCACCTCATCACCGGCGGCACGTACCCGCACATCCGCGCCGGCGAGGACGACCTCGCCGTGGTGGCCGCAGGAGGTGACACGGCGTGAGCTACATTCCGCCACAAGGCCCGGGCAGCAGCAAGATCGTCGGCGGTCTCGAGCCCGAGACCGAGATCGACCTCGGGCTCGGCTCCTCCGCATCCGGCGCCTCCGAGATCGGCACGGCCGTCGGCGCCGCCGGCATGTGGAGCCCGGACGCGCTGCTCATCGAGCACCGCTCGCTCTGGGGCGAGATCTGGCGGCGCTTCCGCCGCGACAAGTTCGCCATGGTGGGCGTCGTCGCGATCGTCATCCTCGTGCTCGTGGCGCTCCTGGCGCCGTGGATCGCGCCGCACGATCCCACCAAGCAGTACGATGAGGGCCTCACCATGCAGGGCATGCCGGTCGGCCCCTCGCACGAGTTCCTGCTCGGCACCGACACGCTCGGCCGCGACCTGCTCAGCCGGCTCATGTACGGCGCTCGCGTCAGCCTCGTCGTCGGGGTGCTCGCCAACGGCTTCGCGCTCGTCCTCGGCGTCATCTTCGGTCTCACCGCCGGCTACTTCCGCGGCGCCACCGAGACGTTCCTCATGCGCACGACGGACGTCATGATGGCGTTCCCCATCATCCTGCTGGCAGTGGCGCTGGTGAGCGTGCTCAAACCGAGCATCTGGATCCTGATCCTGGTCATCGGCATCGTGTACTGGACGCCGATGACGCGCGTCATCCACGGCGAGGTGCTCAGCATCCGCGAGAAGGAGTTCGTCGACGCGGCGCGGCTCACGGGCTGCACCAACGGCCGCATCCTCTTCCGCCACATCCTGCCGCACCTGGTGGCGGTCATCCTCGTGTACACCAGCCTCGGCCTCGCCACGACGATCCTCTTCGAGGCGACGCTCAGCTACATCGGCCTCGGCATCCAGCCGCCGACGCCGTCCTGGGGCCAGATGATCAGCGAAGGCCAGTCGTACTACCTGTCGGCGCCGCACCTCGTGATCTATCCCGGCCTCGCGATCATGATCACCGTGCTCGCATTCAACCTCGTGGGGGACGGGCTACGCGACGCCTTCGACCCGCAGCAACGCAGACGATGACTTCTCGTCGGGGACGGATGAGGAGCCAAAGGGAGGCAGCCATGAAACGTCGTTCCATCACAGGGAGTGCCGCTGCAACGATCGCCGTAGCGGTGGTGGTGCTCGCGCTTGCACTCGGACTCGCAGCCTGCGGCACCGCGTCGAACGGGACAAACGGGACCAGCCCGTCATCGTCCTCCGACCAGCCCAAGCAGGGCGGCACGCTGACGCTGTCGTATCTCACCGAGCCGTCGAGCCTCGACCCGGCAGTCGCCTGGAACGTGATCGACTGGCAGATCGAGCACGACATCTACCAGGGCTTCCTGCGCTATGCGCCCAAGGCCGGGGAGGCCGGCACACAGCTCATCCCCGCACTCGCCACCGAGGTCCCGAGCACGGCCAACGGCGGCATCTCGGCCGACGGCAAGACGTACACCTTCCACCTGCGCAAGGGCGTCATGTTCCAGCCGCCGGTCAGTCGTGAGGTGACGGCGGCCGACTTCAAGTACAGCTTCGAGCGCATGATGAGCTCTCCGCGCGCCCCCGCCACGTCCTTCTACATGGGCGTCGTGGGCGCGGACCAGTTCATGGCCCACAAGGCCACCGAGATCAGCGGGTTCAAGGTCGTCGACGACTACACCGTCCAGATCAGCCTCAAGAGCCCCGACCTCTCGTTCCTCAACGCGATCGCCATGGACTTCTGCGACGTCGTGCCCAAGGAGTGGGTCGACAAGTGGGGCAAGCAGTTCAACCGCCACCCGCTGGGCACCGGCCCGTTCGTGTTCCAGAAGTGGACGCCGGGCCGGGAGATCGTGCTCACGCGCAACCCGGCCTACTGGGAGCAGGGCAGGCCGTATCTGGATGGGATCGACTACCAGCTCTCGTTCAACCCCTCGACCGCACTGCTCAAGCTCCAGCGCGGTGAGGTCGACGTGCTCGGCGACGGCGTGCCCACCGCCGACCTGGTGCGCGTGCAGAACGACCCCAACTGGAAGCAGCAGATCTTCTCGCAGCCGCTCGTCGCGATCAGCTACCTGTTCATGAACGTGCAGATGAAGCCGTTCGACAACGTCAAGGTGCGCCAGGCCCTGAGCTGGGCGATCGACCGCGACAAGCTGGTCAAGCTCCAGGGCGGTCAGGCGATGAGCCTCTGGCAGTTCTATCCCAAGGGCATGCCGGGCTACCAGGACGGCAAGGTCTACTACGGATACGACCCCGCCAAGGCCAAGCAGCTTCTCGCCGCCGCAGGCTACCCCAACGGGTTCAAGACGATGCTCTACACCGACAACGTCGACCCGAACCCCAAGCTCTGGACCTCCGTCCAGGCCGATCTCGCCGCCATCGGCGTGCAGGCCGAGCTCAAGACGATGAGCAACAACAGCTACTACACGCAGCAGGGAACGCCCAACACGCTCACCGCCGGCAGCTTCGGCTGGTGGATGGACTTCCCCGACCCGAGCGACTGGATCTCGCCGCTGTTCAGCAAGGCGAGCGCCGTCGAGGGCGGGATGAACTCGAGCTTCTGGTGGAGCCCACAGCTCGAGACCATGTTCACGCAGGCGCAGAAGATGACCGACGCCCAGGCGCGCATCGACAAGTTCACCGCCATGCAGGAGTACATCGCCACGCAGGCGCCGTACGTGCCCTGCTACCAGCCGATCCAGACCACCATGTGCACGGACACGACGGGCGGCTTCTACCTGCACCCGGTGTACCAGATCGACCCGACTCAATACTGGAAGAACTAGCAGTCGGACGACGGGCGGCCGGGGGGCCGCCCGTCGTCCTGTCCGAACCTGAGGGCGCGTCAGGAAAGGAGCAAGGGACATGAGGGGACGCACCAAGATATGGGTGGCCGTGGCGCTCGTCGCGCTGCTGGCCCTCGCCATCGGGCTCGCCGCCTGCGGCGGCTCGACCGGCTCGACCACCACCGGCGGCGGCGCGGCCGCAAGCGGCACGCCCGTCAAGGGCGGCACGCTCACGGTCACCTTCGAGGGCGAGCCGACCGAGCTCGACCCGGCGATCGCCTGGGAGGTCGAGTCGTGGAGCATCGAGCGGCTCACGTACCAGACGTTCCTCACCTACGCGAGCAAGTCCGGTCAGCCGGGCACCGAGCTCGTCCCCGACCTCGCCACCGAGGTGCCGTCGGCGGCCAACGGCGGCATCTCCGCCGACGGTCTCATCTACACGTTCCACCTCAAGAAGGGCATCAAGTTCGCGCCGCCGATCAGCACCGAGGTCACCGCGGCCGACTTCAAGTGGAGCTTCGAACGCATGATGAAGGCGCCGCTGGCGCCGGCGACGTTCTTCTACACCGGCATCGTCGGCGCCCAGGACTACGTCGACGGCAAGGCCAAGGAGATCAGCGGCTTCAAGGTCGTCGACCCGTACACCGTGCAGATCACCCTCGAGAAGCCGGACGGCGCCTTCCTCATGGCCATGAGCATGCCGTTCACCTCGGTCATGTCCAAGGCGTGGTGCGATCAGGTCGGCAAGCAGATCAAGCGCAAGCCGCTCGGCACCGGCCCGTACGTCATCACCGACTGGAAGGCGGGCCAGTACATCACCGCGACCAGGAACACCAACTGGACGGGCACCGAGCACCAGTGGGTCGACGACATGAAGTTCGATTTCACCGCCAACCCGAGCACCGCGCTGCTGAGGCTCGAGCGCGGTGAGGTCGACGTGCTCGGCGACTCCATCCCGAGCGCCGACTACGTGCGCACCAAGGCCGACCCCACGTGGAGCAAGTACATCGTCAGCGCGCCGCAGATCGCCTGGTACTACACCTTCATGAACGTCCTCGAGAAGCCGTTCGACAACGTCAAGGTGCGTCAGGCCGTCAACTACGCGATCGACACCCCGAAGATCCAGAAGCTGCTGGCCGGCCAGGGGCAGGCCCTCAACCAGGTCTATCCCAATGGCATGCCCGGCTACGAAGCCGGCAAGACCTTCTACACCTACGACCCGGCGAAGGCGAAGCAGCTGCTCGCCGAGGCAGGCTACCCGAACGGGTTCAAGACGACGTTCGTGACCCACAACGTCGACCCGTTCCCCAAGCTGGCGCAGGCGATCCAGGCCGACCTCAAGGCGGTCGGCATCACCGCGGAGATCAAGCAGATGGACCGCGCCACGTACTGGGACTACATCAGCCTCAAGAAGTCGCACGCCGCCATGGGCCTCAGCGACTGGTACCAGGACTTCCCGGACCCGAGCGACTGGATCGGGCCGCTCTTCACGCAGCCCATCGACGGCGGGGCGAACTCGAGCTTCTACGAGAACCCGCAGGTGAACCAGCTGTACAAGGACTCCGCCAGCGAGCTCGACGCGACCAAGCGCATCGACATGTTCCAGCAGATGCAGGACATCATCATGACCGACGCGCCGACGGCCCCGCTGTACCAGCCCACGTGGAACGGCATGTACAGCAAGACCACCGGTGGCTACTACATCAACCCGGTCTGGATCTTCACCTACCAGGACTACTGGAAGACCGACGGCAAGTGACGGGATGACGGTGACGCGGCGCAAGGCGAGCAGGAGGCAGGATGGGTAAGTACGTCGTCCGCCGGCTGCTCTGGATGGTGGTGGTGCTCTTCTTCGTGAGCCTCATCACGTTCCTGCTCGCCTTCGCCGTGCCCGGCGATCCCGCCAAGAGCATCGCCGGCACGCACGCGACGCCGGAGATCCTGGCGCGCATCCGCCACACACTGGGGCTCGACGAGCCGCTCTGGAAGCAGTACGGCCTGTACCTCTGGCACCTTCTCCACGGCAACCTCGGGTACAGCTACGAGACGCAGCTCCCGGTGACCACCGCGATCCTGCAGCGGTTCCCGGCGACCGTGATGATCGCGACGTTCGGCATCTTCTTCGAGCTGCTCATCGGCATCCCGATCGGGATGACCAGCGCTCTCAAACAGTACGGCATCCGGGACCGCACGTTCACCGTCCTCAGCCTGCTGTTCCTCAGCATGCCGATGTTCTTTCTCGGCATGATCCTCATGTACGTCTTCGCGTTCCAGTGGCAGATCTTCCCGCTGGGCGGCTACGAGGGCTGGACGGCGCCGCTCTACGGGATCCTGCCGGGGCTTACGCTGGGCCTCACCGGCGCCGCCTGGTACTCGCGGCTGCTGCGCAGCAGCATGCTCGACATCCTGAACGCCGACTTCGTCAAGGCGGCACGAGCCAAAGGGCTCCCCGAGCGCACCGTCGTCTGGCGTCACATCATGCGCAACGCCTGGAGCCCCATCGTCACGCTGCTCGGCATGGACGTGGGCTGGTTCCTCGGCGGCGTGCTCATCATCGAGATCGTCTTCGGGATCCCCGGCATCGGCGGGCAGGCCTACCAGGCCATTCAGACGCAGGATCTTCCGCTCATCATGGGTACAGTCCTTTTCGCCGCGCTACTTGTCACGTTGAGCAATTTCGTAGTAGACCTTGCGTACACGTGGCTCGACCCGCGCGTGAAGTACAGCTGATCTGACCCCGCCGCCCCGGCGCCGGGGTCCACCACATGGCCGGCTCCCGACCGACAGACACGTTCGGCCCCGTCCGGTCTCGGCTCATCGCCGTGGCCGAGTACCTGCGCGCCCGGCCGATGCAGCTCTTCGTCGCCGGCGGCCTGCTCGCCGTCGCGTTCCTGCTGCCGTTCCACTACGTGAACTGGGAGCGGCACTTCATCGGGCTTCCCGCGGCGCTGGTCTCCCTCCTGGTCGTCGGCGGCGCCGTCGCCGGCGGGCCGCGGGTAGGCGCCGCACTCGCCCTTGTGGGCGGCGTCGCCTACGACCTCCTTGCGGTCTCCGACCGCTGGCTGATCGCCGGGGCGACCTCTCTGGCGGTGGTCGCCCTCTGGCTGGCCGCCGGCCTCGGTGTCGGCCTCCTTGGCGACCGCTACCGCGGGCAGGTCGCGCGGGCGCTCGACCAGGCGCACGACTCGCGCGACGCGCTCGACAGGGTGGTCGGGGCGACGCCGCTGTTCCACGCCCGCGGCGGTCCTTCCGCGGTGGCCCGGGCGATCTGCGACGTCGCCCGGGAGACGTTCGGTTGCGACCTCGTCGCGCTCTTCGCGATCGAGGGCGAGCGGCTGCGTCTGCTGGCCCGCTCGCCCTACCTCTCCGCCAGCGGCGACCGCCTCCTCATGGAGCCGTCGGCGGAGCTGCAGCGCGAGCTCGCCGAGAACCTGCTGCCCCAGTTCGTGCACGACGTGCGTGAGCCTTTCGGGCCCCGCGTGCCACGCGCCATCACCGCCGACCCCGAGCAGGTCTCGGCGATCCGGGCGCCGGTGCTGCTCGACGACCGGCCCGTCGCGCTGCTCGCCATGAGCTGGTCGCGCCGCATGCCGGAGCCGGCGCGCGGCGAGCTCGGCGTCGTCCAGCGCTTCGCCGAGCACGCCGCCGTCGCCCTCGCGCAGGCCCAGCGCGCCCAGGCGCAGCACGACGTGGCCACGCTCTATCGCCGGTTCCAGGCGAGCCTCTCACCGGCGGTCACGGTGGACGCACCGTTCATCAAGGTCGCCACCTGCTACCGTCCCGGTGAGGGGCGCATGCTGCTCGGCGGCGACTTCATCGATGCCGTGACCCGGCCCAACGGATCGGTGGCGGCGGTCATCGGCGACGTCACCGGGCACGGCCCGGACGCGGCGGCGCTCGGCGCCAGCCTGCGCGCCGCCTGGCGCGCGCTCGCCCTGCGCGGCGCGTCCCTGCAGGCCAACATGAAGACGCTGAACAGCCTGACGATCGACGAGAGCGACCGGGCCGAGCAGGGAGAGCTGGGCCTCGGCCTCCTCGCCACCGTGTGCACGGTCGAGATCGACGCGGCCGGCCGGCGCGCCCGCTTCGTCAACGCCGGCCACCCGATGCCGTTGCTGCTGGGCTCCGAGGTCGTGTCGCTCGTGCACACGCCCGGCATGATGCTCGGCGTCGAGCAGTACGGAGACTGGGCGCCCCACGAGGTGACCCTGCCGGAGGAGTGGGGCCTTCTCCTCTACAGCGACGGCATCGTCGAGGCCCGCGTGGCGCCGGGGTCGCGGGTCAGGCTGGGGATCGAGGCCTTCCGCGTCGCCGTGGACGACCTCTGGCGGCGGCAGGCCACCACGCCCGGCGACCTCCAGGCGCTCGTGGACCGGGTGCAGGGAGGGGCCGAGAACGTGCTCGAGGACGACGTCACGCTGCTGCTGCTGTCACGCGACGGCGCCCGGCAGACGCACGGCCACGTCATCTGACGAGGGACCGCCTCGGAGGCAGGGCTGACGACGGCTCGCCGAGCGGCTCGCCTCAGGCCGTGTCGGCCTGGCCTCCGGCCTCCGGCAGCCCCGACTCGAGCAGTTCCGGCAGCGAGCGCTGCAGCATGAACTCGAGCACGGCGTAGGCTCGCCGCATGTCGAAGTCGTCGTCGATGGCCTCCTGGATGGCCAGGCCGTCGACCACGGCGGTCATGAGCTCGGCGACGCCCAGCAGCGCCTCCTGCTTCCGCCGGAGTCGGCGCGTCCCTGCCCCGCAGCCAGTCGCACTTGATCAGCCGGTAGGAGTCGTACGCGCGTGCCATGCGGGTCCGAAGCCCCGCGTTGCGCAGCGCGTAGGGCAGGATGTCGAAGAAGACGCGGAACGAACGCGACAGGCTGATCGTCCGCAGGCCGTCCGACGAAACGCGGCAGGCGCTCGTCGCTCGAGACCGTGCTCATCGCGGCGGCGGCGTCCTGCTGGTCGTCGCGGAACACCGAGTCGATCATCGCCTTCACCAGGCCCTCTTTGTTCCCGAAGTAGTACTGGACCATCGCCGAGTTCTCGCCCGACTCCCGGGCGATATTGCGCAGCGTAAGGCCGGAGAAGCCCTTCTCCACGAGGACGCTCTGCGCGGCGGCCAGGATCTTGAGCGCCGGCGGCGACATGCCCTGCCGCGGGTCGGCGCTGGGCTGCGGGGAGCCGCCCGCGGGCTGCGGGCCGGCGACCGCCGGCTCATCGGCGCGGCCGCTGCTCGCCACCGAGGCGCGGCCGCTGCTCGCCGCGCCGCGCACAACGGTGGGCTTCAGGCTCACCTCACGCTCGGCTGTCCCCACGGCGACTTCCCTCTCGGTAGTTGAAGTTAATCACTTGATTGATTAGACTCCAACGAGGCGCATCAACGCAACCCCCTAGCAGCGAGAGGAACGACATGGCGGAGACCAAGACTGAGGTCAAGACGCTCGGCTACATGGTCGACGGCGAGTGGCGCGAGTCCAAGAGCGACACCTGGGTCGACATCACGGACTCGAACACCGGCCAGGTGATCGCGCGCACGCCGATGTGCACCGAGGCCGAGGTCACCGAGGCCATCGAGTCGGCCCACCGCGCCTTCGGTCCCTGGGCCAGCAAGCCGGTCCAGAAGCGCACCGAGGTGCTCTTCACCTGGCGTCCGATGCTGCTCGAGCGGATGGACGAGATCGCCACGCTGGTCTCGACCGAGCTCGGCAAGAACCTCGACGAGGCTCGCGGCGAGGTCGTCAAGATCATCGAGGCCATCGACATCGCCGTCGGCGCCCCGATGCTCATGAAGGGCGAGTCGCTGATGAACGTGTCCACCGGACACGACACGGTCAGCTACCGCGAGCCGCTCGGCGTGTTCGCCGGCATCGCGCCGTTCAACTTCCCGGCCATGATCCCCTTCGGCTGGATGCTGCCGATCTGCATCGCCTGCGGCAACACCTTCGTGCTCAAGGCCGCCAACCCGGTGCCGCTGACCAGCCACCTGCTGCTCGACCTGCTCTACGAGGCCGGCCTGCCCAAGGGCGTCGTCAACATGGTGACGGCCGAGAAGGAGCAGGCCGAAGTCCTGCTGAGGCACCCGGCCGTCCGCGGCGTCTCCTTCGTCGGCTCGACGCCGGTGGGCAAGCACGTCTACTCGCATCGCCGCCTGCGCACGGCAAGCGCGTCCAGGCGCAGACGCAGGCCAAGAACCACGGCCTCGTGCTCGCCGACGCCTCGCTCGAGCGCGCCGCCCGCGGCATCATCAACTCGACCTTCGGCTGCGCCGGCATGCGCTGCATGGCGCTGCCGGTGTGCGTGGTCGAGAACGCGATCGCCGACGAGTTCGTCGGCTACATGAAGCAGTTCGCCGAGGAGCGCATCGATCGGCGCCGCCTACGACCCGGGCACCGAGCTCGGCCCGGTCGTCGAGCGAGGCCCACAAGAAGTTCGTCACCGGCTGGATCGACAAGGGCGTCGAAGAAGGCGCCGAACTGCTCCTCGACGGCCGCGACGTCACGGTCCCCGGCTACGAGGGCGGCCACTTCGTCGGCCCGACCATCTTCGACCACGTGACCGAGGACATGGTCTGCGGCCGCGAGGAGTCCTTCGGCCCCGTGCTCTACATCAAGCGCGTCGAACGACTTCGAAGAGGGCCTCACGCTGATGAACAACAACCCCTTCGCCAACGGCTCCTGCATCTTCACCGAGAGCGGCTACTACTCGCGCGAGTTCGCGCGCCGCACGCACGCCGGCATGGTCGGCATCAACGTCGGCATCCCGGTGCCGGTGAGCTTCTTCCCCTTCGCCGGCCACAAGGACTCCTTCTTCGGCGACAACCACGTGTTCGGCAAGGACGGCTTCCAGTTCTTCACCGAGACCAAGTCGCGTCACCACGCGCTGGTTCACCGAGGCCGACAAGAAGCAGAAGCAGATCAGCACCTGGGAGGGCACCGTCAACCGCTGAACCGGCCGACGGCGCTTCCTCGAGCTTCGAGGGGGCGGAGGGTGGGCGACGAGCCTGCCCTCCGCCCCTTTCTCGTGCAGACGCACGCCCGCCGCCCGCGCTCTTCGACCGGGGCGGGTGATGGCCGCAGCACTGGCGCGACGACCGGCACTGGCGCGATGACGTCGTTGAAACGGCCCTCACCGGGTAGGAAGGTCGGCGACAAGACGACCAAAGGAGAACGACGTGGCTCACGACTTCCCGGAGATCACGGCGTACGGCTCCGCCCTGCGCTTCGCGCTCGAGGCGGAGCAGGCGTGCGCCGACTTCGCCGCCGCCGCCGGCGTGCCGGCGCCGACGCAGGAGTGGCAGGACAAGCTCGAGGAGATCGTCTGCACCCACGACGACCGGGTGCGCAAGCTCATGGCCCAGCAGGGACAGCTCGGCGACAAAGCGGCGGCATCGGCCGGCACACTCAAGGGCGTCCCGTACCTGGGCGTGCTCGACGCCGAGCCGGACACGAGTTGGCCGGGCGCCGCCGAGCAGCTGATCGCCGCCGAGGAGGATGCCGCGCGCTACCACGAGGAGTTCGCCTTGCAGTGCTCCGACACGCTGGAGCTGAAGGCGCGCCTGTTCGGCAAGACGGCACAGCAGGACCGGGCGTACGCGGCCGAGCTGCGGGAGCTGCTCGGCTAGGGAGCCCGGCTGAAGGAAAGGAGGGCCGGGGCGGGCGGTCGGAAGGATCACCCGCCCCGGCCTGCTCGTGAGCGCGACCGCCGTCGCGCTCGCGCGAGTCGCCGGCAAGGGCGCTTGCGGTCGCCCTCGCGCGACTGGCGGCGAGCGTGCTTGCGGTCACGCTCGCCTGACGCCGAACGGCGCGGCCGGGGAGGCCGCCGTCCGGCTCCGGGGCACTTGGTGCACGCCCCGGCGTGGTGCACGGAGACGGGGCGGGCGCCACGCGGCGCGCCCGCCCCGTCTCCCTACGTCGCCGCCCCCTCGGGCGGCAGGACAGGGCCGCCGTCGAGCGGCGGATCCGGACGGACCGATGCCTGGGCGCCGGGCGCGCTGCGCCCGCGCACGGCCGCCAGCAGCGCCTCTTCGCCGGCGAAGAACTGGGCGCCGGCGCCGGCCAGCTCGTCCACCACGCCGACGAAGTCGTTGGCGCGCACGCCCTCGTCGGCCCAGACCGGGATGCCGGCGGCGAGCGCCTCGCGCGCCGCCTCGACGTTACGCGCGTTGCCGTGGCTGATCGGCACGGCGCTCAGGACCACCAGGTCGGCGGCGCGCAGCAGTTCCAGGTTCTCGGCGTGCGCCTCGTCGCCGACCGGCGAGAACGGCGCCTCCACGATCATCTCGAGGCCCAGCTCGCGCCCGGTCTCCTCGTCGGTGTCGAGCGCGTTGAGGACGCCGGCGGTGACTTCGTAGCCGGCGTCGGCCAGCTCGCGCATCATGCCGGCGCCCGTGCCGCCGCCGCAGATGAGGTGCACGCGGCCGCGGCGCTCGCCGCGCAGCCGCGGCGAGAAGGTCAGGTACGTGCGTCCGGCGTGCCGGTGCAGGTAGGCGCGCACGCCGTACACGGCCTCGACCACCTCGGGCCGCAGCACGTCGTCGGGCGGCCCGAACGCCGCGACCTCGCCGTCGCTCAGCACGATCAGCTTGTCGAAGTAGTGCAGCGCCAGGTTGAGGTCGTGCAGGATGCAGAGCACCGTCAGCCCGTCGGCGTTGAGCTCCTTGAGCAGGTCGAACAGGCGGAGCTGGTGGGACACGTCGAGCGCGGACGCCGGCTCGTCGAGCAGCAGAAGCGGCGCCTGCTGCATGAGCGCCTGCGCGAGCACCACGAGCTGCTTCTCGCCGCCGGAGAGCTCGGAGAACCGGCGGCTCGCGAGGTCCGCCGACCCCGAGACGCGCCAGCATCTGGTCGGGGTCGCCGCACGCCGCCGGGTCCTTGCCGCGGCAGTAGCCGCCCATCTCCACGACCTCGCGCACGTCGAGGTCGAAGTCGAGGTCGAAGTGCTGGGGCACGAGTGCGACCTCGCGGGCCATGTCCCTGCGCTTGTACCGGCGCGTGGGCACGCCTTTGACGAGCACCTCGCCGGCCAGCGGCTGGTGGATGCCGTCGATGAGGTCGACGAGCGTCGACTTGCCGCTCCCGTTGGGGCCGACGATGCCGACGAAGTCGCCGGCCTCGAGCGCGAAGCCGATGCGGCGCAGCACCGGCCGCTCGTCGTAGGCGAAGTCGACGTCCTTGAGCGCGACGAGCGGAACGACGGCCCGCGCCTCGCCGGCGGCCGGGCCGGGCTGCGGGGCGGCGGTCACGTGCGCCTCCCGCGCCGCAGCAGGTACACGAACAGCGGCGCGCCGACGAACGTGGTGACCACGCCGACGGGGATCTCGTTGGGCGAGATCACGGTGCGCGAGAGCAGGTCGGCGATGACCATGCAGCGAAGCGCCGGAGAGCAGGGAGACCGGGAGCAGCCCGCGATGTCCCGGTCCGACCAGCAGCCGCACGATGTGCGGCACCACGAGGCCGACGAAGCCGATGATGCCGCTCACCGAGACGGCCAGCGCGGTGAGCACCCCGGCCGTGACGAGCAGCAGGCGCTTGGTGCGCTCGACCTCGACGCCGAGTTCCATCGCGCGCTTCTCTCCCTGCAGCATGATGTCCATCTCCCGCGTGAAGAACAGCGGCAGCACCATGAACGGGATGGTGACCAGGGCGATGCGCACGTCCGGCCAGCCGCGCCCGGAGAAGCTGCCCATGAGCCAGTAGATGATCGCCGTCATGTCCTGGTTGGCCTTGATCATCAGCACGGTGACCAGGGCGCTGGCCAGGTACGAGATGGTCACGCCGGCGAGCAGCAGCACGAAGATGTCGATGCGGCCGCGCCGGCGCGCCGCCATCCAGACGATGACGCAGCGTGCCCAAGGCCTCCGACGATGGCCAGCACCGTCATCCACGGCAGGTTGGACATGTGGAGGACGATGCCGATGGTGGCGCCGAGCGCGGCGCCCGACGACACGCCGGTGACGTACGGGTCGGTGAGCGGATTGAGGAAGAGGTCCTGGAGGATCACACCGGCCACGGCCAGCGCCGCGCCGACGAGCGCAGCGGTGAGGACGCGCGGCATGCGGATCTGCCAGAAGATCGCGTTGTCGAGGTCGCCCTTGACCGGCCCCGCGAGCAGCAGGTGCCATATCCGTACCACGGACAGCGAGGCCGGTCCCAGGGCGAGCGCCAGCACCAGGCAGACGGCGAGGATGCCGGAGGCCAGGAGGATCCCCGGCCACTTGCCGGTGCGGGCGAGCTTGCTCATGGCGCGGCCGAGCCCTCCGGATGGATCATCCCGGCCAGCGCCGTCAGGCCCTCGGCCAGACGCGGGCCCGGCCGGGCGATGATGCTGTCCTCGATCACGTACACGTGCCCGTCCTTGACGGCCGTGAGGTCGGCGAAGCCGGCACGCGTCTTGATGTCGCCGGGCTTGCTCATCGAGCCGGAGTCGGCGATGTAGACCTGCGGGTCGTCCTTGACCAGCACCTCGGTGCTGAAGTTGGGGAAGCCCTTGCCGGCCTGGGCGCCGATGTTGTCGCCGCCGGCGATGCCGATCATGTCGTTGATGAACGTGCCGGTGCCGGCGGTCATGAGCGGCTTGCCGTAGATCTCCAGGAAGGTCGTCGCCTTGGGCAGGTCGCCGACCCTGGCCCGGACCTCCTGCTCGGCGGCGGTCATCTTGTCGGCGACCGCCGTCGCGCCGGTCTCTGCGCCGGCGAGCTTGCCTACGTTCTCGATGGTGGCGATCGTGCCGTCATAGGTCGTGGGGTCCACCACGTAGACGGTCATGCCGAGGCTCTCGAGCCTGGTGCGGAGGCTGTCCTGGATGCCGCCGGCAGCGAGGACCAGGTCCGGCGAGTACGAGGCGATCTTCTCGACGTTGGGGTTGGCGAAGTCGCCGATCTTGGGAAGCGCCTTGGCCTCCGCGGGGTAGTCGTCGTAGCTGGTTCCGGCCACCATCTTGGCGCCGGCGCCGATGGCGTAGGCGATCTCGGTGTTGGCCGGCGCGAGGCTGACGATGCGGGTGGCCGGTTTGTCGAGGGTGACCTGGGCGCCGGAGTCGTCGGTGACGGTGACAGGACCGGCGCCTGAAGCGGTCGACGGCGAGGTCGAGGCGGTCGTGCCGGAGCCCGAGCCGCAGGCGCTCAGGGCGACGACGGCCACGGCGAGCACGGCGGTGAGAAGAAGCGCCGCGGTGAGGCGGCCGATGCGGGTCGTGGTCATGGTGCTGGTGACTCCCTTCACGGATGGGCGAGACGCGTGCGGACGATGTCGGCGAGCTCAGACGAGGCGTCGCCGGGGGACGAAGCGGAAGGCGTAGCAGCAGGTGGCGCGAACCGCAGGACGTGGTGACCGTCGCGCTCGCCGATGCCGTCCCAGACGAGCGGGACGGGGCGCGAGAAGAGCGGCGCCTCGGTGACCATGGTGTGGTACTCGCCCTCCTCGCCGCAGGCGTCGGCGCCGGCGGCCTCCAGACGGGCGATGACGGCGTCGTCCAGCACCAGGCCGAGGAACTCGGCGCCCAGCTTGGACGAATCGACGGCAACGATGGTGGCACGGGAGCCGCCGGCGAGGAACTCGTCCAGCAGCCGGCGGCGCGGCTCCTGCCAGAGCGGCAGGTGACAGCCGAGGCCGGTGACCTCGCAGACGTTCTCGACCCAGTCGCGGTGCGCCTGCAGGTCGATGTCGCCGAACACGCCGGCCTCCACGCCCTGCGCGCGCAGCTCGTGGAGCAGCGAGACGTAGGTGGCCTCGTAGTCGTCCCACGTCGTGCCGCGCGCGACGAGGGGGATGCCGAGCGAGGCGGCCTGCTCCTCGAGCACTGCGAGCGGCAGGCCGTGGCCGCGGCTCTCGCGGCCGTCCTCGTGCAGCATGCACACGAGGGCGGCCGGCACGCCGCGACGCAGCGTCGCACGCTGCAGCGCGAGATAGGCGTCCTTGCCGCCGCTCCACGAGACGAAGAAGCGACGGCCGGCGAGCTCGTCGCCGCCCGCGCGTCCGATGGGACCCTGGTCCACGATGACCTCCTGGGCCGATGGATCGGCGAGCGACGCGCCGGCGGACCTGCCGTTGGCGGACGGAACGCTGGTCCGCTGCGCGTCACTCGCCATGGTCGCCCTCCCGGGCCGTGCGGCAGGAGGGGCAGATGCCGTAGATCTCGAGGTGGTGGCCGTAGATGGCGAACCCGGTCTCCTCGGCCAGCTTCGCCTCCAGCTCGGCGACGTCGCCGTCGCCGTCGAAGCGCACCACCTTGCGGCACACGCCGCAGATGAGCGGGTGGCTGTGGCCGATGGGCGGCGCGATGAAGCAGATCTCGCCGCGCCCGTCCTGCACGCGCGCGAGCAGGCCGAGGTCGCTGAGCAGCTGGACGGTGCGGTAGACGGTGGCCTGGCCGACGCCCAGGCTGCGCAGGGCGTCGGCCGCCTCCGTGATGGTGGCCGCGCGGTCGGCGCCGGCGAAGAAGTCCCAGATCAGCCGGCGCTGCCGCGTGAACGGAATGCCCTTCTGATGAAAGACAGCCTCGATCTCGTAGGCTGGCTGCGGGTCGGTCAACGCACTGCTCCCCATGGCTCCCGTTGAGAACGGTTCTCAACAGTGTTGAGAAAACCTATCAACCGGCGCCCGGCCCGTCAACCGCGTTGCGTGCCCTCCCCGGTCGGGCGAACGAGCATCCGCGACGAGAGCGCCACGGCGGGTACACAAGTCCAGAATGTTGACGAGCCGCCACAGATCCGGCGGCACTGCAGTGCGCCGAGCCTGCTGAAGCCGGACGTCGGCGCCCGGCGGACACACCAAAGGAGGAGCGACGTGATCACTGGAGCCCACACGATCGTCTTCAGCAAGGATGCCGACGCAGACCGCGCCTTCTTTCGCGACGTACTGAGGCTCCCGCACGTCGACGCCGGCGACGGATGGCTGATCTTCGGCCTCGCGCCCTCGGAGGTCGCAGTGCATCCGGCAAGCGAAAATGGCGCGCACGAGCTCTACCTGCTTTGCGACGACATCGACGCGTTCGTGGCCGAGATGACGCGGCAGGGGGTGGCCATCGAACCCGTCACGGACCAGCGCTGGGGCCTCCTCACCAAGCTCACGCTGCCCGGCGGAGGCGAGCTCCGCGTCTATCAGCCGCGGCACGCGCGACCGCAAACGACCGAGTAGCGCCGGCGGATCCCAGGAGCCGGCCCCGTGACGAACTACGTCTACATCGCCACAAGCCTGGACGGCTTCATCGCCGACCGCGACGGCGGCATCGAGTGGCTGACCGGCCTGCCGGATCCCGAGGGCGGCGACTTCGGCTTCGCCGAGTTCCTCGGCGGCGTCGACGCGATCGTGATGGGCCGGAAGACGTTCGAAACGGTGCTGGGGTTCGGCGCGTGGCCCTACGACAAGCCGGTGTTCGTTCTGAGCACGACCCTGGCCGAGGCACCCGCGCACCTCGCCGGCAAGGCGGAGATCATGGCGGGCGACCCGCGCAGCGTCGTCGCCGCACTCCGCGACAGAGGCTACCAGAGCCTCTACGTAGACGGCGGTCGCACCATCCAGGGCTTCCTCGATACGGACCTGATCGACGAGCTCATCATCACCACGGTCCCGATCCTGCTCGGGGATGGCGTCCCACTGTTCGGCAGGCTCGGGCGCGCCCTGGCGTTCAGGCACGTGAGCACCGAGGGGCTGAGTCCGGACCTCGTCAAGAGCCGGTACGTGCGCGACCGCAAGCGTGAGTAGGCGCGCAGGGGCGCGGCGTCAGAGGTCACCGCGGCGCTGCAGGAGCACGAAGGTCAGCCAGCCCGGCAGGATCGGCAGCCAGAAGGTGACGATGCGGAAGAGGAAGACGGCGGGGACGGCGACGTCCCGGTTCACGCCTACGGTGGTCAGACCGGCGATCAGCGCGGCCTCGACGGCGCCCAGGTTGCCCGGCGTCGGGGCGACCGACGCGACGCCGGAGCCCACCAGGAACACGACGCCGATCACGGCGACGCTGACGCCGGTCGCCCCGAACGCGTACACACAGAGCACGAGCGCGGCGATGTTCATGGCCGTCAGGAACACCGCGCCCCCGAACAGCTCCAGCAGCTTGAGGGGGCTGCGTGCGACGGCCGAGACGCCGATCAGGGAACGCTGCAGCGGCGGCAGGACGCGCGCGAGCAGAAGCCGCCGGCCCCACGGCAGCAGGAAGGCCAGGCCTGAGAGCGCGCCGAGGACGGTGAGCCCGATCAGCACGGTCTCTCCGGAGGGAAGCGCGTGCAGCGCATCACTGGCGCTCCGCCCGGCCCAGATCAACAGGATGGCCGAGAGGGCGATGTGCACGACGAGCCCCGACACCTGTTGCACGCCGATGCTCGCCGTCGCGACGGCCAGGCCGACGCCTCGCTTCTGCAGGTAGCGCAGGTTGGTCGCCATGCCTCCCATGCGAGCAGGGACGATGCGGTTCACGAAGGACCCGGCCAGCTGGGCCGCGGTCGTCGTGGCAAACGGCAGACGCCGTGGCACCGCTCCCATGAGACCGATGGCGGCGGCCACGAAGGTGAGCGCCGACGCGAGCAGCGCCCAGAGCGCCCAGAGCCAGTCGGCCTGTTTGATGCTCGACCACACGCCGGTCACGTCGGCCAACTGCGGGATCAACAGGTACACCGCGAGCGCCAGGGCCGCGACCATGAGGACTTCCCGGAGCTGCACATGTTCGAAGGGCTGCGGGTCCACGCTCACGGTCCTCAGCGCGCCGGGCGGACGCATCTCGACGACGCGCCTGCGGTACAGGTAAAGCAGCCAGGCGGCGGCGAGCGCCGCGACCGCCAGAGCGAGAAGCACCAGCCAGTCGGCGGAACCCGCGAAGCTGGAGACCCTGAGCTGCATCGCGTGGCCGCTCTCGCTAGCCGAGCAGCTCCCGGACGCGAGCGGCGACGGCCACGCCGAGGAGTCCGTGCTGGGTGGCCTCGAAGTGCCAGCCGTCGAGCGGGCTGGTCGAGATGACCCGGCCCGCGTCGAGCCAGGGCACGCCGAGCGCGGAGGCGACGCGCGCGAACTCCTGCGGCAGCGCGCGCGACTTCACGTCGGCGCCGGCCCACAACTCCGGGCGCCAGTTGTTGTCGAAGGGGCCCACCGGCGGCGGGCAGACGAGCAGGACCTTGGGCGCGGCGCCTCCCGGGCCCAGCTCGCAGCGCTGGACCATGTGGGCGAGTTCGGCGGCGCCGTCGGCTGCGTCCGCCGCCGTGAGGTGTGCGTAGCTGATGTCGTTGGTCGCGAGCATGAGGACGACCAGGTCGAGCGGCGCGTGGGTCTCGAGCGCCGGCACGAAGAGGTCCTTGCCGTTCTGGAGCGGCAGCAACGGGTCCGCGTAGACGGTGGTCCGGCCGCCGAGGCCGTCTTCCACCACGTGCCAGTCGTCGCCGAGCTCTCGCTGCAGCACGCCCGGCCAGCGGACGGGCCACTCAAAGCGGCGCGCGTCGTCGGCAGGGTCCGCGCCCCACGTGTTGGAGTCGCCGTAGCACAGGATCTGCTTCATGCCGCCAGGTACCCCCTGAGTCGCTGCCGCCAGGACTCCACCGTCGCCCGGCTGGAGGCCCCGGGGTAGAAGCGCCCGGGGGCGAACAGAGGATACTCCTGACCGTTCGTCAGCTTCAGCACGAGGTAGTACGTCTGCACGAAGTTCGACTTCTTGCCCAGGTAGCCGATCGAGATCTCGCTCACCTCGCTGAAGGCGATCTGGCGGGTCTTGGCGCCCAGGAGCGTCCTGTCGTCGACGACGATGCGGCGCAGGACGGGATCGACCACGACGGTCTGCGTGCCGATGGCGGCCAGACCCGCGAGGCCGATCACGAGCAGCAGCACGCCGAGGCCGAAGCCTGCGAGCGCGTTCGAGTCGCCCCGGAAGTGCCGGAAGCCGATCATCAGGACCAGGCCCACGACGATGCTCCCGGCGGCGAGGGCGGTCTGCCACCCGCGGCGGCTTTGCGAGGTCCAGGTCTGTGTCTGCGGCACTTGCGTCTCCTTCGCGACGGGCGGCCGGCGGGCGCACGTGCGCCCGCCGTCTCGACCGTAGTTCGACGTGCGGCTGAGACTCTCCCGCTCCGGCGAGACTCACGTCCGCCGCGCGCCTGACGACCTGCGCGTGCGGCGACGGCGTGCTCGCCGTGTGGTCAAATAGGTGCTCCGCCGCCGGCAGGGTCACGGAGGCGAGCGAGACCTCTGACGTCCGCGCCTGGGACGTCGCGGTCGATGGCTCGGTCCAAGGGGTGAGGGCTTGACCCTCACGTTACGTCAGGGTCTATCCTCGATCCCGATGGACGAGGGACGAGGACAGCAGGCAAGCCGGATCGGCGAGGTGGCAAAGCTCGCGCACGTGAGCGTGCGCACGCTGCACCACTACGACTCCCTCGGGCTGCTGCAGCCATCCGGGCGGAGCGAGGCCGGCTACCGGCTGTACGCCGCCGAGGATCTGGAGCGCCTGCAGACGGTGCTCTTCTACAAGGAGCTCGGGTTCGGGCTCGGCGAGATCCGCGACCTGCTCGCCGAGCCCGGGTTCGACCGGCGCGAGGCCCTGCGCGCGCAGCGCGCACTGCTCGCGCGCCGGTCCGGCCGCATCGACGCCATGCTTGCCCTCATCGACAAGACACTGGCCGCACTGGACGAAGGGATACCGATGAAACGCAGCGACCTGTTCGAGGTCTTCGGGGACTTCGACCCGGCGGAGCACGAGGCGGAGGCCGAGGAGCGCTGGGGCGACGCCGAGGCGTACAAGGAGTCGGCGCGGCGCACGCGCCGGTACACGAAGGAAGACTGGGCGCGGTTCAAGTCCGAGAGCGACGCGGTGAACCGGGCGATCGCCGCGCTCATGGACGACGGCGTCGCCGCCGGCGATCCGCGCGCCGTGGACGCAGTCGAGCGGCACCGCCTCCTGATCGACACGTGGTTCTATCCGTGCTCGCGCGAGATGCACGAGGAGCTTGGGCGGATGTACGTCGCCGACCCTCGCTTCGCCGCGACCTACGAGAAGATCCGCCCGGGGATGGCCGCATACGTTCGCGACGCGACCGCGGCCCACGCACGCCGGTCCGGCTGAGAGGCGAGGGCGCCGCCCTCCAGCCGCCGTCGCACCGGCTACTCCCGCCGGTGCGACGGCGGCGCCAGCGGCGCCGCCATGATGCCGTGGTCGTGCAGGGGCTCGAAGCCGGCGCCCCGGTACACCGCCTGGGCCACCAGGTTGTTCACGCCGACCTCGACGCGCATGGCGCGCACGCCGAGGTCCAGACACGCCAGGCGCGCGGCTGCGAGGGCGGCTCTGCCGATCCCGTGCCCGCGCGCCTCCGGGCGAACGTAGAAATCGTCGACCACGGCGGTCACGCCGCCGTACTCCATCGCGAAGACGAAGCTGATCACGATGTAGCCCGCGGCGGCGTCCGCTCCCGCGTCCGGCTCGATGAGCCACACGCGCCCGAGCCGGGCGTCCGCGAGCAGCGCCTCGAACCCCGTCCTGGCGCGTTCCTCGTCCAGAACATAGCCGGACTCAGCGTAGAACGCGCCCATGAGGCCGACCAGCTTCGACACGTCCGTCTGGTCGGCCTCCCGCACCATGGCGCGCTCGTTCTCCACGGCGCTCAGTGCGCTATCTCCGAGCCGCGCTGCAGCTCGTCGAGATACGACTCGAGCTTGTCGAACGTCTCGCGCCAGCCGCGCGGCGCGCCGTTGCGCTCGGCGACGTCCCGCGGGATTCCCTGCCGCATCGTCATCCGGGTCCGGCCGTCGCGTTCCTCGAGCGTGACCGTCACCCGGTCCTCGCTCGGCATGTCGTCGCTCATCGCGTAGTCCTGGGCGGTGAGGCGGTTGCCCTCTTCGTCGGAGAAGCCCTCGTCGATCACGAACCGCGCCGGCGCGTCGAGCTCGACGAAGACGCCGCTGCTCCAGAAGTCGTGGCCCTCGGGGGAGCGCATGGCGCTGAGCCACCGTCCGCCCGGACGCGCGTCGATGGCGCAGTGTGAAGTCGTGAAGTCCCGGGGGCCCCACCACCTGGAGAGGTGGCCACAGTCCGTCCACGCCTTGAAGACGAGCTCTCGAGGCGCGGCGAACTCGCGGGTGATCGTGAAGTCCTGCTCATCCATGACGATCTCTCCCGGATCGTGTGCTGTCCAGACCGCCTTGTGGTTCCCGGCGGGCGGAGGGGCAAACGCTGAAGGTCACGAGGCGGAGACAGGAGGGACCGCACCGGCATCGACGCCGAGAAGCGCGGGGCCGCACGAGGCGAGGAGCGCGCGGAAGCCGCCGGGCGGCACCGCCGCCGGCGGCGGGCCCGGCGGCCGCGTCCCCATCGCCGTCAGCTCGTCCGAGTGCTCGCAGCGTGCGCTGTAGGCCGTGGCCGCGACGAGGGCGGCGTAGACGACGCGGCGCTCGCCGCGGCCGAACACGCCGCCCCGCGCCGCCTCGTAGTCGGCGACGAAGGCGAGCGACTCCTCCACAGTCGGAACGGGCTCGAGATCGTCCACGGTGTAGTCGGCGACGAAGGCGTGGGCGACGGTCCCGACGACGACCGGCTCGGTGGCCAGACCGAGGCTGTCCCAGTCCCAGGTCGCGATGAGCTCGCCGTCCCGGAAGCGCAGGTGCTCGACGCGCCAGTCCATGTGGCCGGCGACCAGGTTCACGGCGGCCACCTCGTCGAGCCGGCGTCGAGCGTCTGCGGCGAGCTCGTCGATCCAGGCGGCGCCGGCGGATGAGGCGGCGAAGTCGAAGCGCCGGTCGTGCGGCTTCGCCCAGAGCTGCCGGCGGACGAGCGCGGCCGTCTTGAGGCCGGGGACGGCGCCGAGCGCCCGGCAAAGCTCGAGCTGCCGGGCCAGGCCGGCGGCCACCCTGCGCCGCACCGCCGGCTCGTGCGCGTCCTCCCAGCCGTCGCGGGCGAGCAGTTCGTCGACGACGGCGACGCCGCCGGCGAGCGGCGCCGCCCCGAGGATCGGCGCCGGCGCCGGGAACCCGGCGGCCACCAGGTGCCGCTGGACGTCGTGCACGGCGTCGAGGTGTACCTTGTCGGCGCCGGCCCGGTGGATCTTCACGACGACGCCGCGACCGTCTTCCAGGCGCACCCCGTGCACGCCGCACACGCCGGTCGCGTAGAACTCGTAGCGATCAACCCCGCTGCCGAGCTTCGCCCGGCAGAAGCGGTCGACCGCCTCCACGATCGCGGCCGGTTCGGTCGTCCCGAACACGTCGCGTTCATTGTGGCCCAGGTACCCGTCCCAGCGGGCGTACGTGGCGGCGATGATGAGCCTGCCGTCGCCGCCCGCTGCCGGCGGATCTTCCTCCACGCCCGGTCCCATCAGGGCTCCGGCAGGTAGTCCTGGCGCACCGGCGAAAAGACCTCGACCGCCACCGCATCCTCGAGCGTCTCGGCGCCGTGGAGCACGCCTCCGGGGATCGACCAGCTGTCCCCGGGTCCCACGTCGCGGGTCTCGTCGCCGATCGTGAGGCGCAGACGGCCGCTGACCAGGTAGCCCGTCTGCTCCTGGGGGTGCTCGTGGACCGGCAGGGGGTAGCCGGCCTGCAGGCGGAACTCGCTCATCAGCGTAGCGGCGCCGTGGCTCAGCGTCTTGCGCCGGATGCCCGGCAGAACGTCCAGATAGCCGTCGTCAGTCGCCTGCAGGAACACGCCGGTCTCCTTTCACGCGGGCGCGCCGTGGTTCAGCGATCCGCCTCCGGCGGGACCGGGAAGACCTCGGCGTCGCCCGTCGCGATCGCCCGCCGGATGGCCGCGGCGACAAGCTCGGGCGAATGCGCGTGGCTGTGTGCGCCGCCGCGCATCGACCCGGCGCGCAGCGATCGATGGAACTCCGTCGCCGTGACGCTGGGGTACACGATGGACACGGCGATCCCGTCCCCGGCCCACTCCGCGCGCGCGGTGGCCGAGAGCTGGTTGAGGGCGCTCTTGGTCGACGAGTAGGCGCCGATGCCGGGGATGACCATGCGCGTCGTGTTGGAGCTGACGTTGACGATCGCGCCGCCGCCTCGCGCCCTCATGAGCGGGAGGACCGCCTGCATGGCGAGCAGCGGCGCGTACAGGTTGAGCTCCACGACGGCCTCGAAGTCGTCCAGGACGACCTGCTCGACCGGCACGTGCAGTCCCTGCCCCGCGTTGTTGACGAGCACGTCGACGCCGCCGAACCGCTCCGCCGCGGCGGCGACCATGGCCTCGACCTGGTCCGGGACGCGCAGGTCGGTGGTCACGGCGAGCGCGTCCGGCAGTTCGGCGGCGAGCGCCTCGAGCCGGCCGGTGCGGCGCGCGGCGAGGACGAGGCGAGCGCCCTCGCGCGCCGCCAGGCGCGCGAACGCCTCGCCGATGCCCGACGACGCACCGGTGACGATGACGATCCGGCCGGCGAGCTCCATCAGGGCTTCCTCGCAAGCACGTACACGCGGGAGAAGAGGACCTCGAGCCGCCCGCGCGAGTCCGCCTGGTCGTGGAGGTCCGCGAGGATGATCTCGCGTGCCACGTCCGGATACTCGGGCAGCAACGGCGCGTCGTAGCACACCGGGTTGAGGTAAGCGGCCGCGGCCCCGGACTCGAACATCTCGAGCGCCCGCTCGGGCGTCCCGTGCTCTCGCAGCTCCTCGATCTCGGCGCCGCCGATGGTGAATCCGGCGCCGGTGAAGAGCCGCGCGTAGTCATCGGCCGTCTCGTAGAACGTCCAAGGCGTGCGGAAGTGCGCCCACACCTCGCTGGTGCGCGGGTCGTCGGCCAGCCTGGCGACGGCGCGCACGAACTGCGGGCAGTACTCCTTGCGGGCCGGCGCCTGCATCGCCATCCGGCCCCCAGGGCGCAACGCCGCGTAGCAGTTGGCGAGCGCACGCGGCGCGTCCGTGAACCACTGGAAGACGGAGTTGCAGAAGATCGCGTCGAACGACTCCGGCATGTCCAGAGCCTCGGCGACGCCGGTGACGAACTCGATGCCGTCCGGCGCCGCCTCCCGCGCCATGGCGATCATCTCCGGGAAGAGGTCGATACCGACGACGCGCCCGTCGGTGAGCACGCGGATCTCCTGCGCGAGGTGCCCCGTGCCGCAGCCCAGGTCCAGGACATCGTCGCTCCGCTGGATGCGCAGCATCCAGAAGAGCTGCTCCGCGGCGGACTTCTGTGCGGTGGCGTTCTGGCGGTAGATGCGCGCGATGGAAGAGAAGTCACTCACTGTGGCCCTCCGGGGCGGCTCGACGGCCTCATCATAGCCCGCGTCGACCCCTTTGCGTCAGGTCTTCCCGGGAGGACGCGGCACCAACATGGGAGTATGGGACTTGTACGCCTCGTAGTCGGGCCGGCCGCCCCACTTCTCGTCGGCGGCCTTCTCCAGCATCGGCACTCCGCTGACGCGCAGCAGGAGCAGCGCCACGAAGACCGGCGAGATCAGCGTCACCCACTGCCAGCCGCGCAGCACCGGCAGGGCGACGACGGCCACGCCGGCCCACAGCAAAATCTCGCCGAAGTAGTTGGGATGCCGCGACCAGGACCAGAGGCCGGAGTGGATGAAGCGGCCGGCGTTGGCGGGGTCGGCGCGAAAGCGGCTCTTCTGGGCATCGGCGGTGGCCTCGAGGCCGATGCCCGCGACCCACAGCAGGAGGCCGATGGCGGTCACCGAGCCCAGGGCGACGCGCTGGGTGCTGGTCATGGCCGCCAGCGCGGCGGCGAGCGTCAGCGTCACCCACAGCGCCTGCAGGGTCCACGCGTTCAGAAACCGTGAGAACGACGGCTTGATGTCGGCGAAACGCTTGTCGGCCCCCGCCTTGCGGATACGCAGGAACAGGTAGGAGCCGAGCCGAGCCGCCCAGACGACGACCACCGCCAGCAGCAGGAGAGACCGCGCATCCGGCTCGGCCGAGAGCAGCGCCGCGACCACGGCGACGACGATGTACGTGAGACTGCCGGTGAGGTCGAAGAACCGCTCCGTCTGCAGCAGGTAGGCGGGCACGAACGCGACCCACTGGATGGCGAACGCGATGATGATGCAGAGGGCGAACACCGGGAAGCCCCCGACGGTGGAGCCGCCCTGGCTGCCGGCCACCGCCACCAGGGCGGCGATCACCACCACGATCGGCAGGGCGGCGAGCGCATGACGGCCGGGCTTCTTCATAGCGCCTTCCTACCCGACTCCCCCGATCCTGAGCGTGTCGCGCAAGAGCCGCGGCCTCTGGTCGGTGCGACGCGGCGATGGGCTAACGGTCGCAGCGCGGGCGTTCGCCACGGCTCGCGTGAAAGGCGACGCACGGCAGGCAGTCGCCGTGGAACTGCGCGGCGCGCTTCCCGATCGCTGCTCACGCCGGAATCCTCGCCGCGCGCAGCACTCCGCGCAAGTGGCCGGAGAGCCTCCGCCGACTCAGTGGTCCTCGAGCGAGAAGGTCCCCGTCACGAGCGGGCCGCCGCGCCGGTAGGTCGCGACGACGACGCCGGCGCTGGTCGTCGTCGACTCGGCGAGCTCGAGAGACCGCGGCGTCCCTCCCTCCCGGAAGAGTCGCCGGCCACTACCGACCACGACCGGATAGACGAACAACCGGTACTCGTCGACGAGGTCGTTGGCCATCAGCGTCTGCAGGAGCTCGCCGCTGCCGTGCACCTGGAGCTCGCGCCCGGGCTGTGCCTTGAGCCGGGCGACCGCATCCGGCACCTCCCCGTCCAGCGGTTCCGCGCCTTGCCAGCTCAGGGACCTCAGCGTCCTGGACGCAACGTACTTGGGCAAGTGTGTTGAGGCGCGACGCGACGGGGTCGGCCTCTTCGGTGACCCGCGGCCAGAAGGCGGCGAAGATCTCGTAGGTCCGCCGCCCCAGCAGAAAGGCATCCGCCTCCGCGAACCAGCCGGTCACGAGACGGCCGAAGTCCTCGTCCGCGTACGGGAAGGACCAGCCGCCGTGCTCGAAGCCGTCGCTGCGGTCCTCCTCCGGTCCACCCGGCGCCTGCATGACACCGTCGAGGGTGAGGAACGTGGTCACCGTGAGCCTCACGCGACCGCCTCCCTCCGTCCCTCGACGTAGCCCTTGAGCGAGTCGAGCATCAGCGTCCAGTTCCGCTCGGAGTGCTCGCGCGCCTCGGGCGTCGCGTTGCCGTCCTGCGACAGGGAGACGCGCGTCCCGCGCGCGTCCGGCGCCAGCTCGACGGTGACCGTGTGGTAGTTCTCCGGCCGATCCTCGAGGCCCGACAGCGGGCTGAAGTGGCTGTACTCGAGCAGTCGCCCAGGGTCGCAGCGCAGGATCGTGCCCTTGTCTTCGAAGGCGCGGCCCTGCCACTCGCCCTTCCAGATGATGGAGCCGCCGACGCTCCAATCGGTCTCGACCGTCGCGCCGAACATGTACTGCGTGATCGCAGCCGGCTCGACGAGCGCGGTCCAGACCTCGTCGAGATCGGCGGCGATGAGAGTGGTCGCCCGAGCGACCAGTTCGTCGTCGTGCGCGGACATGAGGACCTCCGGATAGTCGTCCCGCGGTGCCGTGTATCGGGATGGTCCCCGAGAGGCAGGGTCGGCGAACCGCGGACCCGTCGACGGCGCGCCGCGGGAAAGAGCCGGCGATGTCAGGGAGCGGCGGCGCGCGCCGTCAGCGGGACGCGCGCGCCTCCTCGACGCGCCGTGCCAGGCCCTCGTCACCGAGCGCTGCGCAGAGCTCGGTGAAGCCGGGCCGCACGCCGCGCCACTCGAGGTCGGCCACCGTCTCCCTGAGCGGAACGTCGAGCCTGAGCGTGGCGAGGCGGAGGAAGAGCTCGGCGTCTGCGCGGCCCGCCCGCAGGCTCTCCCCGAGGCGGGCCGCTCGCGCTCGCGGCAGGCCGAGCGCGGCGGGGTCGTCCGGTATCGCCGCGATGTGCCCGAACCGGGCCAGCACCGACGCCGCCGACTTCGCGCCCCAGCCGGGGATGCCGGGGAAGCCGTCGGCGGCATCGCCGACCAGCGCCAGCCAGTCGGGGATGGAGGCCGGCGGCACTCCGAACTTGGCCGTCACGCCGGCTTGGTCCAGCACGAGGTCCCTGCGCCGGTCCCAGCACACGACGCGCTCGTCGACGACCGTCTGCGCCAGGTCTTTGTCCGGCGAGCACACCACGACCCGGTCGACGCCGGGCAGGTCGCGGAACCGCGCCGCCGCGGTGGCGATCGCGTCGTCGGCCTCGAACTCCACCTGCGGCCACACCACCACGCCGAGCGACCGCACGGCCTCCTCGGCGAGCTCGAACTGCGCCAGCAGCGCGGGGTCGACGCCGGCGCTCGACTTGTAGCCGGCGTACAACTCGTTGCGGAACGACTCGATCACGTGGTCGAAAGCGCAGGCGACGTGCGTCACGCCCGGCGTGGAGAGCAGCAGCCAGAGGCTGCGCAGAAGGCCGACCGTCGCGCCGACCTCGCGACCCTCCCGGTCGCGTCTCGGCGGCGCGCCGAAGTAGCTGCGGAAGAGCTCGTAGGTCCCGTCGACGAGGTGGATCCTCATCGCGGTCTCAGGCGCCGAACCTGCGGAGCGCTCGCTCGTGCGCTTTGGCGGCCTCGGCCTCCCGGTCCTTCGGATCGGCGGTCGTCACCAACGACCCCAGGAGGTCCGCGGAGGCGGTCGCCACCGCGTCGACGGCCAGCGCGAAGACTGCCTCGTTGGCGGCCGACGGTCGCGAAAAGCCACTGATCTTCCGCACGTACTGGAGCGCGGCCGCCCGCACTTCCTCATCGGTCGCGGGCGGCTCGAAGTTGTACAAGGTCTTGATGTTGCGGCACACGTGGATCACCTCGTCTGGCGCGCGATGGTGGCGAGGCGCTGCCCCGCCGACGATGAGGACGGTGCCCGGTGGCGCTCCTGCTCACACCGCCCACGTGAGCAGCGCGGCGAGGCCGGCGGCGAGCGCGACGGTCGCGCCGCCGGCCGCCCACACCCTCCACACGGCGTCGTCGATCACGTCCGGCGTGAGCGCGCGATCAGCCGTCCCCAGCGCGTAGGCGCCCGGCTTCTGCAGCTGCACTCCCAAGCTTCCCGCCATGGTCGCGATCGCCAGCGTCTTGTTGGGTCCGCACTGCGGCTGATGCTGCGTGCGAAACGCCCACCAGGCGCGTCCGGCCGTCCCCTTGAGCGCGGAGACTGCCACGAGGAGCAGCCCGGCGATGCGTGTCGGCAGCCAGTTGGCCGCGTCGTCGCTCCGCGCCGCGGCCTTGCCCACGTACTCGCGGTCGTCCCGATAGCCGAGCATCGCGTCCATAGTGTTGATCGCCCGGTACGCCAGTGCGCCGGGCAGGCCGAACAGGGCGTAGTACAGCAGCGGCGAGACGACGCTGTCGGTGAGGTTCTCGGCGAGTGACTCGACGGTCGCCGAGACGATCAGGCGAGGATCGAGGTCGGGCGAGCGGCTGACGAGCGCCGCGAGCGAGGCGCGCGCCGCGGCCGTGTCGGAGGCCAGCGCGCGCTGCACGTCGCGGCCGGCGCGCACCAGCCCGCGCAGCGAGAAGGTCGTCTTCAGCGCGTACGCGCCGACCGGCAGCGCGAGCCACCACGGCAGCCGGCCGAGGACGAGGGTGAGGGCGAGGCCGGCGGCGAACGCCGCTCCGGCCGTCATCAGCGACGATCAGCACGCCGTAGGCGAACTCGGCGCCGGGCCGGCTGCGCGGCCGGCGCCGCTCCAGCGCGCCGATCAGCCGGCCCATCCAGACCACGGGATGCAGCGCGTTCGGCGGCTCGCCCAGCGCCGACATCGATCAGACCGGCGAGCAGCACGGTGGCCAGCGCGAGCCGCCAGTCGTGAGGGACGAAGACCACGTGCCGCGCGGCCGGCCGGAGCCGGTCAGCCGCCGTCGGACGGAACGTACCTGTCGGGCTCCAGCCCGGCGAGGTGGTCCGTCGCGTTCACGAAGCGGATGATGACGCAGCCGCCGGCGAACTCCAGCAGGGAGACGCCGCCGTGAGTGGTGGACAGCGTCCACCACTTCTCCGGCGGCACGCCCAGATAGTGGTTGAGGATCGCCCGGATGGGGCCGTCGTGCGCCACCAGGCAGACGCTCCCGCCGTCGGCGACGGGGAGCAACCCGGTGGCGACCACGCTCGCGTCCATGGTCTCGGGCAGGCCGTCGTCACCGCCGGCGGCGTCCTCGGCGGCGACCGCCGCCGCCGCGCCTTCCACGGCCGCCGCCGCGGCTCCGGCCTTCATCGCGCGGTCGGCGTCGCTCGCGTTGCGGTCCGTCGCGCTGGCGTCGCCCTGGCTCACGGCGTTGCCGCAGAACGCGCCGGTATCGTCCACGCCGAACGGCACGAGGACGTCGAGGACCGCCGCGTGCACCCGGGCCTCCAGGTGCTCCAGCGACTCGCCGTTGGGCAGCGTCGTGCGGTAGGGATCGGCGATGAACGCCTCCGTGAGCGCGGTGTCGGCCTCGAACTCCTGCCAGGGGCGGCCCTCGTAGTCGCCGAGGGAGATCTCGCGCAGGCGCGGGTCCAGTGTCAGGCCGGCCGGTCTCTCGACGGTCGCTCCGGCGCCGCCGGTGGCCATCCAGGCGCCGACGATGTACTCGGCGGTGGTCCGCGCCCGCGGCAGGTCGCTCGAGAACACGGGCATCGGCCCGACAGAGGCGAGGCGTGCTGCGACGGCCTGCGCCTGGGCCTCGCCGAGCGGGGTGAGCGGATGGTCGCTCTGGCCCATCAGCGTGCCGCCGATGTTGCCCGTGGACTGGCCGTGACGGACGAGGTACAGCTTCATGCAAGGTCCTGGGTCGTGGTGTCCGGCGTCATGTCGACGAGGCCGACGATGGCGCAGCCGACGACCAGCGCGGCCGCCTCTGCAAGTTCGATGCCCATGCCGTAGACGTCTCCGGTGAGGCCGCCGAGCTTCTTCGCCACGGTGGCCTGCACTCCGAGCGCGACGCCCACGGAGACTGCGGCGGCGAGGAGGCCGGCGTACCAGGAACCGGCGGCGCCGGCCCACAGGCCGACGATGCCGGCGACGACGACGCCGGCCGCCAGCAGGCCGCCGGCCAGTTGCAGCGGACCCGGCGTGTGGTCGCGGGTGAACGCCTCGCCGGTGCCGGCGGGGCGCGCGTACGGCCACCAGTACACGTTGAGCGCCGGGAGCGCGCGCGCCGCGCACCAGCCGGCGAGCAGGGGCGCGGCCGCATCGGCGCGCGAGAGCGCGCCCAGGGCCGCGACCTTGAGCACCAGGAGCAGCACCGCGGCGGCGACGCCCATCGCGCCGACGTTGTGGTCCTTCATGATCTCTAGCGCGCGCTCGCGAGGCGCGCCGCTCAGGATGCCGTCGGCGGTGTCCATGAGCCCGTCCAGGTGCAGTCCGCGTGTCAGCAGCTCCAGCAGGATGACGACCAGCGTCGCCGCGACCAGGCCGGGCAGGAACGAGACGCAGGCCCGCGTAGACGACCCAAGCGGCGAGGCCCATGACCAGGCCGACGAGCGGGTACCAGCCCATGCTCCCCCACAGGTCGGCCGGGCTGACCTCGCCCTCGACCTTGAGCGGGATGCCGGTGAGGAACGTGACGGCGAGCGTCAGGCGGCGGCCGGCGGAACCGGCGGCTTGGCCGCCGGTCGGGCCGGCCGCGGCGGCGGGATCCGCGACGGGAGCAGCGCCCGAGGCCGCCGCGTCGTCGCCCGCGGCGGAGCCGGAGGCGTTCGCTGCGCCGCGGCCCGCGGCCGGATCGCCGGCGTTCACCACGTCGCGACCGGCGGCGGGAGCGGTGCCGGCGGCCCGCGCCGCGCCCTGCGCGGTGTCGAGCTGTGGCGGCGGAGCATCCGGCTCCCGCCTCGGTGTCTGATCGTCGTCGGTCATCCTGTGGCGAAGTCCCTGATCGTCGCGTGCTGCCGAGCTGCGGTCGAGCCTATCGCGTCAGCTCGGAGTCGGCTTCATTGGGATCGCCGGCGACGCCGGCGCTCTCGAACGTCGCCATCTCGCTGAGGATGCGCGCGGAGGCCTCGATGATGCTCATCGACAACGCCGCGCCCGTCCCCTCACCCAGCCGCATCTCGAGGTCGAACAACGGCACCAGGCCCAGCTCCTCGAGCACGATCTGGTGCCCGACCTCGATGCTCACGTGGCTCGGCAGGATGTAGTCCACGCACTCGTGGCAGAGACGCACGGCGGCGAGCGCCGCCGCGGCGCTGATGAAGCCGTCCATGACGACGGGGACGCGGTGCGCCGCGCCGCCCAGAAACACGCCGGTCATCGCGGCGATGTCGAGGCCGCCGACCTTGGTGAGCACGTCGATGGGGTCGGCGGCGTCGGGCACGTTGACGGCGAGCGCCTTCTCGATGACGGCGACCTTGCCGGCGAGCGCGTCCACAGTGATGCCGGTGCCGCGGCCGGTGACCCGGGCCGCCGGCTCGCCGGTGAGCGCGGCGATGACGGCCGAGGCCGCCGTGGTATTGCCGATGCCCACCTCGCCGGTGGCGATGATGTCGAGCCCGTGCGCGAGCTCCTCCTCGACCAGTTCGATGCCGATCTCGATGGCGCGCACGGCCTCCTCGCGGGTCATCGCGGGACCCTGCGCCATGTTGGCGGTGCCCATGCGGACCTTCTTCTGGCGCACGCCCTCGGCGGCGCTGAGATCGGCGTTCACGCCCACGTCGGTGACGATGACGCGCGCGCCGACGTGGCGCCCGATCACGTTGATGCCGGCGCCGCCGGCGAGCATGTTGAAGACCATCCCGACGGTGACCTCAGCCGGAAAGGCGCTGACGCCTTCGGCGGTGACGCCGTGATCGGCGGCCATGACGGCGATCGCCTTGTCGGCGATGACCGGCTGCTCCAGGCCCTGGATGCCCGCGAGCTGGATGGACAGGGCCTCGAGACGGCCGAGCGCCTTGGGCGGCTTGGTGAGCTGGAGCTGGCGCGCCTCGGCGGCACGCATGGCGTCGGCGTCGAGCGGGGCGATGGCCGCGATGGTGCGGCCGAGCAGATCGGTCACTGGTGCTCCTTGAAGGGTGACGAGAGATCCTCGATGGATGGGACGGCGAGCGCCTTGACGTCGAGCGCGTAGCCGGAGACGAGCAGGTAGAGGCCGTCCGCATCGCGGGCGAGGCGCTGGTTGGCCCAGCCGAGCTGGTCGCGGTAGAGGCGGGCGAGCGGGTATTCCGGAACGACGCCGAGTCCGACCTCGTTGGTGACGGCCACGAGGGTGACGCCGGTCTCAGCGACGGCCGCGAGCAGGCCGGTCACGGCGACCGCCACACGCTCGGCCGCGGCGCGCTCCTCGGCCGGCCGCAGCAGGTCCTTGTCGTAGTTGTAGCCGTCGGCCGGCGGCTCGCTGCCGCCGAAGGCGCCGCCGGTGAAGAGCAGGTTGGTCACCCAGAGGGTGACGCAGTCGAGCAGGATCACGGGAGGGGCGCCGGCGGACCCTGCGGGTCCGGCGCCCCGGCCGCCCGAGCCGGCGGCGGCCGCGCGCACGGCCGCCGGCACATCCACCGGGCACTCGACCGTGGTCCACGACCCGGGCCGTGAGGACTGATGCGCGCTCACGCGCTGCACCATCTCCTCATCGTACGTCTGGGACGTGGCGACGTAAGTCACCCGGCCGCCGTGCGGCTCGGCCAGCTGCGCCGCGAGCCGCTCGGCGTACGTGCTCTTGCCGCTCCGCGCGCCGCCGGTGACGAGGATGAGCCGGCCCCCGACGGGCCGGTCGTTTGCTGTGTCCACCGCTGCCCTCCCTCGAGGCGTTGTCGCAGTGATCTCCCGGCCACGGTCTCCTGGCTTGCGCGTCACCCTACTTGCCGCGCCTTCCCACCCCTCGGGCAGTGGCATGCTGCGACGTTCGTCGGCGCCTACAGTTGCGGGGCAGCGCCGGCCTTGCACCGGCTTCCCAGCAGCTGAGAGATGCCCGGCAAGGCTATCGCCGTTGCGCCGGGGGCGTCAAACAGCACAGCGGGAGCCGGCCGGGTCCAGGTACGGGCGGCCCCGGCTCAGGACGCCCGCTGTTCGTCCAGCAGAGCCCGTCGCAGGCCGGCTGCGGCCGTCGCGGCGGCCTCCGCGTCCGGCCGCGAGTCGCCGGCGGCCTCCTCGAGCTCGCCGGTGGCTACGGCCGCGATGCCGCGGCGCCGCGCGCGGCTCAGCGCGGCCGGCGATGAGGCCTCCAGCCTCGCCGGCCGGCCGCGCAGCACGGCCACCTGGTCGCCGAGCAGCACGGCCTCGTCCACGTCGTGCGTCACGAGCACCCAGGTCGCCGGATGCGCCGCCATCACGTCCAGCAGCCAGAGGCGCATCTCCGCGCGGGTGACCGCGTCGAGACTGCCGAACGGCTCGTCGAGCAAGATCAGGCCGCGATCCATCAGCACCGTACGGGCGAGAGCCACACGCTGGCGCATGCCTCCGGACAGTTCGCCGCGGCAACAGAGCGAGGCTGTCGCCGAGACCGAACTCGCGGAGCAGGCCGGCGGCGCGCTCCTCGAGGTCGTGCGCCCCGTGCCGCGCGCCGCGTCCCGCCGCCAGACGCGCCGCGAAGACGGCGTTCGCAAGGGCGCTCTTCCACGGCAACAAGAGGTCCTGCTGGAAGAGGTAGGCGGCGTGATCCGGAGCGCGACGAGACAAGTCCCCGCGCCGCCCCCCGCTGGCCCGCCCGCCGCCCGCCGCCACGACTTCACCGCCGACGGTCACGGAGCCGCTCGCCGGCGGATGCACGCCGGCGAGGACGTTCAGCAACGTGCTTTTACCGCACCCGCTGCGTCCGACGACGGCCAGGCAATCGCCGGCGGGCAGCTCGACGTCGACGCCCGCCAGCACCGCTCCCGAGCCGGCGGCGGTCTCTCGTCCGTAGCCGGCCGAGACCGACGAGACCGTGAGCCCGGCTGCCGTCATTGCGCGGGCAGGTACTCGTTGGTGACCGCGCCGGTCACGTCGACGGCCTTCGTGAGCTGGTCCGTCGTGACCATCCACTGGTCCAGGTGGTCCCACCCGGCGACGTCCTGAAGCCCGGAGGTGACTCCGGCGCCCGACGCCATGGACGGGATCGCCGCCTTCCACTGCGCGAGCAGCAGACCGGCCTTGAGCTCGGGGTGGCGGGCGACGTAGATGGCCACCGCCTCGTCCGGATGCGCCACGGCCCAGTCGAGGCCCTGCAGCGTGGCCGCGACGAAGGCCTTGACCGTCGCCGGGTGCTCGGCCGCGAACCCCTTCTGGGTCAGCACGTTCAGGAACGCGTAGTCGGGCGTGCCCCAGTCGCGGAAGTCCAGGTAGTCGAGCTTCTGCCCCGTCGCATCGGCCTGGACCAGCTCGCCGAACTCGGTCACCGCGACCGACTGGTACTTGCCCGCCAGCAGCGGCGCGACGAGGTCGAACCCCGGATCCGCGACCCTGACCGCGCCCGGGTCGACGCCGCCGGTCTTCAGCATGGTCGCGAACGAGGCGCGCGTCGACGGGATCATGACCACGCCGGCGGTCGTCCCCGCGAGGTCCGAGGGAGATGTGGCGTGCACGCCGGGCGCCATGGCCATCCCGACCGGCGCGTGACTCATGAGGCTCGCGACCGACAGAAGCGGAGCGCCCTCCTGCACCGCCATCAGCGTGTCGGGCGCGTAGTACAGCCCGAACTGCGCCCTGCCCGTGGAGACGAACTTGGCGACGTCGGTGGCACCTGCCGGCAGCGTCTGCTTCACGGTGAGGCCGTGTGCCGCGTAGAAGCCCTTCTCCTGGGCGACGTCGACGGGGATGTCGAGGACCCAGGGCACCCAGTCCATGATCAGCGTCACGGTGGCCACGTCGGGAGCCGCGGCGCCGGAGGCGCTGGTGGCCGCGGAGGAGGAGGCGGGCGCCGCGGAGGCGCCGCTGCCGCAGCCGGAGAGCGCCGCCGCGGCGGCGACCAGCAGCACGAGTGCCGCGACGAGAACGAGACGAGCTCTCGGAGACGGGAGCTCCGGCTGCGAGGCGCGTGGTCCTGAGGGGAGGAGAGCGGTCACGATGATCCTTTCGCGGCGGGAGTCCACCAGCAGAGCCGGCGTTCAAGGAGCCCGGCGGCGGCGTACGCCGCGAGGCCGATGACGGTGATGACGAGGATGGCGGCGAACGCCTGCGCGGTCGCCAGGCGGGCGTTGGCCGAGAGCACGAGGTAGCCGAGGCCGCTGTCCGCCCCCGTCCACTCCGCGACGACCGCGCCGACCAGGCTGAGCGTGATGCCGGTGCGCACCCCGGCGGCCAGGTACGGGAGCGCGAACGGCATGCGCACGCGCCAGAAGACGTCCCAGCCGCTCGCTCCCACCGACCGCATCAGCAGCAGCAGCTGCGGGTCGGTCGCGCGGAGTCCCTCGCGTTCTGTGACGGCCATGGGGAAGAAGGCGATGAGCGCGCAGATGACGACCTTGGGCGGCTCGCCGTAGCCCATCCACAGCACGAGGAGCGGGGCCAGAGCGATGACCGGGACCGTCTGTGACGCCACGACGAGCGGTGTGAACAGCTCGTCGAGGCGCCTGGAGTGGGTCGCGGCGGCGGCGAAGGCCAGCGCGACCGCCGCCCCGAGCACCAGGCCGGCGGCGGCCTCGGAGACCGTGACCAGCGCCGCGCGCAGAAAGAGCAGCGGGTCCGCCGCGAGCTCGGCCAGCACGGCCGACGGCGGCGGGAACACGTAGGGCGCGACGTGCAGCGCCCGCACGACCAGCTCTGTGCCCAGCGTGAGGGCGGCGAGCAGGAACAGCAGTGTCGCGAGTGACGACGAGCGGGCGAAGACGCGCCGCGGAGTGCGGAGCCGGCGCGAGCCGGCCGCGCCGCCAGGCGGCGCCGGTACCTGTCGCAGCTGCTCGCATGCCTGCCTCCCGGTCACGAAAAACAACAAGACCCGAGCCGACGACTTCGCCGGAGCCCGGGCCTCCCGTGTTCGAGACCACAGCCATGCGCCGCCGCTACCTCGTTCACCACGCGAGGCGCGTCGGTCGCACACTCTGGAGGCAGGTCTTCTGGCTCCCGGATCGTCCTCCGGCTGCGCCTTCCCGCCAGCGAGCTGGCAGTGGCTTCTCGCAGCCTTCGTCCCCGGTCACAGCGGCGGGTCCGCGCCGGTCTTGCACCGGCTTCCCTCAAGTAGCCCTCGCGGGCACCTCCAAGCGTCGGCGATGCTAGACCCTGCGCGGCACGGCGGTCAACCGCTGAGGTCCCCGGCGAGCGCCGTGCCGCCCGGCTGCTCCACCGGCGCTGCGCTGCCACCGGCGGCTATACTCCGGCCATGGCTGTGGACGACCGCACCCTGACCGACCTGCGCGCCGCGACGCTGTTCACGCACTTCGACGAGGACCAGCTCGAGCGGCTCGCCGCGGTCGCCCAGCCGCGCCGCCTGCACGCGGACGAGACACTCTTCCTGCAGGGAGACGCAGCCGACGCCTTCTACCTGCTCGCCGAAGGCCGCCTCAAGGTGTTCAAGCTGCTGCGTGACGGGCGCACGGCCACGGTGCGTCACGTGGAAGAAGGCCAGACCTTTGCGGAGGCGGCGCTGTTCCACGACGTCTTCCCCTCGAGCACGGAGACGATGACGGAGTGCCTCGTCTACCGCTTCGACAAGGAGCAGACGCTCGCACTGCTGCTGGCCGAGCCGCAGCTCGCCGTCAACCTGCTGGCGGCGATGGCGCACCTGCTCGGCCTGCTCAACCGCCGCGTCGAGGACCTGCTGCTGCCGGTGCCGGCGCGCCTCGCCAGGTACCTGCTGGCGCGCGCCGACGAGCAGCTCGAGCCGGCGTCCGCAGGCGGCCCGGCGCCCGCCGACGTGCCGCGCGTCATCCAGCTGCCGGTCAGCAAACGGGAGTTGGCGGCTCGCCTCGGCACCGTGCCCGAGACACTCAGCCGTACCTTCGACCGTTTCAAGCGGGCGCAGGTCATCCGCATGAGCCGCGACCACGGGCTCATCGAGATCCTCAGCTTCGAGCAGCTGCACAAGCTGGCGCAGGAATAGGCCCGCGCGACGGTGCGGCCCCTTCCCTGCGCTGACGCTCGAGTGTCAATGCCCCCGCTCACCGGGAACACCAACGGTATCGGCAAACCCGACCTCACGGGAGGACGGTGAGTCATCATGGCTCTCACCAGCAGACTTCGGAGCATGGGCAGGGTGACGGGGGTAGCGGCGTCCACGGCGCCGTACGTCCGGCGGGTAGCTACTGACGAAGACCTGCGCACGGACGTGGCCGCCTTCATCCGCGCCGGCAACGACCTCATGAGGCACGTCTCCAGCGACAGGCGGCTGCGGCGTGACCTGCGGCAGATCGTCGAGGCCGCTCAGAGCAGCGCCGATCACCTGCGCGGCGACATCCAGCCCAGGCACTACGGGCGCAGGCTCCTCTTCGGCACCGGTCTGATCACGACGTCCATGATCCTCGGCGCCGCGCTCGCGTGGCCGCGGGCCCGGCGGAGTGTGGTGCGCGTCAGCAACCAGACCGCCCAGCGCGCCAACACGACGGTCCACGACATCCGTGAGAGGATCGCGACTCAGACGAGCGGCAGCAAGGCAGCGTAGGCGACGCGGAAGGAACGGATGGAGACGGACGACGCCGGACGGAGCGTCCCGCGCGAAGAGACCCCGGTCCCCCACGACCTGCAGATAGAACTGCACGACGACCCCGAGGCGGCAGAGGCCTTCGCGGCGCTGCCGCCCTCGGACCGTCGCGACTACGTCGACTGGATCCTCGAGGCCAAACGGCCGGAGGCCAGGGCGCGCCGCGTTGAGGAGACGGCGCGGCGCGTCAAGGCCTCCGGCCCCTCTTGACCGCCGTCGGCGCGACCGTTCAGCCGTCGAAGATCAGGCCGTCCATCGGACCCAGGACGCGCCGCAGGCGCTTGGAGACGTGCGGGAGGCGGGCGAGCCGGTGTGTCATGGGCTCGCCCGCCTCTCTGCGCTCCTGCTGCTCGTAGGCGATGGGCTTCCAGCGCGAATCGACCAGGCCGGCGGGATCACCCTGCAGGTCTTCCTCTCGAGCCTCCAGGTGCTCCGCCCACAGACGGATGCGTGACGCGCGCGCGAACTCCGGGTCGCGCGTCACCACGTTGACCTCCGTGTCGTTCAGGAGCGAGTGGTCGTTCAGGTTCGCCGAGCCGATCGTGAACCACTTGTCGTCGACGATGCCGATCTTGGCGTGCACGTATACCGGCGCCGCCGTCGCGCCGGCGCTGCGCGCGTAGAGCGCGCAGGCGAGAAACCGCTCGCCGCCGTGATCAGCCTCCGCCAGCACGCCCAGCTGCCCTTGTGTGTCGTCCTCGCCACTGTCCGCCCGGGAAGGCAGGAGCAGCACGATCCTGAAGTCGTCCACCGGCGGGTGCAGCAGCTTGGAGCGCAACGCGGCGACGATCTCGGGTGACCAGAGGAACTGGTTCTCGAGGTAGATGAAGCGCTCCGCCGACCTGATGGCGCGCAGGTAGGCCTCGAGGATGCGGAAGCGCCCGTCCCAGGCGCCGCGATACAAACGCTCGGGAACCGTAGTGACGAGCTGGGCGCCGATGTCGCCCGTGGCCCCAGGACGACTCACCGCGAGGCTTTCGCCCGTGAGCTGCCGCCAGCGCAGCGCGACGTGGGCGGCGACGTCGCCCACGATCGGGCCCTGCAACAGGCTGGCGGCGTCGTGCCATCCGCGCCGGCGCCGGTAGGGGTGCCGGCTGGCGTCGAACCTGTCGACCGGGTCGTCGGTCAGGTCGATGCCGCCGACGAACGCCGTGCGGCCGTCCACGATCACCAGCTTCTCGTGATGCGTGTGCAGCGGCCTCTCTCGCGCGTCCAGGACGACCTGGATCCGGGTGTCCGCGGTGAGCCGGCGCCTGGCCTCAATGGCTTGCGCGCGCCACGGGCGGAACACGGGCAGTGGCGCGCCAGCCCAAAGGAGGACGCGGACCGGTATGCGCTCGGCGAGCTCGGCCAGCAGGTCGCGCAGCACGACGCGCGGGCCGGAGCGGGTGAGCGCGAACTCCGGCGTGATCTCCCATCCGGCTATGGTGACCTCCGACTCCGCCCCGGCCAGCTGCTCCGCGATGCGCGGAAGCGCGGCGGCTCCGTCGACGAGGAGTTCCATAGAGTTGCCGTCGCGCGGCGGCGGCGAGCCGTCGGCCCAGACGCCGGGACCCGGCGCCAGGGCACGCTCCCAGCCGAGACGGCGCAGACGCCGCTGGTGGTGGTTCACGACCTGGCGTTCCACTCCGTCTCCGAGGCGGCGGTCCGCCAGTGACGCCGCCTTGCGAAGATTGCTCTCGGCCACGGACCTTCACCTCCTCAGACGGCCCGGCGCGACGGCGCTCCGCCTTCGCGCCGCGCTGTGCGTCGCGCGACGTCGGCCAAGCTGAGACGCCCACCTGGGTTTCCGTCGGAGGTCATGGTTCTCGGGTACCCGGCTCTTGACGCAGGTCAATGGAGCCGGCCGTTGTCGGGGAGTACCTTTATCACTGTCACCAACGTGAAAACCACGCGAAAGCGAGCAGTGCATGGCAGTCCGCAGCATCGTGAAGATCGACGAAGACCTCTGTACCGGGTGTGGCGTCTGCGTCACCCCGTGCGCCGAAGGCGCCATCGAGATCGTCGACGGCAAGGCCAAGGTCGTGAAAGAGGAGCTGTGCGACGGCGCCGGCTTCTGCCTCGCCGTCTGCCCCGAAGGAGCGCTCACCGTCGAGAAGCGTGACGCCCCCGACGTTCGACGAAGACGCCGCCGCCGAGAAGATGGCCGACAAGCTGGCCGCCAGCGTCAGTCATCGAGCAGACGTGCTTGAACTGCGGCCGCAGCGAGACGACGCCGTCCTGTTCCCCGTCCGCACCGAGGGCGACAGCACCTGGGTCTGCGTCAAGTGCCTGCCGCAGCTGATCCACGGCTGAGGCGAGCCCCAGACTGACGGGCGCGCGGCCGCGAGGCGAGCGCGCCCCTTCCCGCACCTGACACGGCGCCCTCGGCGCCCGACCCTGCAACCCATCCCCGGGAGGGACCATGGCAGACAGTTACCACGAGTCCGTACACACGATGCTCAAGCGAGTCCAGCGAGGCCGGCGAGGACACCTCGTTCGACCGCATGGAGGCGCAGGGCACAGCGCTGCAAGTTCTGCGAGCAGGGCATCCGCTGCTCGCTCTGCTCGCAGGGCCCCTGCCGCATCACCGAGAAGGCCCCGCGCGGCGTCTGCGGCATCGACGCCGACGGCATGGCGATGCGCAACTTCCTGCTGCAGAACACGATGGGCACCGCCACCTACACCTACCACGCCGTCGAGGTCATGAAGACCCTCGCGCAGGCCACGCCCGGCGGCACCTACGAGATCAAGGACTGGAGCAAGCTCGAGCTGCTCGCCGGCGTCGTCGGCGAGGCCGTCGAGCCGCGCGACACGCTGCCCAAGCGCGTCGCCGACGCGATCCTCGCCGAGTTCAACCGCGACCACCAGAGCCCCTCGCCGTTCGTCGAGAAGATGGCGCCGGCCAAGCGCGTCGCCAAGCTGGAAGGAGCTCGGCATCATGCCGGGCGGCGTGCTCCACGAGAACATGTACGCCACCTCGAGCTGCCTGACCAACGTCGACGGCAACTACGTGAGCCTCGCCCTCAAGGGCCTGCGCCTCGGCATCGCCACCGCCTACGGCGCGCAGATCCCGCTCGAGCTCGCCCAGGACGCGCTGTGGGGCACGCCGACGCCGCACGCCGATCAAGGTCGACCTCGGCATCATCGACCCGGAGTACGTGAACATCGTCGTCAACGGCCACGAGCCGATGATCGGCGCGGCGCTGATCGACGCCGCCCATGACGCGGCGGCGCAGGCCAAGGCCAAGGCCGCCGGCGCCAAGGGCCTGCGCATCGTCGGCTCCATCGAGACCGGCCAGGAGCTCGTTCAGCGCTTCGAGGTCGACGACGTCTTCGTCGGGCCTCACCGGCAACTGGCTCACCGAGGAGCTCGCGGTCGCGACCGGCGGCCTCGACGTCTTCGCCGCCGACATGAACTGCACCGTGCCGACCCTCGGCGCCACCTGCGCCGCCCACGGCACGCTGCTCATCCCGGTCAGCGACCTCGTCGGCGTCGACGGCGCCGAGACGCCGATCGTCTTCGACGCGGCCAACGCCGGCGACCAGGCGCAGCAGCTCATCGACCTGGCCGATCGCCAACTACCCCAAGCGCCGGCGCGCTCGGCCACGGTCACGCCGGAGCTGCGCACCGGCGACGCCGTCGCCGGCTTCAGCACCGAGAGCATCCTCGGCGCCCTCGGCGGCAGCCTCGACCCGCTGCTCGACGTCATCAAGAACGGCACGCTCAAGGGCGTCTGCGGCCTCGTGAGCTGCACCACCCTGCGCGACTCCGACCAGGACAGCCACACCGTCGCCATCGCCAAGGAGCTCATCAAGAACGACGTGCTCGTGCTGGCCATGGGCTGCGGCAACGCCGGCCTCCAGGTCGCCGGCCTCGAGACGCGCCGAGGCGAAGGAGCTCGCCGGCCCCGGCCTCACCGCCGTCTGCGAGCTGCTCGGCATCCCGCCGGTGCTCAGCTTCGGCACCTGCACCGACACCGGCCGCATCCTGCTGCTGGTCGGCGCCATCGCCGACGCCCTCGGGCGTCGACACCTGCGACCTTGCCGGTCGTGGCCACCGCGCCCGAGTACATGGAGCAGAAGGCGACCATCGACGCCATGGCGGCGCTGGCCTTCGGCCTGTACACGCACGTGAACCCGGTGCCCTTCGTGACCGGCGCGCCGAACCTGGTCAAGCTCGTGACCGAGGACCTGCCGAGCGTCACCGGCGGCAAGCTCGCGGTCGAGACCGACGCCAAGGAAGCCGTCGCCGCGATGCTGGCATGGATAGACGCAAAGCGCGCGGCGCTCGGCATCTGAGCACGCGCAAGGTGAACGCGGCCTCCACGACGGAGCGCGCCTGAAGACGGGGCGGACAGTCGTCTGACCCGAGCGCCGGGCAAGGCAAGCCGGCCAGCAAGCCGAAGCCCGGCGTGACGAGGGCGGGGAGCGACTTCGATCGCTCCCCGCCCTCACTGCGTCCGGGCCCCAACGCGCGGGGCCTTCGCTCCGGTGACTGGGCCTTGGTATCTTCGAAGATACCAGGGTCCAGTCACCACGCATGATGATGCTCGCGGCCCGCTGGGCTGCCGCGGCGCGATCTGCGGCGGTGCGGGCCCGCGGCGCCGCGGGCCCGCGGCGCAAGGCGACGGGCGCGGGCAAGCGGCGCACGACCGTCGGGGCACGAGCCCCGGCGGGGTCAGTCCACCTGCAGGGGAGCCCGGGTGACGGGCGAGGCGTGGCCGGCCACGTCCCAGGCGCGGGCGACGACGTGGTAGACGCCGCGCCCGGCCGGGGCGGCGAAGCGCCAGGCGTCGCGCTCGTTCACGGCCGCGCCCGGGATCCGCAGCCGGCGCAGCACGTGCCCGCTCGGGGCCTTCAGCCACAGCTCGATGACGGCGCTGCCACTCGAGAACGCCGGGTCGAGGAGCGTGAAGTGGATGCGCGTGCCGGCGCGTGGGCGCGCCGTCGCCGGCTCGAGATGCACGCGGGGCGCAGCCTTGTCACCGCCTCCGGACGAGTCGACGAAGGCCTTGACGCAGACGTCGGAGGAGGCGTACCCCGGCCGGGTCCGGAGGTCCTTCCAGGTGACTCCGTCGCCGCTGATGAAGGACCTCCCAGCTGCCGGACGCGGAGAGAGCAGCCTGGTCGGGTGCTCGACGGGGATCGGCGCGCGGGAGCCCGGCGTCGTGAGGCGGACGGCGACGACGAAGTCGGCGCCGTCCGTGACCGGCGCCGGCGGGTCGAGCGCCACCGTATGGTAGCCACCGACGGCGATCGTGCCGGCGCCGGCGACCGGCGCGCTCGCGATGTCGTCGACGGTCGGCGCTACGCGGACCTCGTAGGTCGCATCCGGCTTGGCGGTGTAGAAGCTCACGGCGGAGACGCTGCCGTCGCCGCCGCTCGTGTACCGGGCGGCGAACCAGCCGGTCTCGCTGCGGAAGCCGGTGCTCCGCGACCAGCCGAGCGCGTCGTGCTGGTAGATCGCGTCGTAGTCGCCTGCGGCCTCGACGCCGTCGAACACCGCCAGAGTGGTGCCGAGCATGCGGTCGTAGTAGGAGATCCAGAAGTAGCCGCCCTGCCCGTAGGTCGCCCCCCAGCTGTTCTTGATGAGAAACGCGCCGGGGCCGGGCGGCCGCCGCAGGAACCGCCCGGCCGGGTACGCATCGTCCCACCCGACGATGCAGACGTGGTGGTCGAGGTCGGCGCCGCGCGAGTAGTAGGCGCTGGTAGCGGCGTTGAAGCCGCTCGACTCGTAGGCCATGGTCGCGTCCACGGCGCCGTGGCGCATGACGGCCCACTTGATGGCCGCATTGGCGAGCGGGCTGCCGTGCGGCGGCAGGAACAGCACCTCCTGGACGTGGCGCACGGCGCGCAGCCCCTCGCGCGACGTCCCCGGGTGCGGGTACGGGTCGTCGCGCTCGAGCACGGGGCCCTCCCAGCGGGCGAGGTAGGCCGTGGAGATCGTGCTCGGAGCGCGCCCCTCGAAGCGGAGGCGCGAGCCTTGGAAGTCCGCCATGTGGTTCTCGGAGAAATCGAGCCGCGTGCCGGGCAGCAGGTTCGACTCGAGCGAACCGATGGCGGCGAAGATCCAACAGGTGCCGTGGTCGTTCTGCTTGCCCACGTGCGAAGCGCGACCGAGCTTGCGCAGGTCGTACTTCGCCGGGTAGGTGCGACCACTCCAGGGCGCGGCGGCGGCCGGCGCCGGCAGCGCCGCCGCCGCGGCGAGGGCGCCGAGCGCGGCCAGGAGCACCGTCCGGCGCCGCAGGGAGCGTATCCGCGGTCCGTTCATGCGCGAAGGATACACGCGATGCCGTGGGAGGCTGCCGTCGAGGCCGGAAGGAGCCTCAAAGACCAAGAGCTGATAAAAGGGATTGCTCTTGTCGACAAACCGTGTAGAATGCCGCGAATCGGTAGCTCAGCCACCGATCGCAGTTTCTCGGACGCGGCGACGGACCCGGCGGATCCCAGCGGATCGAACCGGCGCCGGACACCGACTCCGGGCGAGAAAGCCGGGGCGGGACCTCAGGGTCCCGCCCCGGCTTCCTCTCTTTGGCGAAGACTCGGCCGCCCGGTCGCAGCCTCGGCGCGCGCTGCCGCCGGCCCCGCGTCAGACGTCGAGCAGCTCGAATCCGGTGTCTGGGTCGACGCGCCGCGTCGCCTTGCTGCCGACGAGCTCGGTGACGACGGCCTCGGCGACGACCCATGTCTTGACGCCGGTGCGGATACAGCCGGCGGTCACCCGGTCGTCGCGGCCGAAGGCCGCGTGCAGGTGCAGCACCGGCCGGCCGCTCTCGTCCGGGAAGATCGTCCCGGCGCCGGCCATCTCGTGCACGTCGTGCAAGACGCGCTCCATGGCCACGACGGGCCGCACGTCGCCGTTCTCCGGACCGACGACGATGCGGCTGCCGCCACCCGCGCCGCCGAGCAGGATGACGGCGGCGCGCGCGATGCCTTCGGCTCGCGCCGCCTCTTCGATGCACTCATGCACGACGTCGCCGTCCTCAAGGCGGATGACGAGGACGCGGCCGAGCTGGGCTGACGTGTACTTCACGGCTGACCTCCTCATGGGACCGTGGCGTGCCGGTGGCCGGCATCCTACCCGCAGCGACAGGTTGCCGTCGCGGATGACCGGTCTAGTATGAGACCGGTCCGCGCCGCACTCACGGGGCAGGGCGGCGCCCATGGAGATCGAGGGGGTCACATGCACCACGCACACGCACGGCGGCTGCCGCTCGCGCCGACGCTTGCACTGCTACTCGTCCTCGCCGTCGTGACTCTTCTCTGCGCCGCCGCCCAGGCGCGCGCGGCCGCCGACCCGGGCCCATCGCTCGGCCTCACTGGCCTGCAGGCGTTGCTCGCGCCAGGCGATCCTGTGCCCGGCCACATGAAGACAGTCCTCAAGGGGACCGCTGTCGTGGACATCCCCGTCAGCGTCCTCGCCGTCGTCGACGACTCGACCTGGGGCAAGCTCATCCTGTTCGACTCGAACGATCCGCGCATCGCCGACATCGGAGGCATCGCCGCGGGCATGAGCGGCAGCCCCATCTACGTCACCGCCGACGGGGTCGACAAGGTGGTCGGCGCGGTCTCCTGGGGCTCGGACTTCAGCCTCGGCGGGACGGGCCTGGCGACCCCCATCGAGTCCATGACGGCCGTGCAGGACAAGTACGGCCCGAGCAGCGTGCTCAGCAGCGTCGTCGCCTCGAGCGCGCGGCTCGCCGCACCCGTCTCCGGCGCCGCCGGCGAGATCAGCTCGCTCGTGCTCGCCCCGAACGCCGCCATCGCCGCGGCCGTGCAGCCCGCGGAGGGCCAGACCGTGATGCACCCGCTGGCCCTCGTCGAGATCGGCGGCGTGCCCAGCAGCAGCAAGGCGTACAAGACGCTCGCGTCCCGCCTGCAGGCCGACGGCCTCACGGTGATCCCGGCGCAGACGGCGACCGGCGGGGCCGACACGACGACGCCGGACCTCCGCCCGGGCTCCGCCTGCGCCGTGCTCTTCTCCCGGGGGTTCTGGTGGATGGGCGTCCTCGGCACGGTGACCTACGTTGACGGTGACACCGCGCTGCTCTTCGGGCATCCCATCTTGGGAGACCCGTACGGCATGGACCTCGGCGCCGGCGCGATGGAGGGCATCCTCACCGGCGCCACCGTCGCCGGGATCTGGCCGAGCTCCGCCTCGCCGGAGAAGATCATGAGCCCGGCGGACGTCAAGGGCTCGGTCACGCAGGATCGCCCGAGCGGCGTCGTCGCCAAGCTCGGGGGGAGCGCCGATACCTTCCCGGTGACCACCGACGTGACCGTCGCCGGCGGCCAGCACCTCGTCGACACGACGGACGTGGGCCAGTGGTTCGCGACTACGTACTGGCCCGGCTCCAGCGACAGCTTCGGGGGAGACCCCGGCGCCGCCGGTTCGGTGGTCTCAGGGGGCTTCTACCACGCGCTCGACGCGGACTCGCTCGCCGGGAGCGCGACGACCACGACGACCGTGAAGGTCACCGACTCGACCGGCAGCTACACCGTCTCGCGCGACAACGTCTGGGACACGGACGGCACCTCAGTCGCACTCGCCGACGAGGTCGCCGGCGACGCGACTGAGTTGCTCTCCTCGCTGGTCGTCGACCCCTTCGGCCTGCGGCACGTGCACGTCGACTCCGTGGCGGTCACCGGAGCCGTGAGTTCCGCGCGCCGCTCCGGGTCGCTCATCGACGCCCAGCTCGAGGCGCCGCTCCGGATTGGCGACAACATCGTCGACATCAGCTTCTACCGCTACGGCTCGCCCGACCTGCAGACGGTGAAGGCGACGCTGACGCTGCCGGACGGCACCGACCTGGACGGCCGGCTCGACGTCGTCGCCGCGCAGGACGCCGGTATGTACTCGGACTACATGGACGTCGGGTCGACCGGCGGCGGCACGCCCCAGACGCTGGCGCAGGTCAAGGCCCAACTTGATGCCGAGGCGACCAACGACGACGTCGTCGTCAGCTACACACCGCGAAGCGCGCTCGAGACGGGCGACGGGATGCCGACGCCGTCCGCCGGCGTCCACGCGCCCACCGGCTGGGTGCTGATCGGGGACGTATCCAAGACGACCGCCCAGGTCCAGCTGACGGGGCCGGCAATGGTACCGCTGGGATCACCGCTGCCGCTCATGGGCGTCGTTCCCGAGGCGACGGCTAAGGTGCCCCTGTCGGTCTACGTGCACACGGCCGGCACGCCCGAGCCGTCCACGCCGACGCTCACCCTCACCTCCGACTTCAGCAGCGACGACGGCGCGACGTTCACCGCCGTGCTGCCCCCCGCCCAGCACGACCAGATCGTGACGGTCACGGTGCCGGCGCTCTCTTCGGACGGACTCCCCGGCAGCGCGACGCGCACCATCGTCGTCAAGGCGGCGGTCAAGCTATCGCTGGCTCGCGCCAAGGGCAAGGCCACCCTCACGGCGCGGGTCTCGCCGCGCGGGACCGGCGGCAGGGTGGCGTTCCAGCGCCGCAGCGGCGGCGGCTGGCTGCCGCTCGGCAGTGCGGCAGTGGGCCACGACGGCACCGCCAAGCTCAAGGTGTCTGCCGGCGTGACCTCGGTACGCGCCCGCTTCACCGGCAGCAACCTCAATGGCGCAAGCGCCTGGGCCAAGGCCCGCTGACCGCCGAGCCGGGGCGAGCGTACGACGCTCGCCCCGGCTCGCCGCATCGCGGGCGGCGCGCGAGCCGGGGCACTACGCGTTCCCCCGGCTCGCGACGCTCCGTCCGTCAACCTTGCTAGACTCGGGCGCGTGACTCCTGCTCTTACCCCCACCGGCTCCGCGGCAGCGCCGCGCTCGGCTCGCGACCTGCTGCGCGAGGTCTTCGGCTTCGCCGAGTACCGTCCGGACCAGGAGGAGATCGTCGACCACCTGGTGGCCGGCGACGACGCCTTCGTGCTCATGCCCACCGGCGGCGGCAAGTCGCTCTGCTACCAGTTGCCGTCCATGGTGCGGCCCGGCACCGGCGTCGTGGTCTCGCCGCTCATCTCGCTCATGAAGGACCAGGTCGACGCGCTGCGGGCGGCCGGCGTCAGCGCCGCCGCCTACAACTCGTCGCTCGAGCCGGACGAGGCGCGCAGCGTGCTGCGCGCCCTGCACGCCGGCGAGCTCCAGCTGCTGTACGTCGCCCCCGAGACGCTCATGACGGACGGCTTCCTCGAGCGCCTTCACGGCCTCGAACACGGCATCGCCCTGTTCGCCATCGACGAGGCGCACTGCGTCAGCCAATGGGGCCACGACTTCCGCCCCGAGTACGTCCAGCTGGGGCAGCTCCGCGGCCTGTTTCCCGGCGTCCCCATCATCGCCTGCACCGCCACGGCCGACCCGGAGACGCGCGACGACGTGCGCCTGCGCCTCGGCCTCGCCGATGCCGGCGTCTACATCACCGGCTTCGACCGGCCCAACATCCGCTACACCGTGGTCGAGAAGCGCGAACCATTGCACCAGCTGCTGCAGTTCCTCGCCGGCCACGAGGGCGAGTCGGGCATCGTCTACTGCCTCTCGCGCAAGCGCACCGAGGAGGTCGCGGACAAGCTGCGCGCGCACGGCGTGAACGCCGCCGCCTACCACGCCGGCCTGCCGGCGGACGAGCGGCGGCGCGTCCAGGACGCCTTCGCGCGGGACGACGTGCACGTCGTCGTCGCCACCGTCGCCTTCGGCATGGGCATCGACAAGAGCGACGTGCGCTTCGTCGTGCACCACGACCTCCCCAAGACCGTCGAGAGCTACTACCAGGAGACCGGACGGTCCGGCCGCGACGGCCTGCCCGCCGAGGCCCTGCTGCTGTTCGGCCTCGGCGACGCCGCCGTCGTGCGCAGCCTCATCGAGGGCGGCGGCCGCGGCGGCTTCGGCGGCCAGGAAGAGGCCGCCCGCGACCCGGAGCGCGTGCGCATCGAGATCCACAAGCTCAACGCCATGGTGGGCTACGCGGACGGCCTCAGCTGCCGCCGCGAGGCGCTCCTCGGCTACTTCGGCGAGCCTTATCCGGCGCCGTGCGGCAACTGCGACATCTGTCTCGAGCCGCCGGAGACGTTCGACGCCACCGAGCAGGCGCGCATGGCGCTCAGCTGCGTCTTCCGGCTCTGGGAGCGGGACGGGTTCGGGTACGGCGTCGGCTACGTCATCGACGTCCTGCGCGGCTCGGAGAACGAGAAGATCCTCGCCCGCGGCCACGACGCGCTCAGCACCTACGGCATCGGCGCCGAGCTCAGCCGCGACCACTGGCAGAGCCTCATCCGGCAGCTCATCCACCGCGGCTACCTCGTGCAGGACATCGCGCGGTTCTCGGCGCTGCGGCTCACCGAGGCCTCACGGCCGCTCCTGCGCGGCGACGAGACCCTCATCATGGCCAAGCCGCGGGTCCGCGTGCCGACCAAGAAGCAGCGGCTGCGCACGGCTCGCGCCGGCCGGGCTGCCGAGCTCGCGGGCCTGCCCGTGGACGAAGCGCTCTTCGAGGAGCTGCGCGCCCTGCGCAAGCAGCTGGCCGACGAGCAAAACGTCCCGGCCTACGTCGTGTTCAGCGACGCGACGCTGGCGGAGATGGCGGCCCGGCGCCCGGCCACGCAGGCAGAGCTGCTCGACGTCAACGGTGTGGGGCAGGCCAAGCTCGAACGCTACGGGCAGGCGTTCCTGGAGGCCATCGCGGGGCGCGCCGGCGAGGGCACCGTGCCCGGCACGCTGCTTTAGAGTCGCCGGCGGCCGCGCCTGCGCACGCCGCCGAAGCTGCTAGCGCAGGCCGGCGGCGTGGAACATCTCGGGCAGGCTCGCGACCTTGTAGCCCCGCGACTTGAGGCCGCTCAGGATCGCCGGCAGCGCCTGCGCAGTCTGCGGCCGCAGGTGCATGCACACGATGGCGCCGGGATGCACCGCCGAGAGGACCCGCGAGGCGATCACGCTTGCCCCCGGCGAGCTCCAGTCGCGCGGGTCCACGTCCCACAGGATGATGCGGTAGAACCCGACGGCCGCCGAGGCGGACGTGGTCGCCGAGTCCATGTCGCCGTACGGCGGCCGACAATAGGGCAGCGGTGAGACCTGGGCGGCGCTCCACCACGGCGCCGCCGCCCGCGTCCACTCGCTCTGGATCTGGCTCGCGCTCTGCCGCGTCATCATCGAGTGCGTCCAGCCGTGGGTGCCGATGGCGTCGCCGTCCTTGATCGTGCGCCGCGCAAGCGAAGGACCGGACGCGACGTACGGCCCCAGCGGGAAGAACGTCGCGTGCGCCTTGTAGCGCTCGAGCGTGCGCAGGATGCTCGCCCAGGCGGTGTTGTCGCCGTCGTCGAAGGTGAGCGCCACCCTGCGGCCGGAGCCGGGGATGCTGTGCCACACTCCGCCGTTCATCGGGCGGTAGTCCCTGAAGGAGCGGCGGCCGGTCACCGTCACGTTGCCCGCCTCGTCGCGGACCGAGAACTGCACCCGATACACGCCGGGCACGAAGCCCTTGCCGTTCGCGTAGCGCGTGGTCAACTGGACGCTCCGTGCGCCCGCCGTGCGCTCCAGCCCCGCCTTGCTCGCGGCGGAGTAGCCGTACTGGTCGGTGACCTTATACGAGAGTGTCACCGGGCCGCTGCGCTCGTCGACGGTGAAGCGCAGCGAGACCGGCTCGACGTGCCGGATGATGCCGGGCGAGATGCGGCGCCACGCGAACTGCGGCGGCCGCGTGTCGATCTTGACCGTGGCGGTCTTGAACGCCTCCTGGTTCAGCGCGTTGTCGACCGAGTAATAGGTGATGACGTGCTCGCCGTCGTTGGAGTGATCCCTGGGGGCCTTCACCGTGAGCTGGTCGCCGAGCTGCCACGGGCCGTCGTCGACTGAGTAGACGGTCGCCGCGACGCCCGACAGATCGTCGGTCGCGGCGAGCTTGACCGTCGCCGCGTCGTTACGCCAGCGTGTGCCCATGCCGCTCGCCGTGGTCACCGGCGGTGTCACGTCGCCGGGTGACGGCGTCATCGTGGGCACGACCGTCGGCAGCACCGCCGGCACGGCGAACGGCGACGAGGCCGGCGGGGAAGCCGGGGCATCGGTGATGCTGGTCGTCGCGCCCATGATGCCGGGCACGGCGAGCCCGGCGGCGACCACGAAGAGCAGCAGATGACGGACCACGGTCCCTCCCACGGCGGCGCGGCGCGAGAAGACCCGCGGGGCGCAGAGAACGTCTGCGTGCTACGTCGACGATTCTAGGCCCGTCCTTGACTGTCTGCACCCCCGGGGACGGGCCGGACGGGGCCACGTGGTAGCCTTGAGTGATGACTGACCTCTCTCTCTTCGCGACCGTCCCCCGCGGCCTCGAGTCACTGCTCGCCGGGGAACTGCGCGGGCTCGGCGCGGCGCACGTCCGGCAGGTCCGCGCCGGCGTCCCCTTTTCCGGCTCGCTCGAGACGGCGTACCGCGTCTGTCTCTGGTCGCGGCTCGCCGGCCGCGTCCTGTTGCCCGTCGTCAGCGGCCAGGCCGGCGACGGCGACGAGCTCTACGCGACCGCGCAGACCGTCGACTGGTCCCAGCACCTCGGGGTGAACGACACTTTGGCGGTCGACTTCACCGGCGCCAACGAGCGGATCCGCGACACGCGCTTCGGCGCCGTGCGCATCAAGGACGCGATCGTCGACCAGTTCCGCGCCTCCTCGGGCGGCAGCCGGCCGTCGGTCGACTCGCGCGCGCCGGACGTGCGCGTCAACGCGCACCTCGCCGGCACGCGCGTGGCCATCTCCATCGACCTCAGCGGCCAGAGCCTGCACCGGCGCGGGTACCGCGCCGACAAGGTGCAGGTCGAGGCGCCGCTCAAAGAGAACCTGGCCGCCGGACTCCTCCTCTATGCGGCCTGGCCGAGCGAAGCCGCCGCCGGAGCAAGCCTTCTGGACCCGCTCTGCGGGTCGGGCACGCTGCCGATCGAGGCGGCGCTCATGGCGGCCGACGTCGCGCCCGGCCTGCTGCGCGCCGAGGCGGAGGCCAAGCCGGGTGCGGCGCCGGCGTTCGGCTTCCTGCGCTGGCGCCGGCACGACGCCACGCTCTGGATGGCGCTGCTCGCCGAAGCGCGCGAGCGGCGCACCGCCGGGCTGAAGCGGCTCGCGGCCGCGCGCCCCGGCGTCGCCATCCGCGGCTCGGACAGGGACCAGCGCGCCGTCAAGGTCGCTCGTGACTTCGTGAAGCGAGCCGGCCTGCACGGCCTGGTGACGATCGACCACGCCCAGCTGGACACGGTGCGCCGCGCCGGCCGAGCACGGCCTGCTTGCCACCAACGCCCCGTACGGCGAGAGGCTCGAGGCCGCCGACGCCGAGGCCGTCTACCGCCAGCTCGGCGAGCGTCTCCGCGAGGCGTTCCCGCGGCTGGAACGCCGTCGTCCTCGCCGGCGACCAGCGACAGCTCAAAGCCATCGGCCTCGCGCCCAAGCGGGAGACGGACCTGCGCAACGGCCCGCTGGAGTGCGTGCTCGCCTACTACGCGGCCGGCGCGGCTCCCACGGGTTCTGCCGCGCCGCGCACCGCGCGTGCCGAGGCGCGCTCGTCCTCGCGCAAGGTGACGCCGCCGGCCGCAGCGGCCGAAGCCGCCGTGGCGACTGCGGACGAGGCCGCAGGCGCACCCGCGGCCACGGCTGCGGACGAGACGCCGAGGGCCACCGCGCCAGCGGCCGAGCTCCAGCCCGCCGGCGCCGCGCAGAGCGCTCGGCGGCGGCGCCGAGTACCTGGCCAACCGGCTGCGCAAGAACCAGCGCCGGCTGGGCAAGCGGCTGCAGCGCGAGGGCATCACCTGCTACCGCCTCTACGACGCCGACCTGCCCGAGTACAACCTCGTCGTGGACGTGTACGGCGAGTGGGTGCACGTGCAGGAGTACGCCGCGCCGCCCGAGATCGACCCCGGCAAGGCCGAGCGGCGCCTCGCCGAGGCGGTCGAGGTCATCGGCGCGGTGCTGGGCGTGCCGCCCGCCCGCGTGGTGCTCAAGCAGCGCCGCCGCCAGCGCGGGCCGGCGCAGTACGAGCGCCGCGGCGACAAGAGCAGCCACCTGCAGGTGAGCGAGGACGACCTCGCCTACCTCGTCGACCTGAGCACGTACCTGGACACCGGCTTCTTCATCGACCAGCGCCTGACGCGACGGCTGGTGCGGCGGCTCGCCGGCGGCCGCCGCTTCCTCAACCTGTTCTCGTACACCGGGACGATGACGGTGAACGCCCTCGCCGGCGGCTCGCCGGCGTCCACGACCGTCGACCTCTCCGCCACCTACCTGACGTGGGCCGAGCGCAACCTCAAGGTCAACGGATTCTCGGCCGCGAGCGAAACGTGGTCGCCGGGCGCAGTGAAGCCCGACGGCTCGCTCGCCGTGCCGGCCGCGCAGTCCGCCGCGCCCGCTGCCTCGGCCAAGGGCCGCGCCGGCGCCGCGCACACCCTCGTCCAGGCCGACTGCCTGCGCTGGGTCGCCGAGGCCGGCGGCCAGTACGACCTCATCTGGCTCGACCCGCCGACCTTCAGCAACTCCAAGCGCATGGGTCGCGCCACCTTCGACGTCCAGCGCGACCACGCCGACCTCATCCGCCTCATCGTCCGGCGGCTGCTGGCGCCGGGCGGCATCCTCCTGTTCGCCACCAACCTGCGCAACTTCCGCCTCGAGCACACCGAGCTGCGCAGCCTCGAGATCAAGGACCTCTCCCGGGCCACGCTGGCCTTCGACTGCGAGCGCGGCGCCAACCGCCACCACGTGTTCCAGCTCGAGCGCCGCGGCGGCTGACTCACAGCGGCGCCGGCGGCTGGCTCGCAGCGGCGCCCGAGGGCGGCGCCCGCAGCCGTCGGACAGTGGCCTGACAGCAGCTGGAACGATTGTTGCGGCCGCCCGTCGGGTAGCTAGCGCCTAGCGGACGGCGGGGTGGATCCCGCCGTCGTGGCGAGCGGGACGGCGTGCGGCGGCGGCGAGTCCAAAGGACCTCCTGACGGCCGCTCCACCCGACTCCCGCCTCCCGCCTGTGAGCACGCGGCGCGCCGGAACGCCGGATCCACCGCGCCACCACCTATGCGGTTGTGAGGTAGACCATGAGCGAACGAGCGGACAGAGCTGGTGCGGCGACCTCCGAACGACGCACGATCGCGCCGTACGGTTCCTGGCGCTCCCCTGTGACGGCGAAGCTGATCGCGGAGGGCGGCGTGGGTATCGGCTGGCCGCAGAGCGTCGGCGAGAGCCTGTATTGGACGGAACTGCGGCCGCTCGAGGACGGCCGGTACGTGGTCGTCCGACGCGCGCCGGGTGGCGAGATCGCGGACGTCACGCCGCCGGGCGTCAGCGCCCGGACGCTCGTCCACGAGTACGGCGGCGGCATGTACGTGGCCTTCCGCGGCGAGGACGGCGGCGAGAGCGTCATCTTCAGCGACCAGGCCGACCAGCGGCTGTACCGGCAGGACCTGCGGCCGGCCGGCAGTGACGCACCGGCCGCCTGGACCGCCCCGCGGCCGCTCACCCCGGAACCGCCGGCGCAGCGCGGCTACCGCTACGCGGACGGGCGCGTCACCCCCGACGGCCGCCTGCTGGTCACCGTGCGAGAGCGGCACGAGACCGGCGGAGAGGTGGTCAACGAGCTGGTCAGCCTGCCCACCGGCGTGCCGGCCGAGCCTCGGCTCATCGCCTCCGGACACGACTTCTACGCCGCCCCGCGCATCAGCCCGGACGGGCGGCGCCTCGCCTGGCTGAGCTGGGACCACCCACGCATGCCGTGGGACGGCACCGAGCTGTGGACGGCGGAGCTCGCCGCAGACGGCACGCTCACCGGCGAGCGGCTCGTGGCCGGCGGCGCGGAGGAGTCCATCCTGCAGCCGCTCTGGAGTCCCACCGGCGAGCTCTGGTTCGCAAGCGACCGCACCGGATGGTGGAACCTGTACGCGGTCGCCGTGGACGCGCACGGGGCCACCGATGCCGAGGCCACCGACGCCGAGGTCGCCGACACGGCGGCCGCTGAGGCCATTCCAACCGGCGGCGTGGCGGCTCTGCCGGAGCCGTGCCCGCTGATTGCGCGCGAAGCCGAGTTCGTCAAGGTCCCGTGGGTCTTCGGCCTGCAGCACTACGTGTTCCTCGCCGACGGGACCCTGGCCGTCAGCTTCACCGAGGACGGCGGCGACCACCTCGCCGTCTTCGATCCGCCCGCGACGGCGGCCGCCGGCGCGCACGAAGCAGCCTCCCTGCGCGAGCTCGACTCGCCCTACACCGTCACCTCCTCACTCGCGCCGCTCGGCGACCGCATCGGCGTCGTCGCCGCGATGCACACCGAGGGGTCGCAGGTCGCCGTCATCGACCCCCGGACCGGCGACCGTGAGGTCGTGCGCCGGGGCCGGCCGGTGCTCATCGACCCGGCGTACGTCAGCCGCCCGGAGGCGATCGTCTTCCCGACGGAGGGCGGCCTCAGCGCGCACGCGAACTACTACCCGCCGGCGAATCCGGACTTCGTCGCGCCGGCGGGCGAACTGCCGCCGCTCCTCGTCAACGTGCCACGGCGGTCCGACGTCCGAGCACGAAGCGATGCTCGACCTGGACGTCCAGTACTGGACCTCGCGCGGCATCGCGGTGGTCGACGTCAACTACGGCGGGTCGACCGGCTACGGCCGCGAGTACCGCGAGCGGCTGCGCGGCGAGTGGGGCGTCGTCGACACCGTCGACTCCATCAACGCCGCGCGCTACCTCGTCGCTCGCGGCGACGCCGACCCGGCGCGCCTCGGCGTCCGCGGCGGGAGCGCCGGCGGCTACACCACGCTGAACGCGCTCACGCGCTTCGACGTCTTCACCGCCGGCGCCAGCCTCTTCGGCCTCGCCGACCTCGAGACGTTCGCCACCGGCGGCACGCACAAGTTCGAGTCCCGCTACCTGGACAGCCTGCTCGGGCCGTATCCGGAGCGGCGCGACGTCTACCGCGAACGCTCGCCGATCCACCACGTCGACGACATCAGCTGCCCGGTCATCCTGCTCCAGGGACTCGAGGACGTGATCGTGCCGCCGGCGCAGGCGGACATCATCGTCGATGCGCTGCGGCGCAAGGGCCTGCCGTTCGCCTACCTAGGGTTCGAGGGCGAGCAGCACGGGTTCCGCAAGGCCGGGAACATCATCCGCGCCGAGGAGGCCGAGCTGTACTTCTACGGTCGCGTCTGGGGGTTCGCGCCGGCCGACGAGATCGAGCCGGTCGTGATCGAGAACCTGGCCTGAGACTGGCGGAGGCGGCGGTCGACCGTCGACCGCCGGGTTGCATCGCGCCAGCCCGGGCTACGCCCGGCGGCGGGCCGCCGGAGGTGCGCCCGCCCTGAGCGTCGTATACTCGGACGCCATGCGCATTCGCACCATCAGTCTGATCGCGCTCGCGGTGGCCGTGATCCTTGCCGCCATCGCCATCATCGCAGCCCCTGCGTTCTCGGCTTCCTCCTCCACCACCTCCGCCTCCTCCACCTCGGTGGTCAAACCCAAGGTCGTCAAGAAGTACATCGCCTACGGCGCCGGCCGTAAGCAGCAGATGACCGGCTACAGCCGCCGCCACTACGGCGCCAAGCAGGCCACCTACCTGCTCACCGATCCCAAGGCCATCGTCCTGCACCACACCGACGGCGCCGACTGGCAGAGCGCCTGGAACACCTTCAACGCCAACACGCCCTATCAGACGCCGGCCGGCAAGGAGAAGCCGGGCGTCTCGGCGCAGTTCATCATCGCCAAGGACGGCACCATCTATCAGCTCATGCCGCTCAGCTACCGCGCCCGCCACTGCATCGGCATGAACTGACATCTCGTTCGGCATCGAGTTCGTGCCAGGAGAGCGCCGGCCACAGCGGCCACTGGATGGAACAGCAGATCCTGAACCGGCCCAAGCAGGTCAACGCCGGGCTCAGGCTGGTGCGCTGGCTGCAGGCGCGCTACGGCATCAAGACCGGCGACGTCGTCGGCCACGCCACCGCCAACGACTCGCGGTACTTCATGGACAAGACCGGCATCAAGAACGGCGCCGGCGACTGGTTCGCGCCCGAGCTCAAGGCCTTCAAGGCTCGCCTTTAGGCCTGCGGCGCGGAAACCCCGCGCACCCGCCGCCCATTCACTTCGCACCCGCTCGTCTGCGGCGTACACTGACGCCATGGCCGTCCGTCTCGAAGGCATCCACTTCCTGGTCACCTACCGCTGCACCTACGCGTGCGACCACTGCTTCGTGTGGGGGTCGCCCGCCGCGGACGGGACGATGACGCTGGCGCAGCTCACGAGCGTCATCGACCAGGGAGCAGACCTGGGGCTCACCGGCGTGTACTTCGAGGGCGGTGAGCCCACCCTCGCCTATCCGGTCGTGCTCGCGGCGGCGAAGCGTGCCCGCGAGCACGACCTCGATGTCGGCATGGTCAGCAACTGCTTCTGGGCGACGTCGCTCGAGGATGCCAAGGTCTGGCTCGCGCCGTTCGCAGAGGCTCGGCATCACCGACCTCTCGCTCTCGTCCTATGCCTACTTCGTCGAGGGCGCGAACGAGGAGCACCTGCGCAACGCCGTCCTCGCCGCCGGCGAGCTGGGCATCCCGGCCGGCGTGCTCGAGGTGGGGGCGCCGGCGGACATCGACGTGCCCGGCGCCTGCTCCGGCGACGTCGGCGAGGTGATGTACAAAGGGCGCGCGGCCGTCGCACTCGCGCCCGCCAAGGCCTCACGGCCTCCCGAGACGCTCGTCACCTGCCCCTTCGAGGACTTCACCGACCCGGGCCGCGCTCACGTCGGCCCGGACGGCGAGCTGCAGCTCTGCCAGGGCATCAGCGCCGGCAACGTCTTCGCCGCAGGCGACGACCCGCCGGCGCCCGGTCGCCTGGCCGAGCCGCGCCCCGACGGCCTGCGGGCCGTGCTCGACGCCTACGACCCGCACGCCCGTCCCGTCATCCGCGAGATCCTCGCCGGCGGCCCCTGGGCCCTCGCCCGGGCCGCCGGCCACACGCCGGAGCGCAAGCTGTACGCCGACGAATGTCACCTCTGCTACGAAGTCCGCGCGGCGCTCCGCCGCGCCGGCCGCTTCCCCGAGGTGGTCGCGCCGGGGCAGTGCTACGCCGAGAACGAGGCGGCCGCGGAAGCCGCGCCCGCCGCGCCCCCCGAGGAGGGAGACCACCATGCCGTCTGAGTGCGAACACTTCTGGGATGCCGGCAGCTACGCGGTGATCGGTCACCAGGCCAGCAAAAAGCCGTACCCGAAGATCACCTACGGGGCGCTCAAGGAGCGAGGCGCCACCGTCTACCCGCTGGACCCGGACGGAGGAGCCGTCGAGGGCGACGCCGCCTACACGGACTTCGCCGCGCTGCCCGGCCAGGTCGAAGCCGCGGTGCTGGAACTCCCCAAGGAGGAGACGGCCGCCTGGGTCGCCAAGGCTGCGGACGCCGGCGTCAAGCAGATCTGGATACACCAGATGACCGACACGCCCGAGGCGCTCGCCGAGGCCGAGAAGCGCGGGCTCAAGGTCATCACCGGCCACTGCGCGGTCATGTACAACAAACCGGGCATGAGCATGCACGCGCCGCACCGCTGGATCTGGAAGCTGGTCGGCAAGTACTGACCGCTGCCACCGCCGTAGGCAAGAAGGGTGGCGGGGGCCTCCCGGCGCCCGCCACCCTCAGGGGGACGGAGGCTCAGAGCATGGTCTCAGGCGGCGTCGCCCGCTGCCTGGCCGGCAGAATCGCCACGATGATGAGGATGAGGATCGGAAAGAAGATGCAGAGGATGATCCACAGAGCCCGGTTGAGATCCTTGCGGTCCACCATCCGCCAGACGAGCCACAGGCAGATCACCCAGATGACGAACCAGATCGTCGCGCCGACTACCCAACTCATGGACCCCTCCTCGACCCGCGGGCTACACCGGTAGCGGCGTGACCTCACGAAGGGTCTACCCCGTGCGGGCGCGGAACCCTTCGTTCACCGCAAGCGGGACCGGCGTCTGATCTCCGGCGGCGCGACCGATGCCGGACCGGACCTGAATGCCCGGGGGAGCGGCAAGAGCCGTGGGCCGCGGCAAGAGCCTGGGGCCGCAGGGCGGGGTCATCCGATTCGGGGAGGCACGCCCAAGCGTGCCGGTGCTCGAGGACCACTTCCCGTATCGGATGAAACGCCCCGCTCGAGCTCCGCGGTCAGTCCCGCTCGGGCTCCGCGGTCAGTCCATGAGGCCGTCGGCGGCGGGAAGGTCCCGCGGCTGCGGAGGGATCTCATCCTCGGGGAGGCCGCGGACGTGCTCGAGGGCGCGCTCGGCTGCGGCCGCGCCCTCGCGCAGGCAGTCGCCGATGCCGATGCCGTGGTAGGCGCCGCCGGCGAGCTCGATGCCGGGCACGCGCGCGACGGCAGCCTCGATGTGGCCCACGAGCTCGACGTGGCCGACGCGATACTGCGGCATGCCGCGCGGCCAGCGGAAGATCTCGACGAACTCCGGCTCCGCGCCGATGCCCATGATCTCGCGGAGCTCGGCGCGGACCACCTTGCCCATCTCCTCGTCGTCCAGCTGGGCCGCGGCCTCGCGGCCGGCGCGGCCGAGGAAGCTGCGCAGCAGCACGTGCCCGGCGGGCGCGCGCTCGTCGAACTTGCTCGAGCTCCAAGTGGTCGCCATGACGGGGCGATTCTCGGCGCGCGGCACGACGAAGCCGAAGCCCTTGAGGTCGTGCGCCGCCTGGTCCGCCCGGTAGGCGACCGACGCCGTCGCCGTCGTCACGTACTCGATGGACGAGAGGTCGGCGGCGGCAAGCGGCGCGACCGGGCGCAGCAGGTCGCCGCTCGCCCAAGCCGGCGTGGCCAGCACGACGGCATCCGCGACGACACGCGTGCCGTCACTCAGCTGCAGCGAGTAGGCGCCGGACCCGGGGCGCGCGCCGCAGTCGGCGTCGCACTCGGTCATCGCCTTCACGCCGGTGCCGCGGTGCAGGCGCTCGGCCGGCAGCGAGGCGACGATGGCGTCGCTCAGGTCCTGCAGCCCGCCTTTGAACGAGTAGAAGTAGGACTTCGGGCCGGGCGGGCGGGCTCCGCCGCCGCCCGGAGCTCCGGGCGCGCCGGCGCCGCCGCGTGCCGCGGCGGCCTTCTGGCGCGCCTTGCGCCGCTTGAGCATCGCGAGGATCAGGCTGCGGTACTCGCGCTCCATGTCCAGGAACATCGGGAAGGTCGCACGCACGCTCATGCTCTCGGGGTCGCCGGCGTGGATGCCCGCGACGATGGGCTCGGCGATGCGCGCCAGCGCCTCTCTGCCGAGCCGCCGGCGCACGAAGTCGCCGAGGCTCTCATCCAGGGCCGAGCCCACGGAGCCCGCCGGCCCGCCCGTCGCGGCGCCGCCGCGCGGAAGCAGCAGGTCCATGCCCATGCGGACCTTGCCCGGCCAGCTCATCAGGCCGCTGAGCGCGAACGGCACCATGCGCGTGGGGACCATGAGGATGATGCCCTCGGGCAGCTCGTGCAGGCGCCCGCGCGTGTAGACGAAGCTCTTGCGGATGTCCTCGTTGCAGTCGAGAAAGCGGTCGGCGATGCCGAGCTCGCGGGCGGCCGTGATCGGCCAGTGCTTCTCGATGATGGCCGAGTCGGGGCCGCCCTCGACGACGAACCCGTCGCGGCGGATCGTGTGCACCTTGCCGCCGAACCGCCCGTCCTGCTCGTACAGGTGCCAGTCGATCGAAGGGTCCTCCGCGCGCGCCGCTTCGAGCACGCGCGCCGCGCCCAGCCCGGCCATGCCGCCGCCGACGACGGCGATGCGGAACGGCCGGCTCATCCGGGCGAGTGCGGGCCGTCCGGGGCGCGCAGACTGCTCGACCGGCCGATGCGCGAGGTACTCGGTGACGACGTCGGCGAGCGCCTCGATGAAGAACGGCGAGTCGTTGGGCGCGTGCGAGCGCCGGTACTCGATCCCGAGATCCTCGATCTGGGCGCGAAGCACGATGTCGAGGTCGTAGAGCGTCTCGACGTTGTCGCTCACGAACCCGACCGGGACGACGAGGATCTTCTTCCAGCCCTCGCCGGCCAGGACGCGCACGGCGTCGTCGGCCTCGGGCTCCATCCACACGCCGCCGCCGCGACCCTTGCTCTGGAAGCCGAAGCGCCAGTCGCCCGGCATGATCTGGGGGACCAGCTGGGAGATGGTCTGCTGCAGCTGGTCCACGTAGGGATCGCCCTCGGCGATGGTCTCGGCCGGCACGCTGTGCGCGGTGAAGAGCAGAGCCCACTCGTTCACGTCGCAGCCGTCCAGCGCTTCGGCCACGCGTCGGCTGAGAGTGCGGACGAAACCCTTGCTCGACGTACCAGTCTTCCAGCAGCGGGATGTCGCGGCCGTGGCCGCCGGTGGTGGGATCCTCGGCGGCGGCCAGCTGGGTCTTGTACCGGCCGCTCGTGAGCCGCGAAGAGAAGGGGCTCATCGGCAGGGCGACGACTTCGTGCGCATCCAGCGAGCGGACGCAGTCGGCGACGCCCGGCGCGGTGTAGAGGAACCCGTGACGGACGCGGACGGGGAACGCGAGCTCCTGGACGAGCTTTGCCTGGAGAGCGAGCGCCTGACGCGCCGTGATGGCCGGGAGAGGCGAGGCGCCGCCGATGAGCGCGTAGCGCTCCTTGACGGCGGCGACCGTCCCCGGCATCAGGAGTGCGGCCCATCAGCCGCTCGAGGAACGGCACGATCTGTTCGGGGCTCTGCGGCCCGCCGTACGCGAGCAGAGCGACGTCGACGAGGCTCTCGGTCATGTCCGTCATCCTACCGTGGCTCAGATGGGAGCGGCGGAGAGCCGGTGCACGGCGTCCACCAGATACTTGACGTTGTCCGGCGGCACCTGGGGCACCAGGCCGTGCCCGAGGTTGAAGATGTGCCCCGGGCGGCCGCCGGCGCGCTTCAGCACGTCGGCGACGCGCTCCTCGATCGCCTTGGGCGGCCCGAGGAGCGTGATCGGATCGAGGTTGCCCTGCACGACGACGTCGCCGAGCTGCTCCCAGGCGCGGTCGAGCTCGATGCGCCAGTCCACGCCGTAGACGTCGGCGCCGGCTTTGCGCACGAGGTCGAGCATGGCGGAGGCGCCGTTGCCGAAGTAGATCACCGGCGCCCCGAGGCCCTTCACGTTGTCGATCACGTAGCGCACGTGCGGCAGCACGAGGAGTTCGTAGTCGAAGGGGCTCAGCCAGCCCACCCACGAGTCGAAGAGCTGCACGACCTGGGCGCCGGCGGCGATCTGCGCCTTGAGGTAGTCGACGACGACCTCGGAGATGACGCTCATGAGACGACCGAACGTCACCGGGTCCTCGTACATGAGCTTCTTCACGTGCGCGTAGTTGCGCGAGTGGCCGCCCTCGACGATGTAGCTCGCGAGCGTGAACGGCGCCCCGGAGAAGCCGATCAGCGGGACCGCCGGGTCGAGCTCGTGGCGCACGAGCTTGATGGTGTCCATGACGTACTGCAGGTCGGTCGCGGCGTGGATGGCGTGCACGCCCTCGAGGTCGCGCGAGCCGCGGATGGGCCGCTCGATCACGGGGCCGTCGTCCTTGCTGAAGTGGAAGCCGATGCCCATGGGCTCCAGCGGCAGCAGGATGTCGGCGAACACGATGGCCGCATCCAGGTCGAAGCGGCGGAGCGGCTGCAGCGTGACCTCCGCCGCCACGTCCGGCCGCCGGCACATCTCGACAAAGCTCATCTTCTCGCGGATGGCGCGGTACTCGGGCAGGTAGCGGCCGGCCTGGCGCATCAGCCAGACGGGCGTCGCGTCGACGGGTTTGCGGGCGCAGGCATCGAGAAGGCGCATGGGCATCACCTGAGTAGGTGGAACAGGCTTACAGGGACGCTGATTGTAGCAAACGGGAGCCCGTGGGCTCCCGTCGACAGTGGGAAACAGGCCGGCGGCCGCTCACTCGGCCGGCCTGTACCCCTCGCCCAGCGCCGCCTTGCGGCAGGTGTGGCACACCGTCATCATGTCGCAACTCTGCGGCGAAACGACGTGATACCTGAGCGACCGAGCGCTGAGCTTGGCGCCGCACAGACCGCAGCGGACGCTCTCGACCGAGCGTACCGCGGCAGGCGGTTCGGTCACGGCCGCATCGCGGCCCTCCGACTGAGTCGGCATCGGGTGGACCTGGCCCATTGAGTCCTCCCCTCGCATGTGCTGCGGCTTCCGGGGCGGGGGCCGGCAAGCCGGTGCAGCATATAGACAACCTGCCCAAAAGCGGGCGCGTGATAACGCGCTGCGGCTGTCGTCACCCGCCGGTGACGGGGAGCCGGCGTCGTCACTTCCAGAGGCGTTTCCCGGGCGGCGTCCGTGGCGTCTCGCACCCCAGGCGGAGTAGGATGTCCGTGGGCATACGGGCCTCCCGGCCCGTATACGGAGGGAGAGCTGTATGAGACGTCTGTTCACGGCGGTGACCCTGTGCACCGCCTTCCTGCTGCTGGCCGGTGCGGCCTCAGCGGCGGTCCAGAGACACGCCGGCGTGCGCCCGGGACCGGCCACGAGTCCGTCCAGGGCCGACGCGGCGTTCGCCAAGGTCAGGTTCGCGCCGCTCGGCACCCGGCTCGCATCGGAAGCCACGGTCTACGGCACGCTCTACGACTCCGGCCACAACGCGCTCTGCGGCAGGACCGTCGAGTGGGACTCGTGGTCGACGGCCGAACAGCAGTGGTACTGGGACTCGATGAACACCGGCGCGGACGGGTCGTATTCCGTGACCCCGCCGGCGACCACGAACGGCGAGATCTGGGCCTCTCCCAACAATGACACGGACTTCGCCCGGCTCGGCCAGAGCTGGTCGACCGGCGGTTCGTACCAGGTCGACCTGTACCCGGGCACGGTCACCGTTTGCGCCACGCGCGGCGGACCCTGGAGCAGCAAGGATTTCGGGTTCACCTCTCTCGCCGTGCGCCTCTACGGCGACACCGCCTACTCGCACCAGGACCTGACGCCGCCGGACAACACATCCTCGCCCGTCAAGGGCACGATGTCGGCGCTCGACGGCGCCTACGCGATGGGCAGCGCCAACTTCTTCTACGACGAGGGCGTGGAGTTCTCCACTCCGGTCACAGTGACGTCCGGTGCGACGTCCGGGACCACGGTCTCCGTAGACGAAGCCAAAGCGCAGCGGGTCTGGATCCAGGCTCCGTACTGGGCATCGGGCAAGCCGGGCGCGACCGTCAAGCTCGGGCGCAACAACTTCCCGGCCGGCTGGGAGAACGTCGTCTCGGGCTACAGCGACCCGAAGGGCACCCAGCACTTCTTCGGCACCAGGACCTCCCAGGGCGGCGACATCGAGTTCGTGAGCGTCAAGGTCCCGGCGGCCGCCCAGCCCGGCTACGCTTACTGGATCGGCTTCCAGCACGTCGACGCGAGCGGCGCCTCTCTCCCGCTGTACGTCGAGGAGATGTACCAGGTCTCGACCATGAAGCCGTCCAGATCCGCCATCGGCAAGGGCGCCAGGATCCGCATGACCGGCATCGTCCCGACCGAGGGTCACTGGGGCAGCCAGGCCGGCCTGCGTAAGAACATCGTCCTGTGGTGGCACAAGGGCTCGAAGGGCGTTCCCACCAACTGGAACCCCAAGAAGCAGGGGTGGCTGCGGGTGAGCAGCCTGAAGACCTCCAGGACGGGGGCCTACACGACCCCGTACTTCAAGCCGCCGGTCACAGGCACGTTCGTCGTCCAGTACGCGGGCGACAACTGGTACCTGGGCGCGTTCACCTCCAGCGCCATGGTCAAGGTGAAGTGACGCCGGGATAGTCGGCACGACAGATCGCGCGCCGGAGGCGCGACTGCGGCGAGGACCGGGGCTGTGGAAGCAGCCCCGGTCCTCGCCCTTTTCGCGCCCGCGTTTCTCCGCGCCGGGCAGCCCAGCGCGGACGCTTATCCTGGACGTCTTTTACATAAGCAAGTCTTATTTGCAGGAACAGCGTTACTTATGGACAATAGCTGAGTCGTCAGCAACCGCGAGGGTGGTCCATGGGCAAACGGTTCACATCGACTCCCGACGTGCCGCGCATCGACGGAGGGGTCACGATCTTCCGCAGCTGCCTCGTCTCCGCCGAGTACCCGGGCGTCGAGGCCTCGACGAAGTGGCTCTTCGAGCGTCTCGGGGTCGAGTACACGGTCAATCCGGACCAGACGTGCTGCACCGGCCTCGGGTACTACTCCGACCTCATGCCGATCCAGACCACCGTCGGCATCGCCGCCCGCAACGCCTGCGTCGTCGTCGACGATGAGCACCCCGTCATGAGCTACCTGTGCTCCACGTGCTACGCCGTCAACAAGAAGGCGCGCAACATCCTGGACGTCGCCGAGTATCGCGCCGAGACGAACGAGGTGCTGGCGAAGATCGGCCGCCGGTACGACGACCGCGTCGCCGGTACGGTGCAGCACAAACACGTCCTCGACGTCTTGTGGGGCGCGCACGACGGCATCCCCGAGCTGGTTCGCCGCCGCCTCGACGGCATCAAGGTGGCGACCCACCCCGCCTGTCACTACTGCAAGGTCTTTCCCGACGAAACGCTTGGTAACAACGAGAACTTCATGGTGCCGGAGGAGCTGCTGATCCCGGCCGGTGTCATCCCGACGGGTGCGTACAACGAGAAACAGACCCACTGCGGCGCCGGATTCCGCCAGCGCTTCGTGAACCCGTCGATCTCGGTCGGCGTGACGCAGAAGAAGCTGCACCGGCTGGCCGAGGAGAAGGTCGACGTCCTCGTGCACATGTGCCCCAACTGCCACGTCCAGTTCGACCGCCATCACGACATCATCTCGGCCGGCACCGGCGAGGAGCTCCCCTTCGTCCACCTGCACGTGCAGCAGCTCCTGGCGCTGGCGCTGGGCGCCGACCCCGAGAAGGTCGTCGGCGTCCAGTCGCACTCCCAGGACGTCGAGCCGTTCCTCGAGCGCATCGGCGCCCGGCAGTCGCGCGCCGCGGTGGCGGGAGGCGCACGATGAGGGCCGGCGTCTTTCTCTGCGAGTGCGGCGGCAACATCAGCGGCGTCGTGGACCTCGAACCGCTTGCCGAGCACGTCCGCGGCCTGGACGGCGTCATCGAGGTGGACGTCAACCAGTTCATGTGCGGCACCGAAGGTCGCGCGATGATCGAGAAGGCGGTGGAGGAGCGCGGCCTCGACCACTTCGTCATCGCCTCGTGCTCACCGCGCTTTCAGGGTCCGACCTTCGAGCGCCTCGCCCGCGAGCTCAAGCTGGGCGAGAACTCCGTGGCCTTCGGCAACATCCGTGAGGGCTGCTCCTACGTGCACGCGGACGAGCCGGAGCGCGCCCAGGTCAAGGCGCGCAAGATCGTCGAGGGCGCCGTCGCCCGCCTGCGGCACATGAGCGACCTGCCGCGCCGGCGCACCTTCCTCAACCGCTCGGTGCTCGTGGTCGGCGGCGGCATCGCCGGCATCTCCGCCGCCGAGGAGCTGGCCGGCGCCGGCATCGAGGTCCACCTCGTGGAGCGCCGGCAGAGCATCGGCGGCTACATGGCGCGGCTCAGCAAGACGTTCCCGACGGAGGACTGCGCGATGTGCAGCCTCGCGCCGCGGCTGACCGGCGCGGCTACCGACAGCCGCATCCACATCCACTCGCTGTCGGACGTCACCTCCGTCACCGGACCTCCCGGAGAATTCACTGTGACCGTCCGGCACCGCGCCCGCTACGTGAACGAGAAGTGCGTCGGCTGTGGCGAGTGCGCCGCCGTCTGCCCGGTGACCTACCCCAACGAGTTCGACTTCGGCGTGAGCGAGCGCACGGCGATCTCGCGGCCGTTCGCCAACGCCGTTCCGGCGACCTTTGCCGTCGACCGCAAAGGCTGGAGCCCCTGCAAGACCGCCTGCCCCGTGCACACGTCCGCGCAGGGGTACGTGGCGCTGGTCGCGCAGGGTCGCTTCGAGGAGGCCTACAAGGTCGCCGGCGAGCGAAACCCATTCCCGAGTGTCTGCGGGCGCATCTGCACCCACCTGTGCGAGACCGCATGCTCGCGCGGCGAGGTGGACGATCCCGTCGCGGTCGCCGCCCTCAAGCGCTTCGTCGCCGACACCGTCGGGCCGCTCCAGGCGGTGTCGCCGGCGCCGGCGATCTACGAGGACCGCGTCGCCGTGATCGGCGCCGGGCCGGCCGGCATGACCTGCGCCCGCGACCTCGCCGACCTGGGATACGGCGTGGTCGTGTACGAGGCGCAGCAGGTGGCGGGCGGCATGCTGCGCCTCGGCATTCCCGACTATCGGCTGCCGCACGAAGTCCTCACGCGGGAGATCGACCAGATCCTCGCCAAGGGAGTCGAGCTCAGGCTGGGGCAGCGCGCAGGGACGGACTTCACCGTGGACCAGCTGCTCGAGCAGGGCTACCGCGCCGTCTACCTCGCGACGGGCCTGCAGGCGAGCGCGCGAGCGGCGCTGCCCGGAGACGACCTTGCCGGGCGTGACGGGAGCCGTCGAACTCCTGCGCGAGGTCAACCTCGGCGACACGCCGGCCGTCGGCGCCAGGACCGTGGTCATCGGCGGCGGAGACGTGGCACTGGACGCGGCGCGTTCGATCATCCGCCTGCAGCGGCAGGCGGGCCTCGAACCGGACGTCACCCTCGCCTACCGGCGCAGCGAGGTCGAGATGCCGGCCAGCGCCGGCGAGCTCCGAGGAGGCGCGCGACGAGGGCCTCAAGCTCGAGTTCCTCGCACAGCCGGATGAGATCCTCGGCGCCGGCGGCAAGGTCACCGGCCTGAGGCTGCGCCGCTGCGAGCTGGGCGACCCCGACGCGTCTGGTCGCCGCCTGTCGGTACCGGTCCCCGGGTCCGAGTTCGAGCTGGAGGCCGACACCGTGGTGCTGCGCGGTCGGCCAGGCCCTCGTCGACGACTTCGCGCAGGGCTGCAACGGCCTCGAACTGAGCGACGGCCAGATCCTGCGTCGACCGTGAGACGATGATGACCACCCGCGAGGGCGTGTTCGCCGGCGGGGACGCGGCCGCGACGAGCTACTTCACCGCCATCGAGGCCGTGGCGGCCGGCCGCAGAGGCGCCGCCGCGATCCACAACCACCTCCGCGGCGAGCGGCTCCTGCCGGTGTGGGACGACGTCGCCGACCTCGCGCGGCCCTCGGACGAAGAGCTCGCCGAGGGTCGAGACCGGCGAGCGCATCCCCATGAGGCTGCTCGACGGTCTCTCGCGGCGCGAGCACTGGGACGAGGTCTGCGCCGGCTACACCGCCGAGCAGGCGATGGCCGAGGCCGGGCGCTGCCTGGACTGCGCCGTGTGCTCCGACTGCAGGTCGTGCGTCACGGCGTGCCCCGCGGACGCGATCGACTTCGGCCAGAAGGCCTGGGACGAGGAGATCACCGTGGGCGCCGTCATCCTCGCCACCGGCCATCAGGAGTTCGATGCCAGGCGCAAGCTGCCGCTCGGCTACGGGCGCTTCAAGAACGTCCTGACGCAGAGCCAGCTGGCTCGGCTGCTGTCGGCCTCCGGGCCGACCGACGGCGAGCTCAGGCGTCCGTCCGACGGCGAGACGCCCAAGCGGATCTTCATGCTCCAGTGCGTCGGCTCGCGCGACTGCACGAGCAGCGGCAACGAGCACTGCTCGGCCATCTGCTGCCTCTTCGCCACGCTGCACAGCTCGCTGATCAAGCAGCACTATCCCGGACGCCGAGATCACCATCGGCTACACAGACATGCGCACGCCGGGCAAGGCGCACGAGGAGTACTACCGCCTCGTGCAGGAGCGCGGCGTGCGCTACGTGCGTGGCCGCGTCGGCGAGATCCTCGAGGAGCTCGACGGCAGCCTCACGCGTGCGCATGGAGAACACGATGACGGGCAGCAAGAGCGAGGAACACTACGACCTCGTGGTGCTCTCCGCCGGCCTCGAGGGCTCCGAGGGCACGCAGGACATCGCCCGCGTCGCCGGCGTGCAGACCGCGGCGGCCGGCTTCATCCGCGAGTTCCACCCCAAGCTCGCTCCGGTCGACACGCAGCGGACCGGCATGTTCCTCTGCGGCACCGCGCAGGGACCCAAGACGATCCCCGAGTCGATCGCCCAGGCCAAGGCGGCGGCGGCCCGTGCCATCAGCATGCTGAGCACGGGCTTCGCGATGACGCCGGCCCAGGTCGCGTCCAGCGACGTGGACGTCTGCGTCGCCTGCGGCGTCTGCGAGACCGCCTGCCCGCAGACCGCGATCACCATCACGGCGGGCGCCGACGCGCACTCGTTCGTCGACCCCAACATCTGCCGCGGCTGCGGCATCTGCGCCGCCGAGTGCCCCACGGGGGCCATGCAGCTCGGCGGCTTCAGCGACGACGAGGTGCTGGCGGAGGCGACGGTCTGATGGCGGCGTCCGAGACGCCCGCCACGACGCGGGACGGCGGGGACCGCAAGATCGTCGCCTTCTGCTGCCGCGAGTGCGCCTACGCGGCGGCCGACGCGAGCGCCAACGCGCGCACGCCGCTGCCGCCGACCGTGCGCCTCGTGCTCGTGCCGTGCACCGGACGCGTCAGCCCGCTGCACCTGCTGAGCGCCCTGGCCGAGGGCGCCGACGGCGTCATGGTCGCCGGCTGCCTGCTCGGGCCAGTGCCACTACCGCGAAGGCAACTTCAACGCCGTCGATCGCGTCGCGTTCGTGCAGCGGCTGCTGAAGAGCGTCGGCGTGGAGCCCGAGCGCTGCCGCATGTTCACGATGAGCGCCGGCGAGCCGCCCAAGTTCGTGGCCGCCGTCCGCGAGATGGACCGCGTGATCGGCGGCCTGCCGCCGCTGCCGCGATCCGACGCGGGTGGGGCCGCCGGGCCGGCCGCCGCGAGGGGGGGCCGCCTGATGCCGCTCACCCATCGCGGACGCGAGATCCTCGAGCCGCGTGCCCGGCGGCACGCTGCGGAGCACCGTCGGCGTCGGCTGCGAGATCGTGCGTCACGAGGAGCTCTGCGTCGGCTGCGGCAACTGCGCCCGGAACTGCCCCAGCGGCGCCTCGCGGCGCGGCGATCTGTTCGACGTGAACCAGCTGCTGGACGCGCCGGCGGGCAGCCGGCGCGGCGAGCTCGGCGACGCCCTCCGCAGCGCTCATGCGGCACGAGCCGGACGGCCCCGTCGAGGTGCCGCCAGCGGGTCACCGTGTATCGCACCATCATCTACGACGCCGAGAAGTGCCTCGGCTGCGGCACCTGCGCTCGCGGCTGCCCGGCCGAGGCGATCGAGGCGCGGCCGCCGAAGGCAGACGCCGCGCCGCTCCGGCCGCCGGGACCGGGGAGGTGCCGGCATGACGGCCTCCGGCGTCAGCGGCACGGCGCGCCCGGTCGTGCTCCTCTGCGAATGCGCCGGCACGCTCACGAACATCGACTTCGAGCGGCTCGAGCAGCACGTCGCCCTGCACGCGGACGTCATCCGCGGGACCCACTGGTGCAGCCGCGTCGGGCAGGCGCAGATGCTCGAGCTCATGGAGACCGGAGCCGGCGGGCAGACCTCGTCTTCGCCGGCTGCTCCGCCGACTTCGCCGCGCGCCGCTTCCAGAAGCTCATGGCGCGCGGCCTCCGGCTCGAGATCGCCGACATCCGCGAGGGCTGCAGCTGGGTGCACGGCGACGACGTCGACGCGGTCACCGACAAGGCCGCCCGCATCGTCGACTCGTCGATCGCCTACCCGGGCGCGCCCGCGGACACCATGAGCTACGCCGAGCGCCACGACACGGTCGTGGTCGATCGGCGGCGGCGTGGCCGGCACGCAGGCCGCCGCCGAGCTCGCCCAGATGGGCCACCACGTCGAGCTCGTCGAGCGGCGGCCGTTCCTCGGCGGCCGGGCCGCCCGCATCGGCACCGTCTTCCCCACCAACGACTGCGGCCAGTGCCTGCCGACCACCGACGCCCAGCCCGGTACGCGCAAGTGCTTCCACCGCAACGTCGCCATCGACCACCCGGACCTCAGCATCCACCGCCGTTCCACCGTGGAGTCGGTCACCGGCCACCCCGGCGACTTCCAGGTGAGCATCCGCACGCTCCCCAACATCGTCACCGACGCATGCATCAACTGCGGCACCTGCGAGACGGTGTGCGAGGTCGAGTCGACCGAGCCGGGCAAGAAGGCGATCTTCACGGAGTTCTACGACGGCCGCGTGATCCGCACCGTCGACCTCGAGACGTGCACGTTCTGCGGCAAGTGCGCCGGAGAGTGCCCGGTGGAAGCCATCGACTTCGCGCAGTCGCCGGAGCGCACCACAGTCCAGGCCGGCGCCATCCTCGCGGCCACCGGCTGCGAGCCGGCGCCGCGCAAGTACTTCGACTACCTCGGCTACGGCCGCGGCGGCGTCGTCACCCAGGTCGAGCTGGCCGAGATGATCGACGACTGGGCGGCGCAGGCCTCGCTCGGGCGCATGCCGGTCGAGGAACTCGTCATGATCCAGTGCGCCGGCTCGCGCGACCAGCGCCACCTGCCGCACTGCTCGCGCCTCTGCTGCATGATCGCGCTCAAGCACGCGATCCGGCTCAGGACGCTGTTCCCGGCGATGAAGGTCACGATCTGCTACCTCGAGATGCGGACGGCCGGCGTGGGCTACGAGAACTGGTTCCTGGACGCGCGCCGGGCCGGCGTCGAGTTCCTGCGCGGCACGCCGCCCGAGGTCCAGTTCGACGCCGCCGGCCGGCCGGTCATCGAGGTCGAGGACGTCACCGCCGCGCGCAAGCGCGTGCTGCGGCCGGACCTCGTGGTGCTGAGCACCGGCATGGTGCCGGCCGACGGCACCGACGAGCTCACGCAGACGCTGGCCGTGGACCGTGACAAGGACGGCTTCGTCGAGATCCTCGACCGCAAGAACCGCGCCACCGAGACGAGCGGCGAAGGCATCTTCGTCTGCGGCTCCGCCGCCGGCCCCAAGGCGCTCATCGAGGTCAACACCGAGGCATCCGCGGTGGCCAGCGAGATCCACAACTTCCTGACCTCGGCCGGGCGCCGCGGCACCGCGGCCTCGCGCGTCGATGCTTCCCAGTGCGTCGGCTGCGACATCTGCTCGACGATGTGTCCGTTCAACGCCATCACGCTGATAGATCGGCCGGAGGGGGAGGCGCGGCCGGCCGAAGTCAAGGATGACGGCAAGCTCGCCGTGATCGACGCGGAGACCTGCCGCGCCTGCGGCATCTGCGCCGCCAACTGCCCCGAGGTCGCGATCGCGCACAACCTCAGCGACGACGCCCTGTTCGGTCGCATCGCGACCATGACGCAGGGCGTCGACAAGCCGGTCGTCGGCTTCTACTGCAAGGAGTGCGCCGGCGCCGCCATCGGCCTCGCCGGCCAGCGGCGCGACAAGTATCCGGAGGGCGTGCGGCTCATCGAGCTGCCGTGCCTGGGGCGCGTCAGCGCCCTGCACATCGTGGAGGCGGCCCGCCTGGGCGCAGCCGGCGTGTTCCTCGCCGGCTGCGCCGAGGGCCGCTGCCAGTACCGCACCGGTGACGCCAGCGCACTGGAGCAGATGACGCATCGCCGGGGAGGTGCTGGCCGAGGGCGGCACGCCGCTCCCGCTCGAGCTCTGGCACCTCTGCGCCGTCGACCGCCTGAGCGTGGGCCGGCGCATCCGCCTCTTCCACGCGCGGGCGATCGGCGACGAGTTCTCCGCCGAGCTCGTCGAACACGAGATGGAATTGATCGGCGCCAGTCCTTCGCCCGGCGCCGCCTGCGCGGGAGGTGAGTCCTGTGGCAGCGGTCGCTGACACCCGCACGTACCCGCAGGTCGTGCTCGACGAGTTCGAGCGTCTCAAGCAGGAGTGCAGCATCTGCTACCAGTGCGGCACCTGCACCTCCAGCTGCCCGAGCGGGCGCGAGCTGTATCGCGGCCCGCGCCGCATCGTCCGGCTCATCCTCGCCGGCGAGATCGATGCCGTCCTCAAGAGCGACGACCTCTGGCGCTGCACCGAGTGCGGCACCTGCACCTCGGTCTGCCGGATGAACATCGACGTGGCCGGCATCCTGCACAGCCTGCGGCAACTGGAACGCGAGTACGGCGGCATCCGCTGCGCCGAACGCGCCGCCGCGGATGTCGCCACCACGCACCTCAAGAAGCGGCCGCGCATCGACAACCTGCGCTTCGGCGCGGCCATGGTGTCAAAGGGATACGTCCCCCGGGACAAGGTCGGCGCCGCAGAGCTGGGGATCAAGCTGGCGAGGCAACTGCTGCCCGGCGGAGGGAAGCAGCCGGCCGGCGCAGCCCTGCCGGCCGACACGGTCACGCTGCCCTTCTACGCCGGCTGCGCGCTCCCGCAGGACCACGAGTTGCACGCCGCCGTCCACGAGGTGGCCGCCGGGTTCGGCGTCCGCCTTAGCGAAGCGGCGGACGCCGGCTGCTGCGGCCACCCGAGCCGCGGCACGATCGACAGCCTCTACCGGGCCGACCAGCGCGTGTACACCGCGTGCCCGGCCTGCGACGCCGGCCTCGCGGAGAGCGGCGTCAAGACGGTCCCGCTCTGGGACGCGCTCACGGAACGCGCCGGCCGCAGCTCGGCCATCTCGCTGCGGGCGGCCGGCGGACGCTTCGTCCCTTACGTCGGCTGCCTCGCCGACCGTGACGCCGCCCTGGCGGCGCTCGGCGACGCGGCCGGGCAGGCCGGCGCCGAGATGGCCGTTGACTACCCGACACTGCACAACGGCTGCTGCGGCGCCCTTGGCGGCATGTACCGCGGCGCCACCAAATCCAGCGCGCGGCTCCTCGAGTTCTCCTCGCGGCAACACGCGCCCGTGGTCACCACCTGCGTACTCTGCCGCGACAATCTCCGCTCGGCCGCGCGCGCGCTCAAGCTCGACGTCCCAGTCCACTTCTGGCCCGAGTACTTCCGGGCCGTTCCCACCGCCCTCGAGGAGCGCGCCGATGACTGACGCCAAGGACAACCCGTACGCGCACATCGCGGACGACACGTTCGCGGCCGCCCCGAGGCGCGACCCCGAGCTGGTCAGACGCATCCTCGAGGACCCGCGCATGCACGACCACAGGGACGGCTTTCAGAGCTGCATCCAGTGCGGCGTCTGTACCTCGGGATGTCCGGCGGCGCGCTTCACCGAGTACTCGCCCCGCGAGACGGCGCGACGCGCCCTCGACGGCGACGTGACGCTGCTCGAGGACGACGCGATCTGGTACTGCTTCTACTGCTACACGTGTCAGAGCCGCTGCCCGCGCCACAACAGCGTCGCGGTGATCAACCAGGTGGTGCGCGGCCTCCAGGTCGAGAGCGGCCACGGCAAACGGCACGTCGAGATGTTCGCCGAGTGGTGCAACAACTTCTACGAGAAGGGCATGGGCGGCGACCCGCACCTCATGTTCCCGGCCATCGTCGAGGCGTGGGGCGAGAAGTGGACCGACTACATGGACCACCTGCTCGAGATCCGCGCCGAGCTCGGACTGGGCGACCTGTTCCCGCCCGACGACGTGGTCGAGGAGGTCCAGACGATCTTCGAGGCGACCGGCTTCAAGCAGCGTCTGGCGGCCGTGCGCGGCGAGGCGAGCGGCGCGGACGCCGGGGCCTGAACCGCCGGGGAGCGCCGAAACCAGACCGCCCGGGGAACGGGCGCGCATGGGGCCGGCGCACGCGGCGAGGGCCGGCCGAGACGATGTCCCGGCCGGCCCTCGGTCGTTGCCGCGCCGGCCGGCGCCCTCAGGGGCGCGCCGGGTGAGTGTGGCTCAGGCGGCCTGCGGCCGCGGTGGCTGCATGAACCCGGCGATGACGCGGAACACGCCGAGCACCACCAGGTAGATCCCGACCACCCACAGGAGCGTGAGGACGCCGGTGACCGGGTGGACGAAGAAGTAGATGCCGACGGCGATGCCGATCAGTCCGAGGACGACCAGCCAGAGGCGCCGTCCGCCGCTGACGCCGCCGGCGAACGCACCGGCGATGTCGGCGATGCCGCTGATGATCGCCCACGCGGCGATGATGTAGAGGACGGCAAGGCTCGTCGCCGCGGGCCAGGCCAGCGTCACGATGCCCATGATGACGGCGAGCACGCCGACGGCGATGGCCCAGCCGCCGCCGTCCGCGCGGCCGGCGATACCCGCGATGGCCAGGATGACGCCGTAGACGATGGCGAAGACGCCGACCAGCAGGATGATGCTCGCCAGGCTCAGGCCCGGCTTGGCGAGAAACAGGCCGCCGAGGACGATCATCAGCAAGCCGGTGAGGATGGACAACGCCATGTAGGCGCCTCTGCTCTGCATGAGTACTCCCTTGTACGTCGGTGCGTGCTCGGGGACCTTACCCACGCCGGCGCCCGGACCAATCACCGCTGTATACTCGCGGCAGGCCGCGCGGTGCACAGCGTGGCAGTCCGTCGATGGAGGGGCCACCGGCATGAGACCCAACACCGTCCGCACGCTTGTCGCCGTCCTGGCAGCGGCGGCGGCGCTCGGAGGAGCCTCCGGCGCCGCTTCGGTCAGCCGCGCCGCCGCCGCTTCTCCGGCGCCGGCGACCACGCCGGCGGCGGCCGCATCGCCCGCCGGCGCCGCCACCTACCCGCCGTACCCCGCGTCGCTGACGCTCAAGTCCGAGCTACGCCTCAAGGCGAACCTCGTGCGCGACAACCTGCGGAGGGCGCCGGAGCTCGTGTTCTTCGGCGGCTCGCGCAGCGAACGCTTCGACCCCGTCTTCGCGCGCAAGCGCACCGGCCTGAGCGCGGTCAACATCTCCCGCAGCTGCGCCCGTCCCGAGGACGCCTGGGGCTTGCTCAACTGGTTCTACAAGCGCTGGCCCGACGCGAAGATCCGCTGGATCTGGGGCATGCAGTCGGGCATGCTGCGCGACCGCGACCTCGACCCCGCCCTGCTCCAGGACCGGCGCTTCTACCCGTACTTCCCGGATGACCTGCTCGCGCAGCAGCGGGCGCACCTGCCCCGCTCCCGGGCCAGGATGCCGCACCAGTACTCGTTCCTGCGCAACCGCTACTCGCCCCGCGGGATGCTGCTCTGGAACCGCTACGACCAGCGCCTCACCAAGGGGTACACGCTCCACAAGGCGCTGGACGCCTACATCGCCCACATGCTGCACACAGGGCTCACGTCCGCGGAGCCGGACACTCGCGCCCGCAGCTACTTCGAGCAGACGATCAAGCTCCTCAACGACCACGGGACGACCCCCGTGATCGTGATCATGCCCATCCACCCGCGCGTGCTGCGCGTCATTGAGCAGCACGACATGGGCGGCGAGCGGAAGCGCCTGCGCGACTATCTCGCCGAGCTGAGCCAGACGCTGAGCATCAAGGTCCTCGACTTCACCACGATCTCCAGCTTCAACGGCAAGGCCGACTGGTTCTACGACGGCGTGCACATCACGCGGCGCAACGCGGACCGCCTGATCGACGCCATCCGGGCTCAGGCGGGAGACGCCCTCAAGTAGGCGGTGGGCCGGCAGACGGCCCAACAGCTGCGTCCGCAGCTCCATCGGCCGCCAGGGCCGCCGCTCCGCCCGCGGCGCCACCACCGGCCACCGCCTCCGCCAGCCGGTGCTCGCGGATGATGTCGCGGGCGTCGATGACGAGCCGGGCCAGGGGCGCCGCCGCAGCGGCGCCGAACAGCCCGGCCACCGCGGCGCCAGCCATCGTGAGCACGAACACCGCCGTCACCGGCAGACGCAGCGCCCCGCCGATGAAGAACGCGCCGATGTGCGAGCCGGCGAAGAACGCGACGAGGATGGCGATGAGCACGGCGATGGCCGGCCCCAGGCCCAGGTCGCCGAGCGTGAGCAGCACGGCGAAGACGCCGGCCACGAGTCCCCCGATGTACGGGATGTAGTTGCCGACGAAGATGGACACGGCGATGAGCGGCCAGGCGCCCTCACCGGCGATCGCCGCCGTGGCGCCGACGATGACCGCCTCCATGGCGCCGATCGCCGAGAGGCCGGCGACGTAGCGGCGGGTGGTGTGCACGAGGCTCCCGGTGATGCGCAGGCCGACCTCCGTGGGCAGCGTCAACTGCCCGGAGATCCAGCGCCTCACCAGCGGGCCCTCCCAGAGGAAGAAGAAGCTGAAGCCGCCGGCGAGGAAGACCGCAACGACCAGGTCGTACAGCTGGCGGACTCCCTGCAGCGCGATGGGCAGCACTCCGCCGGCCGCGCCCTGCCTGAGTCCCGCGATGACCTTCTGGAGCTTCGCCAGCGTGTCGACGGTCGTCCCCGAGCCGCCGAGCCAGCGGTCGATGCGGGTGGACGCCTCGGTGAGCGTGTGCCAGAGCTGCGCGCTCTGGTCGACGACGATGACCACGGCGGCCCAGGCGATGGCGACCAGGACAAGGACGACGAGGAGGCTGACGATGATCGCGCCGGCGATCCGCGGCACCCGGCGCCGTTCGAGCCAGCCGACGACCGGACTCAGCGTCGTCGCCAGCACGATGCCGACGAGCGACGGCAGGATGAAGCTGCCGAACCGCTGCAGCAGGTAGAAGGCCAAGCCGGCGAGCAGCACGATGCCGAGCGCCCACCAGCTGCCCCTGCCGGCGCGTTCGAGGCGCGCGTACGGCACTACCGTGTCGGCGGCCGGGCCGGGCATCTCCGGACTCGAGTCTTGCTGTGTCCCCATGGCGCCACGCCCCCTCCAGAGACTGTGGTCCCGAGTGTGGTACCCGCACCGGGAGTCGCCCAGTCGCGGGACTCCAGCGTATGGCCTGCCGCGTGCGGGGGCGAGACCACCGGCGGGCCGCGCGCCTGCGGTAGGCTTGCGCCATCTCACGGGGAGGGACGCATGGCGGAGCGGCAGGGAGCGGGCGCGCGGATCTGGCGCGAGGTGGTCGCGGTCCTCAGCGCGATCCTCGCGCACGAGCTCACGCAGCTCGCCGCCGCCCTCACCTACTACACGGTGCTCTCGCTGTTCCCGGCGCTCATCGTCGTCGTTTCGCTCCTCGGCGTCGTCGGCCTCTCGCCCGACGCGGTCCACTCGTTGCTCGATACACTCGGTGAGCTCGGTGCGCCGTGGGCGGCACAGGCGGTCTCCGCCGTGCTCGACTCCATCCTCACGTCGCAGCGCTCCGGCCTGGTCCTGATCGGGAGCCTCGCGCTCTCGCTCTGGGCGGCCTCGGCGTACGTCGGCTCGGTCATGGCGGCCTCGGACAGGATCTACGAGATCAGGCTGCGGCGACCGTTCTGGAAGAGCCTGCCGCTGCGCGTCGGCCTCGCGCTGCTGCTCCTCGTGCTGCTCTCGGTGACCGCGGCCGCCGTGGCGCTCGTCGGCCCCTTCGGCCGCTGGATCGTCGATGCCACGGGCATCGGCTCCGGGCCTCTGCACCTGTGGACGTGGATCAAGTGGCCGCTCCTCATCGTGCTCGGCCTTCTCCTTTTCACGCTCCTCTACGCGTTCACGCCGAGCCGGCGCCAGCCGGCGCTGTGGTGGCTGCTTCCCGGCGCGGTCGCCGGCGTCGCCCTGTGGATCGCCGCCTCCGCCGGCTTCAGCCTCTACCTCGACCACTTCGCCTCCTACAACCGCGTGTACGGCACGCTGGGCGCGGGCGTCGCCTTTCTGGTGTGGGCGTGGATCATGAACCTCGCCCTGCTCGTCGGCGTGGAGGTGAACCGGGAGGTCGAGTCACGCCGCACGCCGGACCTATCCGCCGGGGCGCCGGCCTCCGCGGGCCGGGGAGAGTCCGCCAGCGTATAATCGGGGTTCACGCCAACCGGCGAGGGCGAGTCGCCCGCCGCCAACGACCATCGGTGACCCCATGCCCGACTTCACCGCCCTCCAGCAGGAGCTTCGCCGCCTCGCCGCCGAGCGGGACGTCGTCATCCTCGCCCACAACTACCAGCGCCCCGAGGTGCAGGACGCCGCCGACTACACAGGCGACTCCCTCGAGCTCTCCCGCATCGCCGCCAAAGACCCGCACCAGGTGATCCTGTTCTGCGGCGTGCACTTCATGGCCGAGACGGCCTACATCCTCTCGCCGCAGAAGACAGTCCTCATGCCGGACAAGCGCGCCGGCTGCCCCATGGCCGACATGGTCACGGTGGCCGGGCTGCGCAAGCTCAAGGCCGAACACCCGGACGCCGTCGTGGTCTCCTACGTCAACACGTCGGCGGAGATCAAGGCCGAGACCGACGTGTGCTGCACGAGCGCCAACGCGGTCCAGGTCGTGGAGCGTTTCCCGAAGGACCAGAAGATCATCTTCGTGCCGGACAGGAACCTCGGCGACTACGTCGCCCGTCAGACCGGCCGCGAGGAGACGATGATCCTCTGGCAGGGCTGGTGCCACGTGCACGACGACTACCGCGCGGCGGAGATCGAGCAGATCCGCGCCGCCAACCCGGGCAGCGTGCTCATGGCGCACCCGGAGGGCCGCCGCGAGGTGCTGGAGATCGCCGACGTCGTCACCAGCACCTCCGGCATGCTGCGCTACCCGGCGACGAGCGACGCGAAGACGTTCGTGGTCGCCACGGAGACGGGGCTCCTGTACAGGCTCGGCATGCAGTACCCGGACCGCACGTTCATCGCGGCGTCGAACCAGGCCGTGTGCCCGAACATGAAGCGCACGACCCTGGAGAAATGCGTGGCGACGCTGGGCGAAGAGTGGGACGACGTGCTCGAGCACGAGGTCGTCGTTCCCGAGCCGACGCGCCTCAAGGCGCTCCAGGCCGTTGAGCGGATGCTCGCGTGACGGACCAGCCGTGGAGCCCGGACTCCTGGCGCGCCCTGCCGGCGGACCAGCAGCCAGACTGGCCTGACCCCGCCGCGGTCGACGCCGCCCTCGCGGAGCTGCGCGCGCTGCCGCCGCTGGTGTTCGCGGGAGAGGCGCGGCAGCTGCGCCGCGCCCTGGCCGGCGTCGCCGCGGGCCAGGGCTTCCTGCTCCACGTGGGCGACTGCGCGGAGTCGTTCCGGGACCTCTCCGCTCCGCACATCCGCGACAACCTCAAGATCATGCTGCAGATGGCGACGGTGCTGACGTACGGCGCCGCACTGCCGGTCGTGAAGCTCGCACGCGCGGCCGGGCAGTTCGCCAAGCCGCGCTCGAACCCCACAGAGGTCGTCGACGGCGTGGAGCTGCCGTCGTTCCGCGGTCACCTCGTGAACGACGACGTCCCCGACCCCGCCGCGCGGGTGCCCGACCCGGCCCGCATGCTGCAGGCCTATCACCAATCCACCGCGCGGCTCAATCTCCTTCGCGCCTTCACCAAGGGCGGCTTCGCCGACCTCACGCAGGTCCACATCTGGAACCAGGAGTTCGTCGCCCACTCCGCCGAGGGCCGCCGCTACGAGAAGATCGCCCGCGGCATCGACGACGCCCTGCGCTTCATGGCCGCCTGCGGCATCGACCTCGACCGCGAGCACCAGCTGCACGAGGTGGACCTGTACACGAGCCACGAGGGCCTCGTCCTGCCCTACGAGGAGTCCCTCTGCCGTCGCGACAGTCTCACCGGCGACTGGTACGACTGCTCGGCCCACCTGCTGTGGATCGGTGAGCGCACGAGAGACCCGGCCCGGGCGCACGTCGAGTTCTTCGCCGGCGTCCACAACCCCGTGGCCAGCAAGATCGGCCCCCGCATCACACCGGACGAGCTCGTCGCCCTCTGCGACCAGCTCGACCCCGAGCGCGACCCCGGCCGGCTGACGCTCATCGCCCGCCTCGGGGTCGACAAGGTCGAGACGCTCCTCCCGCCGCTCCTTCGCGCCGTGCGCGAGACGGGCCACCCCGTGGTCTGGGCCTGCGACCCCATGCACGGCAACGGCATCGTGACCGACGGCGGCATCAAGACCCGGCGATTCGACGACATCATGGGCGAGCTGCGCGGGTTCTTCTCCGCCTGCCGCGCCGAGGGCGTGTGGCCCGGCGGCGTCCACCTCGAGTTCACCGGTGACGACGTCACCGAGTGCGTCGGCGGCGCCGAGCCGGTCGCCGAGAGCGACCTCGGCATCCACTACTCGTCGCTCGTCGACCCGCGCCTCAACGCGAGGCAGTCGCTCGACGTGGCCTTCCAGGTGGCGGAGATGCTGAGGCCCAGAGCCGCGCGTTAGGCAGTGAGCAGAGAGCGCGGGCAGACACGTTGATGCCGCCGAAGCTCCCCGAGCACCTCGGCGAGTACGCCGCGCGGCCGGCCGCCCAGGAGGATGCTCCCGGGGCGGCCGCGTGTGTTCGCTCCGCCTACGAGCACTACGTGGCGCGCAACGGGCTCGTCCCCGTGCCGATGCGCCAAGACTATGAAGAGGTCATTCGCGACTGCCAGGTGACCGTGGTCGAGCACGGCGGGGGCATCATCGCCGTACTCGCCCTGGCCGTCACCGGCGAGGGCTTCCTGCTCGACAACATCGCCATCGCGCCGGCCCACCAGGGCAAGGGACTGGGCCGGGTCCTCCTCGAGTACGCGGAGACGGAGGCGCGCCGACAGGGCTTCGACTCCATCTACCTGTACACGCAGGAGATCATGACCGAGAACCTCGCCCTGTACCGGCGAATCGGCTACCTGGAGTACGCGCGCCGCGCCGAGTTCGGCCTGCTCTCGCGTCTACCTGCGCAAGCCCCTGTAGCTCGCCGCGCCGGCCCTGCCGGACGTCGGGCCGGGGCGGGCGCACGGAGGCTCCGGTTCAGAGGGCCGCCGCTTGCGGCTCCGGCTCGGCGAACAGCACCGTCGAGAGGTAGCGCTCGCCGGTGTCGCACAGCACGGTGACGATCAGCTTGCCCTTGTTCTCCGGGCGGCTGCCGACCAGTACTGCCGCGTAGGCGTTGGCCCCGGCCGAGATGCCGACCAGGATGCCCTCCGCGGCGAGCTCGCGTGCCGCCTCGAACGCCTGCTCGTTGGTCACCTGGACGACCTCGTCGTAGACGCTGGTGTTGAGGACCTTGGGCACGAAGCCCGCGCCGAGGCCCTGGATCTTGTGCGGACCGGGCTGGCCGCCGCTGAGCACCGGCGAGTCGGTGGGCTCGACGGCGACGACCTTGCACGTCCGGCTTGCGCTCCTTGAGCACCTCGCCGACGCCCGTCACGGTGCCGCCGGTGCCGACGCCGGCCACGAAGACGTCCACCTTGCCGTCGGTGTCGTTCCAGACCTCCTCGGCGGTGGTGCGGCGATGCACCTCGGGGTTGGCCGGGTTCTCGAACTGCTGCGGGATGAAGGCGCCGTCGATCTCCTTGCCGAGCTCCTCGGCGCGCGCGATGGCGCCCTTCATGCCCTGCGAGCCCGGCGTGAGCACGAGCTCGGCGCCGTACGCGCGCAGCAGGTTACGGCGCTCCACGCTCATCGTCTCGGGCATCGTCAGCACCACGCGGTAGCCGCGACGCCGCGGCGACCATGGCGAGCGCGATGCCCGTGTTGCCGCTGGTCGGCTCGACGATGGTCGTCTTGTCCGGGGAGATGAGTCCCGCCGCCTCCGCGGCGTCGATCATGGACAGACCGATGCGGTCCTTGACGCTGCCGCCGGGGTTGAACGACTCGAGCTTGCCGACGATGGTCGCGCCGGACCGCTCGGAGACGCCGCGCAGCTTGACGAGCGGCGTGCCGCCGATCAGGGCGGTGATGTCGTCTGCGATCTTCACGTACTGCTCCTCTTGGTCGTGTCGTCAGATCTCGAACATGGGTCCGCCTGCGCCGAGCTGCAGCTCGCGCTCGGCGAGGTCGCTCACAGTCGTCCGGGCGAGCACGCCCTCGTAGGCCGCGCCGGCCGCGCGCCACACGGCGCCGGCGCCGGCGTGCTCCTCGATGTCACAGCCGGGGATGATGCACCCGTCCCACTCCGGCATCCCCTCGAGCGCCTGCACGACGTCGAGAACGGTCAGCTGGTCGGGGCGGCGGGCGAAGGTGAAGCCGCCCCCGACGCCACGATGGCCGGTCACGAGGCCGGCGCGGCGGAGGCCGGCGAAGAGCTGCTCGAGGAACTGCTCCGGGATGCCGCGCTCCGCCGCGAGGTCGTTGAGGCGCACGGGGCGCGGACTGCGGCGCGTGCGCAGGTCGAGCTCGACGAGGGCCATCAGGGCGTACCTGCTCTTGGACGACACCTTCACCCGACGCCTCCTCTCGCGGACTCGGAGACCCATCCGTCAATCTCCCTATTCCCGATACGGTTTATCGACAAGCACTCTTGACCGGCGTTCGCGAATCGCCGATCCGCAGTCCCGGACCAGATGAGACGGTGATGGAGGAGCGTGGGCGTCTGCGCGGCATAATCCGACCGAGGGCATCAACGACGACGGGAGGACCCGTGCCCGCTATCACCGTCGGCCTGCCGGCCGCGCTCACCGCGCCCGACGCCCGCGCTCGACGTCGCCTGCGAGGCGGCCACCGTCGTCGAGGCGCTGCGCGCGGTCGTGGCGCAGGCGCCGCACCTCGAGCAGCGCATCTTCTACGGCGACCGGCTGCTGGTCGTCGTGACGCTCAACGGCAGGCACCTGCCGCCGGCGCAGGTCAAGGTCACGAAGCTGGCGGCCGGCGACCGGCTGGACATCCTGATGCCGGTCGCCGGCGGCTGACGCCGCCGGCCGGGCGGTCATGCCCACGGGCGCCGGCCGCCGGGCGGCCGCGACGCCTGCGGTGCATCGCGCCCGGCCTCACCGGGTACGGTCCGTGTGACGACGACCTGGGAGGGCCGCTCCGTGAAGCTGTGGGCGACGCGCGAGTCGCGCACCGAGCTGCTGATGGCGTGTCTGCGCGTCGTGATGGGCGTCATCTTCCTCTCGGTCTGGTCCTACAACCTCACCAAGGGCTACTACTCGCCCAGCGGCTGGGCGCACTTCGTGCAGCACTACGCCGACACGACCAAGGTGAGCGCCTATGCCCACCTGCTGGACTCGGTGATGATCCCGCACGCGAACCTGTTCGCTCGCGGGCAGTTCGCGATCGAGTTCGTGGTCTTCGGCCTGTTCCTCGTGCTCGGCGCTGTTCACGCCGGTCTCGGCTCTGCTGGCGTCGCTGTTCCAGCTGAACCTGCTGGTGGCGACGTCGGGGACCAAGGACTGGCCCGGCACCTACATCATCATGGCCGCGCTGCTGCTGGCCGTGAGCCTCTCGCAGGCAGGCCGGACACTCGGGGTCGACTCGCTCCTGGCGCGCAGGCGACCGCACCCGCGACTGCCGGTCTACTGAGGGCCGGCCGGCGCGCCGGGCCTGAATCCGAAGCAGCCCCAGCCGCAGCAGACACCAGAAGATGTCGCGCACCGCGAACGCTGAGCCGCGCCACGTGCCGGCGATCTTGGAGGCGCCGGCGCGCCGCCGGTAGCGGGTGTCGCGGACGACGATGCGCGCGCCGGCGAGCCGCGCCTTCACCACCATCTCGGTCGGGAAGGCGTAGGCGCGCTCCTCCAGCCGCAGCGCCTCGAGCAGGTCTGTGCGGACGGCGCGGAAGGGGCCGTCGTCGCTGAGGCGCAGGCCGAAGAACAGCCACAGGTTGAGCGCCAGCCAGTCGTTGCCGAGCCGCTGGTGGAGCGGCATGCGACCAGTCGCGGCGCCGCGCACGGCGCGGCGCCGCGAGCCGATGACGAGGTCGGCGACACCGGCCAGCACCGGCTCCGGCGAGGTACCTGGCCTGGGCCGGATCGTCGGTGCCGTCGGCCTCCATGAAGACGACCACGCGGGCGCCCGCGGCCGCAGCCGCGCGGGCGCCGGTCAGGCACGGGTAGCCGTAGCCGCGGCGCGGCTCGCGCAGCAGCGCCGCGCCGGCGGCGCGGACGAGCTCCGGTCCGCCGTCCGTGGAGCCGTTGTCCACGAAGAGCGTGCGGTCCAGGAGGCCGAGGCCGCGGAGCTCCGCCAGGAGCTCGGGCAGGGCCTCGGCCTCGTCGAGCACGGGTACGACGATGCAGTAGTCTGGCGCGGATGAAGTTGCTGAAGGATCCACGACTGCGCGCCTACCTCGGCCTTGCCGTCCTCGCCGCCGGACTGGTGGGACTCGCCCTCTCCGGCGACCTGCTCGTGCACTCGCTGCGCTTCGCGTCATTCTACGTACTCTCCGGCGCCGGGTTCGCGCTGCTGGCGACGGCGGCGACGAGCCTGCCGCTCCGCGCCGCCATCGTCGCCGCCGTGATCCTCCGGCTCCTGTTCCTCCCCGTCATGCCGAGCCTGACCACCGACTACTACCGCTACGTGTGGGACGGACGGGTGCAGCTGGCCGGCATCAATCCCTACAAGTACCGGCCCTACGAGCACCAGCTCGACCGCGTGCGCTTCGCCGGCCGCGCGCTCATCAACCACGACGAGCTGAAGACCGCCTATCCGCCGCTCACCGAGGCGGTCTTTCTCGGCGTCGCCGTCGTGACCCACGCGGCCGGCCTGGAGCACGCCGTGACGCCGCGCGCCGAAGTGATCCTCTTCAAACTTGTCTTCGGCGCGTTCGACCTCGCCACGGCTGCGGCGGTGTGGTTCCTCGCCGCGCGCAAGTTCCGGCCTCGCGCCACGGTGCTCTACCTGCTGTGTCCCAGCGGTCATCCTGCAGACGTGGGAGTCCGCGCACGCGGAGGCTGCGGCGGTGTTCTTCTGCGTGCTCGCCGCCGCCCTGCTCGTGCGCCGCCGCGACGGCTGGGCCGGCGTCGCTCTGGGCCTCGCCGCGGCGCTCAAGGTCACGCCGCTCGGCGCTGCTCGTGCCGGCGCTGCTGGGCGGGCGGGCGTCGCCCGCCCGCTTCCTCGCCGGCTTCATCCCGGCGTTCGTCATCCCCTACCTCCCGTACCTCCTCACCGGCGGCGCCGTCGGCTCGCTGTTCCAGAGCGGCACGAGCTGGACGGGCGGCTCGCTCGTCTTCACGGTGCTCGCGCTGTTCACGACTCCCGAGACGCCCGCTGGCTCGCGCTGGCCCTCTTCATCGGCGGCGCCCTGTGGATCGCCGGCAGCTTCCGCGGCCGCGAGAACACCGCGGAGGCCTTCGCCTGGACGTTCACGCTGCTCATCCTGTGTCTGCCGGTGGTCCACGCCTGGTACTGGCTCACGCCGCTGGCGCTGGGCCTGGCCGCAGGCCTCTGGCTCCCGCTCGTGCTAGGCGATGTTCTCACCGCTTCCCGAGTCGCTGCCGCTGGCCGAATGGCTGACGCGCGCAAGGCGGCTGGCGGTGGCCGGCGGGGGCGTAAAGACCGGCCTCGTGTTGTCGCTCCGGCGGACGCTCGCCATACTGAAGCGATGAACGGCCGGGCCGGCAGATGAGCGAGCGGACGATCGTGGTGATGGCGCGCCCGCTCGTGCGCGGCGCCGTCAAGACGCGCCTCGCGCAAGCACTCGGCGACGACGGCGCCCTCGCCGTGTACGAGCGCCTGCTGCGCGGGACGCTGGACAGCGCCGAGCGCGTGCCCGGCGCGGCGCTGGTGCTCGCGGAGACTCCGGACGCAGCAGGACCGGCCGGCACGGATCCCCTGGCCGGCCGGGATGAGCGCTGGTCGCGAGTGTCCCAGCGCGGCGAGGGCCTCGGCGAACGGCTCGCCGCCGTGTTCGCCGACCTCTTCGCGCGCGGCGCCGCGTCGGTCGTGATCGTCGACAGCGACAGCCCGGCGCTCCCGACGGAGTACCTGGAGCAGGCGTTCGCCGAGCTGGCGCCCGGCCGGATCGTCCTCGGCCCGGCCGCCGACGGCGGCTACTACCTCATCGGCGCCGGCCGGGAGACCTGGGATGCCGGCGCCGCGGCGCTCACGGAGCTGCTCGCCGCGTCACCGATGAGCAGCCCGCGGCTGCTGGACCACACGCTGCGCGCGGCGCAGGCCGCCGGCCTGCGGGTCGCGCAGCTCCCGCTGTGGGTGGACGTCGACGAGCCTGCCGACCTCGGCGTCCTCGACCGTCTCACCGGCGATGCTCCGCTGCGCGGCGAGCCGCTCGGCGGCCTGCGCGAGGTCTACCTCCACGTGACGCACCGCTGCGGTCGCGCCTGCCGGCACTGCTACGACGGCGCGGCGACGGCCGACGACGAGCTGACCACTGCCGAGTGGCGCGACGCCATCGACCAGTGCGTCGCGCTCGGCGCGAGCAGCTTCGTGTTCATCGGCGGCGACCCGCTGGTGCGCGACGACTTCGTGGAGCTGGTGGACCACATCACGGGAACGCACGAGGCCCGGGCGCGCTTCTTCTTCAACAGCCTCATCGACGTCGGACCTCGCCGGAAGGCTCGCCCGAGCCGGTCGCGGGCTGCTCACGCCGCTGGCGAGCGTCGACGGGCCGCGCGCGATCAACGACGCCCTGCGCGGCCCCGGCAGCTACGACGACGTCGTCGCGTCGGTCGCGAACCTGCTGGCAGTCGGGCTCGAGCCGGTCGCCAACACCGTGCTCGTGAGGCCGGCGCTGCCCGGCCTCGCGCAGCTCGCGCGCGAGCTGCGCACCGCCGGGATCCGCCGGCTCCACCTCATCCTGCCGCATCAGAGGGGGATGACGTGGACGCACACAGACGCCCCCGCAGGCGACCCGGCGTCCGCGGGCGGCGGCGCGTCCGCGCCCGATCTGATACCGACCGGAGACGAACTGCTGGCCGCCGTCCGCGAGCTTCTCGTCGTGGCCGCCGGACTCGGCGTCACCATCGACAATCTGTCGAGCTGGCGCCGGCGCATCGGCAGGCGCAACGACCTGTGCGCGGCCGGCTGCCGCGACGTCTCCATCGACCCGGCCGGCCGCGTGCACGCCTGCGTCATCACTGCCGGCGACCCGGCGTTCGTCGCCGGCTCGCTGCGCGAGCGGCCGCTCGAAGAGATCTGGCGCACGTCCAGCAGCCTGCGGCTGCTGCGCGCGGCGCGCGCCCGCGACCGGGCCGAATGCCTCGCCTGCCCGGTCGCCGACGCCTGCGGCGGCGAGTGCTGGGTGCAGGCGCACTACGCCGCGCGGGCGCGCGGCGAGGCCGCCGGCTACGCCGCGCCGTTCCCGTACTGCGACCTGGTGCGGCCGATGCTCGAGGACCTCGCCGCGGAGATCGTGGCCGCAGACCCGGCGCCCGCCACCGCGGCCTCCCGCGCGGCCGGCGACTGCGTCGCCGCCGGCGCCTGTGGCGGCCAGTCCGCGGCCGGCGCCGACGACTTCGCGCTCTTCGACTGCATATGAGGATACTGACGGCGCGGGCGTGACCCGCGCGCGGCGACTCACCGGCAGGGCCCGCGGGCAGGGTCTACTGTGCCGTGCCCGCGTCCTCGGCTACACTCGGCTCATCGGCACGAGTCGGGGGCGGAACGGACGTGGGACCGGGGCCTGAGGATTCAGCGGAGGAGCAGCCCGTCGCAGCCGTGCGGCAGTTCTCACCAGCCCAGCGCATGCTCATCACCGCCGCCGCCATCGGCATCACGGTCGTGACGCTGCGCTTCGCCTCCAGCCTCATCGTCCCCATCCTTCTCGCGCTGGTGGTCACGATGGCGGTCTCGCCGTTCCTGCACTGGATGATGCGGCGGGGCGTGCCGCCGATGCTGGCGTGGCTCATCACGGTCGTCCTCACCACGCTGGCCGTCGCGTTCGTCTTCGTGCTCGCCGGCGTGGGCGTGGCGCGCCTCATCGGCGAGCTGCGCGCCAGCACCTCGACCCTGGGCCTCCGTCTCGACGACGCCGTCGCCCACCTCAACGACCTCGGCATCAAGACCTCCGGTCTGGTCGGCGCCGACGGCGTGCTGAGCTCGCAGCACATCGTCCGGCTCGGGATCGCCCTCCTGCAGGGGCTGCGCAGCGTGCTCAGCGGGGTCATCCTCACGCTGCTCATCGTCTTCTTCATGCTGGCCGAGTCGACGACGCTGCAACTCAAGTTCTCGATGACCCCGCCCGCCGTGAGCCCGGCTCTGCAGCGCCTCGAGCTCTTCACCCGCGACATGCGCGCCTTCGTCCAGGCGACGTCCATCATCGGCTTGCTGAACGGCCTCGTCGTCGGCCTGTTCATCTGGGCGGTCGGGGTCGACTTCCCGCTGCTGTGGGGCGTCTGGGCGTTCTTCATGACGTTCATCCCCACGCTCGGCTTCTTCCTGGCCGTGGTGCCGCCCGCCTTACTGGCGCTCGTCACCCAGGGCTGGCAGCTGACCCTTCTGGTGTTCGTCGGCTTCCTGGTCATCTACATCGTCACCGGCAGTCTGCGCAACGGTCGGTTCGTCGGCCGCCGGCTCAACCTCTCGCCGCTCGTGATCCTGCTCTCGATCCTGTTGTGGGGCTGGGTCCTCGGCATCATGGGCGGCCTTCTCGCGGTGCCCATGACGCTGCTCGTGCGTCGCCTGTTCGTGGAGGCGTTCGACGAGTCCCGCTGGATGACCGATCTGCTGGGGCGGCCCTCGCGCGCAGTGGACGCGGCGGCCCGGCCGCCGGGCGGCGGCGCGGGCACGGCGGGAGCGGGCGGCTCGGGACACGGGCCGGTCGCTTCAGCCTGAGTCCCCATCCGAACCCTCCGACCGCCGACAATGCCTCCCGAGAGGCTTGACACGGCCGTCCGACGGTTCTACCATTCACCTATGACACTAGATAAACAGACTGCAGTCGACTGCCGAGACGGCTCCCATCCTGGAGTTCCGCCTCGACGCGCACAGCGGTGTGCCGCCCTACCTCCAGCTCGTCCAGCAAGTCGAGGGCGCGGTGCGGCTCGGCATGGTGCGCGCCGGGGATCAACTCCCCACGGTCAAGGACGTGGTCGCGCTCCTCGCCATCAACCCCAACACCGTGCTCAAGGCGTATCGGGAGCTTGAACACCGGGGTCTCGCGGTCGGCCGTCCCGGTCTCGGGACGTTCGTCCAAGCGTCGGTCCTCTTCCGCCAGGCTCCCGAGCAGCAGGACCTGCGCGACCAGCTCGCCGAGTGGCTGCTGGCCGCTGCCGCAGCCGGCCTGAGCGAGGCCGACATGCGCGCTCTCATCGACGCAGAGCTGGCCGCGGCGAGGAGCGCTGAGATCGTCGCATGACCGCTGTGCTCGAAGCCATGGCGCTGTCGCGGCGCTATGGGCGTACCTGGGCGCTGCGCGACTGCAGCCTGTCGATCCCGGACGGGCATGTCGTGGCCCTTGTCGGCCCCAACGGCGCCGGCAAATCGACCCTGCTCCATGTGGCCGTCGGGCTCACTCCGCCCACGTCCGGCGCCGTCCGCGTGCTCGGAAGCCGGGCGCCGTCGGACCCCGAGAGCCTCATGCGCGTCGGCTTCGTGGCGCAGTCGGCTCCTCTGTACCGCACCTTCAGCGTGGCCGACCTGCTGCATCTCGGGCGCGCCATGAACCCGCGCTGGGACGACGCCTACGCGCGCGCTCGCCTGGCCCGGCTGAACATCCCTCTCGAGCGGAAGTCCGGCCGGCTGTCCGGAGGCCAGCAGGCTCAGGTCGCCCTGAGTCTCGCGCTGGCGAAGCGGCCGGACCTCCTGCTCCTGGACGAGCCCGTGGCCGACCTGGATCCTCTGGCCCGCCACGAGTTCATGGGCGAGCTCATGGCCGCCGTCGCGGAGCACGGCATCAGCGTGGTGCTCTCGTCGCACGCTGTTGCGGAACTCGAACGGACCTGCGACTACCTCGTCGTCATGAGCGCCGGCAAGGTCCAGGTAGCCGGCGAGGTGGCGGGACTGCTGGACGAGCACGTGCTTCTGACCGGCCCGGCCGCGACCGCAGCCGAGACGGCGGTGGCGCGCGATGTCGTCCGCGGATCCCAGGCCGGCAAGCAGGCGACGCTCATCGTCCGCGGCGCCGGCGACGGACAGCTGGCGCCGGGCTGGCAGCGGAGGCGGCTCGGGCTCGAGGAGCTCATCCTCGCCTACCTCAGAGAGCCCGAGGCCAGCGCACTGCCCGGCCCGCAGCCGGATGCGGTGTCCGCGGAAGGGCCGGGCAGATGATCTGGCTCACCTGGCGCCAGCACCGGGGCGCGTTCATCGCCGGCTTGTCCACGGTCGTCGGCATCTGCGTGGCCGCGATCGTCGCCGGCGTGCCGATGCATCACGCGTACGACACGCTCACGGCCCTGCGCACCGGCGGCGCCGGCGCTTCCGCCCAGCTCGAGTTGTTTACCCACGACTACTGGTCGGTCGGCAACCTGCCTTGGCGCTTCCTGCTCTTCCTGCCGGCGCTGGTAGGCGTGTTCGTGGGCGCGCCGCTGCTCAGCCGCGAGCTCGAGTCGGGGACCTTCCGCCTGGCGTGGACCCAGAGCGTCAGCCGCTCACGCTGGCTGGCGGCGCGCCTGGGCCTGCTGGCGCTGACCACCGTCGCGCTGTCGCTCGTCCTCGGCACGGTGCTGTACTGGTTCTTCGCGCCGTGGGCCGCGCTCGCCGGCCGCGGTGAGGCGTTCGCCAGCATCGGACCCGTGCTCGCCGCGCAGATGCTCTTCGCGCTGGTGCTCGGCACGGCGACGGGGGCGCTGGTCCGGCGCGTCGTGCCGGCGATGGCCGCGACGGCGGGAGCCTGGGTCGCGGTGGAGTTCGTGGTCACCGTCCTGCTGCGCCCTCACTACCTGCCTCCCCTGACCATCCGGGTTGCCGCGAACAAGCTCATCGACACGAGTTCGTACCTGAGCCAGTGGTGGGCCGACCCCTCGGGGCATCGCCTCACACCGGCGGGCTACGATGCACTGGCGGGGCGGCTTGCCCAGAAGGGCATCACGGCCGGGCACTGGCTCGAGGCGCACCACTACACGTTGTGGGCCAGCGTGCAGCCCAACAGCAGGTTCTGGGCGTTCCAGGGGATAGAGACCGCCCTGCTGTGCGCGGCGTCGGCGGCGCTGGCCGCGCTGACGCTCTGGCTGGTGCGCCGGCGGACGGCGTGACACCGGTCGCACCGGGCAGTGCTGCCGCGTTGCGCTTCTACGAGCGCCGCGGTTTCCGTCAGACGTGGACCATCGTCACACTGTTCGCGCCCGAGACTGAGACTGCCGCGCGGCGCCAAGCGGCGGCGGAACTGGACGGCGGCGAAGGCGTCGGGCCCCGAGCCGGCGGCCGCAGCGTCAGCCGGTGGCGACCCGGAGCACCGCCGACCCGCGCACCCGGTCCTCCTTGAGGTCGAGCAGCGCCTCGTTGGCCTGCTCGAGCTCGTACTCCTGCACGCGGCTCACGATGGGGATGGCGGCCGCGTCGCGCAGCAGCTCGCGAGCGTCCTGACGCGTCGAGTTGGCGACGCTGCGCACCACGCGCTCGTGGTAGATCAACGGGTACTCGATCGCCGGGATGGGTGACGAGTAGATGCCGCCGAGGGCGACGATGCCGCCCTTGTCGAGGCGCTTGAGGGCGTCGACGGCGAGCTCGCCGGCCGGCGCGAAGACGATCGCCGCGTCGTAGAGCACGCCGGGGTCGTCGCTGCTCTCGCCGGCCCAGACGGCGCCGAGCTCCCGCGCCATCTCCCGGTGCTCTTCGTCGCGGGCGATGCCGTAGACCTCCCAGCCGCGCGAGACGGCGACCTGGGTGCAGAGCGAGGCGGCCGAGCCGAAGCCGTAGAGGGCGAGGCGCCTGGGCGCCGGCGGGTCCGGCGAGGCTCCGGCAACGCCGGGCGGCGAGTCCAGCGGAGCACCGGCGGCTGCGGCGACGCCGCCCGGCAGCCCGGCGTCGTCGCCGACGATCCCGACCAGCCGCAGGCAGCGGTAGCCGATGATGCCGGCGCAGAGCAGCGGAGCTGCCGCCATCGCCGTCATGCCGGCCGGGAGACGGTAGACGAACCCGGCCGGCGCCACCGTGTACTCGGCGAAGCCGCCGTCCACATCCCAGCCGGTGAACAGCGCGTACTCGCAGAGATTCTCCTGCCCGCGCCGGCAGAACCGGCAGGTCTCGTCGGTCTGGTGCAGCCAAGGGACGCCGACGCGGTCACCGACGGCGAGCGGCTGTGCCCCCGGCTCGCCGCCCGGCGCGACGAGCTCCGCACCGGGGCCGAGCGCCACGACCTCGCCGACGATCTGGTGGCCGGGGACGACGGGCGAGCGATGCGGCGGCAGCTCGCCCTCCAGGATGTGCAGGTCGGTGCGGCACACGCCGCAGGCCAGCACCCGCAGGAGGATCTGACCCGGACCCGGCTCGGGCACCGGGAGCTCGACGAGCCGGAGCGGCGCCTCCGCCACGGGGGCCGGCGCCGCCAGCTGCATCGCGCGCATCGTCGTGGGTCTGGTCGCGTCCATGTGCTCACCGTCCTCCGTGCAGGACTCTGTAGCGCCGATGATCGGACACGGCCGCCGCGAGAAGTGCCGCGGCCGCCGGAAGGAAGAACAGGCCGAGCTCCGTGGTGAACAGGACGCAGATCGCCACGAGCAGCGCCGCCAGTGTCACGCGAGCGGCGGCGCCGTGCACGAAGGCGGCGATGATCGCCGCGACTCCGGCGACGATCGCCCAGGCAACCACGGTGAAGACTGCGTCCCACCCTATGGCGGCGATGATGAGGACCTCCGCCGCCAGAAAAAGCGCCACGCTGGCTTTCACGAGTACCGGCATACTCGTTTTCTACCCTACGACAACACGTCCTTGCGCCGGAACACCAGATACGCGAGGAAGGTGAGCACGCCGCTCCACAGCGCGAACACGCCGAGCCCCTTCAGGATCGGCCGCCAGTAGATCGGGTCGCGGAAGAAGTTGGTGAACTCCTGCAGGTAGTAGGGGAACACCCACGGCCGCAGCCAGTCGAAGTAGCTGAACTGGATCAGCACCGTGATGACGATGTAGATCACGATGGTCCCGATCAACGCCGTGAGGCTGGAGTCGGTGAGCGTGCTGAAGAGCAGCGACAAGGAGACGATGCAGGACATCGCCGCCAGGCCGTAGAGCATGGACAGCACCAGCAACCCGAGTCCGTGCGAGACGCTCACCGTGGTGCCGGAGAACGTCACGATCGGGTGCAGCCCGAAGAAGATGCCTCCGAACAGCAGGCCCGACGCCATCATCAGGAGAAAGCCCACGCCCAGATACGCCATGGCGATGGTCCACTTGGCGAGCACGAACGAGCCGCGCCGGACCGGGCGGAGCAGGATGATGCGCAGCGTGCCCAGCTCCGCCTCGCCGGCGATCATGTAGCCGGCCACCATGGCCGCCGCCAGCGGCAGCAGGAAGGTGATGAGGAGGAAGAGGGCGGCCAGCGTCACGAACATGCCGTTGCTCGTGATGCGCTCGACGAACGGCGGGCCGCCTCCCCCGCTCTCCGGGTTGTGGCGCGTGAGGTAGAACGCGAGCGCGATCAGGAACGGGATGAGAAAGGCGCCGCCCCAGATGAGGTAGCTGCGGCGCTGGAACAGGAGCTTGATCCACTCGCGGCGGAGGGCGCCCCACTTGTGGCCGCGCATGCCGCCGGCGGTGCTGCCGTGGGCGTGGACAGGAGGCGCAGCGGCCGGGACCTGAGCCGCCTCCGGCACGACGTCGTGGTGGTCGGGGACGGCGCTCATCGCCGGCCTCCGTGCAGCAGCCGGGTCAGGCCGGCGCGGCGTTTCTTGGGCTCCGAGTCTCCGGCGTCGTAAGTCAGTTCGAGGAAGAAGTCCTCGAGGCCCTGCTCCCGGGCCGGCACGACGGCGCGCACGTCGACGTTGCCGGCGACCAGCCGCCGCACCATCTCGGGCACGGCGTCTTCGTCGGCCTCGACGACGAGGAAGCCCTCGTCCTCCTTGACGCCGGCGGCTCCGAACTGGCCGCGCAGCACCTCGCCGGCGCGGCCCTGGTCGCCGGTGAGCACCTTGATGGCGTCGTTCTGCGGCCGCAGCTCGCTGACGGGACCCTGCACCACGACGCGGCCCTTGTTGATGATCACCGCGCGCGTGCACACCTGCTCCACCTCGTGCAGCAGGTGCGAGCTCAGGAACACGGTGGTCCCGGCGGCGCCGAGCTCGCGGATGAGCTCGCGGACGTCCTTCATGCCGCGCGGGTCGAGGCCACTGGTCGGCTCGTCGAGCACGATGAGCTCCGGGCTGTGCAGCAGCGCCTGGGCGATGCCGAGGCGCTGCTTCATGCCGTGGCTGAAGCCGCCGACACGGTCGTCGGCACGGTCGTCGAGCGCGACGATCTCGAGCACCTCGTCGATACGCTCCTCGCTCACCGGGCCGGTCATACTGCCGAGCAGGCGCAGGTTCCGGCGCGCGCTCATGAGCGGGTAGAACGTCGGATCGTCGACGAAGCCGCCGACGTGGCGGAGCGCGCCCTGCAGCTCGCCGGGGACGCGGTGGCCGCACACCTCGGCGTAGCCGCTGGTCGGGTGGATGAGCCCGAGAACGAGCCGGATGACGGTCGTCTTGCCGGCGCCGTTGGGTCCCAGGAACCCGAACACGTCGCCCTTGCAGACCTCGATCTCGAGGCCGTCGACCGCGCGCAGGGCGCCGAACCGCTTGGTCAGGGCGTGCGTGGAGAGGATGGGGGCGCGGCCACCGCAGCTCTGCTGCCCGGGCCGCGCCCCCTCCGGTTCACTCAGATTCTGCGCTTCCGCGACGTCGTGCGTCTCACCGGGTCCCACGTCAGCGAACGGAGCTCGCGAACGCCTGCAGATCGCTCATGGGCACCATGCCGCCCGCGAGCAGCGTCGTGTCACCGTGTCGCCAGACGATCACGCCGCCGAGCGGAGTCCCTATCTCGAGGGCCTTCGCGCCGTTGACGGTCGCGGAGCCGAGGATCTGCGAGGTCTTCTGGGCCTGCTGGAGCTGCTTCTGCATGGCCGCGGTCGTCCTTGTCTGTGCCAGAGCGATGGTGCCGAACCCCTGGCCGTAAAGCAGCACGCTGGCAGGACCGGCCTTGGCGATCGCCGGACCGTGGCGCAGGGTCGCCGCCGGCGCGCCCATGCCGGCGCCGAGCTTGATGCCCGTCGCGGCGCCGAGCGCCTTCAGCAGTGGCGTACCCGAGGCGGTCAGCGGACCGCCCTTGCCGAGCACGTAGCCCCACTGGTACGGCCGCGCGGTGTAGCCGCGCGCCCATGCGAGCTTGTACGGGACGAGCCTGGCGACCTGGCCGCGCTTGAGCAGTGCGTGCTGCACCTGGTGCAGGGCCTTCGCCTTCTGGGTGGTGGTGGGAGCGGCCTTGCCGGCGTGCGCCTTCTGGGTCTTCTGCACCTGAGCGCGGAGCTGGTCGCCGCTCATGGTCCTGGTCGTCACCTTGACGCCGGCGGGTGGCGTGAACGCGAACGTCGACGGGTCGATGCTGTCGTAGCTCACCTTGGTGAAGCCGAACTTGACGACCGGCGTGGCGGCGCCCTTCGCGTAGACCTCGACCTGCAGCGGCAGCATGGTCTGGCCGTCGATCGCCGCCTGGACGTAGCCGAGGGCGGTGTCCTTTGCGACCGGGGTCATGCGCAGCACGTACGTGTCCTGGCCGGCGACTCGGGTCTGACCGGCGACCTCGACGGTCGCGAAGCGGGCGACCTGCTGCAGGTACAGGGTGATGGCCGCAGGCGTCACCATCATCGCCGAGGGCGACGGAGACGGCGCCTGCGCCGGCGCCGTGCCCGTCACGACGAACTTCTTGACGCTGTTGCCCGCGTAGTCGAAGACCCACGCGGTACGCGCGGCCTTGTTCAGGACGACCACCTGGTCACCGCCGGAGCCCTGCGACTCGACCTTGGCCCCGGCGTCGCTCACCCAGATGCGCCCCGAGCCGTCACTCGTGAGCGGGGACTGCGCGGGAAGCTGCGCCATGCCGCTGTCGGCCAGCGAACCGAGGTCACCGAAGAGACCGTTCTGCCACGCGACATCTCCGCTGACGGCCGTGACGTCCTTGGCTTGCGCCATCTTGGCCAGTAGTCCTGGGGCCGAGACCTTTGGGAGCGGGTCGGACTGGCCGGCGCCGGCCACGGCTACGCCGACGACCAGGACGATCGCCGCGAGGGCGACGAGTGACGCGAGGATCACGACTCTGGACCGCATGGCGATCTCCCTTCCACAGGAATGCTACGTAGGGTGTACCCCCCGGTCGCCGGACCCGCAACCTTACGCGGGTACGTACGGTGAGACGACTACCCCCTGGGTCCTCCGCACGCGGCCGGTGTCGACGGCCTTGACGACGGAGGAAGCGACGGGCGCCTCACGGCAGCGTCTGCACGTAGGCCGTCCACCCCGAGCGCAGCTCGTCCCAGCTCACGCCGACGCTCTTCCGCGCCGCCCCGTCCAGCCCCGCGCGGGTCAGGTCGGAGTCGCTCACCGCGGTGACGAAGCTCCTCAGGCCGGCCAGGCCCCAGCGGGCCCTGACGTAGAGCACCAGGGAAGCGCCCTCGAGGTAGGCCAGCCGGACCTTGGCGGTGCTGTTGCCGTACCACAGGTCCTTGGTCCGCAGCGCCTCCTCCAGTGGCAAGACGCTGCTGCCCGCGGCCAGGTCGTCGCGCAACGGCTGGAACGTCCGGCCGCCCTCGACCGCCGTCGCCAGGCCCTCGGCCAGCAGGGTCGGCGCGTGCGTCGTGTGCGCGAACCAGCCGGACGTGTACGCGTGCGCGAGTTCGTGCGCGAGCATCTGCGGTATCCAGGACTCCTTGCCGGCGAGCGCCGGACCCAGCACGCCGACGTCGCGCGTCCACGACGGGGTCGTCCCCAACTGCACGGGCGGGTGCGAGAAGAAGCGGATGCGGGACTCCTTGGGGTCGTCCCCGAGCGAGCGCAGGAGCTGACGGCGAGAGGAGTAGTAGTAGACGACCACCGGCTTGCGTGAAGTGATGCCGAGCAGCTTGAGACGCTCGCGGGCCGGGCCGCCGGCGCGCGCCAGCGCCTCGGCGGCGGCCTGCTCGGCCTTGTCGGCGATCACGACGAGCCCGTTGCGCCGCACCACGACCGGCCGGTCGAAGGCCATGAGCTGCTGGCCGCGGACATCCGCCGGCGTCACGTCGTCGAGCAGCACCGGCCGGCCGCCGCGCAGGGCGACGTCGAACACGCGGCGAGCCATGATGCGGTCGGCCGGGTCGGCTCCGCCGACCTCGCCGACCGCGCCGATGTAGAAGCGGCCGGGACGGCCGCGCGCGGGATCGGCCAGCAGGCGCACGCTCGTCCAGGGCACGCGCACCAGGTGCCGGTAGAGTGCGTCGACGGCGCGGCGGGCCTCGCTGGTCGCGGGGAACGCCGCGTCCCACGCCGCGCGGTCCCTGTCTCGCAGGGCCTGGGTGGCCCTTGCGGCCGCGGCGTCCATGTCGGCGGCGGTCAGCGCCCGGGGCGCGGGGCGCGTCTCCGCCTTCTCCTCGGGTGCGAACGAGAGGAGCGTCCCACCGACGACCAGCGCGACGACGACGATGGCGACGACCACGCCCGCCAGCAGCAGGAGCGGCCTCGTTCTGCGAGTGGCGGGCGACATCGGTCAATTGTACGGCCGGCGCGGCGAGGCCGCGGCCGGGTGGGTCAGCCGCCGCTGAGGACGCGCCCGCGCCAGCCCGCGTAGAACTGCCGCCACGTCACGCCGAGCGCGCCACCCAGGGCCCGGTTCATACCGGACTCGGTCGGCTGGGCCGCGGCGACGGCCTGTACGAACGGCCGCAGCCGGCCGGCGCCCCAGCGCGAGACGACGTAGTCCACGAGCGACCCGCCGATCTCGTACCCGAGCAAGACTCCCTCCGACTCCGCGCCTTGCCACACGTCGGCCGCCGCGAAGGACTCCGGCAGCGGCCACAGCTGATCGCCGGTGGCCACCTCCCGACGCAGAAGAGACGGCTCCGGAAGGCCCTCCGCCGCTTGCGCGATCCCCTCCACGAGGAGGGACGGCGGATGCTTGTCTCCGGCGAACCAGCGCAGCGTGTAGGCGTGGGCGAGCTCGTGCGTGAGGACGTCGTCCAGCGAAGAGCCACCGCCGTGCAGCCACGGACCCATGACGCCCACGTCGTTCGTGGGCCAGTCGGTGTCCGCGACGCGCAGCGACGGATAGGAGAAGAAGACCAGGCGCGCGGTGGCAGCCTTCATGCCGAGCGCGTCCTGGACGTCCTCGGCCGAGCCGAAGACCGTGACGAGCACGGAAGGCCGGGTGGCGATGCCGAGGGCGGCGAGCCGCGGCCGCGCCCGCACCGCCGCAGCCATCACCTCATGAGCGCGGTCGCGGGCCCAGCGGTCGGCGAGCACGATCAGGCCGCGGCGCTGCAGCACGACGGGGTCGTGCAGCGCCATCAGGTACCGCCGCCGCAGGTTCTCGGGCGTCACGTCGGCCGTGACCAAGGCCCTGTCGTTCACGGCCTTCAGCCTGAGATAGCGGACGACCGCGAGCCTGTCGGGTGGGCCGGCGGCGCCGAGCTGGCCGGAGCCCTCGACGCGGTAGACCCCGTCGAGCGTCGCATCGGGCGTGACGACGAACCGGAACGACCGCCACGGCAAGCGCGACAGTGTGTCGAACATCGCAGCCAGGCCCTCCCGGGCCTTGGCGGACGCGGGGTTGCCGTCGGCGGGAAGCCACTGCAGGAAGGCGCTCCTGTCGCCGGCGCGGAGCGCGTCGGCCGCCTGCGAGAACTGATGACGCGCGAGGCTGAACGCCCTCGGCTGACCGGCGGCAGGGTCGTGCGCGGTCACAGCACACCCGGCGGCGGCGAGGCACAGCGTGGCAGCCGCGACGATCACAGCGATGACCATGGTGCTTCGGCGCGCTCCGACCACGTCCCCCCCGAGTGGCAGATGAAGACCCCCGTCATCTTATCGCCCGAGGCCGAGGACCCTTGAGGCGAGGCGGACCGGCACAATGAAGGCGGCCGCCTCGGGTGAGCGTCGAGACCCGTTCCCGGCCGCCTCCGGCGAGCCCCTCGCGAACGCGACGGCGGGTCGTGCATGTACTATTGGACGCTGATGAGCACGCCGCCCGGACACGACAAGCCGTACACCAGATACCGCGCCGGAGATGCCGACGGCGTCGCCGACGGATCGTCCGGGGGCCGGCCGCCGCACGACCGTCAGCGGCCGCAGCCGCCGCAAGCGGCGCCGGGGCGGCGGCCTCCTTCTCCTGGTCATCGTGCTCGCCTTCATCGTCGCCGCGGCCGCCGGTGTGGCCGCCGCGGCCGGCTGGGGACCGTTCGGCAGCAGGCACAAGACGGGGAGCTCGGCGGCGCAGGGCACCGTCGCGGCGACGCACACTCCTGCGGCTTCGCCGTCCACAGCCGAAGCGTCGCCGAGCGCGTCGCCCAGCGTGGCGCCCGCCTTCACGGTCACGGCGGGCGGCGACACCATGGGCGGGTTCGGTGTCAGCGGTGTGGTCGCGAGCATGGGCAGCAGCCTCTTCAAGAGCATCGCGCCGACCTTCGAGAAGAGCGACTTCGGCTTCGTGAACCTGGAGAGCCCGCTCACCACCGGCGGCGACCCCCAGGGCTGGAAGGACGTCGTCATCAAGGGCAACCCGGCCCTCGCGCCAGCGATGGCCAAGAGCGGCATCAACGTCGTGACCATGGCCAACAACCACGCCGGCGACATGGGCGACAGCGGCCTCCTCGACAGCCTCAGGTACTGCAAGCAGAACGGCATCACCGTCGTCGGCGCCGGCAAGGACCTCAAGCAGGCCCGGGCGGGATCGGTGCTTACGACCAAGGACGGCACCAGGGTCGCCTTTCTCGGCTTCTCCGACGTGCTGCCGGCGGGCTATCCGGCGACGTCGACGAGCCCCGGTACGTCGCCGGGCCGCGCCGACCTCGGCGCCGTCAAAGCGGCGATCAGAGGCGGCCAGGAAGAAGGCGGACTACGTCATCGTCGGCTGGCACTGGAACTTCGAGTACAAGCGCGCGCCGAGCTACCTCGAGGAGAGCGAGGGCAAAGCCGCCATCGACGCCGGCGCCGACATCGTCTTCGCCCACCACCCGCACCTGCTCGACGGCGTGGAGGCCTACCACGGCGGGCTCATCTTCTACAGCCTCGGCAACCTCGTCTTCAGCGGGTTCAGCGGCGAGACCGCCGAGACGGTCCTCGTGCGCGCCAAGGTCTCCGCGGACGGCATCGACGCGCAGCTCGTCCCCGTGGTCGGTGGCGGGTCCGGAGATCCCGAACCTCGCCACCGGCTCCGAGGCCGACAGCATCCTCCAGCGGTTCAAGGGCTTCTCGGCGGCGCTCGACACCAACGTCAAGATCGCCGGCGGCAAGGGGTACGTGCACCTCAAGCGCTGACGGCCGGAGCGGCTGCGCCCGCCGGCCCGTGCCGCTCCAGCCCCGGCCCGTGCCGCTCCGGCCGACCGACCCCGACCCAGGAGGGTCATGACCTTCGTCATCTGCCCCAACCTCGCCGTCGACAGGATACTGGCCGCCGACCGCGTGCGGCCCGGCGGCACGACGCGCTGCCGGGCGCTCCGCACCCAGGCGGGCGGCAAGGGGGCGAACGTGCTCCGCGCGACCCGGGCGCTCGGGCGGCGGCGGCCTGCTGGCCGGGTTCGCCGCCGGTCGCGGCGGCCGGCTGATCGCGGAGCTCGCGGACGATGAGGGCCTCGAGCTCGAAGTGGTCGTGACGGACGGGGAGGCGCGCGTCTCGACCGTCGTCCTCGGGGACGACGGGTCCGTCACGCGCCTGTACGAGTTCGGGCCCGAAGTGACTGCCGACGACGAGCGAGCGCTGGTCGAGCTCGTCGTCGGGCGCGCGGCCGGGCCGGGCGAGTGGGCGGTCGTCTCCGGGGCGGCGCCTCCGGGCGTCTCGCCCGGCTTCTACGCCGCCCTCGTCCGCGCTGCCCGAGCCGCGGGGTACCGGACGCTCGTCGACGCGACCGGCGAGCAGCTCGCCGGCGCCCTCGCCGAACGCCCCGATCTCGTCAAGGTCAACCTGGCGGAAGCCTGTTCGGCCGTCGGCGCACCCGAGCGGCACTGCGACCTGAAGGCGGCGTCGCCCCAGGCGCTCGTCGCCGAGGGCCTCGAGCTCTGCCGCCGGCTGCTCGCGACCGGAGCCGCCGGCGCCGTCATCACCCTGGGAGCCGCCGGCGCGACCGCCGTCCTGGCCGGCGCCGAGTGGCGCGTCCGGGCCCCCTCAGTCGATGTTGTCAACCCCGTCGGCTCGGGCGACTGCTTCGCCGCCGGCCTCACGCTCGCGCTGCAGCGCGGGGACGGCGTAGCCGCCGCGCTGCGCCTCGCCGCCACGGCCGGCGCCGCCAACGCCGTCTCGCCCTTCAACGGTCACGTCGATCCGGCGCTGATGGCCGAGCTGGCGGGCGGGGCTCTCGACGGCCCGCCGGCAACCTGACGGTCCGGCCCCTCGCGCAAGCAGGCGGGACCCGGTGCGCTGGCTGCCTCGAACGGGAAAGCCTACACTGACTTAAAGATGCGACCCGTCCTCTTTCAGATCGGCTCTTTCCGCTTCTACAGCTTCGGTCTCATGGCCGCGCTGGCGCTCATCGTGCCCGGCCTCCTCATCGTGCGGCCGCTGGTGCGCCGCCGCGGCGTGCCCGAGGAGTTCGCCTACGAGCTCATCATCGCCGCCGGCGTGGGCGGTTTCGTCTGCGCGCGCATCTACTACCTGATTGAGAACTACGCGCTCCTCAAGGCCGACTTCTGGCGCGTGGCCTTCAGCGGCGCCGGGTTCGTGTGGTACGGAGGTCTCATCGGCGGCTTCCTTGGCGTCGTCGGCTGGACGCTCATCCGGCGCTACCCGCTGGACGTCATCGCCAATGCCATGGCTCCGGCGACGGCCCTGGGCTACGCAATCGGCCGCATCGGCTGCCAGCTCGCCGGCGACGGCGACTACGGCAAGGTCAGCACACTGCCGTGGGCGATGGGCTACCCGCACGGCACCGTGCCCACGCCGCCCGGCGTGCGCGTCCAGCCCACGCCGATCTACGAGATCGTCGCCATGAGCTTCGTCGCGTGGATCCTCTGGCGACTGGCGACGCGCTACGACAAGTCGGGCTGGTGGACGTTCGGGTGGTTCCTCGTGCTCTCCGGCATCGAGCGCATCCTCGTGGAGTTCGTGCGCCGCAACCCCATCTGGTTCTGGCACCTCACCCAGCCGCAGTGGGGGAGCATCCTGAGCGTGATCATCGGAGCCGTGCTCATCACCGTCTACGGCAAGAAGAAGGCCGTGCTGGTGGGCGACGCTGCGACGCCCGGTCCGCCCGAGGCAAAGCAGGTGGCGCGGGCCATGTAGCCCCGCGCGCCGCTCACGCGGCGTGACTCAGGCGGCGTCCGGAGCGTCGCTGGGCACGAGGAGCAGCGGGCACGGCGCCGTGGCCAGGAGCTCCTTGATCACGGCGCCGTGGCCGCTCTCGAAGCTTCCGCTCCACGACAGGACGACCAGCTCGGCGCCGCCCTTGCCCGCCTCCTCGGCGATGATGCCGGCGGGGTCGCCGACGCGCACGGCCACGCGGTGACGGCCGCCCTCGGGACACGTCGAGAAGCGCATCGTGAACTCGTCCTGCCAGGCGCTCCACTCGTAGTGCTCCTGGTCCATGATGCGCGGCGCCGGCAGACTGCCGGTCTCGGCGGGCGTGTCGCCGCCGGTCACCACGTGCAGCATGACGATCTCGCGGCCACGCTGCGCAGAGCGCGTCGTCCGCCGCGCGCATCGCGGCCGAGGTCGACGGGCTGCCCTCCAGCGGCACGTAGAGGCGGCGGAGGCCGGTGACCGGTCGCATGCCCGGCCGCACCAGCAGTACCGGCGCCACGTGGCCGTTGAGGAGCGCCTCCGCGACGTGGCCCATGCCGCTCGCCGCGGGTCCCGACCCGCAGGCGCAGCTCATACCGAAGGCGAACGCGTCGACGGCCGTCCCGGTGACCAGCCGTGTGAGCGCCTCGACGGGGTCTCCGTCGATGGCGGTGAGCTCGAGGCCCTCGAGGTCGGCGCTTCCGGGCTCCGCCTGGCCCGGCTCGCGCACGTGCACCGCGCGCACCTCCCAGCGCGCCGCGGCGGCAAGCGCGCGCGCCGAAGCCACGACTTCGCGGTCCGCGTCGGCGTCAGCGACGGCTACGAGGAGCGTCATTCGACATCCACCTGCCAGGGTCGTCCGTTTCGCCGCCGCAGCCTGTGAACGCCGGGGCGAAGTTCCCGCTCCTCCCCGTCCAGCTGCAGGGTTACCGGCGCTTTCTCCACCGTTATACCCACGTCGACGCCGTCCTTCCGGGCGCGCATGTCCAGGTGCAGCGTCGCACCGCGGAATCGGAGAGGCAGACGGACCCGCTTCCAATCCTTCGGCAGCTGCGGGTCCAGGCGCAGCGCCTCGCCGCGGCGCATCACGCCGCAGAAGCCCATGACGGCCGCCTGCCACAGGCCGCCCATGGTGGCCATGTGCAGCCCGGCGGCCGCGTTGCCCATGTTGTCGGCGAGGTCGATCGCCGCCGCCATCTTGAAGTACTCGGTCGCCTCGGGGACGTCGTGGAGTCGCGCGGCCACGGCGGCGTGGATGCCCGGGCTCAGCGAGCTCCCGTGGCAGGTGATCGGCTCGTAGTAGTCGTAGTTGGCGCGCGTCGTCTCCTCGTCGATCTCGTCGGCGAGCACGTGGCACAGCATGACGACGTCGGCCTGTTTGACCACCTTGCTGACGAGGGTGACATCGCGGCCGAGCAGCAGGTCCGCGGCCATCGGCCGCGGGCGGATCTTCTCGACCGGCACGTCGGCCATGTCGTAGAACCCGGCGAACTGCTCGTAGAGCAGGGTCTCCGGGTCGTAGCCGTCCGCGTAGCCGTCGATGACCCTGCGCCAGCCGAAGAGCTCGGTGGCCGTGAGCGCGAGGCGCTTCTTGAGCTCGTCCGCGTAGGCCTCGTCCACCGTCTCGAGCCAGGCCAGCGCCTCGATGGCGCGCTTGATGTTCCAGCGCGCGAGCACGTTGGTGTAGGCGTTGTCGTCCACGCCTTCGTGGTACTCGTCCGGACCCACGACCACGCGCACGTGGTAGCGCCCCTCGTGGTCGCGCGCGGCGCGTGACACCCAGAACCGTGCCGTCTCGAGCAACATCTCGACGCCCATGCTGGCCATGAACGCGTCGTCGCCGGTGGCCTTCCAGTACTCCCACGTGCCCCAGGCGACGTCGGCCGAGATGTGGTGTTCCATGAGGCCGGAGAGGATCGGCACCTGCTCGCCGCTCGGGCCCATAGCCGTAGGGAGGCGTGGTCTCGATCCCCTTGTCGGCCGACTCCCACGGGTAGAGCGCGCCCTTGAACCCCATGTTGGTGGCCTTCTGGCGAGCGCCCGGGAGATTGCGATAGCGGTACCTGAGCAGCGTGCGCGCCGTCTCCGGCTGCGTGTAGATGTAGAACGGGAGCACGAAGATCTCGGTGTCCCAGAACACGTGCAGGAAGTAGGACATGCCGCCGAGGCCGCGGGCGCCGACGGAGACCGTGTCCTTGCTCGGATGCGCGGTGCTGATCATGTGGTAGATGGCGAAGCGCAGCGCGTGCTGGTCGTCGGCGTCGCCGTCGACGCGCAGGTCGGCGGCGTCCCAGGCGGCGTCCCACGCCGCCCGGTGCCGCCGCAGCAGCTCGTCGTAGCCCATGTCTCGGGCACGCTGCAAGGCCCGCCGCGCGACCTCCGCCGACGGCACCTTGGTGCGCGCGGAAACGATCGCGGCGAGCCGGTCCACGGTGGCCGGGTCGCCCGGCTCGAGACGACCGCCGATCACGTCGCGCGCCTGCTGCGGCGTGCGCGAGACGGGCGAGCCCGGCGCCGGATTGGTCGTCACCGCAAGCACGTGCCCGCCGCCGTTGCGGCCGCGCGTGCTCGCGATCAGACCGGGCGGATCGTCGAGCACTTCGAACTCGGTCTCTTTGGTCGGGCCGCCCGCGTACGTCACGCCGATCGCGCTCTGCCAGACGAGCGACCCGGAGAAGTCCTCGGGCGTCGCCTCCGCGCGCGCGGCCATGAGCTGGCGGTCGGCCAGCGAGGCGAACCTCGCGGTGCGCACGCGCACGCTGCGGCCGCTGCGCAGCCGTTGCCGCCACCAGCGGTAGACGATGCCGTGGCGCATGTCGAGCACCCGCTCGTGGTCCATGATCTCGCCGTTCGAGAGGGTCAGGGCGCTGCCGGCCACCATGAGGCGAAGGCCGGTCCAGTCGGGCGCCGGGACCGGCTGGCGGAAGGGCGGATCGCCGGTCCCGTCGCCGTAGACGCCGGCGACGAAGGTGGCCGGCGTGGAGATCGCCGAGCCCTCCTCGAGCGCGCCGCGCGTGCCGGTCTCGCCGTTGGCGACCGTGAGCCACGTCTCGACCTCGCGCTCACGGAACGGATCGAAGCCCTTGACCTCGAACCGCCAGGCGGGGTCCCGCGACGGCTCGGGGAAGCTCCGCTGCGCGACGATCTCTCGCATGGCCAGCTGGTCGTGAAGGATGTCGAGGAACCCGACCGGGCCGCCGCCGGCGTGGAGCACCGGCGCGGGCACGCCGGCCGGCTCCTCGCCGACGCTCACGTACACGGCCCGGCGGAGCTCGGGGATGAGCATCGCCGAGTCGGTGCCCTGGCCGTCGGCGACGGGCCCGAACGTGTCGCCCAGCACGAGCAGGTCCTGCGGCTGGCGGCCACGTCCCGTGACCAGCCCTCGCGTGACCGCGTGCATGGCGTCGCTCTTGCCGGTGAGGCCGATGTCGATGTGCCGCACGTCGCTGGTGACCGCGGGGTGCGTGAGGCCGGCCTCGCGACCCAGTTCGCGCGCCAGTTCCATGCACTCCGCGAGGCCGCCGTCGAAGCCGACGCCGCGCAAGCGCTCGTCCACTCGCTGCTGCAGATCGGCGACCGCCGTTCCAGGAGGCTGCGGCCAGTCCGGCACCAGGTCGATCGAGAAGCGGTTGAGGTGATCCCGGACGAGCGCGACGTCGAGCCCGGCGGCCGTCAGCCTCTCGTGCACGGCCTCGGCCGTGGCCTGAAGCAGTTCCTCCTCGAGGGAGGAGGCCTCCCGGCGCTCCAGCAGCCGGGGGCCGGCCGGCCCGACCACGTAGATCTCGGAGCCCCGGGAGAGGTAGAGGAACAGGCGGCCCTCGACGCCCGGACGCGCGCGCAACTGCGCGTCGACGTCGCCGACGTCTGTGCTGCTGATGACGGCGATGTCGACGCCGAGCGCCGCGAGCCGCTCCACGCGGCTGCGCACCGCGGAGGCGTCGGTGTCGCGGCGCGCCACCGCGGTGCCGTCCCACGCGAAGCAGATGACGGGGAACTCACGGTCGAGCACGCGCTCCAGCTTCTGGTCGCGCGTGCGGTCGTTCTTCGCTCTCGTCTTGATCTCGTCGCTCGGCATCGTCCTACCATCCTGCCCCACGCGCGCCTTTCCTGCACCGGGACGGTACACTTGCCTTCCTGCCACGACGGCCCGAGGTGAGCCCATGTCCCCGTTCGACGTCGCCTACGTCCGCAGCCAGTTCCCCGCGCTCAGGCGGATGGTCGACGGTCAGCCGGCCGCCTACCTCGATGGGCCGGGCGGGACGCAGACGCCTCAGCGCGTGCTCGACGCCGTGCTCGACTACCTCGCCAATCACAACTGCAACATCCACGGCGCCTTCGTCACGTCGGAAGAGACGGACGCCGTCATCCAGAGCGCCCAGGAAGCCGGCGCCGACCTCCTTGGCTGTGACTGGGACGAGGTGGGCTACGGCGCCAACATGACCACCCTCGCCTTCCTGCTCAGCGACGCGATCGCCCCCAGCATCCGTCCGGGCGACGAGGTGATCGTCACAGAGCTCGACCACGAGGCCAACCGCGGTCCGTGGATGCGCCTGGCCGAGCGCGGCGCAGTCGTCCGCGAGGCGCCCGTGGACCTCGCGACGTGCACCCTCGACTGGGAGGCCTTCGAGCGGCTGGTGAAGCCCGGCAAGACGAAAGTGGTCGCCGTCGGCTACGCCTCCAACGCCGTCGGCACCGTGAACGACGTCGCGCGCGCGGCTGCGCTGGCGCGCGAGGCCGGCGCCTTGAGCGTCGTCGACGCCGTGCACTACGCGCTGCACGGTCCGATCGACGTCAAGGCCATCGGCTGCGACTTCCTCCTGTGCTCGGCGTACAAGTTCTTCGGCCCGCACGTGGGCCTCATGTATGCGCGCCGCGAGGCCACGGGGGAGGTCGAGCCGGTCCGGCTGAGCACGCAGGAGCCCGACCCGCCGTTCGTGTGGCAGACCGGCACCCTGAACCACGAAGGCATGGCCGGCACCACCGCCGCCGTCGACTTCATCGCCGACCTCGGCGAGCGGCACCTCAAGATGGTGGAGGACCGCCTCCCCGCCGGCCTGCGTGGCCGGCGCAGGGCGGTCGTCGCCGGCATGCTGGCCGGCGAGGCCTACGAGCAGCCGCTCGCGAAGCGGCTGCGCGAGCAGCTCGCCGGCACACCCGGCGTCACGATCTACGGGCCGCCGGAGGGCAGCCCGCGCACGTCGACCGTGTCGTTCACCTTGGACGGCTTCCAAGCCGGCGAGGTGTGCCGCGCACTCGGTGCGCGCGGCCTCTTCACCTGGGACGGGGACTTCTACGCCCAGCGTCTGATCCAGCGGCTCGGTCTGGAGGATCGCGGCGGTCTGGTGCGTGTCGGGCTCGCCCCCTACACCACCGAGGGCGAGCTCGAACGACTCGTGGCCGCCGTGGGCGACCTCTCGCGCTCGGTCCGATGACCGCCGGCCCCGCGACGCCGGCCGGCTCACCCCGGAACGTCAGCATCTCGCTGCTCGGCTTCGACGACGAGCCGGCTCCCGCCCACGGCTTGCGCGAGGTCAGGCTCTGCCTGCTCGGGTTCGGCAGCGTGGCACGGGCGCTCTGCGAGCTGCTCGCGGCGCAGGAGCGCGCGCTCGAGGAGCGGCACGGGCTGCGCGTGCTGATCAGCGCGGCCGGCACGCGCCACGGCAGCCTGCTCGACCCCGCCGGCATGACGCCGGCGGAGGTGCTCGCCGCTGTGGGTGACGGGCTGGCCCCGCCGCAGGCGGCCCGGCCGGCCCCCGAGCTCCTCGCGGCATCGGGAGCCGACGTCCTCGTCGAGCTCACCGTCATGGGCGATCTCTCGGGCGTGGGGCCGGGATCGGCTTCGCACGTCCCGGCGGCGACCGGCCACGTCCTCGAGGCGTTCCGCCTCGGCATGGACGTCGTCACCGCCAACAAGGGGCCGATCGCCTGGAGCTGGCCGGAGGTCTCGGCTGCTGCCAAGGCGACCGGCCGCCGCGTCCGTTTCGAGAGCACTGTCATGGACGGCCTCCCCGTCTTCAGCCTCCTCGAGTACACGCTCCCCGACTGCACCTTGCTGGGGTTCGAGGCCGTGTTCAATGCCACCACCAACTTCCTCATCGACGCGATGGGGACCGGGCGCAGCTACGAGGACGCCCTGTCTCAGGTCCAGGCCGACGGCTACGCCGAGGCCGACCCGGGCAACGATGTCGACGGGTGGGACGCGGCCAGCAAGGCGGCTTCGCTGGCCAACGTCGCCATGGGCGCCGGCATCACGCCGGCGGACGTGGAGCGCGAGAGCCTCCGCGACGTGCCGCGCGAGCGGATCCTGCGCGCCCGGAAGGACGGCCGGCGACTGCGGCTGGTCTCGAGCGTCTGGCGCGAGGCGCCGGAGCCGGGGCAGGCTGCGCCGCCCGGCCCCCACGCCACCTCCGGCCGCGTGCACGCCCGCCTGCGTGCCGAGGAACTCGACATCGACCACCCTCTGGCGGCCGTCGGCGGCGAGTCGCTCGGCGCCCTCCTCCACACAGACCTCATGGCCGACGTGCTCGTGAGCGAGCGGCACGCGCTCGTGCCCCAGACTGCCTACGGCGTGTACGCCGACCTTCTCCACCTGTGCCGGACGACCTGACGGGACCCCGGGCGGCGCCGGACCCGGCGCCTGCAGCCCAGCCATTGACGCCGACCGCGTCGCCGGGCGCACCGGCCGCGAACCGGGCGGGCGCCCGGCCGCCGCGCCGGCCGTCCTGGCTGCGCGCCGTTCTCTTCTCGCTCGTCGTGCTGACGGCCGGCGCTGCCCTCGGCGCGGCCGGCTATCGCCTCGAGCGCACCTATTCCGTCAGGCCGCCGGGCATCACCAGGACCGGCGACGGCTGGACCATCATCGGCCCCCACCAGCACGAGTTCAGCGGCCTGGGCCTGGACGGCCCGCGCCTCATCTGGCAGGACGGAGCGTCGATCGAGTACGTCCATCTGGGCGAAGGGACCGTCCGCCTGCTGGGCCCCGGCCCCGGTATGTACACCACCTGGGACCCCGCGATCGGGCCACGCTACGCCGTCTGGTTCGAGGCCGAACGCTCGTCGAGCATCGCCGTGCAGGCCGTCGCCTACGACACGCAGACCGGCCGACGCTGGACCGTCGCGGACATCGGCTCCGCCCGCTCGTATCCGTCGATCTCCGGTGACGTCGCCGTCTGGTGCTCCGCCAGGACGATCGGCGTCCCGTCGATCAACGGCGTCCGCGTGGGCGGCGGCGAGGCCTTCGAGGTGGCGCCGGGCAGCGGGGCCCCGGTCGTTTCGGGCGGCCTCGTCGTCTGGGCGGCGACCTGGACCGGACCCTTCGTCGCCGCGGACCTCGTCGGCGGCACCACGTGGCCGGTGGCGGCCGACCTCACCCGCGACAGGCTGACCGGCATAGCCCTGGCCGGACGCACCCTCGTCTGGGGCCAGGGCACGGACCAGACGGGCAGCGGCGTCGTCGCGGCCGTCGGGGTGGATGGCGGAGGGACGACGACGCTCGCCTCAGGCCTGTCGGGCCTCGCCGGCCCCGCATTCGACGGGACCACCGTCGTCTGGGCGCAGAGGGTCGGCGACCCGCCGAAGGCCGGCGGGTCGGCGCATCCCTTCGGCGGGTTTCGCGTGATGGGCCGCCGCCTCGGCGGCGGCCCCGCCTTCCTCATCGCCGAAGTGGCGGGCACCGTGAGCGAGGTCGCCGTCAGCGGCGACGTCGCGGCCTGGATCGCGAGCGGCGGCGGATCGTCCTGGATCCAGACCCGGAGGCTGCCCCGATGAGTCCGCAGTGGCGCGTGCGCAGGTCCCACCCGCACCCCAGCGAGTCGCGCGACCGGTTGCTCCTGCTCTTGCTCATCGAGCTCTGGGCGCTCAACGTCGCCGACCTCGCGCTTACCCGCTACTCGATGTGGCTGGGATTCGCGACCGAGTCGAACGGCGTGATGGACTACTTCCTGCGCGCCGGCACGGTGCCGGCGCTGGCGTTCAAGGTCGGCATCGTCACCGTGGGCGCGCTCATGCTCTGGCGCCTTCGCGTCTACCGCGTCGCGACCGTCGCCGCGGCGATGCTGGCCGTCGTCCTCGCCGCCGTCGTCGCCTACCAGGTGTTCTGGGTGTCCAGCCTGCGCTGATCAGAGAGACGGACCGGGCGCACGGAAACGGGGAACGCGAGGGGGCGCCCGGCCGCCGGTCAGGCGGGCCGGGCGCCCCTCGGACGCGGCACTCGTGGACGGCTCAGACGCCTTCGGGCAGCGTGCTGAGCCGCGTCTTGACGATCTTCGTGGCCTCGGCGATCACCTCGAGGCTGTGGTCGACCTCGGTCTTGGTGTGCGCCGTGCTGGCGAAGAAACGCTCGAAGTTGAAGTTGTGGAAGTACACGCCGCGCATCTGGCACTCGGTCTGCAGCATGCCGAAGAAGCGCGTGTCGCTGGCGCGTGCCTGCCGGTACTTCGTCACCGGCTCCTCCTGGCCGAAGAACACCTGCCACATCGGGCCGACCTGGCTGATGTACGCCGGCACACCGTTCTCGGCGAAGATGCCGCGCATGCCCTGCACCATCGCGTTGGCGATCGTGTTGAGGTGGCCGTAGACGCGCTCGCGGTCGTTGATGAGGATGTCGAGCGCGGCGTTCATGCCGGCCAGCGTCAGCGGGTTGCCGCTGTAGGTGCCGCCGTGCAGCACGACGCCGTCGGCCTCCAGCTGCATGATCTCCTTCTTGCCGCCGAAGGCGGCGGCGCCCGGCGTGCCGCCGCCGACGGCCTTGGCGATGCAGGTGATGTCCGGCGTGACCCCGTACAGCTCCTGGGCGCCGCCGAGCGACACGCGGAAGCCGGTGATGATCTCGTCGAAGATGAGGACGACGTCGTTCTCGTCGCAGATGCGCCGCAGCCCCTCGAGGAAACCCGGGCACCGGTGGAATGATGCCGGCGTCACCGAGGATCGGCTCGGCGAGCACGCAGGCCAGCTGGTCGCGGTTGCGCTTGATGAGCACCTCGACCGCGTCGATGTCGTTGAACGGCGCGATGACGACGGTGTCGGCGAACGCCTTGGGGATGCCGGCCTGGCTCGGCAGCGTCCGCGGGAACTTCTCGGTGCCCGCGGCCTCGAGCGCCGGCACGTGCGAGAACGCGTGGCAGTCCAGGAAGCCGTTGTAGCTCCCCTCCCACTTCATGATCTTGTCCTTGCCGGTGTAGGCGCGAGCGAGGCGGATGGCCGCCTGCGTCGCCTCGCTGCCGGAGTTGGCGAACCGCACCTGGTCGATGCCGGGCACGGCCTGGACGATCTTGCGCCCGACCTCGTAGTCGAGCTCGTGGGGGAACGTGTAGAGCATGCCGCCCTGCGTGATCTGGGCGATGATCGCATCGAGGATGGGCTTGGGGCGATGGCCGAAGATCATGGGGCCGTAGCCGATGCACCAGTCGATGTACGCGTTGCCGTCGACGTCGTAGAAGTAGGCGCCCTCACCACGTTCCATGACGATCGGCCGCGTGCCGATCAGGCGCGCGTAGCTGGACTCGCCGCCGGAGACGACCTCCTGGCACTTGGCGAACAGCTCTCTGGTCTTGTTGAGTCGACTCTCGTCGATGAGGTCATCTGTCATCGAGCGGATCTCCTTGGAGAACGGCCGGGCTCGGCACGGCCACCCGCGGGTGCGGGGCCGGGTCCCCGGAAGGTGCGGCAAGTCTACCGGATGGCGAACGCTGGTTGAACGCGTACAGGCGGGCGCGCTAGACGACCGCCGCCAGCAGGCTCACGCCGGCGATGGTGCACGCGATCCCGGCCCACTGGTTGAGCCTCGGGCGCTCGCCCGAGGGCGACGAAGCCGATGAGCACGGCGAAGGTGCCGAACTGGGTGGTCGTCACGCCGGCCACCGTGGCGGGGCCGAGCGCGAAGGTGATCGTGAGCAGAGATAGCCCGGCCAGCTCGAGCACCCCGGCGCCGACCGCTCGCGGCCTGAGCGTCCTGGGTACCATCACGCTGCCGCTGAGCAGCGCCACCGGCAGCGTGATGAGCAGCGACACCGTCCGCGAGATCGCCGCCTGCGAGAGCCAGTCGATATCGCCGTAGGCGTAGCAGAGCAACACCCCGGTGAAGAGCAGGCCGGCGGCGAGCGCCCAGGGCGCGCCCCTCGTCGACTTGGCGCGCCCCTCGAACGACGTGAGCACCGCGCCGACCACGCACAGCGTCAGCGCGGCCACGAGCAGCGGCGTGACCGGCTCGCCCAGCAGGATCACGGCGACGGCCAGGTACGCCCCCTGAAGCGACACAAGTGCGGACACCAGCCCGAGATCGCCGACGTTGAGGCCGCGCAGCAGGCAGAACAGGGCGCCGAAGTAGAGGACGCCGGCAAGCGCAGCCAGCCCGGCGCCGGTCCACTCGCCCTTGTCGGGCAGGCCGCGGAGGATCAGCGCGACCGGCCCGATGATGAGGGTACCGGTCGCGAGCACCCACACCATCTGCGTGAGCGCCCTCGTCTGGCGCGTCACGCGCTGCGAGAACATATCGCTGGAGGCGTAGGAGAGGGCCGAGAGCAGTCCTGAGATGATCGTCAGCACGCGGCCAGTCTACCGGAGCGCCGTGCACCGGCCGCCCGCGCTCCCTCGCCGCCCTCCGCCGACTTGCCGGGCCGGCCGGCGTTTGCATCCATCGGTGTCTGCCGGGCAGGATCACGGCATGGAAGCCACGCCGCAGCTCCCCGTCGCCGCCGACTGGTTCAGCCTCACGTGGGTGACCGGCCGGACGGCCTTGCTCACGGAGCCGCACGTTCACGAGCTGCTGCGCGCCGGCCTCTGGTACCTGCGCGGGCGCGACCGCGACCTGCTGGTCGACACCGGCAACGGCGTCGCGGCGCTGGCGCCCGTGCTGGCGCGCCTCGCGCGCAGCGGGCGCCCGCGCGAGACCGTCTGCCTGTGCACGCACGCCCACATCGACCACATCGGGGGCTTCCACGAGTTCGAGCGCCGGCTGCTGCATCCGGCGGAGGAGAGGCTGGCCGTGCAGGTCCACAGCGATGCACCTCTTTCCTCGGCGAAGTGGTCGCAGGAGATCCTCGACCAGCTGGCCGAGAGCGGGTTCGTGCCGCCGCCGGTGCTCGTCGATGCCATCCCCCACCCCGGCTTCGACCCTCTGACCTTCCGTCCCGGCCGCGCCGCCCCCACGCACTTCGTGCAGGGCGGCGACGAGGTCGACCTCGGCGACCGTCGCTTCACCGTGGTCGACCTCCCGGGGCACACGCCGGGCAGCATCGGGCTCATCGACCACGAGGAGCGCGCCCTCATCTCCGGCGACGCGGTCTACGACGGCGGGCTCATCGACACGATGCCCGAGTCCGACATCCCGGCATACCTCCGGACCATGGACCACCTGCGCCGCCTCGACGTCGACGTCGTGTACCCGGGACACGGCTGGCCGTTCGACCGCGCCCGGCTGCGCAAGATCGCCGAGAGGTACCTGCGCGAACGCGGCGGCTGAGGCCGCCCGGAGCGCTCGGCGCAGCGGCCGCCCAGCTCTGCGCGAGCAGTGCGCCGTCAGTCGTCGCGCGACCGTCGGCGGCCCTCAGACGAAGTCGGTGCCGCAGACCGTGAGGTCGGCGAAGTTCCTCGGCGCCAGATCCTTCTGCTTCTCGGCGATGGTCTCGGCCAGCGCGTCCAGCCGCGCGTAGTCGGCCTCGCGCGGCATGCCCTTGGCCAGCACAGGCTCGAGGAACTCGACCTTGAGCTTGTTCATCTGGCCGACCAGCGTCTCTACGGTCTTGCCGGCCCAGCCGTAACTGCCGATCACGGTCGCGTACTTGGCGCGCGGCCGCAGGGCGTTGGCGAGCACGGCGGCGTACATCGCCAGCGGGTGCGGGCCGGTGAGCACCGTAGGCGTCCCGAGGACGATGGTGCCGGCGTGGACCAGCGAGCTGGCGAGCTCGCCGGCGTCAAGCGTCGTGAGGTCGAAGCGCTCGACCGCGACGCCGCGGTCGGTGAGCGCCGCCGTGAGGTGGTCGACCATCTTGCGCGTGCTGCCGTGCATGCTCACGAACGGCAGGCAGACCGTGTTCTGCGGCTCGCCGCCCGCCCAGTCGCGGTAGGCCGCGACGATGAACTGCGGGTCGTCGTACACCGGCCCGTGGCTCGGCGCGATGAGCTCGATCGGGTACTTCGTCACCTTGTCGATGTTCTTCAGCACCTGGCTACCGAACGGCATCATGATCTCCGCGTAGTAGCGTTTGGCGCCGTCGTACACCTCGTGCTTGTCGGCGAAGACGTCGTTGGTGGCGTAGTGCGAGCCGAAGAAGTCGCAGCTGAAGAGGATCCTGCTCTCCTCGAGCCAGGTGCTCATCGTCTCCGGCCAGTGCACCCACGGGGTGGAGAGGAACTTCAGCGTCTTGTCGCCCAAGCTGAGCGTCTCGTCGTCGGCGACCACCCGGAAGCGCGCGTCGTCCACGTGCAGGTGGTCGATGAGCATGCCCCTGGCCTTCTCGTTGCAGACGATGGTGAGCTCGGGAAAGCGCTCAAGCAGCGGCGGCGTGCAGCCGGAGTGATCCTGCTCCACGTGGTTGATGACGAGGTAGTCCGGCGCCGGAAGCTCGTCCAGCTGGGCCATGAGCGCGTCGCAGCGCGCCGGGTCCACGGTGTCGATGAGGGCGTTCTCCTCGCTACCGACGACGAAGTAGCAGTTGTAGCTGGTGCCGTGGGGCAGGGGGATGAGCGCGTCGAACAGGCGGCGGTCCCAGTCGACGGCGCCGAGCAGGTAGACGTTCTCGAGTATGCGGCGTGGCTTCATGATCACCTCGGGAGAGGTCGTGACGGTACGTTCTCGTCTCACGAGTATAACCACAGGCGGACCGGGCTCACGGCGCTGCGCCGTGTCGGGTGGCCGAAGACCGGCGGACCGGTTGGACGGGCGGCAGGCCCTCGCGGCGTCGCAACCGGACGCCCGCACACCGCTGACGCGACGCTCACCATCGGCTCACACTCGCCGGGTAGCGTGCCTTGCGGCGCGGTCTCCGCGCCCTGCAACGGCCAAGGAACGCCTGAGAAGGAAGGTACGTATGAAGAAGTCGAGTGGTCCGCTGTGCGCGGCCATCATCCTCGCCATAGTGGCCGTCGTGGCGGCGACCGCACTCGGCATCGCGGGCTGCGGCTCCGACACGAGCGGCAAGGACATCCCGGACGCCGCCGCAGCGACCGACACTGCCACCAAGTGGGCGGACGCTCTCGGCGCCAACGGCCTCACCGGCACCCTGAACGGCGCCGGTCCCTTCACCGCGTTCGCGTCCTCGAACGCCGCCGTCGACAAGGCCGGCGCCGGCGCGCTGACCGGCGACGTGCAGAACGCCATGATCGTCCAGGGTGCCGCGTACACGAAGGCCGAGCTCGGCAAGGGACTCAGTGGCGACAGCCTGCTGAAGGGCAACAGCGTCGTCACCTACACAGGCAGCGACGGCAAGCTCTACATGAACTCGATGGAGGTCACAGCCGGCCCTATCCGGGCCAAGAACGGCGTGATCTACGTGGTCGAGGGGCTCGTGACCCCAAAATGACGGCGTGAGGAGCCACGGCACCCGGCCGCAGGCACGGACTGACTGCGAAGGCGGCGGGAGCCCGGAAGAGCCTCCCGCCGCCCTCGCCGCGTGCAGCCGCCGATGTCCTCGTTCAGGGCGCCGTCCGAGCGGCGCGGTATGCTGGCGGCGATGGAGAAGCCTCGCATTCCCACAGCCTTCCTGCTCACGCCCTTCAGCGCCAGCGTCTTCTACGAGCTCGGCATGGCCGAGGCCATGGGCCAGCAGCCCATCCTCGTCGCGCCCGATGCCCGCCATCTGCCGTTCGACAAGGCGCACTGCCGCTGCCACATGTACGGCGGCAAGCGCCTGACGACAAGGAACCTGCGGACGCGCCTCGTCAAGGCGATCGTGGAGACGCCGGCGGACGGAGAGCGGCCTCACTAGCAGCCGCGCCCCGGACGGCCCTTCCACAACCTTCACGCGTTCGGCGCTCCGTACTACTATGCAGACGGAGGCGGTGAGGCGAGGCTGAGCGGGAGGACGTCGCTATGGTCGGCGGCGTGCAGGAGAGTCGACGCGCACCTGAGTCGCCCGGAGGGGCGTCGTGACACCGTCGTGCCCCACCTGCCGTGCCGAGGTGCCGGAGGGCGCACGATTCTGCCCGTCGTGCGGCGCCGCACTGGCCGTCGACGCCGGGCTCACCACCGAGCGCAAGGTCGTCACTACACTCTTCGCCGACCTCGTCGGCTTCACGGCGCTCAGCGAGCGCCGTGACCCGGAGGACGTGGACGCGGCCCTGCGCGCCTACTTCGACCTCGCCCGCGGCGCCATCGAGCACTTCGGCGGCGTGGTCGAGAAGTTCATCGGCGACGCCGTGGTCGGTCTCTTCGGCGCGCCCACGGCTCGCGAGGACGATGCCGAGAGGGCGGTCCGCGCGGCACTCCAGATCCTTGCGGGCATGCAGACGCTGCCGCCCCTCGGCGAGGAGCACCTGCAGGTCCGGGCCGCCGTAAACACCGGTCCGGCTCTCGTGCGCCTGCTGGCGGTGCCGGGCGCCGGCGAGGGCGTGCTCGTGGGAGACGCCATCAACACCGCCTCACGGCTCCTGGAGACCGCGCCGCCCATGAGTGTGGTCGTCGGCGAGCGCACCCACGCGCTCACGACGCGGATGATTACGTACCGGCCGCTGGGCCACCACAGCGTGCGCGGCAAGCAGCGGCCGGTCGAGACGTGGCTGGCCGTCAGCCCGCTGGCGCGCAGGGGAGTGGACCTGAATCACGCATACGCGACGCCGATGGTCGGCCGCGAGGTCGAGAGCGGGATCCTCAGAGGGATGTTCGCCCGCGCCTGCGCCAGCTCGCGACCTCAGCTCGCCTTGGTCGCTGGCGAAGCGGGCGTGGGCAAGTCGCGGCTCATCTTCGAGTTCGCGCGGTGGGTGGATGACGAGCCGGACCTGCTCATCAACTGGCGGCAGGGACGGTGCCTGCCCTACGGCGAAGGGTCGGGGTTCCAGCCGCTCGCCGAGATCGTGTGCACGCACGCGGGCGTCACGGAGATGGATGACGGCGACGCGATGGCAGCTAAGCTCGACCGCGCCGTCCCCGACGGTCCCGACCATGACTGGCTGGTCGATCGCCTGCGCCCGCTGGTCGGCCTGCCCGCCCGGCCGGCTGAGCAGGACGAGAACTTCCGGGCTTGGGCGCTCTTCCTCGACAGGGTGGCGCGGGAGCGTCCGACGGTGGTCTTCTTCGACGACTTGCACTGGGCGGACGATGGCTTCCTCGCGTTCCTCGATCACCTCGTCAAGCACGCGAGCGGCGCGCCACTGATGGTGCTGGGGGCCTGCAGACCTGACCTGTTCGAGCTGCATGCGGACATCCCCGGCTACCTTGGCCCGGCCATTGGCGATGACGCCCCCGTGGTGCGGATCGATCTCGCGTCGCTGTCCGTGCCGGAGACAGAGCGCCTGGTCGGCGAGCTGTCACCAGACGTACCGACTGAGGTCCGGACGGTCATCGTCGACCGCAGCGGAGGCAACCCGTTCTACACCGAGGAGCTGGTCCGGCTGCTGCACACGAGCGGCCGGCGCGCCGCGGACGAGTGGCCTGCGTTCGAGTCGCTCCCCGACTCGCTGCAAGTGCTGCTCACTGCCCGCCTCGATGCCCTCGACCCGGACCACAAGGCAGTGCTGGCGGACGCCGCCGTGGCCGGACAGGTGTTCTCGCCCGAGCTCGTGGCGGCGATGGGGAGCCGCGAGCCGGACGACGTGCGGCGGATGCTCGCGGAGCTCACCGTGAGGGAGTTCGTCCGGCCTGCGCCCGACGATAGGCCAGCCGAGGACGGGCGCTTCACGTTCTGGCACGCGATGACCCGCGACGCTGCATACTCGCAACTGCCGCGCGGCGCGCGCGCGGAGAAGCACGCCGCCGCTGCGCGCTGGCTCGAGCGCCGGATGGGCGACGGCCCGGACGACTCAGTCGAGGCCATTGCCCACCACTACGTCGCCGCATTCGACCTCCTCACGGAGATGGACGACGGGGCGACGGCTGAGCTCCGCCCGCCGGCTGCCGCCGCCCTCGCTCGCGCCGGCGACGCGGCCGCGCAACTGGACGCCGAGATGGCGACTCGCCACTACGCCCGAGCGCTCGATCTGATGGCGACGGCCCCCGAGCGCCTCGCCGTGCAGGTCAAACTCGCTCCTCTGCTCAGCGACAGGGGCCACCTGGAGGACGCACGGTCGATTCTCGAAAACGCGGTCGAGGAAGCACGCGCCGCCGGCGACAGACTCCATACGGCGGTGGGCCTGAGCCAACTGGCACGCGTGTGCCTCAGGGAGGCGGACCCTCGCGCTTTGGCGCTCGCCGCCGAGGCCGCAGAGCTGCTCACACCGGCGGACGTGAGCCCAGAGGCCATCATCGTCCTCGAGCAACTCGCGATGCTGCGCCTGCAGAAGGCGGACATGCAGGCCGTGATCGCACTCACGGATCAAATCGCCGACTTGTGCATGATCCTCCACATCCCCCTGCCGCACATGGCGCTCGGGCTGAGGGGCTTCGCGCGCTTCGGAACGGGCAGGCAGCGCGAAGGAGTGCAGGATCTGCTCGAGTCCGTCCGCTCGGCCGAACGTGCCGGGCCCTCGACCGACGTCGCTCGGCTTCTCGACGCCGCGGCGATGCTGATCACGATCGTCGAAGGCGCCGCTTCGTCGGCTGCCCTTAGGCGACAAGGCATCGAGACCGCTCGGCGACAGCATGATGAGGGATCGGCGCTGACGTTGATGATCGGCCTCGTCGAGAATCTGATCGTCGCCGGAGACTGGGAGTCGGCGCTGGCCATGGGGGAGGAGCTCGAGCGAGAGGACGAGCGCCGTGGCCTCGCGTACGAGCAGGCTGAGATCGAGGCGATCCTCGCACTGGTGCACTGTCAGCGAGGAGAGCTGGATGCTGCAGAGCGCCACGTGGCTTGGCTGGACGGGCGTCGGCAGTCGATCATCAATCCCCAGACCGTCGGTCTGCTCGCCATGGCCGGGCTCGCCGCGGGCCGAGGCGATCCGGGAGCGGCCATCGAGGCGCTGGCCGAGGTCGCCGCCGTGCCGAACCAGTTCTTCGCTGAGCCGACCGCACTGCTGTATTGGGCAGAGGCGGTCCGTACTGCGCAACGAGCGGGAAGTCCGGATCTCGCCGGCGAACTGACCGACTACGCGCTCGGCTGGTCGTGGAGCTTGCCGGCCATGCGCGACGAGCTCTCGGCGTCAATGGCCGAGAGCCGCGGTGACCTGAAAACGGCCCGCAGGCTCTACGGTCTCGCTACCAATGGCTGGGCCGCTTGGGGTTTCCCGTACGAAGAAGCCCAAACGCTGCTCGGGCTGTCGCGCTGTCTCATCGCTTCGGGACGATCGACGTTGGCGCTCGGGCCCCTTCTCGGGGCCAAGCGGATCTTCCTCGGCCTGGGTGCGAGCCCGGCGCTCGCCGAGGCAGAGACGCTGCTCCAGCGTGCCGGAGGCGGCTCCGGTCGGCCTGCCAAGGGTGCAGACTCGCGTGGAGGCAGGCGATGACGGCCTGCCCGTCTTGCCGCGTGCACCTTCCTCACGGCGCGCGCTTCTGCCCCGCGTGCGGCGCCTCCCTCTCCGTGGCCACGGGTGTGGCCACTGAGCGCAAGGTCGTGACCACCCTGTTCGCCGACCTCGTCGACTTCACCGCGCTCGGCGAGCGCAGCGACCCGGAGGACGTCGACGCCGGGCTGCGCGCGTATTTCGAGCTCGCGCGCAGTGTGATCGAACGCTTCGGGGGTGCCGTGGAGAAGTTCATCGGGGACGCCGTCGTCGGTCTCTTCGGCGTTCCCGCCGCGCATGAGGACGACGCCGAGCGAGCGGTGCGCGCAGCGCTCGAGATCGTGGCCCGCATGCGCGAGCTGCCCGCAGTGGGCGGCGAGCGCCTGGAAACCCGTGCAGGCGTCAACACCGGTCCGGCGCTCGTGCGCCTCGACGTGCTGCCTCACTCGGGAGAAGGCATGCTGGTCGGAGACGCCGTGAACACGGCCGCACGTCTTCTGACCGCCTCGCCGCGGATGGCGGTGGTCGCCGGAGCGTCGACGCACCGTCTCACGGAGCGTGCGATCGCCTATGAGCACCTCCCCGCCCTCTCCGCCAAAGGCAAGACACTGCCCGTGGAACGCTGGGTCGCCCGGGGAGCCATCTCTCGCCGTGGCATCGATGCCGACCAGGATCAGACACCGATGGTCGGCCGTGAGGTTGAGTTCGCCATCCTCTCCGGCCTGCTCGACAAGGCGATCGCGTCCACATCACCGCAATTCGCACTCATAACCGGAGAAGCCGGCATCGGGAAGTCACGAGTCGTGCGCGAGTTCTTCCGCCTGGTAGATGAACGCGAGGGTCTTCTGGTCACCTGGCGGCAGGGTCGCTGCCCGCCATACGGCGACGGCCTCTCGTTCTGGGCGCTCCGGGAAATCGCTAAGGCGCACGCCGGTGTCCTGCCGGGAGACGACCCTCCGACCGTGGAGCAGAAGCTCGTCAACATGGTCAGCGGCGGAGAGCATCAGGAGTGGATCCTGAGCCGCCTGCGGCCGCTCGTCGGGCTTCACGCCGAGCGGACGGACCGGGAGGACAGCTTCGCGGCGTGGACGCAGTTCCTACAAGACGTGGCGACGACGCGACCGACCGTCCTTGTCATTGAGGACCTTCACTGGGCGAGCGATCCGACCCTCGCCTTCCTCAGCCATTTCGCGCACGCAGTACGCGATGTCCCGTTGCTGCTCGTCGGAACGGCGCGGCCCGAGTTCCTCGACGCGCAGGTGGACGTCGACCAGGCACCGGGCCTCACGCGCATCGACCTGAAGGCGCTCACGGAAGAGGAATCGGCACGACTGGCCTCGGGGTTGTCTGGGACATCGACGGAGCCCGACATCCTTCGACGCGTCGCTCATGGGTGCGGCGGCAACCCACTGTTTGCGGAGGAGCTGGTCCGCTACTTCCTCGAGCGCTCCGGCGGAGGCGGCGACACAGTCGCGGCTGAGGTCCGGGAGACCGGAGCGCCGACCACGCTCCTCGCGCTCATCGCCTCCCGCCTCGACGCACTTCCTCCGGACCGCAAGGCGACCCTGACCGATGCCGCCGTAGTCGGACGCGTCTTCTGGACCGGCGCGCTGAGCAAGCTCGGCGACCGGGAGCCGAAGGCCCTGGCGCTCATGCTCGACGAACTCACGGAGCGCGAGCTGATCCGTAAGATGCCCGATTCCTCGGTGAAAGGTCAGCAAGAGTACTCCTTCTGGCACGCGCTGACCCGCGACGTGGCCTACCAGCAACTGCCGAGAGCGACGAGAGCGTCGAAGCATGCCGACGTCGCCGGGTGGCTTGAGACGACCGTCGAGGAGGGACTCAGCGACCTTGCCGAGATCCTCGCCTTCCATTACTGCACCGCGCTCGACCTGGCGAAGGCCGCGACGGAGAAGACGCTGGCCGAGGACCTCGTAGCGCCGACCATCCGCAGCTTGAGGACTGCGGGTGACGCGGCCCTGGCGCTCGATGTGTCCGTGGCTCAAGACCACTACGCCAGGGCGGTCGCCCTGACGCAGGCGGACCATCCTGACCGCGCCGAGCTCCTGCTCGCCTGGGGCGAGACGCTCGTCCACATCGGCCGCTTCAAAGACGCCATGGACGTGTTCCAGGAGGCGGCTCTGGAGATGAGTGCGGCCGGACACGGGCCCGCCGCGGCCGCCGCGCTGCGCCGCGCGGACACGGTGCAGTCCAACATCACCGGCCGAAGCGATGAGGCTCTGCTCCAGGAGGCCGACCTGCTCGACACTCGCGAGCCGTCTACGCAACTGGCCACGGCCTTGGAGTACCGGGCGGGATGGGCCTCCTGGAAGTCGCTCGAGCTCGCGATCTCACTCGCGGACCAGGCGATCGAGATGTGCACCGATCTCGGCTTGCCGGAACCGCTCGACGCCATCGAAAGCCGTGGCTGGTGCCGTGCGGCGCTGGGCGATATCCAGGGCCTCGACGACCTGCGCACGGCCCTCCGGCTGGCGGACAGCCCGGGCCACCTGCACAAACGCTGCGGCTTCTCCTACAACCTTGCTGAGATGCTCCTGGTCTATCGCGGCGCCCCCGAGGCGCTCGCTGTCCGACGAAAGGGCTTGGAGGAGGCACTGGCCAGACGCGACACGTGGGCTACCGGGTTCTGCCGCGAAGGCGAGTTCCTTGACCTCGTCTGGTCTGGCCAATGGGATGTGGCGCTTGAACAAGAGGCGGACGTCGGCGAGTTTCTGAAGACTCACGGGATGACGCTGGACTTGCAGCGTTTGCGCTCGACCGGCGCGCTGCTCCGCACGTGGCGCGGCGACACGGCGGCGGCGAAGCCTCTGGCGGAATGGGCGGAGGAGTCCAGTCGTGCCACCGAAGAACCGGGGTCGAGAGTCTCGAGCCTCGTCGCGTTGGCGGTGGTCAGCGAGGCTGTGGGCGATCACGCCACGGCGAGACGATTGCTCGAAGAGACCGCTGCCTTGCCCGCGATCGCCCAAGTGCATCCCGACCTCGTTCTGCGCCTTCCCGCAGCCATTCGCAGCGCATTCCGACTCGGCGAGTCCCATCTGGCAGAACGCCTGGCCAAGGGTCTCCCCCAGGCGCGCGCCTTCGATGCCGGCATTCTGGACACCCTGCGCGCCCTGACGGCCGAGCACGCCGGTCAAGCCAGGCAGGCCGGGCAAGCCTGGGGAGCGGCGGGCGCACGATGGCGTGAGCTCGGCGTGCCCTACGAAGCAGGGCTCGCGCTTCTCGGCGAGGGCCGGTGCCTTGCGGCCATGGACGACTCATCCGCCTCCCGGGTACGGCTGTCGGAAGCGTGCGCCGTCTTCCTGGCGCTCGGGGCCGCGCCCGCACTGGCCGAGACAGAGTCGCTGCTCCGGGCATAGCGCCACCCGGTCTGCTCGGGGAGCGCCAGACTCAAGAAGCGCTCCCCGATCCTGACCATGAGGCGGCGGTCGACGAAGGAAGCGAGGCGCCCGTCCACGTCGGCGGACGTGTATCTTCCTGCAGAATACGAGCCGTCCACGACGCCCTTCAACAGGGCGCGCTCGCCGATGTCCTCGCACGCTTGATAGAGGAGCTGCTCAAGAGGGTCGAGCCGGATCACGCTCCCGTCTCCCCCGGGCCTGTCGTCTCTCAGGGCCAGACCGCCGTCCTGGTCATCGACCAGACGCAGAGAGGAATGGCTGTATTCCAAATTCCACGCTTGGACCTCGGCCTCGAGATCCGCAGATCGAGCCGGGTCTGCGAGGGGGGTGGAGCAGTCATAGGCGAACGACGCCGCCATGCGGTCGAGAGAAGTGCGCGAGAAAGGATAGAGATGCGCGTAGACCGGCAGCGCCGCGACGTGTGTGAAGCCGAATCGCTCGGGCGCCTCCGAGAACGGGCTGAACCGGTCCAGCCGTACAGGACGACACGACTCTGGAGGCCGGAGGAACCGCAGCGATGGCAGAAGCTCGAGAGAGGAATCGTAGTCCCCGTCGGTCTCGCCCGGGAACCCATGCAGTACGTTCCAGAAGGGCAGCACCCCGTACAGCCTGCACCACTTGAGGAGCCGGATGTTCTCCAGCGCATCGGCTCCCTTGCCCATGAGCTCCAACGCGTGGTCGTTGAGACTCTCGACGCCCGGCTGGATATGTGCGTGGATCCGGCCCAGCAGACGGATCTGCTCCCGAGTCACGTCTGGTCTGACGTCCAGGAAGATGGGCACAGGGAGCGGATCGTCCACGAGCGCCGGCAGCACCGTCTTCATGAACGCGGGAGACACGACGTTGTCGGCGAGACACAGCCGGCTGGTACTCCAGAGGCCTGCGAGTTCCCTCAGCTCCCGGAGGATGCGCTCCGGACTCTTGGTGCGATAGCTGCGCCCCGAGGCGTTCAAGGCGCAGAAGCGGCAGCAGCGCGCCTGTGCCCACCAGCAGCCCCGCGACGTCTCCATCGACACCATCGGGAGCGGGCCGCGCGCCCTGGGCGCGTCGTCCAGAGCGGCGAAGAAGTCGCTGTGGTCGGGAATCGGCAGCGCATCGAGGTCCGCGAAGGGGAGAGCGGTCCCTGTCGTTCGTGTGCGACCGCCATGCCGCCAGACGACACCCGGCAACGACGGGAGCGCGCCGCGATCGTCACGCTCCAAGCATCTCAGGAGCTGCGGGAGACTGTCGTCGGCCTCACCCGCACACGCGAAGTCCACGAACGGGAAGCGCCTGTGCGCCTCCACACCCATCGGCCCCTGCCAGTTCGCGCCGCCGAACACGACAAGGAGGTGCGGGAACCGCTCCTTCAGCGCCCGCGCCAGAGCGAGGGACGCGACGTTCTGCGCGTTGCTTGAGGTGAAGCCGACGACGTCGTACTTGTCCCAGGCCACAGCCGCGAGCGCCGCGTCGATCAGCGCCGACGCGGCGCCTCTGGCGGCAAGCGCCATCTCGATATCGGACTGCCGGACTGCCGGCTCGCGACGAAGGATCTCGTCCACGTAGTGCAGCCCGGGGTCGGTGCCCCGGCCGTACAGAGACTCCGTGAAGATCCATTCCCCGACAAGCGACCAATGCGGGACACGCTCGCTCAAGTTCTGATAGGACGAGCGTCCGAGCATGTCAGCGAACAGCAGGCTGAAGTACCGGGCATCACAGTGGATACCTTGGTCTCGCAGCCTCGCTTTCAGGGTTCCTACGCCGAGACTGGGCAGGTCGAGCGAGGCGAACGGCATGCACGCGAGCAGGACCCTCATCGGAGTCGCGGGCGCCCCCGGGCCTACTTCTTGTTCCCGGTCTGCACGAGCAGATCGCCGTAGGCGTCAGCCGTCATGGCGGGTGTCACCGACGTCTTGGCCGGTCCGGCGACGGACAGTATCGTCGCGGCGGCTATCGCGTCGTCTGGTTTCGGGACCTGCACGATGGCGACGTAGTCGTAGCTGCCCCCCAGCGCCGCGTAGAAGACTTCGACGGCCGTCGCAGGAAGTCCCTCGATCGCTGAGATAGCGTCCTTCAGGTTGTTGTTGGCCGCCTGCAGATCGACCCCCGTCTGCAATGTTATGTGGATGACGTAGGCGTTCATCTGTGCTCCTTCGATCGACGCTGGCGCGGCGCGTCACGGGCGGACGGCCGGATCCTGACTGGAGTCGAGACCTTCAGCGCGCACGGACCAGCGCGCGCCTCAACGGTCCCACCGGTGCACGCGGAACCACAGGCCGGTCGCGAGGAGCCCCCCGGCGGCGGGTGAGGCGCAGGAAGAGCGAGCATCGTCATCGCAGCTCCACAGGTGACCCCGTGAGGGAGTCGCGGAGCGACCCACCGCGTCGCTCCCCGTAGGGAGTCTAGTACGGTCTTCTGAACGGGAACAAGGCCCAGAAGACGCGGGGGGTTCCCGGGAAGCGCAGCCGACGCCCGCCGCTACCGCGTCAGCTCGTCCGCCAGCTGCTCGACGAAGAGTCCGACGTCGGTGACGATGCCGATGGCCTGGAACGAGCCGCGGTCGGCCAGCTTGGTGACGACCGCGGGGTTGATGTCGGCGCACACGGTGCGCACGCTGGCCGGGCAGCATGTTGCCGACGGCGATGCTGTGCAGCATCGTGCTGAGCATGAGGCAGGCGCCGGCCTGCTGCGCGTAGCGCCGCATCTCCCGCTGCGCCTGCATCACGTCGGTGATCACCTCGGGCATCGGCCCGTCGTCGCGGATGCTGCCGGCGAGGACGAACGGCGTGTCCGTCTTCGTCGAGCGTGTACATGAGGCCGCCGGTCAGGATGCCCTTGTCGACGGCGGCCCGGATGCCGCCGGCGCGCCGGATGGTGTTGATGGCGCGCAGGTGGTGCTCGTGCCCGCCCGGCACGGGCGCGCCCGACTTGAGGTTGATGCCGAGCGACGTGCCGTAGAGGTTGCTCTCGATGTCGTGGGTGGCGATGGCGTTGCCGCCGAACACGCAGCCCACGTAGCCGGCCTCGATGAGGCGGGCCAGCTGCGGCGCCGCCCCCGTGTGCACCACGGCGGGGCCGACGACCGCGATCGTCAGCCGGCCCTCCTCCTTGACCTGGCGCAGGATGTGCGCCACTTCGTGGACGATCTGCGCCTTGGGCTTCTCGCTGCTGACGGCGCTCGCCATGAACTCGAACGGCTGGCTCTCGCGCGACCGCTCGAGCGGCAGCACGCGGATGCCCTTGTGGCCGGTGACGAAGAGGTCGCCGGCCACCACGTCGCTCATCGCCACCGTCTCGGCCGTGCCCTCCTCGAGGTCGACGCGGATGCCGCAGTCCATCTCGGGATGACCCGACGCGGATCCACTCGCCGCCGATGCGGACGAACGTCGCGAGGTTGGTCGTGGAGTAGAAAGCGCTCGGGGAAGACGCCGTCCATGTCGGCCGCCTCGAGGACGACGTCCTGCGGCTTGACGGCGACGACGCCGAACTCGGTGATCGCCGTGAGGAGCTCGTCCAGGTGCCCGGCGTCGCGGCCGAAGATGCGCATCACCGCGTGCGACGGATCGTCCTTCATGCGCCCGACCTCGAAGGTGAGCATCTCGAACTCGCCGTCGAGGTCCATCACCTGGTCCATGATGTGCGGCATCATGAGCGAGTCGATGAGGTGGCCCTCGATCTCGACGTCTTCGTATGGCAGGTCGGGCATGATGCCTCCCGTGGAGTGCGGCGCGATGCGGAAGCGGACCGTCCCTCCGGGTCCCGCCCGCCTCAGTCTACCAGCCGCTCCCTTGACGCTCGCTTCCCCGGTTCCTATTGTCGGCGGACACGGATCGGCGCCGGGCGGCGCCGATCCAACCGCACCAGGGAGATCGCATGACAGCTCGTACCAGGTCGAACGCGCCTGCTCGTCACCGCAGGGATGGTCATCGTCGTGCAGCTCGTGCTGGCGGCGGCGGCCGGTGTCGCCTGTGCCGCCGCGGCGAGCCCGGCCGTGAGTCCGTCATCGGCTCCTGCGCAGCAGCCCACTGTCAACTGGGCCTGGCTGGCACTGGGGCTCGGAGGGTCGATCATCCTGGTAGTGATCATGTTCCTGCTGACGCGGGTGTTCGGGAAGCGCCGCCCGCAAGGCAAGTAGGCGACCGGACCCAGGTTCAGCGCTCGGCGCTTGATCAGCCCGCGGCCCGCTGGGTCGGCCCGCGGCCCGCGCAATCAGGCCTCGACGTGGTCCGGGCCGCTGCCGCCGTCCAGGGAGAGCAGCGGCCCGTACAGCTCCGGCCGCCGGCCGCTGAAGGACGACGACCAGTCCTCCCGGTGGTGGCGCACGGCGGGGAGGTCGACCGTCGCGGTCACGACCTCCTCGCGGTCGCGTGAGGCCTCCGCGAGGATGGCGCCGGTCCGGGCGGCGATGAACGACGAACCGTAGAACCGGATGCTCGGCTCGCCGCCGGGCGCCGCCTCCACCCCGATCCGGTCCGAGGCGACCACGGGCATCGCATTGCCACGGCCAGGCGGGCGGTCGGCGACAGCGCCCCCGGGTCATACGCGGTCATGTCGGCTTCCCTTCTTCCGCCTCGATCTCCTCCACGACGCCCTTGCTCGAGGGCAGCAGTTCCACGATGAACACGCCGGTCAGCATCAGCGAACCGCCGACCAGCAGCCGCCAGGTCACCGAGTCCATGCCGGCGATGATGCCCGCGATCGCCGCGAACACGCTCTCGAACCCGAGCAGGATGGCCGCGTGAGTGGAGGTCGTGTACTGCTGGGCCCAGCTCTGGATGAAGAAGGCGTAGATGGTGCCGCTGATGGCCGTCCAGACCACCGCCGCCCACACCTGCCAGGGCAGGTCCAGGGTGATGTGCACCACGAACGGCGTGATGACGACAAGGATGAGCGTGGACACGGCCATCTGGGTGACGGCGAGCGTGGTCGGCTTCACTTTGGGCGCGAAGAAGCCGGTGGTCATGATGTGCAGTGCGTAGAACAGCGTGCCCAGCAGGGTGATGGCGTCGCCCCATTTGAGCGTGAAGTCGCCCTGCAGGCTGAGCGCGCCGAGGCCGATGGTGGCGATGATCGCGCCGACGATCTGCCAGCGGCCGGGCGAGCGGCGCGCGACGAACCAGTAGAGGAACGGGACCATGGCGACGCTCATCCCGGTGATGAAGCCGCTGACGCCGGGCGACGTGCGCTGCAGACCGATGGTCTGGAGGATGAGGGCGGTCAGATAGAAGACGCCGAGCAGACCGCCCCGCGCCCAGTCTCTGCGCGTCGCGCCGAGCCAGCTCCCGGGCTGCGCGATGGCGAAGATGCCGGTGGCGACCACGTACCGCAGCACCAGATAGAGCATGGTGCCGGCGACGATGCTGCCGGCGGCGATCTCCGTGGTGCGCGCGACGACGTCCTTGATGAAGACGAAGTTGCTGCCCCAGAAGATGGCGACGCTGAAGAGCAGCACGTCGGCGATGAGCGCCTTGCGGCGCGAAGCGTGCATGGTGCCGGTCGGCGTCGCCATCCCGGCCATCCTATCGGACGCCGGTTACTGCGCGGGCGCGGCCTTGAGCGCCGCGATGGCGAGCAGCGGCTGCTTGAGGTAGCCGTCCTCGCCGAACGCCGGCCAGGTCGCGCCGCCGTCGGCCGTGGCGAGGATCGCCTGGCCCTCGGTGGTGGCCAGCGCGTGCTGCGCGTCCGCGGCCGCTATGGCCTGCGGCAGCCCGGCCGCGACCTGCTGGAGCTTCCACGTGGCGCCGCCGTCGCTGGTGGCGAGCACGCCGGCGTCGCAGGTGATCCACAGGCTGGTCTCGCCGGCGCAGGCGATCTGCCGGGTCTGCAGGGCGCCGGGCTTGGGCGCCGGAACGTCGATGCGCAGCCGGCGCCAGGTCGTTCCGCCGTCGCGCGTGGCCCAGACGAACGGCGCCCCATCCTGGGTACCCCAGCCGGCGACCCAGGCATTGCTGGGAGTCGCCGGCGGCCACGCTGGTCAACACGGTCATGGGGAACTGCTTGCGCAGCTGCCAGGTGCGGCCGCCATCGCGCGTGCTCCAGATCCTGTCGAGCGCGATCAGCACACCATGGCGCGCGTCCGTGAAGGCGACATCCGCCAGAAGAGCGGCGCCGAAGCCCGTCCTCTGCCACGTCGTGCCGCCATCGGCGGTGCGATAGACGGACGACGCCCCCGGGTCTCCACCCGCTCCGGTCGCGGCGCCGACGACCCAGGCGTGCTGGGAATCCACGGCGGCGACCGCTTTGACCGTGAGATTGACCTTGCCGACGACGGTCCAGCCGGCGCCGCCGTTCACGGTCTTGAGCACCGTGCCGGCGTCGGTCGCGATCCAACCGGTCTGCGCATCCGGGGAACGCCACGTCGACAGCCCGCTCGGGGAGGAAGAACTTCTGAGGCGTCCAGCTGGCGCCGCCGTCAGCGGTGACGAGCAGGACGCCGGTCTCACCGGCGGCCCAGGCGCGGATCCCGGCGGCGGGCGCCGGCGGATCCCCGAAGGGGTGGGCCGGCGCCTGCGTCGCGCTGCTGCCGCAGCCCGCGAGGAGCGCCAGCGCGACGGCTACCAGTAAGGCTACGAGCGGCAGCGCCACCCGCGGCCTGGTCTGCTTCATCCTCGCTCCGGGGCCGCCAGGAGACCTCTGTCGATGAAGGTCGTGCCGACGACCACCGCGGCGGTGCCGGCGCCGGAGCCGCCGCAACCGCGGACGACGAGGACGACGATCAGCACGACGATCACGATGAGGATCGCCAGGGCGACGAGCCGCCGCCTGCGCAGCTGACGGCGGCGCTGCTCCCGGCGCGCCGCGCGCTCCTGCGGCGAACGCGCGCGGCGCTCGTCGCCGTAGTCGGATCGCCGGTCGCCGGCGACCACTGCGCGTTCGGCTTCTTCGATCGTCCTCAGGCTCGGGCGCTCGAACCCGGCGCCACGCGGCACGGCGGGTCGTCCGGTCTCCGTGCGCTCCGGCAGCACGTATTCACGCGGGGGCGCCGGGGGCGCGGACTCGACCGGCCCCGGCTCGCGCGTCAGGTCCCACGCCGCTTCGGCGGAGAACACCTGGGTCACGGATTCGTCCAGAGGCTCCGGCTCGGGCCGCTCGGCCTCCGGCTCTGAGTGCTCCGATCGTTCGGATCGTTCGGGCCGCGGGGGCCGCTCAGGCTCCGGCGGCCTCGGGGCCGCCGCTTCGGGCTCGTCGGCGGCGCGCCGAGGCGGTGGGGTGTCACTCGGCGGCCTGTCTTCCCACTCCCAGTCCACGCGGTCTCCGACCCTCGTGTGGTCCAGCGCCTACTCGGCAAGCGTACCAGAGCGAGCCGGCAGCGCCAGCCGCAGGGACCGTCGCGACGCGGAGGCGGCGTGCGCGGCCGCGGGCGTGCGCGGCGTCAGTCTGCGCACGGTCGCGTGCGATGCGCCGCGTCAGTCCGCACGCGGCAGCACGGCGGCCGGGTTCGGCTCGCCGCGCCGGCCCGGCAGCGTCTCGATGACCAGCACACCGACCAGGATCAGCGCCGCGCCCGCGACGAAGCGCCAGCTCAGCACGTCGAGGCCGAACAGCAAGCCGAACGCCGCCGCGAAGAGGCCCTCGAGACCGAGGATCACGGCCGCGCGGGTCGAGGTCGTCGACTTCTGGGCCCAGGCCTGGACCATGAACCCGAACACGGTCCCGGACAGCGCCGTCCAGACGATGGCCGCCCACGCGTGCCAGCCGAAGTCCCAGGTGATGTGTTCCACGAAGGGGGTCACGATGATGAACAGCACGGCGGCCGCGACGATCTGCGTGAGCGCGAGCACCGCCGGCTTGGTGCGCGGCGCGAAGAATCCCGTCGCGGCGATCTGCGCCGCGAACCCGAGAGCGCCCATCAGGGTGAGCAGGTCGCCCTTGGACATCCCCAGGCCACCTTGGAAGCTGAGCAGGCCGAGGCCGACGGTGGCGACGGCCGCGCCGCCGATCTGGGTCCAGCCGGGCGAGCGGCGCGCGACGATCCAGTACAGAAACGGCACCATCACGATGTACAGACTGGTGATGAAGCCGCTCTTGCCGGGGGTCGTCCACTGCAGGCCGATGGTCTGCGTGACGAAGGCGATGAAGAGGAAGAGCCCGAGCACGGCGCCGTACAGCCAGTCGCGTCGTGTAGTCCGCCGGGCGGTGCGCGGCATGAAGGCGGCGAGCAGGATCGCCGCCACGATGTGCCGCCACAACAGGTAGGTCATGGGACCGGTGTCGGCGATCGCGTCTTTGATGACGACGAAGTTCAGGCCCCAGACGACGGCGACGCTGAGGAGCGCCGCATCGGCGAGCAGGGAGCGGCGCCGGTCGCGGACGGGCGGCGGCGCAGCCGCCCCGCCGGCGCCCACAGCCGTCACACTTCCTCGCGCAAGAAGCCCTCGACGCCTGCGGCCTCCCGGAGAGCCTGCTCCTTGCCGAGCTTCGGCGTATGGCTCGACGGGCGGACGATCACGAGGCCACCCCGCACCAGCGCATGATCGTGAGAGCCACGGCGGCGCTGAAGTCCACGAGCCCGCCGACGCTGACCCGCTCGTTCACGGCGTGCGCCGTGTCGATGCCGTCCGGGCCGAAGCTGAAGGTCGGCGTGCCGTTGCGCGTGAAGGTGGCCGCGTCGTGCCAGCTGTTCAGTCCGGCCGGCTTGCCGCGGTGGCCCAGCGCGGTGGCGCAGCCGAGCGCAGTCTGGACCAGCGGGTGGTCTGCCGGCATCTCTGCAGGCACGACGTCGTCACTCCAGGCGAACTGGAGCGGGTGCTCCTCGAACCACGGGTCACCCGCGACCGCTCTGGTGAGGCGGTCGATCACCTCGGCCTCGACCGCCTTGCCCGTCCCCTCCGCGTCCACGTGCTGCGGCAGGTACATGATGTCGGCGGTCACGGCGCACGACGCCGGCACGGTCACCATCCAGGTGCCGCCCGTGGACGATGGTCGGGACGATGTCGCCGGGGGCGAGCAGCGGGTGCACGTGATCGGGGCGCGCCTTCCACTCCTCGCGCAGCGCGCCCATGCCGTTGAGCACGGCCACAAGCTTCTCGATCGCGTTGACCGCGCCGCCCTCCCGCCAGTCCGGCTGCGGCATCTCGGCGTGGCCGGCGCGGCCGGCGACGGTGATCGTCGGCGTGATGGTGCCGCGGCAGCTCACCCACGCGTCGAAGTCGGTGGCCTCCGCTGCGACACCGGCGTCCGCCTTGACGCCGTGCGCCACCGCGGCGCGGCCGCCCGCGCCGGACGACTCCTCGTCGGTGACCGTGCAGAACACGACGTCGCCGGCCAGCCGGACGCCCTGGCGATGCAGCGTCTCCAGGGCGAGCATCAGGCCGGCGATCCCGCCCTTCATGTCGTTGGCGCCGCGACCGAAGAGATAGCCGTCGCGCTCTGTGAGGACGAACGGATCGCTGAGCCACTGCTCGCGCGGCTGCACGTCCACCGCGTCGATGTGGCCGTTGAGCAGGATGCTGCGGCCGCCGCCGGAGCCGCTGAGGACGGCGGCGAGCTGGGGCCGGCCCACGAAGTCCAGGCCGGCCGGCACGAACCGGTCGCCGGCGCCGGTGGGCTCCGGCTCCCACAGGTCCGTCGCCGCGCCCAGCGCCTCGAGACGCGCGGCAAGCACCCGCTGGAGCTTCTCCTCGTCGCGCGCCGGTTCGCCGGGGTGCCGCGCCGTGGTGTCGCAGGCAACGAGCTCGGCCGTGAGCCGTACGAGCTCGTCCTTCGCGTCGCGCACGGCCCGGACGATGCGCTCCTCGAGCGCCGACTGCAGATCCACCGATGACCTCCTTGGACGACGGACACTCACGGCGCTGGGGCATACAATCGCAAGCGCCGGAGCGACGCCGCGATTCTACGTCGTCGCAGACATCAGGAGGGGGCATGGGCGACCTGAGCGACACCAGGATCCGCGTCATCAAGTCCGACGAAGTGATCTGGGAAGAGGCAATGACCGGCTCTGAGGAGACCGACCCGCCGGGGCAGGAGAGCACGGCCGCGGTGTCGGTGGACGACAAGTTCAGCTTCGGGCTCTGGAAGCGCGACGTGCAGCGGCGCCACTTCGAGCGCACGTACCACGAGGTCGCCTACATCATCGAGGGCCAGGTCGAGATCACCGACGACGAGGGCGAAGTCCATGTGGCCGGCCCCGGTGACATCCTCATCACGCCCAAGGGCAGCACGGGCTACTGGAAGAACCTCACGCCGGTCAAGAAGGTGTGGGGGATCTACGAAGAAGAGGACGCCGGCCTCAACGCATACATCGGCCCCGGCGCATTCTGAGCCGCAGCGGGTTCTGATCCGCGACGGGTTCTGATGAAGCCGGCCGCCGGCGCGGCCGGCTTCTCACAGTGCGCCTCTGCGATCATCGTATGACCACCACGCTACGTTGCGGCAAGCACGGCGCCCCTTACCACGAAGAGGGTAGGCTTCTGCCATGGCTCAGCACACCGAACCCGACGACCCGGCGCCCCGGCGCCGCTGGTTCTCGCGCCTGCGCACGCTCGACCCCAACGTGCGTACGCTCGGCTTCGTCAGCATGCTCGCCGACCTCAGCTCGGAGATCGCCTACCCGCTGTTCCCGATCTTCGTCACCGTCGTACTCGGCGCCCCCGTCGCACTGCTCGGGCTGATCGAAGGCATCGCGGAGGCGACGGCGAGCATCACCAAGTACCCCTTCGGCCAGGTCACCGACTTCACCGGCCGCCGCAAGCCCTTCGTGCTCGGCGGCTACACCCTCGGCGCCCTCGGCAAACTCGTCATCGCCATCTCACCCGGATGGGGCGTGGCGCTGGCCGGCCGCGCCACAGACCGACTCGGCAAGGGCATGCGCACGGCGCCGCGGGACGACCTCATCGCCGCGAACACGAAGTCCGATCAACAGGGTCTCGCGTTCGGCCTGCACCGCAGCATGGACACGCTCGGTGCGGTCCTCGGACCGCTGGCCGCCGTCGTCATGCTCGAGGCCCACGTGCCGCTGCGCTGGATCTTCGCCATCGCCGTCATCCCAGGCCTGCTCAGCGTCCTCCTCATCGTCCTCTTGGTCAGAGAACACCGCGAGACCCCGCGGAAGCAGGCGTTCCGGCTCTCGCTTCCTCGGTCGGCAGCCTTCCGCTGGCTGCTGACGGGCTCTCTCGTGTTTGCCGTCGGCAACTCGAGCGACACGTTCATCCTGCTCAGGGCCAAGGACCTGGTCGGCGGCTCGCTGATCCACGCCGCCGTCGGCGCGACCCTGCTCTACGTCCTCTACAACATCGTGTACGCCGCCGGGTCTCTCCCCCTCGGCGGCCTCAGCGATCGTGTCGGCCAGTATCCTCTGGTGATCGCCGGCTACGCAGTGTTCGCGCTCGTGTACGTCGGCTTCGCGACGGCAGGGTCGGTGGCGGCGCTGGCGGGCCTCTTCGCCGCCTACGGCCTGTACATCGCCGCCACCGAAGGCACCAGCAAGGCGCTGATCGGGCGCGCCATCCCGACGGGGAAGCGCGCCTCCGCGCTCGGCCTCTACTACACGGCGACAGGCCTCGCGGCCTTCGCCGCGAGCACCGTCGGCGGCCTGCTCTGGGGCGCGTTCGGCTCCTGGGCGACGTTCGCTTACGGCGCGGCCGCGGCGCTGGCGGCTGCCGTGCTCATGCTCGCCGGCCACGGACGCGTGCGGCGCGCTCTCGAGACCGACGAGCCCGCGCGCGCGGCCTGACGCCAGCGCGGCCCGTGACCAGCGCGGCCCGGCACCAGCGCCGCCTCCCGGCCGCTCGGCCTTCGGAGCCCCGCCCGACACCGCTCGCGTCGCGAACCGCCCGACCTGTCAGGCCCCGGCGAGAGATCGGCGTCCGACCCTTGAAGACATCGAGGGGCAATCTCAAGCGGAGAGACGCGGTGCCGTGCGGGAGACTGGTGCCTGGTACCTTCGAAGATACCAGGAGGCAGTCTCGCGCGAGTGATGCCGGTGCTCTGCCCGCGCCACGCCGGTGCTCTGCCCGCGCCCGCGAACGGATACGGCGGACCCCCTGTCGTTCACGGCGGGCAACCGGTACGATGCCTAGCAACGACCAGGCCGACCATTTCTGGAGGGGGACGTGGCCCGGACCTGCCCGGCCTGCGGGCGCGCCAACGAGGACGATGCGAGCTTCTGCCAAGGATGCGGCTCGGCGCTGCCCACTCCTGTAGCGGGACATTCCGACACGCCGCAGGGCGTGGACGGCGGCACCCCGCCGCGGCGGGGCACCCGGGCGCCGAAGTGGCTGGTGGCGATCATCGTCGTGGCCGCCATCGCGCTGCTGGGCTCGCTGGCCTACATCTTCATCCCGCGTGGCGACCGGACCGCCTCCGAACAGACCTCGGCGGACCAGGGCTTGTCGACGCCGACGGCCGGCGCCACGGTCGGCGTCTCGCCTTCTCCAAGTCTGGACCAGTATCTCGCCGGCGCCGTCGGACCCGGGGCGGACAGGCTCGCGGCGATCATGGACGACGGCGCCGTCAAGCCCATCACGAGCTTCGGCGGCCGGCACATCTGGCAGATCGCCTACTCGCCGGACGGTGAGTGGCTGGCGTGCATCGCCGGCACCTACAGGCGCAGCGAGCTGTGGCTCTTCGACGCGACCTCAGGCGACGCGCGCCAGGCGACCGTCCACGCCCCGGAGATCATCGCCGTGGACAGTATCGCCTGGCTCTCCGACCAGCGGCTCCTGGTCGCCGGGTTCACGGAGCCGCCCAAGGCGACCGGGCAGAACGCAGACCTCCTCGTCTACGACACCGACTCTCAGGGCTTCTCGCCGCTGACCGGCACCGGCGGCGTGCCCCTGCGAGGCGTGTCGGTGAGCGCGTCGGACAAGGGCGCCCGGATCGCCTTCGTCGCCTACACAGACCTCAAGACCGACAAGTACGGCATGGCGACCGCGGAGGAGCGGCTCGAGCTCCTCGACAGCGCCACCGGTGCCGTGAAGCAGCTCGGGCACAACAAGGCCCTGTTCGACGTCAACGCGCGCGCCTTCGACGAACCGCTCATCTCGCCGACCGGCGACGCGGTCATCTACCGCCGCGCCGGCAGCGACGTGGGCACGAGCTACACGGTCGTCGCCGCGGACGGAAGCACGCTCATGCCGGCCAAAGAGACGCAGCTCCCGGCCGGCTATGCCTGGGATCCGGGCGGCACCAAGGTCGTCTTCACGGGTCACTCGCTCAAGCCGGCCACCGGCTCCGGGGTCGGGCCGGCGATCTTCTGGGTGTTCGACACGCAGACGGCGACCACGCGCGTGCTCGCGCGCTACACCGACACGATGGTGCAGGACCTCAGCTGGTCGCCCGACGGCGCGTCCATCGCCTGGGCGGAGTACGACCAGAAGAAGTACCGCACCGGCAGCATCTACGTCATGCCGGCCGCCGGGGGCGACTCCAGGGCGCTCGTCAAAGGCGGGCTCTCGCCGGTCTGGGCGCCCGGCGCCACCGGATCCCTGCAGACATCGCCGGGCGAGTGACGCGGAGAGCGCCCGAGGGCGCCGCCGCGGCCCTCACCGGTCGCGCCCCGTAGAGTCAGTCCAGGGAGATCATGCCTGTGCGGATGGCGTACTTGACCACTTCGGTCACGTCATGCAGGTCGAGCTTGCGCATCGCGTTGGCGCGGTGGCTATCCACCGTCTTGCGACTCAGCCCGAGGCGCTCCGCGATCTGCTGGTTGGAGTTGCCGTCCGCGATCAGCCTGAGGATCTCACGCTCCCGGGCGGTGATGACTTCGCCTCCGCCCCGGCTGCCGGCATGCTCCCCTACCGTCACGCGCAGATAGTCTCCAATGAGCTTTGCGGCGATCGGAGGGTAGAGGAACGACTCGCCGGCGTGCACTTCGTGGATGGCGCGCACCAGGTCTTCGGTCACCACGCGCTTGAGCACATAGCCCGACGCGCCGGCCTGGATGATCTGGACGACGTACTCGTGGTCGTCGTACATGCTCAGGATGAGCACGCGCACCTGCGGGTACTTCTCCCGGATGATCCGGGTCGCCTCGAGCCCGTTCATCCGCGGCATCACGATGTCCATGATCACGACGTCGGGGCGCAGCCGAGGCACCTGTTCCAGAGCCTCCTGGCCGTCTCCCGCCTCTCCCACGACCACGATGTCGGCCTCACGAGCGAGCAGCGCGTGTACTCCCTCACGAAGGATCGCGTGATCGTCTACGAGCAATACCTTGATCCGCTCCCGGCCCTTGACGGCGCTCATGTCATCTCCTCGCCACGCTCCTCGGTGCCCAGGGGTATGACGACATACAGCCTGGTCCCCCTGCCGACCGTCGACTCGATGTTGACCGAGCCTCCGGCCAACTCGACGCGCTCCTTGATCGAGAGCAGGCCCACACCGGCGTGCCCGTTTCCGCGCAGGGCGGCGTCCTGGTCAAAGCCCCTGCCGTTGTCGATGACGGCCAGGCTGACGAAGCCCGGCTTGGTCACCAGGCGGACGTGGACCTTCGTTGCATCCGAGTGCCTCACTGCGTTCGCCAGCGCCTCCTGCGTCACGCGGTACAGAGCCGTCTCGACGTCGCCGGGCAACCTGAGGTCGGCTTCGTCGAAGTCCGTCACGACCTCCGGCCCCGCTCCCTGAAGATGTGACTGGATGTACCAGCGCAGCGTCGGGACGAGGCCGAAGTCGTCGAGCATGACGGGCCGCAGGTCATAGACGATCAGCTTGATCTCGTCCATGGTGTGGGCAACCAGAGTCTTGCAGCTCACCACCTGGGCGTGCGCCCCCGCCGCGTCGTTGTCCTGGATGGCCTGGTCGCACAGGTCCAGGCGCACGAGGGTCGCCGCGAGCGTCTGACTGGTCTCGTCGTGAAGCTCACGGCCTATCCGCTTGCGCTCCTCCTCCACGCCGCCGAGCTGTCGCTCGGCATACGAGAGCGACTCACGGCCGAGCCGCTGGCACATCGCGTTGAAGGAGATCGTGAGGCGCCGGAGGCCGCCGTCGCCGCGGCGCTCGTCCACGTGACAGTCGAGGCTCCCCTTGTGCATGGTGTCCATCGCGTCCTGGAGATCTTCCAGGACCCTGCTCGCCACCCCTATGACGAAGAAGTTGGCGACAACGCTTGCGGTCAGACCGGCGACGACGAGGCCGGCGGCCGCGGCCGCACCGATGCCGCCGTCCCGAAGCCGGAGGATGAGTGCCGCCCCAAGCACGACGGCAACGACGGCGGCGTTGACAAGGACGACGCGGCCCACCAGCGGGCGAGGCGCGCCGTGGGCCTTCGCGCTTTCATCGGACGCGGTCATCCGGACGGAAGATCCAGAGGCTGGGCCAGCTCGAAGGAGAACTCGGCCCACTGGCCGGGTTCGGAGCGAGCGCGGATCCGCCCGTTGTGCAGTTGCATGATCCGCCAGGACGTGTAGAGACCGACGCCGGTCCCGCGCTTGTTCGCTCCACCGGAAGACCGCAGCCGGGAGAACCGCTGGAACAGCCGGCCCCGATCCTCGGGCATGAAGCCCTCACCCTCGTTCCACACCGAGGCCTCGAGGCGGTCCTCCTCGCGGACCACGCGGAGACGTATCTCACCCCCGGTCCGGCCATACTTGACGGCATTGCCCAACACATTGACGAGCACGATCCGCAGCAGCGCGGGGTCGCACTCCGCGGTCACGGTGCCCGGGGGAAGATCCAGCTGAAGATGCATCTGCGCCTGGTCGATCTGGGGGCGTACGAGGTCGATGGAGGGAGCAACGACCTCCTCCACGAAGTCCACGCCGGCGCGGCGCACCAGCTCGAGCCCGCCGCCGTCGATGCGCGCAAGTTCGAGATAGTCCTGCACGAGGTCCAGAAGGTACTGGCCCTTGGCGATGACCCGCTCCATCTTCTCGACCTGCTGCGGCTCGAGCGGGCCCAGATACCCGTCCGCGAGCAACCGCGTGTCGGTCACGAGCGAAGCGATGGGGTTCTTGATCTCGTGGCTCACAAACGCGAGCATCTCAAGGTAGGCGTGGTTCGCCGCAGTGAGTTGCTCGATGCGCCAAGCCTTCTCGACCGCCTGGCTCAGCCGCTCGGAGATCGCCATCTCCAGCTGTACGTGGTGTGCGTCGAACGCGCACGCACGACACGAATCCCTGAACAGGAAGCCGACGACACGTCCCTCGACCACAAGGGGGCAGGTGAGGCTCGAGCGCACGCCCTCCCGCACCAGCAACCCCGACGCGTGGCTGCTGGGGTGCTCCCGGGCGTGCGCCTCGAGGTCGTCGATGATGCGCGGCTCTCCGCACTTGATCACGTGCTCGAGCGAACCGCCTTTGAGGTCGCCGGCGTATCCGCGCGTCAGGAGCAGCGGCTCGTAGTCGGCGCGTGCGTAATGGGCGTACAGGCGCCGGCCGCTGTCGTCCACAAAGGCCAATCCGATACGGTCGCAAGGGATCAGCGTGCGAGTGCCTTCGAAGAGAAACTCAGCCAGGTCGTTCAGCGACTGCTTGGCGGCAACCTTCTGGTTGACCATGCGCAAGGTCGCACGCTCGGCGTCACTGATCTGCCGTCGAGCCGCCCGTCCCCGAAACGGGTCAAGGTACCGAAGTGTGGATTGCAGACTCACCGCCGCTCCTTCAGAGGACGACCGCCCCCGGGCACTCTGCGGGCAGCACTAGGATATGCACCCTAGACCGGCGCTCATGTGATGCCAAGCACGATAGCCCGCTCGGGCAGGTCTGGCAACACCGCCTGGCCTCGAACGGCGGCTCTACGCCCGGCCGATCCGGACTATCCGGATGCATCGCGAGCCTGCGTCGGCACCAGCTTCTAGGGTGTCTACCCTATTTGTGCTCAGATTCACTTGACGTGACATAGGGTGGCGCTACTATCCGGTCAGGGTGTTCTGAACCGACGACAGCGGCGCTCAACGGGATGGCCCGGGCCGCGCCCGCGGTGACGGAGGAGCCAATGAGAATCGGGGTCTACTTCTGCCGGGTGGGCGTCGAGACCAGCGGCGGCGCCAACCTCGAATCGGTGGCTCACTACACGGCGAACCTGCCGCAGGTAGAGTCGGTGCGCTCTCTCGGCCTTCTGCCTCGTATCGATCCGGAGGCGATCGCCGACGAGATCGTCGCCGACAGGCTGGACCGGATCGTCATCGCCGGAGACTCGCCGGGGTTCTTCAAGCCGGCCTTCACGCGAGCCATGTCGCTGGCCGGACGCGAGCCCGACGAAGTGCGGCTCGCGTCCTTCCGTGAACACGGAGCGAGCGGGGACGGCGCGACCGAACGTGCCAAAGCCATCGCCGCCTGTGCCGTCTACGGCGTCCCGTTCACCCTCGCCGCGCAGCCGAGCGACGCGAAGTGGACGTCGGCCACACTCGTGATCGGTGGCGGGATCGCCGGCATCCAGGCCGCGCTCGAGATCGCCGATGGTGGCAAGAAGGTCTACCTCGTCGAACGCCAGGGCACTATCGGCGGCCACATGGCGATGTTCGACAAGACCTTCCCCACGCTGGACTGCGCCGCCTGCATCCTGACACCGAAGATGGTGGCGGTCGGCCAGCACGAGATGATCGACCTGCTCTCGTACTCCGAAGTCGAGTCCATCAGCGGCGTCGCCGGCTCGTTCCGCGTCACCGTGCTCCGTCACGCGCGGCGCGTCGATGAAGATGCCTGCGTCGCCTGCAGCATCTGCAGCGACGTGTGCCCCGTCCGGGTGCCGAGCGAGTTCGACGCCGGCATCGCCGAGCGCAAGGCGATCTACATCCCGTTCCCCCAGGCCGTGCCCAACGCGTACCTCGTCGACGAGGCGTCGTGCACCTATGTGCAGACCAACGGGCAGAAGTGCGGCGCCTGCGCCAAGAAATGCCCCAAGGAGTGCATCGATCTCGACGCTCACGGCGACGTACTGCGGCTCGACGTCGGCAGCGTGATCGTCGCCACCGGCTACGAGACGCTCGACGCCTCACGGCTCGAGCGCTACGGCTACGGAGTGCAGCCCAATGTACTCACGGCTCTCGAGTTCGAAAGGCTGACAAACGCCTCCGGTCCCACCGGCGGCCGGATCGTGACCAAATCCCTGCGCCACAACAAGCGCAAGAAGACCGATGAGTGGGTGTTCGATCCGGAGGGCGAGTCGCCACGCAGCGTGGCCATCATCCACTGCGTGGGCTCCCGGGACTCGAACTACAACGCCTACTGCTCGCGCGTCTGCTGCATGTACTCCCTCAAGTTCGCGCACCTCGTGCGCGAGAAGCTGCCCGAGGCCACCTGCTACGAGTTCTACATCGACATGCGCGCGTTCGGAAAGGGCTACGAGGCGTTCTTCGAGCGTATCCGGGAGGAGGGGACGTTCATCGTCCGCGGCCGGTCGGCGTCGGTGACCGACCACGACGGCCAGATGGTCGTCAAGGGTGAAGACATCCTGAGCGACAGCGTCGTGGAGTTCCCGGTCGACATGGTCCTGCTCGCAGTCGGGCTCGTCCCGGCGGAGCGATCGGACGAGCTAGCACGCATGCTCGGCGTGCCGCGCGATGACTACGGATGGTTCACCGAGGCCGACTACAACGGCGATCCCACGGGGACGGAGCGCGGAGGCGTGTACGTGGCCGGCGTGTGCCAGGGGCCCAAGGACATCCCCGACACCGTAGCGCAGGCGTCCGCGGTGGCGGCCCGGGCGCTCGAGGGCGCCATGACCGGGCGCGGACGCCAGAGCCTCGCGAGCCTGAGTCTCTCCGACATCGAGGCTCGCGCCAAGAGCCTAGTCCCGGCGCCCTAGGAGGTGGCGATGGCGATCAGGGCCAACCCCAAGCTGATCGAGGAGCTCGAGCCGTACGGGGCCGAAGACGTGATGAAGTGCTACCACTGCGGCAATTGCTCCGCGGTGTGCCCCTTCTCCAAAGACCCATACGTGTTCCCCCGTAAGCCGATGCGTTACCTGCAGATGGGCCTCGAAGAGAAGCTCGAAGGGCAGCTTGACCCGTGGCTCTGCTACTACTGCGGGGAGTGTTCCGACCAATGCCCGCGCGATGCCGAGCCGGGCGAGACGATGATGAGTCTCCGGCGCTGGCTCACTGCCCGCTACGACTGGACCGGCATATCTCGCCTCTTCTACCGCTCATGGCGCTGGGAACTCGGCGCGATCGTGCTGGTGGCGATCATCACGGCGATCGCCTTCACGCTGTTCGGACTGTCGCAGGGCAACCTCGCGAACTACGACGGACCCAGCGCCTTCCTGCCCAGCTCGAGCATCCACATCTTCGACTGGACGCTCGCCGCAGTGTTGCTGGCGTTCCTGCTCAGCAATGCGGCGCGAATGTGGTGGTTCACGATGGGCCGCGACAAGGCGCTCCCGAAGAGCCTGGGCAGCTACGTCAGCAGCATCTGGATGCTCCCCGCCCACTTCTTCACGCAGGCTCGCTACAGCCAGTGCGAGCGCAAGGGCCCATGGGTGACCCATCTGGCGCTGATGCTGAGCTACGTGACCATGCTCGTGCTGATCATGTTCTTCCTCGCCGAGATGGCGAGCGGGCCGAGCATCGACTGGAGAGTCCACGTGCTCGGCTATCTCGCCACCGCGGGCCTCGTCATATCGACGATCCTGTTCCTGCGTAACCGCGCCAGGAAGTCGGCGGCGCAGTACAGGCACTCACACGAGTCTGACTGGATCTTCCTCGTCCTGATCCTCGTGGTCGCGCTCACCGGGATCCTGCAACACATCCTGCACCGCAGCGGTCTCGACGCAGCGGCCAACGTGACCTACATCGTGCACCTCTCGCTGGTCGTCCCGATGCTCGCGCTCGAGGTGCCGTTCAGCAAGTGGTCGCACCTGGCCTATCGCCCGCTGGCCATGTACCTAGCGCAGGTACGCGCGACGGCGCTGGCGCGGTCGCGCCGGGGCGACGAAGCGGCGCAGCAAGGCGCCGAGCCGGCTGCACCGTTGCGTGCGGCCTGAGGAGGTGGACGCCGTGTCTGAGCCCCGCACGGGCGTGTTCATCTGCAATTGCGGCACGAACATCGCCAAGGTGGTCGACTGCGACGCCGTCGCGGAGACCGCGTCGGCCATGCCCGGCGTCGTGGTGGCGCGCTCGTACAAGTACATGTGCTCGAACCCCGGTCAGGAGATGATCGCCCAGGACATCGCCGACCACGGCCTTGAGCGCGTGGTGGTCGCCGCCTGCAGCCCGCGGATGCACGAGCCGACGTTTCGCCGTGCGGCCGAGACTGGGGGCCTCAACCCCTACCTGGTCGAGATGGCCAACATCCGCGAGCAGTGCAGCTGGGTGCACGACGACCCGGCCGCGGCGACCGAGAAGGCCGAAGGCCTGGTGCGCGCGGCGGTCCTGCGGGTCGCGCACCACGAACCGCTCGAGCGGCTCTCCGTCGACATGTGCTCGAACACGCTCGTGATCGGCGGAGGCATCGCGGGCCTGACGGCCGCGCTCGAGCTCGCCGACGCGGGCAAGCTCGTCTACCTCGTGGAGCGCCAGCCGGGCCTGGGCGGCAATGTCGCTCGCGTCGACCTCATGGCGCCCTATCTCGACTCAGCCCGCGACATGCTGACCGACCGGCTCACACGGGTCGTCGAGCACCCGGACATCGACGTCATGGTGAGCAGCGAACTGAAGCGCCTGGATGGCTTCGTCGGCAATTTCAAGGCGACGCTCGTCCTGCACCGTGACGGTGGCCCGGACGAGGAGCGGCAGGTGGATGTCGGGAGCGTCATCGTCTGCACCGGCTACCGCGAGTTCGACGCGTCGCGGGCGACCCATCTCGGTTACGGCAAGCTGCCCAACGTCATCACGTCCTTCGAGTTCGAGCGCATGTTGCGGCTCGGAAGGATAGAGACCAAGGAGGGCCGCCTGCCTCAGTACGTCGCCGTGATCCACTGCGTGGGAAGCCGGAGCGAGGAGTTCCACGGCTACTGCTCCCGCGTCTGCTGCATGACCGCGCTCAAGTACGCACACGAGGTGAAGTCGGCCTTGCCCGGGGCCTACGTCTCGGACGTCTACGTGGACATGCACGCGTTCGGCAAGGGGTGCGAGGACTTCTACCGGCGCAGCGCCGAGGTCAAGACGTTGTTCCTCATGTACGGCAAGGGCGAGCACCCGGTCGTGAGAAAGGCCGATCCCGGCGACGATTGCGGGATGCTGATCACCGTCGACGAGCTGCTGTCCGGCGAGACGATCGAGCTCCCGGCGGACCTCATCATCCTGATGGTCGGCATGGAGCCGCGCGAGGACGCCGAGGCGGTGACGCACCTCGTCAACATCAGCCAGGACAAGGACGGGTGGTTCATCGAGAGCCACCCCAAGCTCGACCCTGTCGCGACGACCACCGACGGCGTCTACATCGCGGGAGCCTGCCAGTCGCCAAAGGACATCCCCGACTCTGTGGCGCAGGCGCGTGCCGCCGCCGGCCGGATCCTCGGCAAGATCTCCAAGGGCAAACTCGAGATCGACGCGATGTTCGCGGAGGTGGACGAAGACCGCTGCTCCGGGTGTCGAGTGTGCAACGAGATCTGTCCATACAGCGCCATCGAGTTCGACGCCTCGACCCACCGCAGCCACGTGATCAGCGCGCTGTGCAAGGCCTGCGGAGCCTGTGTGGCCACCTGCCCGTCGGCGGCCCTCAAGGCCAGACACTTCACCGATGAGCAGATCTTCGCCGAGATAGCGGGGGTGCTGGGATGACGTTCGAACCGAAGATCGTGGGCTTCCTGTGCAACTGGTGTTCCTACACCGGAGCCGATCTGGCGGGCACCAGCCGCATCCACTACGCGCCGAACATCCGCGTGATCCGTGTGATGTGTTCGGCACGCATCGACCCGACGTTCGTCATCAAGGCACTCGCCGACGGCGCGGACGGCGTGCTCGTCTGTGGCTGTCACCCGGGCGACTGTCACTACTCCGAAGGCAACTACAAGACGATGCGACGCATGCCACTGCTCAAGCGCATGCTGGCCGACTTCGGCATCGAGGATGAGCGCGTGCGCCTTGAGTGGGTCAGCGCCAGCGAGGGCCAGCGCTTCGCCGACATCGTCGACGACATGACCGAGCGCCTCCGGGAGCTGGGCCCGAGTCCCGTGAACCTGGCGCTCGCCGGCGACGCAGGGGAGAGGTGACCCGTGGCCAGTGACAAACTGCAGATAGCCCTCTACTGGGGCGCCGCCTGCGGCGGTTGTGACGTCGCCGTCCTCGACACCGACGCGTTCATCCTCGACGTCGCCGCGGCGGCCGACATCCGTCTCTGGCCCATCGCCGTGGACGGCAAGTACGCGGATGTGGAGGCGATGGAGGACGGCGAGCTCGACCTCGCGATCTACAACGGGGCCGTGCGCAACTCCGAAAACGAGCACATCGCCAAGCTGCTGCGGAGCAAGAGCAAGCTGCTGGTCGCGTTCGGGTCGTGCGCCCACCTCGGTGGCATCCCCGGGCTTGCCAACCTGACCTCGCGTGAGGAGATCCTGCAGACGGCGTACCTCGACAATCCCAGCCTCGAGCGGGGCAGCAAGACCGTGCCCGTGCCTGAGAGCGACGTCAACGGCAACACGCTGACGATCCCCAGCTTCTACAAGCGTGTCTACAAGCTGGACGACATCGTGCCGGTCGACTACTACGTCCCCGGCTGTCCGCCGGCCTTCGATCAGGTTCAGGCGGTGCTGCAAGCCGTGGTGGCCGGCGAGCTGCCGGCACGCGGCTCGGTGGTCGGGGCCTCGGACAGGGCGCTCTGTGACGACTGCACGCGTGTGAAGAACGAGAAGCGCATCAAGCACTTCTACCGACCCTGGCAGATCATGATCGATCCCGACGCCTGCCTGCTCGAGCAGGGGATCCTTTGCGCTGGGCCCGTGACCCGGTCGGGGTGCGGGGCACGCTGTCCGTCCAGCGGCATTCCCTGCCGCGGCTGCTACGGCCCGCTCGAAGGTGTCGTCGACCAGGGCGCCAAGCTGCTCAGCGCCATCGCCTCAGTGATAGACAGCACGGACCCGGCCGAGATCGAACGCATCATCGACGGCCTGCCGGACTTCGCCGGCTTCGCCTACCGTTTCAGCATGCCGTCTTCACTGCTGCAAAGGAGCGTCCGGTCATGAGCAGGAAGATCAGCATCGACCCCATCACCCGGCTCGAGGGACACGGCAAGATCGAGATCTTCCTGGACGACGACGGCGCCGTCGAAGACTGCTTCTTCCAGATCCCCGAGCTGCGCGGTTTCGAGCGCTTCGTGGTCGGCAGGCCGATCGAGGAACTCCCGCGCCTGGTCACACGCATCTGTGGGGTCTGTCCGGCAAGTCACCACATGGCCAGCGCCAAGGCCGTCGACGGCTGCTTCGGCGGGGAGGTCGCGCCGCTGGCGGTGAAGCTGCGGAGGATGTACTACAACGCCCACTACATCCACAGTCACATCGCCCACTTCTACGCCTTGGCGGCGCCCGACTTCGTCCTCGGGCCCGACTCCGATCCGGCGATCCGGAACGTGCTCGGCGTCGTCGCCAAGGTCGGCCTGGAGATCGGCGGCGCCGTGATCGGCTCGCGCTCCAAGGCCCAGGAGATCCAGCGCATCATCGGGGGACGCTCTACCCAGGACATCTGGTGCATCCCCGGAGGCGTGGCCAAGGGGCTCAAACCGGAGGAGCTTGAGGAGATCAGGCCGATGGTCGCCGACCTGCTCGAGTTCACGCAGTTCTCGCTGCAGCTCTTCCGGGACGTGGTGCTCGCGAACCCGGCCTACCTGGACATCATCGCGAACGGACCGTACACCCTGGACGTTCAGAACATGGGACTCGTCGATGAGAACGACGCCCCAGACTTCTACGACGGACAGGTGCGGGTCGTCGACTTCGAGGGCAAGGAACTGCACCGTTACGATGCCGTGGACTATGCCGATTACGTCGCCGAGCACGTCGAGCCCTGGACCTACCTCAAGTTCCCCTACCTCAAGCAGCGGGGCTGGAAGGGGTTCAGGGAGGGCATCGACTCGTCCATCTACTGCGCCACACCACTTGCCCGGCTCAACGTGGCCGAGCGCATGGCGACACCGAGGGCCCAGGTGGCATTCGAAGAGATGTTCGAGACGTTGGGCGGTCACCCGAGCCGGCTGCTGCTCGGGCAGCACTGGGCCCGACTGGTCGAGATGGTGCAGAACGCCGAGACCCTGCAGCTGTACTGCGATGATCCCGAGATCACCGGCGATCAGTACAGGGTGATCCCACAACGAGTGACCGGGGAGGGCATCGGCATCGTCGAGGCCATGCGTGGGACGCTGACCCATCACTACACCTGCGACGCCGACGCGATCTGCACCAGCGCCAACCTGATCGTCGGCACGACCAACAACAACGCGCCCATTCAGATGGTGACCAAAAAGGTAGCCCAGACGCTGATCGAGCCGGGCAAGGACCCGGACCAGGGCATCCTCAACATGATCGAGATGGCGTTCCGCGCGTTCGACCCGTGCTACAGCTGTGCGACGCACAGCGTGCCCGGCCAGATGCCGCTGCGGGTCCGCGTGCGCCGCGGCGGTGAGGTGACCCATGAATTCCGCCGCGGGTGCTGACGGCAGCCATCCGGGGCCGGCGCCGTTGCCGGCGCGGCCGGGGTCGCCCCGGACCCTGTTACTCGGCATGGGCAATCCGATCCTGCGCGACGACAGCATCGGGCACGAGCTGGCGCGGCGCATCGCCGCACGCCTGGGCCCCCTCCCCGGTCTCGTCGTCGAACCGGAGTGCACCGTCGGTGGTCTCAATCTGCTGGAGCTGGTCGAGGGGTCCGACCAGTTGATCGTTCTGGACTCCATCAAGACCCGCGGCGGACGCCCCGGCGACTGGTACCGCTTCGAAGGTGGGGCACTGCACGACACGATGAACCTCAGCAACGTCCACGACGCCAACTTCGCGACGGCGATGGAGCTCGGCCGGAGGATAGGGATGCACATCCCGGCCGAGTCCGATATCCACGTCTTCGCCGTCGAGGTGTGCGAGAACCTGACGTTCGACGAGCACCTCAGCCCGGAGCTCCAGGAGGCGCTCCCGGGGCTCTGCGACGAGATGCTGGGCGAGATCGAGAGGCTGCTCGAGACGAGCGGAAGCCCATGACGCGCCGCTCTGTGGAGATCCGCTACTCCGACGCCACCGAACGGGTGCCTTCTGCCTGATCTCGGTGAGCTGCCGCAGATCCTGGTGGACCGAAAAGGATGCCGAGGATCCGGCCCTCGCCGCCCGGAATCAGGATCGGAGTTGCCCGCTTTTATTTGTGCCCTTACACTCAAACGACACGGTATACTGAGTTCTCCATATCGACGGACTGCGGCGGGCGGCCACCTGGCCACCCGGCCTCGCCAGAAGGACCGATCACGACGATGACGAGCAGCACCCCCACCCTCGCCACCGAGATCGAGGCCGCGACCGGCGATCAATCCCGCGACGTGTTACCAGTGCGGCAAGTGTTCCGCGGGATGCCCGATGGCCTCGGAATCCGACCTGCGTCCCCACCAGGTGATGCGCCGCGTCGTGTACGGCTCGCGCGAGCGGGCCCTCCAGGACGAATCCATCTGGCTCTGCCTCACCTGTGAGACCTGCAGCGCCCGCTGCCCCAACGGCTGCGACCCGGCGCGCGTCATCGACGCCGTTCGCGAGCTCGCCATCGAATCCGGGCAGGCGAACATGCCGCGGACCATCGGCGCGTTCCACAAGGCGTTCCTCGAGCAGATCCGCACCAACGGCCGTCTGCACGAGATGGGCCTGGTCATGGACTACAAGCTCAAGACGGGCGACCTCATGAAAGACGTCACCAACGCGCCCGGCATGTTCGCGCGCGGCAAGCTGAACCTGCGCGCCGACAGGATCGACGGCGTGAACGAGATCAAGAGGATCTTCGAGCAGTGCGGGGTGACTCCATGAATGGCCACCCCGGGCCGGCCATCGAGCGGGGCACCGAAGAGGCGCCGCTCCGCACGGCCGCCGCAGACTCCACCGTGCCGGCCGTGGCCGACGACGCCGCGCGGGAGAAGGCAGCGCGCGGCATCGCCTACTACCCGGGCTGCTCGCTGCACGGCACCTCGCCCGAGTTCGACGAGAGCCTGCGCGCAGTCGTCGAGGCGCTCGGTATCCCCGTCGCCGAGATCCCCGACTGGAACTGCTGCGGCGCGAGCAGCGGCCACACCACCGACCACCTGCTCGGCGTGGCGCTTCCCGCACGCAACCTGGCGCTCGCCGAGGCGCAGGGCTTCGACCGCGTGCTCGCGCCCTGCGCCGCCTGCTACAACCGGCTTGCGTCGGCGCGCCACGCGGTCGCCGAAGAAGAGGGCCTCGCCGAGCGCATGCCGGAGATCCTCGGCCGCCCGTTCAACAACAGCGTCGAGGTGTTCAACGCCGTGCAGGTGCTGCACGAGCACAGCCCGCTCATCGACGAGCGCGTGGCCGCGTCGCTGGCGGAGCCCAACCCGCTCCACGGCGTCAAGCTGGCCGCGTACTACGGCTGCCTGCTCGTGCGCCCGCCCGAGCTCGCCTGCGGCGACGACCCCGAGCAGCCGACGATGATGGACGACGTCATCAACGCCTGCGGCGCCGACGACGTCGACTGGAACATGAAGGTCGAGTGCTGCGGCGGCGCGTTCAGCGTCAGCCGGACCAAGCTCCGTCGTCCGGCTCGGCCGCTCCATCATCGAGGACGCGCGGCGCAACGGCGCGGAGGCGATCGTGGTGGCCTGCCCGCTCTGTCACAGCAACCTCGACCTGCGCCAGAAGGCGATGACGGAGCGCGGTCAGCAGCCGCTGCCGATCCTGTTCATCACGCAGGTGGTGGGCCTCGCCCTCGGCCTGCCGGCCGAGTCCCTCGGCCTGAAGCGCCACTTCGTGGCCACGGACCAGTTCATCAAGGACCTCGTGACGCGCGCCGCCGCGCGCGTCGAGGAGGAAAAGCGCCTGCAGGCGGAGGCGGAGGCCAAGGCCGCCGCCCGCGCCGCCAAGCGCGCCGAGGCGGAGAAGGCCAAAGCCGGCGGCGAAGCCGCTCCGGCTGGCGCCGCACCCGACGCGGGAGGTGACGCATGAGCCGCATCGGCGTCTTCGTCTGCCACTGCGGCGAGAACATCGCCCGCACCGTCGACTGCGCCAAGGTCGCCGAGACGCTCAAGGACCACCCGGGCGTCGCCGTGGCCGAGGACTACAAGTACATGTGCTCGGACCCGGGCCAGGCCCTGGTCAAGAAGGCGATCGAGGAGAACGACCTCACCGGGGTCGTCATCGCCGCCTGCTCGCCGCACATGCACGAGAAGACGTTCCGCCGCGCCGCCGACCAGGCCGGCCTCAACAAGTTCATGTGCGAGATGGCCAACATCCGCGAGCACTGCTCCTGGATCCACGAGGACAGGGACGAGGCGACCGCCAAGGCGATCGACATCGGCCGCACGATCATCGAGAAGGTCAAGCACAACCGACCGCTCGAGACGATCAAGATCCCGGTGACCAAGCGCGCGCTCGTCATCGGCGGCGGCATCGCCGGCATCCAGGCGGCGCTCGACATCGCCGACGGCGGCCACGAGGTGATCCTCGTCGAGAAGGAAGCGTCTATCGGCGGCCACATGAGCCAGCTGAGCGAGACGTTCCCGACGCTCGACTGCTCGCAGTGCATCCTCACGCCGCGCATGGTCGAGGCGTACCAGCACCCCAACATCAAGCTCCACACCTGGAGCGAGGTGGAGAAGGTCGACGGCTACATCGGCAACTTCGAGGTGACGATCCGCAAGAAGGCGCGCAGCGTGAACGAGGACCTCTGCAACGGCTGCGGCGACTGCCAGGGCGTGTGCCCGTCCAAGAAGATCCCCAGCGAGTTCGAGGCCGGGCTCGGCAACCGGACGGCCATCTACGTGCCGTTCCCGCAGGCCGTCCCCAACATCCCCGTGCTCGACCGCCAGAACTGCACGCTCTTCAAGGGCCGCCGCAAGGGCCTCGCCAAAGACGCTTGCGGCAAGTGCAAGGAGGCGTGCCTCAAGGGCGCGATCGACTACGACACCGAGGACGCGTTCGTGACCGAGGAGGTCGGGGCGATCGTCATCGCGACCGGCTTCAAGCTCTACGACATCGGTCGCGACCAGCCCGAGGGCCTCAAGGGCTACGGCGAGTACGGCTACGGCGAACTGCCGGACGTCATCGACGGCCTGCAGTTCGAGCGTCTGGCGTCGGCCAGCGGGCCGACCGCGGGCGCGATCCTCAGGCCCTCCGACGGCAAGGAGCCCAAGACGGTGGTCTTCGTCCACTGCGTCGGCTCCCGCGACCCCGACAAGGGCATGAGCTACTGCAGCAAGATCTGCTGCATGTACAACGCCAAGCACGCGATGCTCTACAAGCACAAGGTGCACGACGGTCGCGCCGTGGCCTTCTACATGGACATCCGCGCCGCCGGCAAGGGCTACGACGAGTTCAGCCGGCGAGCCATCGAAGAGGACCACGCGGAGTACATCCGCGGCCGCGTCAGCCGGATCTTCCGCGACGGCGACAAGCTCAAGGTCTGGGGCTTCGACACGCTGAGCGGCGAGCAGGTCGTGATCGACGCCGACATGGTGGTGCTGGCCACGGCCGTGCGCCCGCAGGACGGCGTCAAGGAACTGGCCCAGAAGCTCAGCGTGAGCGTCGACGCCGACGGGTTCATCAACGAGGCGCACCCCAAGCTGCGCCCCGTCGAGACCAACACCGCCGGCGTGTTCGTCGCCGGCGCCTGCCAGTCGCCGCGCGACATCCCGGACGCGGTCGCCATGGCGAGCGCGACCGGCGCCAAGGTGCTCGGCCTCTTCAGCTCGGACGAGCTGGAGCGTGAGCCGGCCGTGGCCATCGTCAACGAGCAGACCTGCATCGGCTGCATGCGCTGCGAGCTGGTGTGCCCCTACGGGGCCATCGAGCAGCGCGAGGTCTGCACCGTGGACGGTCGCGTCTGCGGCCACACCGCCTACGTGAACCCCGGCGTCTGCCAGGGCTGCGGCACCTGTCAGGCCGTGTGCCTGAGCAAGAGCGTCGAGCTCCAGACGTTCACCGACGAGCAGATCTTCAGCGAAATCAACGCGCTCTGCGCGTGGGAGTGACATGAACAGTCAGCGTAGCGACACCATCGAGCGGGGCACCGGAGGGACACCGCTCCACGACGACTTCGAACCGCGCATCACCGCCTTCGTCTGCAACTGGTGCACCTACACCGGCGCGGACCTTGCCGGCACCAGCCGCCTGCACATGGCGAGCAACGTGCGCCTCATCCGTCTGCCCTGCACGGGACGCATCGACCCGCTGTTCATCGTCAAGGCGTTCGAACGCGGCGCCGACGGCGTCATCGTCAGCGGCTGTCACCCGGCCGACTGCCACTACACGTCGGGCAACTACCATGCCCGCCGGCGGTTCGCCGTGTTCCACGACATCATGGAGTTCATCGGCGTCGACCCGCGCCGCATGACCTTCAGCTGGGTCTCCGCGAGCGAGGGCGCCAAGTGGAAGGACGTCGTGAACGAGGCCGTCAGCAGTGTGCGCGAGCTCGGCCCGTTCGAGGCGTACCGCGCCCTGGCGCCCGAAGCTGTGGAGCCGTGGCCGGCCGCCCCGCAAGGCGCGGCCGCCAAGCCCGACCCGGCCGGCGAGGAGGTGACGTCGTGACCGACGTGGCCGCCGCTCCCGTGTACGCCGGCGTCGAGGACATGCGGCGCATCGCCCGCGAGCTGCTCGAGGCCGGCGACGTGCGCGTCATCATCGGCTGGGAGGCCGCCCGCAGGGGCGCCCGGCCGGTGTTCGTCAGCGATCCGGCCGACACCGGCAAGCTCATCTTCGACACGCGCTGCGTGCACAACCTCGTGACGTACCTGAATCCGCGACGCGACCACGTCGCGGAGCTCGGCAAGATCGGACTCGTGGTCAAGGGCTGCGACGTGAAGGCCGTCGCCGGCCTGCTGCGCGAGGCGCAGCTCACCCGCGACGACGTCGTTCTGATCGGCGTGCGCTGCGGCGGCGTGCTCGAGGAGAACGAGCTGCCCGCCGCCCTCGCCCTCACACCCGAGAACGTGGCGCCGCGCTGCTACGGCTGCGACAACCGCGAGCCCGCGCTGACGGACCACCTCGTCGGCGAGCCGCAGCCGGAGCCCCCGCGGCCGGTCATGACCATCGACGAGCGCGTCGCCGCGCTCGACGACCAGCCTCTCGAGGAGCGCTGGGCGTTCTGGACGGACCAGTTCAGCAAGTGCGTGCGCTGCTACGCCTGCCGCCAGGTCTGTCCGCTCTGCATCTGCGAGCAGTGCATCGTCGAGAAGACGCGGCCGCAGTGGATCGAGGCGTCGGCGCACCCGCGCGGCAACCTCAGCTGGAACATCACACGCGCCATCCACCTGGCCGGCCGCTGCGTGGACTGCGGCGAGTGCGAGCGCTTCTGCCCCGTGGGCATCCCGCTCAGCCTGCTCAACCGCAAGCTGCAGCACATCGTGCGCGACCGCTACGACTACACGGTGAGCGACGACCCGGAGAACGCGGCGCCGATCGGCGACTACCGCCTCGACGACCAGCAGGAGTTCATCAAGTGAGCGACCGATACTTCATCTCCGACAGCGACCTGCGCGGCCTCGCCGCAGACCTGCTCGGCGCGGGCACGGAAGTGATCGCGCCCGTCGCCACCGACATCTGCCAGTCCCCCTCCGCCATCGCGGCCACGGCGTGCACGCTCGACCACTCGCTGGTCGACATCGACTATCGCGCGCTCGCGACGGCCGACCAGCTCGACCTTGACCGCGGCCTGCCGCAGCTCTCGCTCAAGGGCTACTTCCTGCCCGAGCACGAGGCGCTCTGCCGCTGGAAGCAGAAGGGCACCACGTTCGAAGTCGAGGAAGTGCCCACCGAGTTCGCCCCGCGAGTCGTGCTGGCGGCGAAGCCCTGCGACGCCGCCGCCCTCGAGGTCGTCGACAAGGTCATGAACTGGGACTACAAGGACGAGCTCTGGAACGGCCGCCGCGAGGCGACCACCATCGTCAACCTCACCTGCCCGATGATCGACGACAGCTGCTTCTGCACCGCCGTCGGCGCGGCGCCGGACGACGTCAAGGGCGCCGACGGCCTGCTCACGCCGGTCGCCGGCGGCTACGTCTACGACGCGGCGACCGACAAGGGGCGCGCCCTGGCCGAGGCCAACAAGGCGCGCTTCTCGGCCGACGTCGAGGCCGACACGCTCGGCCGCGAGGCCGACGACGAGCGCGCGGCCTCCCGCCAGCGCGTCGCCGCCAATCTCGAGATCGACGCGGCCTCCGTCCGCGACTGGATCGACACGCACTTCGAGGACCCGCTGCTCTCCCAGCTGGCGATCCGCTGCAACGGCTGCGGCGCCTGCACGAGCGTGTGCCCCACCTGCCACTGCTTCGACATCGTCGACGAGCAGGAGGGGGTCGGCCGCGGCACCCGGCGCCGCTGCTGGGACACCTGCCAGGCGCCGACGTTCACGCTGCACGCCAGCGGCCACAACCCGCGCGACGACCAGCACGTGCGCTACCGCCAGCGCATCAACCACAAGTTCGCGATCTACCCGCTCAAGTTCGGCGAGGTGCTCTGCACCGGCTGCGGCCGCTGCACGCGCGTCTGCCACGCCGGCCAGGACCTCGTCGAGATCCTGCAGGCGATCGACATCGCAGCCCGCCGCCCGGGCGACTCGCCAGCCGAGCCTGAGGAGGCGGCCTCGTGAACATCTACCAGCCGCTGCTCACCACCGTCACCGAGGTGGTCGACGAGACCGTCGACACGCGTACCCTGCGCCTCGAGTTCCAGGACGAGGCCGTGCGCAAGGACTTCGCCTTCAAGGCCGGCCAGTTCGGCGAGTACAGCGTGTTCGGCGCCGGCGAGAGCACCTTCTGCATCGCCAGCTCGCCGACCCGCGAGGGCTACATCGAGTGCAGCTTCAAGGCCGATCGGCAAGGTGACCACCGAGCTGCGCGAAGTGAACGTCGGCGACACCGTCGGCTTCCGCGGCCCCTACGGCAACTGGTTCCCGGTCGACGACTGGAAGGGCAAGGACATCGTCTTCATCGCCGGCGGCATCGGCCTGGCGCCGGTCCGCTGCGTCATCTGGAACGTCCTGGACCGGCGCGACGAGTTCGGCGACGTGACCATCGTCTACGGCGCCCGCTCGGTCGACGACCTGGTGTACAAGCGCGAGCTGGAAGAGTGGGGCTCGCGCTCCGACGTCCGGATGGTCACCACCGTCGACCCCGGCGGCGGACACACCCGACTGGACCGGCGAGGTCGGCTACGTCACGCCGGTCGTCGAGAAGACGGCGCCCAAGGCGGACAACGCCGTCGCCGTCGTCTGCGGCCCGCCGATCGTGGTCAAGTTGACACTGCCGGTACTGGAGAAGCTCGGCTTCGCCGACGACGCCAGTCTTCACCACGCTCGAGAACCGCATGAAGTGCGGGCTCGGCAAGTGCGGCCGCTGCAACATCGGGCCCGTGTACGTCTGCAAGGACGGGCCTGTCTTCACCGCCGCCCAGATGAAGCAGCTCCCGCCGGAGTTCTGAGCCGGAGACCGGCGGCCGTTCTCGCGGTGTAAGCTTCGCGCATGGACATGCGCGACCTCGGCCGCACCGGCCTCAGCATCACCCCGATCGGCCTCGGCTGCTGGCAGCTGCAGCAGGGCAAGGGCATGACCGGCGGCATGTGGTCGGTCCTCGAGCAGGAGACGATGGACGCCATCGTCTCCGCCGCGCTCCAGGGCGGGATCTCGTGGTACGACACCGCCCAGGCATACGGCAAGGGAGCCTCGGAGCGCGCGCTCGCCAGCGCCCTGCGCCACTCGGGCGTCGAGCCCGGCCGCGTCGTGGTGGCGACCAAGTGGCTGCCCATCCTCAAGCCGGCGCGCGACCTCCGCAGGGACATCGACGAGCGGATCGAGTGTCTGACGCCGTACCCCGTCGACCTGTACCAGGTGCACATCCCGTGGAGCAGGTCGCCGGTCGCGGCGCAGATGCGGGAGATGGCCGCGCTGGTACGCGCCGGCAAGGTGCGCGCCGTCGGCGTCAGCAACTTCTCGGCCAAGCGCATGGCCAAGGCCGGCGCGGCACTGCAGGCGGAGGGCGTTGCACTCGCCTCCAACCAGGTGCGCATCAACCTGCTCGATCGCGCCATCGAGAAGAACGGCGTCCTCGAGCTGGCGCGCGAGCACCGCGTCACCCTTATCGCCTACTCGCCGCTGGCGCAGGGCGTCCTGACGGGCCGGTTCCACGACGATCCTTCGCGCGTGAAGGCGATTTCCCGCTCGCGCCGCTCGCGCCTGAGCTGGTCCGGCAAGTTCCTCACGCCAGAGGGGCTGGCGCGCACGGCGCCGCTCATCGCAGAACTGCGCGCCATCGGCGAAGCCCACGGAGCCACGCCCGCCCAGGTCGCCTTGGCGTGGCTGATCACGTACTACGGTGAGGCCGTCGTCGCCATCCCCGGGGCGTCCAGGCCCGAGCACGCGACCGAGTCCGCGGGGGCGATAGACATACGGCTCACCGCCGCCGAGATCGAGCGCATAGACCACCTCTCCGCAGAGGCCGCGCGCAAGTAGCCGCCTCGCGCGGCGCCGGCCGAGCCGGCCGAGCCGCGACCACCAAGGCGAGACTCGCCGTCAGCCTTCGACGATCCTCGCGTAGGCCTCCGGGTCGGTCGCGCCCTCGGTGGAGAAGACGAGCACGCTGGACCCGGCGCCGATGCCGAAGCGCTCGCGCGGCTCGGCCAGCTCCGGCGCCGTGAGCAGCGCGAGCAGACCGGCGAGCCCCGAGGCGCCGCTCTCGCCGGAGACGATCCCTGCCCCCGCCAGCAGGCGCATGGCCTCACGGGCGCGGTCGTCGTCAACGGTGATCGCCAGGTCGAACGTGCCGGCGATCACCGGCCACGCGATCATCGAGAGCGTGCCGCAGTTGAGGCCCGCCATGATCGAGCGGTGTGGGCCGGGCACAGTGACGATCTCAGCGGCCGCGAGCGACTCGAGCGTACAGGCCGCATCGTCGGGCTCGACCGATGCGAGGATCGGGCGGGCGGCGGCGCCGTAGTGCGCGCCGACCGCCGCGGCCAGCGCGCCGACCCCGCTCTGCACGAGCACAAGGTCCGGCGGCGGCGCGCCGAGCGCCGCCACCTGCGCGTCGATCTCGGTCATGATCGTCGCGTAGCCGTCGATCACCGCGCCGGGGATGCTGACGTAGCCCGGCCATGACGTGTCGCTCACGACGACGCGTCGCTCGCTCGCGTCCTGCGCCGCGCGCGCGACGGTCTCGTCGTAAGAGCCGTGCACCACGACGAGGCGCGCGCCCTCCGACTCGATGCCGGCGATGCGCGCCGGCACGGTTCCCTCGGGCACGTAGATGGTGGCGTCCAGCCCGAGGAGCGCGGCCATGTGGGCCACGGCTCGCCCGTGGTTGCCGTCGGTGGCCGTGACCAGCCGCAGAGGACGGACTGCCTCAGCCCTTTCGAGCAGCTCGGTGAACGTCTCGGCCTGCGGCAGCCCGAGGCGCTCACTGACGGCGCGGTTCACCGCCCACGACGCGCCGAGGATCTTGAACGCCGGCAACCCGAAGCAGCGGGACTGGTCCTTGACGAGCAGGGTGCCGACGCCGACCTGCCGGGCGAGCTCGCCGGCGCTCACCAGCGGCGCCGGCTCGTACCCCGCCATGCCGCGGTGGAAGGCCAGCGGGTGAGGCGCCGGAAGAGCGTACCGCCCCGGCGCCCTCTCGACCGCGTCGTTGACGACGAAGCGGATCAGGGGCGCGACCTCAGGCATACGTACCTCCGCGAGTGTGCTCACGGCGCCCCGGCCGGCGCCGATTGGCCATTCTAGCGCTCGAACCCTCTCGGATGGCGGCAGCCGACGCAACACCACCCGCGACTCGCATCGGTCGCCTCCGAGCGCCGGCCGCATGACCTCGCCTGCAACGAGGTCGTGGGCGAGTGCCTCGGGCGCCTTGCCGTGCCGGACTTGCCGAGCGCGTGAGCAGAACGCCAGCAGGTATGATGAACTGTCTGAGTGCTGCCGCGTTTTCTCCTGCGTCGTGCGCTGGAGAGATGCAGGTCGGCGTGGGGTTGAGGAGCGTGGCATGTCCACGTGTTCGCGTCTGCCCGGCGGCTCTGACCTGCCATCATTCTCCGAGAGAGAAGAGGTCCGCGTGATCGTTCGCCCAGAGACCGAGCGGGATCTCGAAGGTATCCGCGAGGTCAACATCGCCGCCTTCCAGGGTCACCCGTACAGTCAGCAGACAGAACATCTCATCGTGGAGGCATTGCGTGCGGCCGGAGCCCTGGAGCTGTCACTCGTCGCGGAGTCGGACGGGGACGTGGTGGGCCACATCGCGTTCTCGGCTGCGGAGGTCGGCTCCTCGTCGGCCGGCTGGTTCCTCCTGGGGCCGGTCGCGGTCCGGCCGGCCCGCCAAGGCGAGGGCATCGGACGCGCGCTGGTCGAGGCCGGCCTCGATGCGCTGCGCTCTCGAGGAGCTCGCGGCTGTGTCCTGGTCGGAGATCCGGCCTTCTACACCCGTTTCGGATTCAGGCAGGATCCACGCGTGACCTGGAGCGGCGTGCCGGAGGAGAACGTGCTCTGCATCCTGATGTCGGGTGAGATGCCGGCCGGCGAAGTGGCGCATCATCCCGCGTTCCTGACTGGGATCTAAGGCGGGATAGCCCTACCCCGGCGCATCCTCATGGACGTCTCACTCCGACCGGTAGCCGCTCGTGACGTCCCCGCCATCGACCGATGGGCCGGCGGGATGGCCGACTACCTGTCGCGCACCCGACCCTATGCCGCAGGCGCGGACCACCACGACCCCGGCTCCGGCCTCTACTGGTACGTGATCACCGAGGCCGGCGTTGACGTCGGCACCGTCTGGATCGAGGTGCTCCCCGACGGCTCCGAGGGGGTCCTCGGGGTCTTCCTCGGCGAAGCGTCACTGTTCGGCCGGGGCATCGGCACGGCTGCGATCGAGCTCGCCGTGGCGGAGTTCCGCGGCCGGCATGCGGCCCTGCCCATCGTCCTTCGGGTCCGCCGGTCGAACGCGCGCGCCATCGCCTGCTACCGGCGTGTGGGATTCACCGTCACCGACAGCGGCTCCAAGCCGCTGCCGTCGGGCGAGCTCGTGCCCTGCTACCGCATGACCTGCCGGCCGTGAGGTGTCCAGAGGCGCCGTCGATGTGACGCGCACGACGCAAACGGTAGTAAGCTCGGCACTCAGCCCGCGCCGGCTGCGGGCCCCAGAGGCGGAGGACATGAGCTTCAGCCCGCACGATCGCTTCAGCCCGTCCGACAAGGCCGTCCACCCGACGCCCGATCCGCATCAGGACGAAGCCTTGGTCCTCGACCGCGCCGCAAGGAGCTCGGTCTGGGCATTCGTGGGCCTCGGGCTCGCGCTGGCGGGCGCCGCCGCGACCTACTTCGACTCGCCGACGCTGCTCATCGTCGGCGTGTTCCTCGCGGCGGCGGCGATCGTGGTCTCCGCGTTCGCCTGGCGCAAGGCGCGCCGGGTGAACGGACCCCGCGGCGTCGCCGTCGCCGGTCTGCTCATCGGCATCATCACGGTCCTTGTCTTCATCGTGCTCGACTAGGAGGGCGGCGTGCTCACATGATCTGTCCAAAGTGCCGCGCCGAGTACGTCCCCGGCATCACCGTCTGCTTTGACTGTGGCGTCGACCTCGTCGACGCCGTGCCTCCGTCCGAGCCCAAGAAGGACCGCTCGGACCCCCAACCTCGCTGGCTTGAGTACGCCGAGCCGCACGGCGCCCCGCCCGCGCGCTTCTCGCTGGTGACGGTGTTCGTCACCTCCGACGCAGGGCTGATGGCGATCGCGCAGACGATCCTCGAGTCGGCGAAGATCCCGCTGGTCATCGAGGGCCACACGCACGCGGCGCTGTTCGGCCCGGGCCCGATGAGCGGCTACCTCCCGGGCCACCCGGCCGCGCTTCGGGTCGCGGCGCAGGACGCCGACGACGCCCGGGCGCTGCTGACGGAGCTCATCGCCGACGCCGGAGGCGGTCGGGGGACGAAGAAGGGCTGACCGCCGCAGCGGTCACCGGGCTCTGCCCGCCATCGTGGCGCTTGGGCGCTGATAAGCTTGAGTCGCAGCAGCACGCATAACCTCGCCTGACAGCATCGGAGGTCGATGGTGAACGGACGTCTCGGCTTGGTCGACATCCTCTCCTACTTGGCTTACCTCGTGTTCGCGGCGCTGACCGTCGCGTACGGCCCGCGCGACGCGCTCTGGTATGTGGGCCTCGGCCTTTCCGCCGCGTGCGCGGTGCTGTGGTTCGTCGCGCGCTGGCAGCTCGGACCGGCCTTCTCGGTCGGGGCGGAGGCGCGTCGGCTGGTGACCAACGGCCTCTACGCGCGGCTGCGCCACCCCATCTACGTCTTCGGGACCATGGCGTTCCTCTTCACCCTGCTGGCGCTGCAGGGCTGGGGAGCGCTGGTCACCTGGGTCATCGTCATCCTCATCCAGGCCGCTCGCGCGCGGCGCGAGGACCGCGTGCTGGCGGAGGCGTTCGGCGCCGAATACGCGGCCTACCGGAGCAGCACGTGGTTCTGACGGCGCCGGCGCGGCTCTGAAGAGCGCGCAGAGGCGTGACGATGCGATTCCACAAGTACCAGGGCCTCGGCAACGACTACATCGTCCTCGAGCGCGCCGACATGGGCGGTGCCGACCTTCCTGCAACGCTGGTCAGAGGGATCTGCGACCGGCACTACGGCGTCGGCTCCGACGGCATCCTGGTGGAGGACGTAGCGCCGGACGGCGGGCTGGCGTTGCGCATCTTCAACCCGGACGGGTCAGAAGCGGAGAAGAGCGGCAACGGCCTGCGCATCTTCGCCCGGTACTTGTGGGACGAAGGCCGCGTCGGCCACGACCCCTTCGCGGTCCTGACCAAGGGCGGGACGGTGCGGTGCCAGGTCCGCGACGGCGGGCGAGTGGTCTTCGTCGAAATGGGCGCGGCGAGGTTCGACAGCGAGCTGATCCCGGTGGCTGGGCCTCGGCGCGAGGTCGTGGATGAGCCCATCGACGCCGGGGGCGAGCGCCTTCGGTTCACCGGCGTGACGGTCGGCAATCCGCACTGCGTCGTCCACGTCGACGAGCTCACCCCCGAGCTGGCGCGGCGTCTGGGCCCGCTGCTCGAGACGCACGCGCTGTTCCCGGAGCGCGCCAACGTGCAGTTCGTCCGGGTCCTCGGCCGCCACCGTATCGCCATCGAGATCTGGGAGCGCGGCGCCGGCTACACTCTGGCGTCTGGCAGCAGCAGTTGCGCCGCCGCGGCCGCATCGGTCCGTCTGGGGCTGTGCAGCGGCGACGTGACCGTGGAGATGCCCGGCGGGGGCCTCGAGATCGGCGTCGGCGCCGACTACGCCCTGACCATGCTCGGTCCCGTCGGCCGGGTGGCGGACGGGGTCATCTCGGACGAACTCGTGCGCGAAGCCGGCTGAGGCCGAGGCTCGTGGGCGACGGCGCGTCGCCGCGGAGCCAAGTCCGGCCCCGCCGGGCAGGCCCGGCCCGGCGGCGCGCCGGCCGGCGGCCTGGCTACCGCTGGTGCATCTTGTGCACGCCGACGCGGTTGCCCTCCGAGTCCTTGAAGAAGCCGATGAAGCCGACCATCTCGCCCATGTCCGCGACCGCCGCGAGAACCTCGCCACCGGCTGCCACAGCCCGCTCCATCATCGCCTCCGGGCCGTCCTCGGCGTTCAGGTAGATCGTGCAGCCGTCGGTGCTCGGCTTGTGGTCGGCCGAGGCGACGAGGTCGAGCGCCACCGGCATCGGGCCGGCGGGCGGGGCTTCGCCGGGGGGCTGGTCCGGAGCCGGCAGGCTGACTCCCTCCATGCCGGGGATCGTGATGAACTCGTGCTGCAAGACCGCGGCGTAGAACTTCATCGCTCGCTCCAGATCTGTGACCGGGATGTCGGCCCAGACGACCATGTTGTCCACCGTCCACTCCTCGCTCGCTGCTGGCTGATCACGACCGGCACGGCGACGCCGCGCCTGAGGGAAGTCTGCCCGAAGCACGGCGCGCGGCGCGTCACGCCGTAATCCCCGGCGCGCTGTCCGCGGTGGCCCGATGCGCCTTCCGTTCTGCGGGGAAGAACCAGCCCATGAGACGGCTCATCATGTGGAACCTGATCACGCTCGACGGCTACTTCGAGGGGCCACAGCCCTGGGACCTCGACTGGCACAACGAGGTGTGGGGCGACGAGCTGGAACAGCTCTCGCTCGAACAGCTCGCCTCCGCCGACCTGCTGGTCTTCGGCCGCGCCACGTACCAGGGCATGGCCACCTACTGGCCCACCGCCAGCGGCGAGGTGGCCGAGCGCATGAACGGCATCGCCAAGATCGTCTACTCGCGGACGCTCGAGACCGCGGAGTGGGCCAACACGACGCTCATCAAGGAACTTGACGCCGGGGGAGTGCGCCGGCTCAAGGAGGAGGGAGACGGCGCCGCGCTGGTGTTCGGCAGCGGCGCCCTCTCGGCGGCGCTCATGGAGGCGGACCTCTTCGACGAGTACCGCCTCCTGGTCGCGCCGGTGGTCCTCGGCGCCGGCACGCCACTGTTTGGGCGCGGCCTGCCGCGCCGGCGGCTGGAACTGCTCGAGGCGCGGCCGCTCGGCTCCGGAGCGGTCATCCTGCGTTACGCGCCCATTGCTGCGGCGGCAGGCGGCTGACGGCCGTGCTTCACCTGCTCATCATCTGCCACGACGACTCCTTCGCGCCCAGCGCGGAGTTGTTCGCGGCGATCCAGGAATGGGACCTGGAGATGGATCGCCGCGGCGTCCGCCTGGACGGCCGGCCGCTGCGGCCGCCGGCCGACGCCGTGACCGTCAGGGTCCGCGGCGGCGAGGCGACGATCAGCCACGGCCCGGTGGCCGCGGCGGCGGAGCAGATGGCGGCCTACGAACTGCTGGACTGCGCCGACCTCGAGGAGGCCACCCGCCTGGCGTCGACGCATCCGATGGCGACCGTGGGGACGATCGAGATACGACCCATCTGGGAGGAGTTGACCGACCCGATCTCGGACGCGGACGAAGGGGAGGGCGCGCCGTGAGCCCATCGACGGACGGCAGCGCGCACGGCGCGGGCGGCAAGGTCGTGTGGTCGGCGACGATGTCGCTGGACGGCTTCATCGCCGGTCCGGACGACGCGATGGGCTGGGTGTTCGACCACTCCGGGCCTAATCCGGTGGTCGACGAGGTGATCACACGGACCGGAGCCGTGCTCGCCGGCCGGCGCAGCTACGACGTCGGCCGGCGCGGCGAGCGCCCGGAGATGGAGGAGCCGTTCGGCGGCGGCTGGTCGGGCGCGCAGTTCGTGCTCACCCACCGCGCGCACGACCCGGACCCCGCCAACACGTTCCTCTCCGGTGACGTGCGAGACGCCGTGTCGCTCGCGCTCGCGGCGGCCGACGGCAAGGACCTGAACGTCATCGGCGCCGATGTGGCCCGCCAGTGCCTGGCGGCGGGGCTGATCAACGAGATCGTCGTCTTTGTGGCGCCGGTCCTGCTCGGCGACGGCGTGCGCCTCGTCACCCGGCTCGACGAAGCGCCCGTGGAACTCGAGCCGCTCGGAGTCTCCAGCGCGGGGCGCGTGACGACCCTGCGCTTCCGGGTGCTCAAGTGACCTCCGCGGCCGGGCCGCTAGCGAGCCCTCCGAGCATCCTGCCGATCGCGCCCGGCTCGGCGACCCGCTCCTGGCCCTCCAAGTGCGCGCCCTGAGCCGAGGACGGGCCTCGACTGCCGGCCGCGTTCCCGTCGCGCCGGCTCGCGTCGCCTCGCAGCGGCCGGTTCGAGGCGGGGCCGCGGCTACTTGAACGCCCGCCCGATGAACCTTGCCTCGGCGGGCGCCACCTTGCTCGCGTACTCGTGGTCGTGGCCGCCCCGGCTGTACCCGCCCGCGGCGGGCTTCTTGAGGGCGGCCGTGAGGGACGTGACGTAGCAGTAGAAGGGGTCCTGCTTGCCGCAGTCAATGCGCAGGTCCACCGTGGCGAGCCGGCCGGCGTGCGCGATCACGTCGTACCTGGCGAAGTCGGCCGCGTCGTCGAAGGCGTCCCGCGGCCCCCGCATCATCGCGTCGTAGCTGGTCCAGACCGCGGGACTCACCGCGACGACCGCGGTGAAGAGGTCCGGCTCCGTCTCGGCCGCGACCAGCGCGCCGTAGGCCCCCATCGACCAGCCGATGACGGCGCGTCCACGCCCGCCGCTGCCCAGATTGAAGCGGCGGGCGCAAACCGGGATGAGTTCATGGAAGAGGAAGCCCAGATAGTCCTCGCCGGACTTGCGCGGGTGCCAGTAGCTCTCGCCGCCGTAGGTGCCGACGACCGCGTACGGCGGCGACTCCTTCTCGCGCACGGCCGTTGCCACGTAGTCTGCGAAGCCCATCGGCGGACCGCCGTTGCGGCCTGGGAGCGCGAAGCACACAGGCAGGGGATCGCCCGGCTGTGCGCCCGGCGGCCAGGCGATGCTGTAAGCGACGGGCTGGTCGACGAAGCGAGAGTGCAGCACGAAGTCCTGGACGGTCTTGCCGGAGGCGCCGGGAAGGGCCACGCCGACCCTGTCGCCGGCGGCGCCGAGCCAGTCCCGCCACGGCGCCACCCGCCAGGCGATGCCGCCGGCCGCCACGACCGCGGCGGCGAACCCGGCGCCGACCAGGAACCCGCGCCGGGTCATGCCGGCCTCGGGACTCCGGGCGTCGCCCGGCTCCGATGGCCACACCTCGAGGTCGTGCCGCATGAGCTCGCGCGTCCCATCCACGAGCCCCATCGTAGCGCAGGCGGCGAGCTCGTGTCGTACCATCGTGTCCACCGTCAGAGCAGAAGAGGAGGCCACGTGAGCGAGAAGGATGCAGAAACGGACGGCGGACCAGAGTCCGCCGAGGTGACGCCGACGATGTCGGCAGTCGCCTCGGCGGTCGGCGCGCCCGACTTCCTTCTCCCGTGGCTGGACCGCTTCTACGACGAGGACGACGCCGAGCTGCTGCTCGTCGCGGACGGCATAGCCGAGACGCCGGCCGGGCAGGCCGGCGACGCCGCAGGCGCCCTCGCCGGCTTCGCTCCTGCACGGCTGGAACGCGCCGTCCGCCGCGCCGTCCTCGACGTCGATGACGCCGGCGCATACACGCCGGCGGACTTCCACCAGCGCCTCGAGATCTGGGCCATGTTCGAGGGCTGGAAGGACGTCCCGCTGGCGGTCCACCGGCGGATCGCCGACTGGGACGTCGACTACTACGCGGAGAAGATCCGCGCCAACGTGGAGGCAGCGTGCGACGGCCACCCCGGCGATTCCTACGAGGCCCGCTACAGCTATGTGCTCCTGCACGAGGCGGAGGCGATCGTCGCCGCCAAGGACCACATCTACCTGTGGCCGTGCGACTGCCGCTCCATCGTCGGCAAGTGCCGCAAGCCCAAGGACGTGTGCCTGCGCTTCACCAACCACCGCGGCCTCGGCTGGGAGATCTCGAAGGAGCGCGCCGTCGAGATCCTGCGGACCACCGACAAGGCCGGCCTCATGCACACGGCCGACATCCAGGAGGACGTCGCCCTCACCTCGTCGATCTGCAACTGCTGCGTCGACTGCTGCTACCCGCACCTCGCCGCCGAGCGGCTGCAGGTGAGCAGCGCCTGGCCCGTGCGGCGGTACGTCGCCAGCATCGACATGGCCGCCTGCAAGACCTGTGGGCGCTGCGGGCTGCGCTGTCCCTTCGAAGCCATCGTGTGTGACACGGGCGGCAAGCCGGCGCTCACCGCCGAGCTCTGTCGCGGCTGCGGCCTGTGCGCCAGCGGCTGCAGTCCGGACGCCATCGACCTGGTGCCGCTCGCGGCCGGGTAGAACGCGGGGACCGGCGGCTGCGTCCGGCCCTCAAGCCGGGAGCCTCGCCTTACTACGCCGCGGCGCGGGCCCGCCGCTCGAAGATCCAGCGCGCGACGAGCCACCCCACGGCGGCGGCCACGGCGGCCATCGCCGCGGCCCCGACGATGTCGATCGGCGCGTGCACGTGCGCGAGAACGCGGGCAAGACCGGCCGCCAGCGAGATCGCGACGAGCACCAGACCCCAGGGGCGCGAGACGACCAGCACGCACAGCGCGACGAACATCGTGACCGCGGTGTGGTCCGAGGGGAACCCATTGTCGGCCGCGTGCGGGAAGAGCGGCGCCACGTCCTGCGTCACGAACGGCCTGGTGTCGTAGTACACGGCGCCGCCGATCTTGATCAGCGCGTAGCAGACGATGCCGCCGACCACCCCGGCGACGAGCAGTTCGAGCTTCTGCCGGCGTGGCAGGCGCAGCCACACGATGAATGCGACGACGAAGCTGAGGACGAATCCGTACTGCGCGAGGTAAGAGATGACCTGGTCCACGAGTCTCAGCATACCTCCGGGACGAGGAGCGCGCCGCTCCTGATGAGGCCGCGCAGCAGGCCGGGATCCGCCGGCACGCCGCTGCTCCCGGCGCTAGACGGGATCTTTCCGCGCACGAGCGCGTGCGCCGCGGCCGTGCCGCGGCCGAGCGGCCCGCGCCCGCGCAGGTCGATCGCCTGCACGGCAACGAGCGCCTCGATCGCCACCACGCCCTCTCCGAGGTCGACCATCGCGGCGAGGCGCCTCGCGCTCAGCGGCAGCAGCGTGGCGCGGTCTTCGATGCCCTCCGCCCCCGATGTGCTGACGACCGTGTACGACACCGGCTGCGCCAGCAGACTGGCCTCGGCGGCCAGGGACTGGGCCGTGATCGCGTGGATGCTGAGACCCATATCCGGCCGGTCACGGTCGAAGCTGAGACCGGTCGGAAGGCCGGACCACGGCGTGTCCAGGAGCTTGACGGCGCGCTCGCTGGCCGCGGTGAACACCGAAGCGAGCGCGACACGCACGTAATCGAGGGTAGCCGCCAGCGGCAGGCTCTCGTAGCTTGAGACGGAGACGATCTCGCCGGCGGCGACGTCGACAAGCGGGTTACCTTGGGCCGCGTTCAGCTCGACCCCGAGCACGCCGAGCGCGTGCTCGAGGGCCTCGCGGCCTACCGCCTGTACCGCCACGGTGCTGCGGAACGTCAGCGGGTCCTGCAGGTTCCGCGCGGCGCCGTCCTCCCACAGGTAGCTGCCGGCGAGCAGCCCGCGGGTGCGCTGGAGCGTGGCCGCGAAGCTCGCGTGCGGGCGCACGTCCTCCACGCCGGGATGAAGCACGGAGAGGTTGGCGCCGAAGCCCTCCAGCGCCAGCGCTCCGGCGACGTCGGCGGCGTCGAGCAGGCGCTCCGCGTCGTGCAGCGCCAGTGCCGCCGTCGCGGTGCCGAAGGCGCTGTTGTTGAGCAGCGCAAGCCCCTCGCCGGCGCGCAGTTCCATCTCGCCGATGACCCCGTGCGCGAGGTCGGCCATCGCCGAGAGGTCGGAGACACCGATGGAGCCGTGCAGGCGCACGATGGGATGGCGGTCGGCGTTGAGCGCCTCGATGATCGCGTCCGCCAGCTCGGGCCGCGCGACGGTCGTGCCGCCGGCGAAGAGGTTGGCGAGGCAGAGCATGGCCGCCCGTATAACGTCGTCGGTCGCCGGCGGCCCCTGGCCGGCACGGTGGTCCTGGATCTGGCTGCGGTTGAAGCGGCTGACATCCTGCGGGGTCACGGCGACGCGCTTCTGGGCGCCGTAGCCTGTCGTCAGCCCATAGGTCGGGACGCCGCTCTCGAACACGCGCTGCGCGAGCGCGTGCGCGGCGGCCATGCGCTCACGCGCCGCGGCGACGAGTGCCACCCGCTCGCCGCGGCGCGCCACCGCCGTGACCTGACCCACGGTCAGGTCACGGCCTGTAAGGAGGACGGTCATGCCGTGCGGATTCCCCGTGCGGCTCGCGCGCGAACGTCTACGGGTTCGCTTGCCGCGCTCTCTGCCGAGCGCCCAAGTCCTGCGCCGGCAAGTCCACCGCGCTGCAGCGATTGCCCACCGCCGCCCGCACCCGGGATATAGCGCCCGCCGGCAAAAGCGGATACCTTACGGCGCGATGGACCATGACCCTCTTCACGACTTCCAGCTCCTCATCCGCTCGCGGTACGGCGCGCTGCTCGTCGAGACCGCCGAGGATGAGCGCGCCGAGGAGCTCGCGGAGCGCGCCGCGTGGCAACTCCAGCTCCCCCTGTTCGTGTGGCGGCGCGCCACCGGCTTGAGCCGTAAGGGCGCGCCCACCGGCGTCTACGGCACGCAGGAACCCCGCGCCGCGCTCGACCACGTCATCGCGTCCGAGCTTCCGGCCCTGTACGTGTTCCACGGCCTCGGACCGGAACTCGAGAAGCCGGAGGTGGCGGACCGCCTCCGCGAGGCGGCGCAACGGCTCGCCGGCCGCTCCGGCGCCATCGTCCTGACCGGCGCCGCGGTCAAGCTGCCCGACTCCCTGCGGACCGAGGTGGGGCTGGTGCGCCTCCCGCTTCCCTCACACGAAGACTACGCGAGTCTTCAGAACCGTCTCGTCAGGGACCTCTCCGCCCACATGGGGGTGACGGTGCTGCTGACCCCACCCGACCAGGACCGGCTGCTGGCCAACCTCAAAGGCCTCACACTGGCAGAGGCGGAGAAGGTGCTGACCAGGCTGATCGTCGAAGACGGCCGTCTGGATGCCGACGACATCAGCCGCGTGATCGAGGCCAAGCGGGATCTGGTGGAGCAGGACGGTCTGCTCGAGTACCAGCCGAGCGTCCAGTCGCTGGACCAGATCGCCGACTTCACCAGCCTCAAGGAGTGGCTGGAGAAGCGGCGCCTCTTCATGGCGGACCCACAGCGCGCCGTCGAGTTCGGACTCGAGTTTCCGCGCGGCGTGCTGCTGATGGGCGTGCCGGGCTGTGGCAAGAGCCTCTGCGCCAAGGCGGTCGCCGCGGCGTGGGCGCTGCCGCTGGTCAAGCTCGACCCCAGCGCGCTGTACGACAAGTACATCGGCGAGACGGAGCAGAACTTCCGTAAGGCGATGGGCTCCGCCGAGCGCCTCGCGCCGCTGGTGCTCTGGATCGACGAGATCGAGAAGGCGTTCGCCGCCGGCGGCGACGAGGACGGCGGCACGTCGCAGCGCGTCCTCGGGACGTTCCTCTCGTGGCTGCAGGAGCGCCGCGGCGACGTCTTCGTCGTGGCCACGGCCAACGACGTCCAGCGGCTTCCGGCCGAGCTCCTCCGCAAGGGCCGCTTTGACGAGACGTTCTTCGTCGACCTGCCGGACGAGGCGGCGCGCAGGGCCATTCTGGAGATCCACCTGCACCGCCGCAAGCAGGCGCCCGAGGGCTTCGATCTGGCGGCGCTGGCGCGTGAGAGCGAGGGCTACAGCGGCGCCGAGCTCGAGCAGGTGGTCGTCTCGGCGCTCTACACGGCCTTCTCGGCCAGGGCGCCGCTCACGACGGAGTTGCTACGCGACGAACTGCGGCGGATGCCGTCCATCGCCTCGACGGCGCGCGAGAAGATCGCCTTCTTGCGCGAGTGGGCCGCCGGCCGCACCGTCCCGGCCAACTGACCCAGCCCCTCGGCAGGCCGTCAGCCGGCCGGCACCACCGCGTCGAGCTGCCCGGCGAGACCATCAGGCAGCGGCGCGACCTCGTGCGCCGCCAGCAGTTCGAGCGCCCTCCGCCGGGCCTTCTCGGTCGCGTCCAGCGCGCCGCCCTCGGTCCAGCGGTCGTAGCTCGCGCGGTTCAGGACCTGCCCGCGCCACTGGTTGGCGCGCAGGTTGCGCCGCGTGTGCCGCTGGCCGAGGAAGTCGCCGCCGGGGCCGACGGCCTTGAGCACATCCACGGCGAGCGTCTCGTCGCTGACCTCGATCGCCTTGAGCAACTGCCGGTTGCGTGAGATGAACTCGGCCACGAGCACGACCTCCGCGAGCGAGCCGGAGAGGCCGAAGTCCATGTAGCCGACGTCGTGATTCAGGTTGGCGCCCAGCTGCATGGAGAGCTTGGTGATCTCGTCGGCCTCCATGCCGGCCTGGGCGTCCACGACCTGCGCGTCGGTGTGGCCGCTGAAGCCCCAGTTGGGGATGTCCAGCCACTTGGCCATCTCGACCTCGCACGCGTAGGCGCGGATGAACTCCGGCGAGTTGTACGAGGACTGCGACGTCGCCATGTCGAGGGTGTTCGGCCCCTGGCCGATGACGAACGGCGCACCCGGCGCGCGGAGCTGGTGCATGACCAGGCCGAACAGCGCCTCGGCGACGCCGAGCGTGATCTGGCCGGCGGTGGTGATGGGCGCGGTGCCGCCGGCGACCGGCGACGGGCAATACGTCGACGGGATGCCCTTGTCGGCGCAGAAGAGCAGCTTGTCGACCGTCTCGAAGGGGTGCTTGAGGGGGCTGACCGGCTGGTTGTACATGACGAAGTACGGCTTGTCGCGCAGCGCCTGCTCGCCGCCGCGGACCGCGCAGGCCATGCGCCACATGGGCTCCACCGTCTCGACTCCGCCGGCGGTCATCACCAGCGGCTTGGTGGTGGCGGCGATCATGGCGCGGAACTGCTTTGGGTAGGCCTCCTGGGCGTCCATGCCGTCCGGCCAGGCGCCCGACATGACGAAGTCGATGTCGGGCAGTGCGTCGCAGAGGCGCGCCGCCTCGCTCACGTCTTCGAGCTTGCCGAGGCGGCGTTCGCCGGTCTCCAGGTCGTGCAGGTGCATGACGTCGGAGCCGTTGCCGAAGTAGGAGCGACGGCCGCCGAGGTCCATGGCCGGCTCGCCGGCGCGGTCGTAGACCACGAAGCTCGCCGGCAGACTCGCGCGCGCCTGCTCGACGAGCGCGGCCGGGACGTGCACGTTACCGTCGCCGTCCCTGGTGCAGCCGCCGTCGAGCATGACCTGCTCGCCCTCTTCGTGGAGCACGACCATGCCGATGTCGGCGAGGATGCCGAGGGCCGTCTCGTAGATACGCTGCTTCTGCTCGTCGGCGAGGAAGCTGACGCGGCCGGTACCGATCTCCTTGCTGCTGTCTGGCATGGTCACTCCTGGACGGTGTTATGGGCGAGGCGGCCCCACGTCGGGCGGCCGCCTCGCCGAACACTACACCGTCTGCGAGCCTACTTCACGCCGAGTTCGCGTTCCGCAGCGTCGATTATCGAACGAAGTTCTGCCGCCACGCCGTCGGGCAGCGGTACCGGCTGGTGCGTCTCGAGGATGCGCCGGGCCTCCGCGAGCGAGCGGTCGTACATCGTCGTCTCGCCGGCGGCGGCCCACTCCTCGCGGACCCGCCGGTCGATGAGCTTCGAGCTCGACTGCCCGCGCATGCCCTTGTAGGTGTCATCGTGCGAGAGGAAGTCCTTGAACGGCCCGATCTCGTTGATGACGTCGACGGACAGCGTCGCATCCGTCACCGGGATCCCCGGCACGCAGAACTTGACCATGCGCGCGAACTCCGCGTCCATGACCAGTTGCGCGTAATCGATGGTGACGCCCGATTCCAGCATCCCCAGCCCGTAGATCAGGTTGGCCCCTGCCAACGCCGGCAGCAGGCTGGTGATCGTCTTCTCGTGACCGGATTGGGCGTCCGCCACTTTGGAGTCGCCCTACGCACCGGCCACCCAGCTGGGCAGCAGGTAGAAGCGCGCGAGGCAGGCGACGCCGGCGCCGATCATGCCGCACTCGGGGCTGCCCACCGAGGCGCTGGCGAAGCGCAGGTCCATGGCCGTGGTCGACGAGCCGTAGATGACCGGCGCGCCGCGCTGCGTGAGCTGCGCCAGCGTGATGCCGCTGAGCACCTCGGCGTTGTGGGTGACGAGCGTGCCGGCGAGCGACACGGGAGAGGAGCCGCCGGCCATCGCCATGGAGAGCACGTTGACCGGGATGCCGGCGCGCGCGCCCGTCGATGATGATCTCGCAGGCGTCCTTGACCAGCTTGAGCGGGCTCACCGGACAGGTGAGGAAGCTGAGGATGGGGCGGCGGCGCAGCTGCTCCGCCCCGCCGACGATCGCCGCCGCCATGTCGATCATCTTGCGGGCGCAGAAGCCCGACAGCGGCCCGATGGTGGCGTGCTTGGTCGTGTTGCTGAAGATCGCCTCGGCGTTGTGCAGCGCCGCCGTGTCCGGCGGCACGTCGTGGGCGCCGAGCGGCCGCTCCACGACGTCGATCTCGGGCAGCGCGTCGATGATCCTCGTGCAGTCGGCCACGTCCTGCTTGAGGCTCTCGTGCAACTGCGCCGGTGTACGGGTCGACGACCTGGATGCCCTCGCCGAAGTTGGTGAACCCGACCCGGCCGTCCTCGAGCACCACGTCCCGGGCCGGGTCGCGGCCGCACATGACGACGGTGGAGGGCGCCGAGCGGACGGCGTCCTCCACGAGGTGCGCCGGCAGGCGCACGATGTTGGTCTCGCCGTCGACCTCGGCGCCGGCGGCCGCGAAGATCTCCCGGGCCTCGTCGTCTTCGACGAAGACGCCCGTGCGCGACAGCACTTCGAGCGTCGCGCCGTGGATCTCGCGCAGCTCGTCGTCGGTGAACACCTCGAGCCTGAAGCCGCCGCTCTTGCGCGCTCCCGCGCGCGGGTTCCTGATCATGTCAGCCTCCCGCCGTGCGTTCCTTGAACTTCTCGACGCTGTTGATCGGCACGTCCAGCACGCGGGCGATGTTGAACTTCGCCTCGATCTGGTTGGCCTGCCACGGCTGGCTGATCGCGTAGCTGTGGACGCGGCCGAAGCCGAACTCGTTGCGGACGTCGGTCATGGCGACCGGGTCCGAGAGGTCGAACGGTGTGACGCCGAGCTTGTCGGCCACGTACTGCTTGGCTTCCTTGAGGCGCATGCCCCGAGTCATCTGCATACGGGCAACCAGGTCTCCGCCTGCCCGAATACCGCCGATGCTCGCGGCTTGCGCGTGGGCGTTGTGCATCCCATGGGGATCGCCCGAGCCCACCTACAACCCGTCCACGTGCAGCAGCTCGACGAAGGACTTGGCCGCCCGGCAGACCGCGTCGGAGGGCAGGTGGACGAACATCGGCACGCCGCCGACGCCCATGCCGGCGTTGGGGTGCACGGGGATCTCGGCGACCTCCATGCACGGCTTGATCAGCGCGATGGCGCGAGCCATGTTCCAGGCGAGCGACTTGCCGGTGTTGATGTTGACGACGGGGCCGAACATCGTGGCGCCGGCCTTCTGCGCGAGCAGGAGCTGCTCGCGCGGCCAGAGGCCGGCCAGCCGCACGCCGTCCCACTCGAGCTGGCCGTGCATGCCGAGCACGAACTCGCCGGCCATGCCGAGCTGCACGCCCATGGTCGGGGTACTTCTCGCGGATGATCTTCGTGGCGCGCAGGGCGGCGAGGAACTCGGGGTCGCCGGAGGCGCCGGTGGTGTCCCAGTCGATCGCGTCGGCGCCGGCCTCCCACTGCGAGTCGGCCAGCTTGACCATGTCGACGACGGCCATCTCGACCGCCTCTTCGGCGGCGGCGCGCGCCTCGGGGATCTTGCCCAGCGGGAGCAGCTCGTTCCAGTTGTCGCACGGGCCGTCGGGCTTGGAGTAGAGGCCCAGGTTGGGCATGACGCCGTACTGCAGCGGCGCGATGGTGCAGAGCTGGGCGTCGTGCATGTACTGGGCCTCGTACGCCAGGATCGTGCGCACGACCTTGAGGGAGTAGTCGCCGACGCAGAGCTCCAGCAGGTCGGCGCCCATCCACTGCTCGTAGCTCTGCAGGTCCTGGATGCGCGTGGCGTGCGTCTTCATGCCGGTGCCGTCGCAGCTGAGCACGATCTCGTCGCCGACGTCGACGCCGATGAAGCGCGCCGGCGAGGCGTAGATCTCCAGCAGGTGGTCGATCTCGTCGTCGGTGAGCAGCGGCACCTTGGCCCGCTTGGCCGCCGCCTCGGACCCGGCGATGAGGTCGGCCCGGATCTCGCTGCGCGTCAGCTGCGGTGAAGGTGCCGTCGCCCATGCGGGTCGGCACCCTGGGCTCGTTCGTCATACGCTTCCTCCCTCAGAGACAAGGCCGCGACCCGAGCTGCGGCCGGCACTAATCAACCGGTCAATTAGCGTGATAGAGTCCACATCAGCGGGCCGGTGATGTCAAGACAGGTCGCCGATGGTCCGGGCAGGTATCATCGCGGCGCCGCGGCGTGACGCGGAGTGTCGAAGACGGAAGAAGGCGGGCGATGCGAGCGCACACGACATGGCTGAGCGAGGCGGAGAAGAGCAGGATCGTCGACGAGGCGGTGGAGCTGCTCGGCCGCGTCGGCATGCGGTTCGCGGGCTCCAGGGTCCTGCCGCTGCTGGCCGAGCGCGGCGCGGACGTGGACGAGGCCACCGGCATCGTCAAGCTTCCGCGCGAGCTCGTGGAGTGGGCGGCCGGCCAGTGCCCGCGCCGCGTGCTGATGGCCGGCCTCACCGAAGCCGACGACGTCCTGCTGGACGAGGGCGAGCCCTTCCACTTCGTGCCCAGCGGCTGCGTCGCCAAGACACTCGACTTCCGCACCGGACAGCGCCGCGCCAGCACGCTGCAGGACCTGCGCGAGTGCACGGCGCTCATGGACGAGCTGCCGAAGCTCGACATCATGTGGACGCAGGTCAGCGCGACCGACGTACCGCTCGAGCAGCGTGAGCTCGAGGAGTACTTCACGATGCTGACCGAGACGCGCAAGCACGTGACCTTCGTCGACTGCCCCGCGGAGGTCGACGCCGTGCTCCGCCTCTGCGAGACGATCTCCGGCGACCTCGACCGCTTCCGCGCGCGCCCGCGCATCTCGACCGTGGTGACCGCCGCGTCGCCGCTGCAGGTCGACGGCGGCGCCCTCGACATCCACATCGCCCTGGCCAGGCACGGCGTGCCCATCGAGGTGTACTCGATGACCATCGCCGGCGCCACGTCGCCGGTCACGCTGGCCGGGACCGTCACCCAGGGCCTCGCCGAGTTCCTCGGCATCGCGACCGCCCTGCAGGTCGCGGCTCCGGGCGCGCGTCTCATCTTCTGCTTCGGCTCCGGCGTACTCGACATGCGGCGCACGACCTTCGCGCTCGGCTCGCTCGAGAGCGCCCTGATGGGAGCGATGGCCACGGAGGTCGGCCACTACCTCGGCGTGCCGACGCTCAACCCCGGCGCTCTCGACCGACGGCAAGGACGCGGGCATCCAGGCGGGCTACGAGAAGGCGATGAAGGCGGCCACCGTCTGCGGCGCCGCCCCCGACATCGTCTCCGGCTGGGGGCTCATCGACTCGCACAACACGATGTCGCTGCCGCAGTCGGTCATCGACAACGAGATGGCGGCGATGCTGCGCCGTCTCCACCAGCCGGTCGAGGTCTCGGACGCGACGCTCGCCGGCGACTCCATCGCCGTGGCCGGTCCCGGCGGCAGCTTCCTCGGCCAGAAGGACACCGCGCGGCGCATCCGCGCCGGCGAGCACTACATGCCCACGCTCTCCAACCGCCTCTCCTACGAGAAGTGGGTCGGAGGAGGCCAGCACCGACGAACGACGTGGCCTGCGAGCAGGTCGAGACGCTCCTCGCCGCGCACGCGGGCAAGGCCCCGTACATCGACGACGCCCAGCTGGACGAGCTCGCGGCCATCTGTCGCGTGGACGACGAAGCGATGCGCCGCGCCCGGCGCGAGTAGCGGCGCGGCACTCCCCAGACGAAGCACCCGGATCGGAGGACCAATGACGCTCAAGATCGGCTACATCGGGCTCGGCGCTCTCGGCAGGCACCTCGCCGGCAGCCTGCTGCGCCGCGGGCTTCCCGGTCACTGTGTACGACATCGACAAGACGTGCGCGATCGACCTCGAGAAGAACGGCGCCGTCTGCGCCGACACCGTACTCCGAGACGGCACAGGCGTCCGACACCGTCATCACCTGCCTGCCGTCGCCCGAGATCGTCGCCGAGGTCGTCGCCGGCGCGGGCGGCGTGTTCGAGGGCCTCGCCTCCGGCGGCACGTGGATCGACATGAGCACCAACGACGCGCACGAGCTGCAGCGCCTCGCGGCGCTGGGCGCCGAGACAGGGCATCGAGACGCTCGAGTCGCCGGTGACCGGCGGCGTCCACCGCGCCGCCGCCGGCATGATCACCGTCCTCGTCGGCGGCAGAGCCCGCGGTCTACGAGGCGCACCGCGAGGTGTTCGACGCCATGGGCGGGCGCGTCTTCTACATCGGCGAGCTCGGCCAGGCCTCGGTGATCAAGGTCATCACCAACATGCTCGCCTTCATCCACCTGGTCGCCGACGGCGAGGCGCTCATGCTCGCCAAGAAGGGCGGCGTCGACCTCGGGCTGGCCTGGGAGGTCATCAAGGCCAGCTCCGGCAACAGCTTCGTCCACGAGACCGAAGGCCAGCTGATCCTGAACGGCAGCTACAACATCAACTTCACGATGGACCTGGCCCGCAAGGACCTGCACTTCGCGCACATGATGGGACGCGAGTTCGGCGTGCCGCTCGAGCTGGCCAGCGTGACGGAGCAGCAGTTCGCGCGGGCGCGGGCGATGTACGGCGGCGGCGCGCAGTCGCCGATGGTCGTCAAGATGCTCGAGGACGCCGTGGGCACCGACCTGCGCGCCCCCGGGTTCCCGGACGAGCTCGAGCCTGAATGAACGCCTGCAGATGAGTCGCCCTGGGACGCACCGCAAGGTGGGCGCCGCGCGATGGCGCGTCGAATGGCATCTGCCGTGGGGAGCGGCCCGGCGACCGCCCCGGCAGGGCGCCAGAGGGGCCGAGCAGTCAAACGCAGCGAGAAATGCAGTGGAAGAGCCGCCCGGCGGCACGATGTTCTCCGGGCGGCTTGACTTGCTGAACATCCAGCCGCAGACTCCGGGCCCGAGAGTCGTCGGAGCGCACCAAAGGAGAGACTCGTGACCGACATCAGCGACTTCACGATGGACTACTTCTCCCTCAAGGGGAAGAACGCCATCGTCACCGGCGGCAACACGGGTCTCGGCCAGGCCTTTGCCCTGGCGCTCGCCACGGCCGGCGCCAACCTGTTCGTCCCCAGCATCATCGACGACGACGGCGCCACCGGCCCGCTCGTCGAGTCCCGTGGCGGCCGGTACGAGTTCATGAAGGCGGACGTCACCGAGCCGGGCGCGCCCGGCCGAGATCGTCGCCGCCTGCGTCGACCGGCTCGGCTCGCTCGACATCCTCGTGAACAGCGCCGGCATCTGCCCGCTGGCCGACGTGCTCGACTTCGGCCGCGACGCAGTGGGACGCCACCGTGGCCGTGAACCTCACCGCCGCCTTCGAGATGGCCTACGAGGCGGCCAAGGTCATGATCCCGCAGCGCAGCCGGCAAGATCATCAACATCTGCTCGCTGTTCTCGTATCTCGGCGGCCGCTGGTCGTCGGCCTACGCGGCCACCAAGCACGGCCTCGCCGGGTTCACCAAGGCCTACTGCGACGAGCTCGCCGAGTACGACATCCAGGTCAACGGCATCGCCCCCGGCTACTACGCCACCGACGATCACGACGGCGACCCGCAGCGACCCGGTGACCAACCAGCGCGTCCTGGACCACATCCCGGCTGCGCGCTGGGGCGACCCGGCCGACCTCATGGGCGCCACCGTCTTCCTCGCCAGCAAGGCGTCCGACTACGTCAGCGGCCACGTGCTGGTGGTCGACGGCGGCTACCTCGTCCGCTAGCGGGGGAAGGAACCGGGCGATGGCTGGCAAGTACCTGATCGGCGTCGACAACGGCACGCAGAGCACCAAGGTCGTCATCTACGACCTCGAGGGCACGTCGTCTGCGAGGCCAGGCGCACTCTCCTCCCGATGGAGCACCCGGTGCCGGGCCACGCCGATGCACCCCGACGACGACCTCTGGGAGTCCATCGTCGCGGCGAGCCGCGAGGTGATGACGAAGTTCACCGGCGACCCGGCCGACATCGTCGGCGTCGGTCTGTGCACCATCCGCTGCTGCAAGGCCTTCCTCAAGGCCGACGGCACGCTGCTCGAGCCCGTCATGAGCTGGATGGACACGCGCGCCTACCAGCCCTGGATCCCCGACGACCCGGAGCTCGCCTACGCGACGACCTCGTCCGGCTACATGACCCACCGGTTCACCGGTCAGTTCCGCGACAGCGCCGCCAACAACATCATCCTGCAGTGGCCCATCGACACCGACACCTGGCAGTGGGACCCCGCGCTGTTCGAGCAGTTCAACATGCGCCCGGAGCTGCTGGTGGAGCTGCAGATGCCGGGCGACATCGCCGGCTACGTGACTGCGGATGCAGCCGCGGCGACCGGCATCCCGGAGGGCCTGCCGGTCGTGACCACCGCGAACGACAAGGCGGTCGAAGCGCTCGGCTCCGGCTCGCTCGACGAGAGCACGGCGCTCATCTCGCTCGGCACCTACATCGCCTCCATGGTCCACGGCCACGAGAACCGCCAGGACGCCGTGGACTTCTGGACCAACTTCGCCTGCGTCCCGGGCACGCTACCTCTACGAGAGCGGTGGTGTGCGCCGCGGCATGTGGACGCTCAGCTGGTTCCTCGACCTGCTCGGGCCGGAGTTCGCCGCCGCCGCGGCCTCGCAGGACATCTCGCGCGAGGAGTACCTGGAGCGAGAGGCCGAGCTGATCCCCGCCGGGAGCTGCGGCCTCATGACGGTGCTGGACTGGCTCGCCCCGACGGACAAGCCCTTCCGCAAGGGCGAGATCATCGGGCTTCGACGCGCGCCACACCAGGGCGCACGTCTACCGTTCCATCCTCGAGGCCATCGCCCTGACGATGAAGGAGAACGTCGACGCCATGTGCGCCGAGCTCGGCATCGACCTGCGCGAGATCGTGATCTCCGGCGGCGGCGCCAACAGCCCGCTCTTCATGAACATCTTCGCCGACGTGTTCGGCGTACCCGCCTCGCGCAACGTCGGCAGCAGCGGCGCGAGCCTCGGCTCCGCCATCTGCGCCGCCGTGGCGACCGGCGTGTATCCCGACTTCGCGACCGCCGCCGCGACGATGAAGCGTGGCCGAGAGTCCTTCGCCCCGGACCTGAAGAGCCACGACGTCTACCGACGCATGAACGAGAAGGTCTACCGCGCCATCCACGACGCCACCGACCCGATCCTCGAGCAGTCCTTCTCCATCTTCCACTGACCGCAGACCGACCACGACCCCGCAAAGGAACGCCGCCATGTCACTGAGCAGAGAAGCCATCGTCGAGGGCCTGCGGCGCATCGTCGGTCCGGACGCGGTCGTCACCGACGAGCGCGTCCTCGTGGAGAGCAGCGTCGACAACTTCCGCAAGCTGCAGAACATCTTCGACGTGCACACGATGCCCGTGCCGGCCGCCGTAGCGCTGCCGGCCGACGCCGCTCAGGTCGCGGAGCTCCTGCGCTTCGCGAACGACAACGGCGTCAACGTCATCCCGCGGACCGGCGGCACGGCCACCGAAGGCGGTCTCGAGAGCGCCGTGCCCGACTCCGTGATCATCGACGGGTCGATGATGAACGAGATCGTCGGCATCGACGCCTACAACATGCAGGCCACCTGCCAGTGCGGCGTACCGCTGCAGGTGCTGGAGGACCGCGTGCGCGAGCACGGGCTCACCACCGGCCACTCGCCGCAGTCCAAGCCGGTGGCCCACCTTGGCGGCCTCGTCGCCACGCGCAGCATCGGCCAGTTCTCGACGCTGTACGGCGGCATCGAGGACATGGTCGTCGGCCTCGAGGCCGTGTTCCCCGACGGCGAGATAGCGCGCATCAAGAACGTGCCGCGCCGCGCCGCCGGCCCCGACATCCGTCACGTCGTCATCGGCAACGAGGGCGCGCTGTGCTTCATCAGCGAAGTGACCGTCAAGCTGTTCCCGTACTTCCCCGAGAACAACACGTTCCTCGGCTGGACGCTCAAGGACATGGCGACCGGCTTCGCCGTGCTGCGCGAGGTCATGGTCAACGGCTACAAGCCGTCGGTGGCGCGGGTCTACGACCCGGGCGACGCCGGCCTCCACTTCTCGCACTTCGCCGCCGAGGACGACTGCGTGCTGCTGTTCATGGCCGAGGGCGCGGCCGGCATCGCCAAGGCTACCGCCGACGGCATCCAGGCGATCGTCGACAAGCACCCCGAGTGCGCGCAGGTCCCCAGCGAGTACATCGAGACCTGGTTCAACGACCTCTGCTGGGACGCGAGCAAGATCACCGCCGAGGACGAGCGCATCCGCCAGACGCGCAACGTGAACCGCACGACCGAGATCTCCGCCGACTGGAGCTCGATCAACGACATCTACCAGACGGCCAAAGCGCGCATCATCGCGGAGATCCCCGACATCACGATGATGGGCGGCCACTCCTCCCACAGCTACATCAACGGTACCAACATGTACTTCAACTACTTCTTCAACGTGGTCGGAATCGGCCCCGAGGAGGAGACCGAGAAGTACTACCTGCCGATCATCGGCATCATCTGCGAGGAGACGCTCAAGCGCGGCGGCTCGATCGTCCACCACCACGGCATGGGCAAGGCGCGGGCGCCGTGGGTCAAGGACGAGTACGGTTCTTCCTACTACATCCTCGAGACGCTGAAGAAGTCGTTCGACCCCAACGGCGTCATGAACCCGGGGACGATCATCCCGCTGTGAGGCGGGGAGGGCGGCGCCGTGTGAAGGCTGAGCGCCGCCCCTGAGCAGAGGGGAGGCGGCGGCGCGTGGACCAGTTGCGGATCGTCGTCGGCTTCAAGGTCACGCCGGACTACGAGGCGCTGCGGCCGAGCGACTGGGCGCGGGCGGCGGACGGCGGCCCGGGCGGCCGCCCCCGCGGACCCGAGACCCGGTACGTCCGCCGCATCCTGGGCCCCTTCGACGAGGCCGCGCTGGAGCTCGCGTTGCGGCTGCGCGACACGCGCGCGGGGCGCGGCCTCGAGACGAGCCTCGCGGGGTTCTCCGTCGCCGGCCGCGAGGCCGACCCGTTCCTGAAGACGCTGCAGGCGCTCGGCTTCGAGCGCGCCGCCCGCGTCGAGGCCGGCGCGGAGCTCGACTTCGCTCCGGCCGCGACGGCCGCGCTGGTCGCCGCCGGGGCGCAGCGGCTCGGCGGCGACGTCCTGCTCCTCGGCTCCCGCAGCGGCCCCGGCGACAGCGGCGTGGTCCCGTTTCTGGTCGCCGAGACGCTCGGCTGGCCGTGTCTCACGCAGGTCACGGAGCTCGAGCCGGCCGAACCCGGGCGCCTCGGCGTGACCTTCACGACGGACGCCGGCCCGGTGCGGGCCACGATCGCCGCGCCGTGCGTGCTGGCCGTCGGCAACGCGCTCGTCTCCATGCTCCGCGTGCCGACGCTCAAGGACCGGCTGGCCACGAAGGACGAGCCGGTCATCGTTGCTTCCGCGGCAGATCTCGGCGTGGACGTCGCCGGAGCGCTCGGCCGCGAGCCGGCCGCGCTCTGCGGGCTCGAGACGATCGACCGCGGCCGCGCCGGCGTCGTCGTCACCGGCGCGACACCGGCGGACAAGGCGCGCGCGCTGTACGAGACCCACCTGCGCGAGCGGCTGGAGAGCCTGTGAACGGGCCGGCGGACAGCCCGATGCGCATCGCGGTCGTCCTGGACGGCTACGACCGGGACGGCGGAGCGGCAGGCTCGGGCGCTGGGCGGCTTCCTGCGCGACGGCTTGCGGCTGCCGGTCGGCGCCGGCGCCGTCACGCACCTCTTCTACACGGGAGAGGCGGAGCGGGAGCGCGCTGACGGCGCTGGCTCCGACCAGAGACGTGCGCCTGATCCGCACTCTCCCGCACCGGCCGGACCTGCTGGCCGCCACGCTGACGGCCTTCGTCGCGGACGGCGTCGCCGAGCTCCTCCTCTTCGCCGGCGGCCCCACGGGCACGGAGCTGGCGGCGCGCGTCGCCGCTCGAGCCGGCGGCAGCGTCCTCACCGACGTCCTCGAAGCGGCGGTGACGCCCGAAGGGCTCTCCTGCCGCCGCAACGTCTTCTCGAACCATCTCAGCGGCCGCTTCGACCTGCGTCCGCGTCCCTGGTGCATCGGCCTGGATGCGAGCTGGTGCGACGCCCCGCCCCCCGCCGCCACCGCCCACATCGTGCAGACGGTCACGGAGATGCGCGATGCAGATCGCTCCGTCCCGAGCTCTATCCACGACGTCGAACTGCTCGAACCACCGGCGACGGGCGACCTCGAGTCGGCAAGATTCCTCGTCGTCGCCGGCCGTGGCGCCGGGAGCCGCGCCGGTGTGGAACGCATCGCCGCCGCCGCCGGGCGCATGGGCGCCGCCTTCGGCGTCACCCGGCCGGTGGCGATGAACGCCTGGGCGCCGGCCGGACCGCCAGATCGGTGTGTCCGGCGTGCGCTCGGCCCCCGCCGTGTGCCTCGTCGCGGGGGCGTCGGGCGCGCCGGCCTTTGTGTGGGGCGTCGAGCGCGCCGGCTTCATCGCCGCGGTCGACACCGACGAGCGCGCGGCGATCGTCACCGAGGCGGACGCCGCGATCGTCGACGACGCCGTGGCGGTCGTCGAGGCGCTCGCCGACATCGTCGCCGGCGCGCGCGGCTGAACCCACGCCGCCTCCGGGGAGGCGCCCCGCCCTCAGGCGAACTCAGCCCTCCACACACAATCCGAACAGTCAGCGCGCCGTCCAACGGAAGATTGTTCACTTGCGCGCTTGACTGAGCGAACATCAGACTGAATACTCCGAGGGACGACCAACGACTTCGGAGGGGGAAGCGTGGATGCACTCGACCGTGAAGTCCTGCTGGCTCTGCAGGAGGACGGACGCATGTCCAACCTCGCGCTGGCACGGAAGCTCGGTCTCTCCCCGTCCGCCATGCTCGGCCGCGTCCGGCGCCTGGAGCGCAGCGGCGCCATCCGCGGCTATCGCGCCGTCATCGACCCCGCGGCGCTGGGCGTCACCGTGCGCGCCCTCGTCGTCGCCCGGCTTCGCGAGCACAGCGAAGAGTCCATCCGGGAGTTCGAGAAGGGCATCAAGGAAGTCCCCGGCGTGCGCGCCTGCTACCACGTCACCGGCCAGTTCGACATGGTGCTCGAGCTCGCGCTGCGCGACCTCGACCACCTCGGTCAGCTCATCCGCGTCGACATCGCCCGCATCCCCGGCGTCATGAACCTTGAGACCATGCTCGTCCTGGCGGAGTCCGTCGAGGACGAAGGCTGGCCCGATCACCGCGAAGAGTAAGAGCGCGGCGTCCGCGCCGCTGCGGTCATCTGGTTCCACACAGGAGGTCCACCCCATGGCAAAGAAAGGTCTCTTCGACCTGCACGAGATGAAGCGCGCCGGCGAGAAGATCGCCTGGCTCACCGCCTACGACTACCCGACGGCGACGTTCGAAGAGGCGGCCGGGATCGACATGATCCTCGTCGGCGACTCGCTCGGCATGTGCGTCTACGGCTATCCCGGCACCGTGCCGGTGACGATGGACCAGTGCATCGTGCACAGCGAGGCCGTGCGCCGCGGCGCGCCCGATACGTTCGTCGTCGGCGACATGCCGCTGGGCAGCTACCAGGCCTCGCGACGAGGACGCGGTGACGCAACGCCATCCGCTTCCTCAAGGAGGCGAACGTCGACGCCATCAAGCTCGAGGGCGGCGTGCGCACCGTCTCCCGCGTCAGGGCGATCCTCGACGCCGGCGTCGCCGTCTGCGGCCACATCGGCCTCACGCCGCAGAGCTCCGGCCAGCTCGGCGGTCACAAGGCGCAGGGCCGCACGCTCGAGTCGCGCCAAGCTCGTGGTGGAGGACGCCCGGGCCCTCTGCGAGGCGGGCGTCCAGCTGCTCCTCGTCGAGGCCGTGCCGCCCGAGGTCGCCGGCTTCATCCGCGCCGAGCTGCCGATCCCGGTGCTCGGCATCGGCGCCGGCGAGGACGTCGACGGCCAGCTGCTCATCGTGTCCGACGTGCTCGGCACCTTCCAGGCGTTCACGCCCAAGTTCGTCAAGAAGTACGCCGACCTCGCCGGTGTGTCGACCGTCGGCGCTCACCGAGTACGTGAGCGACGTGCGCGGCGGCGCGTTCCCCGAGGAGCAGCACTGCTACCGCATGCTCGAAGGCGAGCAGGACAAGTTCGCTGCTTGGGCCAAGAGCTGAGGTGGGGGCGGCGGAGAGACCTGTGATGCACTCGCTCGCTGACGACCTCACCGTGGCCGGCCGCGGCTTCGTGCCGGCCGACCGGGTGGCGCGGCTCGGGACCGAGACGGTGTTCGCCGTCTCGGCCGAGGCGGTCGCGCTCGCCGCCCAGGGGCGGACGATCTACCCGTTCCACCTCGGCGACCTCAACATCCCCACCGCGGAGCCCATCGTCGCGGCGATGATGCAGGCCATCCGCGACGGCAAGACCACCTACTGCCCCAACGCCGGCATCGCGCCGCTGCGCGAGGCCCTGGCGGCCGACGTCGGCGCCGCCCGCGGCGTCACCTACGCCGCGGACGACGTGTCGGTGCAGCCGGGCGGCAAGCCGGTCATCGGCAAGTTCCTCATGGCGGCCATGAACGGGGGAGACGAGGTCCTCTACCCCAACCCCGGCTTCCCGATCTACGCCTCCTTCATCGAGTTCGTGGGTGGGGTCGCCGTGCCCTACGGATTCGTGGACGCCGGCGACCGCTACACCGTCGACATCGACGCCATCGAGCGCCGCATCACGCCGAAGACGCGCCTGCTCATCCTCAACGACCTGCACAACCCGACGGCCGCCGAGTGCACGCCGGAGGAGCTCGACCGCATCGCCGAGATCGCCGTGCGCCACGACCTGCTCGTGCTCAGCGACGAGGCGTACTTCGACGTACGCTTCGAGGGCGCGAGCCAGTCCATCGTCTCGCGCCCGGGCATGAAGGAACGCACGGTCATCCTCTACACGTTCAGCAAGAAGTACGCGATGACGGGCTGGCGCCTCGGCGCGGCCATCGGGCCGCAGGCCGTCATCGACATCATCACGCGCATGAACGTGAACATGGAGTCGTGCCCCAACCACTTCGCCCAGTACGGCGCCCTGGCGGCGCTCACCGGCGACCAGGCCGGGCCCCGCGAGATGATGGCCCGGCTCAAGGGGCGCCGCGACGCGGCGCTCCGCATCCTCGCCGGCACGCCGGGCGTGCGCTGCCACACGCCGGAGTCCACGTTCTACCTGTATCCGGACGTCACGGACGCCGTCCGCATGACCGGCTGCGCCGGCCACGAGGACTTCCGGCGCCTCCTCCTCGACAAGACCGGCGTCTCGTTCTGCACCCGCCAGCACTTCGGGAAGGCAGTGCCGGGCGAGACCAGATACCATCTACGTCTCGCCTACTCAGGCGTCACCACAGCACAGATCGAGGAGGGCCTCGGCGCGTTCAAGGCCTTCATCGAGACGACAGAGCCCCAAGAGTCCTGAGCCCCCCTAAGGAGACATCGCGATGAAAGACCTGCCCGTCGTCGGTATCGAGAGCCGCCTCAAGGTCCTCTCCGACGAGAAGTGCCAGAAGATCTACGACGCCGCCCTCACGATCATCGCCGACATCGGCATGACCGTGCCGCACGCCGAGGCCCGCGAGATGCTGGTCACCGGCGCCGGCGCCACCGTCGAGGCCGACGACGTCGTCAAGATCCCGCGCGACGCCGTCGCCGCCGCCCGCGACACCATCCCCGAGATGATCCACGTGTACGACCGCAACGGCGAGCTCGCCATGCAGCTCGGCGGCACCAACTCGTACTTCGGGACCGGCTCGGACCTGATGAGCATCTACGACTTCGAGACCGGCGAACGCCGTCCCAGCGTACTCGCCGACACGGCGCGCATGGCGCACCTCTGCGACGGCCTCCCCAACATCGACTTCATCATGTCGGCCGCGCACCCGCACGACGTCGACGCCTATGCCTCCTACCTCGAGTGCTTCCGCCAGATGGTCAGCAACACCACCAAACCGATGGTCATGACCGCTGCCGGCCTCGAGGACCTCAAGGTCATGCAGCAGATCGCCGCCGCGTTCCGCGGCGGCGACGACGAGCTGCGCGCCAAGCCGTACTTCATCCAGTACGGCGAGCCGGTCAGCCCGCTCCAGCACGCGCCGGAAGTCCTCGACAAGCTGCTCTTCTGCGCCGACGCCGGCATCCCGCTCATCTACTCGCCGGCTCCCATCGCCGGCGCCACTGCGCCGATGACCCAGGCCGGCCACATCGTGCAGGCCGTGGCCGAGTCGCTCTTCGGCGCCGTCCTCCACCAGCTGCGCGTGCCCGGCGCCCCGCTGCTCACCGGCATGGGTCCCGTCAAGCTCGACATGAACACCTTCCAGGCGCTCTACAACTCAGCCGAGTACTACACGACCATCCTCGGCATCACCGAGATGGCCAAGTGGCTGGACATCCCCAACTGGGGCTACGCCGGCACCAGCGACTCGCAGTGCGTGGACGCCAACGCGGGTATCGACATCACCGAGCTCACCCTGCTCAGCATGCAGGCCGGCTCCAACCTCAACCACGACATCGGCTACCTCGACTTCGGCCTCACCGGCGCCGGCGAGCTGGTCGTCATGACGGATGAGGTCATCTCGATGAACCGTCGCGCGCTCGAAGGCATCGAGGTCAACGACGAGACCCTCGGGCTGGACGTCATCGCCGAGGCCGGTCACGGCGGCGACTTCCTGCGCGCCCGCCACACCAAGAAGTTCGTGCGCGGCCAGCAGTGGAAGCCCTCACTGCTCAACCGCGAGCACGCAGAAGAACTGGGAGGCCGCAGGCAAGCCGACGGCCACCGACAAGGCGCACGCCAAGCTGCTCGACATCATGGCCAACCATACGCCCGAGCCGCTCGGCGCCGAGCAGAAGAAGACCATGGACCAGCTGGTCGACGCGTACGTCGCGGCCGGCAAGTAAGAACCAACAGGCGCGCGAAGGAGCCGGCGTGAACGGAGCTGCCCGGGCGGTCCTCGACGAGAGGGGCTGCCAGAAGATCCACGAGGCAGCCCTCACGCTCCTCGAGGAGGTCGGCTGCGCCGTCCTCGACCCCGAGGCGCTCGCGCTCCTCAAGGCGAACGGCGTGCGGGTGGACGGGGAGCGCGCCCGCTTCGGCGAAGCACTCGTCGAGCGGGCGCGCTCCACCGCCCCCGCGCGCTACACGGTGGCGGGCCGGCGCCCGGAGCTCGACCTGCACGTCGGGCTCGGAGAGCCCGCCGTGCTGGCCAGCGCCTCCGGCCCGCCCTTCGCCCTCGTTGACGGCGAGTACCGCCGCGGCACGCTCGCCGACCTCACCGCGGCTGTCCGCCTCGCCCACCTCTCGCCGAACATCGACGTCCTCGGCTACAGCGTTGAACCCACGGACGTCCCGGAGGAGCGGCGGCCGCGGGTCGTCGCCCACCTGCACGCCACCTCGAGCGACAAGAACTGCCGCTACACGGTCACGTCGCTCGACGAGCTCCGGGTGGCCACCGATGTGCTCGAGATCCTGTACGGCGCGGACTGGCACGCGCAGCCGCGCCTCTGGTCGGTGATCAATACCACGTCGCCGCTGCAGTTCTCCGCGGACGGCGCGCAGGTCGCCTTGCGGCTGGCGCGCCTCGGCCAGCCCGTCCTCGTCGCCGTCTGCGCCATGGGCGGGACGACGGCGCCGATCACGCTGGCCGGCCTCCTCGCTGTGCAGCACGCCGAGCTGCTCGTCGGCCTCGTGCTGACGCAGCTGGCCAATCCGGGCACGCCGTTCCTCTACGGCGGCACGTCGTCACTCTCGTCCATGCAGAGCGGCGCGCTCATGATCGGCGCGCCGGCCTACTGGTCACTCATGGAGGCCACAGTCCTGCTCGGCCACTGGCTTGGCGTCCCGGTGCGCGCCGGCGGCTCCGTGACCGATGCGCACGTGCCCGACGCCCAGGCCGGCATCGAATCCGCCCTGGCCATGGATACCGTCCTGCGCACCGGCGCACAGTACGTGCTGCACGCCGCCGGCATCCTTTCGTCTTTCAACTGTTTCTCTGCGGAGAAGTTCGTCATCGACGACGAGGTGCTCAGCGGCATCCGCGTCGCACGACGGCCCATCGAGGTGGACGACGAGACCCTCGCCCTGGACGTGGTCAAGACTGCTGGACCCGGCGGGACGGTGCTCGGCCACGCGCACACGCGCAAGCACGCGCGCGACGGCGCGCGGCGGACGATCATGAACCGCGCGCCCTACGAGACTTGGCGGTCCCAGGGCGGCCGGGACCTCGCCGCGGTGGCCGGCGCGCGAGTCGCGGAGCTCCTGGGGTCGTACGAGCCGCCGGACGACCTGGACCCACTGGTCCGGCGGCAGCTCGACGCGTACTGCCTCGGCTGACCAGCGGCGCGGCGCTCGAGCCACTCCGCACTGCGACGCAGGCGCTGAGGCCCTTCCCCGCGGCTCCGCCCGGACGCTGAGCAGGGCCGCGGGAGAGCCGCCCGCCCCACAAGTGCCCTTGGCCGTGGCGCGTCCCGACGTAAGCGGCCGCGCTCGGCCGATTCCAGCATCGCGGCCCGTTCCCGTATGCGGGAATGAAATCGCGTCCAGCTTTCTGGACACACGGCGACCCGTCTTGAAGCGGTTCCCGCTGGGGCGCACGGTGGAGTCAGAAAGCGCGGGCGACCGCGCGCCCTGAAAACCCACCGCGAAGCGAGGCGGCATCGTGAACACACAGACCACGGCGGGACCCCGACTGGTACGTGCGCCCCGCGGCACCGAGCTCACCTGCAAGGGCTGGCAGCAGGAAGCCGCTATGCGCATGCTCATGAACAACCTCGATCCGGAGGTCGCAGAGGATCCGGATAAGCTGATCGTATACGGCGGCGCCGGCAAGGCCGCCCGCGACTGGAACAGCTTCGACGCCATCGTCCGCACGCTGCGCCGCCTCAAGGACGACGAGACGCTGCTGGTACAGAGCGGCAAGCCCGTCGGCGTGTTCGAGACCCATGAGATGGCGCCGCGCGTGCTCATCGCCAACGCCAACCTGGTGGGTGACTGGGCCAACTGGGACGAGTTCCGCCGGCTGGACGCGCTGGGGCTCACGATGTACGGGCAGATGACCGCCGGCTCGTGGATCTACATCGGCACCCAGGGCATCCTGCAAGGCACCTACCAGACGTTCGCGGCCGCCGGGCAGAAGCATTACGGCGCCGACCTGGCCGGCAGGCTGGTCCTCACCGCCGGCCTCGGCGGCATGGGCGGCGCGCAGCCGCTCGCCGTCACCATGGCCGGCGGCGTCGCGCTCTGCGTCGAGGTCGACCCTCACCGCATCGAGCGGCGCCTCGCGACGGCGTACGTCGACGTGGCGGCCGACACGCTGGACGAGGCGCTCAAGCTGGCCGAGGACGCGATGGCCGCAAAGAAGCCACTCTCGATCGCCCTCCTCGGCAATGCCGCGGACGTCTATCCCGAACTGGTACGCCGCGGCGTCACCCCCGACCTCGTCACCGACCAGACCTCGGCGCACGACGTGCTCAACGGCTACGTGCCCAACGGTATGACGCTCGACGAGGCGCTTGTGCTGCGGCGCGAGAACCCGGTCGAGTACGAGCGCCGCGCCATCGCCAGCATCGTCGTCCACGTCGAAGCCATGGTCGCCCTGCAGAAGGCCGGCGCCCACACGTTCGACTACGGCAACAACATCCGCGGGGTGGCGAAGGAGGCCGGCTACGCCGACGCCTTCGCCTTCCCCGGCTTCGTGCCCGCCTACATCCGGCCGCTCTTCTGCCGCGGCAACGGCCCGTTCCGCTGGGCGGCGCTCAGCGGAGACCCGCAGGATATCGCCGTGACGGACGCCGCTCTGCTCGAGGCGTTCCCGGACAACGAGATGGTCACCCGCTGGATCAAGATGGCCGGCGAGAAGGTCCAGTTCCAGGGCCTGCCGTGCCGCATCTGCTGGCTCGAGTACGGCGAGCGCGCCAAGGCCGGAGAGATCTTCAACGACCTGGTGCGCACCGGCAGGGTCAAGGCCCCGCTCGTCATTGGTCGCGACCACCTCGACGCCGGTTCTGTCGCCAGCCCGTACCGCGAGACCGAGAGCATGATGGACGGCAGTGACGCCATCGCCGACTGGCCCATCCTCAATGCGCTCCTCAACACCGCCGCCGGCGCCAGCTGGGTGAGCTTCCATCACGGCGGGGGCGTGGGAATCGGCAAGAGCCTGCACGCCGGCATGGTCGTCGTCGCCGACGGCACCGACATGATGGGCGAGCGCCTGCGCCGGGTCCTCACCACCGACCCGGGCACCGGCGTCATGCGGCACGCCGACGCCGGCTACCCGGAGGCGATCGAGAAGGCGAAGGAGTCGGGCATCGACCTGCCGATGGTGGAGAGCGACTGATGGCTGCTTCGCCCGTCCAGATCGACCTTGGACTCTGCAAGGCTTGCGGCATCTGCATCGAACTGTGCCCGGAGAACGTGTTCGACCGCGACAAGCTCGCGTATCCGGTGATCGCGCGGCCTGACGACTGCAGCCAGTGCCTCATCTGCGAGCTGCACTGCCCGGACTTCGCCATCGAGGTGCGGCGCCGCGCCAAGAAGCAGGCGAAGGCCGCCGAAGGCACGCCTGAGCTCTCCCGCGACGCCCTCGTCGCGGCGACCAGCAACACACTCTCGCCCGACGAAGTCTGCGACCATGACTCGGAGGGCTGAGATGGCCACCGTCACTACACCGCGAGCGATCCTCCTCCAGGGCAACGAGGCGGTCGCCGAAGGTGCCATTGCGGCCGGCGCCCGCTTCTTCGCCGGCTACCCGATCACGCCGTCGACGGAGATCGCCGAGGTGCTCGCCCGGCGCCTCCCGCAGGTCGGCGGCACGTTCATCCAGATGGAGGACGAGATCGCCAGTATCGCCGCCGTGTGCGGCGCGTCCCTGGCCGGCACCAAGGCTCTCACTGCCACCTCCGGCCCGGGCTTCAGCCTTATGCAGGAGATGATCGGCTTCGCCTCCATGGCGCAGATCCCGTGCGTCGTCGTGGACGTCATGCGCGGCGGACCGAGCACCGGCCTGCCGACCGAGCCCGCCCAGGGCGACGTCATGCAGGCTCGCTGGGGCACGCACGGTGAGCACTCCGTCATCGCTCTCGTCCCGAGCAGCGTCGAGGAGTGCTACACGCTCACGGTCGAGGCGTTCAATCTCTCCGAGCAGTACCGCACCCCGGTCATCATCCTCTCGGACGCGCTCATCGGACACATGCGCGAGGCTGTGGTGCTGCCCGAGCCGGGCAAGATGCGCATCGCCCAGCGCGGCATCCCGGACTGCGAGCCGGACGAGTACGACACCGTCTCCAGTACCCTGGACAACATCCTGCCGCGCCCGCCGCTCGGCTCGCCCTTCAAGGTCCACGTCACCGGCCTCGTCTACAACCGCCGCAGCGGCGTGCCCGACACCAGCGACCCCGCCGCGGCCGCCGACCTCGGCCGGTACCTGCGCGAGAAGATCTACCACCATCGCGACGCCATCGTGCGCGTGGAGGAGGTCGAGATGCACGGCGCCGAGGTCGCGATCTTCGCCTACGGCTCCGTCGCCCGCTCGGCGATGGCCGTGGTGCGCAAGCTGCGCGCGGAAGGCGTGCCGATCGGCCTCGTGCGTCCCATCACGCTCTGGCCGTTCCCGACGCACGCGGTCGAGCGCATGGCCGAGCAGGTGCGCACGGTGATCGTCCCCGAGATGAACATCAAGCAGATGAGCTGGGAGGTCCAGGCCGCGGTCGCCGGCCGCGCCAAGGTCGTCGACTACGGCCGCGTGGACGGCAAGCTCATCACGCCGGACGAGATCCTCGAGCTCGTCAAACCCGAGTTCTACTATCACAAGTGGGAGGACGCATGAACAGCCGCCGAAGGTGGGCTGTCGAGCGGTGCGCCGCAGGGGCACCGCTCTGCGCCGCGCTTCACCCGGCACCCGTGTGGAAGCAAGAGGTGACGGCATGAGCGCCCTGGTCGACGAGCAGAAGCTCGAAGTATCACCGACCGGCGACTACAAGCTGCCGCGGATCCAGCCGCACACGACGACGGAGATCAAGGCGCATCTTCGCTCCGCAAAGACGCTCTGGTGCCCGGGCTGTTCCAACGGCACCATCTCCCGGGCGCTCGTCGACGCCATCCTTGGTCTCGAGCTCGATCCGGAGAAGGTCGTCGTCGTGGCCGGCATCGGCTGCAGCGGCCGCATCAGCGCCTATCTCGACTACTCGACGGTGCACACCGCCCACGGCCGCGCGCTCGCTGTGGCGACGGGCGTCAAGGCCGCGGACCCGTCGCTGCACGTGATCGTCGCCATGGGCGACGGCGACAGCTCCGCCATCGGCGGCAACCACTTCATCCACGCCGCGAGGCGCAACATCGACCTCACCGCGCTCGTGTTCAACAACTCGATCTACGGTATGACCGGCGGCCAGATGAGCCCGACGACTCACCTCGGCGACAAGTCGACGACGAGCGTGTACGGCAACGTCGAGCCGGCGTTCGACCTCTGCGAGCTGGCGCACGCCGCGGGAGCCACCTACGTGGCCCGCGGCACCTCCTGGGCCTACCAGCAGCTGACCAACGTCATCGCCGGCGGCATCTCCCACAAGGGTTTCGCGATGGTCGAGGCGATGGCCATCTGCCCGGTCTACTACGGGCGCTTCAACCTCACGTCCGACCCGTCGGAGTTCCTGAAATCGCAGAAGGAGCACGCCGTCCAGGCCGACAAGTTCGACGAGGACGTGCGCAGTCACGACAAGTACCCGGTCGGTCTGCTGCACCACACCGAGCGCGAGGAGTTCGTCACCGCGCTTGGGCACGTCAACGAGCGCGCCAAGGAGGCCCACGATGGCTGACCACGGCAAGCTCGCGCGTGTCGAGATGCGCTTCTCCGGCTCGGGCGGACAGGGCATCCTGCTGGCCGCCGCGATCATCGCGGAGGGAGCCGCAGCTCTGGGCAAGCAGGTCGTGCAGACGCAGACTTACGGTCCGGAGGCCCGGGGCGGAGCCTCCAAGGCCGAGGTCATCGTGTCCGACGAAGCCATCGACTATCCCGAGGTCCAGCATCCGGACATCAACCTTGTCCTGTCGCAGGCCGCGTACCTCAAGTACGCTGCCGACACGCGGCCCGGCGGCCTGCTCATCTACGACTCCGGGCTGGTCGAGATCGATGCGGCGGCGGATACAATGGTCGCGCACGGACTGCCGTTCACGCAGGCCGCCACCGACGAGCTGGGCAAGAAGGTCGTCACCAACATCGTCTCACTGGGCGCGTTCGTAGCTCTCAGCGGCGTGCTGCCGGCCGATGCGGTCGAGCAGGCGGTGCTGAACCGGGTGCCGGCGCGCTTCCGGGAGCTGAACGAACAGGCGTTCCGGCTGGGGTTGCAGCTGGCGGACAAGGCGGCGACGCAGGCCATGCAGGACGCCGCTGCTCAGTCCCACTAAGGCGTCGGAGGACAGCTTGGACCTGCTCGAACATCAGGGAAAGACGCTCTTCGCCGCCTCCGGGCTGCCGGTGCTGCCGGCAGCCGTCGTCTTCACGCCGGCTGAGGCACGCCGTGCGGCGAAAGAGGTCGGGCTTCCGGTCGTGGTGAAGGCGCAGGCTCGCACCGGCGGCCGCGGCAAGGCCGGCGGTATCCGTGTCTGCGCCACGGCCGACGAGGTCGCAGCCGCCGCCTCGGACATCCTCGCCATGACCATCCGCGGCAAAGCGATCGAGGCGCTGCTCGTCGAGCAGGCCGCCGAGATCGAGCGGGAGATGTACCTCGCGATCGCCTCGTCGCGCTCGCTGCGCGGGCCGCTGCTGATCTTCGCCCGCGAGGGCGGCGTCGACATCGAGACGCTGGCGCGGCGCGATCCGGGCGCCATCGTGAAGACACCGATCGACCCGTTGCTCGGTCTGTGCGACTACCAGGTCCGCGACGTGGTAGCCGCCGCCGCACTGGACCCGGAGGGTCCCGGAGCGGCGGACGCGAAGAAGGCGCTCGGAGCGGTCGTGCGCAAGCTCTGGAAGCTCTACCGCCACCGCGATGCCACGCTGGTCGAGGTGAATCCACTCGTGCTCACGAAGCAGGGCGAGGTCGTCTGCCTCGACAGCAAGGTGACCGTCGACGACAACGCTCTGTACCGGCAGCCGGACCTGACGCCTGTCGAGCCCGACGACGAGCGCGAGGCCAAGGCACGTGCCTCGGGTCTCGCGTTCGTTCCGCTGGACGGCGACATCGGCGTCGTCGGCAACGGCGCCGGTCTGGTCATGAGCACCATCGACCAGATCGCCGCCGCCGGCGGGTCTGCCGCCGACTTCTGCGACATCGGCGGCGGGGCGCGCGCCGAGGTGGTCCGGGCGGCGCTGGAAGCGATCTTCGCGGGGCCGCCGATCGCCGCCGTACTGGTCAGCATCTTCGGCGGCATCACCCGCGGCGACGAAGTGGCCCGCGGCCTCATCGAGGCGCTCGGGACGACCGGCGCAGGCGCGCCGGTCGTGGTGCGCCTGGACGGCAATGCCGCCGAGGAGGGGCGCGCGGTGCTTGCGGAGGCCCACCTCGCCGGCGTCACGGTCGCCGGCACCGCGGCCGAGGCAGTCGGACTCGTGGTCGCGGCGCGCGAGCGCGCGGTCAGCGCCGCGGCTTCATCGGGCCCCGTCCCCGGAGGTGAGGTCTGATGGCCATCCTCGTCGACCGGAACAGCCGCGTCTGCGTCCAGGGCATCACCGGACGTGAGGGCGCCTTCCACACCGCGTACATGCAGGAAGCCGGCACGAACGTCGTCGCCGGCACCTCGCCGGGCAAGGGTGGCCAGACGGTGGAGGGCGTGCCCGTCTTCGACACCGTCCGCGCCGCCGTCGAAGAGACCGGCGCAGACGTCGCCGTGTTGTTCGTGCCCGCGCGTTTCGCCCGCGACGCGATGCTCGAGGCCGCCGACGCGGGCATCAAGCTCGTCGTCTGCGTCACCGAGGGCATCGCCGTGCGCGACATGACCGAGGTCGCCGCCCATCTCGCACGGCGCGGCGCCAGGCTCATCGGGCCCAACGGGCCGGGCCTCATCACTCCCGGTGCCTGCAGCGCCGGCATCATGCCGGCCGCGGTGTTCCGGCCGGGGCCGGCCGGCGTGATCTCGCGCTCGGGCACTCTCACGTACGAGGTCGTGGCCGAGCTCACGCGCGCCGGCGTCGGGCAGTCGACCGCCGTAGGCATGGGCGGCGACGCCGTCCACGGGCTCGGATTCATCGAGTGCCTCGAGCTCTTCGAAGCCGATCCCGAGACCGAGGCCGTCGCCCTCATCGGCGAGATCGGCGGCGACGACGAAGAGCGTGCGGCGGCGTTCGCCCGTGAGAACATGACGAAGCCGGTGGTCGCCTACGTCGCCGGCTTCAGCGCTCCGCCCGGCAAGCGCATGGGTCATGCCGGCGCGATCGTTGAGGGATCGGCCGGCACGGCCGCCGACAAGAAGGCCGCCCTCGAGGCGGCAGGCATCCCGGTGGCGGCGGCTCCGGCCGACCTCGCCCGCCTCCTGGGTGAGGCCATCACCGGGAGGTCGAGCACATGACGCAGCAACTCGTCATCGGCGACGCGCCGCTCACCATCGACGAGGTCATCGCCGTCGCGCGCGACGGGGCCGTGGTGAGCCTCGGCGCGCCCGCACGGACACGCATCGAGGCGGCTCACGACGTCGTCGCCGACGTCATCGCGCGCGAGCAGGTCGCCTACGGCGTGACCACCGGCTTCGGCCTGCTGGCGACCACACACATCCCTGTGGACAAGGTGCAGGAACTGCAGCAGAATCTGGTCCGCAGTCACGCCGTCGGGCTGGGTGCGCCGCTCTCTCGCGAGGTCGTGCGCGCCGCGATGACCATCCGCCTGAACACGATGGCGCGCGGCCACTCGGGCGTCAGGCTCTCCGTGGCCGAGCACCTCGCCACGTGCATCAACGCCGACATCGTCCCGTGGGTGCCGTCGCGCGGCTCGCTGGGCGCCTCCGGCGACCTCGCCCCGTCCGCGCACCTCGTGCTCGCGATGATGGGCGAGGGCGAGCTGCTGACGAAGGACGGGCGGCGCGAGCCGAGCGGGCCTGCGCTGCAGGCCGCCGGGCTCGCGCCCGTCACGCTCGAAGCCAAAGAAGGCCTCAGCCTCCTCAACGGCACCCAATTCATGGCCGCCATCGGCTGCATGCTGGTCGCCGACGGGGAAGCTCTGCTCGACTCATCCGATCTCATCGGCGCGATGAGCCTCGAGGGTTTGCGCGCTTCCGTCGGCCCGTTCGAGGAGCGCATCCAGGCGCTGCGGCCCATCCCCGGCCAGCTCGTGACGGCGGCCAACGTCCGTCACGCCACCGCCGGCAGCGCGATCATGCTCAGCCACCTCAACTGCGACAAGGTGCAGGACGCGTACTCGCTCCGCTGCATCCCGCAGGTGCACGGCGCCTGCCGGGATGCGCTCGAGTGGCTGCGGCGCGTCGTCACCGTCGAGGTCGATTCGGTCACCGACAACCCGCTCATCTTCCCGGACTCGGGTGAGATCATCTCGGCCGGCAACTTCCACGGGGAGCCGATAGCGTTGGCGCTGGATCTTGCGGCGATGAGCCTGGCGGAGATCGCCTCGATCAGCGAGCGGCGCACGTTCCGCATGTTGACCAGCACACTGAGCGAGTTGCCGCCGTTCCTCACCACCGACAGCGGCCTCAACAACGGCTACATGATCGCGCAGTACACCGCCGCAGCGCTGGTGAGCGAGAACAAGATCCTGTGCCACCCGGCCAGCGTGGACTCCATCCCGAGCTCGGGCGACCAGGAAGATCACGTGAGCATGGGCATGACCGCGGCGCTCAAGGCGCTGGACGTGCTCGGCAACGCGCAGAAGGTGC
>CAWCSR010000001.1:0-31804 GCA_963798285.1 uncultured Thermoleophilia bacterium | reverse complement strand
ACCAGCAGCGCGGCGCTCGAGCCACTCCGCACTGCGACGCAGGCGCTGAGGCCCTTCCCCGCGGCTCCGCCCGGACGCTGAGCAGGGCCGCGGAGAGACCCGCCCGCCCCACAAGTGCCCTTGGCCGTGGCGCGTCCCGACGTAAGCGGCCGCGCTCGGCCGATTCCAGCATCGCGGCCCGATCCCGTATCCGGGAACGAAATCGCGTCCAGTCCTCTGGACACATGGCGCCTCCGTCTTGAAGCCGTTCCCGCTCGAGCGCAGGGTGGAGTCAGAAAGCGCGGGTGACCGCGTGCCCTGAAAACCCACCGCGAAGCGAGGCGGCATCGTGAACACACAGACCACGGCGGGACCGCGACTGGTGCGCGCGCCCCGCGGCACCGAGATCAGCTGCAAGGGCTGGCAGCAGGAAGCCGCGCTGCGCATGCTCATGAACAACCTCGACCCGGAGGTCGCCGAGCGCCCCGGACGAGCTCGTCGTCTACGGCGGCACCGGCAAGGCGGCCCGCGACTGGGACGGCTTCGACGTCATCGTCCGCACGCTGCGCCGCCTCGAGGACGACGAGACGCTGCTGGTCCAGTCCGGCAAGCCCGTCGGCGTCTTCGAGACCCACGAGATGGCGCCGCGCGTGCTCATCGCCAACGCCAACCTCGTCGGCGACTGGGCCACCTGGGACGAGTTCCGCCGGCTGGAGGCGCTGGGCCTCACCATGTACGGGCAGATGACCGCCGGCTCGTGGATCTACATCGGCACCCAGGGCATCCTGCAGGGCACCTACGAGACGTTCGTCGCCGCCGGGCAGAAGCACTACGGCGCCGACCTGGCCGGCAGGCTGGTCCTCACGGCCGGCCTCGGCGGCATGGGCGGCGCGCAGCCGCTGGCCGTCACCATGGCCGGCGGCGTCGCGCTCTGCGTCGAGGTCGACCCGCACCGCATCGAGCGGCGCCTCGAGACCGCGCTACGTCGACGTGTCGGCCGACTCGCTGACGAGGCGCTCAAGCTGGCCGACGAGGCGCGCGGCGCGCAGCCGCTCTCGATCGCCCTCCTCGGCAACGCCGCCGACGTCTACCCCGAGCTCGTCCGCCGCGGCGTCACCCCCGACCTGGTCACCGACCAGACCGTCGGCGCACGACCTGCTCAACGGCTACGTGCCCCACGGCATGACGCTCGACGAGGCGCTCGTGCTGCGGCGCGAGGACCCGGACGAGTACGTGCGCCGCGCCATCGCCAGCATCGTCGTCCACGTCGAGGCCATGGTCGCCCTGCAGAAGCGCCGGCGCCGACGCCTTCGACTACGGCAACAACATCCGCGCCGTGGCCAAGGAGGCCGGCTACGACGACGCCTTCGACTTCCCCGGCTTCGTGCCCGCCTACATCCGGCCGCTCTTCTGCCACGGCAACGGCCCGTTCCGCTGGGTGGCGCTCTGCGGCGACCCCGCAGGACATCGCCGTCACCGACGCCGCCCTGCTCGAGGCGTTCCCCGACAACGAGATGGTCACCCGCTGGATCAAGCTGGCCGGCGAGAAGGTCGCACTTCCAGGGCCTGCCCGTGCCGCATCTGCTGGCTCGAGTACGGCGAGCGCGCCAAGGTCGGCCCGATCTTCAACGACCTCGTGCGCACCGGCAAGGTCAAGGCGCCCATCGTCATCGGCCGCGACCACCTCGACTCCGGTTCCGTCGCCTCCCCGTACCGCGAGACCGAGAGCATGAAGGACGGCAGCGACGCCATCGCCGACTGGCCGATCCTCAACGCCCTGCTCAACACCGCCGCCGGCGCCAGCTGGGTCAGCTTCCACCACGGCGGCGGCGTGGGCATCGGCAAGAGCCTGCACGCCGGCATGGTCGTCGTCGCCGACGGCACCGACATGATGGGCGAGCGCCTGCGCCGCGTGCTCACCACCGACCCGGGCACGGGCGTCATGCGGCACGCCGACGCCGGCTACCCGGAGGCGATCGAGAAGGCGAAGGAGTCCGGCATCGACCTGCCGATGGTGGAGACCGACTGATGGCCGCTCCGCCCGTCCAGCTCGACCTCGAGCTCTGCAAGGCCTGCGGCATCTGCATCGAGCTCTGCCCGGAGAAGGTCTTCGACCGCGACAAGCTCGCGTACCCGGTGATCGCGCGGCCGGACGACTGCAGCCGGTGCCTGCTCTGCGAACTGCACTGCCCGGACTTCGCCATCGAGGTGCGGCGGCGCGGCGGAAGGCCAAGGCAAGCAGGCGCAGGCCGCCGAAGGCACGCCGGCTCGCGCGCGACGCCGCGGTCGCCGCGGCGACCACGCCGCGACGAGCGGCGCGCTCCGGACGAGTCTGCGACCACGACGGGGAGGTCTGAGATGGCCACCGTCACTGCACCGCGAGCGATCCTCCTCCAGGGCAACGAGGCGGTCGCCGAAGGTGCCATCGCGGCCGGCGCCCGCTTCTTCGCCGGCTACCCGATCACGCCGTCGACGGAGATCGCCGAGGTGCTCGCCCGGCGCCTGCCCGCAGGTCGGCGGCACGTTCATCCAGATGGAGGACGAGATCGCCAGCATCGCCGCCGTCTGCGGCGCGTCCCTGGCCGGCACCAAGGCGCTCACCGCCACCTCCGGCCCGGGCTTCAGCCTCATGCAGGAGATGATCGGCTTCGCCTCCATGGCGCAGATCCCGTGCGTCGTCGTCGACGTCATGCGCGGCGGACCGAGCACCGGCCTGCCGACCGAGCCCGCCCAGGGCGACGTCATGCAGGCCCGCTGGGGCACGCACGGCGAGCACTCCGTCATCGCCCTCGTCCCGAGCAGCGTCGAGGAGTGCTACACGCTCACCGTCGAGGCGTTCAACCTCTCCGAGCAGTACCGCACGCCGGTCATCATCCTCTCGGACGCGCTCATCGGTCACATGCGCGAGGCCGTCGTGCTGCCCGAGCCGGGCAAGCTGCGCATCGCCGAGCGCGGCACCCCGGACTGCGAGCCCGACGAGTACGACACCGTCTCCAGCACCCTGGACAACATCCTGCCGCGCCCGCCGCTCGGCTCGCCCTTCAAGGTCCACGTCACCGGCCTCGTCTACAACCGCCGCAGCGGCGCGCCCGACACCAGCGACCCGGCCGCGGCCGCCGACCTCGGCCGGTACCTGCGCGAGAAGATCTACCACCATCGCGACGCCATCGTGCGCGTCGAGGAAGTCGAGATGCACGGCGCCGAGGTCGCGATCTTCGCCTACGGCTCCGTCGCCCGCTCGGCGATGGCCGTGGTGCGCAAGCTGCGCGCGGAGGGCGTGCCGATCGGCCTCGTGCGTCCCATCACGCTCTGGCCGTTCCCGACGCACGCCGTCGAGCGCATGGCCGAGCAGGTGCGCACGGTCATCGTCCCCGAGATGAACATCAAGCAGATGAGCTGGGAGGTCCAGGCCGCGGTCGCCGGCCGCGCCAAGGTCGTCGACTACGGGCGCGTGGACGGCAAGCTCATCACGCCCGACGAGATCCTCGAGCTCGTCAAACCCGAGTTCTACTATCACCACTGGGAGGACGCATGAACAGCCGCCGAAGGTGGGCTGTCGAGCGGTGCGCCGCAGGGGCACCGCTCTGCGCCGCGCTTCACCCGGCACCCGTGTGGAAGCAAGAGGTGACGGCATGAGCGCCCTGGTCGACGAGCAGAAGCTCGAAGCAGCGCCGACCGGCGACTCCAAGCTGCCGCGCATCAAGCCGCACACCACGACGGAGATCAAGCCGCACCTGCGCTCCGCCAAGACGCTCTGGTGCCCGGGATGCTCCAACGGCACCATCACCCGGGCGCTCATCGACGCCATCCTCGGGCTCGAGCTCGACCCCGAGAAGGTCGTCGTGGTGGCCGGCATCGGCTGCAGCGGCCGCATCAGCGCCTATCTCGACTACTCGACCGTGCACACGGCTCACGGCCGCGCCCTCGCGGTGGCGACGGGCGTCAAGGCGGCCGACCCGTCGCTGCACGTGATCGTCGCCATGGGCGACGGCGACTGCTCCGCCATCGGCGGCAACCACTTCATCCACGCGGCGCGGCGCAACATCGACCTCACCGCGCTGGTCTTCAACAACTCGATCTACGGCATGACCGGCGGCCAGATGAGCCCGACGACGCACCTCGGCGACAAGTCGACGACGAGCGTGTACGGCAACGTCGAGCCGGCGTTCGACCTCTGCGAGCTGGCGCACGCCGCGGGAGCCACCTACGTCGCCCGCGGCACCTCCTGGGCCTACCAGCAGCTGGTCAACGTCATCGCCGGCGGCATCGCCCACAACGGTTTCTCGATGGTCGAGGCGATGGCCATCTGCCCGGTCTACTACGGGCGCTTCAACCTCACGTCCGACCCGTCGGAGTTCCTCAAGATCCAGAAGGAGCACGCCGTCCCGGCCGACAAGTTCGACGAGGACGTGCGCAGTCACGACCAGTACCCGGTCGGTCTGCTGCACCACAGCGAGCGCGAGGAGTTCGTCACCGCGCTTGGGCCCGTCAACGAGCGCGCGGAGGCCCACGATGGCTGACCACGGCAAGCCGCGCGTGTCGAGATCCGCTTCTCCGGTTCCGGCGGCCAGGGCATCCTGCTGGCCGCGGCCATCATCGCGGAGGGCGCCGCGGCTCTGGGCAAGCAGGTCGTGCAGACGCAGAGTTACGGACCCGAGGCCCGCGGCGGAGCCTCCAAGGCCGAGGTCATCGTCGTCCGACGAAGCCATCGACTATCCGGAGGTCCAGCGGCCGGACATCAACCTCGTCCTCTCGCAGGCCGCGTACCTCAAGTACGCGGCCGACACGCGGCCCGGCGGCCTGCTCATCTACGACTCCGGGCTGGTCGAGACCGACGCGGCGACGGATCATGGTCGCGCTCGGCCTGCCGTTCACGCAGGTCGCGACCGACGAGCTGGGCAAGAAGGTCGTCACCAACATCGTCGCCGTCGGCGCGTTCGTGCGGTCAGCGGCGTGCTGCCGGTCGACGCCGTCGAGCAGGCGGTGCTGAACCGCGTCCCGGCGCGCTTCCGGGAGCTCAACGAGCAGGCGTTCCGGCTCGGGCTGCGGCTGGCGGACGAGGCGGCGACGCAGGCCATGCAGGACGCCGCTGCTCGTCCCACTAAGGCGTCGGAGGACAGCTTGGACCTGCTCGAACATCAGGGAAAGACGCTCTTCGCCGAGGCCGGGCTGCCGGTGCTGCCGGCAGCCGTCGCGCCACGCCGGAGGAGGCGCGCCGTGCCGCGAAAGAGCTCGGGCTGCCGGTCGTGCGTCAAGGCGCAGGCTCAAGCACCGGCGGCCGCGGCAAGGCCGGCGGTATCCGTGTCTGCGGGACGGCCGCCGAGGTCGCGGCCGCCGCCGCGGACGTCCTCGCCATGACCATCCGCGGCAAAGCGGTCGAGGCGCTGCTCGTCGAGCGGGCCGTCGAGATCGAGCGCGAGATGTACCTCGCGATCGCCTCTCGCGCGAGCTGCGCGGGCCGCTGCTGATCTTCGCGCGCGAGGGCGGCGTCGACATCGAGGAGCTGGCGGGGCGCGAGCCGGGCGCCATCGTGCGACGCCGATCGACCCGCTGCTCGGCCTGCTGCGACTACCAGGTGCGCGACGTGGTCGACGCCGCCGCATTCGACCCGGACGACCCGGGCGGCGGACGCGAAGAAGGCGCTCGCCGCGGTCGTGCGCAAGCTCTGGCAGCTCTACCGCGACCGCGATGCCACGCTGGTCGAGGTCAATCCGCTCGTGCTCACGAAGCAGGGCGAGGTCGTCTGCCTCGACAGCAAGGTGACCGTCGACGACAACGCGCTCTACCGGCAGCCGGACCTGGCGCCTGCCGAGCCCGAGGACGAGCGCGAGGCCAAGGCCCGCGCGTCGGGTCTCGCGTTCGTCCCGCTGGACGGCGACATCGGCGTCATCGGCAACGGCGCCGGTCTCGTCATGAGCACCATCGACCAGATCGCCGCCGCCGGCGGCACGGCCGCCGACTTCTGCGACATCGGCGGCGGGGCGCGCGCCGAGGTGGTCCAGGCGGCGCTGGAGGCGATCTTCGCGGGGCCGCCGGTCGCCGCCGTACTCGTCAGCATCTTCGGCGGCATCACCCGCTGCGACGACGTGGCCCGCGGCCTCGTCGAGGCGCTCGGGACGCCGGCGCGACGCGCCGGTCGTGGTGCGCCTGGACGGCAACGCCGCCGAGGAGGGCCGCGCGGTGCTTGCGGAGGCCCACCTCGCCGGCGTCACGGTCGCCGGCACCGCGGCCGAGGCCGTCGGACTCGTGGTCGCGGCGCGCGAGCGCGCGGTCAGCGCCGCGGCTTCATCGGGCCCCGTCCCCGGAGGTGAGGTCTGATGGCCATCCTCATCGACCGGAACAGCCGCGTCTGCGTCCAGGGCATCACCGGGCGTGAGGGCGCGTTCCACACCGCGTACATGCTGGCCGCCGGCACGAACGTCGTCGCCGGCGTCTCGCCGGGCAAGGGTGGCCAGACGGTCGAGGGCGTGCCCGTCTTCGACACCGTCCGCGACGCCGTCGCCGACACCGGCGCCGACGTCGCCGTCTTCTTCGTGCCGGCGCGTTTCGCCCGCGACGCGATGTTCGAGGCCGCCGACGCCGGCATCAAGCTCGTCGTCTGCGTCACCGAGGGCATCCCGTGCGCGACATGGCCGAGGTCACGGCGCATCTGGCGCGGCGCGGCGCCAGGCTCATCGGGCCCAACGGCCCCGGGCCTCATCACTCCCGGTGCGCTGCAGCGCCGGCATCATGCCGGCCGCGATCTTCCGGCCGGGGCCGGCCGGCGTGATCTCGCGCTCGGGCACGCTCACCTACGAGGTCGTGGACGAGCTCACGCACGCCGGCATCGGGCAGTCGACCGCCGTAGGCATGGGCGGCGACGCCGTCCACGGCCTCGGCTTCATCGAGTGCCTCGAGCTCTTCGAGGCCGACCCCGAGACCGAGGCCGTCGCGCTCATCGGCGAGATCGGCGGCGACGACGAAGAGCGTGCGGCGGCGTTCGTCCGTGAGAACATGACGAAGCCGGTGGTCGCCTACGTCGCCGGCTTCAGCGCTCCGCCCGGCAAGCGCATGGGTCATGCCGGCGCCATCGTCGAGGGATCGGCCGGCACGGCCGCCGACAAGAAGGCCGCCCTCGAGGCGGCCGGCATCCCGGTGGCGGCGGCTCCGGCCGACCTCGCCCGCCTCCTGGGTGAGGCCATCACCGGGAGGACGAGCACATGACGCAGCAACTCGTCATCGGCGACGCGCCGCTCACCATCGACGAGGTCATCGCCGTCGCGCGCGACGGGGCCGAGGTGAGCCTCGGCGCGCCCGCGCGGGCACGCATCGAGGCGGCTCACGACGTCGTCGCCGACGTCATCGCGCGCGAGCAGGTCGCCTACGGCGTGACCACCGGCTTCGGCCTGCTGGCGACCACGCACATCCCCGTGGACAAGGTGCAGGAACTGCAGCAGAACCTGGTGCGCAGTCACGCCGTCGGGCTGGGCGCGCCGCTCTCGCGCGAGGTCGTGCGCGCCGCGATGACCATCCGCCTGAACACGATGGCGCGCGGCCACTCGGGCGTCAGGCTCTCCGTGGCCGAGCACCTCGCCGCGTGCATCAACGCCGACATCGTCCCGTGGGTGCCGTCGCGCGGCTCGCTGGGCGCCTCCGGCGACCTCGCCCCGTCCGCGCACCTCGTGCTCGCGATGATGGGCGAGGGCGAGCTGCTGACGAAGGACGGGCGGCGCGAGCCGAGCGGGCCTGCGCTGCAGGCCGCCGGGCTCGCGCCCGTCACGCTCGAAGCCAAAGAAGGCCTCAGCCTCCTCAACGGCACCCAGTTCATGGCCGCCATCGGCTGCATGCTGGTCGCCGACGGCGAGGCGCTGCTCGACTCCTCCGATCTCATCGGCGCGATGAGCCTCGAGGGTCTGCGCGCTTCCGTCGGCCCGTTCGAGGAGCGCATCCAGGCGCTGCGGCCCATCCCCGGCCAGCTCGTGACGGCGGCCAACGTCCGTCGCGCCACCGCCGGCAGCGCGATCATGCTCAGCCACCTCAACTGCGACAAGGTGCAGGACGCGTACTCGCTGCGCTGCATCCCGCAGGTGCACGGCGCCTGCCGCGACGCGCTCGAGTGGCTGCGGCGCGTCGTCACCGTCGAGGTCGACTCGGTCACCGACAACCCGCTCATCTTCCCGGACTCGGGTGAGATCATCTCGGCCGGCAACTTCCACGGGGAGCCGATAGCGCTGGCGCTGGATCTTGCGGCGATGAGCCTGGCGGAGATCGCCTCGATCAGCGAGCGGCGCACGTTCCGCATGTTGACCAGCACACTGAGCGAGCTGCCGCCGTTCCTCACCACCGACAGCGGCCTCAACAACGGCTACATGATCGCGCAGTACACCGCCGCAGCGCTGGTGAGCGAGAACAAGATCCTGTGCCACCCGGCCAGCGTGGACTCCATCCCGAGCTCGGGCGACCAGGAAGATCACGTGAGCATGGGCATGACCGCGGCGCTCAAGGCGCTGGACGTGCTCGGCAACGCGCAGAAGGTGCTCGGCATCGAGGCCGTCTGCGCGGCACAGGCGATCGACCTGCTGGCGCCGCTGGAGCCCGGCCCCGGTACCGGCGCCGGGCGGGCCGTGATCCGCGAGTTCGCGCCGACGCTCGGGCGAGACAGGTACCTGGCGCCCGAGCTCGAGGCGGCCGCGGAGGCCGTCGCCGCCGGCCGCTTCGCGGCGATCGTGCGCGAAGGCGCGGGCCAATGAATACCCGCCGCAGTAGCGGCATCGAGCGGGGCGCCGAAGGAACACCGCTCCCCGTGCGCTGCGACCTCCTGGTGCGCGGCGCGAGCGAGGTCGTGACGATGGTCCCCGGCGCCGGGCAGGCGCCCGCCGGCCCCGGCGCCTCCGTCGACCTCGGCGTGATCGCGCACGGCGCGGTAGCCGCGAAGGACGGCCGCGTGGTCTGGACCGGCCCGGAGTCCGAGATCGGAGCCGCCCTCGATGTGCCCGACGACGCGCTCGTCGTCGACGTCGAGGGCGCCGCGGTGGTGCCCGGCTTCGTCGACGCCCACACGCACCTCACGTGGGCGGGCGAGCGCGCGGCCGAGTACGGCGCCCGCTTGGGCGGCGCCACCTACCTCGAGATCCAGGCGGCCGGCGGCGGCATCAACAGCACGGTGCGCGCGACGCGGGCGGCGACGGAGGAGCAGCTCGCCGCCCTGGCCGCGCACCGCCTCGACTCGTTCCTGCGGCACGGCACCACGACCCTCGAGGCCAAGACCGGCTATGGGCTCACCCTCGAGGACGAGCGCAAGCAGCTGCAGGCCGCCAAGGTGCCGCACCCGGTGCGCCGCATGCACACCGTCCTCGCGGCTCATCTGACGCCCGAGGAGTACGCCGGCCGCGACGACGAGTACCTCGATCTCGTGATCGACGAGATCCTGCCGGCGCTCGCCGGGCAGGCCGAGTTCACCGACATCTTCTGCGACGAGGGCGCGTTCACCGTCGAGCAGTCGCGGCGCATGCTCGAGGCGGGCCGCGCCCTCGGCTACCGGCTCAAGATCCACGCCGAGGAGCTGGCGCACACCGGCGGCACGGCGCTGGCCGCTTCGCTCGGCGCCGTCTCCGCCGACCACCTCATCCACATCACCGGCGAGGACATCGCCGCCCTCAAGGACTCGGGCACCGTCGCCGTCCTGCTGCCGGGCACGAGCTACACGCTGCACACCACGTACGCGCCGGCCAGGGATCTGCTCGCCGCCGGCGTCACCATCGCACTGGCCACCGACTTCAACCCCGGCAGCTGCTACAGCGAGAACCTGCAGATGGCCATCTCGCTGGCCTGCCAGGAAGACCGGCTGACGCCGGCCGAGGCCCTCCGCGCCGCCACCATGGGCGGCGCGGCCGCGCTCGGCCTCCAGCACGAGGTCGGCAGCCTCGAGCCCGGCAAGTCCTGCGACCTGCTCGTCCTCGACTCGTCCACGCATCAGGAGCTGCCGTATCACTGGGGCGTCAACCTCGTCACCGGCGTCATCGCCGAGGGCACGGTCGTCGTACGCGACCGTCGCGTCGTCGAAGCCGTGGACGCCGGCCGGCTCGCCCCCGCCACCTCATTCGCGGACGGAGGTCCCACGTGACCTTGATCGAGTGCATCCCCAACTTCAGCGAGGGTCGCCGACCCGAGGTCATCGAGCAGCTTGCGGAAACGGTGCGGAGCGTCGACGGCGTCAGCCTCCTCGACGTGCAGAGCGACCCGACGCACAATCGCTCGTCGTGACCTTCGTCGGCCACGAAGGGCCCATCGCCGAAGCGGCGTACCGGGCGATCAAGAAGGCCGCGGAGCTGATCGACCTGAACGAACACGAGGGCGCGCACCCGCGCTTCGGCGCCGCAGACGTCGTGCCGTTCGTCCCGCTGCGCCCGGAGGACGCGCCGGCGTGCGTCGAGACGGCACAGCGACTTGCGAAGCGCGTCGCGGCCGACCTCCGGATCCCGGTGTTCCTCTACGAGGATGCGGCCCGCATCCCCGAGCACAGGAACCTTGCCGCCATCCGCGGGCAAGGGCTTCGAGGAGATGCGCGACGTCATCGGCAGCGAGCCCCTCAAGACTCCGGACGAGGGAGAGGCGCGCGTGCACGCGACGGCCGGGGCCGTCGCCATCGGCGCGCGCTTCCCGCTCATCGCCTTCAACGTGAACCTCGAGTCGGGCGATCTCGATCTGGCCAAGCGCATCGCCGTCGAGATCCGCGAGCGCGACGGCGGCATGAAGTGCGTCAAAGCCATGGGCCTCCTGCTCGAGGATGGCGCCGTGCAGGTCTCCATGAACCTCACCGACTACCGGGTCACGTCGATGGCGGATGTGGTCGCAGCCATCGCGGAGCGAGCCGGCGCCGCCGGTGCGCCGATCCGCGAGAGCGAAGTCGTGGGCCTGCTGCCGCAGGACGCGCTGGTGCGGCTGGCGCGGTCGGCGCTGTACGCCACGGGCTTCAGCCGCGAGCAGGTCCTGGAGGCCCAGGTCCTGGACACACTGCTGTGAAGAGCGGCCGCATCCTCATCACCGCCGTCCGCACCACGCCGCTCTTCCTGACCTTCAAGCAGCCGTACCACTGGGCCGGCCGCGTCGACCACGGCTCTCCTGTCGTCCTCGTCGAGGTGGAGACCGACGCCGGCATCACCGGCATCGGCGAGTCCGTCGCGTCGCTCGCCGCCGAGGGGACGGTCGCGGCGCTTCGCTGCGTTGACGCCGCTGTTCGTCGGCCAGCCTGTCCACGACGTGGCGCGGCTGGTGCACGAGGCGCGCCACCTCGGCAGCTTCAACCACCTGCCCTGGCACGCCGACTTCGTGCTCGCCGGCTTCGAGATGGCGCTCTGGGACGCGATCGGCAAGGCCGCCGGCCAGCCGGTGTACCGGCTCCTCGGCGGCGCCGTCCGCGACGAGGTCGACTACTTCGGCTTCGTGCAGGGCGACACGACTGAGGAGCTTGTCGCTCACGCCGCGCGAGCTTGCCGCGGCGGACTACGGCGTCATCTACCTCAAGGTCGGCCGCGGCGACGAAGCCGACCTGCGCAACACGGCGGCCGTGCGCGAGGCCATCGGCGGCCGCCGTCTGCGCGTGGACCCCAACTGCGCCTGGAGCGTCCCCGACGCCATCCGCATGATCCACGCGCTCGAGCCCTTCGGCATCGACTGGGTCGAGCAGCCGACGACGCTGCTCAGCGTCACGGCCATGCGCCAGGTCCGCGAGGCGGTCCACGTGCCCATCGCCGCCGATCAGGCTGTGCTCACGGCGAACGACGTGTACGACTTCGTCCGCCAGCGCGCCGCCGACGCCATCGTCCTCTCGCCGCACGAGGCCGGCGGCCTGCTCGCATTCCGCAAGGCCGCCGCCATCGCCGAGGCCGGCGGCATCCCGGTCTGCCTGCACGGGCAGAGCGTCTCCGGCATCACCGACGCGGCCCAGCATCACCTCGGCCTCAGCACGCCGAACCTCACCGACGGCAACCAGATCATGCACCAGCTGCTCGTCGAGGATCTGGTGAGTTCGCCGGACCTCACGCCACACAAGGGTAAGCTCGGCCTCATCGACGAGCCGGGGCTCGGTGTCGAGCTCGACCGCGACGCGGTCGCTCGCGCCGCCGAGCGCTACGAGAAGGGGGCGTTCTCGTGAAGGCGACCGTCGCTGCCTACCCCGAGTTCTACAACGACGTCTTCGGCCCGGTGATGCAGCCCGGCTCCAGCTCACACACCGCCGGGCCCTGCCGTCTCGCCTACCTGGCCGGCTGTCTGCTCGGTGAGCCGGTCGCGAAGGTGCGCATCGAGCTCGACAAAGGCGGCTCGTTCGCCGGGACCTTCGGCATCATGGCCGAGGACCGGGCGATGATCGCCGGAGTCCTCGGCTACCTGCCCGACGACCCGCGCCTGTTCCGCAGCTTCGAGCTCGCCGAAGAAGCGGGCGTCGCCGTCGAGTTCGCCTTCACCGAGATCGCCGAAAGCAAGCATCCCAACGCCGTCAAATTCGTGCTGACCGGCAGGAGCGGCCTCATGGTCGACCTGGTCGGCGACTCCACCGGCGGCGGCATGGTAGAGACCGTGATGCTCGACGGCTTTCCGTACCGGACGCTTGGGCGACGCCTTCGTGCTGCTCGTGCAGGATCCGCGGGAGGCCCTGAGCTCCGAAGAGCTCGAGCGGCTCAGGGCCGAGCTCCCCGACGTGGTCGACGCGCAGACGGTGCGCGTCGCCGGTCGCGGGGTGCTGTACGCCTTCGCGCTGCCCGTCGAGCCGGACCTCACCTCGCTGCGCGACGTGCTCGGCGGCGGCGCGCCGGCGCTCCGGCTGGCGCTGCTCCGGCCGCTCCTGCCGGTCGTGAGCCAGATCGACCGCAAGCCGCAGCTCTTCGACACCATGACGCGCTGGCGCGAACTGGCCGCAGAGCACGGCGCGCCGCTCTGGGAGGTCGCCGTCCAGTACGAGATGGACGCGTCCGCCTGGCCGTTCAGCTGGGTCGTCGATCGCATGCGTGAGCTGGCACTCGTCATGCGCCGGCAGACGCGCGCCGTGTACGAAGAGGACGTCGCGGTCATCGATACGGAGTTCAAGCCGGATTTCGCCCGGCCGCTGGATGAAGCACGCGGAGACGCCGGCTCGCGTCAGCGACGGCGTCACGGCGCAGACCATCAAGTACGCGTACGGCGCCGGCGCCGGTGTGCCCGGCGTCGAGAACGTGCCCGGGCCCATGGGCGGCGGCGCCGGCTACATCTACGCCGCGCTCAGTGCGGTGCAGGAGGCCCGCGGCCTGAGTGACGACGACCTGCTGCGCGGGCTCTTCGTCGCCGCCGGCATCGGCGCGATCGCCTACACGCGCACCGCGCCTACCGGCGAAGTGCTAGGCTGTACGGGCGAATCAGGCGTGTGCGGCGCGATGGCCGCCGCGGCGATCGCGGAGATGGTCGGCGGGTCCCCCGAGGCTGTGGAGAACGCGGCATCGCTTGCCCTGCAGGCGTTCATGGGACTGCCGTGCGACCCCATGCCCGGCGGGCTCGGACAGCCGTGTCGCAGCCGCATCATGGCGGCGACGTGCATGGCTCATGTGTTCGCCGATCTGGCGCTGGCCGGCCACGCGGCCGTGCTTCCGCTGCACGAGGCGCTCGACGTGGCCGATCGTCTTGGCCGTGCCCTGCCGCCCGAGCTGCTCTGCACCTCGGAGGGTGGATGTTGCCTCGCGCCGGCGGCTCAGGCCTGCAAGGCCGAGTACCGGCGCTGGTTCGACGAGAGCCGCCCGGAGGACAGGCCTCCGGGCAACCTGATCTGACCACCGAAGAAGACGACCGAGAGGAGAACGGCAGCTTTGACCGAGGATCTGCAGTACGTCGGGGGCAGCTATCCAGTCCACGACGTGGCCCAGAAGGTGACAGGGGAGCTCATCTACGGCAGCGACTTCAGCGTGCCGGGCATGCTCCACGCGAAGCTGATCCTCAGCACCATCCCGCACGGTGTCGTCAAACGGATCGACACCTCGCGCGCCGAGAAGCTGCCGGGCGTCGTCAAGGTGTTCTCTCACGAGAATGCGCCGATGGACCGGTTCTGCCGGGCACGCATCCACCCCGGTCAGGACCTCGCGATGCACGACGAGACGCTGTTCAGCGAGCAGGTGCGCTTCGTCGGGGACCGCGTCGCCGCGGTCGTGGCGACGAGCCGGGCGGCCGCCGAGGCGGCCGCGGCGCTCGTCGAGATCGAGTACGAGGAACTCCCGGCGCTGCTCACCGTCGACGAGGCTCTGGCCAGCACCGATGTGCTCGTCCACTCCACCGGCAACGTCGCGTACGAGTTCGAGGTGGACAAAGGGGAGCGCCCGGACCTCGAGGGAGCGGTCGTGGTCTCCAGCTCGACGAGCACCCCGCGCATCCACCACGCGGCGCTCGAGCCGCACGTCTGTATCGCCCAGGGTCACAGCACCGGCGGTATGACCGTCTGGACCACGAGCCAGGGAGTGTACGCCGCCCGAACGGTCATCGCGGAGCTGCTCAGCATGGAGTACCACCGCGTGCGCGTCATCAAGGTGCCGATGGGGGGGTCGTTCGGCGGCAAGACCGAGTACATCATCGAGCCTGTCTGCGCCTTCCTCGCCCACGCCACCCGCAGGCCCGTCAAGCTCCTCCTCGACCGCGAAGAGTGCATGGTCGCGACCATGGTCCGTCCCGCCACCTGGAGCACGATCCGCACCGCCTGCACGCCCGATGGCCTGCTGCTCGACTTCGAGGCTGCCTCCACGCTGGACTCCGGCGCTTACGCGTCGAGCACGCCCGACTACTCGATCCACATGTGCAAGAAGGTCACGAAGCTCTACCGGACGCCGCACTATCAGCACCAGAGCCGCGCCGTGCTCACCAACACGCCGGTCGGGGGCGCCTGCCGCGGCTGGGGCGCCCCGGAGATCGCGGCGGCCACCGAGATCCACATGGACCGGGTGGCGGCCGCGCTGCGGCTCGACCCGGTCGAGTTCCGGCTCAAGAACATGGTCGAGCCCTTCGACACCGACCTCGTGACGGGCCTGCCGCTCGGCGACGCGCGCGTGCGTGAGTGCCTCGAGCGCGGCGCCGTGGCCTTCGACTGGGCCGCGCGCCGGGCCCGCCCCGCCGGGCGGGGCCGCCTCCGGCGCGGCGTCGGCGTTGCCGCCGGCGCCCACAAGAACGGCATGTTCGGCGCCTTCCCGGAGGCCAGCAACATGTCGCTGAAGATGAACGAGGACGGCACGTTCGAGCTCAACGCGAGCCTCCACGAGGTCGGTTGCGGCATCGTGACGACGATGAAGGTCATCGTCGCGGAGGTGCTCGGCGTGCATCCGGACCGTATCGCCGCGGGCGAAGCGGACACGGCGACCACGCCGTTCGACTACGGCACCTACGGCAGCCGCGTCACCTACGTCGTCGGCGAGTGCGCCCGCGTGACCGCCGAGAAGGTCAAGGGACGGCTTCTCGAGGCGGCGGCCGAGCTGCTCAAGGAGCCGGTCGTGCACCTCTACACCCGGGATGCCGCAGTACGTGTGAAGAACGATTCGGAGCGCGCGATCGCCTACAGGGACATCGCGCGCCTCAGCGAGATGCGGCACGTGCCGTCCATCTCGGCGTCCACGACGTACTACGCGGTCTCCAACCCGGCTTCCTACTCGGTGCAGTTCGCGGAGGTCGAGGTCGACTGCGCCACCGGCCTGGTGGCGGTCACCGACTTCCTCGCCGTCGCCGACGTGGGGCGGGCGATCAACCGCGGCATGGTCGAGGCGCAGTACCAGGGCGCCGTGCAGATGGGCATCGGCTACGCCCTCTACGAGCATCTCGACGTGGACGAGCGGGGTCGCAGCGGGGTGGACGGATTCAAGAACTACCACATCGTGAACGCGCCCGACATGCCCGATGTGCAGGTGCTTCTCGTCGAACACGAGGGCGACGACGGGCCGTTCGGCGCCAAGAGCGTGGGCGAGATCGCCACGGTGCCCACGGCGCCGGCGGTCGTCAACGCCGTCAACAACGCACTGGGCACCTCGCTGTCCGATCTGCCGCTCGTGCCCGAGCGCATCATCGCCGCACTGCACGAACCAGAGGAGGTGCCGGCATGCAGCTCCTGCTGACCGTGAACGGCCTGACCCACGAGATCGAGGTGCGCCCGACGGCGCGCCTGCTCGACGTCCTGCGCGACCAGCTCGGGCTGACGGGCACCAAAGAAGGCTGCGCCGAGGGCGAGTGCGGCGCCTGCACCGTCCTGGTCGACGGCAAGGCCGTGAACTCCTGCGTGATGCTCGCCGTGCAGGCGCGCGACAAGGAGATCCTCACGGTCGAGGGCCTCGCCGAACACGGCGAGCTCGACCTCCTGCAGCAGAAGTTCGTCGAGTACGGCGCGATCCAGTGCGGCTACTGCACGCCGGGCATGCTCATGTCAGCCAAGGCGCTTCTCATGGCCAACCCCGTGCCGTCCGAGCAGGACATCCGCATCGCACTTGCCGGCAACCTCTGCCGTTGCACCGGCTACTCGGCCATCGTCGCCGCGGTGAAGGCGGCGAGCGGGCACGACGCCACGCCGGCGATGGTGCTGCCCGGCGAGGCGGAGGAGCTGACCGTGGAGGTGACTACCGACCCGGAGACCCTGGCGATCGTGGAGGAGGTCGTCGAAGCGGCCGTGGCCGAGCTCACCGAAGGCACGGCCCCGGCTCCTGAATCCTTCCCGTCACCCGATGCGCCCGCCGGTCCGCCCGGAGCTCCGGCCGCTCCGTCGCCCGCCCCTGCTGACGAACCCAGACGACGCCGAAGGTGGTGAGTGACGTGCCCGTGACGCAGGTCGTGACGCCGGCCGCCATGGACGAACTGGCCGCCGCGCTCCAGGCGGCCACGCCGCAGACCCGGCTGCTCGCCGGCGGCACCGACCTGGTGCGCGCTGTGCGCCTCCCCGGGAGCGAGCCGGACGTGATCATCGACCTGTCGGGGCTCGCGGAGCTCTCCTATGTGCGCCTCGACGGCGCCACGCTCCGCGTCGGCGCCATGACCACGTTCACGGAGCTCCAGTCGGACCCGCTGGTGCACGAGCACGCGCTGTGCCTCGGCCTCGCCGCGGCCCAGGTCGGGTCGGTGCAGATCCGCAACGTCGGCACCATCGGCGGCAACATCGCCAACGCGTCGCCGTGCGCCGACAGCGCGACGGCCTTGACGGCTCTCGGTGCCGAGGTGACGACGCTGGACGGCGCCGGGGCCATTCGGACCCGTCCGCTGGGCGAGCTCCTCCTCGGGCCGAGCCGGACGAGCCTCGCGCACGATGAGGTGATCACGGAGTTCTCCTTCCCAGCGCTCGGCGCCGAGCACCGCTCGGCCTTTGCGAAGATCGGCTCACGCACGGCGGTGAGCGTCGCCCGTCTGAGCGCCGCGCTGGTGGTGCGCTTCGACGCGGCCGCCGGCGCCCTCACTGACGTCCGTGTGGCGCTTGGCGCGGTCGGAGGTAGCGCCTTCCGCGCCGCCCGGCTGGAACAGGAGCTTCAGGGGCGGCCGGCCGACGAGGACACGGCCCGTCGGTTCGCAGAAGGATGTATGGCGGCCGTGCGGGAGTCCATCCCCGGCCGCTACTCGCTGCCCTACAAGCAGCACGCCGCGGTGGGGCTTGCGTATGACGCGTGGAACATGCTCGCGCTCGGCCCGCCCTGCGAACCAGCCTGGGTCTAGAGCAGAGCGGCCGGCCGGCCGGTCAGTCGGCCGCAGCCGGCTCAGGAGCCGGCGCGCTCGCCTTCTGCAGGCTGCGCAGCTCCTCCGGCGGGATGTGGCACTTGTAGAAGTGCCCGTCGCCTGCGTCCATGTCCGGCGGGATCTGCTCGACGCAGATATCGCCGAGGAACCGGTGGCAGCGCGTGTGGAAGCGGCAGCCGGTCGGTGGATCCGAGAGGCTCGGCATCGAACCCTTGCAGCGGGATGCGCTCCCGCTGCTTGTCGAAGTCGAGCCGCGGGATCGAGCTCAGCAGCGCCTCGGTGTAGGGATGGTGCGGCGGGTCGAACACGTCCGCCGCCGAGCCCACCTCGATGAGCTGGGCGAGGTACATGACGCCGATGCGATCGGAGATGTAGCGCACGACCGCCAGGTCGTGGCTGATGAACACGTAGGACGTCTGCTCTTTGGTCTGCAGCTCGACCAGCAGGTTGAGGATGCTGGCCTGCACCGAGACGTCGAGCGCCGACGCGGGCTCGTCGCAGACGACGAGCGTCGGGTCGCCGGCGAACGCACGGGCGATGGCGATGCGCTGCTTCTGGCCGCCGGAGAGCTCGGTCGGTCTCTGGAAGAGGAACCGCGGCTCGACGCGGACGTCGGCGGAGAGCTTGTCGACCTTGGCTCGCACCGAGCCGGCCTTCGCGCCTCCGAGCTTGCGCACGGCGCGCGTGAGGATGGACCGCGTGCTCCACGCCGGGTTGAGCGTGGAGTCCGGGTTCTGGAACACCATCTGGATGGCACGCAGGGCATCCTGCGAGCGCTTGCCCGCCGTGGACTTGAGCACGCCGCCCTCGAAGGTGATCGTGCCGGAGTCCGCCGGGATGAGGCCGGTGACGCACTTGGCCAGCGTCGTCTTGCCGCTGCCCGACTCACCGACGAGGCCGAAGGTCTCGCCCTTGCGCAGGCTGAGGGAGACGTCGGCCACAGCGGTCAGCTGCTTGCGGCCGTCCTTGAAGGTGCGGACCATGTCATCGATGACGAGGACGTCGCTCTCGCCGCCGCGGGCCTCCAGGCTGGTGGCCAGGACCGGCGTCGTGTGCGGCATCTCCTCGACCACCTCGGAGAAGTAGCAGCGCGCGTGACGCTCGGAGACGCCGACGGGCTGCGCGTGGTGCGGCGAGTAGGCGGCGGGGTCGGCCGGCATCGCCTCGGCCTCCGCACGGCCCTTCGCGCCGGCATCGCTCGGCCACGCGTACAGGTCGGGCTCGCGGCGCTTGCAGACCGGCTTGGCCATCGGGCAGCGCGCGGAGTACACGCACCCCTCGAGTGGCTCGCCGAGCGCAGGCAGCGTGCCCGGGATCGTCTGGAGTGCGGCATCCGTCTTGTTCATGCCGAAGCGCGGCACGCAGCGCAGCAGCCCCATGGTGTAGGGGTGCCGGGGGTCGGTGAAGATCTGCTTCGCCGGGCCTTCTTCGACGACTCGCCCGGCGTACAGTACGCCGACGCGCTCGCAGAGGCGGGCGACCAGGCCGAGGTTGTGCGTGATCAGGAGAATCGCCGCGTTGATGCGCCCGCGCAGCTCCTCGATGAGGTCGAGGATCTCGGCCTCCACGGTCGCGTCGAGGCCGGTCGTGGGCTCGTCGAGGATCAGCAGCTGCGGGTTGACGGCCAGCGCCATCGCGATGACCACGCGCTGCTGCTGGCCGCCGGAGAGCTCGAACGGGTAGCGGCGCAGCGTGGCGTCCGGGTCGGGGATGGCCACGCGGCGCAGGCTCTCCCGCGCCTTCTCAAGTGCGGCCTTCTTGTCCAGACCCTCGTGGTAGTGGAAGACCTCGGCGAGCTGGTCGCCGATGCGCATGGCGGGGCTCAGCGCCTGGGTCGGGTCCTGGTACACCATGGCGACCTTGCCGCCGCGCCACTTGCGCAGCGCCTCGTCGCTCAGCGTGCTCACGTCCTGGCCGTCGACCAGGACCGAGCCGTTGTCGAGCGTGCCGTTGGCCGCGAGGTAGCGCATGGCGGCCATGGCCAGCGTCGTCTTGCCGCAGCCCGACTCGCCGACCAGCCCGTAGGCCTGGCCCTTCTCGATGCGCATGGTGACGCCCTTGAGCACCGGCAGCCGGCGGCCGCGGCGATGGAACGTGACCTCGAGGTCGCGGACGTCGAGGGCGGCGGCGCTGCCCGTGGCCCGGGCCTGATCCTCCATGGTGCTCATTTGGAGAAGGTCCTCCCCAATCCGTCGGTGATGAGGTTGACGGCCACGACCAGGGACGCGAGGGCGACGGCAGGGAAGAGCACCGTCCAGGGCGCGATCTGCAGGAAGATCCTCTCGGTGGCGATGGTGAGGCCCCAGTCCGGGCGACGGCGGCTCGAGGCCGAAGCCCAGGAACGACAGCGTGGCGGCGGTGAACACTGCGTAGCCCAGGCGGACCGTGCCCTCGACGATGATCGGCTGCGTGATGTTGGGCAGGATCTCGCGCGCCATGACGAACGCCGAGCGTTCGCCGCGGAGGCGCGCGGCCATGACGTACTCGCGCTCGCGCTCGCCGATGACGGCCGAGCGCACGGTGCGGCTGACGACCGGCGTGAACAGGGCGCCGATGGTCACGATGATGATCGCCGTGCCCTTGCCGAGCAGAGACAGGATGAGGATGGACGTGATGATGATCGGCAGCGCGAGCAGCACGTCGACGAGGCGCATGATGATCTCGTCGGTGAGGCCGCGCTAGAAGCCGGCGATGAGGCCGATGATGCCGCCCCAGAGGAGCGCCAGCACAGTGGCGAGCGGCGCGATGATGAGCACCGTGCGCGCGCCGGCCATGGTGCGCGCGAACACGTCGCGCCCGAGGTCGTCGGTGCCGAACCAGTGCGCCGGGCTGGGCGACCTCAGGGATGTCGCATGGCGTTCTGGACAAACGGGTCCTGCGTGACGAAGGTCGAGAAGAGCGCCATGAAGACCCAGAAGAGCACGATGATGAGGCCGATCATGAACGTCGGGCTGTGCAGAAGCGCGCTGACGAGGTAGCGCCGCTGCCGCTTCTGCTCGGCCGCGGCGGCGGCGTCGGCCTCGAGCGTCACTTCCTGGCCCTTGCTCGTGCCCGGCAGTTCGGCCTCCCGGCCGGCCGCAGCCGAGTCGGCGGCGAACTCCATCATCTCGGGATCGTCACCGAGCTGGCCGGTGCGGTTCTCGAGATCATGGTCTGGACCGAACGGCGTCCGCTGGTCGTCGCTCACGTCAGCCGCCCATCCGGATGCGCGGGTTGAGCAGCGCGACCACGATGTCGGCGATGAGGTTGGAGACCATGTAGAGGATGGCGACCATGAGGACGCATGCTTCGAGCATCGGCACGTCGTGCGTGAGCGCCGAGTCGACCATGAGCTTGCCGATGCCGGGATAGACGAACAGCGTCTCGACGACGACGAGGCCGCCGATGAGCCAGCCCACCTGGCTGCCGATGACGGTGACCGTGGGCACCATCGCGTTGCGCAGCACGTGGCCGAAGACGACGCGGCGTCTGCGGCAGACCCTTGAGCACGGCGGTGCGGATGTACGGCATCTCGAGCACCTGCACGGTGCCGACGCGAGCCATGCGCGCGATGTAGCCGAGCTCGAGGAACATGAGCGGGATGGCCGGCAGGATGAGGTAGTAGAAGCGGTCGTAGAAGGGCGAGCCCTGCGGCGGCATGGCCGTGACCGGCAGCCACTTGAGCGTCACGGCGAACAACGACGAGGAGGATGACGCCGCTCACGAACTCGGGGATGACCGTCATCGACAGCGTGGAGACGGTGATCGTCCGGTCGAGGATGCTGTCCCGGCGCAGGCCGGCGAACACGCCCAGCAAGATCGACAGTGGGCACGATGATGACGAGCGCGAACGCCGGCCAGGACGCAGCGAGTTGCCGAGCGCCGCCATGACGGTGGGGAAGACCGGCTGCTCGGTGAGCTGCGCGACGTTGCCCCAGTTGCCGGTGACGAAGTGGCCGGCCCAGGTGACGTAGCGCGTCGTAGAGCGGCCTGTCGGCACCGAGCTGGTGGTTGAGGATGTCGACCTGCTGCTGAGTGGCGTAGGGTCCCAGGATGGAGCGCCCCACGTCGCCGGGCAGCACCTCCGCGAGTGCGAAGATCGAGCATCGACGCGAGGATCAGCGTCGGCACCATGAGGAGCAGCCGGCGACCGATGAGGCGCAGCATCCCGGGACCCTTACGTCAGCCCACTACAGCGGTCAAGGACCGGATCAGCGCTGTGCGGTCGATCTGGACCTGTCATGTACGCGGTCTTGAACGCTTCCGACATGATGCAGTAGAAGTGCCGGGGCCCTGGATGCCGTACACGTTCTTCTTCTGCGTGCGCAGCTGCGTGATGTAGAACGGCACCAGGATCGGCGTCTCGTCCTGCTGGATCGACGAAGCTTGGTGGCGTACTCGGTGCGCGTCGGCCTGGTCGATGGTCGACATGTACTGTTGAACGTGCGTGGCGAAGTCCTGGTTGTTCCAGTGCGAGGAGCTCCACGGCGCGCCCGGCAGGAGCATGGCCTGCGCGTAGACGCCCGGCGTCGGCCGGCTGCCCCACTCGACGATGACCATCGGCGCGTTGAGCCACGGCGTGGTGGTCGCGGTGCCGGCGTAGAAGGCGTCGTAGCTGATCTGGTTGATCGTTGACGTTGATGCCGGCCGGCTTGCACTGCTGCCTGGATGAGCTGCGCGAGCTGCGGGTTCTCGAGGTACTTGGCGACGGTCAGCTCGATGGTGATGCCGTTCGGGAAGCCGGCGGTCGGAGAGCAGCTGCTTGGCCTTGGCGTAGTCCTGCGCGCGCTCGGGCGGCGTCGGGCTGCCGGGGAACACCGTCGGCTCCCAGAAGGTGTCGTAGCCGAGGTTGCTGCGACCGCCGTACAGCGCCTGGTTGATGGCCGTGCGGTCGAGGCGAGTAGGCGACGGCCTGGCGGAGCTCCTTGGGAGCGCTCTTCCACGGGCGCCTTCTGGACGTTGAAGGCGACCTCACGGATGCCGGTCGCCGGGATAGACGTCGACGCGCAGGTTGGCATCCTGGAACAGCGCCTGCGAGCCCTGGAACACCGTCTGCGGCTGGACGTCGACGGCGCCGGACTGCAGCTGCAGGTTGGCGGCCGACTCGTCCTGACCAGAACGCCAGGTGACCTGGTCGAGGTACGGCAGCTGGCGGCCCTGAGCGTCCTTGCCCCAGTAGGTGGGGTTCTTGACCATGACGGCCTGCTGCTTGGCGGTGTAGCGACTTGAGCATGAACGGGCCGGTGCCGACGGGCTTCTTCTCGAAGTTCGCCGGCGTAGTTGCGCGGCAGGATGGCCGTGTTGTACGAGGACTGGCAGACCAGGTACGGGAAGTCGGCGAACGGCTTGTCGAGGTTGAACTGTGACCGTGGAGGTGTCGACCGCCTTGGTGCCGCCCGGCGAGAGGATGCCCTGCGAGGGCGGCGAGAGCGCCGGAGCCGCTCTTGGGATTGACGACGCGCTCGATGCTGGCCACGACGTCGGCGGCCTCGAAGGGGCTGCCGTCGTTGAACGTGACGCCCTGGCGCAGCTTGAAGGTCCAGACGTCGACCCGTCGGTGTTGGGCGCCCACTCGGTGGCGAGCTGCGGCTTGAGGCCGTTGTCGTTGTTGAGGTCGATGAGGTACTCGGCGACCTGCTGGACGAGGACGATGCCGCCCTGGTCGTAGATGGTGACCGGGTCGAGGCCGACGATCGGCGGCGGGATGACGGCCTTCAGCGTGCCGCCCATGACCGGCGCCGGCGCGGCGCTGCCGCTCGCCGCCGGCGAGGCCGTGCGGTCGACGCTGCTGGTGCCGCCGCAGGCGGCGAGCAGCTGGCCGGCGGCGGTCGCCGAGAAGCCGAAGACCGAGGCGCGGACCAGCAGCTGGCGCCTGGTCATCTGTCCCTTGAGGACCTGGTCGACCAGATGCTGACCGTACTCCCTCTTGAATTCCTCGGTAGCCATATCGCTCTTCCCCCTGACGCGGAGTCTGTGGAACGACACGGATTCTGGCGATGGCCCGGCTGCGGGGCCGCCCCCGACACATCCGGGTCACCATACACACGCTTGCCGCATGATGGCAAGACGGAATTGACCGGTCAGTTAGTCGCGTCCCCCTCTCAGACGAGCAGAAATTCGTTCTGTGCCGCTCATCTTGACGGCATTTCCTGCGCTGTCCCAGCGAGGCCTGCCGTCAACTATGCGATCGGCGCTCCTCGGCCGCACGTAGCCGTCCGGCGCGAGCCGCGGATCGCGTCTGGTATGTACCACGAGGCCTCATGGTACGCTTGCCGCGGGCGCGCGGCAATGCAAAGCTGCCGTGCGAAGTACAGCTTCTCGAGCTGCCGGCAGGGAGTGAACGTGGCGAACGCGCGGCGCACACCGGATCGGTCGAGCCCGCTGTACCTGTGGCTCGCGGCGCTGCTGCGCGACCAGATCGAGGCCGGGCACCTCGATGCCCACGGCTCCGTCCCCTCGGAGCGCGTGCTCAGCGAGCGGTACGAGGTCAGCCGCATGACCGCTCGCCACGCCCTCGAGACGCTCACGCTCGAGGGCTACCTCTACCGGCATCCCAGGCGCGGCACGTTCGTGGCGGAGCCGCGCCTGCGCTTCAGCGTCGGCAGCTTCACCCGCAACATGACGGCGGCCGACCGCGCGCCGGGCACGGAGGTGCTCTCCGCGGCCACCGTGGACCCCGACGCCGTCACCGCCGGCCTGCTCGGCGTGCCGGCGGGCGGCCGCGTGCACGTGCTGCAGCGTCTGCGGACGGCGCTGGGGCGAACCGGTCGCGATCGAGAACATCCAGCTCTCGGCGGCGCGATTCCCGGACCTGCTCGAGCACGACCTCGCCGGCTCGCTGTGGGCGCTCCTGCGCGCGCGCTACGACGTGCATCCCGCGCGCGCGGACGCGCGCGTCGTGGCCGTGACCCTCGACCGCTTCGAGGCGGAGGCGCTCGGCGTCAAGGCGGGCAGCCCGGCGATCGTCCTCACGCGCACCGTCTACGACGTCGAGGGCGGCGTCGTCGAGCTCGCGCGCGACGTCTATCGCGGCGACCGCACGGAGTTCGAGGTGAGCGCGCCCGTCGAGGGCGTGGAGCCCTAGTCGCGGAGCGCAGCGTGACGCTGGCTCAGTCCAGTCGTACGCCCTGGCGCCGCAGCTCGTCCTGGACGCGTGGCACGTCCACCTCGGCGGTGGTGCGGCGGTCCCTGAGCGACACCGCCGCAGCGGCGCCGGCCGCCTGGCCGGTCACGGCACAGCACATCTGGTTGCGCGTCGCGGCGTGCGAGATGTCGTCGCCGGCGACGCAGCGCCCGGCGACCAGCAGGTCGTCCACCCCCTGCGGCACGAGGATGCCGTAGGGCACCTGGAAGTAGCGGCCGGTGGTGGGCAGCACCAGGATCCCGTAGCCGTCGAGGAACTCGGGGAAGATGCCGACCGAGTCAGCGAACCGCGCCTCGCCGCGCACGTCCTCCGCGGTCAGCTCGTAGCGGCCGACGATCTTGCGCGAGTCGCGCGTGCCGAGCGTCGCGCCGAAGGTGCGCAGGCGCGCTTCTTCGAAGCCCGGCGTGTAGCGCCGCAGCGCCTCGAGCGCGAGCAGCGCCTGGCGGCGCCCCTCGATCTCGGCGCGCGTGAGGTCGCGCACGTCGGTACAGTCGTAGCCGGCCATGACGACCAGGTTGAGCGACGTGGCCTCGCCGGAGTCGGTGATGCGTCCCCAGGTGCCGCCGATGCTGCGGATGTCCGCCGGGATCACGCCCTCGCGGCGCGCCCGGTCGAACGGCTCCTGCAGGTAGGGGCTGAAGAGGTGGTCCTCCTTGCCGTCCGTCTCTGACGCTCCAGCACTTGCCCCAGTCGCCGTAGGTCGGTGCGCTCTCGGCGACGTGGTCGAGGAAGCGCGCCTTGTCGACGCCGGAGCAGGTGAACATGACGGTCACACCCATCACCGAACCACGCGGATGCGCGCGACAGGGCGCCCCGGCGCGAAAAGCGACGTCGGCGTCGCCGGAGGCGTCCACGACGCGCTGCGCGAGGATCGCCTGCCTGCCCGACTTGCTCTCCGTGAGCACGCCCTTCACGAGACCGTCCTCGACGATGGGCTCGGTCACGAGGCAGTGGAGCAGCGGCTCGACGCCGGCCTCCAGGACGAGCCGGTCGGCGACGACCTTGAAGAGTTCCGAGTCGAGCGCCTCGGCTCTGGGACTGGACGTCGGGCGCCGTGCCGCCGAGCTCCTCGGCGCGGCGCTCGAACTCGAGCGCCGATGCCGCCGGCCTCCACCGTCGCCTCGTGCCGGTACCAGGCGATCGCTGTCCACGCCGACCTGGGTGATGACGCCGCCGAAGCAGCCGTAGCGGTCGACCAGGGTCGTGTGCGCGCCGGCTCTGGCGGCGGCGAGGGCGGCGGCGAGGCCACCGGGCCCGCCGCCCACCACGAGCACCTCCGTCTCGTGCACGACCGGCGTCCTCTTCGCCGCCTCCGCGATGTACTCCATCAAGCTCTCCCGTGGCGCGAGGCGCCGTCGTGCTGGGTATCGGCCCGAACGCGCTCGTCCGCGCGTCGCCGGGCCGGTCGCTGTCTTGACAGAGTATGGCACAGCAGTCATGGTACATACCAGACAGACTGGTACATACCAAGACGAGACGAGGAGGGGGCCATGAGCGAGCGGCATCCAGACAGCGGCATCACGTGCCGGTCGCCATGGGACGCTCGCGGCCGCCAGATCGAACGGCTCGGCACCGAGCTGTTCGATCTTCTCGTCGTGGGCGGCGGTGTCACCGGCTGCGGCGTCGCGCTCGACGCCGCCAGCCGCGGGCTCTCGGTGGCGCTGATCGAGAAGCGCGACTTCGCCGCCGGCACCTCCAGCCGCTCGAGCAAGCTCATCCACGGCGGCCTCCGCTACCTCGAGCGCTTCGACCTCGGGCTCGTGCGCGAAGCGCTCCACGAGCGGCGCCTGCTCACCGAGCGCCTGGCGCCGCACCTCGTCCACGCGACGCCCTTCCTGCTGCCGCTCGAACATGGCGCCGGTGAGCGCGCCTACATGGGCGCCGGCTTGCTGCTGTACGACGCCCTGGCCGGCCTGCGGCCCGCCATGCCGCGGCACCGTCACCTCTCGCACGCCGCCTGCATGCGCTTCGTACCCTCGCTCAAACACGACGCGGTGACCGGCGGCATCCGCTACTACGACGCGCAGGTGGACGACGCGCGCTTCGCCGTCACCCTGGCCGGGACGGCCTCCGCGCAGGGCGCCTGCTGCGTTCCGGCCGTCGAGGTGACGGGCTTCCTCCGCGACGGCGACGCCGTCGCCGGCGTCACGGCGCTCGATCTCGAGGGCGACGCGGCTTTCGAGGTCCGCGCCCGCGTCACCGTGAACGCGACGGGCATCTGGACCACCGAGATGGAGCGCCTCGCCGGCGTGGAGTCACCACTGCCCGTGCGCCCTTCCAAGGGCGTGCACATCGTCGTGCCGCGCGACCGCATCGACTCGGAACTGGCGCTGATCCTGCCCACCGAGAAGAGCGTCCTCTTCGTCCTCCCGTGGGGGACGCACTGGATCATCGGCACGACGGACACGCCGTGGGAGTTCGGTCTGGACCACCCCGCCGCCAGCCGTGCCGACATCGACTACCTGCTGGGACACGTCAACGCGATCCTGCGTACGCCGCTCACCACCGAGGACATCACCGGCGTGTACGTCGGGCTGCGGCCGCTCGTTGCGGAGGGCTCGACCGACACGGCCGCCGTCTCGCGCGAGCACGTGGTCCGGCGCAGCGCGCCGGGGCTCGTGAGCATCGCCGGCGGCAAGTACACGACCTACCGCATCATGGCGCGCGACGCCGTCGACGTGGCCGCGCGCGACCTGCCTTTCTCCGTCCCGCCGAGCCACACCGAGGAGCTTCCGCTACTCGGCGCCGTCGGGTCGGCGGAGACCGGCCGGAGAGCGCGGCTCCACCCGGGCGCGTCCGGCCTCTCACAGCTGCAGCTCGACCACCTCGCGAGCCGTTACGGCACGCTCGCACTTCGGGTCCTGGACCTCATCGTGGAGGACCCGGCGCTCGCCGCGCCGCTGGACGGCGCGGCTACGTACCTCGCAGCCGAAGTCCGGTATGCCGTGCTCAACGAGGCGGCGCTACACGTGGACGATGTTCTGACGCGGCGCACGCACATCGCGTTCGAAGAACCGGACCGCGGGCGCCGCGCCGTCGAAGATGTCGCGCGGCTCATGGCTGCTGCTCTGGAGTGGGACGAGGAGACGGTGGGCCGCGAGATCGGGCACTACCGCTCGCGGCTCGACGCCGAGAGCGCCGCGCAGGCGATGCTGGACGACGCGGCCGCGGATGCTGCCCGCGCGCCGGTGCGCGACATGCGGCTCGAGCACGAGCCCGGCGCCGGCGGCCGGCTACGCTAGATGGCGGACGGCACGAGCACGTAGCTGCCCACGTGCCTCTGCTCCAGAAGCTCCGTCTGTGCCTCCGCAATGCGCTCGAGCGGGAACGCCGCCGCCACCGGCGGCCGCAGCTGATCGCGCTCCAGGTACTCCACCAGCGCCGGGAAGACCGCCTCGTCCCACGCGGTGCACCCAAGCATGGTGAGGTCGCGCAGGTAGAACGTGCGCTTGTCGAAGCCGACGTCGGGTCCCGCGATCGCCCCCGAGGAGACGTACACGCCGCCGCGGCGCAGGACGGCGAGCAGCCGCTCGAGCCCCGGCCCGGATACGTTGTCGACGACGACGTCCGCGGACTGCTCCTCGAGCACCGCCGTCAGGCCGCGGAGAACCACGCGCGCGGCGCCGAGGTCACGCACGCGCGCCGCTTTGCTCTCCGAGGTGATCGCCGTCACCTCCGCGCCGCGCAGACGCGCGAGCTGCACGGCAGCCGAGCCCACCCCGCCGGACGCGCCGGTGACGACCACGTGCTGCCCGCTCCGGACGCCGGCGCGGGCCAGCATGTTCTCGGCCGTCCCGAACGAGCACGGCACCACGGCGAGCTCGTCGTCGCTGAGGCCGCTGTGCACCGGGAACACCTCGGACGCCGGTGCGAGCACGTACTGGGCGAAGGAGCCGTCGAAGTCGGAGCCCAGCCAGATTGTCTCCGGCGAGCCGAATCCGTGAGGCCGCATGCAGGGCCGCACGAGCACGCGCTGGCCGACGATCGCCTCGTCGCAGCCGGGGCCCGCCCCGGCGACGAGACCACAGCAGTCGGTGCCCTGGATGAAGGGGAACGGCGAGGGCGAGCTCCAGCCGCCCTCCGCGTACCAGCCGGCTCGAGTGTTCACATCGGTGGCGTTGACGCCGGCGGCCAGGACCCGGACGAGCACTTCGCCCTCGGCCGGCCGAGGCCGCCGCACCTCGCGGTAGTCGAGCTGCTCGAGCCCGCCGTTGCCGCGCGTGACCACGGCGAGCATCGTCGCCTCTCCGGGCGCCGGGTCGAATCTCTCGGTGGGCCGCTCGGCCTGCCGGCGAATCACCTCGTCCACGGACGTCATGGCGCTCCCTTCGCGCCGCTCGCCGGCGTGCTCCGGCCGAAGAGCGGCTACAGCCGGACGTCCAGCGAGAGCTTCGCCAGGGTCTCCTCGGTGGGCACGCCGTCGGCGTCCCATCCACGCACCCGATAATACTCGTCCAGCGCCGCGCCGAACTCGGCGGCGCTCACCGTCTTGCCGGCCGCCGCGCCGTCCGGGTGCGGCACGGCGAGGATGGCAGGCAGCCGGTCGTCCCCGCGCGTGAACCCCTCACGCAGATTGAGCAGGCGGCCGAGGTTCCAGATCCGCGCCCCGATGGTCATGAGCTCCTCGTGTGACGTCTCGCGGCCCCAGAGGTGGCGGAAGTGCACCCCGAGGAAGTCGGTGTCGACGTACATGTTCGCGCACCAGACGCCGGTCCAGGCGACGGCGCTGAAGTCCTGCTGCTCCACGGTGAGCGCCGGCTTGCCCTCGAGTGAGTCGGCCGGCGCCTCGCCGCCGAGGATGTCGTCGGCGGCCGTGAAGGCGCGCATGTGGCAGGCGCCACGGTCCGACGTGGCGTAGCCGAGGCCCATGCCGAAGGTGCCGCGCGGATCGTAGGACGGGAGCTCGAGTCCCTTGATGTGCGGAGCGAGTTCCGGCCGGCCCTTGAGCGCGGCGAGGTCGCGGGTGCCGAGCGCCAGCTCGGCGCCCCAGCCCTCTCGCCGCGCGATCAGACCCGGAGCCGCGAGGTAGCCCCCCGTGTCGCCGAAGGCGAGGCCGTAGTTGGCGGCGCCCTTCTCGCAGAGGTCCATGGCGAGGGCCACGACGGCGCCCGTGGACATCGTGTCGAGGCCGAGCTCGTCGCAGGCCTCGTTGAAGGCGGCGATGCTGGCCAGCTCGCCGACGCCGCAGTTGGCGCCGCAGAGGCCGAGCGTCTCGAACTCCGGTCCTTCGCAGATGTGGTCACCGAACTGGTGGACCTGCCGGCAGGCGAGCGGGCACTGGGTGCAGGCGCGGATCTTGGTGCGCACGTGCTGCAGCTCCGCGGACTGGATGGCCGCAGCATCCTCGAACTGGCCGGAGCGCCAGTTGCGTGTGGGGAGGGCGCCGGCGGCGTTGACGACTTCGACGAGGTACGGCGTGCCCTCTTCCCAGGTCCAGGCGTTGTCCGCCGTGAGGATGCGCTCCTCCTGGAGGGCCAGCAGGTCGCGCGAGAAGGCCGCGGCGTCGCCGGCCTTGACGGAGCCGGTGCCGCGCACGACGACCGCCTTGAGGTTCTTGCTGCCCATGACGGCGCCGGCGCCTCCCCGGCCGGCCTTGTGGTACTGGTCGGTCGAGAGGCAGGCGAAGGGGATGAGCTCTTCACCGGCGGGGCCCGTGGAGAGGACCTTGTGCCACGGGCCCATCTCCTCGCGCACTTTCTGCTCCAGGGCCGCCGTCTGGAGACCCCAGTAGCGGCCCTCAGCCGGCAGGAACTCGACCCGTTCGTCCTCGACGAGCACGAGGACCGGGTGCGGCGCCCGACCGGTCACGACGACGATGTCGTAGCCGGCGAACTTGAGCTCCGGCGCGAACGACCCGCCCACGTACGAGTCGAGCAGCGTGCCGGTCGCCGGGCTCTTGCAGCCGACCGCGAGGCGCGAGCACGTCGCCGCGGCGGTGCCGGCGAACGGCCCGGTGGCGAGGATGAGTGGATTCTCGGGGGCGAGCGCGTCGATGCCCGGCGCGAGCTCCTCGAACAGGTAGCGGAGCAGGAGGCCCTTGCCGCCGACGTACAGCCGGGCCCACTCGTCGGGCAGCGGCTCGACCGTCGCCGTGAGGGCGGTCATGTCGAGCCGCAGCACCCGTCCGACGTAGAAATCCACGTAGCTCCTCGCTCTGGGCGGGCCCCGCCCGGCCATGGTCGTCCGCGGGACCTCGTGCTAGAATGGCGCGCGGCTGACTAATCAACCGGTCAATCAGTGCTTCATTGCACCGTGGCTGGAGAGCGATGTCAAGCCGGCCCGGCTCCCGCGCGGGCCGTGCGGGAGCGAGGTCCGATGGCAGCACAGAGGGCGAGCGGAAGCATCGGCGCCGCGCACGCTCCGGCCAGCCTCGCCGACCACCTGCACTTCGCCTTCGAGGACCCGCTGTCGTCCCTCCCCGAGACCGCGCGCAACCTGCTCATCGCGGCCAAGGACATCATCACCGAAGAGGGGTTCGAGGCGCTGACGCTCAAGGTCGTAAGCGAACGCGCCGGCGAGAACAAGGCGATGGTCTCCTACTACTTCGACAATAAGGCAGGGCTCGTCGCCGCGGTGCTCGACTCGGTGATCCACGACGAGTACCTGAGCTCGCTCGACCGCATGAAGGATGTCGCCCCGGGCGAGCGCATCCCCCGCCTGGTCGAGGAGATGCGCCGCATGTCCGAGTCGGCTGAGGACTTCACCGTGTTCTACGAGCTGCTGCCGCACGTGCTTCGGGACGACGTGCTGCGCCGCCGCCTGGCGATGCTGTTCCGCTGGTACTGGAAGATGAAGCTCGACTGGCTGGGCGTGGCTGACGGGGCAGCCGCACTGGCCGACCCGGAGCTGCTCGGCATCGCCCAGCTGCTCAGTGCGGTCATCGACGGCCTGGCCATCCAGGTCGCCGTCGATCCCGACGTCGACCACTCCAACCCCTACCGGGTGCTCGCGCGGATGCTCGCCTCGCTCGAGGTGGCAACGCCGGAGTCCTGAGGCGAGCGGCCGGAAGCCTGAGGT